>NZ_JACBGF010000001.1:0-1263835 GCF_021401375.1 Microbacterium sp. NFH-22A-Y | reverse complement strand
GGCGCGCCGCCCGCCGCCGCGGCCGCCGCGGCCCCCGCTCTCGCGGAGCGCACCGGCATCCTCACGTGGGACCTCGGCACGCTGCCGGAGGTGGTCGACACCAAGGTCGCCGGCGGCGTCGTGCGCGGCTACCCCGCTCTCGTCGACGAGAAGGATGCCGTCGCCCTGCGCATCGAGGCGACGCCGGAACGGGCCGAACGCCTGACCCATGCCGGCGTGCGCCGGTTGCTGCTGCTGGCCGTCTCCTCCCCCAGCGCCTACGTGCTCGATCACCTCACCGCGGCCGAGAAGCTCTCGCTGGCCGCGTCCCCGTACCCGTCGGCCAAGGCTCTCATCGAGGATGCGCGCGTCGCGGTCGCCGACGCCGTGCGGGACCGCGTGGCCCCCGGCGGCGTACGCACGCCGGAGCAGTTCGCGGCCGTCCGCGACGCGTTCTCGGCCGCCGTGGTCGACGAGCTCTTCCAGGCGGTGTCGCTCACGGCGCGCATCCTCACGCTCCAGCGCGACGTCGACAGGGCGATCAAGGGCCAGAACTCGATGACGCTGCTCACCGCGCTGGGCGACGTGAAGGGGCAGCTGGCGGGACTGATCTTCCCGGGGTTCGTGTCGCGGTCCGGTCTCGACCGCCTCCGGCACCTGCCGCGTTACCTGCAGGGCGCGCTCGAACGAGTCCGGACCCTCGCCGACAACCCCGGCCGCGACCGGCAGCGGCTGACCGAGTTCGAGCGCGCCGCCGCGCTCTACGCCGACGCGGGGGGCACGCTGCCCCTGCCCGCCGACGCGACGCCGGCGCTGACGCACGCGCGGTGGCTGCTGGAGGAGTACCGGGTGAGCCTGTTCGCGCAGGCGCTCGGCACCGCCGAGCCGGTCTCGCTCCCCCGCATCACCAAGGCGCTCAGCGCCTGATCCGGCCGCCCCGGCGCGGAATACGGGCCGGGCGGGGCCGTTGCATCCCGCATGAGCACCGCGATCGTGTACACCGAGTTCGGAGGACCCGAGGTCCTCACCGTCGCCGACGTCGAGGTGCCCGCCCCCGGGCCCGGCGAGGTCACCGTCCGCATCGAGGCGGTCGGCGTCAATCCCATCGACCACAAGCTGCGCTCGGGCCTGCGCGCATCCGACCCGATCGTCGAGCCGCGCCGCCTGGGCTCGGATGCCGCCGGCATCGTCACGGCGGTCGGATCCGAGGTCGAGGGCTTCCGGGTCGGCGACCCCGTGGTCGTCTTCGGCGCCGCCGGCACCTACGCGAGCGCGCTGACGACCTCCGCCGCGCACGTCTCACCACGTCCCCCGCAGGTGTCGGCCGCCGAGGGGGCCGCCCTCGGCATCCCCGTCGGGACGGCGTACCAGACGCTCCGCTCGCTCGCGGTGGGCGCCGAAGACACCGTGCTCATCCACGGCGGCTCGGGAGCCGTCGGGCAGGCCGCCATCCAGCACGCGGTGCTCTCGGGCGCGACGGTGCTCGCGACGACGAGCGACCGTCGCGCCGACCGGGTGCGGGCGCTCGGCGCGCATCCCCTGCCCTACGGCGCCGCCGTGGTGGACGACGTGCGCCGGATGGCGCCGCAGGGCGTCACGGTCGCCATCGACCTCGCCGGCACCGACGACGCACTGCAGCAGTCACGCGAGCTCGTCGCCGACCATCGCCGCATCGCGACGCTCGTGCGCGGGAAGGATGCCGCAGCCCTCGGCATCCGGGCCTTCAGCGGCGGCAGCCCCGTGCCCTTGACGGCGCAGGAGCAAGCGTGGCGGGCCGAGGCCGTCCCGGTCACGGTCGCCCTCCTCGCGGCCGGACGGTTCCGCATCGAGCTCGGACCGCGGCTGCCGCTGGCCGAGGCCGCGGAGGCGCACCGGCTCGTCGCCGCCGGCGCCGACGGCAAGATCGTGCTGGTGCCCTGACCCTCCCGGCTCAGCTGGCCGCGATGAGGGCCCGGTAGAAGCGGATGCCGGCCAGCCACGACGCGACCCGGATGCGCTCGTTGTGCGAGTGCAGGGCGTCGCGTTCGGCGCGCGTGAGGTGGAACGGCGTGAAGCGGTAGACGTGCGCGCTGATGGCCGTGAACCACCGGCTGTCGCTCGCACCGAGCTGGATGTAGGGCGTCGTGACGACCTCCTCGCCCAGCGTCTCGCGGACCGCCGCGGCGATGCGCCGCCACGGCTGTCCGCGCCACGGCGAGACCGGCGACGGATCGGACCCGTGGCGCACCTCCACCTCGACATGCGGGTCGGCGACGACGCGGCGGATCCGCGCCGTCGCGGAGGCGACCGTGTCGCCCGTGAGCAGGCGGACATTGACCGCGGCGCGCGCGGTCGTCGCGAGGACGTTCTCGCCGGGGGCGCCCGACAGCTCGGTGGCGACGGCGGTGGTGCGCACCATCGCGTTCATCTCCGGCCCGAGCCGGGGGAAGACCCGCGCCACCACCGGCGCGAGCAGGCCCAGATTGGCGAACACCGTCCGCAGCGGCTGAGCGGCGTGCGGGGCGAGGGTGGCGAAGAGCGCCCGCACCGGCGGCGCGATGCGCGCGGGGAACGGATGCCGGTGGATGCGGTCGATCGCCCGGGCCAGGCGCGCCGTCGCCGGGAAGGCCGGCGGCGTCGACGCGTGCCCGCCGCCCTCCCGGGCGGTGAGACGGAGCGTCATGACGCCCCGCTCGGCGACACCCACCATCGCGGTGGGCACCGAGATCCCCGGCACGACGCCCTCCACGACGGCGCCGCCCTCGTCCAAGACGAGACCGGGCTCCACGCCGCGCTCGCGCAGCAGCGCGACGATCGCCCGGGCGCCCCCGCCGGCGGTCTCCTCGTTGTGCCCGAAGGCGAGGTAGACGTCGTGATCGGGTGAGAAGCCGTCGGCGATGAGCGCCTCGACCGCTTCGAGGATGGCGACGAGCGCGCCCTTGTCGTCGATCGCTCCGCGCGCGTGGATGGCCTCATCCGCACCGTCGCCGGCGATCTCCGCGGCGAACGGCGGGAGATCCCACTCCTGCTCGACCACCGGCACGACATCCAGGTGCGCCATCAGCACGAGCGGGTCCGCCCCGCCGCGGGAGCCCGGCCAGCGGTAGAGCAGCGAATGCCCGTCGACGACCTCGCGCTCCAGCACGGCATGCAGGGCCGGATACAGGCGCACAACCGCGTCGAGCAGCCGGTCGAAGGGTTCCCAGTCGATGAGGCCCTCGTCGGCATGCGAGACGGTCGGAATCTGCAGCAGCTCACGGAACCGGGCGATCGAGGCGGCGTTGTCGGCACTCACGGCTCGAGCCTACGCGGCCGCCGATAGGCTCGAGGCATGACCGACATCGCTCCCGGCAGCCCCGGCGCCGCCTCCCCGATCCCCGGCGCCCCCGTCCGCTGGGGCATCCTGGCGACGGGCGGCATCGCCCACGCCTTCACGAAGGATCTCCGGACCGCGGGGCTGACGGTCACCGCGGTCGGTTCGCGTCGCGCCGAGTCCGCGGAGGCGTTCGCGCAGGAGCACGGCATCCCCCGCGCCCATGGCTCGTACGAGGAGCTGGTCGCCGACCCCGAGGTTGACATCGTCTACGTCGCCTCGCCGCACAGTCATCATCGCGAGCACGCCGTCCTCGCTCTCGAGGCCGGAAAGCACGTCCTCATCGAGAAGGCGGTGACGCTCGACGCCGACGAGGCCGTCGCGATCCGCGACATCGCGGCCGGCCGCGGACTGCTCGCGATGGAGGCGATGTGGACGCGGTACCTGCCGCACATGGTGCGCATCCGCGAGCTCATCGCCGACGGGACGATCGGCGAGGTGCGCACGGTCGTGGCCGACCACACCCAGTCGCTCCCGCTCGATCCCGGCCACCGCCTGAACGCCCTCGAGCTCGGCGGCGGTGCCCTGCTGGACCTCGGCATCTACCCGGTCTCCTTCGCATGGGATGTGCTCGGACCGATGACCGAGGTGCGCGCGGTCGGTCGGCTCGGCGAGACGGGCGCCGACACCGAGGTCGCGATCGCCGCCGTCCACGAAGGAGGCGCGGTGTCGTCGCTCGTCACGAGCTCGCGCGCCGCCGGACCGAACGCGGCGCACGTCATCGGCACGGCCGCCCGCATCGACATCGACCGCGTGTGGTACGAGCCCACCTCCTTCCGCGTGACCGCGACCGACGGCACGGTCATCGAGGAGTACCGCTCCACCGTCGACGGGCGCGGCATGCAGTTCCAGGCTCTGTACGCCGAGGCGCTGCTGCGCGCGGGACGCACCGACAGCGACCTCCTCCCGTTCGACGAGTCGATCGCGATCATGGCCGCCCTCGACGGCGTGCGAGCCCAGCTCGGCGTGACCTACCCGAAGGGGCGCTGACATGGCCGAGCTGCAGGGCAACCGCGTCGCGGTGTATCTCGACTTCGACAACATCGTGATGAGCTGGTACGACCGCGTGCACGGGCGCAACTCGTACGCGGCCGACCGGCAGAAGATCATCGCCGACCCCGACGCGCCCGAGATCGCCCAGCGCCTCAAGGACGCGACGATCGACGTCGGCGCGATCATCGACTACGCGGCATCCTTCGGCACCCTGGTGCTCACGCGGGCCTACGCCGACTGGTCGTCGCCGGTGAACGCGCTGTACCGCTCGCAGCTCGTCGCGCGCGCCGTCGACCTCGTCCAGCTGTTCCCGGCCGCCGCGTACGCGAAGAACGGCGCCGACATCCGCCTGGCCGTCGACACGGTCGAGGACATGTTCCGCCTGCCCGACCTCACCCACGTCGTCATCGTGGCGGGAGACAGCGACTACGTGCCGCTCGCGCAGCGCTGCAAGCGTCTCGGTCGGGTCGTCGTCGGGGTCGGCGTCGCCGGGTCGACCGCGAAGTCGCTCGCCGCGGCGTGCGACCAGTTCGACGCCTACGACTCGTTGCCCGGCGTCGTTCCGCCCGCGGCGGCCGCCACCGCACAGAAGAAGACGGATGCCGCGGCCACGACGTCCTCCCGCCGCCGCAAGAAGGCGGAGGACCCGACGGCCGAGCTCCTGGGCCGCGCCCTGCGGCTGGAGCAGGAGCGCACCGACGACGAATGGGTGCATCTGTCGGCCGTGAAGAACCTCCTCAAGCGGATGGACCCCTCGTTCAGCGAGAAGGCTCTCGGCCACCGGTCGTTCTCCGACTTCGTCAAGGCGCACCCGACCGTCGCGGACATCGACGAGACCACCAACATCGTCCGCGTGCGCCCGCACACGACCGACGCGGCCGACGAGGGCTGACCCCCGCCGGCCGCGCCGGACGGACGAGCGGTCAGCCGGCGAAGGGGATCGCCCCGACCAGGACGCCGACCGCGAGCATCGCGAGCGAGACGAGCGTCGCCCGCCACAGCACCTTCTTGTGGTGGTCGCCGAGGTTGACGTTCGCGAGGGACACGAGCAGCAGGATCGCCGGCACGAGCGGGCTCTGCAGGTGCACCGGCTGGCCGGTGATCGAGGCCCGCGCCATCTCGACGGGCGCGATCCCGAAGTGCGACGCGCTCTCGGCGAGCACCGGCAGGATGCCGAAGTAGAAGGCGTCGTTCGACATGAAGAACGTGAACGGGATCGACAGCACTCCCGTGATCACGGCGAGGAACGGGCCCAGCTCGGCGGGGATGACCGAGGTGATCCACGAGGCCATCGCGGTCACCATGCCCGTGCCGTTGAGCACGCCCACGAGCACGCCCGCGGCGAGCACCATCGACACCACGCCCACGATCGACGGGGCGTGGGCGACGATCTCGTCGGCCTGGCTCTTCAGCTTCGGGAAGTTCACGATCAGCGCGATCGCCGCTCCCACCATGAAGACGAACGCCAGCGGGAACAGGTCCAGGATCAGCAGCACCATCACCGCGACCGTCAGCGCGAGGTTGAACCAGATGAGCCGCGGGCGCAGCGTGGGCCGGTTCGGATCGAGCATCGTGTCGGCCATGGCGGTGTCGACGGCATCCACGAGGGCGGTCGCCGCGACGGCCTCGCGGGCGCCGCGCACGGTCACGATGTTGCCGGTGCGCAGCGTCGCCGCGGCTCCCGGCTTGGGCTCGGCCCCGCGGAACAGGCGCGGCGCGCCGAAGATGCCGTCGCCGCGGGTCGCCTCGATCCGCGTGGTGTCGACCACGCCGGCGAGGCGCCGGCGCTCGCTCAGGCCGAGGAACCACGCGAAGGCGAGGGAGATCACGAGACCCGTCGCGAGCGAGGGCAGCATCGGCACGAAGATGTCGGTGGGCTCCAGCGAGAGAGCGGATGCCGCGCGCACCGTCGGCCCGCCCCACGGCACGATGTTCAGGGTGCCGTTCATCAGCCCCGCCACGCAGGTGAGCACGACCGGGCTCATCCCCAGCCGGAGATAGATCGGCAGCATCGCGGAGGTGGTGATGATGAAGGTCGTCGATCCGTCGCCGTCCAGCGACACGGCCCCGGCGAGCAGCGCCGTGCCGAGCACGACCTTCGCGGGGTCGTCCCCCAGCACCCGCGTGATCACGCGGATCAGGGGGTCGAACAGCCCGACGTCGATCATGATGCCGAAGTACATGATCGCGAACATCAGCAGCGCCGCGGTCGGCGCCATCGATTTGATCGCGTCGATGATCATGTCGCCGAGCCCGAGACCGGCACCGGCGAACAGGCCGAAGATCGTCGGCACCACGATGAGCGCGACCATCGGCGTCAGGCGGCGCGTCATGATCAGCGCCATGAAGGTCAGCACCATCGTGAACCCGAGCACGACGAGCACACCGTCCGAGGGCGTGAACGCCAGATCGTAGCCGTCGTCGGCGGCGGCCGCGACGAGACCGAGGGGAACAGGGGGCATCTCGACTCCTTCGTCAGCGGCCGACGTTCGTCGTCGACCGGATGCCGCGAATCTAGGGACCGCGCCGCGGCGGCGCGCGCTATCTCTCATTCCCGCGACTTCTGCGCGAAGCGCGAGTTCAGCGCATTATGCTCACCAGATGAGATTCGCGACGCGCGCGGCGCTGCTGCTGCTGGCGACGGTGGTCGCCGTCGTCGCGGTGTGCGTCGTGGTCTTCGTGATCCTCGGCGTCCAGCTGCTGCGCGCGGAGGCGGAGACCTCCGCGCTCAACATCGCCCGTACGATCGCCGTCGATCCGCAGGTGCGCGCCGAGGTCGCCGCGATCAGCGCCGATCCGGGCACGCCCGACGGTGCCGAGCTCCGCGACGGAGAGCTGCAGCGCCTGGCCGACGCCGTGACGGCGCGCACCGGGACGCTGTTCGTCGTCATCGCCGACGACCACGGCATCCGTCTCGCCCACCCCGACCCCGACCAGCTGGGCCGGCCGGTCAGCACGGACTACCGTCAGGTGCTCGCCGGCAACGAGGTCGTGACGTGGGAGGAGGGGACCCTCGGCGTCTCAGCGCGCGCGAAGGTGCCGATCCTCCCGCCCGACGGCGAGGGCACCGCCCCCGTCGGCGAAGTGAGCGTCGGATTCGAGCCCTCGAGCGTGTTCGACGACCTCCCGGCGCTGCTGGGCGGCATCGCCGCCGCGGCCGGCGCGGGGATCCTGGTGGCCGCGCTCGCCGGACTGGTGCTGCGACGGCGGTGGGAACGCGTGACGCTGGGCTTGCAGCCGGAGGAGCTGGTCGCCCTGGTGCAGAACCAGGCCGCGGTGCTCGACGGCGTGGGCGACGGCGTCGTCGCGCTCGACGGGGAGGGGACGGTGCGCCTGTGCAACGAGACCGCCCGCCGGCTCCTCGATCTCGACGCCCCCGAGGGGCGCACGCTGGAGGAACTCGGGGTCGCACCGGCCATCCTCGTCGCCGTGCGCGAAGGGACCGCGGGCGACGGGATCGTGGTGGGCGATCGGGTGCTCTACGTCGACGCCCAGCCGGTCCGTCGCGAGGGGCGCGACCTCGGGGCCGTCCTGATCGTGCGCGACCGCACCGACATCGTGGCCCTCACGGAGCGGCTCGACACCGTGCGCGCGATGACCGGCGCGCTGCGCGTCCAGCGACACGAGTTCGCCAACCGCCTGCACGTCGCGGCCGGCCTGCTCGACGCGGGGCGCGACCGCGAGGCGCGTGAGTTCCTGGGCGATCAGCTGCAGCGCGGCCCGGTGGACTATCCGGTCGAGAACCTCGATCTGATCGGCGATGCCCTCCTGCATGCGCTCATCGGCGCCCACGCGCTCGAAGCCGGCGAGCGCGGCGTCCGCGTGTCGATCGATCCCGACTCCCTGCTGCTGTCGCCGCTGCGCGACGTCGAGGACGTCGCCGCCGTGCTCGGCAATCTCGTCGACAACGCCGTGCGGGCGGCGGTCGCCGGCCCCGAGCCGCGGGAAGTGCGGATCGGCTGCTTCGGCGACGGCCCGGACCTCGTCCTCACGGTCGCCGACTCGGGCGCGGGCGTCCCCGACGACGCCGACCTCTTCCGTCGCTCCGCACGGCCCGCCTCCGATCTCGACCGCGTGCACGGGCTCGGCGTCGGCCTTCCGCTGTCGCGGGAGCTCGCCCGGCGCCGCGGCGGCGAGGTCTGGCTGATCGATCCCGGCGGACGCGGCCCCGCGGGCTCGGGCACGGGGGCCGTGTTCGGCGCGCGTCTCGTGGACGTGCTGGACGCCGGCACCGCCGCGGACCCCACCTCCGGAAAGGACTCCGCCCGATGAGCTCACCCGTCCGCGTCCTCGTGGTCGACGACGACTTCCGGGTCGCCGGCCTGCACCGCGACATCGTCGCGGAGCGTCCCGGCTACACCGCGCTGGAGCCGGTGCGCACCCTCGCCGCGGCGAGCGCCGCCGTGCGGGCCGACCGGCCCGACCTCATGCTCGTCGACGCGTACCTCCCGGACGGCGACGGCATCGGCTTCGTGCAGGCCTGCGGCGTCGACGCCGTCGTCCTGTCCGCCGCCGCGGACGCCGCGACGGTCCGCCGCGCGCTGCGCGCGGGGGCGCTGGGCTACCTCGTCAAGCCGTTCGAGCGCCGCGCGCTGACCGACCTGCTGGATCGCTATCTGCGCTTCCGCAACCTGCTCGACGAGTCGCGCACCGTCTCGCAGGAGGAGATCGACCGCGCGCTGGCGCTCCTGCGCGCCGGCGGCGAGACCCCCTCGGTGTCGCGGTCGGCGACCGAGCAGGTGATCCTCGAGGCGCTCGGCGACGACGAGTCGTCGGCGTCGGAGATCGCCGACCGCGCTGGCGTCTCGCGCGCCACCGCGCAGCGGCATCTGTCGGCGATGGCGGCCCGCGGAGTCGTGGACGTACGCCTGCGCTACGGCACCACCGGACGCCCGGAGCACCGCTACCTGCGCGTGCGTGCGTGAGCGCACAGGAGCTGTGCGGCACTGAACCTTGTACCTGAATCACTTTTCAGGTAGCGTCCACGTCGCGGCATCCCCCCGCCGCACCGCGCTCTACAAGGAGGTATCAGCGCATGGCTTCAGCCACCCCGCCAGACACCACGCAGCCGTCGTCCGGGCTCCGCCGGGTCGTCAGCGCCTCGATGGCCGGCACGATCGTCGAGTGGTACGAGTTCTTCCTCTACGCCACGGCCGCGACGCTCGTGTTCAACCTGATCATGTTCCCCCCGTCCGACGATCCGTACGCGGGCATCATCGCCGCCTTCGTCACGTACGCCGTCGGGTTCGTCGCGCGCCCTCTCGGCGGCATCGTCTTCGGCCACTTCGGCGACAAGTACGGACGCAAGAAGCTGCTGCAGCTCGCGATCATCCTCGTCGGCGTCGCCACCTTCCTGATGGGGTGCCTGCCCACCTTCCAGCAGGTCGGGTACTGGGCTCCGGCGCTGCTCGTGCTGCTGCGCTTCGCCCAGGGCTTCGCCGTCGGCGGAGAGTGGGGCGGCGGTGTGCTCCTGGTGGCCGAGCACTCCCCCGACAAGACCCGCGGCTTCTGGGCCTCGTTCCCGCAGGCGGCCGTCCCCATCGGCAACCTCGTCGCCACGATCGTCCTGCTCGTGCTCAGCCGCACGCTCTCCCCCGGGGCCTTCCTGGCGTGGGGCTGGCGCGTGGGCTTCTGGCTCTCGGTGGTCATCGTCGCGATCGGCTACTACATCCGCACGAAGATCACCGACGCGCCGATCTTCCTCGAGGCGCAGAAGGAGGTCGAGGAGCAGAAGCACGTGCGCTACGGCGTCTTCGAGGTGCTGCGCCGCTACCCGCGCGGCGTGCTGACCGCGATGGGCCTGCGCTTCGCCGAGAACATCATGTACTACCTCGTCGTGACGTTCTCCATCACCTACCTGAAGATCGCACTCGGCGTCGACACGGCCGAGATCCTCGGGATGCTCGTGATCGCCCACATCGTGCACATGATCGTGATCCCCCTCGTGGGCGGCCTCGCCGACCGGATCGGCCGCAAGCCCGTCTACGCGATCGGCACCGTCGGCGCCGCCGCCTGGGGCTTCATCGCCTTCCCCATGTTCAACACGACGCAGCCGCTCATCATCATCCTGGCGATCTGCCTGGGCCTGGTCATCCACTCGTTCATGTACGCCCCGCAGCCGGCGATCATGTCGGAGATGTTCCCGACCCGCATGCGCTACTCGGGCGTCTCGCTCGGGTACCAGGTCACCTCGATCGTCGCCGGCTCGCTCGCCCCGATCATCGCGACCGCACTCCTGTCGGCCTACGGCACCTACATCCCGGTCGCGCTGTACCTCGCCGTCGCCGCCGCCATCACGCTCGTCGCGGTGGTCTCGATGCGCGAGACGAAGGGCAGCTCGCTCCACGAGCTCGACCGCGTCGACCGCGAGCGCCTGGTGGCCGAGACCGGCACGGTCCGCGTTCAGGCCGGCCGCTGACCGCGGACGTCGAGGGGGCGGATGCCGCGGCGTCCGCCCCCTCGCCGCCCGATCAGTCGCGCGTGGCGAGCAGCGCCCACTCGGCCAGGAGCGGCGGGACGGCGAGCCGCACGAGGCGGGCGGCGTCGCCGTCCAGACGCGCGAACGTCTTCATCCGGCCAGTACGCCCCGGCGGGTGTCGGCCGCGTCGGTAGGCTGAAGGGATGAGCGACGGTGCGGCACGAGCGATCCGACGCCTCCCCGACGGCACGGTCAAGCAGATCGGCCCGCTGACCGGGACGCGGGTGTGGACGGTCCCGGGGCGGGCGAGCCGCCCTCTGGCGCTCTCCCGCGACGACACCCGCCGGCTCGGCCCGGGCGAGGATCGGCGGCTCTGCGCCTTCTGCGTCGACCGCTACTTCGAGACCACGCCGGAGAAGGCCCGCCTGGTGGGACCGCACTTCGAGGAGCTGCGACGCGTCCCCGCCTCCGCACTGAACGACACGGTCGCCGAGTTCCGGCGCTTCGCGAACCTCTTCGAGATCGTCTCGGCGGAGTACTGGCGCGAGAACCACGGCTTCCGTCAGCCCGCGCACGTCTTCCGGTGGGCCGAGGAGTACCTGTCCGACCCCGTCGGGCGCGTCCACCTCGAGAAGCTCGCCGAGATCCGCGCGCAGGCCGCGGGCACCGAGACCAGCCTCGAAGAGGCGGCTCTGGATCTGCTCGGCGGCTCCCACGACGTCGTGGTGGCGCGACGCCATGTCGTCGACGGCGCGACCACCGACGCCGAGCTGGCCTCCTCGGGCACCCTCACGCCCGACGAGCACGCCGCGTACGTCGCCTTCACGGTGCGGGCCCTCACGGAGATCCAGGCCGCGCAGCCGCACGCCGCCTACGTCAGCGTGTTCCAGAACTGGCTGCGCCCCGCCGGCGCCTCCTTCGAGCACCTCCACAAGCAGCTCGTCGCGATCGACGAGCACGGGCCGCAGGTCGACCACGAGCTGCGGCTGCTCTCCCACGATCGCGACCTCTACCAGCAAGAGATCGCCGACCTCGCCGTGGCCGAACGCCTCGTCGTCGCCGCGAACGACGGTGCCGTCGCGTTCGCCGGCGTCGGCCACCGCTATCCCGCCTTCGAGATCTTCTCGACCTCCGACGCCAATCTGCCGCAGGACCATACGGATGCCGGCATCCGCGCCGTGTCCGACCTGCTGCACGCTCTGCACGCCGCCACCGGCGTCCACGTCCCGACCAACGAGGAATGGCACTACCGACCGCCGGGTGCACCGTGGCCCATGCCGTGGCGGGTCGTGCTGAAGTGGCGCATCTCGACGCCCGCCGGATTCGAGGGCGGCACGAAGATCTACGTCAACACGATCGATCCGTGGGAGCTGCGCCGCCGCGCGGTCGCGACGCTGCACGGGCTGCGCGACGCGGGCGCCCTGGCCACCGGCATCCGCATCGGCGATGAGTGCACGCCGGACGACGCCGTGCTGCACTATGCGGACCCGGCGTGAGCTTCCCGTTCGAGCGCCTGCGTCGCGCGCCCGACATCGAGGGTGAGGGTCTGGTCGCCGCGGATGCCGCGGACCGGCTCATCCTCGACGAGTCGGCGGCGCTGCGCACCGCGGCGGGGCCGGGTGAGATCGTCGTCATCGGGGACGGCTACGGCGCCCTCGCACTCGGCGCGGCCTTCGCCGGCGCGCGTGACGTGCGGGTGCACCAGGACGCGCTCTCGGGCGAACGCGCGCTCGCCGCGAACGCGCAGGCGCTCGGCCTGGACGACCGGGTGTCGTCGGGTGCTCTGGACGCGGCGCTGGTGTCGGGGGCGCGCGTCGTGCTGCTGCGACTGCCGCGCGCGCTCGATGCGCTGCGCGACATCGCCGGGCTGATCGCCGCACACGCGGCATCCGATGTCGTCGTGGTCGCCGGCGGGCGGCTCAAGCACATGACCGTCGCGATGAACGACGTGCTGCGCAGCGCGTTCGACACTCTCGACGTCACGCACGCGCGGCAGAAGTCGCGGGTGCTGATCGCCCGCGACCCGCGCGGCGGCGGCGATCCCGTGCCGGCCGCGGCGCGCATCGACGGGCTGGAGGTGCGGGCGTTCGGCGGCGCGTTCGCCGGCGCGCGACTGGACATCGGCACGCGCGCGCTGCTGGCGGCGCTGGACGCGGCGCCCGCCGCCCCGGCGGGCGGCACCCCCGACGATCCCTGGATCGACCTCGCGTGCGGCACCGGGATCGTCGGCGCCTGGCTCGCCCGGCGGCATCCGGCGGCCCACGTGTACGCGAGCGACCCGTCGGCCGTCGCCGTGGCATCCGCCCGGGCGACGGCGGCCGCCAACGGCCTCGCCGACCGCGTGATGGTCGCTCGTGCCGACGGTCTGGAGCAGCGCGCGGACGCGTCCGCGTCGTTCATCGCCCTGAACCCGCCCTTCCATTCCGGCGCCGCGCTGACCGCGGGCATCGCCGAACGCCTGTTCGCCGACGCGGGACGGGTGCTGCGCCCCGGCGGCGAGCTGTGGTGCGTGTGGAACTCGCCCCTGCGCTACCGACCCGCACTGGATCGGCTGGTCGGTCCGACCCGTCAGATCGCGCGCGACGCGAAGTTCACGGTGACGGTGTCGACGAGGCGCTGATCCCGCCGGAGCGAGCGACGGGCCGCCCGCTCAGACGATGCCGGCGCGGATGCCGTCCAGCGAGTCGGCGACCTTGGGGAGGCGCTGAGCAAGCACGCCGTCGAGCTCGAACAGGCGCTCCCGGGCGTCCTGCAGGACGCGGGCGCCCTTGGAGGTGACGTGGAGGTCGCTGGCCGCTCCGGCGTGGGCCGTCGCATCCTGGACGAGGCCGTCGTCGACGAGCGTGCGGACGGCGGTGTGCGCCGACTGCACCGTGATGTGAGAGCGGCGGGCGAGCTCGGAGAAGGAGATCCCCGGCTCGGCGTAGATGTGCCCGAGGAGGCCGAACTTGCGGGTGCTGATGCCGAGGTCCTTCAGGATCGCCGCCAGCTGCTCCTCCCACATCGCCGAGACCGCGAGCAGCGCGATGACCGGACTGAAGCGGGGGCTCTCTTGGGTCATGGCCCCATGCTAGCGAGCCACGGGTGTGTCAGAGGGTCGCCGTACCGTGACTGTTCCCGACCGATCCTCGCCGTTCGCGACTCACCCCTCCGGATCGTCAGTCCTTCGCGCCGCCGGGAGGGCCGAGGATCAGGAGCACCGCGAAGATCGCGACGACCGCGACGAGGATGCCGACGAACAGCAGCCAGGGGCGGCGCAGGAACCACGCCAGCGGCGCGTCGTACCAGCGCGCATCGGTCGCGTCAGCGGCCTGCTCGACACGCCAGATGCCCGCGAGCAGGCCACGACGATGCACCCACAGCTCCGTCGGGACCGTCGCGTAGGGGATGATCGCGGAGATCAGGGCGACGGCCGTCGGACCCGCCGGCCAGCGGTTGTTCAGCGCGACGAGCACGACGGTCGCGCCGTAGGAGAGGAACACGAATCCGTGGATGCCGCCGCCGATGGTGACCGCCGGCGCCCAGCCCGTGGTCGCGCGGACGATGAGCCCCGCGATGAGCAGCGTCCACGACACGGCTTCGGCGAACGCGAGCGTGCGGAACAGGGACAGGGGTGTGCGGAGCATTCCTTCAGCATAACTGAAGGAGGGATTGGTGTCTGAGCGCTCCCTGTGAGACCCGGCCGGATGCCGCCGAGTCGTGACACGACGACGCCCCCTGCCGAGATGCTCAGGGAGCAGGTCGGCAGGGGGCGTGCGTGGGGCTCGGCATCCACCTCACGGTGACGCGATCAGAAGTCCCAGTCGTCGTCCTCGGTCGCGACGGCCTTGCCGATGACGTACGACGAGCCCGACCCGCTGAAGAAGTCGTGGTTCTCGTCGGCGTTCGGCGACAGGGCCGACAGGATGGCGGGGTTCACGTTCGTCAGCTGCGACGGGAACATCGCCTCGTAGCCGAGGTTCATCAGCGCCTTGTTGGCGTTGTAGTGCAGGAACTTCTTGACGTCCTCGGTCAGGCCGATGCCGTCGTAGAGGTCCTGCGTGTACTGCACCTCGTTGTCGTACAGCTCGTAGAGCAGCGAGAAGGTGTAGTCCTTGATCTCGTCGCGCTCGGGCTGGGTGAGCTTCTCGAGCCCCTTCTGGAACTTGTAGCCGATGTAATAGCCGTGCACGGCCTCGTCGCGGATGATGAGGCGGATGATGTCGGCGGTGTTCGTGAGCTTCGCCTTGCTCGACCAGTACAGCGGCAGGTAGAAGCCCGAGTAGAACAGGAACGACTCCAGCAGGGTCGAGGCGACCTTGCGCTTGAGCGGTTCGTCGCCACGGTAGTAGTCCATGACGATGTGGGCCTTCTTCTGGAGGTTCGGGTTCTCCACCGACCACCGGAACGCGTCGTCGATCTCCGGCGTCGAGCACAGGGTCGAGAAGATCGACGAGTAGCTCTTCGCGTGCACCGACTCCATGAACGCGATGTTGGTGTACACCGCCTCCTCGTGCGGCGTGATCGCGTCGGGGATGAGCGACACGGCGCCGACGGTGCCCTGGATGGTGTCCAGGAGCGTCAGCCCGGTGAACACCCGCATCGTGGTGGTCTGCTCGTCGGGGGTGAGCGTCGCCCACGACTGGATGTCGTTGGACAGCGGCACCTTCTCGGGCAGCCAGAAGTTGTTCACGAGGCGGTTCCAGACCTCGAGGTCCTTGTCGTCCTGGATGCGGTTCCAGTTGATCGCCTGGACGTGATCGATGAGCTTGAGCGGCTCAGAGGGGGTCATGATTTTCCTTCAGCGGTCGTTGAACGCAGCGTCACAGCATGCAGCTGACGCACTCGGACAGGTTCGTGCCCTCGAGTGCCATCTGACGCAGGCGGATGTAGTAGATCGTCTTGATGCCCTTGCGCCACGCGTAGATCTGCGCCTTGTTGATGTCGCGCGTGGTGGCGGTGTCCTTGAAGAACAGCGTCAGCGACAGGCCCTGGTCGACGTGCTGCGTGGCCGCGGCATACGTGTCGATGACCTTCTCGTAGCCGATCTCGTACGCGTCCTGGTAGTACTCCAGGTTCTCGTTCGTCATGAACGGCGCCGGGTAGTAGACGCGGCCGATCTTGCCTTCCTTGCGGATCTCGATCTTCGACGCGATCGGGTGGATCGAGCTCGTCGAGTTGTTGATGTACGAGATCGAGCCGGTCGGCGGCACCGCCTGCAGGTTCTGGTTGTAGATGCCGTGCGCCTGGATCGACGCCTTCAGCTCACGCCAGTCGTCCTGGGTCGGGATGTGGATGCCCGCGAACAGCTCGGCGACCCGATCGGTCTGCGGCACCCACTCCTGCTCGAGGTACTTGTCGAAGAACTCCCCCGACGCGTACGTCGAGTCGGCGAACCCATCGAAGGCCGTGCCGCGCTCGATCGCGATGCGGTTCGAGGCGCGCAGGGCGTGGAACAGCACCGTGTAGAAGTAGATGTTCGTGAAGTCGATGCCCTCTTCCGACCCGTAGTGCACGTGCTCGCGCGCGAGGTAGCCGTGGAGGTTCATCTGACCCAGGCCGATCGCGTGCGAGCGGTCGTTGCCGTCCTCGATCGAGCGGACCGAGCGGATGTGGCTCTGGTCGCTGACCGCCGTGAGCGCACGGATCGAGGTCTCGACCGTTCCCGCGAGGTCCTTGCCGTCCATCGCGAGGGCGATGTTCATCGAGCCCAGGTTGCAGGAGATGTCCTTGCCGATCTGGTCGTAGGACAGGTCCTCGTTGTACGAGGTCGGCGTGTTCACCTGCAGGATCTCGCTGCACAGGTTGGACATGTTGATCCGACCCTTGATCGGGTTGGCCTTGTTCACCGTGTCCTCGAACATGATGTACGGGTAGCCCGACTCGAACTGGATCTCGGCGAGGGTCTGGAAGAACTCGCGCGCGTTGATCTTCGTCTTCTTGATGCGCGCGTCGTCGACCATCTCGCGGTACTTCTCGGTGACCGAGATGTCGCCGAACGGCACCCCGTAGACCTTCTCGACGTCGTACGGCGAGAAGAGGTACATGTCCTCGCCGTTGCGGGCGAGTTCGAACGTGATGTCGGGGATCACGACGCCGAGCGAGAGCGTCTTGATGCGGATCTTCTCGTCGGCGTTCTCGCGCTTGGTGTCGAGGAAGCGCAGGATGTCGGGGTGGTGCGCCGAGAGGTAGACGGCGCCGGCGCCCTGACGCGCACCGAGCTGGTTGGCGTAGCTGAAGCTGTCTTCGAGCAGCTTCATGACGGGGATGATGCCGCTGGACTGGTTCTCGATCTGCTTGATCGGCGCGCCCGCCTCGCGGATGTTGCTCAGCAGCAGCGCCACGCCGCCGCCGCGCTTGGACAGCTGCAGTGCGGAGTTGATGCCGCGGGCGATCGACTCCATGTTGTCCTCGATGCGCAGCAGGAAGCAGCTGACGAGCTCGCCGCGCTGGGCCTTGCCGGTGTTGAGGAACGTGGGGGTCGCCGGCTGGAAGCGGCCGGAGATGATCTCGTCGACGAGCTTCTCGGCGAGCTGCTGGTCGCCGTCGGCGAGCCCGAGGGCGGTCATGACGACACGGTCCTCGAAGCGCTCGAGGTACCGCTTGCCGTCGAAGGTCTTCAGCGTGTAGCTCGTGTAGTACTTGAAGGCGCCGAGGAACGTCTCGAAGCGGAACTTCGCGCCGTACGCCCGGTCGTTCAGGCGCTGGATGAACGCGAACGGGTACTTCTCCAGCACCGCGCCCTCGTAGTACTCCTTCTCGACGAGGTAGTCGAGGCGCTCCTGCAGCGAGTGGAAGAACACGGTGTTCTGGTTGACGTGCTGCAGGAAGTACTCCCGCGCGGCGCGCTTGTCGGCGTCGAACTGGATCTGGCCGTTCTCGCCGTAGAGGTTGAGCATCGCGTTGAGGGCGTGGTAGTCCATCCCCTCGAAGCGCGCGTCTGTCTTGAATGTCGCCGGGCTCACTGCAGCTTCCACCATCGTTCCAATCCGTCGCTCACACGAACGACGTCGTCAGGCGTGCCGAAAAGTTCGAGCCGATACAAGTGTGGCACGGTGCACTTGCGGCTGATGATGTCACCGGCGCGACAGAACGACTCGCCGAAGTTGGTGTTGCCCGCGGAGATCACTCCGCGGATGAGGTGACGATGGTGCTCGACGTTGAGGAACCGGATCACCTGTTTGGGGACGGCCCCCTTCTCCTCGCCACGCCCCTGGCCGCCCCCGTAGGTCGGTGTCACGAGCACGAACGGCTCGTCGACCTCGAGGGGGGCGTCGCCAGGGGTGAGCGGGATGCGGGCGGCCGGCAGGCCGAGCTTCTCGATGAAACGCGCCGTGTTGCCCGACACACTCGAGAAGTAGACGAGCAGCGGGGCGCTCGTCAGCGTCGGCATCTCAGGCCAGACGGCTCGCGAGCTCGTCGATCTTGTCGGGACGGAAGCCCGACCAGTGGTCCTCGTCCGTGACGACGACCGGCGCCTGCAGGTAGCCGAGCGACTTCACGTGCTCGAGGGCCGCCGGGTCTTCGGAGAGGTCGAGGACCTCGTAGTCGATGCCCTTGGAGTCCAGCGCGCGGTAGGTCGCGTTGCACTGCACGCAGGAGGGCTTGGTGTACACCGTGATTGCCATGTCGTTCTTTCTCTCCCCTTGATCCCAGCGGATCGATCTCTGCGGTTGCCGTCGTCTTGTCGCCTGTGGTCCCGGCCCTGCCCCCGCCGGGAGTCCAATACTACATATGGGTACGGACGTTGGATAGCACCACAAGGGCTAGTAGTTACATCCGTGTAGTTTTGCACCGTTCTCCCCATGTACAACACAGGTTGTCCACCGTTTCATCCACAGGAGGCCGAGCGATCCGGCGTCGGGAAAAAGCCTGAATCACGGGCATTTCCCCCGGGCCGCGCCCGCTCATCCACAGTTCGGACGCTAGCCGCCGCCTCCGACACTCCCGGGCCTGTGGAATGGGGTCGTCGGCGTGTCGCGGCATCCCTCGGGCGTGTCGCGATGTCGCCCCCGACGGGTAGCGTGGAGGGGTGGCGGGATACCGGGAATTGCTGCGCACGCAGGGCGTGGCTCGCATCATCGCGGCTCAGCTGACGGCGCGGTTCCCGAACGGCATGACGAGCCTCGCGATCCTGCTGCACGTCGAGCAGATGACCGGGTCGTACGGAGCCGCCGGTCTCGTGCTGGCGGCGGCATCCGTGGGTCAGGCGACGGCCGGCCCCGTGACGAGCCGGTGGATGGGCCGATGGGGCATGCGCCGGGTGCTGACCCTCACGACGACCGTCTGCGCCGCCGCTCTGCTCGCCCTCGCCCTGATCCCCATGGGCGTCGTGGGTTACATGGTGTTCGGCCTCATCGCGGGCCTGTCCACGCCGCCCGTGCAGTCCGCGGTGCGCACGATCTACCCCAAGCTCGTCAACGCACGGCAGCTGACCGCCCTGTTCTCGCTCGATGCGAGCCTGCAGGAGATCATCTGGATCCTGGCGCCCGTCGTCATCACGGTCGTCGCCACGCAGGTCGGCACGGTGCCGGCGCTCCTGCTCATCGTCACGATCCTCGCCGCCGGCGGCGCGTGGTTCATCCTCTCCCCCGAGGTCGGCCGGGTGCGCATCCCGCGCAGCCGTCGCGCGTTCGGGAAGGTGCTCGGCAAGCCCGTCGTGCTGCTCGCCACCGTCATCGGCTTCCTCCTCATCGGCGCCTGCGCCGCGGTCGAGGCGGCCGTCGTCGCGACATTCGGACACGGCGGCCTCGAAGCCGGCCTCGTGCTCGCCGTCTTCTCCGTCGGCAGCCTCGCCGGCGGCCTGGCGTTCGGCCACATCCCCATGGGGCCGTGGGCGATGGCGCGCCGCATGAGCGTCGTCGCGGTCGGACTCGTCGCGGCGGTCTTCCTCGTGGGCGGCATCGGCGCCTCCACGCCGTGGTGGATCGGGGCGTGCCTCGTGATCGCGGGCGTCGGCATCGCGCCGGCGCTGGCCGTCATGTTCGCGATGACCTCGGCATCCGTGAAGTTCAGCGAGACCGCCGAGGCCTACGGATGGATCGGCACCGGACAGCTCATCGGCGCCGCGCTCGGCTCCGCCATCGCCGGGTTCCTCATCGACGGCACCGGCCATGCCGGGGCGTACGCGGCGGCCGCCGCCTTCGCGATCGTCGGGGCGCTGGTCGCGACCGCCTTCGTCCGCGGCTTCCCCGACCTGCGCGGCCGCGACGCGAGCCCCATCCCCGACACCGAGCCGGTCCCCGTCATCACCTGACGCCCCGCCCTGCTCGCGCGTACGAGGGTGCGGCGCCTCGCGCGTGCACGGCCGCTGACACGCGCCCGAACTGCAAGGGATGCTGCGAGACACGCCGCATCCGTGTGCGCGGAGTCGGCGTGTCGCCCGCGGGACCTTGCCGTTCGGTCGGCGCGACCCGGGCGCCGCGGCACCCGCGGCTCAGGCGATCCGGCGGAGGATGTGCAGGAGCGCGAGGGCGTACGCGTCCTCGGGCTGCGGATGCTCGAACACGTGGCGCTCGCCCGCGAACTCGATCTCGACGCGATGGGTGTCGGCCAGCCGCTCCAGGCGGCGGAACGCGCCGCGCAGCAGCTCGCGCAGCTGATCCTCGCGCGGCAGCCACAGCGCGTCGGTCTGCGCGACCGAATCCAGCGCCCACTCCGTCGTCCCGTTGAACGCGAGGATCGCACCCGTCGCGTACTGGCGGGGTTCGATCGTCATCTCACTGACGGTGAACACGTCCGCTTCGAACTCCGGCTCGTCGAGCTGGAAGCGGTCACCGGATGCCGGGCGCCACACGAGCCCCGCATCGCGGAGGGCGACGGCCAACTCGGTCGAGATCATGCCCCCATCCTCCCCCGCCCACGCCGCGGCCGGGCCATCCCGCGACGCCCCGGCCGCGCCGGGCATCGCGGCACGCCGGACCGAACTCCTCCAATCTCGTACGCCCCGGCCGCCTCACCGGCACTTGGGCCCCGGCCCGGCCCCAAGCGGAGGAGTTCGGGACACGCGACCTCGACGCCGAACGGCCCGACTCCCGCGGCGAGGGGCAGGATGGAAGGGTGAGAGACTTCGACCCGACCCCGTACCTCCCCGACGACCTGCTCGAGCGCATCCGCTCGCGCGCCGCGGCGGTGGATGCCGAGAACCGGTTCCCCGACGAGGACCTCGCCGAGCTGAGGGATGCCGGGTATCTCGCGATCCTCGTCCCGACGGCGCTCGGCGGCGCGGGACTGGGTCTCGCCGAAGCGGCGGTGCTGCAGCAGCGACTCGCGAGCGCCGCGCCGGCGACCGCTCTCGCGATCAACATGCACCTCGTGTGGACGGGGGTGGCGAAGGTCATGTCCGACCGTGGCATCGACGACCTGCGGTTCGTGCAGACCGGCGCGGTCGCCGGCGAGGTTTTCGCCTTCGGCATCAGCGAGGCGGGCAACGACCTCGTGCTCTTCGGCAGCGACACCACCGCCGTCCCCGGACCCGGCGGTTCGTACACGTTCACGGGGACGAAGATCTTCACCTCGCTCGGCCCGGTCTGGACCCAGCTGGGACTGCACGGACTCGACACGACCGACCCGGCGAACCCGAAGATGGTCTACGCCTTCGTCCCCCGCACCGACGCCGTCGACACCCGCGACGACTGGGACACCCTCGGCATGCGCGGCACGCAGTCGCGGACGACGGTGCTGAGCGGCGTCGTCGCCCCCGCCGACCGGGTCGTGCGCCGTGTCGACCCGGGCCCGAACCCCGATCCCATCGTGTTCGGCATCTTCAGCGTGTTCGAGGTGCTCCTGGCATCCGTCTATACCGGCGTCGCACGCCGGGCGCTCGATCTGGCCGTCACCGCCGCCAAGACGCGGAGCTCGAAGAAGACCGGCCGTCCCTACAGCGACGACCCCGACATCCGGTGGCGGATCGCCGAGATGGCGCTCGCCTACGACGGCCTGCTCCCCCAGGTCGCGGCGATCGCGCACGACGTCGACGCGCTCATCGACCACGGCGGACTCTGGTTCCCGAAGCTGTCGGGCCTGAAGCATCGGGCGGTGGTGTCCGCCAAGCAGATCGTCGACGAGGCGATGCTCGTCGCGGGCGGCTCGTCCTACTTCACCCGCAACGAGCTCAGCCGCCTGTACCGCGACGTGCTGGCCGGCATGTTCCACCCGTCCGACCCCGAGTCGGCGCACGCGACCGTCGCCGCGGCCTGGCTCGGTCCGGTCGGCGCCTAGCCTCCCCGACCGCGCGCGCCGCGGCATCCACCCCGCCGCATCCGACCGAACTGCAAGGGATGCTGCGCGACGCGCCGTCGGCGGCGCGCCGGACCCCGCGTGTCGCACCGACGGCCTTGCAGTTCGGGCGCCCGACCCGGCCCGACAGCCCCGCCGACGACGCGGTCAGCGGGTCTCGAGGTCGTATGCCTTGAGCAGTTCGGCGACGGCGAGGTCGCGCTGATCGCCGCCCTCGGCGAACATGTGGGCGACGTGCGTGCGCAGGTGGTTCTCGATCAGGAGCTTGTCGAGCGAGGCCAGCGCCTTCTGGATCGCCCGGGACTGGGCGATGATGTCCATGCAGTACTCCTCGCCCTCGATCATCCGCGCGAGCCCGCGCACCTGTCCTTCGAGGATGCTGGTGCGGTGCAGGGCGCGCTTCTGGATGTCTTCGATCACGCGGCCAGGATACGCCGCGTGCGAGACTACGGGGATGGCGCCCACTCCCACGCAGCTGCTCAGCCCGGCCGATCAGGAGCGCCGGCGAGCTCTGCGGGTGATGAAGGGCGTCGCGCTGGGCGCGCTCGTGCTGATGGCGGTCGTGTTCGTCGTCGCCTTCATCCTCCAGGAACGTTATCCCTGGCTGGAATACGTCCGCGCGGCGGCGGAGGGCGGCATGGTCGGCGCCCTGGCGGACTGGTTCGCGGTGACGGCGCTGTTCCGCCACCCGCTCGGCATCCCCATTCCGCACACCGCGATCATCCCGCGGCGCAAGGACGAGATCGGCCGCACCCTCGGAGAGTTCGTCGAGACCAACTTCCTCGAGGCCGAGGTCGTGCGATCGAAGCTCGAGTCGACCCCCATCGCCCGCACCGCCGGCACGTGGCTGAGCGAGCCCGCCCACGCCGAGACGGTGGCGGGCGAGGCGTCGGCGGTGGCCTCCGGCATCCTGCGCGCCCTCAGCGACGACGAGGTGCAGGACCTCATCAGCGACCTGGCGCGCGAGCACCTGCTGAGCCCCGAATGGGGTCCGACCGTCGGCGCGTGGCTCGGGCGGGTCGTCGCGGCCGACGCGCATCGCGGCGCCGTCGACCTCGGCGTCGACAGCATCGCGACGTGGCTGCGGGCGAACCACGAGGCCTTCAGCGGGCTCGTCTCCCGACGCCTCCCCTCGTGGGTGCCGTCGGTGGCCATGCGCCTCGTCGACGACACCGTCTACAACGAGGCGGTCAAGTTCGTCGCGGCCATCCAGGCCGACCCCGATCACCCGGCGCGGCGCGCCGTCGACGGCTACCTGACCCGTCTCGCCGAGAACCTGCAGAGCGATCCGACGACCATCGCACGCCTCGAAGACGCGAAGACCGCGGTGTTCGACAGCCCGCGCGTGCGCGAGCTCGCCGCCGACGCGTGGAACACCGCGAAGACGGGACTGCTCGCGGCGCTGGCCGACCCCGAGAGCGGTCTGCGCCGGCGCGTGACGGCGGCGCTGGTCGAGATCGGCGAGCGTCTGGCCACGGATGCCGCGCTGCAGCACCGTGTCGACGACCGGATCGCGGACGCGGCCGTCTTCGTCGTCGACCGCTACCGCCACGACATCGCCTCGATCATCACCGACACCGTCGAGAAGTGGGATCCGGCCGAGACGACCGAGAAGATCGAGCTGATGGTCGGCCGCGACCTGCAGTACATCCGTCTCAACGGCACGATCGTCGGCGCCCTGGCCGGCCTCGCGATCTTCGCGGTCGCCCACGCGCTGCTCGGCTGAGCACCCCTTTTCGACGGCGCCGACGTCGGCGGTGCCATCTGGATGCGGGCACCCGGCGCGCAGTAGCCTGACGGCATGGACGATCCGGCCGACGATCTTCTCTTCACCTACGGCACCCTGCAGTACGCCGAGGTGCAGCTGGACACGTTCGGACGCCTCATCGCCGGCGAGCCCGACGTGCTCCCGGGCTACACGATCGACTACGTCGAGATCGAGGACCAGCGCGTGGTCGACCTCTCCGGAGCCTCCGTGCATCCCGTGCTCCGCGAGACGGGCAACACCGTCGACAAGGTCGTCGGACGGGTACTGCACCTCACGGCCGACGAGATCGACGCCGCCGACGAGTACGAGGTGTCGCTGTACCGCCGCGTCCGGGTGAGGCTCGGCAGCGGCCGGACCGCGTGGGTGTACGTCGGCTGATGGCGCTCTCCCACGATCCGCTCTGGCCGCGCGCGGGCGACTGGCCCACGATCAGCGACCTCACCGCCGATGATCGCCTCGACGCCGCACTGCTCGGCGCCCCCGCCTTCCGCACCTCGCTGTCGCCCACCGGGGCACACGCGACGCCGGCGGCCGTGCGCGACGCGCTCCGCCGCTTCAGCCCGACGCTCCTGGGTCCCCCGCCCGTCGACCTCGCCGACGCGCTCCGGCTCGCCGACGCGGGCGACGTCGACGAGCCCGACGGTCCCGACGGAGAGGCGCTGCTGCGTGCGCGCGTCGGCGAGCTGCGGGAGCGCAGCGAGCTGGTGATCGCGATCGGCGGCGACAACTCGATCACCTACGCGGCGGCCCAGGGCGCGGATGCCGCCGGTCTCATCACCCTCGACGCCCATTTCGACCTGCGCGACGGCGTGTCCAACGGCTCTCCCGTGCGGCGGCTGGTCGACGGCGGGCTCGATCCGCGCCGCGTCGTCCAGGTCGGCATCGCCGACTTCGCCAACTCCGCCGCCTACGCCCGGCGCGCCGCCGACCTCGGCATCCGGGTGATCACCCTCGACGAGGTGCGGCGCCGCGGGATCGACGACGTGGTGGCGGAGGCGCGCGAGATCGCGGGACGCGGGGGCGGCGGCATCCACCTCGATGTCGACGTCGACGTGTGCGACCGCGCGGTGGCGCCCGGGTGCCCGGCCTCCGTGCCCGGCGGGCTGCAGGCGTGGGAGCTGCGGGCGCTCGTGCGCGGCATCGCCGCCGCCCCCGCGGTGCGCAGCGCCGATATCGTCGAAGTGGATGCCACGGCCGACGCCCCCGACGGGCGTACGGTGCGGCTGGCCGCCCTGTGCGTGCTGGAACTGCTGACGGGCCTCCACACACGAAAGGTGTCTGCATGACGACGCTCGTCCTCGTCCGCCACGCGAAGAGCGACTGGGGAGATCCCGGCCTCGACGACCACGACCGCCCCCTCAACGCCCGCGGCCTGCGCGATGCGCCCGCCCTGGCGGCGCGGCTGGCCGGCACCGGCATCCGGCTCGAGGCCATCCTGTCGTCGACGGCGCTGCGTGCCCGCACGACGGCATCCTTCTTCGCCGAAGCGTTCGGCCTCGACGCGGAGCTGGACGGCGACCTGTACGGGGCTGCGGCGGCCACGCTCCTGCGGGCGGCCGCCGACCGCGGCGTTCCGGCCGTCATGGTCGTCGCGCACGACCCGGGGATGACCGCGCTCGCGGAGCGGCTCTCCGGCGGCGGGATCGGTCATATGCCGACCTGTGCCGTCGCGACGTTCGTATGGGCCACCGACGACTGGGATGTCGCGACGGCGACTGATCCGGAGCAGTGGAGCTTCGACCGCCCCTGACGCCGCGGGGCGCAGGACGTTTCGACTCGCGGCGCGGCCGCTCGCTCAACGACCGGGGGCGAGACGGGGCGCAGAGCGTTTCGACTCGCGGCCGCGCCGCTCGCTCAACGACCGGGGGGCGAGACGGGGCGGGGCGTTCGACTCGCGGCGGCGCCGCTCGCTCAACGACCGGGAGTGAGACGGCGCAGGGCGTTTCGACTCGCGGCCGCGCCGCTCGCTCAACGACCGGGAGCGAGACGGGGCAGGGCGTTTCGACTCGCGGCGGTGACCGACCGGGAGCGGACGAGGGTGGGACCCGGACGTTGAGCGAGGCGCGCAGCGCCGAGTCGAAACGCCTAAACGATCAGCTCCCCGCCGCGGTAGACGGCGCGCACGAGCGGCACCCCCGGGCGGTACGCGAGGTGGGTCCGCGTCGGCGCGTCCAGCATCACCAGGTCGGCCCGCGTCCCGAGGGCCAGGGTGCCGACGTCATCGCGGTCGAGGGCCCGGGCACCGCCCGCCGTCGCCGCCCATACGGCCTCGGCGACCGTCATCCCCATCTCGCGCACGGCCAGCGCGATCATGAGCGGCATCGAGCTCGTGAAGCTCGTGCCCGGGTTGCAGTCGCTCGCGAGCGCGACCGTGACTCCCGCATCGATCAGCCGGCGCGCATCGGGGTACGGATGCCGGGTCGAGAACTCCACACCGGGCAGCAGGGTCGTGACGACCCCGGCCTCGGCCAGCCGGGCGACGTCGTCGGGGTGCAGGTAGGTCGCGTGGTCGAGCGAGAACACACCCAGCTCGGCCGCGATCCGCGCCCCCGGACCGTGTCCGAGCTGGTTGCCGTGCAGCCGGGTGCCGAGACCCGCGGCCGCGCCGCCCCGCAGGATGCGGCGGGTCTCTTCCGCGGTGAACGCGCCGCGCTCGCAGAACACGTCGATCCACCGGACGTACGGGCCTACGGCAGCGAGCATCGGTCCGCAGACGAGGTCGACGTACGCCGCGCGGTCGTCGACGAACTCGGCCGGCACGACATGAGCGCCGAGAAAGGTGACCTCGTCCGTCACCTCCCGGGCCAGGCGGGCGAGCCGCGCCTCGCCCTCCACCGTGAGGTCGTAGCCCGTCTTCACCTCGAACGTGGTCGTCCCCTGCGCGTGCAGCTCCGCCGCGAGGCCGGCCAGTCGCGCCCGCAGCTCGTCGTCGGATGCCGCCCGGGTCGCCGCCACCGTCCGTCGTATGCCGCCCGCGGCATAAGGTTGTCCGGCCATCCGCGCCTCGAACTCGTCCGCCCGGTCGCCGGCGAACACGAGGTGCGTGTGGCTGTCGACGAAGCCCGGGAGGATCGCGCGGCCGCCGGCGTCCACGACCTCGACCTCCGGCGTCGCCCCTGTCTGCGGCGCATCGAGACGCGGCTCTTCGGTGCCGCGGCCGACCCAGGCGACGCGCCCGTCGACGACGGCGAGGGCGGCGCCGCGGATCAGTCCCGTGGGGTCGCGGGGGTCGTCGCCGAGCCCGGTGACGTTCGTCGTCAGCTCGCCGATGCCGGTGATCAGCAGCGTGCTCACGAGGCGGCATCCCCGAGCATCGGAACGATCAGCCCCCGCTCGCGGGCGACCTCCCGCGCCCGGTCGTAGCCCGCGTCGACGTGGCGCATGACACCGGTGCCGGGATCGTTCGTCAGCACCCGCGCGAGCTTCTCCGCCGCCAGGGCGGTGCCGTCGGCGACCGTGACCTGGCCGGCGTGGATCGAGCGGCCGATGCCGACACCGCCGCCGTGGTGGATCGACACCCACGACGCCCCCGACGCCGTGTTCAGCAGCGCGTTCAGCAGCGGCCAGTCGGCGATCGCGTCGGAGCCGTCGGCCATCGCCTCCGTCTCGCGGTACGGGGAGGCCACCGAGCCGGCGTCGAGGTGATCGCGGCCGATCACGATCGGGCCGGCGAGCTCACCCGAGGCGACCATCTCGTTGAACCTCAGTCCGGCGAGGTGGCGCTCCTGGTAGCCGAGCCAGCAGATCCGGGCGGGAAGCCCCTCGAAGTGCACGGTCTGGCCCGCCTTGTCCAGCCAGCGGCGCAGCGCCGCGTCCTGCGGGAACAGCTCCGCAACCGCGCGGTCGGTCTTGGCGATGTCCTCCGGATCGCCCGACAGCGCCACCCAGCGGAACGGTCCCCGACCCTCCGCGAACAGCGGGCGGATGTAGGCGGGCACGAAGCCGGGGAAGGCGAAGGCCCGGTCGTAGCCGCCCAGCTCGGCCTCCCGGCGGATCGAGTTGCCGTAGTCGAACACGGCGGCCCCGGCATCCTGGAACCCGACCATCGCCGCCACCTGCGCCGCCATCGCGGCGCGGGCGCGCACGGTGAAGCCCTCGGGGTCGGATGCCGCGGCGTCCTTCCAGGCGGCCACGCTCACCCCGATCGGCAGGTAGGCGAGCGGGTCGTGGGCGCTGGTCTGGTCGGTGACGATGTCGATCGGCGCGCCGCCCGCGTGGCGGCGTCGCAGGAGCTCCGGGAAGACTTCGGCGGCGTTGCCGACGAGACCGACCGAGAGCGCCTGCCCCGCCGTGCGGGCCGCGACGACGCGCGCCAGCGCCGCGTCGAGGTCGTCGGTGTACTCGTCGAGGTAGCCGTGTGCGACCCGGCGCTCCAGCCGCGACGCGTCGACGTCGACGATCAGCACCGCTCCCCCGTTGAGGGTCACCGCGAGGGGCTGCGCCCCGCCCATGCCGCCGGCACCGCCCGTGAGGGTCAGGGTGCCGGCGAGGGAATCTCGCCCCAGCGAGCGGGCCACCGCGGCGAACGTCTCGTACGTGCCCTGCAGGATTCCCTGGGTGCCGATGTAGATCCACGATCCGGCGGTCATCTGCCCGTACATCGTGAGCCCGAGCTCCTCGAGCCGGCGGAACTCGGGCCACGTCGCCCAGTCGCCGACGAGGTTCGAGTTCGCGATGAGCACGCGCGGTGCCCACTCGTGCGTGCGGAAGACGCCGACCGGCTTCCCCGACTGCACGAGCAGCGTCTCGTCGGGCTCCAGCTCGTCGAGGGTGCGGACGATCGCATCGTAGGCCGCCCACGACCGGGCCGCGCGCCCCGTGCCGCCGTAGACGACCAGGTCCTCCGGGTGCTCCGCGACCTCGGGGTCGAGGTTGTTCATGAGCATCCGCTTCGCGGCCTCCGCTCCCCAGCTCTTCGCCGTGCGCTGCGCTCCGCGCGGGGCACGGATCGGGCCGCGCGGCGAGGCGGCCGCGCCGGTGTCGGCGGCGGCGGAGTCGGGGGTCTCGGCGTGGGATGTCATCGTGGATCTCCTTCGATCAGGCCGGGTGGGCGGAAGTGGCGAACGCGGCCGCGGCGACCTCGCCGGAGAGCACGAGTGCCGTCGCGGTCTCGAGGTCGGGGCTGACGAACCGGTCGGGTCCGGGGCCGGCGACACCCGCCGCGCGCACCCGGTCGCGCACCGCGGCGGTCGCCGGCCCCGGGCGCAGCGGGGCGCGCAGGTCGAGGGCGCGACATCCGGTGACGAGCTCGATCGCGAGCACCCGAGCGAGCCCGTCGATCCCCCGTCGGAGCTTGCGGGCCGCCGACCACCCCATCGACACGTGGTCCTCCTGCATCGCCGACGAGGGGATCGAGTCGACGGATGCCGGGACGGCCAGGCGCTTGAGCTCCGAGACGATGCCCGCCGCGGCGTACTGGGCGATCATGAGGCCGGAGTCGACGCCCACCTCGTCGGCGAGGAACGGGGGTAGGCCGTGGCTGCGCGTGCGATCGAGGGCGCGGTCGGTGCGCCGCTCGGCGATGGAGGCGAGGTCGGCGACGGCGATCGCGAGGAAGTCGAGCACGTACGCCACCGGCGCACCGTGGAAGTTCCCGTTCGACTCGACGCGGCCGTCGGACGTGACGACGGGGTTGTCGATCGCCGAGGCGAGCTCGCGGGCGGCGATCGCCCGCGCGTGCTCGACGGTGTCGCGGGCCGCGCCGTGCACCTGCGGTGAGCACCGGAGGGAGTAGGCGTCCTGTACCCGGGTGCAGACGGCGGGGTCGCGGTGGCTCGCGACGATCGGCGAGTCGGCCAGGAGTGCGCGCAGATTGGCGGCGGAGGCCGCCTGCCCGTGCTGCGGACGCAACGCCATGAGGTCGGCGGCGAAGACGGCGTCGGTGCCGAGCTGGCTCTCGATCGAGATCGCCGCGGTCACATCGGCCACCGTCAGCAGGTTGTCGAGATCGGCGAGCGCGAGCGCGAGCATCCCCAGCATCCCGTCGGTGCCGTTGATGAGCGCGAGTCCTTCCTTCTCCTCGAGCACGAGCGGGGCGATGCCCGCGGCGTCCAGGGCGTCGGATGCCGGGACGAGGACGCCCGCGGCATCGCGCACCTCGCCTTCGCCCAGGGCGGCGAGGGCGATGTGCGACAGCGGGGCGAGGTCGCCGGAGCAGCCGAGCGAGCCGTACTCGCGCACCACGGGGGCGATGCCGGCGTTCAGCATCGCGACGTAGGTGTCCACGACGACCTCGCGCACGCCGGTGTGTCCGGTCGCGAGGGTCTGCAGCCGCAGGAGTTGCAACGCGCGGACGACCTCGCGCTCGACCTCGGCGCCGGTGCCGGCGGCGTGGGAGCGGATGAGGCCGGCCTGCAGCTGACGACGCCGCTCGGGGGCGATGAACGTCGTGGCCAGCGCGCCGAACCCGGTCGAGATGCCGTAGTGCGGCTCGGGGTCGCCCGCCAGCCGCTCGACGAGCCGGCGCGCGTCGCGGATGCGCGCGGCGGCGGCGGGTGCGAGCTCGACCCGTGCGCCGTGGCGCGCCACGGCGACCACCTCGGACACCTGCAGGGGGCGCTCTCCGACGACGACGGAGCCCGCCTCGGCCGGGCCGTCGTGGGGGCGGAGGGGCAGGGCGGTCGCGTCGGGCGGTGTCGTCATGCCCCGATTCCATCGCGGCGACGGCGCGCCGAACAGGGGGCTGTGGCAATCTGTGTCTGTGATCCCAGACACATCGGTGAGCGCGCCGCAGGTGCCGGCCGCCGATCAGACGTTGCGCATCCTGTCGTACCTCGGGCGCCAGCGCGGACCGGTGGCGGCGCGGACGATCGCCGAGACGCTCGGCATCGCACGCTCGAGCGTCTACCACCTGCTCGCGGCGATGGCCGAGCACGGCTTCGTCGTGCACCTTCCCGACGAGCGGCGCTGGGGCCTGGGCACGGCCGCGTTCGAGCTGGCCGGCGGCTACGCGCGCCAGCAGCCGCTCGCCCGGCTCGGCCGTCCGCTGGTCGCCGCCCTGGCCGACCGCTGGGGCGAGAGCGCCCATCTCGCCGTCATGACGGGACGCGACGTGCTGTACATCGTGGAGGAGCGCGCGCCGCGACGGCCGGCGCTCATCACCGATGTCGGGGTGCGTCTTCCGGCCCACCTGACCGCGACGGGGCGCGCGATGCTCGCCGCTCTCCCCCGCGAGCAGGTGCGAGCCCTCTACCCGGATGCCGCGGCTTTCGCCGACCGCACCGGGCGCGGCCCGCGCCGGCCCGGCGAGCTGCGCGACGTGCTGCGGCGGACGCGCCGGCAGGGGTTCGCCGACGAGGACGGCGAGGTGACGCTCGGCTTCCGCTCCGTGGCGGTCGCCGTGCACGATCACGCCGAGTGGCCCGTCGCCGCGATCGCGATCACGTGGCCCGCCGACTCGGCGCACGACGCGGCATCCCTCGCTCCCGCCGTGGCCGTCGCGGCGGGCGAGCTGCGGCGCCGCCTCTACGGCTGAGCGCGGCGCGCGGGAGCGCGGCGCGGGCCTCAGCGCACGACGAGGCGCGGCTCGACCAGCACGTGCGCGCGGCCCGGCTCGGCGTCGCGCGGGTCGATCGAGGACGCACCGCCCAGGAGCAGGTCGAGCGCACCGACCGCGACCTCTTCGGGCAGCTGCTCGACGCTCGACAGCCCGAGGGCCTCGACCGCGGGGGTGTTGTCGAAGCCGATGATCGGCAGCCGCGGGCGCCCGGCGGCGACGGCGGCCAGGTGCGCGCCGACGGCGAGCGAGTCGCTGACGCAGACGAGCGCGTCGATGTCGTCGCGGGCGACGACCGGGGCGGCGATGTCGCGCGCCCGCGCGACGTTCTCCTCGCTGGTCAGGCGTACGGGCGCCCAGGTGCTGCCCGCGTCGGCGTCGGCGAGGGCGCGGCGCCAGCCGCTCTCGCGATCGTCGCCCGTCGCCGACCCGGCCGGCCAGCCGAAGAACGCGACCCGCGCCCCCGCCGTCGCGAGGGCGTGCGTCGTGGCCTGGGCGGTGCCCGCGGCCCCGTCGACGTCCACCCAGTGATGCGTCGGTGCGCCGACGTCGTCGCGCCCCCAGGGCCTGCCGAAGGAGACGAACGGCACGCCGCGGGCGAGGAGCCACTCGGCGCGCGGATCGCCGGGGAAGGTGCCCGTGATCACGACCGCGTCGATCTCGCCACCCTCCCGCAGATCGCCCATGCGGCGGATCTCCTCGTCGGGCGTCCGGGCGGCGTAGAGCATGACGCGGAGCCCGCGCTCGCCCGCCTGCTCGGTGAGCGCGTGCACGAAGCGGTCGAGCACCACGCCGGAGATGCCGCCCGCGTAGGGGTCGAGGTGGATGCCGATCGTCGAACTGCGTCGGGTGCGCAGCCGGCGCGCCGAGGCGTGGGGCGCGTAGTTCAGTCGCGAGATGGCATCGGTGACGCGCGCCCGCGTCTCCTCCCGCACGATCTGGGGCGAGTTGATGACGTTGCTGACGGTCTGTCGCGAGACGCCGGCGGCGCGCGCGACGTCCTCGATCGTCGCCGATCTGTTCACGCGGACCTCCCTTGACGCTCTCGGCATCCTCGTCTATCTTTTCAAGCATCCCACAATTTGAACGATCAAATGATCGATCCAACGGCGGACCGTTTCGACGTTCCGACACCGGGATGGCACCATGAGGCCGCGCCGGAAGGCGCAGGCCACGCGATCGAAGGAGATGCGATGAAGCGACAGACAGCACGGACGCTGCTCGCGGCGGGAGGCCTGGCCGTTGCCACGAGCCTGCTGCTGACCGGCTGCGGCCAGGGATTCAGCGGGTCGGGATCGGCCGGCTCGGCGAGCGCGGGCGACCTGACCTCGTCCGACAAGCCCTTGACCATCATGATCGGCTCGTCCGGCGACGCCGAGACCACGGCGGTGCAGGATGCCGTGGCCGCCTGGTCGTCGTCGTCCGGCGTGTCCGCGTCGGTGGTGGCCGCCACCGACCTCGCCCAGCAGCTGTCCCAGGGCTTCGCCGCCGGCTCGCCGCCGGACCTCTTCTACCTCAGCACCGACCAGCTCGCGGGCTTCGCGAGCAACGGGTCGCTCAAGGCCTACGGCGACCAGCTGAGCAACAAGGGCGACTTCTACCCGTCGCTCGTGAAGAACTTCACCGTCGACGACACGTTCTACTGCGCCCCCAAGGACTTCTCCACGCTGCAGCTCGTCATCAACGAGAACCTGTGGACGCAGGCGGGACTGACCGACGCCGACATCCCGACCACGTGGGACCAGCTCGCAGAGGTCGCCGCGAAGCTCACGAACGGCACCACGAAGGGACTCGTCTTCGGCGGCGAGTACGCCCGCCTCGGCGCCTTCATGGCCCAGGCCGGCGGACGGCTCGTCTCGGAGGACGGCACGACCGCCGAGGCGAACAGCGACGCCAACGTGGCCGCGCTCACCTACGTGCAGCAGCACCTGCAGGACGGCACCTTCGCGTACGCCTCCGACGTGGGCGCGGGCTGGGGCGGTGAGGCGTTCGGCAAGCAGCTGGGCGCCATGACGATCGAGGGCAACTGGATCACCGGTGCCCTCGGCGACTACCCCGACGTGAAGGCCAAGGTCGTGGAGCTGCCCGCCGGCAGCGCCGGCAAGGGCACCCTGCAGTTCACCAACTGCTGGGGCATGGCCGCCGACAGCCCCAACCAGAAGGCCGCGCTCGACCTCGTCGAGTACCTGACGAGCGCCGAGCAGCAGCTCGCGTTCTCGAAGGCGTTCGGCCCGATGCCGTCGGTGCAGTCCGCCGCCGAGACCTGGAAGAGCGACAACCCCTCGCTCGTCGCGTTCCTCGACGGCGCCGACTATGCGCAGGGCGTTCCCACCAACAAGGGCGCCGCCGACGTCATCAAGGACTTCAACGCGCAGCTCGAGTCGCTGAAGACGGGCGACCCGAAGAAGATCCTCGACTCGGTGCAGTCCAACCTCGAGGCCGTCGTCGGCTGATCATGTCCGCCGCTCCCGTCGCTCCGGTCGCGACGCCCCCGCGTCCGGTCTCGCCCCGGCATCCGCGCTCGCGCGGAATCCGCCGCGGCGAGGCCGGCGCGGGCTGGCTGTTCGTGTCGCCCGTCATCCTGATCCTCGGCGTCTTCCTGCTCGTCCCCGTGCTGATGGCGCTCTGGGTCAGCTTCTCGGACTGGTCGGGGCGCGGCAGCCCCCTCTCCCCCTCCGTCGGCTTCGTCGGCCTGGACAACTACGCCGCCATCACCACCGGCGGCGGGCTCGCCGAACGCGACTTCGGCACGGCGCTGCGCAACAACGCGTGGTACGTGCTGCTCGTCGTCCCGCTCCAGACCGTCCTGTCGCTCTTCCTGGCCGTTCTCGTCAGCCGCCGGATCCTGCGCGGTCGCGGCTTCTTCCGCACCGCGTTCTACTTCCCGTCGGTGACGAGCTCGGTCGCCATCACCGTGCTGTGGCTGTTCCTCTTCTCCTTCGCGGGTCCCGTCAACCAGATCCTGTCGGCGATCGGGCTCGCCGCCCCCAACTGGTTCAACGACCCGCGCGGCATCGTCCACGTCGCCCTCGGCGCGCTGGGCGTGTCGAACGGACCCGACGCGCTCACCGGCAGCGGCCTCCTCGGCGTCTCGTGGTGGGACTGGCTGTCCGGCCCGTCCGTCGCGATGTCCGCGTTCGTCCTCATGGCGGTGTTCACGACCAGCGGCACCTTCATGCTGCTGTTCATCGCGGCGCTGCAGAACATCGGATTCGAGCTCACCGAGGCCGGCATGATGGACGGCGCGAACGGCTGGCAGCGCTTCTGGCACATCACGCTCCCGCAGCTGCGCCCGACGCTGTTCACCGTGATCACGCTCGGCCTGATCGGCTGCTGGCAGGTGTTCGATCAGATCTACACCGGCACCCAGGGCGGCCCCGCCAAGACGACCGTGACGCCCGCCTACCTCTCGTACACCTCGGCCTTCCAGAACCAGGACTGGGGCGTGGGCGCCGCGATCGCGTTCATCCTCTTCCTGATCATCATCGCCTTCACGCTCCTCCAGCGCTGGGTGCTGCGGGACCGGCCCGTCTCGAAGCGTCGCATCCGCGCCTACCAGTCGCGCGCAGCCGCGGCATCCGGTGCGGCCTCGTCCTCGTCCTCGTCCTCGAAGGAGGCCCGATCATGACCACCACGCTGACCACCGTGGAGGTGCAGGCCGCGGCATCCGCACCGCCGCCGCGCCGACGCCGACGGCTGACGCCGCGCAGCGTGACGGGGCAGGTGCTGCTCTACGGCATGCTCGCCGCGCTGGCGATCGTGTACATCTACCCGTTCCTCGTGCAGCTCGCCACCTCGTTCAAGACCGAGCCGGATGCCGCGGCGGACCCGATCTCGCTCATCCCCGCCACCTTCTCGACGGCGGCGTACGAGCGGCTGTTCCTGCACAGCGACTTCCCGCTCTGGTTCGCGAACTCGGCCGTGGTCACCGTCTGCGTGACGGTCGGGCGCGTGTTCTTCGTCTCGCTGGCGGGCTACGCACTGGCCCGCCTGCGCTTCCGGGGACGCGGGGTCGTGTTCGCGCTCGTCGTGGCCGTGATGGCGGTGCCGACGGTCGTGCTCCTCATCCCCAAGTTCCTCGTGCTCAACCAGCTCGGCCTCTACGACTCGTACGCGGGCATGATCCTGCCGCTGCTCGTCGACGCGGCAGGCGTGTTCATCATGAAGAACTTCTTCGAGTCGATCCCCGACTCGGTCGAGGAGCAGGCGCGCATCGACGGCGCCGGCACCTTCCGCGTGTTCTGGTCGATCGTGCTCCCGATGGCACGACCCGCCCTGATCACGATCGTGATCCTGTCGTTCCAGGGATCGTGGAACGAGCTGAGCCACTTCATCGTGTCGACCCAGTCGCCCGAGCTGACCACGCTGACCAAGGGCGTCGCCTCGCTCGCGTCGGGCCAGCTCAGTCAGGGCACGCAGTACCCCCTCAAACTCGCGGCCGCGGCGATCATGACGATCCCCGTCGCCGTGATCTTCTTCCTCTTCCAGAAGAAGATCATGAACACCAGCGAAGGAGCAGTGAAGGGATGACGGCCGGCTTGCAGCCATTCCTCTCCGACCGGATCGTGGCGCTGACGGCGCCCACGCAGGCCTGGTCGGGCCGTGACGGCGACATGGGATCCGCCGTCATCGACGGCATCTACCACGGCGACACGCGTTTCGTCCGGACGCTCCGCGTCGACTACGCCGCCGCGGACGGGACCTATCTCGCCCCGGAGCACGTCGCGACCGACATCGTCGGTGCCGGGCACGTCCGCATCGACGCGCTCCTCCGCGGCGTCGACGACCCCAGCCCCGACCCGAAGGTGCGCCTCGTGCGCGAGCGCCGGGTGGCCGACGGCACGATGTCCGAGACGCTGACCGTGCGCACCCACCTCGAGAAGCCCGTGCGCGTCCGCCTGCGCGTGCGCATCGGCATCGACATCGGCGCGCTGCAGGAGGTCAAGGCGGGCACGCCGACGGGCGATCCCGGCGACCCCACCGTCACCGAGGCCGGTGTCACCGCCCGGCGGGGCGGAGCGACGCTCGAGATCGACGCTCCGGAGGCGGCGATCGACCTCGCCGACGGCGGAGAGATCACGCTGGTCTGGGACCTCGACGGCGAGGGACGCGACGCGGCGAGCGTGTCGTGGACCGCGCGCCTCGACGACCGCTCGCTCGTGGTCCGCGGCGCCCGGACTCCCGCGCCGTGGCCGCGTCCGATCGCCCCCGCGGGAGCCGACCCCCGGCTCCAGCGCTGGCTCGACCGCGCTCTCGACGATCTCCGTGCCCTCCGCCTCGCGCTCCCCGACGCCCCCGACGACGAGTTCTTCGCGGCCGGCGCACCCTGGTTCTTCACCCTGTTCGGCCGGGACTCGCTGTGGGCGGCGCGCCTCATGCTGCCCGTGGATGCGACCGTCGCGGCCTCCACGCTGCGCGTCCTGGCGCGACTGCAGGGCACGCGGGACGACCCCGCCACCGCGCAGCAGCCCGGGAAGATCATGCACGAGCTGCGCGCGTCCACGCTGTCGATGCCCGGGGAGGGCATCGTGCTGCCGCCGCTGTACTACGGCACCGTCGACGCGACGGCGCTCTGGGTCACCCTCCTGGCCGATGCGGCCGCGCAGCTGCCGGCCGCCGAGGTCGAGAGCCTGCTGCCCGCCCTGGAGAGCGCGCTCGGCTGGATCGTCGCGTCCGCGGAGCGATCGGGCTTCCTCGAATACGTCGACGAGACGGGCCACGGACTGTCGAACCAGGGCTGGAAGGATTCCGGCGACTCCATCCAGTGGCAGGACGGCACGCTCGCGAACGGCCCGATCGCGCTGTGCGAGGTGCAGGGCTACGCCTACGAGGCGGCGCTCGGCGGGGCCGCACTCCTCGACCGGTTCGGGCGGCCGGGCGGCGGGGAGCTGCGGGACTGGGCCGCGGGGCTCAAGCGCCGCTTCGCCGCACGCTTCTGGGTGACGACGCCGTCCGGACGCTTCCCCGCGATCGCCCTCGACCGCGACGGCCGACCGGTCGACACACTGACCTCGAACATCGGCCACCTCCTCGACACCGGCATCCTCGACCCCGACGAGGAGAAGGCCGTCGCCGACCTGCTCGTCGACCCGCGGATGTCGTCCGGTTTCGGCATCCGCACGCTGTCGACCGATGCCGGCGGCTACTGGCCGCTCAGCTATCACGGCGGAAGCGTGTGGATCCACGACACGGCGATCGTCGCGCGCGGCATGGCGCGCGCGGGTCTGCACGGCCACGCGCGCCGAGTCGTGGCCGAGATGCTCGCCGGCGCGGAGGCCTTCTCCTACCGCGTGCCCGAGCTGTATGCCGGCGACGGGGCGGACGAGGTGTCGGCGCCCGCACCGTACCCCGCCGCGTGCCGCCCGCAGGCGTGGACGGCGGCGGCGGCCGTCACGGCGTGGGAGGTGCTCCGCGCGGACTGAGCGCGCTCAGTCGACGGCGCTGACCGTGCCTCCGGTGAGGCGGACGAGCTCGTCGAAGGTCAGGGGGAAGACGGTGTGGGGCGTTCCGCCCGCGGCCCAGATCTCGTCGAAGGCGGCGAGCGCCTCGTCGACGACGGTGGGCAGCGGCGCGGGGTGGCCGGTCGGAGCGACGCCGCCGATGGCCTGCCCCGTGGCCGCGCGCACCTGCTCCGGCGTCGCTCGCACGATGCTCCGGCGCCCGAGGCGCGCCGCGAGCGCCGCGGTGTCGACGCGGTGGGCGCCGCTGGTCATCACCAGGAGCGGCTCGCCGTCGGACCAGAACACCAGGCTGTTGGCGATGGCCCCGACCTCGATGCCGAGAGCGGCGGCGGCGAGCGCGGCGGTGGACGCGGCATCCGGGAGCGTGATGATCTCGCCCGAGACGCCGGCGGCGCGGAGGGCGTCGTGGACGATGCGGCTGCGCGGTGAGAGGTTCTCCGTCATGGCACGAGCGTAGCGGCGGCGGGCCGGCGGCCGCCGCCCGCTGCCGTCGGCCGGGCGTGACGAGCGTCGGAGTTCTGCGCGGCCGGTCGCGCGACGACGGGGGCGCGCCGCCGCTCGCCCGGCTTCTCCGACGATCGTCACCGCCGCGATCACCCGCGCACCGTCGCCCGCCTCATGCGTGCCGGCGCGCGGCGCGCGTCGAGCCGCGGAGCCCCCGCACTGCCGCCAGCACGCGGTCGCGGTGCCAGAAGATGTCCTCGGCGATCGGCCGGTAGGTGACGTACCCGAGGGCCGCGGCGGCCTGATCCCGGCGGCGGTCCTCCTTCTGCTGCGCCCAGCTCGCGTGGTGCGCCTCGCTGTCGCACTCGACGATCAGCCAGCCGTCGACGAGCAGATCGACCCGCCCGACGCCGGCGATCTGAACCTGGCATTCGACGCGGCATCCCATCTTGCGCAGCAGGATGCGCACGATGCTCTCGCTGCCCGCCTCCGCCGATCGGTCGAGAAACGCCCGGAGCGCGCGGTAGCGACGGGGCAGCATCCGGAAGATCTCGGCCAGGTCGTCCTCGTCGATGAGACGGCGATGAAGCGCCGAATCCAGCGAGGCGATCGTCTCCATCGGTCCCTGGCACCGCGCTGCCGCCGCCAGGGCCTCCACGAGAGGCGCATTCGCCGTGCGCCGCAGACCGTCGCCCGACCAGTGCACGCGCGCATCCGGGTGCACCGGCCGACGCCGTCCACGCCGCGGATGCACGCGGACGTGCAGCCCGCCGGTGGCGAGCACGAAGACCCCGCGGCGGGCGAGCTCGGACAGGCAGGTCAGCTGACCGCCGACCTCGGCGGCGGCACGCGTCTGCGCGTCGACCTCTCCGGGCAGGTACGCGTCCCTCCGGGCGCGGCAGAGCGACCCCGCGGCGACGGCCTGCTCGATCCGGCGCCACGTCCACCCCTCCGCGTACAGCTCGGCCCGCGACACCACGGGCCACGACACGGGACCCGCGCCCGGGTTCGCCTCTTCTCCCATCCGCCGATCGTGGCGGCTCGCCGTCGTGGGGTGGACCGCGGGCGGCGGAGCCCGTGGAGAGCCCGACTCAGGGCCGCTCTGGGGAGGAGCCCTCGACGTCGCGGGTCGGATCGTCCGCCCGTCCGCCCGTGACGAACGCCGGATTCTCGGACCGCGAGCCCGGCTGCCACGCCCTGGCGCGGCCCACCGCCGCGCGGATCCGACGTACGTCACGGCGCGGGCCGCGCCCTCCGGCGCGCGGCCGCGTCGGCCCGCGACGGCGCGGCTCGGGGCACAATAGGAGACGGATGCCGTAACGCCGCGGCATCCGCAGAGCACAGCCCACAAGGCCAGCCGAAAGAGGATGCGATGACGCACACCCTGCCCCTGCCCGACTTCTCCCACGAGCGCGTGGAGGTGACGACGGGCCCGCGCAGCGGTCTGGTCATCACCGTCGCGCTGCACTCCTCGGTCCTCGGTTCCGCCCTCGGCGGGGCCCGGATGTGGACCTACCCCCACTGGAGCGACGCCGTCGGCGACGCCCTCCGCCTCTCCGCCGCGATGACGCTCAAGAACGCGGCGGCGGGCTTGGATGCCGGGGGCGGGAAGTCCGTGATCTGCGTGCCGCCCGGCACGGTGCTCGATGCGGGTCGCCGCCGCGCCGCCTACCTCGACCTCGGCGACGCCGTCGAGCGCTTCGACGGCCGCTACCGCACCGCGGAGGATGTCGGTTCGACGACCGACGACATGCTGGTCGTCAGCGAACGCACCTCCCACGTCGTCGGATTGCCCGACGCGGTGGGCGGCTCCGGCGAGCCGGCCGGTCCGACGAGCCTGGGCGTCTACGAGTCGCTGCGCGCCACCCTCGAGCAGGTCGCGGGCTCCCCCGATGTCGCCGGACGCCGCATCACCGTCTCCGGGCTCGGACAGGTCGGCAGCCGTCTGGCCGTACGCCTGAGCGCCGAGGGCGCGCAGCTCACGGTGACCGACGTCAACCCCGCCAAGCGCGACCTGGCGACCGAGCTGGGCGCCCGCTGGGTCGAGCCCGGCACGGAGCACCTCATCGAGGCCGACGTCTTCGTCCCCGCCGGCATCGGCGGCCTTCTCGACGACGAGGTCATCGATCGGCTGTCGGCCCGCGCCGTCTGCGGCCCGGCGAACAACCCCCTCGCGGATCGTTCCGGGGCGGATCGACTGGCCGCTCGCGGCATCCTCTACGCCCCCGACTTCGTCGTCAACGCGGGCGGCGTCGTCTATCTCGACCTGGAGGCCAAGCGGCTCGGCTCCCGCGCCGAGATCATGGACCGGGTGAGCGCCATCGGCGACACGGTGCGGGCGATCTTCGCGGATGCCGCGGCGCGCGGCATCACGCCGCTGGATGCCGCGGAGGAGCGGGCCGCGGAGCGTCTCGCCGCCGGCCGCAGCGCCCAGCACGCGGACGTCTTCGCCTGACGGCCGCCGTCCGGGCGCCGCTCCGCACGAGGGGCACCCGGGCACCCCTGCCACCCGGGCACCCCTGCTACGCGGGCACCCCTGGCACGCGGTCTCTTCCTCCGAGAGACCGCGTGTCGGATCCGCCCGCTCCAGTGGCATGATGGACGCACCCGGCAGCGTCGCCGGGGATCGCCGTGCCGTCGAAGGAGACCGCCGTGTTCACCAGCCCCTTCCCCGATGTCGAGATCCCGGACGTCAGCATCTACGACGACCTGTTCGCCGGGCTCACCGACGAGGATGCCGCGCGCATCGCGCTGATCGATCCCGCCGGCGGGGCCGAGACGACGTACGGCGCCCTCAAGGCGCAGGTGGACGCCTTCGCCGGCGCTCTGGCGGCGCGCGGCGTGGACGCCTCCACGGTCGTGGGGCTGCTCTGCCCGAACGTCCCGGCGTTCGCGACGGTCTTCCACGGCGCTCTCCGCGCCGGCGCGACCGTGACGACGATCAACTCGCTGTACACGGCCGGCGAGATCGAGAAACAGCTGCGCGACGCGGGCGCGACGTGGCTGTTCACGGTCTCCCCGCTGCTGCCCGCGGCGCAGCAGGCCGCGGAGGCCACCGGCATCCCCGTCGAGCGCGTCGTGGTGCTGGACGGCGCCGAGGGCCACCCCGACCTTCGCCAGCTGCTGGGCGAGGGACGTCCGGCGCCGCAGATCGAGATCGACCCGGCGACGCACGTCGCGGTCCTCCCCTACTCGTCGGGAACCACCGGCATCCCCAAAGGGGTGATGCTCAGCCACCGCAACCTCGTCGCGAACGTCGCGCAATGCCGCATCAACATCGATCTGAAGAACACCGACCGCGTGCTCGCGGTGCTGCCGTTCTTCCACATCTACGGCATGACGGTGCTGTTGAACCTCGCGCTGAAGCAGCGCGCGACGCTGGTCACCATGCCGCGGTTCGACCTCGTGCAGTTCCTCACCAACATCCAGACCTACGGTTGCACCTACCTCTACATCGCCCCGCCAATCGCGGTCGCGCTGGCCAAGCACCCGATCGTCGACGAGTTCGACATCTCGACGGTGCACACGGTGTTCTCCGGCGCGGCTCCGCTCGACGGCGAGACGGCCGAGATCGCGGGGCGCCGCCTCCACGCGCGCATGATGCAGGGCTACGGCATGAGCGAGCTGAGCCCGGTCTCGCACGCGATGCCGTACACGCGCGACGACATCCCGGTGAGCTCGGTGGGCACGATCCTGCCCAACATCGTGTGCAAGCTGGTCGACACCGAGACCGGCGAGGAGATCACGGCGATCGAGGAGGACGGGCGCACGCGTCCGGGCGAGCTGTGGGTGAAGGGGCCCAACGTGATGCTCGGCTACCTCAACCAGCCCCAGGCCACGGCGGAGACGCTCGACGCCGAGGGCTTCCTGCACACGGGCGATGTCGCGGTCTACCACGAGGGCGGCTACTTCTCGATCGTCGACCGGGTGAAGGAGCTGATCAAGTACAAGGGCTATCAGATCGCCCCCGCCGAGCTGGAGGCGCTGCTGCTGGGGCACCCGAAGATCATGGATGCCGCGGTCATCGGAGTGCTCGACGACGACAAGCAGGAGATCCCGAAGGCGTTCATCGTCTCGGCGCCCGACTCCGGACTGACGGCGGAGGAGGTCATGGCCTTCGTCGCGGAGAACGTCGCACCGCACAAGAAGGTCCGCCGCGTGGAGTTCGTGGAGGCGATCCCGAAGTCGACGTCGGGCAAGATCCTGCGCAAAGATCTGCGCTCGCGCGAGCGGGCGGCCTGAGCCGCACCGGATGCCGCGCCGCGCCCGTGACGGCGCGGCTACGCCGACGGTGCCGTCCGGATCGCGGCGAGCGCCGCGAGGCGGATCTCGACGGTGCCGCCGGCCGTCGAGACCGACATCAGGGTGTGCGTGCAGCCGCGACAGCGCACGATCGCGACCTGCGCGTCGCGCTCCACCCGGGCCTGCGCCAACGGACGCGCGTCTGCGCAGTGTCCGCACTCGAGGGTGAGCACCGTGGCGTCGTCGGCGAAGACGGCCGAGAGCACGCCCGCGAGCGCGTTGCCGTCGACCATCGTGGCGGTCCGGTGGGCGTCCGTCGACGTGTCGTCGTGGTCGTGCGTGGTCATGCTGCGCCTCCGAATCGCTCGGTCCGCACGCGTTGCGGAGCGTGCCCGATCTGCACGAGGGCGTCTGCGACCGTCTCGACGAAGGCGGTCGGGCCGCAGACGTAGACCAGCGGACGCTGCTCCGGCGGCACGCACCGTTGCGCGAGCTCGTCGAGGCGGACCCTTCCGGCGGGCCGGGGCCAGCCGTCGGGCGTCGCGCGGGTGTAGACCCAGTCGATCGCGAGGAGAGGGCCGCTCAACCGCAGGAGATCGTCGGCGTACATCGCGTCGGCCGGGCTCCTCGTCGAGTAGAGCAGTCGGAACGGCGCCTCGTTCGCGGATGCCGCGTGCGCGCGCACCATCGCCAGCAGGGGGACGATGCCGGATCCTCCCGCGATGAGCTGCACGGGTGCGGGCTCGTCGCCGCGCCAGACGAAGTAGGCGCCGAGCGGCCCCTTGACCTCCAGGAAATCGCCGGGGCGGATGTCGCGGACCAGGTACGGCGAGACCTCGCCGTCGACGATCTCGTCGACCGCCAGCTCCACCGTGGTGCCGGTCCCGACGCTCGCCACGGAGTAGGAGCGCTCCGCCTGGTACCCGTCCTCGGCGGTCAGCCGCACGTCCAGGTGCTGGCCGGCGAGGTTCCCGGGCCACCCGGGCACGTCGAGCAGGAGCGAACGCGAATGCGCGGTGAGCGGGGCGACCGCGGCGACGTGTGCGGCGAGCCAGCCGGAGGCGCTCACCAGTACCGTTCCTCCCGCCAGGGGTCGCCGTGGAGGTTGTAGCCGTTCTGCTCCCAGAATCCGGGATCGTCGTGCTCCTGGAGGACGAGTCCGCGCACCCATTTCGCGCTCTTCCAGAAGTAGAGGTGCGGCACGAGCAGCCGGGCAGGCCCGCCGTGCTCGGGGGCGAGCTGCTCGCCCTCGAACTCGACGGCGACCCACGCCTTTCCTCCGCGCAGCTCGTCGAGCGGCACGTTCGTGGTGTAGCCGCCGTAGGAGTGGGCCATTGCCGAGGGCGCTGTCGTCTCGATGCCGGCGAGGAGGGTGTCGAGCGAGACGCCGCGCCAGTGTGTGCCGAGCTTGGACCAGCGGGTGACGCAGTGGATGTCGGTGCGGATGTCCTCCACCGGCAGCGCCATCAGCTCCTGCCACGACCACGACGTCCGCTCCCCGGACTCGGTCACGATGCTGAACTCCCACTCCTGGGTGCTCACCCGCGGCGTCGGGCCCGCCGAGAGCACGGGGAAATCGTCGGTCAGGTACTGCCCGGGTGGAAGCTGCGGCTCCGATGCGCGACGGCGTGCCCCGAAGCCTCTGCTGAACTCTGCCATGGTGACCTCCCGGGGGCAATCTACTCCGGCGGCGGCGCCCACGGCATCGACATCTGTCGTCGATCCGCCGCTGCGCGGCCGCGGGCGGGACGGCGCGTGTCGACGGCGCGAGACGGCGAACGGCGCCCGCCGGGTGGGCGGGCGCCGTTCGTCACGACGCGCGGTGGGCGCGACCGTCAGATCACTCGACGGGGCTGAGCGACTTCGCGATGTGCGTGTGCACGGCCTTCAGCCACGACACGAGGAACTCGGCGGTCGACTCGTCGGTGACCTCGCCCTCGTCGGTGATCAGGCCGTCGCGCAGGTGGATGTACGCCTCGGGCTGGGACAGCTCGGGCGAGGCGAGGAACGAGAGGATCGAGCGCAGGTGCTGCTGCGCGACGGCGGTGCCGATCGCCCCGATCGAGGCGCCGATGACGGCGGACGGCTTGCCGGCGAAGCTGTTCTGGCCCCACGGGCGGCTGGCCGTGTCGAGCGCGTTCTTCAGGACACCGGGCACCGAGCGGTTGTACTCGGGCGTCACGATGATGACGGCGTCCGAACCCTCGATCGACGTCTTGAACTCCGCGGCCGCGGCGGGGATGGCCGCGTCGTTGTCCGCCGAGTAGAACGGCAGGCCCGCGATGGGAAGCTCCGTGAGCGACAGGCCGGCCTGGGGGGCGAGGCGCACGAGCGCGTTCGCGAGGCGGCGGTTGATCGAGGTCGACGAGATGCTGCCGATGATGATGCCGACGTTGTAGGTGGTCATGGCGAGAGTGCCCTTCCGGATTGAATTCAACTGAATGAATCCTATCGACTCTTGCCGCATGCGGACGCCACGGCGGTGCCGTCGGGACGAGCGCGACCCCGCATGTCGGAGGCATGTCGTTCAATGGACCCGACGGCCTGTGCCCTGCCGGAACCGAAAGGGGCGCCATGACGACCGAGCGACCGGAGCCGACCGCGGAGGCCTGCCCGCCGTGGTGCGTGGAAGACCACGCCCTCCACGACCTGCCCGACGACCGTCGACACCAGTCGGAGCCGCGGTGGATGCCGGTGACGAGCCTCCGGCGCCGCTTCCTCCCCGGAGGTGAGCTGCGACGGGATGCGATCTCCGAGGAGGCCTGCGTCCTCGCGGTGCGCTACCTGGCAGACCGCGAGACCTGGGTCGCGATCGCCACCGAGACGCGCCAGATCGAGCTCACCCCGGAGAGCGCTGCACGGCTTCACGCGGAGCTCGGCGCCCTCTTGGCGCGACTGGCGCCCTGACGACGGAAGGCGCCCTAGGGTATCCCAGAATTTCACCGATTTAAATTGGTTCACACCAACTCTTATCCCTTCCACGCTTGAGGAATGAGTTCCGGCCTCGCCTCGTCCCCCGAGTGGGCGACGTTCGCGCGAGACCTGGGAATGCAGTTGCGTCGCCTCCGCGCCCTCCGTGGACTGACGCAGGATCAGATGGCCGAACGCGCCGAGATCTCCCTCTACGCCTACCAGCAGTACGAGCGCGGGAGCACGACGAAGGGCGGGCCTGCGACGAATCCTCGACTGGCGACGATCGTGGCTCTCTGCCATGCGCTCGAGGTCGACATGCAGGAACTGCTCCCGCCGCTGCCCGCGCAGCCCACTCGCTAGCGCCCGCCCCGGGGCTGCGGCGACGCGGTACTCTGCCCCCGTGCGAATCGTCGTCTCCGGGACCCATGCCAGCGGCAAGAGCACGGTGATCTCGGATTTCGCGCGGCGGCATCCGGAGTTCGCGGTCCTCCCCGATCCGTTCGAGCTGATCGACGAGATGAGCGACACGCCCTCGGCCGCCTCCTTCGCCGCACAGCTGCGTGTCGCGGCCGACCGGCTGACGGACCGGCCGCACCGGGGACCGCTCATCGCCGAGCGCGGACCGCTCGACTTCCTCGCCTACCTGCTGGCCCTCGCCGAGATCGGTGAGGCGCGGATCGACCGCGGGACGCTCGAGAGGGCGACGCAGCTCACCTCGGAGGCGCTCGAGACCGTCGACCTGGTCGCCGTGATCCCGCTGGCCGCGAGCGCTCCGATCCACGTCGGGCCCGACGAGCACCTCGAGCTGCGCCAGGTCACGGACGACATCCTGATGGAGCTCATCGACGATCCCGACCTCGTGGGCGACCGCCTTCGCATCACCGAGCTGTCCGGCACGCCCGCCGCGCGCCTCGCGGCCCTGGAGTCCGCCGCCGCCATCCGCTGAGCGGCGGGACAGCGCCGCCCAGGGAAGATGAGGCCTGGGTGGTGGGTCCGCGAGCGGCGCCCACCCCGAGTGCGACGCACGGGGCTGTGCCCGGCGACGGTTCGGGCGACGCATCCCCCAGGATTCGTCGGCACCCAGGCTGCGGCAGGCAGGCTCAACCACCGCCGCAGTCTTCGAGCAAAACAGACCGACGGTCGGGATGCGAGGCGCACAGCCGATTCGGGGCCGGATTTACGCGCTTCCACCTAGTGCGGCGCCCGGCCGCGCGGCGGCGACGTGTCACGGCGAGCGCCGCCCGCGCCTCACAGACCGAGGGCGTCCAGCCGCGCCTCGACGCTTACTTGGGCGTCTTCGACGTCGGAGACCTCGTCCCAGATCGCCTCGAGCTCGCGCTGCACCCCCTCCGGCAGCGCCGCGTACTTCGCCTCCCAATCGGCGATCGGCGTCCAGTAGCCGACGACCTTGAACCGCGTGGCGGGCAGGCCGAGCTCGCGGCGCAGGAACTTCCGCACGTCGCGCAGGGCGACCGTCTCCCCCGCGACCCAGATGTAGCCGTCCTCCAGCGACCGCCCGGAGCCGATGATGCTGCGCACGATGGCGCCGAGCCGGCTCGGACCCCGACCGTTGCCGCCGACGATCCACGTGATCTCGACGTGGTCGGCGGCATCCATCTCGATGCGATCCGCGTCGTCGGGAACCTCGATCACCACGCGGGTGCGCACGTGCGCCGGGATGCCGGGGATCAGGCGCGCCACGGCGGGCAGCCCTGTGAGATCGCCGGCGAGGAGCTGCCAGGAGGTGTCGTCCGGAGGCGCGTACAGGCCGGTCGGGCTGTTGAGCCCCAGCACGTGACCGGGACGTGCCCGGGCCGCCCACGGCCCCGCGACGCCGTCGCGATGCACCACGAAGTCGATGTCGACCTCGGCCTCGTCGGGGCGGACGGCACGGATCGTGTAGGTGCGCATCGGCGCCTCGGGCTCCCCCTCGGGCGTCGACCACCCGTCGCCGTCGACGACGGGCAGCGACACGTCGGTGGGGTCCTCCCCGTGCGGGAAGAACAGCCGGACGTACTCGTCGCCGACGCCCGTGCTCACGAAGTCGGCGATGCCGTCGCCGCCCAGCGTGACGCGCACCATGTGGGGTGACAGCGGGTGGACACGGCGAACGGTGCCGCGGTGGATCTTCATCGGATCTCGGTCCTTTCGGGGTCGGCGTCGCGCCCGGCCTGGGCGCGCCACAGTCGGCGGTACGGCCCGTCCACCGCGTTCAGCTCGTCGTGGGTGCCGCACTGCTGCACCTCGCCCGACGCGAAGACGACGATCCGATCGGCGGTGGCCGCCTGGTGCAGGCGGTGGGCGATGAGGATGACGGTGCGATCGACGCGCAGCCGCTCGATCGCCGCCTCGACGGCGGGCCGGTGCTGCAGCCCGACATCGGCCGTCGCCTCGTCGAGGATCACGACGGCCGGGTCGGCGAGCAGAGCCCGCGCGATGGCGAGCTGCTGGATGCGCCCCTCGTCCAGGCGGGGACCACCGCCCGCGCGGTCGTCGTCGACCCCGTCGCCGGGCACCAGCGCCCACACGGCGCCGACGGCCCGCAGCGCGGCATCCATCTCGTGCCGGGTCGCCTCCGGCGCGGCCCACCGCAGGTTGTCGGCGATGCCCCCACGGAAGTGATGCAGCTCCTGCGAGATGTAGTACGGCTGCACCGTCGGATCGTCCAGGCGCACGCGCCCCGCCGACGGCGGGTAGTGCCCGGCGATGAGCCGCGCGAGCGTGCTCTTGCCCGAGCCCGACGCCCCCACCAGCGCGGTCGTGGTGCCCGGCTCCACGCGGAGGGTCACGTCACGCAGACCGCGCCGTGTCGTCGCGTACTGGAACGAGACCGCCTCCACGCTCACCCCGACGCGCGCCCGCGGAGCCCGCGCGGGTCGCGACGTCGAGACGGTGGATGCCGCCTCGCGGGTCTCCCGGGCCTCGCGGGTCTCGCGGGTCTCCCGGGCGAGCTCGATCACGCCGACGAGCCGGGCGAGTCCGACCGTGGCCCGCTGGATCTCATCGAGTCCGAGGATGAGCTGGCCGATCGGGTCGAACAGGCGATGGAACACGAGCGCGGCGGTCGTCACCGTGCCCACGGTGAGGGCTCCGTCCGCGTGGAGAGCGAACCCCGTCGCGAGGATGCACACGAGACCGATCGCCTCTCCCCCGTTGATCCATCGGAACAGCCGGTTGCGCAGCCGCACGCCGTCGATCTGCGCCGCGATCGACGACTCAGCACGCTCCTGCACGAGAGCGAGGGCCTCGTCCTGCTCGTTGAGGGCGGCGAGCGTCTCGCCGCCCTCCACCGCTTCCAGCACCGCCTGGCTGCGGGCGGCTTCCCGCGCACGCACCTCGCGGAAGACCACTCGCGAGCGCCGCAGGAACCGGCGGGTGCCGACGACGTAACACGGCACGCAGGCCAGCCCCGCCAGCGCGAGCCACGGATCGAGCGCGGCGAGGGCGACGAGCGAGACGGCGATCGCGAACACGGCGGACAGCAGGGTCGGCACGACGTTGCCGCCGGCCTCGGCGACCGCGTCGACATCCCCTGTCACGCGCGAGATCAGATCGGCGCTCTCGCCGTCGTCGATGATCGCCACGGGCAGGCGCATCGCCGACGCGAACACGTCTTCGCGCAGCCGCGCGAGCACGTCCTGCACGAGCGCGGCCAGCAGCCGCATGCCCCAGAGCGAACAGCCGACGGCCGCGAGCGCGCCGACGCCCGCTGCGAGCACCCAGGCCGCGACGGCCGCGGGACCGGCACCGGAGATCACGGCATCCACGATCCGTCCGAGGCAGGCCGGTGTCACGAGGCCCAGCCCCGCGGCGACGATCAGCAGCGCGACGACCCCGACCAGGCGGCCGCGATGGTGCCGCAGCAGCGCGCGCAGCACGGCGCGCACCGACCTCGCCGCGGCGATCGGAAGGAGGGCGGGCGTCGATGCGGCGAGCACGGGCCTAGGCATCCGCGTCGATCCGCGCGTCGTCGGGCAGGTCGACCACGCGGTCGCAGGCGGCCAGCAGCAGCGGAGAGGTCGTGATGACCACCGTCGTCCCTTCACGCTGGGCCAGCGACCGGGCGATGTGCGACTCGGTCACGGCGTCGACGGCGGATGTCGGCTCGTCCAGCACCAGCACTCTCGGCGCGGCGTGCAGCGCGCGGGCGAGTCCGACGCGCTGACGCTGTCCGCCCGACAGGCGCCGACCGGACTCGCCCACCGGCGCCTCCCAGCCCCCGAGCTGGTGGATGACGTCGTCGAGCGCCGCGATGCGCAGGAGCTCCGGTCGGGGGTGCGCACCCGAGCGTCCGCACACCGCGTCGCGCAGCGAGCCGGTGGCGATCGCGTGGCGGTGCGGCATCGACAGCACGTGGCGCCGGTACGCGACGGGGTCGAGGTCGCGCAGGTCGCGGCGGTCGGGGCCGATGCGCACCGACACGGCGCCGCGAGCGACGCGCGTGCGCAGGCCGAGCACCCGCGAAAGCCGGCGCGCCGCCTCTCTGGAGGACGGCCGGATGCCGAGCAGCTCTCCCTCGTGGACCTCGATGCGTTCGGCGTCTCGGGCGCCCGTGCGGACGGCGAGCACCGCGCCTGCGGAGCTTCCTCCCTCCCCCCGGTGCCGGGCCTCCGCGTCGTCGGGCGCGTCGATCAGGTCGGCGGCGTCGATGAGATCGGCGAGTCGTCGTGCGGACGCCACCTTGTAGATCCAGTTGGAGGGGAACGATCCCACGTGGGCGAGCGACCCGCTGACGAACTGCGCGAGTCCGAGCACCGTGACGAGCTCGCCGATGCTGATCCGCCCGTCGGCGGCCAGCCAGGCCGACATGCCGGCGAGCGCGGTGGCCACGACGGCGGCCAGCGCCGCGCTGACGGCGTCGTAGTCGGCGAGCGCGCGGGCCGCCGACGTCGCCGCCCGGCGCGACAGGTCGCTCGCCGCGACATAGCGGCGCACCGCCTCCTGGCGGGCGCCCATGCCGACCAGGACCCGGAAACCGCTCATGACGTCGGCGGCCACGGCGCCGGCCTCCGTGGCCGCGCTCTGCTCCGCATGGCCGCGCCGCTCGAGGGGACGGGAGACGGCCTGCATCACCGCCATCATCGCGATCGTCGCGGCGAACACGACGAGCGCGGCGATCGGCGAGATCACGAGCATGGCGATCGCCGCGCCCGCGATCGCCGCGACCGTCGCCGACTGCTGCGCCACCGACCAGGCGACGCCGGCGACCCGGTAGGTGTCCGACGTGACGAAGGTCAGCGCCTCCCCCGGGCTCAGCATCCGTGACGACAGACGCGGCCGCAGCATCCGCGAGAGGGCGAGGTGACGCAGGTGCTGCTCCCCGTGGCCGTACACCGACACCATCAGGCGGGATGCCGACTGGTAGCTGCTGGTGAGGACCGCGAACACCGCGACGAGCACGCCGAGCCACAGGGCCAGGGCGGCCGGGTCGGCGGGAAGGACGGCGCGGTCGATCGTCGCACCGATGATCACGGGGATCGCCGCCTCGGCGAGCGCGTGCACCATGAGCAGCGCCGTCGCCGCGGCCAGCGCGAGACCGCGGCCCTGTGCGGTGAGCGCGATGCGGAACAGGCGCCCTGCCGTGCTCGTCATGGCGTTCGCCGTCCGAGGGGCAGCACCAGCGGCGTCCCCGCGACGGGGTCGGTGATCACCCTGCACGGCAGGTCGTACACCGCCTCGACGAGCTCGGCCGTGATGATCTCGCGCGGGTCTCCCTGCGCGACGACCGCGCCGTCGCGCATCGCGACGAGATGGGTCGCGTACCGCGCCGCATGGTTGAGGTCGTGGAGGACGGCGACGAGCGTCGTCCCCGCGCGGTGCAGGTCGGCGAACAGCTCGAGGAGGTCGATCTGATGGGCGATGTCGAGGAACGTCGTCGGCTCGTCCAGCAGCAGATGGCCGGTCTGCTGGGCGAGGGCCATGGCCACCCAGACGCGCTGGCGCTGACCGCCGGAGAGCTCGTCGACGAGGCGGCTCGACAGCGCGGTCGTCGCGGTGGCGGCCAGCGCCTCCGTCACGGCGCGCTCGTCGGCGCGACTCCAGGTGCGCAGCGCGCTCTGGTGCGGGAAGCGGCCACGCCCGACGAGCTCGGCGACCGTGATGCCGTCGGGGGCGATGGACGACTGCGGCAGCAGCCCGAGCCGACGGGCCAGCTCCTTCGCGGAGAAACTGCGCAGCTCCGCACCGTCGAGCAGCACGGCGCCGGTGGTGGGGCGCAGCAGACGCGCGAACCCGCGCAGCAGCGTCGACTTGCCGCAGGCGTTGGGCCCGATGATGATCGTGAACGACTGGTCGGGCACCTCCAGCGACAGGTCGGAGACGATCGGGGCGTCGCCGTAGCCGAGGGTGATGTCACGGGCGAGCAGGGAGACGGTCATGGGGTTCCTCCGGACGGGGGCGGGTCAGGCGCGTCGCGCATACTGTGTCGCGAGCAGCCACGCGAGGTAGAGGCCGCCCACCGAGACGGTCACCACCCCGACGGGCACCGTCGCGAGCTGCGCGACCGCGTCGGAGACGACGACGAGAGCGGCACCGGTGAGCATGACCGGCACGATGTCCATCGGCGTGTTCGCGCGGGTGAGCCGCTGCGCGATCTGCGGCGCGGCCAGGGCGATGAACGAGATCGGTCCGGCGGCCGCGGTGACGAGGGCGATCAGGGCCACACCGCACACCATCGCCGCCAGTCGCGTGCGCGCCGGGGCGACCCCGAGCGCCGAGGCGGCGTCGTCGCCCATCTCGAGCACGGGCAGTGTGCGCTGCAGCGGTATGGATGCCGCGAGGACGAGGACGAACACGACGGCCGCCGGGGCGAGCTGGTCGAACCCGAGCGAGGCGATGGAGCCGGCGCCCCACGTCGCCGCCATCATCGCCTTCTCCACGCTGACCGACAGGAGGATCCACGAAGTCAGCGCCCCGAGCCCCGCGGAGACACCGATCCCGACGATGATGAGCCGGAACGAGGACATCGTGTTCTTGGCGGCGAGCGCGTAGACGAGGACGGCCGTGAGGATGCCGCCCACGAGCGCACCGGCGGCCTTGAACAGGTACGTGTTCAGCTCGAGCACCACCATCGTCACCGTGACGCCGAACTGCGCGCCGACGCCGAAACCGATGATGTCGGGCGAGCCGAGCGGGTTGCGGGTCAGCGACTGGAAGATCCCGCCCGACAGCGCGAGAGCGGCGCCGCAGAGCACGGCGAACAGGATGCGCGGCATCCGCCATTCCCAGACGACTTGGCGCACATCGGGGTCGGACGAGGGATCGAGCACGCCGCGCACGACGCCAGCGACGTCGATGTCGTACGCGCCGAGGGTCATGGAGTACAGCCCCGCGACCACGATCAGCACGAGCAGGGCCGCGCAGACGACGACGGTGCGCACGGGGAGGAGAGCCGCGACGCGTCGCGTGTCGATCCGGAGGTGACGCCGGCCGAAGTCGACCGCCTGCGGGGTGGAGCGAAGCCGCGACGGCCGGGACGGCTCGAGCGGACGGTCAGGGTCGGTTCGCACGTCGACGCTCACAGCCCGCTCACCCGCCGCCGCCGCACGAGGGCCACCAGCACCGGCGCGCCCAGCAGTCCCGTGACGATGCCGACGCGGACCTCGCCGTTGGGCAGCACGAGGCGCCCGAGGATGTCGGCGAGCAGCAGGAACGTGGGCCCGACGAGCATCGAGTACGCCAGCACCCAGCGCTGGTCGGGACCGGTGAACCAGCGCACGACGTGCGGGATCATGATGCCGACGAACGCGATGGGTCCCGCCGCTGCGACGCTCGTGCCCGCCAGCAGGGTGACGGCGACGATCACCAGGATGCGGGTGGTGCGCACGCGCGCGCCGAGCGACTGGGCGAGGTCGTCGCCGAGCGCCATCGCGTTGAGCGGCCGGGCGCAGACGACGGCGATGACCAGTCCAGCCGCGATCAGGGGTGCCGCCCAGACGAGCTCCTCGATCGCGTGTCCGCCGATCGCGCCGACGCCCCAGAAGCGCATGACGTCGAAAGAGGTGCGGTTCTGTAGGACGATCGCGGTCGTGAATCCCGTGAACGCCGCCCCGAGGGCGACGCCGGCGAGCGTGAGCTTCATGGGCGTCGCCCCCGACGGGCCGAACGAGCCGAGCAGGGAGACGAGCACGGTGAGCACGAGCGCGCCCAGCAGCGCGAACGGCACGAAGCCGCCGGGCGCGGTGATCCCCAGCACCGCGACGGCGAAGGTCACGGCGAACGAGGCTCCCGCGTTGACCCCGAGGATGCCCGGGTCGGCGAGCGGATTGCGGGTGAACGCCTGGATGAGCGCACCGCACACCGCGAGGGCGGCGCCGACGGCGATGCCCAGGAGGGTGCGCGGCACGCGGAGCTGCTGCACGAGCAGGTGCATCGGGTCGTCGTCGTCATAGGCGGTGAGCGCGGCGAGCACCGTCGTGGGGTCGATCGGCCGGTTGCCGATCGCGAGCGACGCGACCACGGTCAGCCCGAGGATCCCTCCGGCGACAACGACCCCCGCCACGCGCCTGGCGGTGCGGCGCGGGGAGCCGGCCCGTTCGCGCCGCCTCCCCGCGTGGTGGGTCGGGGCGTCGCCACCCGCCGGCGTCGCCGGTCGTTCCGGCGACGACAGCGGCGCGGACACCCCGGCGCTCACTCGCCCGTGATGGTCGGCGTACCGCGCAGGGCTGCGGCGAGGTCGTCGACGTAGGTCGGCAGCACAGAGGCCAGCGAGAGGACGGTCGGGGCGCTGATCGCGGCCGCCTGGGCCTGGTCGGCGTAGATCACGTACGCGTTCGCGGCGATCGGCTGCCACCGTGATACGACCTTGTTCTCGACCGTGTACGTGCCCTCGGCGGCGGAACTTCCCCAGGCGACGAAGAGGTCGGCCTGCACGTCGTAGAGCTTTTCGAGACTCACTCCCGTGTACCAGTTGTCGCCCTCTGCCGAGGCGAGGAAGCTGTCCATCGCCGAGGTCGAGGTGAATCCGAGCGCTTCCGTGATGCGCACGCGGGGGTCGTACTTCAGGTAGACCCCGAGGTCGGTGCCGCCCTCGTTGAGAGTCAGCCCCCACACGAAGGTCTTCCCCTCGAACTCGGGGTGGGCGGCGGCGAGCGTGGCGATCTGCTGCTCGGTGTCCGCGATGACCTCCTCCGCTCTGTCGCTCTCCCACATCGCGGCGCCGATCGTGCGGGTCATCTCCTCCCACGTGCCGGGGTTCCAGGGGCCTTCGATGTACGGCACGGTCGGCGCGATCCCGCTCAACCGCTGATACTCGACGTCGCTGATGCCGGTGTACAGGCCCAGGATGAGGTCGGGCTCGAGCGCCTTGATGGCCTCGTAATTCGGACCCTCGTCGAGCGGGGAGATCAGGGTGGGCAACTCGCCGTAGTGCTCGGTGGCGTAGTCCGTGAACCAGGGCTGGAAACCGCTGTCGTCGGCGCCCCAGACCTTCTCCATGCCGACGGGGTTCTCACCCAGAGCGGCGACGATGTCACCGGACATCCATCCCAGCGCCACGATGCGCTTCGGCTTCTCGGCGATCGTGGTCGATCCGTGGGCGTGCGTGATGACGACCCCGCTCGAGGTGGCCGTCGAGGACGCGGCCGTCTCATCGGCGGCATCGCACCCGGTGAGGGCGACCACTACGGCGAGGGCGGCGGCGAGTGCGGATACGCGTCGCGCTTTCGGGCGCGCAAGAGCGTGCGGCATTGTTCTCCTTGCGAGATGAGGGTGGGAGGGATGCCGCGACGACGCGGCCGGAAGTTAGGTAACGCTCACCTAACAACACGATGCTAGGGCCGCTTGCGGCCCGACAGTGTCGCAGGACGGACGAGTTGTGTCGCAGAAGCGACACCTCACGTGGCGCGTCCTCTCCCGCCGAACCGCCGTTCGGAGTCAGCGGCCGTAGAGGCGGTGCGCCGGATCCGCGCTCACGCGCGCGACGTGCTGGCGCGGAGTCACCCCGAACCTGTCTTTGAACGCGGCCGAGAATGCGCTCGTCGTCGCATAGCCGCACCGGCGGGCCGCCATCCCGATCGGCGTTCCGTCGACGATCAATCGCGCCGCCAGCACCATGCGCACCCACGTCCTCCACTGGCCGAAGCTCATCCCGATGTCGCGGGTGAACACGCGCAGCACCGTGCGTTCGTGCAGGCCGTGGGCGGCGACGAGCTCACGGGCGGTCCGCACGTCGCCCGGATCGGAGAGCACGGCCTGCACGAGGGCGCGCACGCGCTCGTCAGCGGGCATCGGCACCTCGCTCCACTCGTCCGACGACTCGCGCACGGGCTGCTGCAGCATCTCCAGCAGCACCGCTTGGATGCGCACGCGCAGACGGTCGGGCATGTCATCGGTCCCGAGGTGGAGCAGCATCTCCTGCACCGCGCGAGGAACGAGCACTCGCGTGACCTCGACCACCGGGGTGACGAGCGAGGCGTCGGGGATGTAGGTGTAGCAGCCGGTCGAGTCGCGCTCATGGCGTGCAGTATGCGGCGTGCCCGCGGGGATCCACATGCCCTGGCCGGGGGCCAAACGCCACATGGCGTCACGCAGGTACACCCACACCGTGCCGCGGTAGCACCACGCGAGCAGGGCGTCGGGGTGGGCGTGCGGAGGCGAGATCGGTCGCGACGAGACGTCGTCGGCGGTGATGACGCCCGTGCTCATGAGGTAGGGCGCCCGCAGCGAGCTGGGATGCGTCGGGCTCGCGTCCCAGTCCGCCTGACGGTAGGAGCTCATCGGGACCAGCCTCTTCTCCGCGTCGTTCCCGTCCTCACGAAGGCTAACCAGGGGTGCCCTTCGCCGCCAAACGGCCCGCGACGGAATGGGGCTCGCCCCGCGGTGTCTGCACGTGGCATTCACCCGACCGCGATGTCACCGCGCACCGAATCGGGAACGCTCGCCACGGCGCCGGGAAAAAGTTGTCAAGGGGCAGGGGAATGAACCGCTTTCACTCAAATGAGTGAGTAGGCTTTTCCGCAGACGGGTCGATAACCCGACTGCCCAGCGCCCCATACAACCTGAGAGAAGCCCCACTCATGGCACAGAAAGTCATCGTCGAGCTCGTCGACGACCTCGATGGCACCCCGATCGCACACGGTAAGGGCGGCAGCGTGAGCTTCGCGCTCGGTAAGAAGTCCTACGAGATCGACCTTTCCGACGAGAATCTCGCGAAGCTCGAGGACGCACTCGCGCCTTTCATCAGCGCTGCACGCGCATCCTCGCCCGCGACGAACGGCGGCGCACGTCGAACCGGCGCCCGCTCATCGCGAAAGGCCTCCGGCAAGGACCTCGGCGTCGTTCGTGAATGGGCGCGTGCCAATGGTCACACCGTCAGCGAGCGCGGACGCGTTCCCGCCGCCGTGCTCGAGGCGTACACCGCGGCGCACTGATCGGATTCACGCGCACGACACCGTGGGCACCGCTGGGAACGATCGTTCTCATCGGTGCCCACAGTCGTTCCTCGCCGAACGGCCCGGCGTTCTGCTGCTTGTCGCGGCACTCGTGTGGCTCGTCGTGGCTTTCCTCGCCCGCGCATTCCATTCGCCGGCATCGCTCTAGAACAGAGGCATCGCGTGACCCCGGGCGACGGGTCATCACCCGGCCGGCGTTCCGCAGCCCTTCAGCATCATCACGTCGTCCTCTCACCGGAGAGGACGACGTGCTCGAAATGCTCGACCAAAGTGTGGGATTTCGGCGGGGACGTTGACGCCGTATTCGGGCGGCAATAGCCTGCCTCCCACGGCACACCCGCGACACGGGCGAGGAACTCGAGAATTGACGGCAATCGCCACAAATGTCAGGCACTCGGGTCGGAGGAGCCCGTGATTTCCGACGTCGCACGATTTCGCGCGGGGCGGGCCTTCACCTCCGCTGGTGGGGCCGCGACCGAGGTCCTCGCGCCTCTCATCCTCGTGTCGACACTCGGCGGGACGCCTGCCCACGTCGCGGTCCTGTTGGCCGTGATGCTCGCGACGAGCATGCTTCTACGGATTCCGCTCGCGGTCTGGGCCGACCGCAGCCGCAGACACGTGAGGCTGATGATCCTGACCGCGACACTGTCAGGACTGTGGTCGACCGTGGCGCCGATCATGTGGTCGGTCGGAGCACTGTCCCCCGTCACCCTGATCGCCTGGCTCGCGGTGAACATCCTGCTTCTCACTGCGCTGTCGGTTCTGGGTCACGGTGTCTTGAACCACCTGACCGAACCCGAAGACCGCGTGCGACAAGTCGGCCTGTTGAGCTCGGCGACCAGTACCGGCGAAATCGTCGGCCAGTCGGGAGCACCCCTTCTCATCGCCTTCATGCCGGCACCCCTTGCGCTGTTGATCGACACCGTGGCCTCGTGGATCGCAGCGTTGTCGTGGACGAGGATCCCCGATGTCGACGCGGACCCGGCGGAGGAGCCGCGGCCCTCTCTGAGGCTCATCGCCCGGCAGTTGTCGCGCAACCCGACGCTGTGGATCGCCGCCGCGGCCGGCCTGTTCTCCTCGCTCACCGCCCCCTTGGGCGTCTACTACTTCGTGAACACGCTGGGCGTAGACCCTCCGCTGCTCGGTCTTGTCGTGGCGACGGGCGCACTGGGCGGCATCACAGGGGGCGTCGCGCTCGGTCGGCTCTACGCCCGCTGGAGCACGGCGACGGTCGTCGTGATCGGACTCCTGGCGATGGGACTCGCCACCATCGGTGTGGCCCTCGCTCCTGCGAACAGTCCGTGGACGTACGTCGCACTGGTGGCGATCGAGTTCTCGACCGCCTTCGGCGGAACGCTCGTGATGGCCACCCTCTACGGCGAGCTGCAATCGGGAGCGGGAAGCCACGACGTCGCACGCACGATGTCGTCGGCCAGTTTCCTCGTCGAAGCGACCGGCCTCGCAGGCCTCGGCGCTGGAGCACTGCTCGCTGCATGGCTCCCGATCCCCGCGGCGTACGCGATCGCGGGCGCGCTGACCGTGATGCTGGTCATCCCCGCCGCGACGGGGCAACGGCGCGTCTCGCGCGAGGACGCGCCGCGATCGTCACGATGACCGAAAGCGAAGAGGCGAGATTCGGCGCCTTTAGCACGGTTCGGTCCGTGCGGAGGTCTCCGGGACGCGTTCACATCGGCAGTTGACGCCGGCGCTTCTCGGACGACCGGTCAGGGCTCAGTGCGTGCCCCACTACAGAGGAGCGCGGTATCCACCGCCGGTCTCGCTTTCCCCCGACGCCCGACCGAACCGGACCGCCGCATCACATCGCCTCCTTGATCTCTGACTGAGTTCAGTCAATAATGAGTGTGCTCGCAAAAGCGAGGGCTGCACAATCCTCATCGGACCCGGGAGCACATATGGCCACGGGCTCGCGCGGCGACCGCCGCAGAGCGTCCATCATCGACGCCAACACGCGGATGGTGCACGTCGACGGGGCCGACATCGCTTACCGCGAGATCGGATCGGGCGACCGGCCGCCTCTCGTGGCTTTGACGCATCTCGGCGGAAATCTGGATGCGTGGGACCCCGAGGTGATCGATGCGCTCGCGCAGGATCGCCGGGTCATCGTGCTCGGCTACCGCGGCGTGGGTCGATCGACCGGCCGGGTGCGGGACACCTTCGACGACATGGCCCGCGACACCATCGCCGCCGTGCTCGCGCTGGGCCTCAACCGCATCGACCTCTTCGGCCTCTCGATGGGAGGCATGGTCGCCCAAACGATCGTCGAGGAGGAGGCGACCCTGGTGGACCACCTCGTGATGTCCGGAACCGGCCCGCGGGGCGGCGCCGGCCTCACCCGGATGACGGGCGTCATGCTCCGCGGCATCGCGCGCAGCGTCATGACCGCGCGCACCGCGACCTCCGTCCTCTTCTTCCCCCGCACAGAGAGCGGGACGCGTGCCGCGGCCGCGTATCAACGCCGGCTGAAGCGCCGCCGCACCGACCGCGATGCGGCCGTCACCCCGGGCGTCATGCGCGCGCAGCTCCGCGCCGTCGCGCGGTGGGGAGCCCAGCCCGGCCCAGCCCACGAGCGGATGAGCACGCCGACGCTCACCTTCCACGGCGAGGACGACATCCTCGTCCCGGTGGCCAACGCGAACCAGCTGCGTACGGCGTTCTCCGCTCTCGATGTGGTGACCTTCCGGCATGCCGGGCACGGCGTGGTCTCGCAGCACCGCGACATCGTGACCGGTCGGATCCAGTCCTTCCTGCGCGCCTGACGCAGTGCCCGAACCTCTCTCCCAGAACAGGAAATCTCGACATGCGTGCATTCGTCATCGACGGCTACAAGAAGCCCCTCCACGAGGCAGACGTCCCCGAGCCGACCGTCGGTCCGAACGACGTCCTCATCGCGGTGGGTGCGGCCGGACTCAACAGCCTGGACGAGCGGATCCGCGTCGGGGACTTCAAGGCGTTCCTCCCGTACCGACCGCCGTTCACGCTCGGCCACGATGTGGCCGGGACGGTGATCCGGGTGGGCGCGCAGGTCCGCTCCTTCTCGCCCGGCGACGAGGTGTTCTCCCGGGCGCGCGACCATCGGATCGGAACCTTCGCGGAGCGCATCGCGGTCGATCAGGCGGATGTCGCCCGCGTTCCCTCGTCGGTCGATCTCGTCGAAGCGGCATCCCTTCCCCTCGTCGCCCTGACCGCGTGGCAAGCTCTCGTCGAGAAGGGCGGCGTGAAGGCCGGTCAGAAGGTCCTCATCCACGGAGGGGCCGGCGGTGTCGGAACGATCGCCATCCAACTGGCGAAGCATCTCGGTGCGGAGGTGGCGACGACCGCCTCGGCGAAGAACGCGGAGTTCGTGCGGTCCCTCGGCGCCGACATCGTGATCGACTACGCCAGCCGGGACTTCTCGGCAGAGCTGTCGGGGTACGACTTCGTGCTGGACAGCCTCGGCGGCGAGAACCTGACGAGGTCGCTGCGCGTCCTGCGCCCCGGGGGCACGGCCGTCGGCATCGCCGGCCCGCCGACACCCGCGTTCGCCCGGCAGATCGACCTGAGCCCGGCCCTGCGTCTCGTGACCGGCGCGCTGAGCAGGAGGGTGCGCGGGCAAGCGAAGAGACTCGGCGTCACCTACGAGTTCCTCTTCATGCGCGCCGACGGCGAGCAGCTGCGGGCCATCGCCGAACTCGTGGACGCCGGTGCGATCCGCCCGATCGTGGGCGCCACCTCCCCCTTCGAGGATGCACCGAAGGCTCTCGCGTCGCTGCACCGCGGTGGCATCCGCGGAAAGTCCGTCCTCCTCGGCGCGTGATTCCCTTCCCACCGCCCACCCGCGCCCCTCACACTCACCACCGAACCCAAGGACGTCTCCCATGAACGAAACAGTCATCACCTCGTACGCCCACGCCCCCGCGAAGACCGTCGCGGTCGGCCCGGACACCTTCGCCTACCGCGAGCTCGGCCCGAAGGAGGAAATCCCCGTCGTCTTCTTCGTCCACCTCGCCGCAACCCTCGACAACTGGGACCCTCGCATCATCGACGCGATCGCGAAGATCCGTCACGTGATCACGTTCGATCAGCTCGGCGTCGGTGCGTCCAGCGGCCGCGTGCCCGACACCCTCGATGAGGCCGCCGATGACGCCTACCGGTTCATCACGAGGGGTCTCGGCCTGAAGAAGATCGATGTGTTCTCGTTCTCGATGGGCGGGATGATCGCTCAAGACCTCGTGGTGAAGCACCCCGACCTCGTTCGCGGCCTCATCCTCACCGGCACGGGTCCGCGCGGCGGCAAAGACATGGACAAAGTCGTCGGCACGACCTACGGGGACATCCTCCGGTCGGTCCTCACGCGCTCGGACCCTAAGGAGTTCCTCTTCTTCAACCGCGACGCCCAGGGCAAGAGGGCCGGAAAGGCGTTCATCGGGCGGCTCAAGGAGCGCACCATCGACCGCGACAAGGCGATCTCCACCAAGGCGTTTCGCACACAGCTGAAGGCCATCGTGAAGTTCGGCCGCTCCGCACCGTCCGACCTCTCGGTGATCTCATCGCCCACGCTCATCGCCAACGGCGACAACGACCGCATGGTCCCCAGCATCCTCTCGGAGGACCTGCACCGCCGCATCACCGGCTCCGAGCTCATCATCTACCCGAACTCCGGACACGGTGGCATCTTCCAGTACTGGGAGGAGTTCGCGCCGGTCGCCGCGAAATTCCTCACCGACGTTCGGGCATGACACCATCTTCGGGGTCAACGTCTTCGACACACCGATGGCCGCGCACCCCGGCGGCGACGGGCTCGAGGCCGATCGCTTCGAAGTGCTCGCAGACGAGGCCACCCGGCAGGTGCGAGCCGGGCCGTGGGCCCCGTCAGGCGGACGCAGCGAGAGCGGCGCGATCACGAGGCGGGTGCAGGCTACGTGGTCGGCACCCACGTCTCGCCCTCGACGCCGGAGAGGATCGCCGTGACCTGAGCGCGGACGATCGCGAGGATCTCGTCGACGCTCGTGTCCGCCGTCGGAGCCGAGGCCATCGCGACCACCAGCCCGGAAGAGATCACCCGCGCCAACACAGCCGCATCGGCCTCGCTGCGACCGGCGCGCGTGACGATCAGGTCAATGAGGGTCTGCTCGCTCTCGCTGACGACCCGGAGCGCCTCCGCGTGGTGCGGCTCCGCCGCGTCACCGAAGATCATCTCCCGCAGGTATGTGCGGCCGTTGTCGACCTGCGTCCGGTTGCACGCGACGACCGGCGCCAGCAGCGCGAGGACACCGTCGATCGCTCCGGATGTGGCAGCCGCGGCGCTGCGACCTTCTTCGAGGGCTCGAGAGTAGTGGGCGTTCTGCACGAGGAGGAGCAACTCCCCCTTGGTCTTGGCGTAGAGGAAGAGGGTACCGGTGCCGATGTCTGCGGCGTCGGCGATCTCCTGCGTCGTGACGTCATCGACGCCGCGCTCGGCGAAGAGCGCGCCGGCCGCAACCATGATGCGCTCGAGTTTCTCCTGCTTGTTGCGCTCGCGACGCCCCACGGGCGGTGAGGTCGGTGACATCTTCGCTCCTCCGGGAATGAATACTGAGTGGCCCCGGTTATGAGCGTAGTCACTAACGTCATGGGCCTCTTCGATTCTCCCATCCTCGACCCGGTGACGACCTGTCCCACAACACCACCTGCCCCACAACACAAGGAACGACACTCACGATGACTCTCGACGCTCTCTGGCAGCCTTTCGCGCTCGGTCGCCTCGAACTCCCCCACCGCCTGGCGCTCGCACCGATGACGCGCAACCGAGCAGATGCCGACGGCACCCCCGGCGACTTGGTCGCCGAGTACTACGGCCAGCGCGCATCGCTCGGACTGCTCATCACCGAGGGAACCCAGCCCTCCGCGGACGGCCAGGGATACGTGAACACTCCCGGAATCTACACAGACGCGCACATCGCCGGCTGGCGGAAGGTCGCCGACACCGTGCACGACGGGGGCGGTCACCTGTTCATCCAGCTCATGCACGTGGGCCGCGTCTCCCACCCCGACAACACCCCCCACCACCGCCAGCCCGTGGCGCCGTCGGCTATCGCCGCGGGTCAGGACATGTTCACGGCGTCCGGCCCGCAGCCCCTGCCCGTTCCGCGCGCCCTCGCCACCGACGAGATCCCGGGCGTCATCGCGGAGTTCCGTCACGCAGCGGCATCCGCCATCGCCGCGGGAGCGGACGGCATCGAGATCCACGCGGCCAACGGCTACCTCCTGCACCAGTTCCTCTCCCCCAACGCCAACGAGCGCACCGATCAGTACGGCGGGTCGATCGAGAACCGGTCGCGTTTCGTCGTCGAGGTCGCCGCGGCCGTCGCTGATGAGATCGGCGCCGACCGTACCGGCATCCGCATCTCCCCCGCCTTCCCCCTCGGCGGCATCGACGAGGGGGCGCGCGCGGACGTGCACGCCCAGTACCTCGACCTCGTCGCGCGCCTCGCGCCCCTGAACCTCGCTTACCTCCACGTGCACCACCTGGGCGACGACGAGTTGCTCGCCGCGCTGCGCGAAGCCTGGCCGACGGCCGTGCTGGTCGTCCGCTACGGCCGCACGCGCGAGCAGATCGCGGACGACATCGAGGCGGGCCTGGCCGACATCACCCCGCTCGGACGGTTCGCGCTGGCGAATCCCGACGTTGTGGAGCGGCTGAAGGCCGATGCCCCGCTCACCGAGGTCGACCCCGGCACGCTGTACACCGGCGGCGCCCGCGGGTACGTCGACTACCCCACCCTCACCCACGTCTGACCCGAAACAGGAAGAGAACGCACCCATGACCTCACTCAACGGAGCCACCGTCCTCGTCACCGGCGCGAACGGAGGCATCGGCACCCACTTCGTGCGCGAGGCGCTCGTCCGCGGCGCGGCGAAGGTCTACGCCACCGCCCGCACACCGCGCACCTGGGACGACGAGCGCATCGTCCCCCTGCAGCTCGACGTGACGGATGCCGCATCGATCGAGGCCGCCGTCGCCGCCGCGCCCGACGTCACAATCCTGATCAACAACGCCGGCGCATCGCCCTCGAGCTTCGGCATCCTGAACCACACCGACGACGAAATCCGTCGCAACATCGAGACGAACTTCGTCGGACCACTCATGCTCGCACGCGCCTATGCCCCGCTGTTGTCGGCCCAGGCCGGAGAGACCGCGATCATCGACATCCACTCCGCGATGGCCTGGTTCGCCGTCGGCGGCATCTACTCGGCAACGAAGGCCGCCCTCTGGTCGGCGACGAACTCGATGCGCCTCGAGCTGCACCCCGCCGGCGTGCAGGTCTTGGGTGTGCATGTGGGCTGGGTCGACACGGCGATGGCCGCAGGATCGACCGATCCGAAACTCGACCCTGCCGTGCTCGTCGCGAAGGTGTTCGATGCCACCGAGGCGGGCGAGTACGAGGTGCTGGCCGATGAGACCTCGGTGCAGCTGAAGGCGGCGCTGTCCGGACCCTTCGAGGCGCTGTACCCGCAGCTCGCGAAGTAGCGGTGCCCCATACTCGGAGCCGAGAGCTCTGAGGCGATCGCGCCGGGGCTGGGACGAGCGACCGGAAATGGCTCGCGCCGAACCACCACCCGTGCCGCGCGCTGCACGGCTGCCGTCGGTCACGACGGCAGCCGTCGCCGCATTAGCGCCCTCCCCGGCGCACGCGTGCGAGCGGGGGCGGGCTGTGGCGGCACGTCGAACACGCAGGAGAGGGAAGCCGCCGAGTTGGCTGGCGCCCTTCTGGTTGCCGCTGCCCGGGCAAAGGTCGGAGGCGATCCGAGGGGTCGCCCCGGCCTACTGGCAGCTCGACATCGAGTTGACCACCTGGCGCATTGTGAAGACGTCGCGGAGCACGAGAACGTACAGCGCCGCGAACACGACGACCACGGCGATGCTTGTTGCGGCGATCGCCTGGAGGCGCGGCGCGCGTGCGGTGGGTCGACCCCGGGACTCAGGATGAGGTCTCGGCGATCCAGGCATTAGGCCCCGCCGCCAGAGAATCCACGTCGAGCTCGGTGACCGCTCCGATCGATACTCCCGATTGCGTGGGGAGCGCGAGAGCAACGCTCACGGTGCCTGATTCGATCGAGAGAGCCGGCACGGCCGCGCGGAGCGCGTGATCGATACGTTGAGCGCGCACGAGGGACGACCTCGGAATGGGTTCCGATAGTCCGTGTTCCCCGGTCTCGTCCAGGAGGAGGAGCGCCTGCGGGGTGAGCGCGATGATTCCCGGACCGTTCTTGGAGACTCTGGTTCCCGATGTGATCAGGACCTCTGTGAACAGGATCGTTGCGAGGTATCCTTCGCGGACCTGGATGCGATCGGCCCGCCTGCGCAGGCCACGCCAGCGCAGCACCGTCATGCGTATGAGTAACGTGACGACGACCGCTCCGACGACACCGAACAACAGAGCGGGGAGCCCCAAGCGACCCGTCGGAAGGAGCGTTCCGAGCACGAATGCCGTGCCCGTGAGCGCCGCGACGGGGATAGTCGAGACGCGAATCGACGCGCCACGAAACTCGACCGTCAGAGCTGGAACTCGAGGACCATTTTTCGTCGCCGTCATGGCAATACTGGCCTTCCTCCTGAGGATGCAGGGAGCCGAACTCCACCCGTCAGTGCACCAAAGATGCCGCCACGCCGTCGCACTCATTGAGTACACTGCGAAAACCAGGAGCGGCGTATCTCCTCGGGTAAACACGCCGCTACCAACTGGCTCTTACGGGGTCGCTTGTTCCAAAGCGACCGATGTGGCGGCCCCATCGGAAGCGTTTGGAAACAATTCGCGACCCCTGTTAGCTCTGCGTGATGCGCTGCGAAGAGGCGAGATTCGGCGCGTCCTGCAGGGTCCGGCTCGTGCGCACATAGCTGGGACACGCTCGCTCGGACAGATGACCCCGGCGCTTCTCGAACTGGTCATCTCGGACTACCGATCCGGACTCAGCGTCTACGCCATCGCAGAGAAGCACGGCTTCCACCGTCAGACCGTGACGACCCATCTCGTCGAAGCGGGCGTCACGCTCCGTCTCACCATCACCGATGCCGAGCGGCAACAGGCAAAGCTGCTGTACGCGTCGGGCATGCTCATCAAGGACATTGCCAAGACGCTCCGTCGCAACCCCGCGACTATCGCGAAGTTGGTGCACTCGGATGGGGTGGGCGCTCGGGCCAGCTAGGTTGTGAGGGTGAGCCTCATCTCGTCACGCCGACCCATCTACGTGCTTGGCGCGGGATTCTCCAAGGCAGTCAACAACGCCATGCCCATCACCAACGAGCTCGGTATCTCACTCTCGGAGCGTCTCGCTGGCAAAGTTGACTTCGACCTTCGGCCTGGTGAGACATTCGAGTCATGGCTCACCCTCCAGGTCACTCCGTTGCCGTTCCTACAAGGCTTCGAGAACGCCCAAAGGTCGGCCAACGCCTCGCGGATCATCGATGAGATCGCGCGGGTTATCGATGAGCGGGTGCATACGGCCTCCGCAGAATCGGCTCCTCTCTGGCTACTTCAGCTCATCGCAATTTGGCACATGGAGCAAGCGGTGGTTCTGACGTTCAACTACGACACATTAGTTGAGCGAGCCGTAAATTCCTCCGCCCCGACGATGACGACGCCGGAAGGGCAGGTTAGTTATGTTCTCGGCGACCACATCGTCTTTCCTGCCCCGCCTGCGCCGCAGGCTCAGTACATCGGCGACTCAGGAGCGGGTCACACAGATGGCTCCTTCGAGCTTCTGAAAATGCATGGTTCGCTCACTTGGTATTGGGCATCAGGCGACCCGACGGGATCGACACTAGTCCGAATCAGAGAGAAGCACGCCCTCGGAACCAACACGCCCCTCGCAACCGAAACGGACTTCTCTGGCATCGCAACTCTTGATCGCTATCTGATTCCACCGATCACGACCAAGGACGTCTACTACGGCTCCTACCTCGCCAACACGCTCTGGCGAATGGCGAGATCGCATATATCGACGGCAGAGAGTGTGACGCTCATCGGCTACTCCCTGCCCCCGGAAGACCGAGTTGCTAGTCACCTCATCGCCCAGGTGCCCGAGGACGCTTCTGTTGCTGTCGTCGACCGAAGCCCCGGATACCCGGAAGCTCCTGGATCAGTTCTCGGTAACCTCTCCGCCCTAGGAGTATCAGCGACGTCCGCCGCCGCGGGCGACCAGAGTCTCGCGGTCTTTGTGTCCGAGAAGATCGATGCCGCCACCGGAGCCTTACCCAATTCCCCCGGGTTTGATGAACTGGAGAACGCGAACGCAGACGTCATCGTTGCGCTCTCCAAGGGCTGGGGAGTTCGCGATATGAGTGATCTATTCGTGTTGGCGTGGAACGAAGGAAGACAAGTCTTCGAGGCCCACGAAGTCAAGTACGGATATCTGCACGGTGCGACCATGCCCTACCGAGAGTCAGTACTGAATGCGATGCCATCCGGACACCGCAAACTCGACGATTTCGTGACCGCGTCAAAGCTTCGCGAGCTCATCCGCGACGGCGCCCCCTTCGTCTTCGAGGATCCGCTGAATAAACGTAAGCTCATCGCCATCGGAGCAGAGCGCCTAAAGATCGAGCGTTGGGAAAACCTCCAGCTCAAGTGGGCACCATATTCTCAGTAGCCCTCCGGACTGCGACCGCCGGAAGCAGTCCAGATCGAGGCCGGACCGGGTATTCGATTCGCTCACGGATGGCACGTGCGGGGAAGACCTACCCGCCGAGCCCTGGCATTCCGGACGGTCTTACGAATAGAACTTTGTGCCGCGCTCGAGTAATCGCCACCCGAAGCAGTCGCCTCGTTTGGAGATGCGGGGCACCCTCGCGCTCGGTGAAGAACTCAGCTCGTCGATAGCCTTCGACGATGACCACCCCGTCGAACTCCTTGCCCTTCGACTTATGCATATTCATCAGTACAAAGCCTTGAGGATCTCGCTGCTCGGTTGCGAGCTTCTGCTGATCGAGTGTTCTTCGCACCAAGTCGGTCGCGCGCCCATAGGAGCCAGACCGATCCCATTGGGCCGCAAGACGCCCACCAATCTCGTCGGTGGCGCCGAAGAGACGAATGAACCGAGCAGCCTGCACGATCTCGTTCAGCCCGTCCGCGCCCTCGAGGATCTTGCGCGCAGCGACCCAGTCCTTACGAGGGTCGCCTACTAGGAGCAAGCCATGTTCGGCCTGCTCGACGATGTGCTTCGCACCCCGCGGTCGCACGGACCGACCAGCCCGGAGGTTGGCAGCGTTGGTGCGGTACCGATCGCGGAGAGTGAGGGCGCTCCTGATCGGAGCCGACGCGGCTGCGCTCTTCACTTCGAAGAAGTCTGCGACGGCTTCGAGTGTCATCGCCGCACGCTCGGCAGGCTCCATGTCCGGCCACTCGAGCATGCCTGCGATGATCTGCGCGGCTGCTGCTGAGACCTCGGCATCCCAGAGCACGTCGTGGGCGAGGGGCGCGTACTCGTGCCCCTTGTAGATGTGCGGCCTCGATAGCCAATTGGAGATCTCCGCAATCATGGCGTTGGTGCGAGCCAGTACGACGATGCTCGGCTTCTTGATGCCCAAGTTGCGCAGCTCCTGGTAGAGCCATATCGAAGCTACATGCGTGATCATCTCCAGTTGGCTGGCGTACACCGCGATCTGCTGAACGTCGGCGGTTTTCGGGAGCTCCCGGTTGTGCAGCACTGCGTCGGCGAACTGCAGGATACCGGCGTCCGGGCTCCGATGATTCTCACCGCCGAGATCGAACTCGACCGGCGAAAGCACGGCGCGCACATGGTTCAGGCGCTCGGGGTCGACTCGGTCGTCGTACTCGAAGATGCGCTGATCCGGGTCGGCCAGGATGATCAGTTCGCTCCGCTCGGAGAGAGCCTGAACTAGCTCCCACTGCGAATCGCTCGTGTCTTGGAACTCGTCAAGGATGATTATCGGGAATCGGTCGGCGACGAGCTCAGCCACCTTCGGCACCTTCGCGATCAGCGCGCCCGCGCCACTCGCGAAATTGTCGAATGCGAAAAGCCCCTCCTCCTCAGCGAGGCGGTTCCGCTCTTCATTCCAGTCGCCCTCATAGTTGGCTTTCGCGACCTTCTCGCGATCAGGGAAGAGGATCCGTGCTCCGGTCCCGGTGAGCAAGCGGCCATGGGCGCGCAAGATGTCCATACAGAAGGCGTGGTAGGTCTGCACGGCAATGCGCGACCGTTCCTCGCGCGTCAGGACGTCCTTGGTCCGACTCAGCACTTGACGCACCGCGGCCCGCGAGAAGCTCAGGAAGAGCACGCTCTGTCCAGCCTCGAGCGCCGGGATGAGACGCTGCGTCTTCAGGAGAGACAAGGTGGTCTTGCCGGAGCCCGGTCCGCCGAGCACCATGATCCGGCCATCGTGGTCGAATGCCTGCTGGGCGGTCTCGCTCAGCTGGAACGTCATGTCTCAGTCGGTTCCTCGGGCGCAGCGGCTTCCGTATCGGCCTCCGGTCCCGCCTCTTCGGGGTCGGTGTTCGGCACGGCAGTCTCGGGGTCGAAGCCGACTTCAGGCTCGCCTCGGAGTTCTGCATCAATCGCGACCAGGATGCCGACGAGTTCGGTGGGCAGCTCCACCTCGGTTTCGCAGTGCTCGATCAGCACCGCTGCGTAGGCGTAGGCCTCTCCCTTGCGCGCCTTGAGGACTTTGCGGACAAGCGTCGGCACGTCAGCGTCGTCGATCGCTGGATCGAACGGGTGATTCGTTGTCGGATAGTCGCCGCGGGTGGATGCGTCCTCGAGGAATCGCCGCTGCGTCTCGACCGGGATGCCCTTCACGAGCACGTCCTCGATACCGAGTTCCTCCGACTCCCAGAACTCGTCGAACTCGGCTCGGTCGTCAAGCACGTCCTGCGGCAACGGTCCGTTCGGCTTGTCGCAGACACCCCAGGTCTTCTTGCCGAGCGCTTTGAAGATAGGACCGAACTTGGCGATGGAGCCGTCGCCCGGGGCGGTGAACATCGAGACGCCGGAAAAGTCGAGGTGGGTGTAGTCAGCGCGTACTCGTTCGAGAACAGCCGACACAGCAGGGAAGACGACCGCCTCCGTAGACCCTTCGACGACGAGCACGCCGCGCGCAAGCACCGCTTCAGCGAACTGTCGCTTGTTCGTCAGGTAAGTCTTGCGCTTCACCTTGGCAGGATCGATCGGCGTGCCGATCAACTTCGCGCCGTCCCGGTGCAGCATGACGATGCTGTCGGGCTCGAACTGCTCGATGACCGGAGCAGAGTGGGAGGTGACAATCGACTGACCCATCTCACTCAGGACGTACCTCGTGACGCGGCGTTGGGTGTGCGGAGGCAGCGCGATCTCCGGCTCCTCCATCGCGAAGATGACGGACTGCGTGCCTTTGAGATCGGCAATAATCGTGAGCAGGGCGAAGACCAGCAGATTGATCGAGCCGGTGCCTTGTTTGGCATACGGCACGAGGTGGTCGCTCGGTTGCGCTGCAACGAAGAGCCGCACGACTTCGCGAAGGTGCTGGCGGGTCAGGTCTGAGGCGAAGAAGGCCGCAGAGTCATCGCCCGGAGCCATGTTTACGAAACGCCCGAGCCGCTCGCGAAGATCCTCACGAACCTCTTTGAGCTGCGGGATATCGCCGACGGCTGGGTCGAGAGTGCCGAGCTTGCTGAGGGTGTCGCTCCACATCTCGGCGGATCCGTCGCCGCCGAGCTGCAGGATCGTGTCCAGAAGCGAGCCGCGCTGGAGGCTCAGCGCGCGCGAGCCCGTGCGCAGCGCTCGCAGGTACACGTATCCAGCGAGTCGCTTGTGGGAACGCGAGAAGCGAGACAGGCCAGCGCCGAGCTCTGCGAGAGCCTCTGCGTCATCGGCATCAATCAGCGGCTCCGGGTGGCAGAAGAAGGTGTCGCCGACGAAGTCGTCCTCCTCGCGGTCGTACCGACCGATGAAGCAGACGGGGAGCGCCCAGTCCAAGCCATCTTCGGCGGAACGGTCGACGCCGCCTTGCTCCTCGTCAATGAATTCACTCGCGTTGTGGTCCCAGAGCCGAAGGTGCTGGTCTCCAAACCGGCGCCGCTCTTCCGGGGTGAGTTGGGTCAAGATGACGTTGATGCGGATCTCGACTGGTGCTCCTTCTTCGTCGAGGTAGCGCCCGAGGTAGAAGTCGTGCTCGTCAACGACCGGGCGACGATATAGACGCTCAGGGCCGAGCACCAGGTCAAGTGCCTCGCAGATCGTCGACTTCCCAGCGTTGTTGCCACCCACGAGCAGCGTGTGCGTCTTGAAGTGAATCTCGCTGTCTTCGATCCCTCGGAAGTTCTGGACTCGTAGGTGGCGCACCTTCATCGTGTGCCGCCCGTTTCAGACGCGCCGAGGCGGGCGCGGAGATCGACGGTTGTCAGGGGTGTTGTCGTCATCGGGTGTCTCATCCTCGAGCGAAAAGCCGGATGTTGCCATTCTCGTTTGCGTCCTTCGTTATGAGGCACTCGAGCCGCCGTGGCAAAAGGCGCTTGGTTGTTGTTTACACAATGAAGCGCCGCCTCCGCGGCGGCGAGATCCATGCGTGAATTGAATCGCGTACTTCACCGCGTCCGCCCGTCGAGGGTCTCCTTTGTGCGTGCGACCGGGAACCGGGACAGTTCTCGTGGAATCGCAGAGCACAACGAGGTCGGGCAATCAGCGTGGGCGAGCGGGTGCAGGGCGACCGGCGAGCAAGCGTCCGGGTGGGACGTCGCTCGAGACGGCCGCCCATTGAGGTCGAGCCGTCAGGTGCCCTGGGGCTTCAACGGCGTTCGCGGCGTCTTCGCTGCTGGTGTGGCGTCGAAGATGGCGGCGATGGCGTCGCGTTTGCCTGCTGCTTCCCGTTCGATCTCATCGCGCACGTCCTTCGCGCGGCGTTGGCTGTGCGGGTCGGTGCGGGCCTTGTCGATCCAGGCTTCGATGGCGAGGCGGACTTCGTCGGTGACGGTCCGGTCGTTGAGCCCAGCGATGATGTCCAGCTGGGTCCGGGTCGACTCGTTGAGTCTGACCGCGAGGGGTTTGATCGGGCCGTAGCCAAGTCCATTGGCGGACGCAGCAGTGGCGGGCGGATGTTGACGTTGGACTCGCTCATGAGCGGGTCACCTCCTTGACGGGTACGGCCGAGAACTCAAGGACGAGTTCTCTAGGAGACCGCAGACCGGCAACGAGACTGTGGGCCAGTCCTCCAGTGAACGACGGCGCGCCGTCAACGGCAACCATCCGATCGACCCAATCGCGCGAACCGCGTCGAGGACGCGACTCACGACCTCGTGCGCGCGCTATCCCTCTTCGCCTCGCCGGCAGGCTTTTTGCCCGCACGCGTTGTGGAGCGTTCGTCCAGCGGCTCTGAGAGAATCGCACCGGCCGGATCTTGAGCAGCATCGTCTTGATATGCGATGCGCTCACCAGTGGCGAAACCGCGTACTCGCTCGCGGAACTCATCGAAACGGGGTACCGCCTGGTCCGCGGCATCTCCTAGCTCAAAATCTCGATGAAGGGCACGAACGCGCGTACGAAGCTCATCCCCGAACGGCGAGTCGCTGATCGCACCCTCGATCTCGCGGAGCACGCGCTTAGCATCTGGCTTCTTGATTCCCGCGGTGTAGTTGCGAGAAAAGTTCCGCACGGCACGTTTGAGGCGGTCATCGGTTCGTGACCGCTCCTCCTCGTCGAAGGCGTCATCTAGTACCTCGGCCAGGTATGACAGCAGCGCGGAGAATCGCAACCTGAGAGCGTCCGAGCCGTCCGCTTCCGGCTCGATACTGAGGAGAGAGACGACTTCCCGCGCGAGTCCAGCCTTCTCGAGGTGTTCCTCTGGGAATGCGGTCATGTACGCGTCGGCTAGCGAGTCCCAAACGCGTCCTTCGTGTTGGTCGAGTCGACTCAAGATCCCCTCGGTGGTAAAGAGCGTTACACCGGGATGCTCGGCAAGGTCGGTGAACCTAGCCAAGTAGTTGAGCGCCGCCCGATGGGCGATCGCCACCGGCAGGAGGTCCTCGATCTCGATGACCGAGACTTTCGGCTCGAGCTGCAACTCCTGAGTTTGAGCCCAAAGGTCAAGCCTGATGATGTACTTGTCATCAAGGACGCGCTTCTTTCGCGCCTCACCGCGCTTGAGCACCAATTCCGCGTGTCTGCCTGCTTGGTCACCATCTAGCAGCGCCACGCAGGCGGGTTTGACCGAGTCTCGACCTCGAGCAAGATAGGCGAGGTATGGAACACCGTCGGCACCTCCTGCGGCGACAACCGTGACAGCGTTGAGATTCAGCCCTCCGTCGGTAGACCCGCTACGGCGTGTGAGGTGGGCCCCAATGCCTGCGATGAGAATCTGATCCCCGGCGCCTTCAACGAAGAGATTGCGTCCGCCAATGAAGGCAGTCTCCGCAACATAAGCGCCGAGAGAGGAGCGCAGTGGCTCATACCGATTGTTTGCGGCGTCTCGAACGACACGTGTCCCCTCGTCGTCCGGCCCCTTATCAAGGACACGAATCCGATGGGGCGCGTTCTTGTCGATCAAGAACGGAGAATGCGTGACGTAGACGACCTGGCTGGGTGCGGCGCCGCTTTCGGGTATCGCATACTCTTGCAGCACGCGAAGGAGGTCTTGCTGACCGACGCTCGACAGGAACGCATCCGGCTCATCGAGAAGCAGAATGTCGGATACATGATCACTCAGGCGATGCGCCGTAAGCTGCACGAAGTAAGATAAGAAGAACCGGAGTCCCTGACTCCGTTCTCCAAACGAGTACTTCGACGCCGTGCGATCTTGGATAGTGAAGGCCAGCTCCTGCTCCCGCGCTTCCACTAACAGATCGAAGTCTCGGTCCTGAGTCCACCAGCGCTGAATGTTGAGGTTCTCACGGATAGCCGCGTTAATCCCACCAACAATTGCCGCGACCTCGCCCTCACGTTCAGCCGCGATCGCCTTCTCGAGGTCGACGAACGTCGACTGGTCAACGTTGGCTATGTCGACAAGCAAGGTACGCGCGAGGTTGTACTCCGCCAGTCGCTTCTTCTCAGCCTCTGCGTTTGCGCTTCCTACACTCTGCGTAAGCGCCGGCACGACGACACTTCCGACCACGGTCGGGTCGCCCGGTGACGAGATCCCAAAGAGCGCGCCAAGGAGGCCAGTTCGCTTCCCGCGGTCCTGAAGGGGGCTGGCTGGCTTTCCTGCCAACTGGCCGATTGACACGCTGATCGGGAGAGCAAGCTCGGTCTGTAGCTCATAGAAGGTGGGAAGCCTCTTCTGCAGCTTTTGCAGGTCAGTTGTTCCGATCTCGACCCGCGCGCCGTCGATGACGAGGAACGGCGAGTCAGCGCCGGGTCGGTAGAGCGTGAACTCGCGCACGCCAGCCAGCGCAGCGATACCAGGATCCTCTCCGTCGTCGAGCGCGAATGTGCCACCAAACTCCGGTCGCCGTATCTCTCCAGCCTTGACCGAGTAGAGCTCGCTGTAGCGACAAAAATCGGATCGCTCGATCGGCGTCCCGGTCAGGGCTGCCTTGATGGCGATCAGCAACTGGCTCTTACCGGCCTCGTTAGCGCCCACGATCGCCGTGATGTCCTTCTCGATCGGCACGCGCACGAACGGATACCACGCCGGCACGGTGTCCTCCCACGCCTCTGCCTGGCTATCTGGCCGACTCTTGAGCTCGAAGTCATAGTTGAACGAGCGGAAAAAACGGACATCAACCTTGACGAGTCGCACGACAGCCCCCAGAACGCATTCAAGTTCACTCGCCGATCCGGCGGGTGGTAGTGATGACTGTATTGGATACGGCCGACATCGGACCCGCTTGCAGAGGATGGCTTCTCAGGCTTACCTCGCTCCGAGTACCTCTCGGGGTTCAGGTCGCCTCAGTGAGAGGACGGCCGACAGAATCCATCCAACCAGCCCAGTTATCGACAGCAGCGCCACAAACGGCGCGAAGAGCATGAACGGGAACGATCCGGCGAGCGCGATCGGGAACGACACGAGCGTCAGCGCGGCGAACAGCGCGAACACCGCGCCGATCCACCCGAAGATAGACACCAGGAGCTGGCGCTGACGTGCCCAGCGCACGATGCCCACGATCGTGAGGACGAGCGCGGCGAAGCAGAACAGTCCGCAGGTGATAACGAGCAGCATCCAGGCGCGTCGGCGTGGAAGATGGCCGAGCCTTCTTCGGCGGCGTGAGTGATCATGACCGCGAGACCCGGCGACGACGCGCGAGCAGCAGCGCAGCGACTCCTCCGGCGAGGAGTAGGCGCCCGGCGCCGCTTCCAACTCTGGCCGAGACCGGATCGAACCTGGTGTCGGCGAGCATAGCGGTGACGGTGAGATTGAGCCACAACGATCCACGGATGACACCGCGGACCTCGATCTGGTGCTTGCCTAGTTCGATCCCGGTCGGGATGGTCAAGGTCTGGGTGAGCGTGCCGTCTGCATTGGACACGCCGCTCCATAGCCTCACCGGCGTCGAGTGCAGCCAGAGTTCGACGTGCTCGTTCGGAGCCAATCCGCTGGCGGTAACGGTCACCCGACCACCAGGCACCGACGCCCCTCGCCGCACCTACAACGAGGCCTTCTTCAAGCGAATCCTCATCACCCGCGACGAGAGCGTAGAAGGTGTGCTGGCCGAACCATTCGCCAGCATCATCACCGTGTCCGAAACAGCAAACGGCGCCTCTCCCGAAGGAGAAGCGCCACATGCAAATGGCTCTTACAAAGTCACGTTCCAAAGCGACCGATGTGGTGGACCTAAGGAGATTCGAACTCCTGACCTCCTCGATGCGAACGAGGCGCGCTACCAACTGCGCCATAGGCCCATGAACAGGATCTAGGTTATCACGCGTCTCGGGTGCTCGATGCACGGGCAGGATGGAGTGATGAGCTCCGCCCCCGACTCCCCCGCGATCGTCCGCAACGTCCGGCTCTCGACATCCGCCTCGTCCGAGGCCGTCGACATCTCGATCGAGAAGGGCGTCATCTCCGCGGTCACGCCGGCGCGGGCGGATGCGACGGACGGCTACGACGGGCGCGGCCTGCTGGCGCTGCCGGGGCTCGTCAACGCGCACGCGCACATCGACAAGTCGTGGTGGGGACTGCCCTGGCAGTCGTACGGCGGGGAGGGGACCACCGAGGGACGGATCCGTCACGAACGCGCGCACCGTGACGAGATCGGGATGCCGTCGGCCCGCATCACGGGCAACGTGCTCGAGCAGCTCGTCGCGCACGGCACCACCGCGATCCGCACACATGTCGACGTCGACCTGGGACTGGATCTGCGCGGGATCGACGCCGTCCGTGAAGCCGTGGCCGCCTACGGCGACGCGCTCACCGTGCAGATCGTCGCCTTCCCGCAGGACGGCGTGCTCCGCCGCCCGGGCGTGCTGGCGCTGCTCGATCGGGCGGCCCGCGACGGCGTCGAGCACATCGGCGGCCTCGACCCCGCGACGATCGACCGCGACCCCGTCGGGCAGGTCGACGCCCTGCTCGCGCTGTCGGCAGAGCACGGGGTGGCACTCGACATCCACCTGCACGACCCCGCCGAGCTCGGCGCGTTCCAGATCGAGCTGATCCTCGACGGCGTGGAGCGATACGGGCTCCAGCAGCGCGTCAACATCGCCCACGGGTTCGCCGTCGCGCAGCTCGATCCGAGTCGTCGGCGCGACCTGCTCGCCCGGATGGGGGCGCTCGGCGTGACGATGACGACGGTCGCGCCGCTGCGGCTCCCCCAGCTTCCGCTTCACGAGCTCGACGCTGCCGGGGTCGCGTTCGGTTTCGGCACCGACGGCATCCGCGACCTGTGGAGCCCCTACGGCACGGGCGACCTGCTCGGCATCGCCTGGCAGTACGCGCGGGCGTCGAGCGTCGTCCGCGACGACGATCTCCGGCGCGTCGTGGAGATCGCGACGGGCGGCTCTGCACCCTTCGTCGGATTGCCGGTGAACCGTCTCGAGGTCGGCGATCGCGCCGACATCGTCCTCGTGGATGCCGAGAACAGCATGGACGCCCTCGTGCGCACTCCGCGCCGCGAGGCGGTCATCGGCAACGGGCGGCTGCTGGTCGGCTGATCGCCGCCGTCACCGGTACCGGTGACGGGTCACTGACCGGAAGCGCGGCGTTCCAGCAGACGGCGCACGTGGGCTTCGATCGCGGCGTCGCCGGCGGCGGCTCCGCCCACCAGCTCCTCCTCGCGCGCGGCCTGCCGCTGCGGCAGCGCGACCGGGCGCCGGCTCTCGGCGCGCTGACGCATCGCCTCTTCGAGCGCGCCGCGACGCAGCGCCTCGCGGGCGTCGACCTCGTCGAGCACCGCGGCGGCGCGCGAGCCGGCGGAGGCCGTCAGCGGTCGGGGCAGTTCGCGGGGCACCCAGGACGCCCGCTCGGAGCCGACGGCCAGATCCTGCACCTCGCGTGCGACACGCGCGACCGGGACGACGGTCTCGCGCACGACGGCCCGACGCCGCACCCGCGACATCCGCTGCAGCAGCACGAGACAGGTGACCAGGAGGGCGCCGGCGGCCCACAGGATCAGCGGGGAGCCCGTCGTGGCGAGCCGGACACCGCCCCATGCACCCAGGGCCAGCGCGACGATCGCGGTGGCACTGATGACCAGGCGGGCCCGTCGACGGGCCTGCGCGCGACGGATCTCGGGCCGTGCCCGCTCACGGGCGGCGGCGAGCGCGGCGGCCTCACGGGCCGCGGCGGCCTCGGCGCGGGCCTGGAGCGTGGTGACCTCGAGCTCGGCGCGCACGCGGGCCAGCTCGGCCTGCTCGCGTTCGGCCTGCGCCTGACGCGCCAACCGCTGCTGGGCCATCGCCGTGCGCGCGTTCAGTTCGAGGCGGACCTCTTCGGGCGTCTCGCTCGTCTCGGCGAGGATGCGCAGGGCCTGGTTGAGGCGCACGGCGTTGCGCTCCGCGGCGTTGAACTGATGACGGCCGTGCCATGACGGCAGCAGGTAGATCATCCACAGCGCGACGGCGACGAGGACGACCACCCCACCGCCGAGAACCTGACCACCCATGGTGACCACGGTAAGGGCGACGGGCACCGGTGCCGCGACATCCGACCGCGTGTCTGACCTTCATGTGGAACCTGAAGGTTTTCGACGCCGCGGCGAGAGGTCGATTCAGCCCGTCGGACGATCCGTCACAGGGATCGTGGCGGCATCCTGGGGCGCGCGCCCCTGCAGCCAGCGCTGGAGCACTCCGTCGGGGACCTCTTCGCGTACGAGGGCGAACGCGTAGTGATCGCGCCAGTCGCCGGCGATGTGGATGAAGCGCCGCCGCAGCCCCTCGTAGCGGAAACCGAGTTTCTCGACGACCCGCAGGCTCGCCCGGTTCTCCGGACGGATGCAGATCTCCATGCGATGCAGACCGAGCTCGCGGAAGCAGACGTCCGTCGCCAGCGCGACGGCGGTCGGTGTGATGCCGCGCCCGGCGAACCGCTCGCTCACCCAGTAGCCGATCGTCGCCGACGAGAGCGAGCCGCGGGCGATCCCCCACACGTTCAGCTGACCGGCGATCTCACCGTCGTACTCCATGACGAAGGGCACGCCGCCGCCGTCGCGATACTGCTGCAGCAGCCGCCGGATGCCCAGACGCATGTCGAACGAGACGGGGCCGTCGGGGCTCGTGGCCTCCCACGGCCGCAGCCAGGCGCGGTTGCCGAGCAGTTCCGACTGCAGGACGCGGGCATCGCGCTGCTTGATGAGTCGGATCGAGATCGGACCGTGCTCGCGCGGTGCCGTCAACTCCACCGGCTCCCCCTCGTGTGCGCCGCGTCGGGAGCAGCGCTAGAGCTTCTCCGCAAAGTCCTTCAACCAAGGTCGCAGTTCGGGGCCGAGATCGTCGCGATCGGCCGCCAGCTGGACGATGGCCTTGATGTAGTCCACCCTATCGCCGGTGTCGTAGCGACGACCGCGGAAGATCACTCCCAACACGCCGTCGGTGACCGCCAGCTCCTGCAGCGCGTCGGTGAGCTGGATCTCGCCGCCCTTGCCCGGCTCGGTGCGCTCGAGGATGTCGAAGACGCCCGGGGTGAGCACGTAACGGCCGATCACGGCGAAGTGGGACGGGGCGTCCTCCTTCTTGGGCTTCTCGACGAGACCCGTCACCCGCACGACCCCCGGGTCGTCGGTGGGCTCGACCGCGGCCGCGCCGTACATGTGGATGTGGTCGGGGTCGACCTCCATGAGCGCGATGACGGTGAGCCCGGAGGCCGCGTTCACCGAGATCATCGTGGAGAGCAGCTCGTCGCGCTCATCGATGAGGTCGTCGCCGAGCATCACCGCGAACGTCGCCTCTCCGACGTGATGACGCGCGCGGAGCACGGCGTGGCCCAGCCCCTTCGGCTCGCCCTGGCGGACGAAGTGGATGTCGGCGAGCTCGGTGGACTGCTGGACGGCGCGGAGCTTCTCGTGGGCGCCCTTGGTCAGCAGGTTGGACTCGAGCTCGGGCACGGAGTCGAAGTGGTTGGAGATGTTGTTCTTGTTGCGCCCGAGGATGATGAGCACGTCGTCGATGCCCGCCTTCACCGCTTCCTCGACCACGTACTGGATCGCCGGCTTGTCGACGACGGGCAGCATCTCCTTCGGCATCGCCTTGGTGGCGGGAAGGAATCTCGTGCCCAGTCCTGCGGCGGGGATGACGGCCTTGATGGCGGGGGAAGACATGGCGACACCCTATCGGGGCCCGCTGACGCTTCCGTGCCGTCTGCGGGGCGCCCCGCTCGCCGCGCCGCCTACAATCGGACCATGACCGACGGGATCGACGACGCCAAGCGCGCACTGCGCGCCGACCTGCGCGAGCGTCGTCAGCAGCGGTCGGAGGCGATGCGAACCGCCGACGCGTCCGGGGTCAAGCAGCAGCTGGACGCCCTCGTCGACCGCCTCGGCGCCCGCTCGATCTCGTGCTTCCTCTCCGCTCCCACCGAGCCCGGCACGCACGAGTTCGTCGCGGATGCCGTGGCGCGCGGCATCCGCGTGCTGCTGCCCGTCACGCGCGCCGACGGGCTCCTCGACTGGGTCGTGGCCGAGCCGGGCGCCGACATCGCGGAAGGCCTGTTCGGCATGCCCGAGCCCGTCGGCGAGGTGCTCAGCCCCCTCGCCGTCAACGACGTCGACCTGCTGATCATCCCCGCCGCCGCGGTCGATCGCACGGGGATGCGACTCGGGTGGGGACGCGGCTACTTCGACAAGACCCTCGGGTCGATGGAGCACTGCCCTCCCGTCTACGCGGTCGTCTTCGACGCCGAGATCCTCGACGAGGTGCCGCGCGATCTCCACGATCAGCCGGTCACCGGCGTCGTCACCCCCACCCGCACCGTCGCGCTCGCGGCACCGCGACGCTGAGCCGTTCCCCGGAGGACACATGCCCACCTACGCCTATGCCTGCACCCAGTGCGGCCACCGTTTCGATGCCGTCCAGTCCTTCGCCGACGCGGCGCTCACGGTCTGCCCGGAATGCGGCGGTGCGCTGCGCAAGCAGTACGGCTCGGTCGGCGTGACCTTCAACGGGTCGGGCTTCTACCGCACCGACTCGCGTGCGTCCACCTCCGGCGCGGCACCTGGCGCCGGCGGATCGACTTCGACATCATCGAAGTCCGAGGCGAAGTCCTCGCCCGCACCGTCGGGGTCGTGACCGGCGGGAGCCGGAGAATCGGAGGAACCGTGATCAAGGGCTTCAAAGACTTCATCATGCGCGGCAACGTCATCGACCTCGCCGTCGCCGTCGTCATCGGCGCGGCCTTCACCGCGCTCGTCAATGCGGTGGTGGAAGCCATCATCAACCCCCTGATCGCACTCTTCTGGAAGGCGGATGCCAACGGCAACATCGGCATCCCCGTCAACGGGCTCTACGGCGAGGTGATCTTCCCGATCGGCACCCTCATCTCGGCGGTCATCAGCTTCCTCGCCGTCGCCGTCGTCGTCTACTTCGCCTTCGTGGTGCCGATGAACCACTTCAAGGAGCGGCAGGCCGCCAAGGCCGGCGTCGCGGAGGAGCCGGAGTCGAAGCTGCCCACCGAGCAGGAGCTCCTGATCCAGATCCGCGACCTCCTGGAGCAGAACGCCGCACAGCGCTGACGCGCCCGTCACACCCCCGGTCGTTGAGCGAGCACCCGTCGCACCCCCGGTCGTTGAGCGAGCGCCCGTCACACCCCCGGTCGTTGAGCGAGCGCCCGTCACACCCCCGGTCGTTGAGCGAGCGCAGCGAGTCGAAACGCCCTCAGTAGTGCGGCGGGACGTCCCGCCGCATCCGATCGTCGTTCGGCCCCGACGCCCCGCCGCCCGTCGGCTGCGGGGCGTCGGGCGCTTGCGCGGGCAGCTCCGGCGACGGATCGGTGCCGGGTGCCGGCGTGAGCCGCGCGCGCCGCGAGCCGGGCACGCGTTCGACGCGCTGACGATGGGCGTCCGACATCGCCGTCAGCGCAGGTCGAGCGGCTGGGTCGCCGTCTCGGCCTTCGGCGTCTCGGGCGACGCGCCCAGGATCGCCGCGATCCGTGCGGCCACGCCGGCGGGATCGCTGTAGAGGTCGAACGCGTGCACGCGGACGTAGTGCCAGCCGAGACGCCGCAGCACCTGGGGCCGCAGCCGCAGGCTCTCGCGCAGGGTCTCGCCGATGCTGTCGGAATCGCTCTCCACGACGACGGCCTTGCCGCGGTGCTGCGCGACGAGTGGCAGCAGTCCGCGGTAGTCGACGTCGACGGCGATGCCCAGGGCGCGAAGCTCACCGGCCAACGTCAGCGTGAGGGGGTCGGCGAGGTCTTCCAGACGCGACTCCCGCGCCCGCGCCGCGATGCCGCCGAGGATCGACATCAGCATCGCCGCGCCGGACTCCAGCCGTCCCTCGTCGAACGCCGACGGGCGGATCGAGGAGACGATCACCATCGAGCGGCGCGCCCGTGTCATGCCGACGGTGAGCAGACGCTCTCCGTCCGCCCCGGAGAGGTCTCCGAAGTCGCTGAGGACACGCCCGTGCTTGGTCAGTCCGAAGCCGAGGGAGAACACGACACGGTCGCGGCTCTCGGCGACCGATTCCTCCAGGCCCAGCACGGCGAACGGCTCGGCCGTGTCACGGCCGACGAACTCGGCGACATCCGAGCGACCCGCGAACGCCGCGGCGACGGCGGCGCGCACGCGCTCGGCGTGGCGCACCGACGCGGTGACGACCATGAGCGTCTCGGTGGGCCGGTTGACCGCATGCTCGACGACGAGGGTGACGACCCGGGCGACCTCGGCGTCGGGGCTCTCGACGGCGCCCGTGATCGGATCGGGGGTGCCGGTGCCGCCCTCGACGTAGTCGACGCTGAGGCTTCCGCGCCCCAGGTACGAGCCCGCCCAGGGGAACGAGACGAGCCGGCCCCCGTAGAACGCGCCGTTGACGAGCTCTGCCAGGTCTTCGCCGCCCGCGCGGTAGCTGCGGGTGAGGGTCTCGACCGGCACGAGCTCGGACAGCCGCTCGAAGACGCTCACGTGGTCGAACGGCACCTCGGGCTCGTCGTCGGGCGTCGGGTGGCCCGCCCCGACCCGGAACGGCGTCGGGCGCTGGGTGACCGGGTCGCCGAACACGACGACCTGACGCGCACGCCGCAGCGCCGGGGCCGCCTCGGCCAAGCACAGGGCCGCGGCATCCGCGATGACGACCACGTCGAACAGGGGCGTCTCGGGGATCGCCGGCACCTCGTACGGGGATGCGAGCCAGACCGGCGCCAGCGTGCGCACGAGAGCCGGCGCCGCGGCGACGAGCTCCGCCGCGGTCGCTCCCGGGCCGCGCAGCACCTGCTTGAGCGCCGCGGCCTCGCCGGCCTCGTCGACGACCGCGATCTTCCAGGTGGTCGCCAGCTCCGCCGCCAGCAGCGGTCCGGCCGAGGCGGCGTGCGCCTCGTCGACGAGACGGTAGTCGCGCTCCAAACGGTCGACGACCGAGGTGTTGGCGCCGAGCAGTGCGCGATCCGAGCGCAGCATCGCCTCCAGCGCCGACTGCCACCAGGCGAACTCGAACTCCGCGGCGACGTGCTCTTCCGGCACGTGGCGCACCGACAGCTCGGTGAGGAGGTCTTCCAGCCCCATCTCGGCCAGCTCACCGCGCAGCGTCGCGCGCTCGACCAGATTGTCGAACACGTCGGAGCGGGCGGCGAGACCGGCGAGGGTCCGCAGGAGGTACGGGATGGGAAGCGACGACAGCGGCTCGGTGCGCCCGAGGGCGCGGTCGAGCGCGGCGAGGTCGGCCGACACCCGCTGCCACGCCATCGCGACGTCGTCCAGCCCCAGGGGGATCTCGGGCATGACACCCGGGTCGACGAGCTGCTGCCACTGCGTGCGCTGCTGCTGCACCCGCACGAGCGACTCGTGCATGTCGGTGATGTGCATGCCGGGTCGCACGTACTCGCGGGAGAGGTTCTTCAACCGGCGGCGCTGCGGCGAGGTCATGGCGGGCGCGTCACGACGCGGAGCGTGCGCCTGGATGAGCTCTCCGAGCGGGCGTTCGAACACCGTCATGCTGAAACGGTCGAGAGACGCGCGGATGCCCTGCAGCAACTGGACGTAGCTGCCCAGTTCGGCGAGCGTCGAGAACGGACGCATGCGCGTCTGGGCGATGAGCTCGTAGCCGCGCTCGAGCATCGCCGGCACGTCGCTGCGGTGGAGGCGTCCGGCGAGGGCGTGGGCGTCGCGGGCCTCCTGGGTGGACGCGAACGCGACCCCGTACCACGGCGAGTCGTCGGGGCCGAAGCGGAACTCGCCGAGGCGGGCGGCGGTCGCCAGCGCCTGCGCGGCTTCGGCGCGGCGGGTGCCGAGCGACTGCAGCGTGGCGAGGTCGAAACGGGTGGATGCCGACGGCTGCGGCGTCATCGCCGCGATCGTGGTCAGGGTGCGCAGCGCCTCGAGCGGCGAGACCTCGACCCGCGGATGCCGTTGCGTGAGGGCGTCGCGATAGTCACGCAGCACGGTGCGCAGCCGCACGAGGGCGTCGTCGACGTCGGCCACCTTGGGCTGTTCGGCCTTCTCGTTGCGGGTGATCGCGCGGATCAGGTCGCGGTGCAGGTGGCGGGGTGAGACGGCGAGCCCGGGAAGCCCGATGCCGCCGAGGCGGTGCCGCACGCCCTCGAGCGTGGAACGCCGTGCGCTGACCACCAGCACGCGCTTGCCCGCGCGGACGAGCTCGCCGACGGCGTTGATCACGGTCTGGGTGCCGCCCGTGCCGGGCAGGGTGTGGACGGCGAGCGACTGGCCCGCGACGATGCGCGCCAGCACCGCCTCCTGCTCCGCGTCGGCGTCGAGGAGCAGGCGGTCGGCGGCGGGCGGACGCTCGTCGGAGCTCACGCTCGGCGGCGGGGTCCGCACGATCGTGAGATCCTCCCGATCGGACTCGTGGCCGGCCAGGGCGTTCAGGATCGGGTGGTCGAGGGTCTCGGCGTCGCGGCCCATCGGGGAGGAGACGTCGGCGAAGGTCGAGACCACCAGACGCGGCTGCACCGTGAACGTGTCGACGTGGGCGGTGAGCGCCCGCAGGTGGTCGATCACCGGCTGCGGCTTGAAGACGCCCGCGTCGTAGGCGAGTTCCGCGAGCGCGCGACCGTCGATGACGATGCCGAAATGCGTGCGTGCCGCGACGACGAGCTCGGGGTTGATCGTGAAGGCGCCGTGCAGTTTGAGGTCGAAGTCGGCATGGTGCCGGCGGATGGCGAGGGGGCGCAGCAGCACGGGCGCCGCATAGGCGACGCCGCCGATCCGCCAGGCCGCGACGCCGACGGCGAGGTGGACCGTGTCCAGTCCGCGCGTCGTGCGCAGCTCGACGTCCTTGGCGGCGATGCGCTCGGCGGCCAGGCGTGCGGTGCGCAGCGCGACCTCGTCGCGGAAGAGGTTGGACAGCAACGTGGAGCGGCCGGTGATGAACTGCGGCAGGCTCCCGGGATGCGCTTTCGTGATGTCGATGCCGGCGTCACCGGCATCCGTGTAGTGCAGGAGCGTCGAGCGCCCGCCCAGCCAGCCCGACTCCTCGCGCAGCCGTGCGCGTTCGCCGGCCGCGACGTGCGCCACGACGACGCCCGGCTCCGACAGGTCGAGGTCGGCGGGGGTCACGGCGTACCCGTGGTCGGCGTCGTCCACGCCTCGCACGGCGCCATCGTCTGCTCTCCACACACTCGACACCTTAAAGTCCCGATCACGGCGTTCCCGGTTGGCGCGGCGGGTTTTGCCGGTATTGGGGCGGATGTGGCGGATGAGAATGCCGGATGCGGGCGGACCATCGCCTCCTCCCCACACCCGGAGACCTCCGGAGTGTCCACCGCCGACGGGGGAAGGGGCTCTCGCGTCCGCGGCCGACGCCATCATGGACGCATGACCTCGACTCCCGCATTCTCGGTGCACCCGACACCGATCGGCGAGGCCCTCATCGTCGTCGCCGATGGGGGCCTCGCCTTCCTCGACGTCCTCGAGGGGTCGCCCGGCCAGCTCGAACGACATCTGGAGGAGATCAGCGCCCGGCTCGGTGCCGTTCTGGTACCGGACGACGGCCCCGCCGCGGACGTCGTCGACCAGCTCGACGAGTACTTCGCCGGCCACCGGCGCACGTTCGCGCTGCCGATCGACCTCGGCACCGTCGACGGCTTCGCCCGACGCGCACTCGAGGCGATCTGCGAGATCCCCTATGCGGAGACCGCGTCGTACGGCGAGGTCGCGGTGCGGGCGGGGTCTCCCGGCGCGCACCGTGCCGCGGGGTCGGCGTGCGCGCGCACGCCGATCTCGATCGTCGTGCCGGCGCACCGCGTCGTGCGCGCCGACGGCTCGATCGGCGAGTACGGCGGGCATCCCGAACGCAAGCGCTTCCTGCTCGATCTCGAGGCCCGCGTCGGTGCGGTCCCGCCCACGTCGATCGAAGGCGCCGCGACCGTGTAGGCCGGTCGCGGCGCCTTCCCGGCGGGGCCCGCTCGCCGTCCCGCGGGAGGCCGGTGGTATCGTCGTCGGCACGGGTGACGCGGCCGTCACCCCCGAAATGAGGGAGGCGAGATGGCTGTGACGCCGCTCGCTACCGACGACGATCTGCTCGCCCAAGCGGTCGGCGAGCTCGCCACCCGCACCGGCCTTCCGGTCGCTTTCGGCGGCTTCGAACGCGCCAACGCGGTCGAGGTGACCTCGGTGGTCGGCAATCGCACGCCGCATCTGTCCGGTCTCGTCGTACAGGCCACACGCGGCCTCGGCGGACGCGCCCTCGTCGAGCGGCGCCCGCGTCTCGCGCTGGACTACCGGTCGTCGCGCAACATCACCCACGACTACGACCGCGCCATCCTCGGGGAGGGCATCTCGACCCTGTTCGCGGTGCCGGTCGTCGTCTCGGGCCGCGCGCGCGGCGTGCTGTACTGCGGCTCGTGGTCGCCGGCGCCGTTCGGCGAGTCGACGGCGCGGACCGCGCTCCAGGTCGCAACGGATCTGGCGACCGAGCTGCGCGTGCGCGACGAAGTGGGCCGGCGCCTGGCCCTCACGACCTCACCCGCGACCGGAGTCGACGTCGCCGCCCGGGAGGAGCTTCGCGACGCCTACGCGCAGCTGCGCGGCATCGCCGCCGACGTCGCGGATGCGGGTATCCGCCGACGACTCGGCGAGGTGGAACGCCGCCTGGCCGCGCTGACCCGCGAAGACGGGACCGCCGTCGAGACGCTCGACGTCCGGCTGTCGCCGCGCGAGATCGACGTGCTGTCGTGCGCCGCGCTCGGCCAGACCAACGCCGAGATCGCCCTCGCGCTCGGCCTGCGCGAGGGGACCGTCAAGTCGTACCTGCAGGCGGCGATGTCCAAGCTCGACGCCGGCACGCGCCACGCCGCGGTGGCCCGGGCGCGCCGCGCGGGACTGCTCCCCTGACGACGCCCGCCCCGGCGAGGCCGCCTCGCTCGGGTGATCAGCCGGCGGTCACGTCGACGGTGAAGGTCACATCCTGGATGCCGCCGTCCGCGTTCGCGAGGACGACGGTCACCTCGCCGACCGCGAGCGCGCGGACACCGGGATTGAACTCGGCACCCCCCTTCGTGCCACCGGGGACGAACTCGGCGACGCGCTCATCCGACACCGTCGCGGTGTAGCTGTCGCCCGCGAGGTCGCCGGTGAGGATGTTGAGGCTCTGGCCGACGACGAGATCGACGGTGGCGCCCTGGAGGTCGTTCGCGCTCATCGTCACGGGCGCGATCACGGCGGTCCCGCCGCCCGACGGGGTGGCAGTGCCCGCGCCCCCGCCCGACGCGCATGCGGTGAGGGCGACCAGGACGGCGACGACGACGACGACCATCGGGATGCGGCGGGAGACGCTCATGACGCCATGATGGCACCCGGCGCAGCCGATGCCCAGGATCACACCGCGACGACACGGTCGGCGCGGGCATTATGGTGATCACGTGGGCTCGGACTGGACGCGTCGTGTGCTCGTGGTGGAGGACCAGGCCGCACTGCGCATGCTCGTGTGCGACCTGCTGGAGCGGCACGGGTTCGAGACGGCGTCGGCCGCCGACGCCGCGACCGCGACGCGGCTGTTCGCCGACTTCGACCCGGACGCGCTGCTGACCGACATCGACCTGGGCAGCCGCCCCTCCGGGGCCGAGCTGGCGGCGATGCTCGCCGAGCTCGCCCCGCATCTGGCGATCGTCTTCCTCAGCAGCTATCCGCGGGCCGCTGCGGGCGCGACGGCGATGGGGATCGCGCACGCCGTCTTCGTCGCCAAGCAGGATCTGGACTCCCCTGACACACTCGTCTCGGCGGTGGAGCGCGCACTGTCGACACGGCGCGAGCCCGAGGCGACGGCCGCGCCCGCGGCAGGGTCTCGCGACGGCTTGGACGCACTGACCCGGCACCAGCTGGAGATCCTGGCGATGGTGGCGCGTGGCTGGTCGAACGAGCGCATCGCGCAGGAGTCGGGATCGACCCTGCGGGCCGTGGAGCGCTCGATCAGTCGACTGTTCGACAGACTCGACGTCACGGGCGATCCGACGGTGAGTCCCCGCGTCGCCGCCGCCGCGATCTACCTCGCGGCGTTCGGCCCCGTGCGATGAGCACCGCCCGATGAGGCGGCTGCTGCTCGCGGTGCGCGCCGCCGCCTCGGGAGGGCGCTTCCTGAGCGTGTGGTCGCTCGTTCTCACGGCGCCCCTCTCGCTCACGATCATGGCCCCGGTCGGCGCGGGCGTCGACGTCGGAGCGGTAGCCCCGGCCACCGCCCTGACCACGGCGGGATTCGTGCTGGCGCTCGGCCTGCTCGCCGCCCTGGAGCGGCGCCTCCCCCGTCGCCGCGTCAGAGCGGTGTCGATCGTGGTGGGGATCGTCGTGTGCGCGGCGCTGCGTCCCATCGTGCAGGATGCGTGGGCGAGCGCGCTGGGCCTGCCGGCGCCGGCCGCCGCGCAGCTGCCGTTCCGCATCGCGACGAACGTCGTGGTGTGGCCGGTCGTGCTGGCCGTCGTCGCGGTGCTCGAGAACGCGCTGCGCACCCTCCGGCGCACCAACGCGCTCCTGCGCGAGGTGGCCCACGAGCTGGCGGATGCGGGTGCGCGCGCCGCCCACGCCGACCGCGTCGCGCGGCGGGAGGTGGAGGCCGCGGCATCCGCGCTCACGGTCGCCGTCGAGCGGCTGGGCATGCACGACGGCACCGACCCGGTGCGCGAACTCGGCGCGGTCGGCTTCCGCGCCTGGAGCCATCGACTGCAGCATCTGGCGGACGAACCGCTCGCGCCCGGCGACGCCGTCACGGCGCCCGCCCCCGTCGGCCCCCCGGGGCGCGGCGGGCGCCGGCGACTTCCGCCGTTCCGACTGCCGCCGCGCGGCGCGGTGACCGTCGTCTACATCGCCTGCACCCTGCCCTACGCGCTGCGCACGAGCACCCCGTCCGAGCTGGCGGTCGGACTCCTCGCCGTGGCGCTCGCGGGAGCGATCGTGGACGGGGTCTCGCGCCGACGCGCCCTGGCGCGCAGCGCGCACGCCGCCGCGGCGACCTACCTCGGCACGGCGGCCGGCGCCGGCGTGCTGCTCTCGCTGCTCGCCCTCGCGGACGGCCACCACGGAGTCGTCGCCGTGCTGCCGGCCGTCGACTACCTGGCCTTCTCCCTCGCCGGCGGACTGTGCGCCGGCGCGCTGCACGCGCTGCGACGCGAGCAGCGGCGACTGTCCGGCGCGGTCGCGCACGCGCAGCGCGCGACGAGGGAAGGGGCACGCCCGGTGCGCGAGGGGCTGCGCCGCACCGCCGAGCTGCTGCACCGCGAGGGCCAGGGCGCCTGCGTGCAGTTCGTGCTCGTGCATCCCGCGGCGACCCCGGACGAGATCGCCCTGCTGCAGCACCGGCTCGGCGACCTCCTGCACCGGATGCCGTCGACGTACGCCGCCGGGGACGGCGGGGCCGACGCCGCGGCGCTCGCCGCCCTCACCGAGACGTGGGGGCGCGTGATCGACCTGGACGCGAGCGTCAGCCCGGCGGCGGCGACGGCGCTCGACCGGGATCCGTGGGCGGCGCGCGACGCGTACGACGTGGTCGCCGAGGGCCTCCTCAACGCGGTCAAGCACAGCGGGCAGAAGCGCGCTCGCGTTCTCCTCGACGTCGCCCCGACCGGCGCCGGGCCGCGGCTGCGCGTCGAGGTGCGCTCCTTCGGCACGGCGCCGACGGGGGCCCAGCTGCGCCCCGCGTCGCACGTGCGCGATCTCGGCGCGCGCCTGCGCGCCGAGGCGGGCGGAGCGGTGCTCGAGGCGGCGCTGCCGCTCGCCCCCGCCCCTCCTGTCGTGTCAGCCGAACATCGCGGAGAGGCGCCGACACCCGGGTCATAACGTCGTCATCGCGCCCCGACATCCGGTCGGGACCCGCCGATGAACGGAACCGACGTGAACGAGCTGCACACCCTCCTCCCCCTCGCCGTGGGGATGCTCCTGTCCCCCCTGCCGATCGTGGCCGTGGTGGCGATCCTCCTCTCCCCCCGCGGGCGGGCCTGCGCTCCGGTGTACACCGCCGCGTTCACGCTCGTCTCGGTCGCGGTCGTCGGCCTCGGCGCCGCGGGCGCCGCCCGCGCATCGTCGGCGAACGGCGCCGACTCGCGGATCGTCTCGCTCGTGCTGGCCATCGTGCTGACCATCGGGTTCACGGTCTTCGCGATCGCGAGCTGGGCGGGACGCCCTCCGCACGGCCAGCCGGCCGTCGCACCGAAATGGCTCGCGGCGATCGATGGCGTCACCCCTCTGTCTGCGGTGGGCCTCGGGCTGGTCATGGCGATCACCAACACCAAGAACATCCCGCTGGCTCTGAAGGCGGGTGCCGTCATCGGCGAGGCGCACGTGACGCCCCTCATCGGCGTGATCCTCTGCCTCGCCGTCGCGATCACCGGCTCGCTGCTGCTGATCGTGCCCGCCCTGGTCGAGCTGACCGGCTCCGCACACGTGCACCGTGGCCTGCAGGCACTGAAATCCCAGTTGATCGCCCACAACGCCGCCATGATGACAGTGCTGTTCGCGATCCTCGCGGCGAACGAGGCCGCACAGGTCATCCACCGCCTGGTCGCCTGACCGGCGTCCTCCCCTCTCCGCTTCCCGCGCATCCCCGAAAGAAGGCCGTCATGTCGAACACCATCGAGAACACCCCCACCGTCGCCTGCGTCACGACCGCCCCCGCGGGCACCTTCCGCGGGCTGGTCCGCGAGGGCGTCCGCTCCTGGCGCGGCATCCGCTACGCCGAGGCGCCCACGGGCGATCGCCGCTGGCGCGACCCGGTCGCCGCGGCGACCGCCGACGGCGAGGTCGACGCGACCGCGTTCGGCCCCGCCTGCCCGCAGGTGCGCACCCCGGCGATCGCCCTCGGCGACGATGCGGTGCTGGACGAGGACTGCCTCTCCCTCAACGTCTGGGCACCCGGCACCGACACCGCCGCGGCGCGACCGGTGATGGTGTGGATCCACGGCGGGGCCTACACCTTCGGCGCGTCGAGCCAGCAGATGTACGACGCGACGTCGATCGTCGACCGCGGTGACGTCGTCGTCGTGACCGTCAACTACCGGCTGGCCGCGTTCGGCTTCCTGGATCTGTCGGGCCTGTTGCCCGACGGCGGCTTCGACCGCAACCTCGCCCTGAAGGACGTGCTGCTCGCCCTGCGCTGGGTGCAGGGGAACATCGCCGCGTTCGGGGGCGACCCGGGTCGGGTCACCGTGTTCGGCGAGTCCGCCGGGGGCGGCCTGGTCACGACGCTGCTCGCGACACCGTCGGCGGCCGGGCTCTTCCACCGCGCCATCGCGCAGTCCTCCCCCGCCTCCAGCATGTACGGCGTGGACCGCGCCCGCGACGTCGCCGAGCGCTTCACCCGAGAGCTCGGCATCGACACCACGGATGCCGCGGCCGCCGCAGCCGCGCTGCGCGCGGCATCCGCCGACCGACTCGTCGCGGCGGGGATGGCCGTGTACGCGCAGGTGCCCGATGAGGCGCCCGGCACGCTGGCCTTCGCGCCCATCGTCGACGGCGAGCTGCTGCCGGAGGCGCCCGCCACCGTGCTCCACGAGGGTCGCGGCCTGCCCGTGCCGCTCATCATCGGCACCAACAAGGACGAGGCCTCGCTGTTCAAGTTCATGAAGTCGCCGCTCATCCCGATCACCGAGGAGCGCATCATGAAGATGTTCACCGACATGGCCGCCGACAACCCCACCGTCGAGCTGCCGTCGGTCGCGCAGGTGCAGACCGCCTACGAGAACGTGCGCCACAACATGGTGGGGCTGGGCGTCGCCCGCGACATCGGCTTCCGGATGCCCACCCTGTGGATCGCCGAGGGCCACAGCCGGGTCGCCGACGTCTGGCTGTACCGCTTCGACCACGCGACGCCCTTCCTCCGGCTGATCGGGCTGGGCGCCACCCACGGCAGCGAGCTGGCCTACCTCTGGGGCAGTTTCTCCAGCGGCCCCAAGGACCTCACGTTCCGTCTCGGCGGCAAGCGCTCCGGCGAGGAGATCTCCGTGCGGATGCAGGACCGCTGGACCGCCTTCGCCCACGGGCGCACCCCCGACGCCGAGGGCGTGCCCGGTGCGCCCCACTGGCCCGCCTACGCCACCGCATCGACCGACGCCGCGGACATCGCCCGCGCCACACTGGTGATCGAGCGGCACGACAGCGTCGTCGACGACCTCGACGCGCCGCTGCGCGCGGCCTGGGGCGACCAGGTCCTCGACTTCCACTGATCCCCCATCGCGCCGGCTTCGCCCCGCCCCACCCCCCTCGAGGAGCATCATGTCCGACACGTGCAGCGCTGCCGCACCCCTGAGCCGCACCCATCTCGCCCCCGCCATCGCCACGGCGGGTGCGACGATCACGCCCGCGCGCCACGCCTCCGCGCACCCGGCCGCCTCGGCCGCCGACCTGCTGGTCGTGGGCCGCATCGCCACCGGCGACCCGGCCGCGCCGACGGCGGAGGCGATGGCGGTCGCCGGCGGGCGCATCGTCGGCATCGGCTCCCGCGCCGACCTCGACGCGCTCACCGGCCCCGCCACGACGACGCTCGCACCGGACGGTGTCGTGATCCCGGGCCTGATCGAGCCCCACGCGCACATCTGGGTGTCGCTGCTCACCCTCGACTGGACCGACGTGTCGCACAGCGCCTGCCCGCGCTTCGACGACGTCGTGGCCGCGCTCACCGCGGCCGCCGCCGCGACGCCCCCCGGGCAGTACGTCCTCGCGAAGCTCTTCGACCCGAGCCTCTACCCCGGCGAGCCCGTCCTGACGCGCGACATCCTCGACCGGGTCGCGACGGACCGCCCGGTGATCGTGCTGAACGCGTCGATGCACTTCGCCTACGCCAACAGCGCGGCACTGGATGCCGCCGGCATCACCGACGCCACGCCGCAACCCGTCGGCGGCACGCTCGAGAAGGTCGACGGGCGCCTCACCGGTGTGGTCGGCGAGTCCCCCGCGGTCACGATGCTGCTGGCGCGGCTGCCCCGGCCGACGAGCGAGGACATCGCCCGCGGCATCCGGCAGGTGCTCACCGCCTTCGCGAGCCGGGGCGTCACGTCGATGCGCGAGGCGATGACCGGCACGCTCGCCGGGGTGAGCGAGATCGCGATGCTGCACGCGCTCAACGGCGCTGCCCGCCTGCCCGTGCGGGTGTCGACGGCCCAGTTCTCCGCACTCGCCGGCTGCGCGGGTCCGCTCGAGGCCGCCGCCGCGTGGAAGGAGGCGGGGGTCACCCCCTTCAGCGGAGACGAGATGGTGCGCGCCGACGCCTGGAAGATCGTCGCCGACGGCTCCAACCAGGGCCGGTCGGGCTACTTCCTGCAGCCGTACCTGGGCGAGACCTCGGGCGGCCACGCGAACTGGACGCCGGAGAGCCTGCGCGAGGTGATGCGCGCCGGCCTCGACGACGGCTGGCAGCTGATGATCCACACGAACGGCGATGCGGCGGTGGAGTTCGCGCTGCGCGCCGCCGAGGAGCTGCTCCCCGGGCGTCGGGGCGACCTGCGCCACCGGTTCGAGCACGCGTCCGTGACGACCGACGATCAGCTCGTGCGCATGGCGGCCGCGGGCATCTCGCCGAGTTTCCTGATGGACCACGTCTACTACTGGGGTGCCGCCTTCCGCGACACGATCCTCGGACCCGACCGCGCGGCACGGCTCGACCGCCTCGCGTCCGCCGTGCGTGCGGGGCTGCGTCCGAGCCTGCACTCGGACTACAACGTCACCGAGGTGCACCCGCTGCACGCCGCCCAGACCGCCGTCCTGCGCCGCCTCGAAGCCGACGGATCGGTGCTCGCGCCCGAGGAGTGCGCCACGCCCGCCCAGGCGCTCGCCGCGATCACCGCGGATGCCGCCTGGCAGATCCACGCCGACGATCGCGGGAGCCTCCGCGCGGGCATGCGCGCGGACTTCGCGGTCGTGGACGCCGATCCATGGACGAGCGATCCCGCCGGCTGGGACGACATCGCCGTCCACGCGACCTACATCGACGGCGTCCCGGCGTTCTCCGCCTGACCGCTCGCCGCCCACCCCCCCTTCCCGCCTGTCCCCTTTCCTCGCCTCCCCCCTCTCCCGAAGGCCTCTCATGACCAGCACCCTGCCGACGTCCGTCGTGCGCTCCCCCTCCGTCCTCGCCGTCCCCCTGCTCGGCGTCCTCGCCGCCGTGCAGGGCTCGGCGCCGAACATCGCCGCGACCGCACTCGTCGGCGCCAGCCGCGGCCTCGACATGGTCGGCGGAGACCAGGCGCTCGCCGCCTCGATGCAAACTCTCGCGATCGCGGCATCCGTCATCACGACGGGCCTGCTCGCCGACCGCATCGGACGTCGGCGCATGCTCGTCGCCGCCCTCGTCACGGGGCTCGTGGGGCAGCTGATCGTCGCCGCCGCCCCGGTGCCGGCGGTCTACATCCTCGGGCAGGCCGTGTCCGGCGTCGGTCTGGGAGCGGTCTACGCGGCCGCCTTCGCCTACATCCAGGTGCTCGCGGCGCCGGGTCGCCTGCCCGCCGCGGTCGCGACGTTCGCGGCGTGTTCGGGTGCCGCGGGCGTCGTCTTCACGTTCTCGGGCGGGATGCTGGCCGGGGCCGACTGGCGGCTGGCGTTCCTGCTCGTGCCGCTCCTGTCCGCGCTCAGCATCCCCGCGGTGCTCGCCCTGCTGCCGGCCGTGGCTCCGAGCGTCACCGAGAAGCGCGACGTGTGGGGACAGATCGCCCTCATCACCGGCATGGTCGTGCTGCTGTTCGGCGTCTCCCAGCTCGCGTCCTCGCTGCGCAGCCCCCTCACCTGGGCGGCGATCGCACTGGGTGCGCTGCTTCTCGGCGCGTTCGTGTGGTCGCAGACGCGCGTCGCGCATCCGTTCTTCCCCGTCGCACTGTTTCGCCGGCCCTTGTTCCTCGCCGCGCTGTGCGCCGGGTTCGTGTTCAACGCGGGTGGGGCGGTCGCCTTCCTCCAGCTCTCGAACCTGTGGCAGTACGTCCTGGGGCTCACCCCCGGCACGGTGGCGGTGTGGCAGCTGCCGGTGTCGGTCACCTCGATCCTGGGCGCGATCGTGCTCGGGCGGCTCATGACCCGCGGGATGAGCCCGCAGACCTCCCTGCTCGTCGGCGGCGTGCTGTCCGCGGCCGGGTTCGGTGCGGCGTTCCTCGCCCGCGATGCCGCTTCACCGCTGGCGTTCGTCCCCGCCGGCATCCTCATCGCCCTCGGGATCACGGCCGCCGCGCTCCCCTACGGCACCCTCGTGCTCAGCGAGGCGCCCGCCGAGTTCTACGGCCCGGTCACGAGCTCGCGCACCACCTTCGGTCAGCTCTTCTACTCGCTGGGAACGGCGCTGTCGACGGTCGTCGTCACGCAGCTCACGGTGGCCGGCATCACCTCGCGGCTGTCGTCATCGGGCATGTCGGATGCCGCCGTCCAGACCGCTCTGACGAGCGTCGGCGCCTACGCGAAGGACGGAACCCGTCCGGATGCCGCGGTGTTCGATGCCGCCCTCGGCGCCTACCGCGACGGCTTCGGCGCGCTCATGCTGGGCATGGCCGTCGTGGCCCTGGTGGTCAGCGTCGTCGGCGCCGCCCTGATCGCCCGCGCGCACCGCGGCCTCACCTCGGCGCGCTGAACGGCGGGTACCGGCGCCGCAGGATCAGGCGCTGCCCCAGGGTCCAGGCAGCGGTGGTCATCAGATAGACCGCCGCGGCGAGCGGCACGAACAGCGCGACCACGGCGGTCGCGAACTGCAGCGCACCGACGACCGGATGCGCCGCGGCGACGCTCGACCGCGCGTCCGCCGACGGCAGCAGCAGGCGCCGCGTGAGCTCGCCCACGACGGCGATCACGATGACGACCACACCGATCACGATCGCCGTCGCGGCATCCAGCTGCTGCGCGAGGACCGCGCCCACGAAGCTGCGTCCGAGCGGGACGCCCAGGAGCGTCTGATCGAGAAGCGGGTTGCCGTGGCCCGCGATCGAGGCGTGCAGGAAGGCGGCGTACACGAGGCCGACGACGGGAGCCTGCAGCACGAGCGGCAGGCATCCCGCGGAGGGCGACACCCCTTCCTCGCGGTAGAGCGCCATCGTCTCGCGCCGGAGACGGTCGGGGTCCGTCCGGTGCCGCTGCCGCAGCACCTGCAGACGGGGAGCGAGCCGCGAGCGGGCCTGTTCCGCCCGGGCCTGGGCGATCCCGACCGGGATGAGGAGCATGCGCACGCCGAGAGTGATGAGCACGACGGAGAAGCCGGCCGCGAGCGGTCCGGCGACAGGGGTGAGAAAGGCGATCACGGCCATGAGGCCTGTCGAGACGAGGTCGAGCAGGGCCGCCACCGGCGGCAGGGCGAAGAGGTCCACGGGGCATCCGTTCCAACGAGGCGATCAGAGTGGGCTGGTCGACCGCGAAGGGATGCCGAGGCGCGATGGCGCGCGCGGCGTGGCTAGGCGGCCGGTGCCGCCCGACTCGGACCGCGCCGCAGGACATGCCCCGGAGCGTCCGGATCGCTCTGCGCCAGCGGCGCAGCGAGCAGTCGCGACCGCGCCGACCGCACGCGCGTGGGCGATGCGCCCTCGAGGGTGGAGGCGGCGGTCGCAACGAGCACGACGACGGCGAGCGTCGCGACCGCGACCGCCACGGCGCTCAGCGCGCCGATCTGCGCGACGTCCGGCGCCAGCATGCCGATGCCGGAGATGAGCTCCCGCACGACGGAACGGAGCGTGTCGATCATGGCCCGCCTCCTCCCGTCGGTGCTGCCCAGGGTAGCGGAGAGCACCCCGTCCACGCGCGACGCGCGTCGCGCGCACCCGTTCACGAGGCGTTGCCGGGCGCCGAGTACACTCCCGGCGTGACCTCCCGCTCCGCGCCCCGACGACCGTCGTCGACGAGCACTCCCCGATGAGCGCGTCGGGGGCGCTCGCACGACGGCTGGGCCTGATCGATGCGATCGCCATCGGTCTCGGATCGATGATCGGCGCGGGCGTCTTCGCCGCCTTCGCACCCGCGGCCGCGGCGGCCGGCGGCGGGCTCCTGATCGGTCTCGCGATCGCGGCGGTCGTCGCGTACGCGAACGCGACGTCGTCCGCTCAGCTCGCCGCGCAGTTCCCGACATCCGGCGGCACCTACGTGTACGGCCGGGAGATGATCGGCCCCTGGTCGGGCTTCTTCGCCGGCTGGTCGTTCGTCATCGGCAAGACCGCCAGCTGTGCCGCGATGGCGCTGACCTTCGCGTCGTACGCGGTGCCGGAGGCGTGGCAGCGGCCGGTCGCGGTCGCGGTCGTCATCGTGCTCGCGATCGTCAACACCTTCGGGGTGACGCGGACGGCCGGTCTCACCCGAGCGATCGTCGTCGTGGTGCTGTCGGTGCTCGTCCTCGTGGTGGTGGCCGCCGCGGCATCCGGCGCGGCGACGACAGCCAACCTGACCATCGCGCCCGGTGATCACGGCTGGTACGGGATCCTCCAGTCGGCGGGGCTGCTCTTCTTCGCCTTCGCCGGCTACGCGCGCATCGCGACGATGGGCGAAGAGGTGCGCGATCCGCAGCGGACCATCCCGCGCGCGATCGTCATCGCGCTGGTCCTCGCCCTCATCGTCTACGTCGCGCTCGCCGTGGCGGCGCTCGCCACACTCGGGCCCGAGCGGCTGGCCGCCTCCCCGGCGCCGCTGGCCGAGCTGGCCGCCGCGGGCGGCTGGACCTGGACCGGGCCCGTCGTGCGGGTCGGCGCTGCCGCGGCATCCCTGGGCGCGCTGCTGGCTCTCGTGGCGGGCATCGGGCGCACCAGCCTCGCGATGGCCCGCGCGGGCGACCTGCCGCGGTGGCTGTCGGCGGTCCACCCGCGTTACGCCGTGCCGCACCGCGCCGAGCTCGCCCTCGCCGCCGTCGTGAGCGTGCTGATCCTCACGACCGACCTCCGTGCGGCGATCGGGTTCTCCTCGTTCGGGGTGCTGCTGTACTACCTGATCGCGAACGTCGCGGCGTATCGGCAGGGTGCCGCGGCGCGGCGCTTCCCGCGCGTGCTGCAGATCGTCGGCGCGGTGGGCTGCGCCGTCCTCGTGGCGACGCTCCCCTGGCCCTCGATCGTCGGCGGCGCGGCGGTCGTGGCGGTCGGCGTCGGCTACCGGGCGCTGCGCCGCCGCGCGGAGGGCGTCACGCCGCGCGCGTGACCAACGTCGGAGAACCGCGGGCGGGCGCGCGAGATCCCGCGAAACGGGGCGGCGGCGCGGGCATTGTTCCGACGTTGTGCACACGCAGACAGCGCGACCGCCGCGACGCGCGCGAGCTGGGCGCGAGATCCGGCGCTCACGGCTGCGGCGTCGTGATCGCGACCGGCGTCCCCCACCCGTAGTAGTGCTGCACGGTGGTGGTCTGGATGCCGCCGACGCTCGCGGTCGCCTGGACGCCGACCGGCACGTGGGCCGACGTCAGCCACACGACCATCTCCTGGACGTCGGCCCCCACGGCGGTGAAGGCGGCGTCGGACTGGAGCCGCCACGCGGGGACCTCGGTGTCGTCGGGAAGCGTGAGGACGTCCTGATCGGTCTGCACCGTCCACGACGCAGATGCCGAGATGACGGCGGTGGTGGCCGACGGATCGGCGAAGGCCCGATAGGCCTGCCCCACGGTGCCCGCCAGCATCCGCTTCGGGTCGGTGCTGCTCGCGTCGCCCTCGACCCACACGCCGTCGATCGTGATCCACGCCGCATCGGGCGTGAGCACGAACGAGGTCGAGCCGTCCGCCCCCGTCACGGTTCCCGCCATCGCGGGCGCGTCGCCGAAGACGAAATCCGCCTGCCCCGAGCTGCCGTCGGAGGCCGTGAACGTCTCGCGGCCGCTTCCCGCGGCACGCGAGAAGCCCACGACGCACGCGGCCAGATCCGAGCCCGCGGCCGATGCCCCGGGCTTCAGCTCGACGGCGTCGCAGACCGCCGGAGCACCGACGGCGCCGGACACGGATGCGGACGGCCCCGGCGAGGACGCGGCCGCGCCGGCGGTCGTCGTGGGCGAGGCGGCGGGCGTCGTGACCCCCGCGGCGCACGACGTGAACGCGAGGGCTCCGGTCGCGGCGGCGAGGATCAACACGGCGGGGAGGGAACGTCGCATCCCTCGACTGTATGTCAGCACCCGCCCACCGCTGTGAGCCGGCCCGGCCATTTCACAGGCATCGGGTGCTACAGTTGACCGTCCCGTATCTCGGGCACGCGTCCGTTCCGTCCCTCTCGATGCCGAGAGCCATCTCCTCGGACCGCCATCTACGACCAGCGGCATCCTTCGCCGCCCGCGCACCACTGTGATCGCGCGCTACAGAAACGATTCATGACCTTCCCTCCCACCTCGCCAGAGGTCCTCTGGCGCCAGGCCGACGCCGACGTTCACGTCGCCACGATCGCCGGTGAGTACGCCGGCTTCGTCGCCGACACGCTCGCCGGAGCCCACGCGCACGGCGCGCGCGGCGAAGACCTCGGCATCCACACCAGCCCGCTGCTGGCTCGAGCCGCCGTGACCGCGGCGCTCTCGACCGCTCACAAGACCCCCACACGTCCGCGTCGCATTCGTCGACTCGGCACACCCGGCCGCCCCGGCGGCCCGAAAAACAGAAGGAAAGACACGATGGCCACTGGCACCGTGAAATGGTTCAACTCCGAGAAGGGCTACGGCTTCATCGCGCCGGACGACGGCTCCGCCGACCTGTTCGCGCACTTCTCCGCAATCGTCACCGACGGCTTCAAGGAGCTGCGCGAAGACCAGAAGGTGGAATTCGACGCCGAGCGTGGCCCCAAGGGCATGCAGGCCGCGAACATCCGCGCGCTCTGACCCAGACCGCGCGAGAGAGCCTGTCCCGACGATCGTCGGGGCGGGCTCTTCCCGTTCACGCGACGGACTTGACTCTCACACCGTGTCACGCGGGAGCATGACCTCATGGCCGAGACCACGGATCTCATGACGATCGGACAGTTCAGCTCGCTGAGCAGACTCTCCGTGCGCATGCTGCGTCACTACGACCTCCACGGAGTCCTCGTGCCCGCCGACGTCGACCGCGTGAGCGGGTACCGACGTTATGCGGCACGTCAGCTCCAGGATGCCGCTGACATCCGCAATCTGCGCGACGTCGGGTTCGGCGTCTCCGCCATCGGCATCCTCCTCGCCGCCCGCGACACCCCGGAATGGACGACGGCGCTGCGCCCGCAGCGCGAGTCCCTGCTCGAGGAACAGCGCGCGGCCCAGGGACGTGTCTCTCTCATCAACAGATTGCTCGACCACGGAGGAACACCCATGTCCATCACTGTCAGTCGCACCACCGTTCCCGCGATGACGCTCGCGTGCCTGCGCGGAACCGTGCCCACCTACGCCGACGAGGGCCAGCTCTGGGAGCGGATGATGCCCGCTCTCGGCGCGCAGTCGATCGCGCCGCTCGGTCCGTGCGGCGTGATCGAGCACGACGATCAGTACACCGAGCGCGACGTCGACCTCTCGATCTTCGTGCCCGTCGCCCCCGGAACGCGCGTCGAGGCCCCGCTCGAGCTCGTCGAGCTTCCCGCGCGCGACTGCCTCGTCGCGCGCGTGGTCGGCCCCTACGATCAGATCACCGCCGCGCACGACCTCATCAACCAACGCATCGCCGCCGACGGGCTGCGTCCGCGCAGCGACGATGCGCTGGCTGCACGCGCGTTCAACATCTACCTGAACACGCCCGCCGAGGTGGGCCCGGCCGAGCTGATCACCGAGGTCTACGAACCGCTCGCCTGAGTGGGCGCGCCGTCGCCCGAGGGGCCACCGGCCTCCGTCGGATCGGTGACCCATCGGGCGATGGCCGCCTCGACCAGCCGCGCCACGCGCTCGGGCGGATACGCCCCGGGGTCGAGCACCGCCTGAGTGGCGATGCCCAGCATCGTGGCGTGCAGCTGCTCGGCGATCGCGGCCGCATCGTCCGGGTGGGTCGACGTCTCGTCGAGGACCGCCGCCACGAGGAGCGCGAGTCTGGCGCGGCTGTCGCGATAGCGCTGGGCGTGCGCGGCCGCACGGTCGGGCTCGGCGAGCGCGGCATCCCACGAGCTCACCCAGATGCGCGTCGCCGATCGTGACGGCCGATCGAGCGGCAGCATGCCGCGCAGCGCCGCCCGCAGCGCCGATCGAGCACTCTCCGACGGCGATCCCGCATCCGCGGCCCGGCGCGCGGCGAGCAGGTCGAGTGCGTAGTCGGTGAGTTCCTTCTTCGAGCGGAAGTAGTGCGTCACGGTTCCGGTCGTCGCGCCCATCTCGGCGGCGACGACACGCAGTGAAAGCCCGACGAAACCGTCGCGGTCCAGCACGCGCCAGACGGCTTCGGCCACCTCCGCTTGACGGTCGCGGCGGGTCCGCTCGGCAGGAGGCATGGGTCTAGACTGCCCGACATAACGATCGTTATGGAAGGCGTACATGTTTCATCCAGTCCTCTCCCCCTCCGCCGAGCTGCGACCTCTGGAGCTCTGGCACGCCGACGAGTTCGCCGCGCACATGGAGCGGGCGCGCGAGCACATCCGCCCCTGGGTAGGCCCCTCGTTCGTCACGGACACCGTCGAGGGCGCCCGCGCCACGCTGCACCGCTACGCGGCGAGTGCGGCCGACGACGGCGCGCGCCTGTTCGGCATCTGGGCGGACGGGCGCCTGGTCGGCGGCGTGATGTTCGTCGCCTTCAGCGCCGCCGCCGGCCACTGCGAGATCGGATGCTGGCTCGAGCCCGCGGGCGAGGGGCGGGGACTGGTGACCGCGGCGTCCCGGGTGCTCGTCGAGTATGCGCTGCGCGAACGCGGCCTGAACCGCGTCGAGTGGCGCTGCCGGGCCGACAACGAGCGCAGCGCCGCGGTCGCGCGACGGCTGGGGATGACGCTGGACGGTACCCTGCGCGGCGCCTGGCTCAACGGCGGGGTGTTCCACGACAAGCAGGTGTGGGCACTGGTGCGCGAGGACCTCGCCCCGGCGTGACCCCGCTCGCCGGACGCGTGCGGCCACCTCCGGAGCGCCGCGCTCGCCCGCGCTCGATCCGCGCAGGAGCGGGTCGTCAGCGGCCGTCGGCGACGATCTCGGCTTTGGCTCCCGCGGAGTTCTCCAACCAGCCCGCGTAGTGATCCGGTCCGCCCAGCAGCCAGCCCGACTCGCGACGCGCTCCCGGAAGGTCTGCGACCCACAGTTCGACGTGATGAAAGCCCGGCACGGTCACAGTCTTCCAGCGAGCGCCGCAGGCGGGACGCGGCGCGCGCGATCGGCGATATCCGCGGCCAGCTCGACCTCGACACCCGCGGGCGCGGCGTAGTCCACGTGGAGCGCACCCTCAGCCGGCGACCTGCCCGCTCGACGCGGCCGTGGTGCCCAGGTCAGCTGCCAGGATGCGGATGTGGGCGAGGATGCGGTCGCGAAGACCGCGGACGCCGTCGATGCCCCAGTTCTCGGGGTCGAGGAACTCCCATTCGACGAGACGCCCGCTCACCGGTCCGGGGAGAGCAAGCCGGGGCTTCATGGTGACGACGATGTCCGCCGCGGCGAGGTCTGCGGCCGTGACGGCGCGCGGAACGGCCGCGCTCGTGTCGATGCCCAACTCGCCGAGGGCTTCGGCGATGACCGGGTTGATGTGCTCGGCGGGTGAGAGTCCTCCGCTGGTCGCGTTCACCTGTCCGGGGGCGATGTGAGCGAGAAGGTGTGCGCCGAGCTGGGATCGACCGGCGTTGTGCTGGCAGATGAACAGGACGGTGGGAGTGCTACTCACGCGAGGACTCCTGCGGGGGTGTGGGTGCGGGACCAGGTCTGTGTGGCGACGTGGACGGCGTCCCACGGGGAGCCGAGTGGGGGCGTGTAGGAGAGGTCGAGGTCTGAGATCTGTTCGACGGTGAGCCCGGCGAACAGGGCAGTGGCGTAGGTGTCCACGCGCTTGGCGGTTTCGGTGCCGAGGCGGCCGACCAGCTGCGCGCCGAGCAGCAGGCCGCTCTGGGTGTCGCCGGTGATCCGGATGCTGATGGGCTGCGCGCCCGGGTAGTAGCGCTTGTGATCGTCGGCGGCGATCTGCGTGGTCGCGGGACGGTAGCCGGCGGCGATGGCTTCGTCCTCGCGCAGGCCGGTGCGGGAGGCGACCAGGTCGAAGACTTTCACGACCTGGGTGCCGACGGATCCCGCGAATCGGGCGGTGCCGCCGAGCGCGTTCTCCCCGGCGACGCGGCCCTGCTTGTGGGCGGTGGTGCCGAGGGGCAGGTAGGTGAGCCCGAGGAGGCGGTGGTGAGTGATGACGCCGTCGCCGGCGGCGAAGACGTGTGGCAGGCCGGTGCGCATCTGCTCGTCGACGACGACGGCGCGGCCGGGCCCGAGGGTCGCGCCGGCCTGTTCGAGGAGGGTCGTGTTGGGGCGGACGCCGACGACGGCGAGGACCAGCTGCGCGGTGTGGGTGACGGGCTGCCCGTTGCGGGTGCCGCGGACGATGAGGCCTTCGGCGGTCTTCTCGACGGTGTGGACGGTGGTGCCGGTGTGCACGAGCACGTCGTGGTCTTCGAGTTCGGTGCGGACCAGCCCGGAAAGCTCGGGGTCGAGGGTGGAGAGGACTTCGGGTCCGCGCTGCAGGACCAGCACGTGCATGCCGCGTGCGGTGAACGCTTCGGCCATTTCGAGGCCGACGTAGCCGGCGCCGATGATGATCGCCGAGCCGGGATTCTGTTCCTCGAGTTGCCGTTGCAGGGCGAACGTGTCACCCATGGAGTGGATGACGTGCAGCCCGTCGTCGGGGCCGAGGGTGTCGAGGCCGGTGATGCCGGCGTGGGCCGGGAGGGCGCCGGTGCCGACGATCAGTTCGTCGTAGCTGAGCTGTTCCTCGCGGCCGTGCTGGTCGCGGATGCTCAACCGCTGCCCGGCGACGTCGATGCCGGTGGCCAGGGTGTCCAGGCGCAGGCGCATTCCGGTGGCTTCCAGCTCCGCGTGGGTGCGGTGCGCGAGGGACTGCCATGGCTTCACGTCGCCGGAGAAGAAGTACGGGATGCCGCAGATGGAGTAGTTCGGGTAGGCGTCCGCGACCACGACGGTGACCTCGACGGTCGGGTCGAGTTCGCGGGCGCGCAGCGCGGCGGAGATGCCGGCGTCGCTGCCGCCGATGGCGACGATGTGGGTCATGAGGCTTCCTTGGGGTCGGTGAGGGTACGAGTGACGGCGAGGTCGTCCGCAGTGACGGTGGCGCGCGGGAACAACAGCACCGCGAGGGCGACACCGATGCCGGCGCCGAACAGCTGCGCAGCCAGGAACGGGAGCACCGACGTCGGGGCGATGCCCGCGAAGGTGTCGGTGAAGATCCGGCCGATGGTCACGGCGGGGTTGGCGAACGAGGTGGAACTGGTGAACCAGTACGCGGCGCCGATGTAGGCCCCGACCGCCGCAGCGATCGTCGGGGCGGTGCGGCGCGCGCGGGCCAGGCCGAAGATCAGCAGCACCAGCCCGGCGGTCGCGACGATCTCCGCGAGGAACGTCCCCGCAGTGGCGCGGGCGGTGGTGGCGATGGAGGTCGGGATCTCGAACATGGCGTTGGCGAGCATCGCCCCCAGGATCGCCCCGGCGACCTGCGCGACGATGTAGAACACCGAGAGCGGCAACGGCATGCCGGTGCCGTGCCGACGATCGAGGAGGGTGTCAGCGAGGGAGACGACGGGGTTGAAGTGCGCGCCGGAGACCGGGCCGAGCAGCAGGATCAGCACCGCAAGGCCGAGCGCGGTCGCGATCGAGTTCTCCAACAGCTGCAGGCCCGAATCGGTTGAGAGCCGCGCGGCGGCGATCCCGGAGCCGACGACGACGGTCACCAGAAGCCCGGTGCCGAGGAGCTCGGCGCCGACGCGGCGCAGCAACGCGATCGTGTTCATGGGTTCCCTCATCTTGACGACACGACTATAACTCAGTCAAGATTGAGGTAATGAACGTTGAGCGAAATTCTCTCGAGGTGCGGGCTGCGAAACACGCCGCCCTGGCCGATCCGGCGCGGCTGCGGATGCTGGACCTGCTGTCCTTCGGAGATCTCTCTCCGACCGAGCTACTGCACGAGCTGCCGGGGATGACCTCGAACCTGCTCGCGCATCATCTGAAAGTGCTGGAGCGGGTGGGCATCGTGTCGCGGACTCGGTCCGAGGGCGACGGCCGGAGGATGTATGTGGCGCTCATCCCGGGCGCACTGGTCGAACTGGGATCGTTCGCGACGGCCGGTGCCGACCGGGTCGTGTTCGTGTGTTCGGCCAACTCGGCTCGGTCTCAGCTGGCACAGGCGCTGTGGAACGACGTCAGCGAGATCCCCGCCGTCAGCGCGGGGACGCATCCCGCAGCCGACGTGGCTGCCGGTGCCGTCGCCGCCGCGGCGCGTCACGGTCTGGATCTTGCCGGCGCGGCGCCGCAGCAGATCGAAGGCTTGGTGAAGGACACGGATTTCGTGATCACGGTGTGTGACCGCGCGCACGAGGAGTTCCCCGCAGGGATGGTGCATTGGTCGGTGCCCGACCCGGTGCCGGTCGCGACGGACGAGGCGTTCGAGGCGACGTTCGCGGATCTGTCCGCGCGGGTGACGCGGTTGGCACCGCGGATACTCGCCCTGACCTGACCCTCAGCCGCCATTGCGGGTGGAGCGGCGTTCGATCGAGACGGTGTCTCGCCAGGTGCCGGCGTGTGGGCCGACGGTCATGAGCGCGACGCGTTCCCGCGTGCCGATGCGCCGGGACCCGGCCCGGTCGTGCAGGCGGAGGCTCGCGGTGTTCTCCGGGAAGATGCTCGACTGGATGGTCCAGTAGCCGGCGTCGTCGGCGACGTGGATGAACGCGTGCAGCAGCGCGGCGCCGATGCCCTGCCCGTGGTCTCGAAAGTCGCCTCACCCCCGGCGATCCCCGCAGCGAGGATCTCCTCGACCGCGGCCCAGTCCTCCGAGGTCATCGGCCGGATACGAGTCATGAGCAGCAGGAGCTGCCGTTGCCGATGTCGGTGGAGCAGACCCCCGTCGCGGGCAGGACGAGTTCGACCTGGGTGGCGGCGGGCATGTCGCCATCGATCCAGGCGACGATGGAGCGGACCTGCTCGTAACCGGTCGCGAGCAGGAAGGTCGGTGCGCGGCCATAGGACTTCATGCCGACCAGGAAGAATCCGGGCTCCGGGTGGGTGAGTTCGCGGAACCCGTGCGGTTCGACCGTGCCGCAGGAGTGCTCGTTCGGGTCGATCAGGGGCGCCAGCCGGCGCGGGGCCTCCACGATGTCATCCAGCTCCAACCTCACCTCGCGGAGCATGTCGAGGTCGGGCCGAAACCCGGTCGCGTTGACGACCAGGTCGGTGCTGTGCTGCGCGGGTTCCCCGCGCCGTGAGCCGTGCAGCACCACGCCGTCGCTGCCGCGGTGGAGGGTGGAGATCTCGAACCCGTCGACGAGGTCGATGCGCCCGGTCGCGACGAGCTGGTCGACCCGCGAGCCCAGCAGCGCGCGGTTCTCCAGCTCGTCGTCAGGGGACGAGGAGACGCGGATCGCGGAGGCGTTGCGGATCAGCCAGCTGACCCGGGTTCCCGGCGCGGTCTTCGCCAGCTCTGCTAGCGCGATCAGCGTGTTCGCGGCCGAGTGACCGGCGCCGACCACAGTGGTGTGCCGGCCCGTGAACCGGGACCGGTCCGCGCCGAGCACGTCCGGGAGAGCGTGCACGACCAGATCGCCGGCAGCCTCGACGCCGATCGGGGAGAGCCCGGATGAACCGAGCGGGTTCGGCGTCGTGTAGGTGCCGGATGCGTCGATCACGGCCCGCCCGGTGATGTCTTCCACCGACCCGTCACGGTGTCGCAGCCGCAGCAGGAACGGCGCCTGTGCGCGGCCCGCCGTGCGTGTCCGATCCATGCCCTCCCGGCTGACCGCAACGACCCGCGCCCCGAACCGGATCCGCGACCCGATCGCCTCCAGCTCCGCCAGCGGGGCAAGGTAGGCCTCCACGAGCTCGGCGCCCGTCGGGGCGTCATCCGATGCCGGAGCGACCCATCCGGCCTCCTCCAAGAGTCGCTGCGAGGCCGGATCGATCAGATGCCGCCACGGCGAGAACAGGCGCGTATGGCCCCAGAGCCTCACCGACGCCGCGACCTCATCCGCCGCCTCGAGCACGACGAAGTCGATGCCGCGCTCGGCGAGGTTTGCGGCCGCTGCGAGCCCCACCAGCCCCGCGCCGATGATCACCACGGGCAGCGTCGCGAGACGATCGCTGTGCACGGCGCGGGGAGTCAGATCCAACAGAATCACGACGTGACCTCCAAGATATCGATGTGCGTCGATGCAAGTATCGACTCATCTATCGATGACTGTCAATATCGACTATCATCGATGCATGGGTGCGATGCTCGAGGTCCACGACGTCTCCACGGTGACGTGTTGCCAGCCGCTGGTCGCCGAGCCGTTGTCGCAGCCTGACGCGGAGCAGCTGGCGCAGACGTTGAAGGCTCTTGCAGATCCGGCCCGGTTGCGGTTGCTGTCGATCGTCGCGTCCAGCCTCGACCAGGAGGCGTGCGTGTGCGACCTGATCGAGCCGATCGGGTTGTCGCAGCCGACCGTGTCGCATCATCTCAAAGTGCTCACGGATGCCGGGTTCCTGACCCGCGCGAAGCGGGGAACGTGGGCGTACTACCGTCTCGTGCCGACCGCGCTCGAGCAGGTCGCCGGGGTGCTGATCAACGCTGAGCCCAGCCGCAGCTCTGGGTAGCGGCCGTAGGCGGCGGATCGCTCCGGCGTCATGCCGTCGCCGGAGCGAGCGCCGCAGACGGGACGCGGCGCGCGCGCTCGGCGATGTCCTCGGCCAGCTCGACCTCGACACCCTCGGGCGCGGCGTAGTCCACGTGGAGCGCGCCCTCGGCATCCCGTTCCCAGTGCACGCCGATGGTGCCCCGCGGCGTGTCGATCGAGGTGCGCGCCCAGGCGAGGCCGGCGGGCGGACGCGGGTCGACCCGCACCCGCGCCCACCCCGGAGCGAGGGAAGCGAGTCCGCCGACGACGCGGTGCATCCAGTCGGCGACGGCGCCGAACGCGTAGTGGTTGAAGCTCGTCATCTCCCCCGGGTTGACCGTTCCGTCGGGAAGGAGCGCGTCCCATCGCTCCCACACGGTGGTGGCTCCGAGGTCGACCGGGGCGAGCCACCCCGGCGTCTCGCGGTTGACGAGCAGCGCCAGCGCGTCGTCGAGATGACCGGTCGCCGTGAGGGCGTCGCACAGGTAGGGGGCACCGGCGAAACCGGCGATGACGCGGTGTCCCGACGCGCGGACGAGCTCGGCCAGCCGCTGCCCGGCCTTCGCGGCATCCGACCCGTCGAGCACCTCGCAGACGATCGCGAGCGCATACACGGCGGGCGCATCCGAGCGCAGCCGCCCGCCGGGCTCGGCGTACGCCCGCCGGAAGTCGTCGCGCAGCCGCCGGGCGCGGGCCGCCCACCGCCTCTGCTCGCCGGGACGGCCGAGCACGCTCGCGGCGCGGGACAGCATCAGGATGCTGCGGTGCAGCGCGGCCGTCGCGACCGCACCCGGGTCGGCGATCGCCGCGAACGGGTCGTCGGGCGGAGCCGTGGGATCGAGCCAGTCCCCGAACTGGAAGTCGTCGCGCCAGACCCCGTCGGCGGAGAGCCGGCCGAGCACCCGTTCGACGTGCGCGGTCATGCTCGCCCAGCTCTCCGCGAGCACGGCGGGCTCGCCCGACGACTCCCACAGCGCCCACGGCACCCACACCGCGGCGTCGCTCCAGACGCCCACCGCCTCCGGCGGCTCCCCCGCGCGCACGCTCCACCCCGGCAGCGCATCGGGCACGACATAGGGCACCCGCCCGTCGGCATCGTCCTGCTCGCACCGAAGGTCGGTGAGCCATTCCCGGAGGAACCCGTCCATGTCGAAGAGGAAGCAGGCGGTGGGGGCGAACACGGCGATGTCGCCCGTCCATCCCAGGCGCTCGTCCCGCTGGGGGCAGTCGGTGGGGATGCCGACGGTGTTGCCGCGCAGACTCCACACCACGTTGCGGTGGAAGCGGTCGAGCACCGGATCGGAGCAGGCGAAGCGTCCGGTGCGGCGCAGGTCGCTGCCGATGACGACGGCCTCCACGTCGCCCTCCACCGCGCGCCATCCCTGGATGCGCGCGTAGCGGAACCCGTGGAAGGTGAAGGCGGGCTCGACGTCGTCGTCGCCGCCGGACAGCACCACGACGTCCTCGGCGCGGGCGCTGCGCAGCGGGCGGCGGGCGAGCTCTCCGCGTTCGAGTACTTCGGCGTGCTGCACGGTGAGCCGATGGCCGCGCGGCCCCCGGACCCTCATCCGCAGCCGGCCCACGAGGTTCTGTCCGAAGTCGAAGATCGTGCCGCCGCGGCCGTCGCTCCACGCCGAGATGGGGGCGACGCGCGCGGTCCGCACGATCGGGGGCCCCGCGAACGGCACGAGCCGGGAGCGGTCGAGGTGGTCCACGACGACCGGATGCGCAGCGCCGCGGCGCGTGCGCAGATCGAGGTGCTCACCGTCGTAGAGGTCGTCGGAGAGCGTCACCGTGCGGACCGTCCGCCAGGCGTCGTCGGTGACGAGACGGTGCGACGAGCCGTCGTCGAAACGCAGGGTCAGCGCGGCGGCGACACCCGGCCGATCGCCGTAGAGCGCGCGGGCTCCCCTCCATCCGAGGCGACCGCAGTACCAGCCATTGCCGGCACGCAGCTCGATCTCGTGGGAGCGCCCGGGGCCCAGCTGCGCGGTGACGTCGTAGGTCGCCACGCGCAGCCGGTGGCGGTACGCCGTCCACCCCGGCAGGAGCACGTCGGCGGTCACGGGCCGTCCGTCCAGCAGCGGCTCGACCAGCCCCTCGGCCGTCACCTCCAGCACCGCCGCGGTCAGCGCGGCGCCGCCCGGCACCGAGAACGCGCGCACGAACCCCGGCGCTCCGCGCCATCCCTCCGGCGCGCGGAGCACGCTCGCACCCTCCAGCATCCCTCTTCCTCCTGCCTCTCCTCGACGGGCACCGCCCGCGAGGACGGACCCCGCGTCGGCCAGGACGGCGAACGACGCGGAGCCCGCTCTCGGGGTACGGGGACTCAGCCGATCGTGATGTCGCCGATCTGCACGCCCCACGATGACACGAGCCCGAACCGGACCTCGACGGCGCGCGTGCCGGCCGGCAGCGCCGCACTGGTGATCGTGCGTTTGGTCCACCCGTTGGTCGTGGCCGTGGCCGCCGTCGCGGTGAAGGCCACCGTCGTGGCGGTGCCCGAGCCGTCGAGGGCGACGATCGTGAACGCGCTCGGCCCCTGGTTGAAGTAGAAGGTCGAGAGGGTCACGGTCTTGCCGGGCGCCGCATCCCAGCGCACCCAGCCGGGCTGGTCGTCGCTGCGCTTGATGCGCGAGGTGTCGCCGGCCATGTTGGATGCCGGAGCGGTCGTGTCCAGCATGATGTTCGCCGAGCGCGCCGTGCTGATGCTCCAGTCGTTGACCGGGTCGAAGAGCGCCGGGGCGACGGCGGGCGGTGCGGCCTCGTGGAACCCGCGGGAGGGCGCCGCGGTCGTCGACAGCGCGTTGCCGAAGAAGTCACGCAACCCGTTGGGGCTCACGACCTGCCCGGTGGAGATCGCCGGCGAGGTCGACAGGAGCTTGTAGGCGTCGGCGACGGCGAACCCGTTGCCGGTGGTGCCCGCCGCGACGAACCGCGGGTCGGCGGTGATCTTCGTGGCATCGGCCGGCTCGCTGGCGGGGTGGTTGCCCGAGAACACGTTCGAGGCGAACGTCGCGTTCGTGCCCATGCCGGGGTACGTGTACGACCCGGTGCCGTGGTTGTCGACGATGTTGTTCACGAACGACCACTGGCCCGGCGTCGATGAGGCGCAGGCCCCGGCGTCGCCGTCGCAGTAGATGGGGTTCGCGGGCGATCCGGCGGGGATGTAGACGGTGTTGTTGTAGATCTTCACCGGTCCCGGCACGCCCCACGAGAAGGTGAAGACGCCCTTCACTCCTCCCCAGGCGTCGTTGACCGACAGGTTGTCACGCACCACCACGTCGCTCGAGTAGCCACCCATCAGGAGCAGGAAGCCGCCCTCGTTGTCGTGCGAGTAGTTGTACTGCACGCGGGTGTTCTTGCTGCCCATGTCGACGTCGAAGCCCTGACCGTCGGTGCCGTGGGTGCGGGTGCCCGACACCTCGTTGAACTGCACGAGCGTGTTCATGCCGCGCGTGGGCCACAGTCCCGCCGACGCCGGCATGTTGCCCGCATCGGTGGTGCGCTGGCCCGCCCCGCGGACGACGTTGTACTCCAGCACGGCACCGTCGGTTCCGAAGGCGAGGATGCCGTCGCTGTCGGGGTCGATCACGGTGTTGCCGCGGATGCGGACGTTCGAGGTGAGGGCGGACTGCACGATCACCGTCATGTCGGTGGTGAAGTAGCTGGCGTCCCACACGACGATGCCGGTGCGGCCGACGTCGTGCACGGTGTTGTTCTCGATGAGCACCCCGTCGAAGCTCGCGCCGAGCTGGGTGGTGTCCACGACGATCCCGCCGTTGTCGTGCGCGTCGATGTCGGCGCAGTGGAAGCATCCGTTGACGTCGCTGACGACGTTGCTGCGGATCACGATCCCGCGCTGCAGGGTGTTCGCGACGGTGTTGCGCACCAGGATGCCGGAGCGGGGCGTGCCACCCGTGGGATCGCCGAAGTTGTCGGTGCCGGAGTCGTTCGACACGTCGAGGTTCTGGATCGTCCACCAGCTCTGGTTCTGCAGCTGGACGGTGCCGCCCGACGCGAGCGACGCGCCGCTGAGGTGCGGCAGCGCGCCCGAGCCGTAGGCGGAGACCGTGATGGGGGCGGACGCCGTGCCCGACCCCTGCGGAGCGAGCTGTCCCGTCCAGGTGCCGCCGCGCGCGAGCAGGATGCTGTCGCCGGCGGCGAAGGTGTGCGCGTTCACCGGAGCGAGCGACTTCCACGCGGTCGCCGGGCTGGTGCCGGCGGCGGCGTCGCTGCCGTTCACACTGTCGACGTAGTACGCGGTGGGGGCGGCCTGGGCGGGCTCGGCCGCCAGCACGCCCCCTGCGGTCGCGAGCACGACGGCGAGCGCAGTGGCCAGCGCGCGGCGGCGCGACCTGGGGCGGCGGCCCTCCGGTCGCGACATGGGCTGTTCGGTCATGGACCAATCTCCTCTCTCGTCCGCACGCACCGTTGCGCGCGGGAGCTTCGTGGCGGCGGGGCCGCATCGGTGGCGGGGGGTCGACGGCGGCGGGTCTCAGTCCTTCATCCCCGCGGAGAGCCCGGCGCTGGCCAGGAGGGGACGCTGGAAGACCAGGAACAGCCCGATGGGGATCAGCGCCGAGACGACGAGGATCGCGAAGAAGGTCGTCAGGTCGTTCGTGCGCTCCAGCATCGGCAACGCGACCGAGATGGGCCGCACTTTCGGGTCGGTGAGCACCAGCGAGGGCCACAGGTAGTCCTTCCAGGCCCCGATCGCGGCCAGCAGGGCGACCACACCGAGGATGGGCCGCGCCGCCGGCAGCACGACGCTCCACAGGATGCGCAGCGGCCCGGCGCCGTCGATCTCGGCCGCCTCGATGAGCTCGCGCGGGATGCCGCGGAGGTACCCGGTGACCAGCAGCACCGCGAACGCGTTGGCGCCCGCGGGCAGCCACACCGCCCAGAAGGTGTTCTGCAGCGAGATGCCGGTGCCGAACAGGTCGACCACCGTGAGGTAGAGCGGCACGAACGACACGATCGCCGGCAGGAAGACCGTCGCCAGGATGCCCGCCGACAGCAGCGGCGCCCAGCGCGGCCGCATGATCGCGATGACGTATCCCGCGCTCAGGGCCACCACGACGGTCGTGACCGCCGATCCCGCCGCCATCGCCAGCGTGTTGCCCAGCAGGCGCGCGGTGTCGACGCCGCGGAAAGCGTCGGCGTAGTGGTGCCACTCGGTCATCCGCCCGAAGACCCCGAGCGGGTCGCGCAGGACGTCGGTGGTCTCGCCGAGGGATGCCGCGACGAGCCACAGCAGCGGCCCCAACCCGGCCACGACCAGTCCGGCCAGCACGGCCGCGTGCACGCCGCGCAGCACCCACCGCGTGCGCGGGCGCCGCAGCTCCGCCGGGGTGAGCAGGCCGCCGCTCATGCCTGCCACCTCCGCGTGAGACGCAGGTAGAGCACCGACAGCACGGTGAGCGCCGCCGCCAGGAGGAGCCCGAGAGCCGTGGCCGCACCGTAGTCGGCGGAGCCGCCGAACGCGTACCGGTACATCAGCAGCAGGATCGTGAGCGTGGCGTTCTGCGGTCCGCCCGAGGTCATGAGGAAGGGCTCGGTGAACACCTGGGCCGCGCCGATGAGCTGCAGCAGCAGCATGATGAGGATCATGGTGCGCATCTGGGGAAGCGTGACGTGCCAGACGCGTTGCCACACCGACGCGCCGTCGAGCGCCGCGGCCTCGTAGAGGTCGGGGCGGACGGCGGTGAGCGCGGCCAAGTAGATGAGCACGCTCGTCCCGGCCGCCGCCCAGGTTGCCTGCAGCACGATCGACGGCATGGCCAGCGCGGCGTCGTTGAGCCAGGCGAACGGTCCGGCCCCGACCGTCGCCAGGATGCTGTTGAACAGCCCGGTCGGGGCGGGGTCGTACGCGAACCGCCACAGCAGGATCGCCACCACCGGCGGCACGATCACCGGGAAGTACGCCAGCGCCGCGAACAGGCCGCGGCGGCGGGCGCGGACCGTGGAGATCATGACGGCGAGGGCGAGCGGCAGGGGGAATCCGAAGACGATCGCGAGCACCGTGAACCACAGGGTGTTGCCCACCGCCTGCCCGAGCTGCGGGTCGGCGAGGACGTAGGCGAAGTTGCTCCAGCCGACCCACTCGACGGCGCCCACGAACGTGGGGTGCTGCACGCTCATGAGTGCGCCGCGCACGATCGGCCACCACGAGAACACGGCGAACACGACGATCGTCGGCGCGGCGACGGCGAGCGCCGCCAGGGACGTGCGGCGACGTCGGGAACGGACGGACATCGGACTCCTCGGTGCGACGGGGACGGGTGGTGGGCTCCCCCGCCGCGGCGCGGCGAGGAGTAGTGGGGGTGCGGGGCGACGGGCGGGCTCACCGCCGCCCCGCACGGATCAGCGGGACAACAGCGCCTGAGCCGTGGAGGCGGCGCCGGACACGAGCGTGGGGATGTCCGCGCCCTGGTCGGTGATGACCGCCTGCACGACCGGGTCGAGCGTCGCGTAGATGTCCTGCCCCTTCACCGGCGGCTCCGACTGCACCTTCTGCTCGGCGACCTCGTCGAGGTAGGGGCGGAAGTTCTCGATCGGGACGTTGTTCAGATCGGAGATCCACGACAGGTACTGCTCGTAGGCCGCGGCGGTCACGACGGGCAGGCCGGGGATCGCGACGGCGGAGCCCTGTGACGCGAGTGCCTGCGCGTCGGCGCGCGCGGCATCCTTGTCGGTGTACTTGCCGAGCTCGGCGAGCTGGATCCACTCGACGGCGGCCTTCGCCTGCGCCGGCGACGCGTCGGGGCGCACGATGTCGATGGTGCCGCCCGACAGGGTCGTGGGCGCGTCGCCCGCCGAGACGGTCGGCATGGCCCCGAAGCCGAAGTCGGCGCTGGGGAAGGAGAGCTGTTCGGTGAGCGGCCGGTAGGCGTCGGACTGCAGGATGAACATGCCGACCTGCTGCCCCGCGAACGCCTGCGCGAGATCGAGCGCCGCCATCAGCCCGTTGGGAGACATGCTGCCATCGGTCCAGCGCATCTCGTGCAGGAGCGTCAGCGCGTCGGTGGTGGCCGCGTCGTCGAAGGTGATCTCGTCTCCGGCCTCGTTCACGAGCGACCCGCCGCGCGACGCGACCTGGGCGCCGAGCACCCAGCCGCCCTGGTTGTCGGTGGTCACCTGGGCGAAGCCGGGCACGCCCGTCTTGTCCGTGATCTGCTTCGCGGCGGCGCGCACCTCGTCCCACGTGGTGGGCGGGGCGGCGGGGTCGAGGCCCGCCTTCTCGAAGAGGGCACGGTTGTAGACGAGTCCCATCGCGTAGGCCATGGTCGGCACGCCGTACTTCTTGCCGTCGGCGGAGACGAGGTCGACCAGCTGGGGGTTCAGCAGGTCGGTGACCCCGAGCTGGTCGACGGCGTCGGTCAGGTCGGCGACCTGCTTGCGCTCGATCAGTCCGCGGATCTCGGTGAAGGGCACACCCATCACCGTCGGCAGGTCTCCGGCGGCCAGCCGCGCGGAGAAAGTCTGCGCGTCCCAGCCGTCCTCGGTGGTCGTGACGACGTAGTTCGGATGCTGCGACTTGAACGTCTCCACGAGGGAGTTGAACAGGGCGAGGCGGGCGGTCTCGGTCGCGGCGGGCTGATTGCCGATGACGATCTCGACGGGTCCGGCGGACTCGGCCGGGGTGGAGCCGGCGCCGCAGGCGGTGAGCCCGCCGACGGTCAGGGCCGTCATCGCCGCGAGAGCGGCGGCTTTCGCCCACGGGCGGGAGCGGAGTGGTCTCTTCATCGAAACTTCTCTTTCTGAGTCGGATTGCAGGCGACTCGGTGCGTGATGTACTTTGGTCGGGCCAGATGCCAAAGCGCTTTTGCACATTAGCCCGAGGGTGGCGGCGGACGCAAGACCGCAATCCGAAATCCGTGACACCCGCTGAGAGACGAGGACGACGCCGTGCTCACCCGTATCCCCACCGACGCCGTCTGGCAGCTCCGCGGAGCGTCGGGCCCCCTCCCCGACCACGTCGTCGGCCGCACCTTCGACGCCCCGGTGCCGGGCGACGTGCACATGGCGCTGCGCGACGCGCGGGCCATCGCCGACCCGTTCGACGACGACAACGAGCACCGGCTCACGTGGATCGGCGAAGCGGACTGGGAGTACCGCACCCGGCTCCCCGCCGTGACGGGCACCCCCGAGCGGATCGAGGTCGTGTTCCACGGCGTCGACACCCACGCGGACATCCTGATCGACGGCGACCCGCGCGCGCGCCTGTCGAACATGCACCGCACCTGGCGCGTCGCCGCTCCCGAGCTCGCCGAGGGCCCCGCCGAGCTGCGCGTCGCCCTGCGCTCGCCGGTCGCCGCCGCGGAGGCGGAACGCGACCGGCTCGGAGCGCGCTGGACCGTCTTCAGCACGCTGTCGCCCTTCATCCGCAAGAACGCGTGCGCGTTCGGCTGGGACTGGGGCCCGGCCCTGCCCGGGTCGGGCATCTGGCGCACCGTCGAGGTCGAGGCGTGGTCGACCGCCCGGCTCAGCGCCGTGCGGCCCACGTCGCGTCTCGCGGGCGACGACGGCGTGATCTCGCTCGACATCGAGCTGGAGCGCACCGCCGAGTCCGGGCGGCAGAGCGACCTCGGCGTGCTCGTCGAGGTCGGGGGCGCCCGCACCTGGATCGCCGCGCCCGCGCACTCCGACCGCCTCCGGGGCGAGCTCGTCGTGCCGCACCCCGCCCGCTGGTGGCCGACCGGCATGGGGGCACCCGCGCTGCACGAGCTCACCGTGACGCTCGTCGACGCGCACGGCACCGCACTGGACGTCTGGACGCGACGGATCGGGTTCCGCGATCTCGTGGTCGATCGGACCGAGGATGCAGAGGGTCGCAGCTTCGGCCTGACGGTCAACGGGGTGCCGATGTTCGTCCGGGGCTTCAACTGGATCCCCGACGACACCTCGCCCGCCCGCGTCACGAGCCGGGACATCCGCCGTCGGATCGCCGAGACGCTCGACCTCGGCGCGAACCTGCTGCGCGTGTGGGGCGGCGGCGTGTTCGAGTCGGACGAGTTCTACACCGCGTGCGACGAGGCCGGCATCCTCGTGTGGCAGGACTTCCTCTTCGCCTGCGCGGCGTATCCCGAGGAGGAGCCCTTCGCCGGCGAGGTCGAGGCGGAGGCGCGCGAGAACATCACCCGGCTGATGCCGCACCCCAGCCTCGCGCTCTGGAACGGCAACAACGAGAACCTGTGGTTCTGGTTCCTGCACGACTGGGAGCACGTGCTGGACGGCGCGAGCTGGGGCGAGACGTTCTACGTCGACCTCCTCCCCCGACTCGTCGCCGAGCTCGACCCCTCGCGGGCCTATCTCGTGGGCAGCCCGTCGTCGGGCGGACGGTGGGACGATCCCAACGATCCCTCCCGCGGCGTGGTGCACTGGTGGATCCCCGACGACTATCGCGCCTACGACGACGTACGCCCGCGGTTCGTCTCGGAGTTCGGGTTCCAGGGACCCCCGGCCCGCGCGACCTTCGACGCGGTCGTCCACGACGAGCGGCCGGCACCCTTCTCGGCGGGGACCATCCAGCGCCAGAAGGCGGCCGGCGGCACGGAGCGCATCAACGACGTGCTCGACGCCCATTTCGGCGTGCCGACCGACTTCGACGAGTGGTACTGGCTCGCCCAGCTCGATCAGGCGCGCGCCGTGCGCTACGGCGTCGAGCGGTTCCGCACTCTCGAGCCCTTCTGCCGCGGCACGATCGTGTGGCAGCTGAACGACTGCTGGCCCGCGCTCTCGTGGTCGATGATCGACATCGCCGACCGCTACAAGCCGGTCGCCTACGCCGTGCGCGAGGCCTACCGCCCGCGCATCGTCGTCCTGCGACACGAGGCCGACGGACCCACCCTGTTCGCGTGCAACAGCACACCCGAGCCGTGGGACGCGGTCGTCGACGTGCAGCGTTGGACGCGCGGTGCACTCTCGGGGCAGACCGAGGCCACCGCGCACGTGCCGGCGCACACGGCGATCGCCGTGCCGATGCACGCCCTCGCCGCCGACCTCGGTGGCGACGAGCTCCTCGTCGCGACGGTGCTCACCCCGACGGATGCCGACACCGGCGCACCCGGAGCCGCCGGCGCACCCGGGGCGTCCGGCGCACCCGGCGCGTCCGGGGCGCGCGCGTCGCGGAGCGTCCTGCTCGGCGAGACGGATCGCGTCCACCCCGACCCGGAGCCGCGGTTCGACGTGGAGGTGGACGCGGTGCCCGCGGGAGTGTCGGTGCACCTCACCGCGCGCACGCTGCTGCGCGACGCCACCCTGCTCGTCGATCAGATCGACTCCGACGCGCACGCCGAGCGCACCCTCGAGACGCTGCTGCCCGGCGAGACGGTGGCGTGGACGATCCGCACCGCCGCGCCGGACGCGTTCACGCCCGCGGCGGTGCGTTCCGCGCTGCGCACCGCCCGCGCCGCGACGAGCCCGGACGCCGGCTACCGCGGTCTCGCGCAGCTGGAGGCGGAGAAGCTCGCGCGAGCGGACGCGTCCTGACGACGGCCGGGGCGTCTCACGCCCCGGCCGTCACACCGCGGCGAGCGCGTCGAGCAGAAGCGCCCACCGCGGGTCCTGGCCGGGCGGCGGAAAGGTCATCCGCTGTCCCACGAAAGCGAAGCCGGTGCGCGAGGGGGCGTGGGCGAAGGCGAGCCGGCCGCCCATGCCGGAATGACCGAACGAGCCGTCGCCGAGCATGCGGTTCAGAGCGTGCGAGATCTCGAACCCCAACCCCCACCGCACGGTCGCGGCGGCGCCGGGAAGGCACAGCGGCTCGCGGATGCCGCCGAGCCAGTCGCGTGACACCAGGCCGACGGTGTCGTCGTCGAGCAGACGCACCCCGTCGACCGGCGCGACGCAGGCCCCGTACACCCGGGCGAGGGCGCGTGCGTCCGCGACCAGACCGCCCCCGGGAACGAGCGCGCGTCGGAAGGGGAGGCCGTTGACCCGCTCGGTGCCCAGCATCCCGTCGACCCGTTCGAACAACGGGACGATCTGCACCGTGCTGCGGAAGGCGGCCGCGCAGGCTGCGCCGGTCGACTCCGGCGTGCCGGCCGGCGCGGGCGGCGGCACGATCGGCTCCATGAGGGCGGGGAGGTAGCGACGGTCCTCGGATGCCGGCAGCCCGAGCCAGAGCGCCGCACCCAGCGGATCGGCGACCCGTTCGCGCAGCAGGGTCGCCGCGTCGTCCCCGGTGACGCGGCGGAGCAGCTCGGCGGCGATGACGCCGTAGCTGAGCACGTGGTAGACACGAGCGCTGCGGGGGGCGTAGTCGGGCGGCGCCGCCGCGACCCGGGCGGCGAGGGCGAGCGGATCGAGGAGGTCCTCGGGCTCGCGGATCGGCAGGGTGGGCATGCCGGCGACGTGCGTCAGGACGTCGGCGACGGTGATGCGCTCCTTGCCGGCTGCGGCGAACTCCGGCCAGTAGTGCGCGACGGGGAGCGCGGGATCGAGCGCACCGGCCTGCACCTGCTGTGCCACGAGCAGGGCCACCATGCCTTTCGCCGCGGAGAACGCCAGCGTGGCGCTCTCACGCTCCCACGCCCGCCCCGAGAGGGGGTCGGCGCCGCCCCACAGGTCGACCACCGTCTCCCCGTCGACGACGATCGAGAGCGCCGCACCGGCGGCGTCGCTCTCGAGCACGCGCGCGAACGCCTCGGCCACCCCGGCATAGGCGGGATGGACGTGGCCGTGGGCCGGGGCGGTCGCGCGCGGGTGGATGCGGGGGGTCTGCGGGTCGTCCGTCACGCCGCCAGTCTACTGCCGAAGCGCTTTGGCATAGGATGGGCGGCAGAAGCGCCACCGCTTGCGAGAGGATGTGCCCATGCCGCAGAGATCCGCGCGCCTGGCCGACGTCGCCCGGGCCGCAGGGGTGTCCGTGCCCACGGCCTCCCAGGTGATGAACGACACCGGGCGCGTCGCCGAGGCGACCCGACAGCGTGTCCTGGATGCCGCGCGCGACCTCGACTACCGGCCGAACGCCCTGGCCCGCAGCGTCGCCCTCGGACGCAGCCGCACCATCGGCGTGCTCGCCGAGAACGCCGCGGGCGCGTTCTGCATGCCGGTGCTGATCGGCATCAACCGCGCCCTCAGCGACCACGACCTGGCGAGCATCCTCTACGACGCGCGCCACGATCCGCAGCGGCGCCACCAGCACGTGCGGCACATGCTCGATCGGCAGGTCGACGGCATCATCGTGATCGGCGAGGGTCCCGACGTCCCGATCGCCGACATCGGCGCGAGCGACTCCCACCCCGTCGTGCACGCGTTCGGCCCGCACGAGCCCGACCGGGCGGTGAGCGTCCACCCCGACGAGCACGCCGGAGGGGCGCTGGCGGCCCGGACCCTCCTCGAGGCCGGCCGGCGGCGCATCGCCCACGTCACGGCGGCGGCCGCGTTACCGTCGGTGCGGGAGCGCGCGGACGGCTTCACCGCAGCCGTGCAGGCGGCGGGACGGGAGCCCGCGGTGATCCTGCACGGCGAGTTCAGCCGCGACTGGGGGCACCGCGCCGCCGAGCTGCTGCTCGCGCAGGCGCCCGACACCGACGCCGTGTTCGCCGGCAGCGACGCCATCGCGATCGGTCTGGCGGCGGGCCTGGAAGCCGCCGGCGTGCGGGTGCCCGACGACATCGCGATCATCGGCTACGACCACGTCGCCGGCTACGGCGAGGATGCCGACCCGTACCTCGCGTCGATCGATCCGCGGCTGACGGCCGTGGGCGAGCGCGCGGCGCAGTACCTCATCGCCGCCCTGGACGAGGACGACACCGCGGATGCCGCCCCCATCGCTCCCGCCTACGCCCCGGGCGCGACGGTCCGCGGCGGGGACGCCGCCCGCCTGCACCTGGTGGAGACGCTGCTGCGGACGGTGACCGCCCCACCGGTGCGCGGAACCTCGTCATCCACACCCGACGCCGACCCGCGATGAGCGCCCTGACCTACACGGCCCCGTTCCCCTCGGCCGATGTCGAGGTGGTCGGCGCGCTCGGCTTCGCGCCGGGGAGGTACGGGGTGCGCCCGCGGCGGCTGCCGGAGTGGACGCGGCGGCAGATCCCCGACCCCGGCTTCGACTTCGTGGTGGGCATGACCTCGGGCGTGCGCGTGGCCACGTCGACCACGGCAGGCGCGATCGCCGTCGAGCTCGTCGTGATCGGGATCGCCCCCGGAGCGCCCGCGGTCGTCGAGCTCGTCGTCGACGGCGAGCGCCGAGGCTCCGTCTCGGTCCCCGTCCCGGCGCAGACCCTCGTCGCCGCGGACGGGGCGCTCACCCAGGAGCGTCCCCCCGTGACGGTCTCCTTCGCCCTTCCTGCACCCGGCCGCGGCGCGCACGCCGTCGAGGTGTGGCTGCCGCACACCACGGCCGTGGAGCTCGTGGCGCTGTGCGCCGACGCGCCTCTCGCGCCGCCCCTCGACGCCCGGCCCGTGTGGCTGCACCACGGTTCGTCCATCAGCCAGTGCGGCGAGGCCTCCGCGCCCACCCGGACGTGGCCGGCGGTGGCCGCGGCGGCGGGCGCGGTGAGCCTGCGCAGCCTCGGCTTCAGCGGCAACGCCGTGGGCGATCCCTTCGTGGCGCGGACGATCCGCGACCACCCCGCCGACGCCATCAGCATCGAGATCGGCGTCAACGTCGTCAACGGCGATCTCCTGCGCCGGCGCCTGTTCGAACCCGTGCTGCACGGCGTGCTCGACACGATCCGGGACGGCCACCCCGACACGCCGCTCGTCGCGATCGGGCCGATCCCCTGCCCGTCCCTGGAGCGGATGCCGGGCCCCACCGTGATCGACCCCGCGACGGGCCAGGCGGTGAGCGCCGGCGACGCGCGGGAGCTCGAGCGCGGCGGGATGAGCCTCGCGATCGTCCGCGAGGCCTGGGGGAACGTGCTGGCCGCTCGCGCCGACGACCCGCGGCTGTTCTGGCTCGACGGTCGTGCGCTGCTGCCCGACAGCGAGATCGGCGACCTCGACGACGGTCTGCATCCCAACGCGGCGGCCTACGAGCGCATGGGCGCCCGGTTCGCCGACTACGCGTTCGCGCCCGACGGCCCGTTCGCCGCCGTCGGGCGACGCCGCGCCTGAGCCCACGCGGACAGCGCACTCCGGACCTCCGGAGTGCGCTGTCGCGAGGGCGGAGCCGCGGGCTAGGCCCGGATGAAGGCGAGGATGTCGGGGTTGATGACCTCCGCGTGGGTCGTCAGCATGCCGTGGGGGTAGCCCTCGTAGATCTTGAGGGTCGAGTTCTGCAGGAGCTCGTGCTGCTTGAGCGCGGCATCCTTGTACGGCACGACCTGGTCGTCGTCGCCCTGGAGCACCAGGACGGGCACGGTGATCGACGTCAGGTCGTCGGTCTGGTCGGTCTCGGAGAAGGCCGCGATGCCGAGGTAGTGGGCCTGCGCGCTGCCGGTCATCCCCTGCCGCCACCAGTTGGCGATGACGGGCTCGGAGACCGTCGCACCCTCGCGGTTGAAGCCGTAGAACGGCCCGGACGCGACCGCCTGGTAGAACTCCGCGCGGTTCGCCGCGAGCGCGCTGCGGAAACCGTCGAAGACGGAGAGCGGCGTGCCCTCGGGGTTCGCCGCGGTCTGCACCATCAGCGGCGGAACCGAGGAGACGAGCACGGCCTTGGCGACGCGCCCCTGGGGTTCGCCGTACCGGGCGACGTACCGCGCGACCTGACCGCCGCCGGTCGAATGTCCGACGTGAATCGCGTTGCGGAGGTCGAGGTGCTCGACCACGGCGCTCGCGTCGCTGGCGTAGTGGTCCATGTCGTGGCCGGTGGCGATCTGCGAGGACCGTCCGTGACCACGGCGGTCGCTGGCGACGACGCGGTAGCCCGCGTTCAGGAAGAAGAGCATCTGCGCGTCCCAGTCGTCGGAGGACAGCGGCCAGCCGTGGTGGAACATGATGGGCTGGGCGTCACGGGGACCCCAGTCCTTGAAGTAGATTTCCGCGCCATCTTCCGTCGTCACAAAAGACATGGTCGACCTCCAGGGTTATGTGATCCCGAGGCGGTCTCGGGACGACGATCCGGTGTTCCCGACTGCTGATCGAGCCGGGAGCGCGTTCACGATAACGCCGGACGAGAACCGCGGCGCTCCTACTTTTGTTCAGACTCTGGGAGGGCTCCCGCACGCCGGCCCGCCCGCGTTTCGACATCTGTCCTGTGACAGCGGGCCCGCACGCGCGTACCGTCTGGCGCAGGGGAACAACGTCCGACCGATGCGAAGAGGAGCCGACGATGGGCTACGTCGAACACCATCCGAAGAGCGTCCTCGGCGCCGGCACCGCGGCGCCGGACTTCACGCTGCACCGCACGCCGGAGGACACCGTCACCCTGTCGAGCCTTCGCGGACAGCCGGTGGTGCTCATCTTCTACCCCGCCGACTGGAGCGCGGTGTGCGGCGACGAGCTCAATGTCGTCAACGCGGCGATGCCCCTTCTCACCGCCCACGGCGCGGCGGTGTTCGGCGTCTCCGTCGACGGCGTCTGGTCGCATCGGGCCTTCGTCGCGGATCGCGGCTTCACCTTCGCCCTGCTCAGCGACTTCGAGCCGAAGGGGCAGGTGTCCCGGCGCTACGGCGCCTACGACTTCCACACCGGCACGAGCACGCGTGCGCTGTTCGTCATCGACTCCTCGGGCGTCATCGCCTGGAGCTACCTGTCGCCCATCGACGTGAACCCGGGCGTCGACGGCGTCCTCGACGCGCTCGACGCCCTGGCATCGCCCACTACGCCCTCCCCCTGAGATCGGACCCGCCATGTCCCACCTTCGCATCCCCGTCTCCGACCACGACCACAGCTTCGGCCCGCCGGACGCCCCGGTGACGCTGGTCGAGTACGGCGACTACCAGTGCCCGTACTGCGGCCAGGCCTTCCCGATCGTGAAGCAGCTGCTGCACGAGTACGACGGGAAGATCCGATTCGTCTTCCGCAACTTCCCCCTCGCGCAGATCCACCCCGAGGCCGTCGACGCCGCCTTCGTCGCGGAGTTCGCCGCGGAGCACGGCGAGTTCTGGCAGGCGCACGACCTGCTCTACGAGAATCAGATCGACCTCGGCCCTCAGCTCTATCAGCGCATCTGCGAGGCGCTCGGCCTCGCCGTCGCCGATCTGGGGAAGGCGGCCGCGGAGGACCGGTACACCGCTCGGATACGGGCCGACGAAGAGGGCGGCATCCGCAGCGGGGTCAACGGCACCCCCACCTTCTTCCTCAACGGCGCCCTCGTGGAGGCCGGCACGGCAGGACTGGCGGAGGCGATCAGGTCGGCGCTCGCCGGCCACGGAAGCGGGTCCTGACCCATGGCGCAGCGGGCCACCCCGCTCGGGCTGCCGCAGATCTCGCACGGGGCGGGGTTCTGGGTCGTCGCGAGCGCCTTCGTCCTCGTGATGGCCTACGCGACCGTCCCGACCCCGCTGTACCCGCTGTATCAGGAGCGCGACGGCTTCCCCGTCGCCGTCATCACGCTCGTCTTCGCCGCGTTCGCGGTGGGTGTCGTGCTCAGCCTGTTCCTCCTCGGGCACGTGAGCGACTGGATGGGCCGGCGAAGGATGCTGACGGTGGCGATTCTGGTCGCCGCGCTCTCCGCCGGCATGTTCCTGCTCTGGACGGAGGTTCCGGGCCTCTTGGCGGCGCGGCTCGTGAACGGGGCGAGCGTCGGAATCCTCACCGCGACGGCGACCGCCCACCTCGGCGAGCTGCGCACCCACGCCCGACCCACCGAGAGCGTCGTCGTCGCGGCGTCGGTCGCCGGCGCCGCCAATCTGGGCGGCCTGGCGCTCGGTCCGCTGATCGGCGGACTCTTCGCCGAGTTCCTCCCCGATCCGCTCGTCCTCCCGCACGCCGTGTTCCTCGTCCTGCTCATCGTCGCGGCGATCGCCGTCAGCTGTGTCCCCGAGACGGTGCCGGAGCCGGAGGAGCGTCGGCGCTATCGGCCGCAACGCATCGCGGCTCCCCCGCGCGGGCGCGCCGCGTTCGTGGCCGCCGGTTTCGGGGCGTTCGCGGGCTTCGCCCTGTTCGGGCTGTTCACCTCGCTCGCACCCACCATCCTCATCGCGACGTTCGATCAGCACGACCACCTCCTCGCCGGCATCGCGGCGTCCTGCGTCTTCGCCGCGGCGGCGATCGGCCAAGCGGCACTCGCCGCGGTCCCGCTGCGCGTCCAGCTGACCATCGCGGCCGTGTGCTGCGCGGTCGGGCTGGCATCCGTCGCCGTCGGCGCGTTCGCTCCCTCGCTCGGCGTCTTCCTCGTCGGCGGCGTCGTGTCGGGGGTCGGCGTCGGTGTGCTGTTCAAGTCCGCCATCGCCACCGCCGCGGGGCTGGCCGAGCCGGGCCGCCGCGGGGAGACCCTCGCGCTCATCTTCCTGGTGGCGTACTGCGGACTGGCCCTTCCGGTGCTCGCGATCGGGGTGAGCCTCACCGTCGCCCCGCAGGCGATCGTGCTCCTCGTCTTCTCCGCCGCCGTGCTGGTGGCGACCGTCTCCGCGGCGCTGGTCATGCGCCGCGCGGCGGCATCCGGCGCGTGAGAGGAGCGGGCGGCTCGTCGGCGGCCGGCTCTGTCAGACTGACGGCTGTGAGAGGGAGGGCGTCGTGACCGAGCCGTCACCGTTCGGCCAGCTGCTCCGGTCGCTGCGCGTCGGGCAGAACTCGACGCTGGAGTCCCTCGCGGCCGCTTCCGGTGTGAGCGTACGAACCATCGGCGACCTCGAGAGAGGCGCCAGCACCTCGCCCCAGCGTCGCACCGTCGAGGCACTGGCCCAGGGGCTCGGCCTGGACGTCGCCGCGCGACACGCGTTCCTCCGGGCGGCCCGCGCCCGTCCCCGCGGCGTCGACGCCGCGGAGGCGACCGGGGGCGTCTCGCCTCATCGGGTGTTCGACTTCTCCGGGCGAGAGCGCGAGATCCGTGAGGCCCTCGACATCCTCGAAGGAGAACGCGAGCCCGGCGAGAGCCGCCCGGCGCTCGTCATCGGCGGCGCCCCCGGCATCGGCAAGACGACGGGCGCCGTCGAGATCCTCGCCCGCGGCCGATCCGCCCAGGATCCCACCGTCTTCGTCGGCCTGGACGGCTTCAACGCCTCGCCGCTGACGCCCCTCCAGATCATCACCGCGATGCTCCGCCAGCTGCAGGGGACGCAGCAGAAGGCGCCCGCGGATCTCGACGTCGCCGCTCGGCAATGGCGCGCGGCCGTCGACGCCCGTCCGGTGCGCGTCCTGCTCGACAACGCCGCGAACGAGTCGCAGGTCCGCCCGATCCTCTCGATCTGCAGCGGCGAGATCGTCGTCGTGACGTCGCGCCGCAGCCTCGCCGGGCTGGAAGGAGTGCGGCGGCTGCGCTTCGGTCCTCTGCAACGCGACGAGAGCGTCTCACTCCTGCGCCGCCTCATCCCGCAGGCCGGATCCGACGACGAGGCGCTCGACGAAGTCGCCGGGCTGTGCGACGACGTCCCGCTCGCACTGCGCGTGGTGGGCAGCCGCATCGCCAGCCGGCCGGAATGGAACGTCGAGGACCTGCTGCGGAGACTGCGGACCACCGAGGACCGGTTGCGGCTGCTCGTCGCCGGCGACCTGGCGGTCGAAGCCGCCATCTCCCTCTCCTACGAAGAGCTCGACCCTCGCACGGCCGCGCTCTTCCGGTGGGTCGCGCTCATCGGCGGCAAGACCTTCGATGCGCAGCTGGCCGCCGCCGCGGTCCGCTCGACCGAGGTCGCAGAAGTGGAGTTCCGACTCGACGACCTGACCGACCTCGGGCTGCTGGAAGCGCGCGGCGGCGACCGCTATCGCCTGCACGACCTCATGCGGCTGTTCGGCCTGAACAGGCTGCGCGACGTCGTCGGTGCGGACGAGCTCGAACGGCGCCGCGCGCACATCCGCGCCTGGATCCTGGGGAGCCTGGAACGGGCGGGGGCCTGGTTCGAGCCGGAGAGGGAGCAGCACACGGCGAGCCGGGTCGGTCGCGGCTTCGTCAGCGCCGAGGCGGCGGCGCTGTGGATCCGCACGGAAGCCGAGCACTGGTGGCCGGCGTATGCGGAGGCCGCCGAGCTGGGCGAGAACGAGACGGTCGTCGACGTCGCCGACGCCCTCCACTGGTACTCCGACGTCTGGCTCTCCTGGGGGAACTGGCATCGGTTCTTCTCCCTCGCCGTGACCGCCGCGCAGAGTCTGCGAAATCCGCTGATGGAGGCGACGCATCTCGGCTACCTCGCGTGGGCCGAGATCGTGGAGGTCGGAGACCGCGAGCGCGCCGTCCTGACGGCACGCTCGGCACTCCGCGCGGCGCTGAGCGCCGGCGACGCCACGCAGGAGGGGTGGGCGAACTACTACGTGGGATGGGCGAGCTGGCTGCTCGGCCGTGTCGTCGAGGCCGCAGACGCCGCCGAGGGCGCGATCCGGGCGTTCTCACTCGCGGGCGAGAAGGTGGGACTGGAGAACGCGCGCCTGCTGACGACGATGATCATGAACACCCGCGGTGAGCACCTCGCGGCGATCGAGGAGCTGGAGTCCACGCTCGCGCGCATCCAGGCCGAACCCGAGGCCGACGGCTTCCTCACGCTCATCACGCGATACGCGGCCTATCTGGACCTCGTCGACGCGTACATCGCCGTCGGCCGCTACGACGACGGGATCCGGGCGGGCGCGATCGGCATCCAGATCGCCCGTTCGCTCAACGACGACATGCGGGTCGCCCTGATGATGCGCCGCCACATCCGCGCGCTGATCGAAGCCGGGGAGTCGGAAGCGGCGATGGCCGAGGCGGAGGAGGCGTTGCGCCTGCTCGGCCCGGGCAGCAGCGAGGCGTTCATCTTCGCCCGGTTCCGCCGAGAGATCGCGGGGATGACGGCGGGACGGACGACCGCGCGAGATGCGCCTCACAGCGGGAGCGAGTCGCCCAGCTCCTGACCGTAGCGGGCGATGGCGCGGCCCACCGGCAGCCGGTCCCGGTCGTAGGTCGCGAGCGCGTCGGCGAGGGAGAGCTCGGTGCCCAGGAGGTCCACCAGCGCCATCGCGTCTCCCGCGGCTTTGGCCGCGCCCATCGCGGTGTGCGGGCGCACGACGACGGCGGCGTCGCCGACGAGCGCGACGGACGGCGCCGCCATCCGCGGCGCGACGTAGTCGTAGAGGGCCTGCAGGAACGGTCGCGGCTCGGCCGCGACGGCATCCGCGAACGGCACCGGTAGCTCTGCCGCGGCGGCCGCGACGAGCGATTGCCGGAGGTCTGCCGGGAGGTCTCCCGGTGCGAGAGAGGTGCTCGCGGCACCGTGCCCGCACGCGACCATCAGACGTTCCAGCTCCGGTGACGGCAGCGACCGGTACCAGACCCAGTTGTACCGACGCCGCCCCGGCGCCGTCTGCCCGTCCGGCCCCGGGACCAGGTAGCCCAGCATGTGGGCGCCCGGCGCCGTGTAGAAGGCGAACCGTTCGAGCAGGATGTCCGCGGCCCGCTCCGGGAGCGCCGCCTCCGGCACGAGCCCGCGCCAGGTGAGGTAGCCGACGTAGCGGTTGTCCGACCGCTCGGGCGCGACGGCGCGGCGGACGACGGAGTTGAGACCGTCGGCGCCGACGACCAGGTCGAACGGGATCGTCGTCCCGTCCTCGATGCGAACGGTCGCGTGCCGGCCGTCCGACCGCACCTCCGTGACCGCACTGCCGAGCCGGTAGCGGCCGGCGGGGATGAGCGCCCGCAGGCCGTCGTAGATGTAGTCCCACGACAGCTGCGTCTGGGGCGTCGGGTCGCGATGGAGCACCTCGCCGCGGCGGCCGAGCGTGATGCGTTCGCGCGCCTCCACGCCGGATCGCAGCACCGAAGTCAACCCCAGCCTCGCGAGGACGTCGAACAGGTCCTGCTGACCGACCAGGCCCGCGCCGCGTCGGGCCAGCCCCGCGCGGGACCGTTCGAGGACGGTGACGTCGTGACCTGCCTGATGCAGCAGGGCAGCGGTGAACAGGCCCCCGAGAGACCCGCCGATCACGCCCACCCGCAACGCCGTCCTCATCGTCCGACCTCTCCTGAGCGGGGCATGGGTCGACGGTATCGCCCCGGCCGCACGCGGCGCTTCGACGTTCGCCGGAAGTCCGCCCCCACACGATCAAGCACGTCCGGTCGCCTCCCAGAGCCGGATGAGCTTCAGCGCGACGTGGAGCGTGCTGCGCTTGATGCCGTCGCTCAGAGCGTCGCGGACGACCTCCGGCATCCGCTCGAGCCGGTAGTACAGCGTCGTGCGGTGCACGAAGAGGATCTCGCACGCCGCCACCACGTTCGCGCCGACATCCAGGTAGGTCTCGATGGTCTCTCGTTGGCTGCCGTCGCCGTGCACGTACAGCGCATGCGCGGCCGGCGAGATGATGCGCAGGTGCTCCGGGTTCGCCGAGGCCGAGGCCAGCAGCAGCCAGCCGCCGAGCTCACTGGCGTCGACGGCCGGATGGAACTGCGGAAGCGCGGCGGCGAGAGAAGCGGCGATGACCGCTTCGTCGGCCGCGGCACGCACGTCCTCCGCCCCCGGCGCAGGAGAGGCCGAGCCGATTCCCAGGACGCGGATGCCGCGCGCGGTCGCCTCCCGGAGGATCACGTCGTCGATGCCGCGATCGGACGGCTGCCCCACGAGCATGACCATGCCGGCGTGCAGGGCCATGAAGTGGTGGGGGACGGGGCGCAGATTCGCGAGGTGCCGGGCGAAGGCGATGGCATGGATGTCCGTGACGGTCGCATCGACGAGCAACGCGCGCACGACGGTGCCCTCGTCGCGGTGCAGCCACCGTTGCTGCACCGCGCGGGCGTACGCGCTCCGCCGAACGCCCTCGTCGTCGTGCAGGAGATCGTGCAGCACCGATTCGCGGCTCGTCCCTCCCTCCGCGCGCAACAGGTCTCGCACGAGGAGGGATGCCGCATCGAGCGCCTCGAAGTCCGACGGGCCGAGGGATCGTCCCTCCGTCTGCACGGCGATGTGCGCCACCACGACGCCCCGGTCCTCCACCGTCACGTCGAGCCGGCGCGGTGCCGCGAGCGACGGATCCGTCGCGCCGCACACGCCGGCGGGCGCAGACGGCGGTCCGCCGCGGACCCACACCGGACGTCCGAGCGCGGCGGTGAGCTGTTCGGCGATGCCCTGCAACGTGGCAGGCACGACGGCACTGCTCTCGCTGGCTTTCACGGATGCACTCCTATCCGGGCCGGGCCCACCATGAGGCGGCGCGCCGGCAGTAGCCGACACGCAGCCACACCGAAGTCGAGTCACAGCCATCCGACCGCGTCCGCGACGGCAGCACCAGGAAGAAAACAGGCAGAAGTGCGACGTCTCCGCATCCACCGTGGGCACCGTCCGCCGGCCGGGCCACGTCTCCGACTCCTGTCGGAGTGCTGTCGGCGCACTCGTTCCTAGATTCGTCTCAGGGCCGGCACAACCACCACGAGGTATCCACATGACAGCACGTACGACGGTCGTCCTGGTTCACGGCGCCTTCCTGGACGCGTCCAGCTGGTGGCCGATCGCGCTGCGCCTGCTCGGAGGCGGGCATCCCGTGCTCGCCCCTCCCCTGGTCGGCCGCAGCTTCGACGGCGACTGCACCTACATCCGCACCGTCGTCGAGCGCATCGACGGGGCGGTGCTGCTCGTCGGGCACGGTTACGGGGCGGCCGTCATCACCGTCGCGGGAGACGCGGCGAACGTCACCGGCTTGCTCTTCATCGCCGGCTACGCGCTCGAGCGCGGCGAGAGCATCGGCGAGATGCGCGACGCCTTCGCCCCGGACGAGGTCTCCCAGCACCTCGTCCCCGCGATGTTCCGCGACGACCACGGCGTTCCCGGCACGGAGGTGACCGTCGCCGTCGACGCGTTCCCCCGCCTGCTCGCCGAGGGTCTCCCCGCCGACGAGGCCTCGGTGCTCGCCGTCTCGCAGCGGCCGGTGTCGGTGTCGGTGTTCAGCGAGCGCGCGCGCGTCGAGGCCTGGCGCGGCAGGCCCAGTTGGGGCGTCGTCGCCACGGAGGATCGCGCGATCAACCCCGACGTGCAGCGCTTCGGGTACCGGCGCGCGCACTGCCGCGACGTCGTCGCCCTCGCCGCGCCGCACCTGGTCACACAGACCCATGCCGCCGAGATCGTGGGCTTCATCGACACCATCCTCGGGGACGTCGCCGCCGATGACTGACGCGCCGGCCGAACGGCCTCCCGCAGGGCCCCGCGTCTGGGCGTCCGGATTCACGCCGCTGACCGTGCGCATCTTCCGACTGGTGTGGCTGGCCTCCCTCGTCAGCAACGTCGGAAGCTGGATGCAGACGGTCGGTGCGCAGTGGCTGCTCGTCGAGACGAACAGCTCCGCCCTGCTCGTGGCGCTCGTGCAGACGGCATCGGCGGCGCCGGTGCTGATCTTCGCCATTCCCTCCGGCGTCATCGGCGAGTTCCTCAACCGGCGACTCGTGCTCCTGTACTCGCAGGCCGTCCAGTTCGTCGTCGTGCTGGTGCTGGCCTTCCTGACCTGGAGCGGCCAGACCACCCCGACCATCCTGCTGGCGTGCACCTTCGTCCTCGGCACCATCTCGGCCGTGCAGCTGCCCGCCTTCCAGGCGCTCGTGCCCGACATCGTCCCGCGCGACATGCTCGTCGACGCGGCCAGCCTCTCGTCGATCGGCGTGAACATCGCGCGCGCCGTCGGCCCCGCGGTCGCCGGACTCGTCGTCGCACAGTTCGGGGTCGTCGCGGTCTTCCTCCTGAATGCGGCCTCGTTCGTGGTGTTCCTCGGCGTCCTGCTGTTCTGGAAGACCTATCGCCCGCCCGCCGCCCGTCACGAACCGTTCGTCGACGCCACCCGCGCCGGCACGCGTTACGTGCTCCACTCCCGCGTCGTGCGGCTCACCCTGCTGCGACTGGCGATCTTCCTGATCCCCGCGAACGCCCTGTGGGCACTCCTGCCGACCATCGCGAAAGACTCCCTGGGCTTCGCCGCCACCGGCTACGGCCTCCTGCTGGCCGCCCTCGGCGCCGGCTCCATCATCGGGGCGTTCGTGCTCCCGTGGGCTCGCCGCATCGCCGCGCTCAACGGCGTCGTCCTCGCGTCTTCCGCCGTGTTCGGTGCGGGGCTGGTGATCCTGGTCGTCTCCCCGACGCTCTGGCTGACCTTCCCGGTCCTGGTCGCGACGGGGTTGGCGTGGATCGGCGTGATCGCCACCATCAACGGCACCATCCAGGCGTTCCTGCCCGTGTGGGTGCGCACCCGCGGACTCTCCTTCTATCAGCTGGTCCTCTACGGGTGCACGGCGGCGGGCGCCGCGCTCGCCGGCATCCTCGCGGCCGTATGGGGGTCGGGGGCCGTCGTCGTCGGCGCGGGGGTTCTCTGCATCCTGAGTGCGTTGTCGCTGCTCGTGTGGCCCCTGCCGACGACGACCGGAATCGGACGCGACATCGTCGAGGTCCCGGGCGTCCAGGACGAGCCGCGGGCGGACGGCCGCGACGACGCGGCCGTGCTCGTCCTGATCCGCTACGCCGTCCCCCGCGACCGGCGCACGGAGTTCCTCGCTCTCCTGTCGCAGGTCAAGCAGACCCGGTTGCGCACCGGCGGCCGCGAGTGGCGCGTCTACGCGGATGCGGACGACGCGGACATCCTCGTGGAGGCGTACACCGTCGGGTCGTGGCGGGAGCACGTGAGCCAGCACGAGGGGCGCACGACCGCGTTCGACGGCGAGCTGATCTCCCGCGCGTGGGCGATGAGCGCGGTCGCCCCCGAAGCGACGCACCTCCTCGACATCGGACGGACGCACCCGCGCCGACACCCCCGATCCACCCCCGCCTGATCAGATCCGCACCGACAGACCCACCCCACCCCGCATCCGACGAAGGAGACACACATGTCCGACGAGCCGCTCACCGCGCACCTGTCCGAGCACCACCGCACCACGCTGTACCACCTCGAACAGCACCCCACCTCGCACAATCTCGAATGGCACGACATCCTCTCCCTCCTCGAGGAGATCGCGGATGTGACCGCCGGACACGACGGGACGTTCCGGGTCCGGCTCGGGCAGTCCGAGCTCTTCCTCACCAGACCGCGTCACAAGGACGTCGACGAGCAGATGGTGTTGGACGTGCGCCGCCTGCTGCGCGAGAACGGCATCTTCACGACGAAGAAGTAGGCGCCGAACGGGGCCGCGACCTTCGGCATCCGGGCAATCTTCTGCATCTGTCTGAGGCCGCGTCCCCTCCCGACGACTGTGCTGAGAGGGCGGGCCGATGCCCGCACGACGGCCGCGAGAACGAACGGAGCTCCCCATGCACGACAACACCCCCACCCCGCACCACGAGTCGCCGGTGTTCGGCAACCCCGATCTCCCCCCGGAGGGCGAGTCCAACACCGTGGACGACCCGGCGAGCCTCACGATGACCGGGCCCCGGAACCCGGTCATCGAGAGCCAGTTCCCCGACCAGATCGATGCGCCCGGAACGGACATCTCCACGCAGGCGCTGTTCTGGTCGTCGTTCAACATCTCCCCGCGCCGGGTACAGCGCGGCGGGTGGGCCCGCGAGCTGACGAAGCAGGACTTCGCGATCTCCGACGAGATCGCCGGGGTCAACATGTATCTGGAGCCCGGCGGCATCCGCGAGCTGCACTGGCACCAGACGGCCGAGTGGGCGGTCATGACCCGCGGCCGGTGCCGCGTGACGACCCTCGGCCGCTCCGGCCTTCCGAGCGTCGAGGACGTCGAAGAAGGCGACCTGTGGTTCTTCCCGGGTGGGACGCCGCACTCGCTGCAGGGGCTCGGGCCCGACGGCGCGGAGTTCGTGCTGGCGTTCGACGACGGAGAGCAGTCCGAGTCGAACACGCTCCTGCTCACGGACTGGTTCGCCCACACTCCCCCGGAGGTGCTCGCCAAGAACTTCGGCGTCGCACAGGAGGTCTTCGCCGACATCCCGCTGCACAACCTCTGGATCTTCCCCGGAGAGGAGCCCGGCGACCTCGCGACCGACCAGACGGATGCGGGCGTGGAATGGGGCGCCTCGGAACCGATCATCTTCCGCCTGTCGCGGTCGCAGCCCCTGCACAAGAACTCGGGCGGCAGCATCCAGATCGCCGACAGCACCAACTTCCCGCTCTCGCGCACCGTCGCCGCCGCGCTGGTGACCGTCGAGCCCGGGTCGATGCGCGAGCTGCACTGGCATCCGAACGCCGACGAGTGGCAGTACTACCTCCGCGGGTCGGCCCGGATGACGGTGTTCAACACCGGCCCCCACGCCAACACCACGGACTTCCGCGCGGGCGACGTCGGCGTGGTGAGGAAGAACTTCGGCCACTACGTCGAGAACACCGGCGATGACGTGCTGCAGTTCCTCGAGGTGTTCAAGGCGCCGAAGTACGAGGAGATCTCGCTGGCGAACTGGCTGAGCCACGTCCCGCCCGCGCTGGTGGCCGCGCATCTCAACATCGATGCGGCGACCCTCGCGACGTTCCCGCGGGGCACGCAGGGCATCACACCCCTCCGCACGTAGGCCGCCTGGGGCGGAGGTGCTCGACAGGCGTCGGAACGCATTCCCCACCCGGTGCCCTAGGTTCGGGAGCATGAGCAACTCCTCGTCGAGACGCGTTCCCATCGAGGCCCAGAAAGTCGATGCGCCTCTCACCTCCAGTGCGACCTTCCTGGTCGTGACCGTCAACGACGACGCGGATGCCGCGGCCACCGTCCGCGACACCATCAGCGGAATCGACGACATCATCAAGAACGTCGGATTCCGCGACCTCGACGCCCAGCTCTCCTGCACCGTGGGCATCGGCTCGCGGGTGTGGCCCCGCCTCACGTCGCGGGCCGCTCCCCGCGGGCTCCACCCCTTCACGGCGGTCACCGGCGCGACGCACACGGCGCCGAGCACCCCGGGCGACATCCTGTTCCACATCCGCGCGAACCGGCAGGATCTGACGTTCGAGTTCGAGCGCCAGCTGATGGATGCGCTCGGGGACGCCGTGACCGTCGTGGACGAGACGACCGGCTTCCGCTACTTCGACGTCCGTGACCTGCTGGGCTTCGTCGACGGCACCTCGAATCCCGTCGGCAACGCGGTCGCCGACTCGACACTGATCGGCGACGAGGATCCCGACAACGCGGGAGGCAGCTACGTCGTGATCCAGAAGTACCTTCACGACCTCGACACGTGGCAGGCCCTCACGACCGAGCAGCAGGAGGCGATCATCGGTCGGAAGAAGGCGGACAACGTCGAACTGGACGACGCCGACACCGGGCAGAAGTCGCACAAGACGCTGTCGACGATCGTGGTCGACGGTGTCGAACACGACATCCTCCGCGACAACATGCCGTTCGGCAGCCCCGGCGCGTCGGAGTTCGGCACCTACTTCATCGGATACGCGCGCCACCTGTGGGTCATCGAGAAGATGCTGGAGCGGATGTTCATCGGAGACCCGCCCGGCCTCCACGACCGGATCCTGGACTTCTCGACGCCGGTGATGGGCTGCACGTTCTTCGTGCCGTCGGCGGATGCCCTCAGCGCGCTCGCCGACGACCCGGCGACGCCGCCTGCGTAGCCGGGCGGCAGCCGGGGTAGCCGCGCGATCAGTAGTCCGTGCGGGATTCCAGGTCGATGTCGACCGTGGTCGCATCCTCGGCCCAGGCGTTGAGCGCGGAGCGGAGCTGACGATGCAGCCACTGCGCACTCAGCGGCTCTGAGGCCGATTCCAGAGCCGTCAGCTGTGCGAGTCGTTCGTCCACGGTGCCGCTCAGGTCTGCCGGGCCGGAGCCGTTCGTCTCAGTCATGTCACTCCTCATATCCGTGGATGCCGCCGGAGGTGACCGCCGCGGCGAACACCGGCGCGGTCGCTGACCTCACGGTACTCGGGCAGCCCGGCTCGAGGTCGGGCGAACGTTCGACTTCTGTCGCGACTTCTCGGCGGGCACGATCCCGACGGTCTCGAACAGCATCCGCTCGAGAACGGCACCGCCCTCGGCGAGAAGCCGGCCGTCGTCGGTGCGGTCGCCGGTGCCCACGACATCCACGGTCATCTTGAGACCGTCGAAGGCGCCCACGAGCACCGTGGCGAGGGCGGCCGCGTCCACGGACTCTGCGCTGACGTCGACGCCCTGAGCCTCGCGGATGAGGCTCGCGACGAGGTCGATCCACCGCCGCGTCACCGCCGCCGCGAGATCGCGGGTGGGCTCGGCGTCGGCGAGGCGCTGCGTGAGGCGCGAGATCACCCAGGCGTCGGGATCCTCACGGTGAAGCGAGAGCATCGCCGGAAGGAGCCGCGAGAGCCTCGGCTGCCCCGCGTCGACGTCCGCGACGGCACTCTCCACGGCGGCGATCCACCGTTCGTGCCGGTCTTCGAGCACGGCGACCGCGAGAGCCTCTTTGCTGTCGAAGTGGAAGTACACCGACCCCTTCGACATCCCACTCGCCTCGATGATGTCGGCCATCCGCGCCCGGTCGTAGCCCAGGCGGGCGAACACACCCGCGGCGGCGTCGACGATCACCTCTCGCGACGCCGCACCCTGCGCCGTCGGCCCGGCCGGACGCCCCACGCGGCGGGCGGCGGTTCGACCGGCTTCGGCTTCGGCGACTGGACGCGCAGGCATGTTCCCACTATAGTCCTGATTTATTAGACCGACCGGTTTGTTTATTTAGGAGAATCGTGCGCACCATCACCGCAGGGACCACCGCCCTGATCACCGGAGCCTCCTCCGGAATCGGGCGCTCCTTCGCCCACCGCTTCGCCGCCCTCGGCAGCGACCTCGTCCTCGTCGCGCGTCGCGCCGACGTGCTCGACGAGCTCGCCGCCGACCTCCGGGCACGGCATACGGTCTCCGTGACCGTCATGGCGCACGACCTCGACCGCCCGGATGCCGCGCAGGAGCTCGTCGCCCGCCTCGAGCGCGAGAAGATCGCCGTCGACGCCCTCGTCAACAATGCGGGGCTCGGCATCCACGGTGACGTGGCGACGCAGCCGCTGAGCTCGGCGACCACGCAGATCGCGGTCAACGTCAACAGCCTCACCGCGCTCACGGCGCTGCTGCTCCCGCCGATGCTCGCGCGGGGCCGGGGCACGATCATCAACGTCGCGAGCACCGCGGGCTTCCAGCCCGTCCCCCACATGGCCGTCTACTCCGCCTCGAAGGCGTATGTGCTCACCTTCACCCGCGCCCTGTGGCGCGAGACCCGCGGCACCGGCGTGGACGTGCTGGCCCTCTGCCCCGGCGCCACCGACACCGCGTTCTTCGCGACGGCCGGCGACGCGGCCTCCGTCGGCGCCCGCCGCACACCCGAGCAGGTCGTCGAGACGGCGCTGCGCGCCCTGCGACGCGGCCGCCCCTCGGTGGTCGACGGCCGCGGCAACGCGCTCGTGTCCTGGCTCGCCCCGCGACTTCCCGAGCGACTGTCCCTCACGCTCGCAGAACGTTCCGTCCGTCCCTGAACCGCCGGGTCCCCGGCATCCTCACCCCGATCGAAGGAGATCACCATGCACATCCACGAGTTCGCCCGCGCCGCTGCCGCCGCGGTCAACGCGCACGACCCGGCCGCCGTCGTCGCACTGTGGGCGGAGCCCGCCGCCTACCACTCCCCCCTGACCGGTGCGCAGAGCGGGCTGCACGCCCTGCAGGAACGAGAAGAGGCGCTCTTCGCCGCGTTCAGCGATCTGCGCGCCACGATCACCCCGCTCGGACAGGAGGGCGACACCGGCGCGATGCTCGTGCGATTCGACGGAACCCACGACGGCGTCTACGGCGGGTTCGCCGCCACCGGACGCGTCATCGACCTCGAGATGATCGCGGTGGTCACCTTCGACGACCACGGCCGCGTCGCGGCGGAGCTGGCGGCGTGACGCGGCGTGGTCGACGACATCGCCTGCGTGCCGGCGAGAAGCGGCGGACTCATGACGATTGCGTCGATGGCGGTGGGCACTACGTGCGGTCATGAGCGGGATCGGAGAGCGCACCTTCTGGCTCGTCTGGCGGCTGTGGTGACGTGCGCCGCCGCCGCCGGCTCGCTCGCCGGATGTGACAGCTGGGCTGCGGACCGCGTCCTCTTCGCGCGGGCGGACGGGCCGACGACCGTTCCGATGTGCCTTCCCGTGACGCTCTCCTCCATCACGCTCGAACGGATGGACGGCGAGAACGACGACAGCGCCACTCTCGTCTGGTCAGCCGCCGGATCCGCCGCCGTTCCGAAGGGGTTCGAGTTCGCGGTGGGCGCGGCACCCGCGGGCCTTCAGGTCGCGGCATGATGCAGATGTGAGTGATTCCGAGTTCAACAGCATTCAGGTAGCGGTGGCCATCACCGCGGCTATCATCTCTGCGATCAGCGCCGCGATCATCGCCTGGCAGGCGGTGCAGACCAGACGCAGCACCCAAGTCGCGCTTGACGCCGTCAATGTCGCCCGGGCAGAGCTGGAGCAGGGCGAGAAGACACGGGAAGATGCGCTTCGCAGCCAGATTGATGCGGAGATGCCGCGCATCACCGTGACAGCCCATCTTCACGCGGAAGCAACAGATCCGCAGGAGCCTCGCTTCCCGGTCCTATTCGCAGACGATCACCGAGAACGCCCTGAGCGAGTTACTCAGTCGGAATATGTGCTCCCCCGCGACGCGCAGAAGCAGCTTTCCGTGCGTGCCACGGTGAAGATCATCAACGACGGCCCGCGCCATATGCAAGCAACATTCACGCGCCTCGCCAACCAGAGCGCTCAGCCCGAGCAACTTGATCTCCCACCTGGAGAGTCAACGACCATCGGGGTGGAACGTGTTGAGAGTCTTGCGCGCTGGGTGGAACTGGCTCAGTGGATGAATGGGGACCAGACGGTCGCTCCGCCTCACGAAGTGAGAGTGTTCACGCTGACCTACCGCTTCCCCGGCTGGATCGGTGCTGTCGAAAACCATGAAGTCGTCATGGGCGGCACGGTGGTCGAGCCCGTGCCGGGTAACGCCGCCGCATGGCGCCCAACGCATCTCCTACGAACCAATGAGTCCAACCAACGCATCGCCGAGCTGGTAGTCCAACCTTTCGAACGGCTGTACTTTCGGAATCGCCCCGGAGACGAATCGATGGGCTGGTTCTGAGTTCGAGGCATCTCCCAGCAAGGACGGTGGGTGAAGCGCCGATGTATCACGTCCGCCACTCGGCACAGAGACCGCGAGCAGACGAGGGAAGCGAACAGCCGGATGTCAAGGAGTGCATCCAATCAGACAATCTGTCTCTTTCAAGGACTACAGTGGCCACGAAATAGGTGGACCCGATCATCTTCGCCATCGAACTGGCCGCCAGTTGCTACGACTCCTACCGCCGCGCTCCCGATGCACTGCGCCGCATCTACAACCAGGCCTTCTTCAACCGGATTCTGATCTGGGAGGAAGAGCCCGCCAGCGGCGAACTCCAAGACCTCTTCGAACTCGTGCTCACCGCCTCCCCCGAAACACAGGCCCAGGAAAGACAAGAGACCGAGAACACGGGGTTCTCGGCCTCAAAGGGTTCTAAAGACGAACATTTGGTGCCCCTGGAGGGATTCGAACCCCCGACCCGCTCCTTAGGACGGAGTGGCTCTTCCACTGAGCTACAGAGGCTGGCGCGTCGATTCTACCCGGGCGGCGCCGCGGCACCGGCCCCGCCGCCCCCGTCCAGCGCCCACCGCAGGTACGGAGCGAGATGTGTGGAGTAGGCGACCGTCAGGTGCGTCTGGTCGTAGCGGATGGGCAGGGTCCCCGCGAACGCCGGGCACACGTCCTGCCAGCAGGTGAAGGCCAGGGCATCCACCACGCGATCACCGGACGACGCCACCGCGGCGGTCGTCGCCGCCTGCATGTCGCGCCAGGTCGGCGTGATGCTCGTCGCACAGGCGTAGGGCGAGCCGAGGCGCGTGTAGCAATTGCCGAGCGGGGCGCCCTCCGGCGGAGCCTCGAGATAGACGATGCGCCCCGGCATCCCGTAGCGTGCCATCTCCGCGGCCTCGGCGGCGGTGAGCTCCGCCGCGCTGAGATCGCGCCCGTCGGCGGTGCGGCCCAGCGTGTACGCGTTCGAGACGAGCACCTTCTCGGGCTGGTCGGCCGCGATCATCGCCGCGACGTCGTTCTTCCGCTGCGTGCAGGCCTGCATCACGGCGGGGTCGTCGTTCTGCACCAAGACGTCCGTGAACCGGCATCCGTAGAGCCCCACGGTGGTGACGCGGATCGCACCCCCGCTCTCCTCCGCGAGCGCCTTCAGCGCCGGCGCGTAGGCCATCGCCGTCGAGTCGCCCACGAGGTAGAGGTGGCGCGGCGCGGCGCCGCTCCCCCACGTGCACGCCGCGGCATCCGGCAGCGGCGTCGGCGCGAAGCAGTCGTGCGCCGGGTTGGCCCCCGACGACTGGGCCATCACCTCATCGAGCGACGGATGCAGCTCCGGCCAGGTCGTCGCCGACACCGCCGCGGCCAGGTCTGCCTGCAGCGCAGCCGTCGGGTCGTCGATCGCGGGCGCCGCCTGGGCCGCGTCGGCACTCGGCGGAACCGGACGCGGTTGCTGCACCTGCACGGCGAGCACGAGCAGCAGCGCCGCGGCGACCAGCCCCGCGGTCGCGAGCGACACCTGCGTGCGGAACCGCTCCCGCCAGGCCACCATCGGAGCAACGCTCGCCACCGCCCCGGCGGCGTCGAGGACCGGCGGTGTCGGAGCGACGGGTGCCGGCTCCGGAAGCCGCTCCGCGACGATCGCCTCGACGACGGATGCCGCCGGCACCGCCTCCGCGCCCGGTGCGGCAGCCTCGGCCCCCATACGCGCGCCGCCCGGGTAGTAGCGGGTGCCCGGCTGCCACCCCGCGGGCCGGCGCGTCGCGATCTCGGGGGTGCGCGGAGCGGGGGCAGCCGGCGCCACTCGACCGGATGTCGCCGGCGCGGCATCCAGTCCCACGTCCGGCGCCGCGTCAGCGCCCGCGCCCGCATCCGCCACGGGAACCCGGCCGCCCAGGAACGGCGCGTAGCGCAGCGGCTGCTCCACGATCGCGTACGACGCGAAGCCGATCACGGCGACGATCGCGAGGGTGAGTGGCATCGACCAGGGCGACGCCGCAAGCAGGGCGGCGGCGAACACGACCACGGGGAAATGCCACAGATAGAGCGAGTACGAGGCGTTGCCGACGACGACCGCCAGCGGGTTCGTCCACGGGAACAGCGCCCGCGGCGATGCGGCGACGCCGCCGGCGAGCGCCAGCGCGGTCGCGGCCGTCGGCGCGGCAGCCCACGGTCCGGGAAAGCCCACACTCGCGGGGTCGATGAGCAGGAGCGATGCGACGACACCGGCGACGCCGATCCAGGCGAGCAGGGCCGCGGCGGCCGCGGGAATCCGACGCAGCACCGGCACACCGGCGGCGAGCAGGGCGCCCAGAGCGAACTCCCACGCCCGGGTCGCTGTCGAGAAGTACGCCGCCGTCGGCGCCGACGCCCCCTGCAGCAGCGCCCAGCCGAAGGATGCCGCGATCACGACGACCGCCCACGCCGCCACCACCGCGGCGACCGCCCGGCCGCGGCGCGCGACGGCGGGCACGAACAGCAGCGACACGATGAGAAGACCGGGCCACACGAGGTAGAACTGCTCCTCGACCGACAGCGACCAGAAGTTCTGCAGCGGCGACACGGCATCGCCGGCGTGGAAGTAATCGGTGCCCTGCTGCGTGAACCGCCAGTTCGACACCAGCAGCAGCGCCGAGACACCGTCCCACAGCACCTGTTCGGCCCGCGCACGACCGAAGAGGGCGAACGCGGCACCGATGACCGCGCCGACCGTGACGAGCGCGGCCGGCAGCAGCCGCCGGGCCCGCCGGCCGTAGAAGCGCGCCAAGCCGATGCGGCCCGTCTCCCGCTGCTCGCGCAGCAGCATCCCGGTGATGACGAAACCGGAGATCACGAAGAACACGTCGACACCGGCGAACCCGCCCCGCGGCCAGCCGGCGGCGTGCGCGCCGATGACGGCCAGCACGGCGAGCGCGCGCAGACCTTGGATGTCGCGACGTAGAGGCACGGAGGAGACCGGGGACGGGAAGAGGGGCTGGACTCAGCCTAAGGGAACGCTCCCATTGCGGCGGCGCAGGACCGCGCTCCGCCGCTCGACACCGCTCAACGTCGCTCGGCGGGATTGGCGACGATCGAACGCCGCCCGACGGCGAACCACACGATCGGACCCATGAGCGGGAACATCAGTGTGACGAGGATCCAGAGCGTCTTCTCCAAGCTCGTCGCCGCCGACGAGGCGATGCTGACGACGGCCGCGATGAACAACGCGATGCCCGCGAGCACCGCGATCAGGATCAGGACGTGCCAGCCGGAGACCACCATGCCCCCAGCATGCCCGACACGGCGACGGAACTCACGGGGTCGGCCCGACATCCCGCAGTCTCACCGTGCGAGATCCGCGGCGATGTCGGCGAGCGCACCGAGCACGCGGCGGACCGCCGCGCGGGCGAGCGCGTCGGGACGAGCGAGCACGTCGACGTGGCGCACCAGCGCGAGCCCGGCGACCGGGCGCAGCACCATGCCCTCCGTCGCGAGGGCCCGGGCAGTGTAGCGCGGCATGATCGCGATCGCCGCGCCCGCACGCACGATCTGGGCCGCGACGAAGAACTCGTTGACCCGGTGACCGATCACGGGAGGCTCGCCGCCGACGGCGGCGATGGCATGGAGTACCCCGGCCAGCGGGAAACCGTCATGGGTCGAGATCCACGTCTGACCGCGCAGCTCCGCGGGGGTGATCGCGTCTCGGGCCGCCAACGGATGGGCCGCGGGAAGGGCGACGTCGAGGGGCTCGGCGAACAGCGGCGTGACCCGCACCCGCTCGCGCGGCCAGGGCGGATCGTGGGCGAGCCGGTGCGCGATCACCAGATCGTGATCGGCGGTGAGACCGGCGAAGTCCTCCCGTGCGACATCCGCGTCGGCGAACGCGACGGCATCGCCGCCCACCGCGGCCAGCAGCGGTCCGAACAGGGCGACGCCGGCGCTGTGGAACGCCGAGACGCGCACCGGCGTCGGGTCGTGCGCCAGGTAGGCGCCGACGCTCTCCCGCGCGAGCACCAGGGCTTCCTCCACCCGCATCCCCGCTGCGGCCAGCGCGCGCCCGGCATCCGTGAGCACGAGCGTGCGCCCCTGCTTCACGGTGAGCGGCACCGGGACGTCCGCCTGCAGGATCGCCAGCTGCTGCGACACGGCCGACGCACTGACGTGCAGCGCGGCGGCGACCGCCGTCACGCTTCCCCGGTCGCCGAGCTCGCGGAGCAGCCGCAGCCGCATCGGATCCATAAGCAATCTCTAACACATCGATGAAGACATTGCCCGATGTTCTTCACGCCGGATGCTGCCACTCTGACTCCATGACACGGCGCGCCGACCTCCTCGTCGACCTCGCCCTCCTCGCCGTCGCCGTCGTGTGGGGCGCGAGCTTCCTCGCCGCCAAGGACCTCATCGCCGTCACCGGCGTCCCGAGCGCCAACGCGCTGCGCTTCCTCGTCGCCGCGGCGGGCGCCGGCATCCTGTGCCTGCTCGCGCGACAGCGCCTGCCCCGCGGACGCGGCCTGCTCATCGCCGTGATCCTCGGCATCTCGCAGGCCGCGATCATCGGCCTGGAGACCTGGGGAGTGAGCCTGACCTCGGCGACCAATGCGGGCCTGCTCATCAGCCTGGCCCTCGTGATGACGCCCGCGCTCGAGGGGATCGTCTCGCGGGTCTGGCTGCCGCGCTCCTACTTCGTCGCGGCCGTCGCCGCCGTCGTCGGCGTCGCCCTGCTCGTCTCCGGCGACGGCATCCGCCCACCCACCGCCGGGGACCTGCTCGTCATCGCGGCCGCCGTGGTCCGCGCCGTGCACGTCACCGCGAGCGGCCACCTCACGCGCTCACGCGCCGACGGCTCGCTCGGCGTCGTGTTCGTGCAGCTGGTCGTCGGCAGCGCCGTGTTCACCCTCCTCGCGGGCCCGGCGCTGCCCCGCGCGGTCGGCGCGCTGGATGCCGCGGCCGTCGCCGACGTCGTCTTCCTCGGTCTGCTCTGCTCGGTCTTCGCGTTCGTCGTGCAGCTGTGGGCGGTGCGGCGCACCTCCGCCGCGCGGGCGAGCATGCTCATGGGCACCGAGCCGGTGTGGGCGCTCGTCGTGGGCGTGACCCTCGGCGGGGAGGCGATCGGGGTCGTCGGCATCGGCGGCGCGGCCCTCATCGTCGCCGCCAGCTACGCGGGTCAGGCGATCGAGCGCCGCCACCGCCTCGGTCGCCGCGAGGCGGCGGGTGAGCCGCACCGCACCGCCCGAGCGGTCAGTGGAACAGACGGCGCCACACGTTGGTCTCGGCGAGGTCGATCAGCTCGTCGCCCCGACCCGACAGCACCGTCCGCAGCGCCCACAGCGAGAACCCCTTCGCCTGAGCGAGCGTGATCGCGGGCGGGATCGCGAGCTCCTGCCGGGCGGTGACCACATCGATCAGCACCGGCCCGTCGACGGCGAGGGCCTGCGCGACGGCGCCGCGCAGCTCGCTCGCCTTCTCGACGCGGATGCCGGTGATGCCCATCGCCTCCGCGATCGCCGCGAAGCTCGGGTTCTCGAGCCCGGTGCCGAAGTTCACGATGCCGGCGGCCTTCATCTCCAGCTCGACGAAGTTCAGCGAGGAGTTGTTGAAGACCACGATCTTCACCGGCAGGTCGTTCTGGCGGATCGACAGCAGATCGCCCAGCAGCATCGCGAGGCCGCCGTCCCCGGCGAGCGCGATCACCTGACGCGACCGGTCGACACCCTGCGCTCCGAGCGCCTGCGGCATGGCGTTGGCCATCGACCCGTGGGCGAAGGAACCGATGAGCCGCCGGCGCCCGTTCATGCGCAGATAGCGCGCGGCCCAGATCACCGGGCTTCCGACATCGGCCGTGAACACGGCATCCTCGGCGGCGAGCTCGTCGATGACGCGGGCGACGTACTCGGGCCGCACGGGCGCCTTGCCGTCGTCGATGGCGAGATCGTCCAGCCGCTCGCGGGTCTTGCGGTAGTGCGCGACGCTCTCCTCGAGGTGCGACGAGGAGCGGTCCCGCTGCAGCAGCGGCAGCAGCGCGTTCGCCGTCTCCTTCACCCCGCCGACGAGGCCGACGTCGATGGGCGTGCGCCGCCCCAGCTGCTCGCCGCGGACGTCCACCTGGATGACCGTCGCCTTCGACGGGTAGAACTGCCGGTACGGGAAATCGGTGCCGAGCATCAGGAGCGTGTCGCACGACTCCATCGCCTTGTAGCCCGAGGCGAAACCCAGCAGTCCCGTCATGCCGACGTCGTGCGGGTTGTCCCACTCGATGTGCTCCTTGCCGCGCAGGGCGTGCACGATCGGCGCCTGGAGCGCCTCGGCGAGGGCCAGCACCTCGTCGTGCGCGCCGGCGACGCCCGATCCGGCGAGGATCGTCACCTTCTTCGCATCGTTGAGCGCCGTCGCGGCGGCGGCCAGGGCGGATGCCGCGGGCAGCACGGTAGAGCCCGTCGCCCGGATCGGGGCGGTGGGACGGCGGTCGGGCGCGTCGGCGAAGAACACGTCGCCGGGGACGACCACCACCGCGACCCCGCGCTTCTCGACCGCGGTGCGCATGGCGATCTCCAGCACCCACGGCAGCTGGGACGGGTCGGCGACGAGCTCGGTGTAGACGCTGCATTCGCGGAACAGCTCCTGCGGGTGCGTCTCCTGGAAGTAGGTGCTGCCGATCTCGGCCGAAGGGATGTGGGATGCGATCGCCAGCAGCGGCACGCGGTTGCGGTTCGCGTCGAACAGGCCGTTGATGAAGTGCAGGTTGCCCGGACCGCACGAGCCCGCGACCACGGCGAGCTCGCCGGTGAGCTCTGCCTCGGCGCCGGCGGCGAAGGCCGCGGCCTCCTCGTGGCGCATGTGCATCCAGCGGATCGCGTCGCCGGCGCTGTCGCGGCGCAGCGCGTCGGTGAACGCGTTGAGCGAGTCGCCGGGGAGCCCCCAGATGCGGGTGACGCCGGCACGCTTGAGAGTCTCGATGAAGAAGTCCGCAACATTCGCCATGCCCTCGACGCTACGCCGCTTGTCGGCACGGCGGGCCTCGACGTCGGTCGAAACGTGCGCGCCCGCTGGGACGTCACCGCCTCCCGGTCGTTGAGCGAGGGCCACAGGCCCGAGTCGAAACGCCTCACCCCCGCCACCCGCGCGTCACCACCTCCCGGTCGTTGAGCGAGGGCCACAGGCCCGAGTCGAAACGCCCCACCCCCGCCATCCGCACGTCACCACCTCCCGGTCGTTGAGCGAGGGCCACAGGCCCGAGTCGAAACGCCCCACCCCCGCCACCCGCGCGTCACCGCCGCCCGGTCGTTGAGCGAGGGCCCCAGGCCCGAGTCGAAACGCCCCACCCCCGCCACCCGCGCGTCACCGCTGCCCGGTCGTTGAGCGAGGGCCACAGGCCCGAGTCGAAACGCCTCACCCCCGCCACCCGCACGTCACCGCCTCCCGGTCGTTGAGCGAGGGCCCCAGGCCCGAGTCGAAACGCCCCACCCCCGCCATCCGCGCGTGGCGGCCTCACGCGGGGAGCAGCTCGCTGCGCAAGAGCTCGACGAGCGCCTGCGCGGCGGAGCTGAGCGGACGTCGCCGCGCCCACGCGAGCGAGACGGCGAACGCGGGTACGGCGCCGTCCAGCGGCACGGTGCGCACCGGCATCCGGCCGCGGTGCGCCGCCGACGCCCGCGCGGATGCCGCAGCCGCAGCAAACTCCGGCACGATGGCCAGACCGAGGCCCTGCGGCACGTAGGTCGCCGCCGTCGAGAGATCGGCGACCTCGATGAGCACACGCCGCGACACTCCGGCGTGGGCGAACGCGTCGTCGACGATGCGTCGCGACCCGTAGCCGGGCGGCAGGTCGATGAAGCTCTCCCCCTCCAGCTCGCCGAGAGCGACGCGGTCGCGCTCTGCCGCGGGGTGGCCGTCCGGCACGACGAGCACGTACGGCGACGAGGCGACGACCTCGCCCCGCAGGGTCGCGGGAAGCCCGTCAACGACGGAGAGGAGCGCCACGTCGATCTCACCCCTCTCCAACTGCGCCACCAGGCCCGTCGAGCCGAGCCCGGTCGCCCGCAGCTGCACCGCGACGGCCGGATGCCGCTCGTGATAGCGACCCAGCAGCCCCGGCACGTCGACGAGGTCGACCCCCGTCATGAGCCCCATGGTGACGGCGCCGCGCAGTTCTGTGGCCGCCGCCGCGACGGCTTCCCCGAGCTCGCGCACCTGCTCGAGGACCTGCTGCGCGCGGGTCAGCAGCTCCTCACCCGCACCCGTCAGGCGGATCTGCCGATGCGAACGGTCGAACAGCTCGACCCCCAGTTCGCGTTCGAGATCGCGCACGGTCGTCGATACCGCCGACTGCGCCAGCAGCAGGCGATCGGCGGCGCGCGTGAAGCTCAACTCCTGCGCGACCGCGACGAACACGGAGAGGTGACGCACATCCATATCTCGATCATCCTCCCTCCGTGCAGCCCGAAATCATCTGCACAGCAGATGAGTCGCATCGCGAACGCCGTCTTCCTCGCACCGCTCGCCGGGCGGAGCATGGAGTCATGAGCATCGCGCCGGTCCTCGCCCCGTCCCCAGCGGCTGCCAACGCCGCCGTCACCGCCCCGCCCGTCGGGACCCGTGCCGCCGACCGTGTCGTCGAGGTGTTGCGCGCCCACGGCGTGCGCTGGGTGTTCGGCGTCCCGGGCGCCAAGATCGACCCCGTCTTCGACGCCCTCGCCGCCGTTCAGGGCGTCGCCGGTGCACCGCAGCTGATCACCTGCCGCACCGAGCAGAACGCGGTCTTCATGGCCGCCGCGGTGGGGCGTCTCACCGGCATCCCGGGCGTCGTCCTCGTCACGAGCGGGCCCGGCACGGCGAACCTCGCGACGGGACTGCTCACGGCGACGACCGAGGGCGACCCCGTCGTCGCGATCTGCGGCGCCGTCTCGCGGTCGCAGCACCTCAAGCGGGCCCATCAGGCGATGGATGCCGTCGGCATGCTGCAGACGGTGACCGTCTCGGCCGCCGAGGTCACCGCGGCCGACAACGTCGCCGAAGCGATCGTCAACGCGTTCCGCGCCGCCACGCGGGAGCCGCGCGGCGCGGCGGCCGTCGTGCTCCCCTACGACGTGTCGACCGCGACGACCGCCGTCGGCTTCACCGAGCCGATCGTGCCGGCGGCGGTGGGCGGGGCGGCCGCCGCCTCCGTCGACCGGGCCGCGGCGCTGCTGCGCGAGGCGCGGTTCCCGGTCGTGCTGGCGGGGGCGCGCAGCGGCGACCCGCGCACGGTCGACGCGCTGCACGCGCTGTTGCGCGCGACGGGCCTGCCGGTGGTCGAGACGTTCCAGGCCGCAGGGATCATCTCGCGCGACCTCGAGGACCACTACCTGGGCCGCGTCGGCTTCGCCCGCAACCAGCCGGGCGACGTCCTTCTGCACCACGCCGATCTCGTGCTGACGCTCGGCTACGACCCGGTGGAGTTCGTGCCCGCCGAGTGGAACCTCGGCAAGGAACGCCGGATCGTTCACGTGGACACCGTCGCGGCCGACATCGACAACGACTACCGGCCGGACGTCGAGCTCCTCGGCGACCTGGCCACCACGCTCACCGATCTGACGCGCGCGCTGCACACGCGCGGCGGCATCCCGCAGCGCGATGCGGCGACGGCGGTCATCGTCGAACGCGAACGCACGCGCCTGGCGGAGAACACCGACCTCGGCGACCCGCACCACGACGACGCGTTCGGTCTCGATCCGGTCGCGGTGGTCGCCGGCATCCGCGCCGCCCTGCCCGACGAGGCCACCGTGCTCTGCGACGTGGGGTCGAACTACCTGTACATGGCGCGCCACTTCCGCACCTACCGGCCGCGCTCGTTGATGTTCTCGAACGGGCAGCAGACGCTGGGGGTGGCTCTCCCGTGGGCGATCGCGGCGAGTCTCGCCGACGCGGGCGACCCGGTGCTCTCCGTCTCGGGCGACGGCGGCTTCCTCTACTCCGCCGTCGAGCTGGAGACCGCGGTGCGGGTCGGGGCGAGCTTCACGCACATCGTCTTCAACGACTCGGCGTACGACATGGTGGCGTTCCAGCAGGTCGAGAAGTACGGGCGCACCGCGGCCGTGGAGCTCGGCGCCTACGACGTCGTGGCCTTCGCCGAGTCGTTCGGGGCGCACGGACATCGCGTGACCCGGGTCGAGGATCTCGTCCCGACGATCGTCGCGGCCCTCGCCGAGCCCGGGCCGTCCGTCATCGACGTGCCCGTCGACTACCGCGACAATCTCCGCCGTCTCGGCGGCGACCTCCTCGCCGACGTGCTGCTGTGACCTCCTTCTCTTCGCCTCCCGTCCCGAAAGGACCGCGCATGAGCGCTGAACGCCACACCCTGTTCCAGACGAGCCTGATGGCCGCGCTGCTGGACGGCATCTACGAAGACGACATGACCGTCGGCGAGCTGCTCGGCCACGGCGACTTCGGCATCGGCACGTTCAACGCCCTCGACGGAGAGATGGTCGTCGTCGACGGTGTCGCGTACCGGCTGCGCGGCGACGGCACGGCGGCCGCGGCATCCGCCGACTCCGCCACGCCGTATGCGGTGGTGACCGACTTCGTCCCCACGATCACCCGCTCGCTGCCCGACGGGGCCACGCGCGCGGAGGCCTCGGCCGCGATCGATGCGATCACCGCGTCGGCCAACTACATGTACGCGCTGCGCATCACCGGGCGGTTCCGCCGCGTGACGGCGCGGACGGTCACCCGGCAGCAGAAGCCGTACCGCCCCATGACGGAGGCGACCGACGACGACGCCGTGCTCGAGTTCGACGACGTCGACGGCACGATCGTCGCCTTCCGCACGCCTCTGTACGAGCAGGGCATCGGCGTGCCCGGATGCCACGCGCACTTCATCGACGACGGACGCACCCGCGGCGGCCACGTGCTCGACTTCACCCTCGAGCACGGCACGGTCGAGCTGTGCCTGTGCACCGACCTGCATCTGCGCCTGCCGTTGACGACGGAGTTCCGCGAGGCCGCCCTCGCCCCCGAGGACCTGGCCGCCCAGCTCGCGAAGACCGAGCAGCACGCTCCCCTCCCCTGACCCCGCGCGCCGCGCGCCGCGCGCCGCGCGCGCCCCGCGCCGCGCCCCGCGCGTTCCGGCGAGCCGCCATGCTGTGGCCGAGCCGCTATGTCGCGGGCAGTCCAAAGCATGGCGGCTCGGCCGGAGGATAGCGGCTCGGCGGGGTGGGGGTGGGGGTCAGCGGAAGTCGCGGGAGCGGTGGCGCACGCCGACGCGCAGGTCTTCGAACGCATCAGCGACGAGGTTCGTGACGCCCTCGGGTGAACGCTCGAGGATGCCGCGCGCGATGAGCGCCGGCGCATCCCGCAGCACCCGGCGATAGCGGTCCCAGACGCCCTTCGAGCAGATGACGTTGACGAGGCCGTGCTCGTCCTCGAGGTTGATGAAGGTGATCCCGGATGCCGTCGCGGGCCGCTGCCGGTGCGTCACCAGTCCCGCGACCTCGACCCGCCGCCCGACCTCGTGCGTGCGCAGTTCGCGAGAGGTGAGCACCCCGCGCGCCTCCAGCGGCGCCCGGTAATGCGTGAGGGGATGGTCGTCGGTGGAGATGCCCGTGGCCCAGAGGTCGGCGGCGAGCACGTCGTAGGTGGACTGGTCGCCGAACAGCGGGGGCTGCACGGCGACGAGAGAGTCGGGAAGGAACTCGGGCAGATCCTGGGCCGCATCGCCGGCCAGCCAGAGCCCCTGGCGCCGCGTGATGCCCATGCTCTCGAACGCCCCCGCCGTCGCCAGCGCCTCCACCTGGGCGGCCGTGGCGCCCGTTCGCCGCACGAGGTCGCGGAGGTCACGGAAGGGGCCGTCGCTCTCGCGCGTCGACACGATGCGCTGCGCGAGGGGCTTTCCCACCCCCGTGACCGCGGCCAGCCCCAGTCGGACAGCGAAACGGCCGTCGCGGCGATGGGCGGCCGACGCGTCGGGCGCGGCGGCATCGAACGGCGGCACCGGCGGCTGGTGGCGGTCGGTGCAGGCGGGGATGCCGGTGGGGACGCGTTTCGACTCGTTCGCTGCGCTCTCTCGCTCAACGACCGGAGAGGGGGCGCTCTCTCGCTCAACGACCGGGGAGGGGGCTGCGCTCGGCGGGGCGACGACCGGGGAAGCGGGTTCGTCGAGGGGTTCGAGACCGGCATCCACCCCGGAGGCGTGCAGATCGGGGCGACGCACGACGACACCGTGCCGGCGGGCGTCGGCGGTGAGGGTCGCCGGAGAGTAGAAGCCCATGGGCTGCGCACGCAGCAGCGCGGCGAGGAACGCGCCCGGGTAGTGCAGCTTGAGCCACGACGACGCGTAGACGAGCAGCGCGAACGACAGCGAGTGGCTCTCCGCGAAGCCGAAGTTCGCGAACGCCTGGATCTTCGCGTAGATGTCGTCGGCGACCTGTCCGACCAGCCCGTGCCGCGCCATCCCGTCGTACAGCTTCTGCCGCACCGACTCGATCCGCTCGATGCCGCGCTTGGAGCCCATGGCACGGCGCAGCACATCGGCATCCTCTCCGGTGAGGTCGCCGACGGCCATCCCCATCTGCATGAGCTGCTCCTGGAACACCGGCACGCCGAGGGTCCGCTCCAGCACCGGTCGGAGCTTCTCGTGGGCGTACGTCGGCTCCTCCAGCCCCAGCTTGCGGCGCACGTACGGGTGCACCGCGCCGCCCTGGATCGGACCCGGCCGGATCAGGGCGATCTCGATCACCAGGTCGTAGAACCGCCGCGGCTGCAGCCGCGGCAGCAGCCCCATCTGCGCGCGGGACTCCACCTGGAACACCCCGATCGAGTCGGCGCGGCACAGCATGTCGTAGACCGCGGCCTCCTCCTTGGGGAGGGTGTCGAGCGTCCACCGCTCCCCCGTCGCGTCGGCGATGAGATCGAAGCAGTGCTGCAGCGCGGCGAGCATGCCGAGCCCCAGCAGGTCGAACTTCACGAGCCCCATCCACGCGGCGTCGTCCTTGTCCCACTGGATGACGGTGCGGTTCTCCATCCGCGCGTGCTCGATCGGCACCACCTCGCCCACGGGACGCTCGGTGAGCACCATGCCCCCCGAGTGGATGCCGAGATGTCGCGGCGCCTTCAACAGCTCGGCGGCGTACTCGAGCACGCGGTCGGGGATGTCGTGCGAGCCCGCGACGGCGCCGTCCCACCGCTCGACCTGCTTCGACCAGGCGTCCTGCTGACCGGGCGAGTGTCCGAGCGCCTTCGCCATGTCGCGCACCGCGTTCTTCGGACGGTACTGGATGACGTTCGCGACCTGCGCCGCCCGCTCGCGCCCGTACTCGCCGAACACCCACTGGATGATCTCCTCGCGCCGGTCGGCGTCGAAGTCGACGTCGATGTCGGGCTCCTCCTCGCGCATCGCGGACAGGAACCGCTCGAACGGCAGGTCGTAGTAGATCGAGTCGATCGCCGTGATGTCCAGCAGGTAGCAGACGGCGCTGTTGGCGGCCGAGCCCCGTCCCTGGCACAGGATGCCGCGGCGACGGGCCTCGGCGACGATGCCGTGGACGATGAGGAAGTAGCCCGGGAAGTCCTTCTGCGCGATGACGTCGAGCTCGCGTTCGATGCGCGCGCGGTTCTTCTCGGTGAGGTCGGGATACTTGCGCGGCACGGCCTCCCACACGAGGGTGCGCAGCCACGACATCGGTGTGTGCCCGTCGGGGACGGCCATCTTCGGCAGGGCCGGCTTGGCGCGGCGCAGGGGGAAGGCGAGCTCGTCGGCGAGCGTGACCGTGCGGGCGACCGCGCCCGGGTAGCGGCGGAAACGCCGCGTCATCTCGGCGCCCGAACGCAGATGCGCGCTCGCGTGCGACGGCAGCCAGCCGTCGAGCTCGTCGAGGCCGCGATTGGCGCGCACCGCCGCGACGGCGGCCGCCAGGTGCACGCGGTCGGGCACCGCGTAATGCACGTTGTTGCTCGCCAGCACCGGGAGCGAGCGCGCGGCGGCGAGCGCGGCGAGCACGTCGTTGTCGCGGGTGTCGGTGGGGGCGCCGTGGTCGATCAGCTCGACGTTCACCGCGTCGGCGCCGAACAGCGCGACGAGCCGGTCGAGCGCGGCGGCCGCGGCATCGGCTCCCCCGGCGGCGAGCGCCTGACGCACCGCGCCCTTGCGGCATCCGGTGAGGATCGCCCAGTGCCCGTCACCGCGCGCGGCGAGGTCGTCGAGGTCGTACCAGGGCCGCCCTTTCTCCCCGCCGGCGAGCTGTGCGTGGGTGAGAGCCGCCGCCAGCCGGTGGTAGCCCTCCTCGCCGCGGGCGAGCACGAGCAGGTGCGAGCCGGCGGGGTCGGGCGCCCCGGCCCGCGCGGCACTCGGACCGGCGAGCAGGCCCGTCGCACGCCCCGCCCCTTCCCCCGCGCCGCCGCTTGCCCCGAGCGAGAGCTCCGCCCCGAACACGGTCTTCACCTGAAGCTGCTCGGCGGCCTCCGCGAAACGCACGATCCCGTAGAAGCCGTCGTGGTCGGTGATCGCGAGGGCGTGCAGACCCAGCCGCTCCGCCTCCTCGGCGAGCTCGGCGGGCGAGGACGCCCCGTCGAGGAACGAGAACGACGAGTGCGCGTGCAGCTCGGCGTACGGCACGGCATCCGTGGGCCGCTCGATCGGCGGCCGCTCGTAGGCACCGCGCTTGCGGGAGAAGGCGGGGCCGTCGCCGCCGTCCGGTGCGGGGTCGCCGCCGATCACCGGCGCACCGAGCAGGCGCGCCATCTCCGACCAGCGGACCGACGGATTGTTGAACCCCATCAGTCGTACCTCCCCTCGATCTGCCAGACGCCTTCCTCGCACACCAGCAGCCAGGCGCCCTCCGCGACGTCGACCACCTGGAAGCGGTGCGCCCGCCGAGCCCGCTCGGGATCCCACGCGCGTTCGATCACCGGCCACGGTCCCGCCCAGGTGCGGATGCCGCGGCGCCGCCCGCCGAGCTCGATCGCCGCGGGGACGGCGGTCGGCTCCCCGCGGGCATCCACGGCGATCATGTCGCCGTCGGCATCCAGCACCGCGACCGGCATCCCCTCGGCGAACACCGTCGTCGGCAGCGGATCGGGAAGGCTCCCCGGCCAGGGACGCTCGCCCGTGCGCAGATCGGCGGCGACGTCCCCCCAGGGCACGAGCCGCTGTCGTTCCGCGAGCCACCGACCGCCGCCGACCGCGGGAGTGAGCACGCCCTGGTGTCCGAGCATCGCCTGCACGCGCGAGAGCGCGCGATGCACGCGCTCCTCGGGACCCGACCCGAACAGCCGCGCGGTGTGGTGGGCGGCGGCATCCACCGCCTCGGGTTCGATGCGCACCCGCACGACCGCACTGCGAAGCGCCCGTCCCGTCCCGCCGCGCCCGGCGCCCCCGGCGCCGCTCGTGCCCCCGGCGCCCCCTGCGCCCCCGGCGCCGCTCGTGCCCCCGGCGCCGCTCGTGCCCCCGGCGCCCGTCGCCGCGCCCTGCTCGGCGAGCTGCCAGCGCACCCGGTCGACCACCGCGGCGGCGTCGAAAGCCCCGGGATGCAGCCACACGCGCTCGCTGCGCTCCCCTCGGTCGCCGGTGAGCACGACACGCAGCTCGGTGCAGACGAGCCCCTGCTCCCCGAGCCGGGAGACGAACTCCGCGGCCGGCATCCGCAGGGCGAACGCGACCTGGTCCGCGGTCTCGACCGGGGCTCGAACGCAACCTCGCGGTGCAGCTCGGGCGGCGGCGTGCGCGCCGTCACCGGGCGCGGGTCGCGGCCGGCGGCCAGCGCGTGCAGCCGCTGACCGCGCGCGCCGAACCGCTCGACGAGCCGGTCGGCGCCGAGGGCCGCGACCTCACCCAGCGTCTGCACCCCGAGCCGGCCGAACAGCGAGGCCAGCTCCTCGTCGAGCACCCCCACCGGCAGCGGCGAGAGGAAGGCCGCGGCCGAACCGGCCGGCACGATCCGCACCGGATCCTCCCGGCGCGTGCCACCGCGGGCCGCCTGCTGGGCGGTGAAGGTGCCGTCGGCGATGCCCACCCGCACGTCATCGACGCCGAGGCTCGCCACGGCGCCCGCGAGCACCGTCGCCGCCGCGGCCTCACCGCCGAAATAGCGCGCCGGCCCGCGCGCGTGCAGGGCGCACAGTCCGGGCTGCATCACCTGCACGTTCGGTGCGGCCTCCTCGATCGCCGCGATCACGGGCCCGAACGCCCGATGATCGCGTACGGCGTCGGCATCCACCACCGTCAGCTGCGGACAGCGGGCCTGCGCATCGCGGCGACGCATCCGTCGCCGGACGCCCTCGGCGCGCGCCGCCGCCGAGCAGGCGACGACCATCCCCTTCTCGAACACGGCGATAGGCCCGTCGGCGTCCAGCGGGTCGTCGCCGTCGCGGGTGAGCGCGACGATCGGCCAGTCGGGCACCCACACGACCAGACTGCGCGGAGGGGGCGGGCCGCCCCGGACATCGGCATCCATCTCACACCGCCCGTCTCATCGGCACGGGCGCGGGCACGCGCGAGCGGCCGGCGCCTTCCCCCCCGCCGAGGCGGCCCTGCTCGTCGGGAAGCAGGAGCCGGTTCGATCGCGGCACGGGCGCGCGCCGGCTGGTCACCGTGACGGTGAGCTCTCGTCCCGACAGGATGCCGTGGCCCTCGCCGAGGCCCGACCACGACGGATCGGAGACGTCGATCATCGCCTCGGTCTGCGGCCAGGGTCCCTGCACGAGCAGCACGGCATCGCGTTCACGCATGCGCGCGGCGAGCCGGGCGACGTCGGCATCCTTCGCCCGGGCCGGCGGCCGCACCGCCACGACCGACAGCACATCGGCGAGCGTCGAGGTCACCGCGAGCCAGCGCTCGCCCGGATCGGGCACCAGGACGAGCCGCGACAGGTCCACGCCGGCGGCGCGCGCCGCTTCCACACCGACGTGCGGCATGCCCACGACGGCGCACCACGAGCCGGTCTGCGAGGGTTCGGCCAGCAGAGCGAACAGCAGCGACATCGACCGCCCGAGCGCGTAGGCTCCCCCCGTGCGCAGGCCTCCGCCGGGCAGCAGCGACGCCAGCGCCGGCGGCACCGGGAGCACGGGCGTGTCGAGGCGACGCCCCTGCATGCGCTCCATCTGCGCGCGCAGGGTGCTCACGGTGCCCGCGACGTCCGCGGCAGCGACGTTCCCCACGATCGGCCTCACTTCGACAGATTAGAACATGTGTTCTAGTACTTCAATGCCTCTGCGTCGAAGATAAGAACGGGTTCGGACATTGCGCGCCGCATCCCTCGACCGGCCGCGCCGGACGGCTCATCTGCGCGAAACATGCGACTGATAGGACGGACGCCATGACCCGTACGCTGACCATCACGGGCGCCTCCCTCATCGTGGAGCGCTTCGACGAGCCCGACCTCGACCGCACCGGCGACCTCGTGATCGGCGCGGACGGCCGCGTCGGCGTCCCGACCGCGGAGCCCGCCGCATCCGCGCACGACACCCTCGACGCCGAGGGCGGCCTCGTCACCCCCGGTCTCGTCAACGCGCACCACCACCTGCTCCAGTCGGGCTTCCGCACCCTGCCGGGCACCCGGGGAGTGCCCATGCGGGAGTGGCTGCCCGCGATGGCCGCCGCGTATGCCGCCGCGGGCATCGACGCCTCCCTCGTCCGCGCGACGGCCGGCGTGGGGCTGGCCGAGTCGCTCCTGTGCGGAGTGACCACCGTCGCCGATCACCAGCTCAACTGGCCCGACCCCGCGGCATCCTCCACTCCGGTCGACGACACCGTCGCGATCGCGCACGCCATCGCCGGAGCGGCCGCAGAGCTCGGCGCGCGCCTCGTGTTCGTCCGCGGATCGGCCCGCGACACCCCCGCCGCCGCGGCGGCGAGCGCGGAGGCGATCGTCCGCGACCTCCTCCCCTCCGCCGCCGACGTCCCGGGCGGCACGAGCGCCGACGGCATGCTGCAGCTCGCAGTGGGCCCGGCGGGCGTGCACTCCGACTCCGCGGAGACCTTCCGCGCGCTCGGCGACGTGGCGCGGCGCCACGGTCTGCGCCGGCGCACCCAGGCGAACGAGCAGGTCGACACCGAGATCGCGCTCGCCCGGTACGGCCGGCGGCCCCTCGACCTGCTCGAGGAGTGGGGCTGGCTCGAGCCGGACGTGACGATCGCGCACCTGTGCGACGTGACGGATGCCGAGATCTCACGCCTCGCGGCCGCCGGCGTCACCGCCACGCACGCACCGGGCTGCGACGTGCCGATGGGCTGGGGCGTCGCCCCCGTGGCCCGCCTGCGGGCGCACGGCATCGCCGTGGGGCTGGGCACCTCGGGCGGCGGATCGAACGACGCCGGGCACCTCCTCGCCGACGCCCGCCTCGCAATGCAGGTGTCGGGCCTCGTCGGGCCGACGCTCCCGGCGCGAGACGTCCTGACGATGGCCACGTCGGGCGGCGCCGCGGGTCTCGGTCGGGCGGAGCTCGGCATCCTGACCCCGGGAGCCGCGGGCGATGCGTGCGTCTGGGACGTCTCCGGCGTCGCGGACGCGGGCGTGGCCGATCCGGTCGCCGGACTGCTGTGGGCCCACCCGGGGCGCCGGCCGCGGCACGTCGTGGTCGGCGGACGCGTGGTCGTCCGCGACTACCGGCTGGTCAGCGGCGACGAGACCGCGCTCACCGCCGCGCTCCGCGCCCGCGTCGGCCGCTGACGCCTGCGCCGCCACCCCGGAGCCCTGGCGCCGGCCGGCTCCGGCGCCCCGGCGTCGGCGCCCCGGAGCCGTGACCACCGTCGGAGTTTCCGCGAGGATCGGCCCACCGCGGCCCCCTTCCGCCGCGGGCAGGGCACAACCTCCGACGTTCGTCACAGGATCGGCCCCGCTTGGCCCGAGCTCCCCCGATGCCTCCACCGTCGGCGCGGCCGTCCGGCCCGCACAGAAGCGCGGCGAGCGCGACGTGACGTACGCCGGAGAAACCCTGTGGATGACACCACACCATCCCTCGGTTCGGGGCTCACGCCGGGAAAGTCCGACGATCGTCACCACCACCCAACCCAACCTCAACCCAAGCCCCAACCCCAGCCCAAGCCCCCGCGGCACCCGCTCAGACGTCGAGCACGATCCGGGGACAGGCCGCACGCGAGACGCAAGCCATCATGACGGCGCCCTGCTCCCGCTCGAGCGGGGTCAGCACCGAGTCGCGGTGCTCCACCTCTCCCTCCAGCACCGGCACCTCGCAGGTGCCGCACGTGCCGCGGCGGCAGCTGGAGAGCACCATCGCGGTCGGGCTCTGCTCCTCGATCGCCTCCAGGACCGACTGGCCGGGCAGCACCGTGACGACGTCGCCGGTCATCGCGAGCTCGACCTCGAACGGCTCCGACCAGACCGGCTCGCCGTACGCGATCGCCTCGAACCGCTCGACGTGCAGCGCCTCGGCGCGCCCCGCCGCCCCGAAGCCCTCCTCGAGGGCCGCGATCAGTCGCGCCGGACCGCAGGCGTAGAGGGGACCGCCGTCGGCGGCGGCGGCAGCCACGAGTGCGGCGACGTCGAGGCGGGAGCCCTCGTCGGAGGGATGCAGCCGCACGCGGCCCGTGCCGTCGTCGAGCGCGCGCACGTCGTCGACGAAGGCCATGGTCGACAGCGACCGCCCGGCATAGTCGAGCGTCCACGCGGCCCCCGCGGCGGCCGCGGCGCGCACCATCGCGAGGATCGGGGTGATGCCGATACCGCCGGCGACGAAGCGGTGCACGGCTTCGGGCACCATGTCGTACGAGAAGTGGTTGCGCGGTCCGCGCACCCGCAGCCGTTGGCCCACCTGCACGTCGTCGTGCACGCGCACCGACCCTCCGCGCCCGTCGTCCTCCCGGAGCACCGCGACCCGCCACGTCGACCGGTCCGCGGCGTCGCCGCAGAGCGAGTACTGGCGCTCGATGCGCTCCGTCCCGGGCTGACGGCCGTCGGCGAGGATGAGGTCCACGTGCGACCCGGGCGCCCAGACGGGAAGGTCGCGGCCGTTGTGGGCCACGAGGTCGAGTGCCACGACGCCGTCGGCGAGCACGGTGCGGGCGGCGACCACGAGGTCGCGCTCGACGTCACTGAAGTAGCTCATGGATCCCACTCTTCCCATTCGCGCGGGGCCGTCCCGCCCGCGGGCGGCGACCGGCCGCACTCTTCGCGCGGATTTAACACGGCTGCAATCCCGACAGGCCTGCCAGGAAACACGTCGGGCGTTTACTGATTCTCACCCGATGTTGGTCATACCAACAACACCGCACCGCCCGCCGTCACCGCCACCGCCCGCCGTCATCGCCACGTGAGGAGAAGCCCCTATGGATGCCGAACTCCTCGAGCCGGGCCAGCGCATCGGCGCCGTCACCGGACTCTCGCCGGCCGGAGAGGTCGGTGACACCCTCGCCTTCGCCGGCGGTCGCGTCGTCGACGCGGGGGCTGCGGATGCCGACGGCGAGACGATCGACGCCACCGGCTGGGTCGCCCTGCCACCGCTCGCCGACCTGCACGCCCACCTCGACAAGGGCTACACGTGGAGCGCGTTCGGCCAGCCCGAGGGCTCGCTCGAGGACGCCATCGCGTGCTGGGTCGACCACGGCGAGAGCCACACGGACGAGGCGATCACGGCCGGCGCGCGCCGCCACCTGGTCGCCGCGCTGCACGCCGGCGTCACCGCCGTGCGCTCCCACACGAACTACCACCTCGGCGACGACCCGCTGCGCGGCGTCCGTGCGCTCGTGGAGCTGCGCGCCGAGTTCGCCGGGCTCGTCGACCTGCAGGTCGTCGCGAGCCCCGGGCCCTCCGACGGCCCGGACGATCTGGGGCGTGCCGCCGTCGCCCTCGGGATCGACCTGGTCGGCGGCTTCCCCCACCTCGCCGACGACCCCGCGGCGGATCTCGAGCGCGCCGCCGCGTTCGCCGAGGAGTTCGGCCTGGGCCTCGACCTGCACACCGACGAGACGCTCGATCCCGCCTCGACCGGCCTGGCCGAGCTCGCCGCCCGCACGCGCCACTGGCCCGCCGGGCTCATCCGCTCCGCCGGCCACTGCGTCAGCCTGTCCACGCAGGATGCCGAGACCCGCGCCCGCACCCTCGCCGCCGTCGCGGAGGCCGGTGTCTCCATCGTCACCAACCCGCTGACGAACCTCTACCTCCAGGGGTGGCAGCATCCGGTCGGCACGCCGCGCGGCATCCCCCCGCTGCGCGAGATCCTGGAGGCCGGCATCACGCTGGCGGCCGGCGGCGACAACGTGCAGGACCCGTTCAACCCGCTCGGCAACGCCGACATGGTCGACGTCGCCTCCGAGCTCGTCGTCGCCGGTCACCTCACCCCCGCCGAGGCCTGGCACGTCAGCTCCAACGGAGGACGCGCCGCCTTCGGACTGCCGCCCGCCCGCGGACGGGTCGGCGACGTCGCCGACATCGTGCTCGTGCGCGCCGCGCACACCGCCGAGGCGCTCGCGGAGCGCGCACCGGATCGCATCGTCATCCGCGACGGCCGCGTCATCGCGGTGCGCCGCCGCGTCGTCGGCAGCGTGCTCGATCTCCGCCCGTTGCCGGCCCCGCCGTCCGCCCCGACCTCCGAGGGAGCCCTCCTATGACCACCGTCACCGCACCCGCCGATCCGCGTTCGCACGCCGGCGCCGCCGACACCGCCCGGCCGACCTCCACACCCACGCTCGCCTTCCGCGACGTCGCCAAGGTCTTCGACACGGGCACCCGGGCCCTGGAGGACGTGTCGATCGATGTGCGCCCGGGCGAGTTCGTGTCGGTGGTCGGCCCCTCCGGCTGCGGCAAGTCGACGCTTCTGCGCCTCGCGGCCGGGCTCGACGCCGCCACGGAGGGCGAGATCGACGTCCGCGCCGACACCACGAGCTTCGTCTTCCAGGAGGCGACCCTGCTGGAGTGGCGCAGCGCGCAGCGCAACGTCGAGCTCGTCGGGGAGCTCGCCGGCGTCGCCAAGGCCGAGCGTCGGCGTCGTGCCGCGGAGGTGCTCGACCTCGTCGGCCTGTCGGGCTTCGAGGACCAGCATCCGCGGGCGCTGTCGGGCGGCATGCGCATGCGGGTCTCGATCGCCCGCGCCCTCGTCGCCGAGCCCCAGCTGGCCCTGTTCGACGAGCCGTTCGGCGCCCTCGACGAGATCACGCGCCTGAAGATGCAGACCGAGCTGCAGCGGCTGTTCCAGCTCAAGGGGTTCGCGGCGATGTTCATCACCCACTCCATCTCCGAGGCCGTCTACCTGTCGAGCCGCGTGCTCGTGATGAGCGGACGGCCCGGCCGCATCGTCGACGACATCGAACTGCCCTGGTCCTACCCCCGCTCGCCCGAACTGCGTTACGAACCCGAGTTCGGGCGCATCGTCGGCCACCTCTCGCACGCACTGGAGGCACACTCGTGAGCCAGAACCTCGCCCTGAAGGCGCCGACGGCGCACGCCGACACGTCGGCCGGCCCGGTGAGCCCGTCGAAAGCGGCCGCGGATGCCGCGGCATCCGCCGAGACGACGACCGCCGTGATGGCGGCGCGCCGGCGGCCTCGCGGCGCGGCGGGCGTCGTGCGCGGCGCCTGGTCGCGCGCGTTCCCGATCGTCGCCGCACTGCTCGGGATCATCGCCATCTGGTACGCGGTGTCGTACCTGCTGCTGAGCGAGAGCCGCCGGTTCCTGCTGCCGCCGCCGCACCAGGTGCTGGCCGAGACGGTCGGCAACGACAAGGTGATCGCACCCATGATCGCCGCGCTCGGTCAGACGATCTCCGTCGCCCTGGTCGGTCTCGCGATCGCGGTCGTGATCGGCATGGGCTGGGCCATCGTGATGTCCCAGTGGACCCTCGCCGAGAAGATCCTGTACCCGTACGCGGTGATCCTCCAGACGATCCCGATCCTCGCGCTCACCCCTCTCATCGGCATCTGGATGGGCTACGGCCTGCCGGCGCGCATCGTCGTCTGCGTCATCATCGCGGTGTTCCCGATGATCTCGAACACCCTCTTCGGTCTGCAGTCGGCGACGCCCGCGGCGCACGACCTGTTCACCCTGCAGAAGGCCAGCAAGTGGCAGCGGATGACGAAGCTCATGCTCCCCGCGGCGATCCCGTCGATCTTCACGGGGCTGCGCCAGTCGGCCGGTCTGGCCGTGATCGGCGCGATCGTCGGCGACTTCTTCTTCCAGCAGGGCAGCCAGGGCATCGGCGGACTGCTGCGCACCTACACGCTGCGCCTGAACATGGAGCCGCTGTTCCTCGCGATCATCTTCACGGCGCTGTTCGGCGTGATCGTCTTCTCGATCTTCGCCGCGCTCGATCGGCTGGTCGTCGGACGCCTCTTCGGCGTCGCGACCCGCTGATCGCGCCCCGCCGCCCGCACCGCTTCTCCTCACCCGCACCACGAATCGCACCACCCGTCTGTCCGCACCGCACCCGAAGCCCGTCCAGGAGGACACCGTGTCACAGCCCACCTTTCTCTCCCGTCGTCTGATGGCGCGCAGCGTCGCCGTCGGCACCCTCGCCGTCACGGTGTTCGCCGTCGCGGGATGTTCCAGCACCGAGGCGGCGGCTCCGGCCACGACCTCGGCCGCGACCGCGGCCGAGAAGGGCGGCCCCCTCGACCTCGCGAGCGTCTGCCCCGCGACCGTCGTCATGCAGCAGGACTGGCAGCCGGAGTCGGAGCACGGCGCCATGTACAACCTGGTGGGAGACGGGTACACGGTCGACACCGACAAGAAGACCGTGACCGGCCCGCTCGTGGTCAACGGCACCGACACGGGTGTGAAGATCGAGGTGCGCTCGGGCGGCCCTGCGGTCAACTTCCAGCCGGTGCCCGCGCTCATGTACCTCGACACCGACATCCTCATCGGCGCCGTCAACACGGATGCCGCGATCGTCGCCGACGCCGACCAGCCGACCGTCGCGGTCACGTCGCAGCTGACCTTCAGCCCGCAGATCCTCATGTGGGACCCCGCCAGCCACGACGGCGCCAAGACGATCAAGGAGGCCGCCGCCGCCGGCGACCCGATCGTCACGTCGGGCGACGTGATCCCCAACCTGCTGCTGTCGCAGGGCATCATCACCTCGTCGCAGATCGACACGAGCTACGAAGGCACCCCGCAGCGCTTCGTGTCCGACCCGAAGATCCTGCAGCAGGGCTTCGCGACGGCCGAGCCCTACATCTACAAGAACGAGATCTCGCAGTGGGGCAAGGACGTCGGCTACCAGCTGCTGTCCGAGCTGGGGTACAACATCTATCCCGAGCCCCTCGCGGTGCGCAAGGCCGATGTCACCGACAAGGCCGACTGCCTGAAGAAGCTCGTCCCGATCATGCAGCAGTCGCAGATCGACTTCCTGAACGCGCCGGAGCACGGCAACGCGGTCATCCTCGACCTCGTCGAGAAGTACGACACCGGCTGGACCTACTCGGAGGGCGTCGCGGAGTTCTCGGTGGCGCAGCAGAAGGAGCTGGGCCTGGTCGCCAACGACGAGGCGTCCGGCGTCTTCGGGCAGTTCGACCCCGACCGCATGGCCTCGATCGTGAAGGACTTCACGCCCTTCCTCGTCACGGCCGGCAGCATCACGCAGGCGGCCGCGTCGGCGATCGACCCGTCGGCGCTCTACACCAACGAGTTCATCGACACCTCGATCAAGATGGACTGACACCGTCCGCACGCGAACGCCCTGCCCCACGATCGTCGGGGCAGGGCGTTCGCGTCGGTCGGGGCGTCAGAGTGTCGCGGTGACGCGGTCGGCGAGCGTGTCGAAGCGCTGCGCGACGGCGAGCGCCTCCGCAAGGGCGGTGCGCAGCGGCGCGAGCGTCTCGACCTCCGCCCCGGCGTCGCGGGCGCTCGTCGTGTCGCAGCGGATGTTGACGGCCGTCGCACGGATGCCGCACGCGAGCATCCGCGCCGCGACGGCGACGTCGGGCGCCACGCGCGGCTCGCCGTGCTCTTCGAGCCAGGTGAGGGCCGACCCCAGGGATGCCGCGACGTCGACCAGTGCGGCGCTCGCCTCAGCGGCGGCCACCGTCGTGGCGATGATCGCCGCCGGGCGCTGCGCGTCACCGGCGGGACGGCGGAAGGCGGCGACCAGCGCCGCCGACATCCGCCCGTCGTGCTCCGCGGCGACCAGCGCGTCGCGGCGCGCCCGCGTCGCGTCCGCGAGCACCGCGTCCCGGTGCGGGGCGACGGCGTAGCCGGCGGTCATGGCGACGAGCGCGGCCCCTGTCGCGATCACGACGCCCGCAGCGGCTCCGCCGCCGGGTTCGGGGATGGGGGCGGCGAGCGCCGCCAGCCAGTCGTCGAGGCGTGCGGATGCGAGATCGGGGGCGGACATGCGCCCACTCTAGGGGCGGGCGGCCGCACCGATCGGGGGGCGACATCGACGCATACGCGACCGTAACACCCGCGAAACGGCGCGCTTCTACAGTGACATTGTTGGCGAGACCAACATCGATTCCTGGATCGCCGAACGCGAGCGACCCGCGAGAGGAGGCACCGTGACCGTCCAGCTGCGCCTGCGCGATGCGTCGCGACGATGCCCCAAACGCATGGTCTACGGCCCGTGCGGCGGCGTCGGCGCCGACGGCGGTTGCGAGGTCCCCGGCATCCGCTGCTCGTTCGCCGCCGACCCCGACCTCCTGCATACGCTCGACGTCTCCGCCGCCGACGTCGCAGCCCCCGAGAGCGCCGAGCCCAGCGGCGACGCGCTGCCCCTCTCCCCGCGCCGGACGGCGGCGGCCGCCTTCGCGACGCGCGTCTCGGAGGGGCTGCTCGTCACCGCCGATCTTCCCGTGCGCTCGGCGGATGCCGGCGTGCTCGCCGAGGCGGGCGCGCGCCTGGCCGGATTGACGGCGGTGATCGCGGGCGAGCCGCCCGGCCTCCGCGCGTCGCTCAGCCCGACCCACAAGGCGCTGGTGCTCGGCGGCGCCGGCGCCACCGTGATCGCGGGCATCACCTGTCGCGACCGCAACCGTGTCGCGATCGAGGGCGAGCTCGCGGCCCTCGCCGATCTCGGCGTCGCGGGCGTGCTGGCCGTGACCGGCGACCACCCGGCATCGACCGCGCTCCCGCACGCCCAGCCGGTGTTCGACCTCGACTCGACGCGCGTGGCGGCCCTCGCCCGCCGCGCGGGCTTGTTCGTGGCGGTGGCCGAGCAGCCCGCCGCACCGCCGATCGACTACCGGCCCGTCCGGCTCGCGCTGAAGGCGCGCGCGGGGGCGGAGCTGGCGATCCTGAACCTCTGCGGGGACCTGTCCGATCTCGTCCGCTTCGCCGGAGCGCTGGCCGCGACCGGCGCAGCCATCCCCCTCGTCGCCTCGGTGCCCGTGATCACGTCGCGATCGGCGGCCCTGCGACTCGCGGCGCTGCCCGGGGTCCGCCTGCCGTCGGGGCTCGTGACGGCGGTCACCGCGGCCGCGGCCGTCGACGACGCGGGCGTGCACGCCGCCGTCGCGGCGGCACGGGAGGCCCTCACGGTGCCGGGAGTGGTGGGCGTGCACCTGTCGGCCGTCGTCGACGAGGCCGACCCGACCGGCCTGGCCGCGGTCGACGCGATCGTGCGCACCGCGACGCTCCTGCGCGCGGGCCGCGCCCCTTCCTCCGACGCGACGGCGACGGGAGCCGCGGCATGAGCCTCGCCGCGGGCACGGCGCCGCGCGTCGCGGGGTGTCCGAAGTCGATGGCCTACGGCCCCTGCGGGGGCGTGAACCCGGACGGCACCTGCGAGGTCGATCCGACGCCCTGCGTCTTCCTCCGGCGCGACCTTCCCGTGCGCTGGGACGGGAACGGCGACGCTCCCGTCGACCGCGACCCGGTCGACGCGGTGACGACGGCCGCGGGGCGCGAGGTAGCCGAGATCGCTCAGCGTCGACCGCTGGTGTTCACGGGATTCCCGGTGCGCGCGCTGCGCTCCGACGCCGTCCGCCCCACCGCCGACGCCCTGTCCGGCAGCGTGGATGCCGTGCTCTCCGGCGATGCCGGACGCTCGCGCGTGCAGTTCCCGCCGTCGTACCGGGCTGCGCTCATCGCGGCGACCGGCCTGCGGCTGTGGATGGGCTTCAACGCGCGCGACCGCAATCGCACGGCGCTCGAGCGCGAGCTGCTGTCGCTGCGCGCACTGGGGGTGGCCGGGGTGCACTGCGTCACCGGTGACCACACGCAGACGGGCGACCGGGCCGACGCGCGACCCGTCTTCGATCTCGAATCCACGACGATGCTGCCCCGCGCGCGAGCCCTCGGCCTGCTCACCTCGTTCGCGGAGTCCCCCGCGGCACCGCCCGTCGCCGAGCGCGGCGCCCGGGTGGCGCAGAAGCAAGGCGCGGGCGGTCGGCTGTGCCTCACGCAGTACGCCGGGGATGCCGAGGAGGTCGCCGACTTCGTCGCGCAGTGCCGCGCGGCGGGCGCCACCGCTCCGGTGCTCCCGGGCGTTCCTCTGGTGATCGACCGCGACGGGGCGGGACTGCTCGCCTCCTTCCACGCCGCGAAGCTGCCGCGGGGCTTCATCGACCGTCTCTTCGCGGCGCGGGACGTGCGCGCCGAGGGGATCCGCCTGGCCATCGAATACGGCCGCGCACTCCTCGACACCGGTCTCGTCGGCGGCGTCGTCATCGCCGGCGGTGCCCGTCTGGGCGAGGAGGTCTCCTACGCCGCCGACCTCGCCACGGTGGCCCGAGAGCTAGGGGGCGGCACGTGAGCGGGTCAGTGCGCTCCGGCGCTGCCTTCTTTGACGGTCAGCACGCGCGTCGACTCGCCCGGCTCGGTACGCCACCGGTGGCGTATGCCGCCGTGGTAATACACGGCGTCGCCGACCTCGAGGGCGAACTCCTGATCCTCCAGCACGACGACGAGGCGACCCTCGAGCACGTAGACGAACTCTTCCTCGTCGTGGACCCACCACAGGTCCTCCGAGAACGTCCCCGACATGACCATCGGCACGAAGCGCGGGTGGTCGCGCGCGAGCACGCGCAGGGGGCTGCCCCCGGCATCCAGCGGCGTCGCCTCGCTCGCGCGGAAGACGTGGAACTCCCCCTGGGTGCGCACCGCCGCGTCGGCGTCGTCCGTGAGCAGGGCCTGCTGGGTCGTGCCGAGCGCCTGGGCGACCCGGAACAGCGAGGTCATGCTCATCCGCTCGAGCCCGCGCTCGACCTGGCTGAGGAACGAGTGCGACAGCTCGGCCTGCGCCGCCACCTGGGTGAGCGTCATCCCGCGGCGCTGGCGGAGCGCGCGGATCCGCGCACCGAGCGCGCGGGCCGCCGAGGCCGGGCCGTCGTCGGCCAGGGGCGCGTCGGCGGCACGGCGGCGCGACGAGGCGGCATCGGACATGAGTGAAGACTATGACACACGAAAGGAAACCGAGATGACCGGCGCGACACCCACCGACATGCTCGAACCCGCGGCTCTCACTGCCGCGGCCTCCCCCGACTACGCGGCCCTCGAGGCGGACCTGGCGGCCGTCCTCGGCGTCCGGGGCGTCTCCAGCGACCCCCGGCAGCGGGAGAAGGCCTCGGTCGACGGCGCCCGGATGTCGCCGATCATCGCCGAACAGCTGCCCCTCGGCGTCGCCGACCTCGTCGCGTTCCCCGCCGACGCGCAGCAGATCGCCGACGTCGTGCGCATCGCCGTCGCGCACGGCGCCCCCGTGACGCCTCGAGGCAAGGGCACCGGGAACTATGGTCAGGCGATCCCGATGCCCGGCGGCCTGGTGCTGGACACCTCGCGCGCCCGCGGCATCGTCGAGGTGGGCGACGGGTGGATCACGGCCGAGGCCGGTACGCCCATGGCCGCGCTCGAGCAGGCGGCCCGCCAGCACGGCCAGCAGCTGTGGATGTACCCCTCGACCGTGCACTCGACGGTGGGCGGGTTCATCTCGGGCGGCTCGGGCGGCACCGGCTCGATCGCGCACGGCAGCAACCACGAGGGCTTCGTGCTCGCCCTGGACGTCGTGACCCCGGCATCCGGCGGTGAACTGGTGCACGTGGAGGGTGACGATGCCCTCGGGTTCGTGCACAACTACGGCACGGCCGGCATCATCGCGCGGGCGACGGTGCGTCTGGAGCCGATGAACGACTGGCGGGGCCTGTACGCGTCGTTCGACGACTTCACCGGCTCGATGTCGGTGCTGCAGCGACTCGCCGCCCTCCGTCCCTTCCCCCGGCTCGTCTCCGCGGACGACCCGCACGTGTCCGCCCAGCTGCCGCCCGACCCCGCGTTCCCCGAGGGGCGCAGCTCGCTGCGGACGATCATCGACGCGTCCCTCGTCGACGAGGCGACCGCCCTCATCACCGCGGCGGGCGGGCGCATCGAAGAGGTGCGGGAGGGCCCCCAGGTGTCGGCGGCCATCTCGGTGCTGAGCTACAACCATCCGATCGAGTGGCTGCAGAAGTCCGAGCCCGGCGTGTACTTCCACGTCGAGGTCGGCGGAGACGCCCTCATCGACCGTCACGACGAGGTCATGGCGGTCTACCCGGGCGCGCACCTGCACATCGAGGCGACCGCGACGCGTCCCATCGGCATGCTCGCGGGGGTCTACGAGAGCCCGGAGCAGGTCGCCGACGGCATCGCGGCCCTGACCGCGCTCGGAGTCGGCGTGCACAGCCCCCACCAGTGGAACGTCGACTTCCGCCTCTCCGAGACGGTGCAGCTCGCCCGGACGACCGACCCGCGGGGGCTGCTCAACCCCGGCAAGCTCGATCCCGCCTACGGCGGACCCGTGAAGGGGGCGATCCGATGACCGGCGAGTTCCCCTTCACCCCGACGTCTCGCCACTGGGCGGACCTGTCCGGCCCCGCGCTCACGGCGCTGCTGACCGAGCGCTCGATCGCCGTGGTGCCCATCGGCGCGATCGAGCATCACGGTCCGCACCTGCCGCTGCGCACCGACGCGCTGGTCGCCGAGACCATCGCGACGGCGGCCGTCGCGCGCGTCGCGTCCGCGGGGATCGACGCCTGGGTGCTGCCGACGATCAGCTACGCCAAGTCCGACGAGCACCACTGGGCGCCGGGCACCATCTGGCTCGAGGGCACGACCGTGCTCGACCAGCTCGTCGACATCGGCCGCTCGATCGCGATGACGCCGGCCAAGACGGTCGTGTTCGTCAACGGCCACGGCGGCAACGTCATGCTGCTCGGCTGGGCCAACCGCGAGCTGCGTCGACGCTTCGGTCTGCGCACCTTCTCGATGCCCGCGACGGCCGGAGGGGCCGGCGACGGCATCGACGGCCGCCCCGACGAGAAGGGACAGGGCATCCACGGCGGCTTCTCCGAGACGTCGCTGGTCATGCACCTGGCCCCCCACCTCGTCGCCCCCGACATGCCCGCCCGGAACGTCCCGGAGCACATCGCCGGCCTCACCCACATCGGCTTCAACCGCAAGCCGGTCATGTTCGGGTGGACGAGCGACGACTTCGGCCCCGAGGGCGTGATCGGCGACGCGACGGGCGCCAACGCGGCGCACGGCAAGGAGCTGTACGACCGGGGCGTGGACTTCGTCTGCGAGGCCCTCGCCGAGATCGACGGGTTCGTGTTCGGATGACCGCGTCGTACGCCCCCGGCATCCCTCCCGCGCCCGTCGTGATCGCCCACGACAGCGACCCGGTGCAGTCGGATGTCGCGTGGAGCGATCCCCTCGCCCTCGCCGCCGACTGGCTGCCCGCGCCGGGCGAGGACCGCCTGCTGATGACGGTGTCGACCATCGGGCTGGACGGCATCCCCGACGCGCGCACGACCATGCTCAGCGACTTCGACGGCGAACGATTCTTCTTCCACACCGATGCCGACAGCCGCAAGGCCGCCGAGCTGGCGGCCTCCCCCGGCGTCGCCCTCACCCTCCTGTGGCCGGGCTTCACCCGCCAGCTGGTCGTGCAGGGCACCGCGACGCGGTCGCCGCGTGAGGAGTCGGACGAGGCCTACCGGCGTCGATCGCCCTACCTCCAGCAGCTCGCCTGGCAGAACACCGCCGCGTATGCGCCTCTGCCGCTCGCCGAGCGGCGCGCACAGTGGAGCGCGTTCCTCGCCGCCCACGGCGGCGCCGAGCACCCCGCCTTCACGCCGCCCGAGACCTGGGCGGGTTACGCCGTGACGCCCCATCGCCTGGTGTTCTGGGTGTCGAACCCGTCCGCGGCGAGCCGCCGCCTCGCCTACACGCGCGTGGGCGACGGGTGGAGGTCGGAGGCCCTGCCCGGCTGACCGCGGTCAGGCGGCCAGCGACAGATACGGCTCCCAGGCCGGCTCGGAGCGCTCGGTGCCGCGCACCGTCCACTGCGGGCCGCGGGGCGGCTGGGGCAGCCAGCGCAGCTCCCAGCCCATCTCCTGCGGGGTGCGGTCGCCCTTCATGTTGTTGCAGCGCAGGCACGCGGCCACGAGGTTCTCCCACGAGTCGGCGCCCCCGCGCGAGCGCGGCAGGACGTGATCGATCGTGGTCGCGCTCTTGCCGCAGTACGCGCAGCGGTGGGCGTCCCGACGCAGCACGCCGCGTCGGGTCACCGGCACGCGACGGGCCCCCGGCACGCGCACGTACCGCGTGAGCACGATCACCGCCGGACGGTCGCACGAGCCACGGATCCCCCACACGGGATTCCCGTCGATGCGCTCGATGACGGTCGCCTTCTCGTTCATCACGAGCACGAGGGCTCTCTTGAACGAGACGACGGCCAGGGGTTCGTATCCGGCGTTCAGCACCAGTGTGCGCATGCGCGTTCCTCTCGAACGGCCGTCGATGGCTTCGACGGCTCTCCGTTGTCGACGCGGCACGGACGGGGCGGCGCAGGCACGAAAAAAGGCGCTGTCATGAAGACAGCGCCTTGAACCCGCGACGAATGTCGCGGCAGTCGTGCACACGATGCCGAAGGACATAGCGGCCGAGCGCATTCACGGTTCGAATGCGAGGTCCTGTGTCCATGCGGCTCCCCCTCGGCTGTGCGAGCGTCGGGATCAGGCTAATGCACGCAGCGACGACGCGGGCGAATGGCAGATGAACGGATGCCGCGTGTCGGGCCCGGTCACCGGGCCGCGACACGCGGCATCCGTTCATGCGCGATCAGCGGACGTTCGCGACGAGGAAGTCCTCGGCGTTGGTCCACGACCCGTTCACGTAGATCTCCAGGTGCAGGTGCGTGCCGTAGGCACGACCGGTGTCGCCGACCTGGCCGATGATCTGGCCGGCCCGCACGGTGTCGCCGACGACGACACGGCGGGTGCCGTAGGACATGTGCGCGTACAGCGACGTGACGGTGTTGCCGCCGATGTTGTGGGCGATCTTCACGTAGACGCCCCAGCCGGGGCCATCTTCGGTCGATTCGACCACGACGCCGTCCGCGATCGCGTAGATCGGTGTGTAGCGGTCGACCATGTAGTCGGTGCCCTTGTGCCCCGCGTAGGGCTCGCCGAAGTTGTTGAAGAACGGCAGCGGGCGCACGACGGAGCCGGCGGGCGCGATGGTCTCGGCGAGCGATCCGGAGTAGACGGCGGACGCCGTGGATGCCGCCGCGATCCGCGCAGCGGCCGCGGCCTTCGCGGCATCCTCGTCCTTCTTGGTCTGGATCTCCTCCGGCGTGGTGGCCGAGTAGCTGTCGCGCGCGAGGGCCGTGGGCGTGGCCTCGGAGGCGATGACGAGCGACTGCGCGTTCTCGGCGGCCACCTGTTGCAGCGTGACGGCTTCCGCCGAGCCGGAGCTCGTGGCGGCGAACGCGGGCACGATGGCGACGGTGGCGATGAGGCCGCCGACGGCGGCGACCGTCACGAAGCTGCGCACGGGGTGACCCGTGCGGCGTGCACGTCGTGCCGGTGCGGGGGTCGCGGCGGCGTCTGCGCGGACGGCGGGAGAGGTGGATGCGGAGCGGGCGAGCGTGAAACGGCGCGCGCGGCTCCGGAGAGTGGGTGTCGTCGCTTCGGACTCGGGTTTCTCCTGCGACGGGTCGAACTGATCAGCCAATTGTCCTCCGGCGCCTCTGCAGTCCTCCCCGGAGGCAGGATGCTGGTTCGTCGGCACTCGGTGTCAGGGCACAGATGTACGGGCTTCACCGCGCGAACGACGAACCGATGAGGCAATCCGTGCGGAGGTCCGTGGCGGGCTTCTCGCCACGTGGACTTTTCGAGGCTAGCGGAAGGTAACGAATAAGTCACGCAGAGTTCTTCGTACGCAGGCCCTTCCCTGGCGATGCTCAGGCTTGCGGGACCGCGTCGACGAGGAAGATGTGCGAGGCGACCTCGACCGGCAGCTCGAGTCCGTCGGGCTTGCCGGCCATCTGGACGAGCACGTAGCCCTCGCTGAAACGGAACTCTCCGACCCCGCCCGGCACCACGCCCGCGTCGCGCAGCTGGTCGAGCAGCTCGGGGTCGACCTGCACCGGCTCCGCGAGTCGGCGCACGGTCCCGCTGACGGGCCCGCCGGTCTCGTTGAGCAGCCGCACCAGGCCGACGACCCCGTCGTGGAAGGTGCGCGCCGGCACGTCGCCCAGCTGGTCCAGCCCGGGGATCGGGTTGCCGTAGGGCGATTCGGTGGGGTGACCGAGCAGCTCGATGAGCCGGCGCTCGACCAGCTCGCTCATCACGTGCTCCCAGCGGCAGGCCTCTTCGTGGACGTAGGCCCAGTCCAGGCCGATCACATCGCTCAGCAGGCGCTCGGCGAGGCGGTGCTTGCGCATCACGTCCACCGCCTTCTGCCGGCCGGTGATGGTCAGCTCGAGCGAGCGGTCGTCGGAGACGACCACGAGGCCGTCGCGCTCCATGCGTCCCACCGTCTGCGACACCGTGGGCCCGGAGTGCCCGAGGCGCTCGGAGATGCGCGCACGCAGGGGGACGATGCCCTCCTCCTCGAGCTCGAGGATCGTACGCAGGTACATCTCGGTGGTGTCGATCAGATCGGTCATGTGGCAGGCCTCGGTGCGCGTTCGTGGGTGTACTGCCAGCCTATCCGTTTCTCACGGCGTCCCGGCGGGGCCGCCCCCGCGCTCACCCTAGAATCGGGAGCATGGCCCACGTCACGCTGCCCCGCGAGATCCTGCCCGCCGACGGTCGCTTCGGTTGCGGACCGTCCAAGATCCGCCCGGAGCAGCTGGCTGCCCTGGCCGGTCCCGGCTCGGTGCTCATGGGCACCTCGCACCGCCAGGCTCCGATCAAGAGCCTGGTCGGCCAGGTGCGGATGGGACTCAGCGACCTGCTGCGTCTGCCCGACGGCTACGAGATCATCGTCGGCAACGGCGGCTCCACCGCCTTCTGGGACGCCGCCGCGTTCGGCCTGATCGAACGCCGCGCGCAGAACCTCGTCTTCGGCGAGTTCGGCGGGAAGTTCGCCGCGGCCGCGGCGGCGCCGTGGCTCGAGGCGCCCGACGTCCGCAAGGCGGATGCCGGCACCCGCACGGTCGCCGAGGCCGTCGAGGGCGTGGACGTATACGCGTGGCCCCACAACGAGACCTCCACCGGCGTCGCGGCGCCGATCGCTCGCGTCGCGGGCGATGACGGCGCGCTCACGGTGATCGACGCCACGAGCGCCGCGGGCGGCATCAACTTCGCGGTCTCGCAGACCGACGTCTACTACTTCGCGCCGCAGAAGAACCTCGGCTCCGACGGCGGGCTCTGGTTCGCCGCCGTCTCCCCCGCGGCGATCGAGCGGATCGAGCGCGTGGCGGCATCCGGTCGCTACATCCCCGAGTTCCTGAGCCTGAAGAACGCCCTGGACAACTCGCGACTGAACCAGACGCTCAACACGCCCGCCGTGGCGACGCTGATCCTGCTCGACAAGCAGCTCGAGTGGATCAACGGCAACGGCGGTCTGGGCTGGGCCGCCGCGCGCACCGCCGAGTCGTCGAGCGCGCTGTACGCGTGGGCCGAGGCCTCGCCCGTGGCGACGCCGTTCGTCGCCGACCCCGCCGACCGCTCGCCGGTCGTCGTCACGATCGACTTCGACGAGACCGTGGATGCCGCGGCCATCGCCGCGAGCCTGCGCGCCAACGGCATCGTCGACACCGAGCCGTACCGCAAGCTCGGCCGCAACCAGCTGCGGATCGCCACCTTCGTCTCGATCGAGCCCGACGACGTGCGTCAGCTGATCAAGGCGATCGACTACACGATCGCGCACACGCACGGCTGAGTCCCGCCGGGGCGGCGCGTCACCCGTGGGGTGAGCGTCCGCGGCGAGGGCGGGCCGGAGCGGCCTCAGCCCTCGTCGTCGTCCTCGTCGTCGTCGCTGTCATCGAGCACGTCGATGTCGACGCCGTCGACGTCTCCCGCGTGGAGGATCGGCGACCCGTCGTCGTCGAAGTCCGCGGCATCCAGATCGTCGACGTCGTCGAGCTCGTCGTCCAGCTCGTCGAGGTCGTCGTCGGACACGCCGTCCTCGTCCTCCGCGTCGTCCTCGGCGTCGGCACCGCGCTCGGCGGCCAGCGCCGCCTGTGCGGCCTGGTACTCGGCCAGTCGCACCGCCCACGGCACCCATTCGGGAGCCAGCAGCGCGCCCGCGCCCGGCAGCAGCTCAGCCTCCAGCACGGTGGGCTCGGCGTCCTCGACCACGGCGAGGCTCACCGTCCAGTACCAGCCCGGGTAGCCCTCCATCGTGTTGCCGAACCGCAACGACACGACGCCGCCGTCCTCGACGGTGTAGCCCGCGGGGGCGCCCACCGTGGCGGCGGGGGTGATCTCCGACAGCGCGGCGAGCGCCAGGTCGTGAGCCGCGAGCAGACGCTCGTCGGCGACGACGGGAGCCGAGCCCTCCGGCTCGGCCGCGCCGGAGTCGACGGACTCAGGCGTCGAGTTCATCGGCCACCTTGCGCAGGATCGCCGCGACCTTCTTGCCCTGACCCGCATTGGGGTAGTGGCCGTGGCGGAGATCGCCGCCGACCTTGTCGAGCAGCTTGACGAGGTCTTCGACCACGACGGCCATGTCGTCCGGCTTCATCCGGTTGCGCTTGGCGAGGCTCACGGGCGCGTCGAGCACCCGGACCGCGAGGGCCTGCAGCCCGCGCTTGCCGTCGGCCACACCGAAGTCCAGGCGCGTGCCGGCCTTGAGTCCCTCGGTGCCCGCGGGGAGGGCCGTGGCGTGCAGGAAGACGTCCTGGCCGTCATCGGTGGTGATGAAGCCGAACCCCTTCTCGTCGTCGTAGAACCTGACCTTGCCGGTGGGCATCGCACTGACCTCGCTCATCGGCGCCCGAACATGCGGACGCGGTGACATGGGGGCGTTCTGCCCCTGTCTCCAGCCTACGGCACCACCACGACTGCGGCGGGGACGCAGTAGGGTGATCCCGATGCCCTCTTCGTCCTCTCGCACTCCCGGCGCCGCCGACGATCTCCCGGTCCGGCGGATCGACCGCGTCCTCGCGTTCATGTCCCTGGGTCTGCTGCTGCTGTCGGTCGTCTGCTTCGTCGCGATCATGATCGGCTCGGCAACCGGCATGAAGCACGATGACTTCGGCCAGGGACTGTGGCCGCTCGTCGGCACCCTCGTCTACATCGCGCCCATCGTCGCCTTCGCGCTGCTGATGGCGGTGCTCATCATGACCTTCATCCGGAAGGCCCGGGTCGGCAAGGGCCGCTGACGTGACCGCCTCCGACGCGCGCGCACTCGCACAGCACCTGGTGCAGCGCGGCGACGACGCGCTGGCGAGCCTGCTCGCCGCCCGGCACATCGCCCCCACCGTCGGATGGAACGACGCCTTCGACGCGGCCGAGGCGCTCCTGGACCCCGCCTCCCTCGACCGCGCGCTCGTCGCGCTGACCGGCGACGAGGTGGACGCGCTCTCCGGCGACGGGCCGGTCCCGCCCGGCCCCGTGCGCGACACGCTCCACGAGCGCGCCCTGATCGACGCGGACGGGACCCCGTACACGGCGGTGCGCACCGCTTTGGAGACGATCCGCCGGCGCGGCGTCGCCACGGCATCCGGCGCCGTCGCCCCGCCCGCCGCCGAGGGGTCGGACGATGCCGGCGCCGCGGAGCGGGCCTTCGCCTCGCTCGGCTCGCTCGCCGACATCCTCCACGCCGCGCTCGCCCATCCCTTCGGGCGGATCGGCGCCGGCACGCTCGGCGCCGCCGACCGGCGCCGCCTCATCGAGGCCGGCATCGTCGACGACGCCGTCGCGGCCGACGAACTGGTCGTGATCGCCGAACGCACGGGGCTGCTGTCCGGGCAGGACAAGACGTGGCTGGTGACCCCGCGCGGAGCGCAGTGGCTGCACAGCGACACCCTCTCACGCTGGGCGGAGGTCGCGGCGGCGCTGCTGGACGCGCTCCCGCGTGGTGTGCGCCGGTGCGGCGGCGGCTGGCTGCCGCCCTACGCCTGGGCGGCGGCGTACCCGTTCGACTCGGCGTGGTCGGAGCGCGCCGCCGCGCTGCGCGCGCTGCTCGGGCGATGGGCGCTCCTCGACGATGCCGGCCGCCCGACGAGCTGGGCGCGCGACGTGTTCGCCGCGGCGGGCGACGACACCCCGGTGACCGGTGCGCTCGACCTCGACGCCCTGGCGGGGCTGCTCCCGGGCGAGGTCGATCGGGTCTACCTGCAGAACGACCTGACGGCCATCGCTCCCGGACCGCTCGCTCCCCACCTGGACATGCGGCTGCGCTCCGTCGCCCGCCGCGAATCGCACGCCCAGGCATCCACCTACCGGTTCACGCCGGAGACGATCGCCGACGCGCTCACCTCGGGCGAGAGCGCCGAGTCCCTGCGCGAGTTCCTCACGAAGCTGTCCCTCACCGGGCTCCCCCAGCCGCTGGCCTACGAGATCGAGCGGACGGCCCGCACCCACGGCACGATCCGCGTCGGCCCCGACAGCGAGGGCCGCACGCGTGTCACGAGCGACGACGACGCCCTGCTGCGCACGCTCGCCGTCGACCAGGCCCTGCGTCCCCTGGGCCTCGTGCCGGAGGGCGCCGACCTCGTGACCCGCAGCGGAGCCGACACGGCCTTCTGGATGATCGCCGACGCCCGCTACCCGGTGGTGGCCGTGGATGCCGGCGGACGGCGACGCCGCCTCGACCGCCATCGCCTCGCATCGGCGCCTCCCGCTGCCGCCCCGCGGGAGGAGACCTACGCCGTCCTGCTCTCCCGCCTGCGCGCCGCACCGTCGGAGGACGCCGACGCCGCGTGGCTCGGCCGTGAGCTCGACCAGGCCGTCCGCGCCCGCGCGACCATCGTGGTCGCGGTGCGCATGCCCGACGGCAGCGACCGCGAGTTCATCATCGAGGCCACCGGTCTCGGCGGCGGGCGCCTGCGCGGACTGGATCGCACGGTCGACGTGGAACGCACCCTCCCCGTCTCGAGCATCAGCGGCATCCGCCCCGCCGGAACGGCCTGAGCGACCCCGCGGCATCCGCCGCCGGGACGACCGACCGGCACCCGCGCCGACGCCGGTAGACTGGGACGCTATGGCTGACGGCCCCCTCATCGTGCAAAGCGACCGTACCGTGCTGCTCGAAGTCGCGCACCCGCAGGCGGAGACGGCGCGACACGAGCTCGCGATCTTCGCCGAGCTCGAGCGCGCACCCGAGCACATCCACACCTATCGCGTCACGCGCTTGGGGCTGTGGAACGCGCGCGCGGCCGGCCACACGGCCGACGACATGCTGGCGACGCTCGATCGCTGGTCGCGCTTCCCCGTGCCCGCCTCGGTGTCGATCGACATCCGCGAGACCGTGAACCGCTACGGACGGCTCGTCATCGAGCGGGATGCCGAGGGCGCGCTCGTGCTGCGCGGCACCGACCCCGCGGTGCTCGCCGAGGTCGGCAAGAACAAGCGCATCCAGCCGCTGCTGGTCGGTCGCCCGTCCCCCGACACGTACCTCATCGACGCGTGGGCACGGGGGCACATCAAGCAGGAGCTGCTGAAGATCGGCTGGCCGGCCGAGGACCACGCGGGCTACACGCCCGGGACGCCGCACGAGATCGACCTGCACGAGGACGGCTGGACCCTCCGCCCCTATCAGCGCCAGGCGGTCGACATCTTCAGCGAGGGCGGCTCCGGCGTCGTCGTGCTCCCCTGCGGCGCGGGCAAGACCCTCGTCGGCGCGGCCGCGATGGCCGAGACGAAGACCACCACCCTGATCCTCGTGACCAACACCGTCAGCGCCCGCCAGTGGCGCGACGAACTGCTCAAGCGCACGTCGCTGACGCCCGAGGAGATCGGCGAGTACTCCGGCCAGACCAAGGAGGTCAAGCCGGTCACGATCGCGACCTACCAGATCCTGACGGCGAAGCGGAAGGGCGAGTACGCCCACCTCGCGCTGCTCGACGCGCTCGACTGGGGACTCATCGTCTACGACGAGGTGCACCTGCTGCCCGCACCCGTGTTCAAGCTCACCGCCGATCTGCAGGCGCGCCGCCGCCTGGGCCTGACGGCGACGCTCGTGCGCGAGGACGGCCGCGAGGGCGACGTGTTCAGTCTCATCGGCCCCAAGCGCTTCGACGCGCCGTGGAAGGAGATCGAGGCCCAGGGCTTCATCTCCCCCGCCGTCTGCTACGAGGTCCGTGTGGACCTGCCGCCCTCCGACCGCCTCGAATACGCCGCATCCGCCGATGACGAGCGCTACCGCCTGGCCGCCACCGCGCACGCCAAGATCGGCGTCGTGAAGGACCTCGTGGCCCGCCACAGCGGAGAGCAGATCCTGGTGATCGGGCAGTACCTCGACCAGATCGACGTGCTCGCCGAGGCGTTGGACGCCCCCAAGATCACCGGCGCGACGCCCGTCGACGAGCGCGAGGAACTGTTCGCCGCATTCCGGGAGGGCCGCGTGCCCGTGCTGGTCGTCTCGAAGGTCGCGAACTTCTCGATCGATCTGCCCGACGCGTCGGTCGCGATCCAGGTGTCGGGATCCTTCGGCTCGCGCCAGGAGGAGGCGCAGCGTCTGGGCCGCCTGTTGCGTCCCAAGTCGAACGGGCACACCGCCAGCTTCTACACGCTCATCGCCCGCGACACCGTCGACCAGGACTTCGCCCAGAATCGGCAGCGCTTCCTCGCCGAGCAGGGGTACAGCTACACGATCCTGGATGCCGAGGGCATCGCCGCCGCGTAGCGCACCGCGTTTCGACTCGTCGCTGCGCTCCTCGCTCAACGACCGGAAAGCGCCCGCGCTTCGACTCGTCGCTGCGCTCCTCGCTCAACGCCCGGAACCGCACCGCGTTTCGACTCGTCGCTGCGCTCCTCGCTCAACGCCCGGAACCGCACCGCACCCCCGGTCGTTGAGCGAGCGGAGCGAGTCGAAACGCCCCGACGAGCGGGATGCTCACCACGCGGGAGCGGGCGGCGGCAGCAGCAGCGTCCGCGGCAGCGGGCGACGCACCAGCATCCACTCGACCACCGCGACGTAGCCGCCGATCAGCAGGAACGACCACAGGAAGCTGACGATGCCGGTCGTGCTCTCCGTCGGGCTCGATCCCGACGCGAGCGACAGCAGGAACGCCGTCAGGTTGTTCACCACGTGCAGCGCGATCGCCGCCTCCAGGCCCCCGGTGCGCCACGTGAGCCAGCCGGCGGCGACCGCGAACAGCCCCACGCCGATCTGGCCGAGCACGTCGTAGCCGTGGCCGAGGACGAACAGCGGCACGGGCAGCAGGATGGCGAACGCCGGATGCCGCAGCCATCGCCCGATGGCCTGCATGAGATATCCGCGGAAGATGTACTCCTCCGCGGCCGCCTGCACCGGCACCAGCAGCAGCACGACCACCGCGGTGATCGGCCAGGTCGGGGCCGGGCCGCCCGCGACCGGCTCCTCCATGCCGCCGGGGAGCAGGAACCCCACCGCGGTCAGCACCGCCGAGACGCCGACGGCGAGCGCGCCGCACAGCAGCATCCATCGCCAGCGCAGCCGGCCCGCGGCCGACGAGACGAGCCCGAGGCGCCGCCCGTTCACGATCAGCGACGCCAGGATGTAGGCCGGCAGCATCAGGGCGATCGTGCCGAGCAGGATCGCGACCATCAGCGGGTCGCCCATGTCGACACCGCCCGACTGGCCCAGGCGCGCGAGGCTGTCCAGCCGCTCCGGGTCGCGGAACAGCGCGATGCCGACGACGACCATGGCGAACACGAGGAAGGCGACGTAGATCGCCAGCCCCAGGATGCCGGTGACCAGCGGCGTCCACCAGCCCGAGCGTCGCCGCGCGAAGATCAGCCGGTGGAAGGCGAGGCCGCCGACGAGGGCGTCGCCCGGGAGGGCACGGGCCGGACGCGCGATCGGCGGCGCGACGGGCGGTATCGGCGGCGCGAACAACGGTGATGACGGAGGGACGGGGACCTGCGGCGCGGGCGTCGTCATTCACCCATCTTCGCCGATATCCAGCAAAGGGAAGGGTTGCGATGCCAGGATGGGCCTATGACCGCACCGCGCATCCTCGTCGTGGACGACGAACCGAACATCCGGGACCTGCTGGTCACGAGCCTGAGGTTCGCCGGCTATCAGGTGCGCGCCGTCGCCAACGGCGCCCAGACCATCTCGGCCGTCCTCGAGGAGGAACCCGACCTCATCATCCTCGACGTCATGCTTCCCGACATGAACGGGTTCAGCGTCACCAAGCGTCTGCGGGGCGCGGGATACACCGCCCCGATCCTGTTCCTGACGGCGAAGGACGAGACCGAGGACAAGATCGAGGGGCTCAACGCCGGCGGCGACGACTACGTCACCAAGCCGTTCTCGCTGGACGAGATCGTCGCGCGTCTGCAGGCCATCCTGCGCCGTACGATGCAGGCCGACGAGGAGTCCACCATCCGTGCCGGTGAGCTCACGATGGACCAGGACACGCACGACGTGACCGTCGGCGACGTCTCCATCGATCTGTCGCCGACCGAGTTCAAGCTGTTGCGCTATCTGATGCTCAACCCGAACCGGGTGCTCAGCAAGGCGCAGATCCTCGATCACGTGTGGGAGTACGACTTCAACGGCGATGCCGGCATCGTCGAGAGCTACATCTCCTACCTGCGCCGCAAGATCGACCCGTACTCGTCGGAGCCGCTCATCCAGACCAAGCGCGGCTTCGGCTACATGCTGAAGGCCGGCAAGTCCTCCTGACCGCCCGCCCATGACGGTGGACGGGGTGTACGCGGCGCACGCGAAGAAGAACGATCGCCTGACGTCGTGGTGGCGCGGCATCAGCCTGCGCGCCAAGGTGACGGGCGTCACGGTCGCGGTGCTCACCGTGGGCCTGCTCGCGGCCGGCTTCGGAACGGCCGTCTTCCTCCGCAACGCCCAGATCGCCGAACGCGACCAGTCGATCAGCCAGACCGTCACGCTCGATCAGGCCAGCAGCCTGCTCAACGTCGAGGTGGTCGAGGGCGTCGCGCAGTTCGAGCCGGCCGACTATCCGCCGCTCACCTCGTTCTCGATCGCCGTCTACGGCCCGGACGGCACCCTGCTGGCCACCGGCGGGCCGGCCCAGAGCGACGGTCCGGTGTTCCCGGCGACCTTCGGTCTCGATCGGACGCTCATGCAGGGCACGGCACCGTTCGAGCTGTTCTCCGCCGACGGCGAGACGGTGTACCACGCCGCCGTGGACGTGCTGCAGATCCCGGGGGCGCGGGAGAACAACGTGCAGCTGCTGGCGTTGCCGCTGACTCCGGTCACCCAGACCGTGGCCAGCTTCGTCGGCATCTACAGCATCCTCGCCATCCTGACGATCCTCGCCAGCGCCCTGCTCACCCGGTGGCTCGTGACGCTCGCGTTCCGCAGTCTCGGACAGGTCGAGCAGACGGCCATGTCGATCGCACGCGGTGACTTCGGTCAGCGCATGGGCGACATCGCCCCGGGCACCGAGGTGGGCAAGCTCAAAACCGCCATCAATGCGATGCTCGACCGGGTCGACCACGCCCTCGGGCAGCGCGATGCGACCGTGCTGCAGATGCGACGCTTCATCGGCGATGCCAGCCACGAGCTGCGCACCCCGCTCGTGACCGTGCGCGGCTACGCGGAGCTGTACCGGATGGGGGCGATCTCGGGCGACGAGCAGACGGCGCAGTCCATGGAGCGCATCGAGAAGGAGGCGATCCGGATGGGCGGCCTCGTCGAGGACCTCCTCGCCCTCGCCCGCCTCGACGAGCGCCGCGACATCGTCGTCGCCCCCGTCGACCTGCGCCCGATCGCGCGCGACGCGGTGCTCGATGCCCGGGCGACCGCGCCGGAGCGAACGGTGTCGTTCCTGGACGACGCTCCCGCGCCGCGACTGCTGCGCCCCGCATCCGCTCCCCCGACGAGCAGCTCGCCGACGCGGCGCCGTCCGCCGACGGCCGCGATCGGCGCGCTGCTGCGTCGGCGCCCGCGCCCGGGCGAAGAGACCGGCACGCCCGCGCCGGCGGAACGGCCTCCCGTTCTGGCGGCGAGGGAGCCCATCGTGCTCGGCGACGAGAACCGCATCCGCCAGGTGGTGGCGAACCTCTTGGGCAATGCCCGCCGCTACACGCCGGAGGGCTCGCCGGTGGAGCTGGCCGTGGGCGTCGACGAGCCGGCGGGCATGGGCTGGATCTCGGTCATCGACCACGGCGACGGCATCCCGCCCCAGCTCCGCGACAAGATCTTCCAGCGGTTCTGGCGCGCCGACACCTCTCGCACGCGCGAGACGGGAGGCTCGGGCCTCGGGCTCTCGATCGTCGCCTCCGTGGTCGAGGCGCTGCACGGATCCATCGTGGTCAGCGAGACGCCCGGCGGCGGCGCGACCTTCCGGGTGGCCTTCCCGCTGGCCCAGGCGCGGGATGCCGCCGAGCACCTGTTCATCGAGACCCAGCCGCTGCCGCGCCTCCACGCGGACTCCTGAGGGCGCCGCCTCCTCCCCGCACGGCTGGCGCCCGACGCCGTCCACGGGAGCGGCGCCCGCCCCGCGCGCGGCCACGCGCGCCGCGTAGCGTGGGGGCCCCGTCGAAAGGAGATCCCATGACCGCCTTCAGCGTCGATGCGGACGCCGTCCTCGCCGCCACCGGTGCGATCCGCGGCACCGCCGACCGGCTCCAGGCCGAGACCGCCGCGATGCTGGGTCAGCTCACCCAGCTCCAGGGCACCTGGACCGGTGGCGCCGCCGTCGCGTTCCAGAGTCTCGTCGATCGCTGGCGCAGCGCGCAGACCGAGCTGGAGAGCGCCCTCACCGACATCGGGACCGCCCTCGGTCACGCGGGCGCGCAGTACGCGCAGACCGAGGTCGCGGCGGCGGGCCTGTTCCGCTGACGGCATCCGGGAACACAGAAAGGCCCCTCCGAGGAGGGGCCTTTCCGATGAGGGTCGGACTCAGAAGTCCATGCCACCCGTGGGGTCACCGGCGGGCGCGGCAGCCTTCTCGGGCTTGTCGGCGACGACGACCTCGGTGGTGAGGAACAGACCCGCGATCGACGCGGCGTTCTGCAGCGCCGAGCGCGTGACCTTGGCCGGGTCGATGATGCCGGCGGCGAACATGTCGACGTACTCGCCGGTGGCCGCGTTCAGGCCCTGGCCGACGGGCAGCTCCGACACCTTGTTCGCGACGACACCGGGCTCGAGACCGGCGTTCAGCGCGATCTGCTTCAGCGGGGCCTCGATGGCGACCTTGACGATGTTCGCACCGGTTGCCTCGTCGCCCGTGAGCTCGAGCTTCTCGAACGCACGCTTGCCGGCCTGGATGAGCGCGACGCCACCACCGGGGACGATGCCCTCCTCGACGGCCGCCTTCGCGTTGCGGACGGCGTCCTCGATGCGGTGCTTGCGCTCCTTGAGCTCCACCTCGGTGGCCGCACCCGCCTTGATGACGGCGACGCCGCCGGCGAGCTTGGCGAGGCGCTCCTGCAGCTTCTCGCGGTCGTAGTCGCTGTCGGTGTTCTCGATCTCGCGCTTGATCTGGGTCACGCGACCCTCGATCTGCGCGGACTCGCCGGCACCCTCGACGATCGTGGTCTCGTCCTTGGTGACGATGACCTTGCGCGCCTTGCCGAGCAGGTCGGTGGTGGCGTTCTCGAGCTTGAGACCGACCTCCTCCGTGATGACCTGGCCGCCGGTGAGGATCGCGATGTCCTGCAGCTGGGCCTTGCGACGGTCGCCGAAGCCGGGGGCCTTGACGGCGACCGACTTGAAGATGCCGCGGATCTTGTTGAGCACGAGGGTCGCGAGGGCCTCACCCTCGACGTCCTCCGCGATGATGACGAGCTCCTTGCCCTCCTGGATCACCTTGTCGACGATCGGCAGCAGGTCCTTGATGTTGGAGATCTTCTGGTTCGCGATGAGGATGTACGGGTCCTCGAACACCGCTTCCTGACGCTCCGGGTCGGTGACGAAGTAGGGGTTGATGTAGCCCTTGTCGAAGCGCATGCCCTCGGTGAGCTCGAGCTCGGTGCCGAAGGTGTTCGACTCCTCGACGGTGACGACACCCTCCTTGCCGACCTTGTCGATGGCCTCGGCGATCAGCGCGCCGATCTCGGGGTCGGCGGCGGAGATGGATGCCGTGGCGGCGATCTCCTCCTTGGTCTCGACCTCCTTCGCCGATGCGAGCAGCTCGTCGGAGAGAGCCTTGACGGCCTTCTCGATGCCCTTCTTGAGCGAGATGGGGTCGGCCCCGGCGGCGACGTTGCGCAGGCCCTCGCGAACGAGCGCCTGGGCAAGGACGGTCGCGGTGGTCGTGCCGTCACCGGCGACGTCGTCCGTCTTCTTGGCGACCTCCTTGACGAGCTCCGCGCCGATCTTCTCGTACGGGTCGTCGAGCTCGATCTCCTTGGCGATCGAGACGCCGTCGTTCGTGATCGTGGGGGCGCCCCACTTCTTCTCGAGCACGACGTTGCGACCGCGGGGGCCCAGGGTCACCTTGACGGCGTCGGCCAGGATGTTCAGGCCACGCTCGAGGCCGCGGCGGGCCTCCTCGTCGAAAGCGATGATCTTTGCCATAAGTGTGTCGTCCCTCCCGGACGTGAGGATGAGTCTTTAGCACTCGCGAGGATGGAGTGCTAACTCATTCTGGCACTCTGGCATGACGAGTGCAAGCCGCCGACGCCCGGCGCGGCGACACGCGCCGAACCGCCGCCGAAGGCGCGCGGGAGGAGGGTCGACGCGGGGTCAGGCGACGACGCGGACCGACTCGGCCTGCGGGCCCTTCTGGCCGGCACCGACGGTGAACTCGACCGTCTGCCCCTCCTCGAGCACCCGGAATCCGGACATGTCGATGTTGGAGTAGTGGACGAAGACGTCCTGGCCATCGGTGACGGTGATGAAGCCGAAACCCTTCTCGGCGTTGAACCACTTGACGGTACCCTGGGCCATGCGAATCTCCTGATGCTGCGGTGGGACGTCGCAATGCTAACCAGCGCTCGCGGCGCGAAAACGCCGATCCGGCAACTGTTGACACGCGCGCATCGAAGTGTTCACACGCGTGAAACACTCCCCCGCGGAGGTCGCGTCCGCGCGGTGTCAGCCGGCCGGCGTGGCGCCGGCATCCGTGCGATCGGCGCCGATCACGACGACCAGCAGCGTGCTGCCGTCGCCGCCGGCCAGCCCCGCATAGGCGTCGCTGAGGGAGACCGTCGCACCGCCGATGACCTGCGCGAGGCCGCGGGCGGCGCCCTCCTCGGCGGGATCCGAATAGAACACGGTGGTGGTCTGGAACCCCGTCGAGCCGGCATCGCCGGCCGTGACGTCGTCGGCGGCCCAACCGGCGGCCACGATGGTCTGGGCGAGCGCGCCGGCGAGCCCCGACTGCGTGGTGGCGTTGAGCACGGTCACCTTGAACGACGGGTCGACGACGGGCTCGGCCGTCGCGATCGGCGTCGGGGTCGCGCTCGGCGTCGGGAACAGGGTCACGCGCCCGGTCGCGACCAGCGTGCCGAAGATGCCCACGGCGACGAGGACGACGATCGCGATCGCCGACCACAGCACCACCACGCCCCCGCGCATCCGCGGGTTCTCGGCGCGATGAGCACCGATGCGGCCCCCGTCGAGGGGCAGATCATCGAAGCGGTCCTGGTGAGCGGGGGTTCTCGGCACCACAGAATGCTATCGGCCCGTTCCCGTGGGAACCGCGGGAACGGCGGCGCGGCCTGCGCGCTCGCGTTCGCGTGCCTCGCGCAACCGGCGCAGCCGGTGCACGAGCATCGCATCGTAGGCCGCCGCATCCGGCTGGTCGACGACCCGGCCGAGGAGCTGGTAGTAGCGCGCCGGCGCGAGCCCGAGCTCCGCGCGGATCGCCTCCTCCTTGGCCGCATCGTGACCGCTCCAGCGCGACTCGAAGTCGAGGAGCAGGCGGTCACGGTCGGCGAGGGGCACACTTCACGCTAACGCGGCGAGGACGTTTCCCCCTCGCGCCACTCCAGCCAGGAGCCGAGCGGATCGGCCATCGCCACGATGCGCCCGTCGAGGGCGAGGGCGAACCCGTCCGACGACGGCTCCTGCGCGTGCGCTCCCACCTGCCAGCCGCGATGCAGCGTCGGGGCGTCGAGGGTGATCCACCGTCCCGCAGCGCGCACGTCGTCGATGAGGACGTGGCGGGCATCCCACGGGATGTGGGCCAGCACCCCCGGGGTCTGGATGACGAGTGTCGCCTCCCGCGGCGCCGCGGCGACGGCGCGGGCGAGCTGGGCGGAGCCGTCGCCGGCGAGGAGCAGCGGCGGGTCGGCCGCCGCGATGCGCAGCGCGTCGGCGACGCGTTCGACGCGGCCCTCCTCGCCCGGCCAGACGAGACCGGTCAGCCAGGCGGCCGTCGCGCGATCGGTCGGCGCGAGCGGTGCGAGATCGATCCCGGCGCGCCAGACGATCGTCGGAGAGCGCAGCGGCGGTACGAGCGGGCCGCGCAGCACGCTGTGCAGGACCACCTCCGACGTGCCGTCGTCGGGGTCGAGGGCGATCTCGCCGTCCGGGGTCGCGTAACGGTAGGAATAGCGGTCGGGGTAGAGGCAGAGTCCGGCGCTCGCACCGATCTCGAGCAGGGCGATCGGCCCCTCGATGAGGCTGAGCGCGGGCAGCAGAGCGGCGCACCGCAGCGGCTCGTTCGTCTGGAGCGACCGGCGGGCGCACTCCCCGACGACCTCGTCGGCGTGGCGCAGGAGCCACTCCCGCCACACCGCGTAGGGCGGCTCGCCGGAGCCCAGCAGGCGCGCGACGGCGAAGACGAGCGGCGGCTGACGGTGCATCGGGGCGATCCGCGCCAGGACGGACTGCACCGTCCGGTCTGCGGCGACGCCGGCCGCCCAGTCGGCGTACACGGCCGAGCGCCCGGGCGCCTCCTTCCGCGCGAAGCGCGCGTAGCGTTCCGCGACCGCGGCGATCTCTGCATCCACGGGCTCCATTCTCGCCGGGACGGAGCACGCCCCCGCGACGTCGGGTTGAATGGAGGTGGACTAAGGAGCCAGATATGACCTACCACGTCACCAAGACCGACGAGCAGTGGCGTTCGGAGCTGACCCCCGAGCAGTACGCCGTCCTGCGTCAGGCGGGGACGGAGCGCGCATGGACCGGCGAGCTCCTCGACGAGAGCCGCGCGGGTCTCTACACGTGCGCCGCGTGCGGCGCCGAGCTCTTCCAGAGCGGCACGAAGTTCGACTCGCACTGCGGGTGGCCGAGCTTCTACGAGTCGGTGCGGCCGGAGGCCGTGGAGCTCATCGAGGATCGCAGCCACGGCATGGTGCGTACGGAGGTGCGCTGCGCGAACTGCGGGTCCCACCTGGGCCACGTCTTCCCCGACGGCTTCGGCACGCCCACCGGCGACCGGTACTGCATGAACTCGCTGTCGCTCTCGTTCACGCCGCAGGGCGAGGCGGACGCGTCGTGATCGACGCGGTCACCGACTACCCCGCCCTCGCGGCGGTGCGCGGGCGGCGGTCGTGGTCGAAGGTGACGGATGCCGCCCCGACCCGTGCCGAGCTGCTCACCCTGGTGTCGGCGGCCGGCCGCGTCGCCGACCACTCGTCTCTGCGCCCGTGGCGGGTGATCGAGCTGCGCGGCGATGACCGACTGGCCCTCGGTGCGGCCATCGCGACGGCCGAGGGCGACGACAAGCCCTCGACGAAGCCGTTGCGGGCACCCCTCGTGCTCGCGATCGTCGCCAGTTACCGCAAGAGCGACAAGGTGCCCCGCTGGGAGCAGGAGGCCGTCGCCTCGGGCGTCGCGCACATGCTGAGCCTGCTGCTGGACGAAGCGGGCTGGGGCGTGATCTGGCGCACGGGTCGCTACACCCGCGCCAAGGCCGTCGCGAAGGCGCACGGCCTCGGCGCGGACGAGGAGCTGCTCGGGTGGCTCTACGTCGGTGGCAAGCCGCAGGGCGCGCGCCCGGGACGGCGGACCTCGGTCGACCCTCGATCGCACCTGACGCGGATGCCGGCGGCGACGGTCTCCGGCGAGAAGGCGGACGCCGCCGCGGCGAAGGCGAAGAAGAAGGTCAAGAAGAAGAAGAAGAAGGACTAGTCCGCCGGCGCCGCCACGGCGCGGCGGCGATGACGACGGACGCCCCGGCCACGAGCACCATCAGCAGCTCCGTGACCCAGCCCGAGCCCGAATCGGCGGGCCACAGGGCGTCGATCGCGAACGCGGTGCCGAGCTGGCCGACGACCACCCCCAGGCCCAGCAGCAGCACACCCGTGTGGGCGACGAGAGCCGCCGACAGGAAGATGTAGGCGACGCCGACGACGCCTCCGAGGTACAGCCAGCCGGCCGCGGGGAGCTCGGCGGGCGGTCCCACGAGCGCGACGTGGACGGCCGCCGCGATCGCGAGCACGATCGTCCCGCCCAGGAAGTTGACGAAGGTCGCCGTCAGGGGCGTGCCCACGCGCTGACGAAGTCGTCCGTTGGTCGCCTGCTGCCACGCGATGCCGACGCCCGCCAGGAACGGCAGCAGCAGCATCCACCACGGGATGCGGTCGAGCACGCCGCCCTGCAGGGAGATGCCGACGGCGACGAGCGCGAGCATGCCGCCCGCGACACGCGGCATGGTGACGGCGACGACGCCGGCCGGGCCGTAGCCGATGCGGTCGAGCACGAGTCCGTTGAGCGTCTGCCCGGCGACGACACCCACGGTGAACAGCGACACGCCGATGACCGCGACGGCGAGCCCCTGCGTGGCGACGGTGAGCGCTCCGGCCAGGCCGCCACCCAGCATCCACCAGGGGATCGTGCGCGCACGGATGCCGAGGACGAGGGCCGTGACGCCACGACGGCCGGCCGGCAGGACGGCAGAGAGCACGACGAGCACGGCCAAGCCGGAGGCGAAAGAGACGACGGCGGCGACGAAGCCGTCGCCGATGTGCAGACCGAGCTGGCCGTTGATGCGCGCCTGGATGGCCGTCAGCACACCGACGAGCACGGCGCCCCCGAGGGCGACGCCGGCGGGCAGCCGGTGCGTCGTCGGAGGTGTCACGAGTCCTCAGCCTATCCGGGCAGGACGGCGGGACCCGGCTGCTCAGTCGTAGCCGAGGATGCAGATCGCTTCGGTGATCGGGTCGGGTTCGGTACGCGGGTCGTGCTCGTCCACGAGATCGAATCTAGGGGCGTCCGACGCGGGAGGCCAGCCGCATCGCCGTGCATAACGACAACGCTCTCCGCGCGCCGACCTCTGGACGCGGGTTGCACGACGCACACGACCGCTATATCTTCTTTTCTACACGATCGATCCCTGATTATATACACCAAACGTCACAGTTTGTGTCCCTCGGGATCATGATCATCGCGGAGCCAACGGAGGACCCCTGATGCAGACATCGCCCGTCTCGGAGTACGACGTCGTCGTCGTGGGTGCGGGAGCAGGTGGGCTCGCCGCCGCCGTGACCGCCGCTCACGGCGGAAGCTCCGTGCTCGTGCTCGAGGCGGCGGAGGTCTGCGGAGGCGCGACGGCATGGTCGGGCGGGTGGCTGTGGGCACCGCGGTCACTGCTCGCCACCCGCGAAGGCGTCGATGAGTCGCTGGACGACGTCAGCGCCTACCTGCGTGCCGTGCTCGGGGACGACTACCAGGAGGACCGGGTGCGGGCCTTCCTGGAGGCGGCCCCCGAGATGATCGAGTTCTTCCACACCCGGACCGCGCTCGAGTTCGTGCCCGGCTCGAAGATCCACGACATCTACGGCGATCTGCCCCATGCCGGCACCGGCAACCGCTCCGCCGCCCCGAAACCGATCAACGCACGCCGGCTCAGCCGCTCGGTGCGGGCGCTCCTTCGCGGTCAGCTCTACGAGACGTCCTTCCTCGGGATGGGGATCATGGCCGGACCGGACCTCGGCGCGTTCCTCGCGGCGGCCCGCGGCGACCTGCGGGGTCTGTGGCACTGCACGTGGCGGGTCGGGCTCCACCTCGTCGATCTCGTGCTCCACCGTCGCGGCATGCAGCTGGTCAACGGCACCGCCCTGGTGGGCAGACTGCTGCAGTCCGCGGAGGACGCGGGAGTCGAGATCCGCGTCAGCTCCCCCGCCCGCGCGCTGACGACGGATGCCGAGGGCCGTGTCACCGGGGTCGTCGCCCAGACGCCGGACGGAGAACGCACCTTCGTCGCGCGCGCCGGCGTCGTGCTGGCCGCCGGAGGCTTCCCGAACGACGTCGAACGTCGGCGCGACCGGTTCCCCCGCACCCCCACGGGCACGGAGCACTGGACCCTGGCGCCGGCGACCGCCGACGGCACGGGCATCTCGCTCGGAGAGAGCGTCGGCGGACGCCTCCAGCAGGGCGCCGCCGCCGGCGCGTGGTGCCCCGTGTCGCTCATCACCTATCGCACGACGGGGCGCACCGGCGTGTTCCCGCACATCATGGACCGCGCCAAGCCCGGCAGCATCGGCGTCATCAGCACGGGCGAGAGGTTCGTCAACGAGGCCAACGGGTACTACGACTACGTGACCGGCATGTTCGCGGCGGTGCCGGCGGGCGAGCCGGTCCAGTCGTGGCAGATCGCCGACGCGACCTTCGTGCGACGGTTCCCGCTCGGCATGGCCCGGCCGCGCCCCGTGCCGCTGCTGCCCTACCTGCGCAACGGCTACCTCGTGAAGGCGCCGACCCTGCGCGAGCTCGCCGCGCGATGCGGGATCGATCCGGACGGACTCGAACGCACCGTCGCGGAGTTCAACCGCGACGCCCGCGCCGGCGTCGACACCCGGTTCGGGCGGGGACGCACCGCCTTCAACCGCTACGGCGGCGACGCCTCCGTCACGCCGAACCCCTCGCTCGCCCCCCTCGAGAAGGGGCCGTTCTACGCCGTCCGCGTACTGCCCGGCTCGTTCGGCACCTTCGCGGGGTTGGCCACCGATGCGAGCGCGCGCGTCGTGGATGCCGACGACCGCCCCATCCCGGGGCTCTACGCCGTCGGCGCCGACCAGGCCAACGTCATGGGCGGCCACTACCCCGCCGGCGGCGTCAACATCGGGCCCGCGCTGACCTTCGGCTACGTCGTCGGACGCGACCTCGCCCGCATCGAGACGGCGGCGGTCCGGTGATGCGCGAGATGGGGGTGGCGCACCTCACGCTGCTGACGCTCACGCCGCCCGAGCTGGTCGACATCGCGGCCGCGGCCGGCTTCGGCTTCGTCGGCATCCGCGTCCGGGCCGTCACGACCCAGGAACGCGCGTTCGACATGCGACCGGGCTCGCCGATGCTCGCCGAGACGCTCGCGAGACTCCAGCACACGGGACTGACCGTCCGCGACGTCGAGTTCCTGCCGCTCACTGCCGGGGTCGGACGCGAGCAGTGGCTCCCCGCCCTTGAAGCCGGTGCCGCCCTCGGCGCGTCGGCGCTGACGGTCACCGGGGCCGACCCCGACCGCGCACGGCTGATCGACACGCTCGCGGCACTGACGCAGGATGCCGCGGCCCACGGCATCCGCCCGCTGCTGGAGCCGATCTCCTATCAACCCGTCGGCCGCGTCGCCGACGCCGCCGCGATCGCCCGTGAGACCGGCGCGGCCCTGATGCTCGACCCGCTCCACATCTGGCGGGGCGGATCGTCGCTCGACGACATCCGCGGCCTCGAAGCGTCGCTCGTGCCGGTGCTCCAACTGTGCGACGCGCCGCCGACCGCCCCGTGCGGCGACGACCGGGTGGCCGCACTGCAAGGCGAAGCCCGCGCGCAGCGGCTGCTGGTCGGCGAAGGCGGGCTGCCGTTGGCGGAGCTCCTCGAGGCCGTACGGCCCGGCACTCCTGTGAGCGTCGAGATCCCCCACGCGCGCCTGCAGGCGCGCCTGCATCCGCTCGCCTACGCCCGCCGGGTCGCCCGGAGCACCCGAGACCTGCTGGAGCGCGTCGATCGGACCCAACCCTCGCCCGCCGCGGAGGCGGCCGGGCACATCGTCGTCGAAGGAGAGCGCTCATGACCGCCACGACCCCCCGCACCCCGCATGCCGAGAGCGCGGTCGCCGCGACGGCGCGCCCCGGCGACACGGTCGTCGATCTTCTCGTGCTCGGCACGGGGGCCGCAGGCCTGTCGGCCGCCGTCACCGCCGCCGCGAGCGGGCTGGAGACGCTGGTGCTCGAGAAGACCGAGTACCTCGGGGGGACGACCGCCTACTCCGCCGGCACCTGCTGGGTGCCCGGTCACCGTCATCAGCGCGCACAGGGGCTCGCGGACGAGAGAGCGGAGGCCTCGCGCTACCTCGACGCGGTGGTCGGCGACAAGGCGCCCCGTGAGATCCGGGAGGCCTACCTCGACCGCGGCCCCGAGATGATCGACTGGTTCCACGACCTGGGAGTGCGGTTCTGGCATTCCCGCACGGTGGTCGACTACCACCCCGAGGAGGACGGAGCCGGTGTCGGCCGCGCCCTGGAGCCGGAGACCTTCGACGGGCGCCGCCTGGGCTACGAGGACTTCCGGCGCGTCCGGCCGCCCGTGCCGGAGTTCGCCCTGTTCGGCGGCACGCTCATGGTGCGCCGGGCGGAGGTGAACCGCCTGCTGGAGCTGTTCCGCTGGTCGCCGCGGGCGGCCGCCACGGCGCTCTCCCTCGGCATCCGCTGGTTCTTCGATCGCCTGCGCTACCCCCGCGGCACCCGTCTGGCGATGGGCAACGCCCTCGTCGCGAACCTCTTCCACACCCTCACGGCGCGCGGCGGCCGAGTCTCGTTCAGCAGCACCGCGAAGGAGCTGCTGATCGAGGACGGCCGCGTCGTCGGCGCGATCGTGGAGGCGGACGGGCGTGAGCGGCGCGTGCTCGCGCGGCGCGGCGTCGTGCTCGCCGGCGGCGGGTTCGCGGCCTCCCACGCGTGGCGGGAGGCGCATCTGCCCGCCCCGACGCCCCAGTTCACCCGCGCCGCCGAGGGGGCCACGGGCGACACGCTCGCCCTCGGCCTCGCCGCGGGCGCCGCGCTCGGACCGGATCACGGCGACAACGGCTTCTGGTTCCCCAGCTCCATCGGCCGGCGCCGCGACGGGTCGCTCGTCGTCTTCCCGCACATCTGGGACCGTGCCAAGCCCGGCATCGTCGCGGTGACCGCCTCGGGACGCCGCTTCGTCGACGAGTCGGTGTCGTACCACCGGTTCGTCCGCGCCATGTACGCCGCCCAGGCCCGCGACGAGGCCATCCCGGCGTGGCTGATCATCGATGCCCACGCCCTGCGCGAGTACGGCCTCGGCATGATCCGCCCGCACACCCCCGGGCGCGCGCTGCGCCGCTATGTCTCGGACGGCTACATCCACCGCGCCGGAACGATCGCCGAGCTCGCGCGACGGATCGGCGTCGACCCGGACGGGCTCGCCGAGACCGTCCGGGTCAACAACCGCTCCGCCGTCACGGGCGTCGACGAGGAGTTCGGAAAGGGCACGAGCCCGTTCGGCCATCAGTACGGCGACGCGCGCCACCGCCCCAACGTCAACCTCGGACCGATCCGCAGGGCGCCCTTCTACGCCCTTCCCCTCGTCCCGACCCCGCTCGGCACCGCGCGGGGACTGCGGATCGACACGGAGGCCCGCGTGCTCGACGCGCACGGCCGACCGATCGCCGGGCTGTACGCGGCCGGAAACGACGCGGACTCCCCGATGGCCTCCGAGTATCCCGGCGCCGGCGGGCAGGTGGGCGCGGGCATGACCTTCGGCTACATCGCCGCGCGCCACGCGGCATCCGCCGCGCCTTCCTCCCCCGCGGAGGGTGCCGTGGGGATCGCGACGACGGAGGCACGGTCATGACCGCCCCGAACCTGCGGACCCTCGCCACCGCACTCGACCAGATCGGCGTGGTCGTCGCCGACCTCGATGCCGCCGCGGCGGGGATGCGCGCGGCGTTCGGCATCGAGCCACGGCTGCGCACCACTGCCCGCTACCGCGGTGCACGCTATCGCGGGTCGAGCCTGGACACGGAGGTCGATGCGCTCTTCTACGACCTGTTCGGCATCGAGATCGAGTTCCTCGCGCCCCGCGGCGGCCCCGACATCTGGCAGGAGTTCCTCGACGACCACGGCCCGGGACTGCACCACATCCGCTTCGCGGTGGACGATCACGACGCCGTCGTCGCGGCGATGGCCGCGGCGGGCATGCCCGTGCATCAGGAGGGGGACTCGGTGCGCGGCGGCGGCGTCCGCTACGCCTACTTCGACGCGCGCCCGACGCTGGGCTTCTTCCTCGAGATCCTGTCCACGCCCGTGTGAGCGCTCCGACATGGACATCGGCAGCCGTTATGCTCGCGAGGTGGAGATCCGCTGGCTCGAAGCCTTCGTCGTCGTCGCCGAGGAGCTGCACTTCGGACGCGCGGCCCAACGCCTGCACGTCGCGCAGTCGCCGCTGAGTCAGACCATCCGCCGACTCGAGGCGAGCATCGGCACCGAGCTCTTCGAGCGCAACACGCGCAGCGTCGCGCTGACGCCGGCCGGGCGGGCACTGCTGCCGATGGCCTACCGCGTGATCCAGGACCTCGCCCTGGCCACCGAGGCCGCGCGCGCGGCCTCCGGCGCCATCCGCGGCACCGTGCGCATCGGGTTCTCGGGCGCGTTCAACCACTTGACCCTGCCGGCGCTGGCGCGCGCGGCCCGGCGGGAGCTGCCGGAGGTGGACCTGCAGCTGGTCAGTCGCGTCCGCACCCGCGATGGGCTCGCCAAGCTGCGCAGCGGCACCCTCGACCTGGCGTTCGTCGGGCTGCCGGTCGCCGCCGAGGGCATCGACTCCCGCATGATCGCCCGCACGCGTCTGGGCGCGGCCCTGCCGATCGATCATCCCCTGGCCGATGAGCCGGCACTCCACGCGCGTCAGCTGGCCGAGGACGACTTCCTCTCGATGCCGACGGACGGCTCGTCCGCCATGGCCGAGGGGCTCATCCGCTGCTGCGTCGCCGCGGGCTTCCGCCCGAACATCGTGCAGGAGGTGGCGGACCCCTACATGATGCTGACCCTCGTCGCGGCGGGCATCGGCGTGACGATCACCGCCGAGGATCTGGCGCCGATCATGCCGCAGGGGGCCCGGTGGGTGGAGCTGCTCGACGAGCCGCAGTACATGCGGCACGGCATCGCCTGGCTCAAGGACGACCAGAGCGCCGCGCTCCGGGCGGTGCTCGACCTCGCGGAGCGCATCCTGCCGACACCGGAAGATTAAGCGCAGAATCCTCTTTGTTTCAGACAAACCTAGTTCTGGACGCGACACAATAGGGATGCCACGCTGTCGGGAGCGCATCGCACACGCGACCGCACCCCACAGAACAACGGCGTCTGGCCTCAGCGCCCTCGAACGAAGGCAGAGCACATGTCAACGACGACATCTCCTCCCCGGAAGAAGAACAACGCGCGCATCGCCGCCGTCTCAGGATTCATCGGCAGCGCACTGGAGTACTACGACTTCTTCATCTACGCGTCCGCCGCGGCGTTGATCTTCCCGCACCTGTTCTTCCCCGCCGGCGAGCCCGGCGTGGCGACGCTGCTGTCGTTCGCCACGGTCGGCGTCGCCTACGTCGCCCGCCCGTTCGGTGCCGTGCTGTGGGGACACGTCGGAGACCGGTGGGGACGCAAGAAGGCGCTGCTGGCCTGCCTGTCCATCATGGGCGTGGCGACCTTCCTCGTCGGCTGCCTGCCGACGTGGGACGCGATCGGGGTCGCCGCGCCGATCATCATCGTCGCGCTGCGCCTGATCCAGGGCGTGTCGGCCGGCGGTGAGTCCCCGGGCTCGAGCGCACTGACGCTGGAGCACGCCCCCGACCGTCACCGCGGCTTCTTCACGAGCTGGACGATGTCCGGCATCATGTTCGGCATCGTGATCTCGAGCCTCGTGTTCATCCCGATCGCGGCCCTCCCCGAGGACGCGCTGCTCAGCTGGGGCTGGCGTGTGCCGTTCTGGGCATCGCTCGCCGTGACCGTCGTCGCGATCGTCCTGCGCCGCATGCTGGACGAGCCGGAGGTGTTCGAAGAGGTGAAGGAGACCGAGGAGGTCGCGAAGATCCCGCTGGTCACCCTCTTCCGCTACAACGGCGGCACCGTCCTGCGCGTGACGCTGATGTCGCTGTTCACCGTCGTCAACACGATGTTCAACGTGTTCGTCCTGGCCTACGGCACGACCGTCGCCGGCATCCCGCGGGCGAACATGCTCATCATCATCACCGTCGCCAACTTCGCCGCGGTCTGCTTCGGCCCGATCGCCGGGGCACTGTCGGACCGGATCGGACGAAAGCCCGTCTTCCTCGTCGGCCTCGTGCTGCAGTCGATCACGATCTACGCCGTGCTGGCCGCCGTCGACGCCGCGAACATGCCGCTGGTGTGGGCGCTGAGCATCTTCCTCATCGGCATCGCCTACACCCTGTCCAACTCGGTGTACCCGGCCTACTTCCCGGAGCAGTTCCCGGCGCGCGTGCGCTACACCGGCATGGCGGTCAGCCTGATGCTCGGGCTCGTCCTGGCCGGCTTCACGCCCGCGATCGCGCAGGGCTTCGTGACGGGCGAGGGCAACGAGCAGAACTGGCCCGCGGTCGCGTTCTTCACGATCGGCATCGTCCTGATCTCGGGAATCGCGACCGTGTTCGCCCCCGAGACCTCGCGGACGCCCACGGCGCACCTCGGTCTGAGCCGGCGTCAGCTCGCGGAGATCGATCGCCGCACCGAGACCGGCGAGGCGCTCACGCAGTCGGTGCGCACGACGCCCTACGACCGCTTCAGCCGCCGCTGAACACCAGGATGCCGGGCGCCGCCGCCGTCACCGGCGCGGCTCCCGGCATCCGCGTCCCCAGAAACGGAACCCCATGACACGCTCCTACCTCGTCGGACTCATCGGCTCGGGGATCGGGTCGTCGTCGACGCCCGCCCTGCACGAGAGCGAGGCCGACGCGCACGGCGTGCGCTACCTCTACCGCACGATCGACATCGACGCCCTCGGCCGGACGGCCGCCGACGGCGCCGAACTGGTGCGGCAGGCGCAGGAACTCGGCTACGACGCACTGAACATCACCCACCCCTGCAAGCAGACCGTCCTGTCGGCGCTCGACGAGCTCTCCCCCGACGCCGAGCTGCTGGGCGCCGTGAACACGGTGGTGTTCCGCGACGGCCGCGCGATCGGCGCGAACACCGACCATTCGGGCTTCGCCCAGGGCCTGCGCGACGGGCTGGACTCCCCCGCGCTCGACCGCGTCGTCCTCCTCGGCTCGGGCGGAGCGGGCTCGGCCATCGCCTTCGCCCTCCTGAACGCCGGCACGCGGGTGCTGTCGGTCTTCGACCCCGTCGTCGAACGCGCCCGGGCGGTGCGCACGGCGCTGGGCCCGGCCTTCCCGGGAGCGGAGATCGTGGCGATCGGCGCCGACGAGCTCGCGGCGGCGATCGGAGCGGCCGACGGACTGGTCAACGCGACCCCCATCGGCATGGTGGGCCACCCCGGCATCCCTGTCGACCCGTCGCTGCTGCACTCCGGCCTCTGGGTCGCCGACGCGATCTACCGGCCGCTGCGCACGGAGCTGATCGAGACGGCGCAGGCCCTCGGGTGCGCGGTTCTCGACGGCGGGCGGATGGTGGTCGGCCAGGCCGCCGACACCTTCCGGCTGATCACGGGACGGGACGCGGATCCGGAGCGGATGCGGGCCCGCTTCCTCGCGCTGACGGGCGCGACTCAGTAGTCGGCGCGGCCGCCGGAGAGGTCGAAGGTGGCTCCGGTCGTGAAGCCGCACTGATCGCTCGCGATCCAGGCGACGGTCGCCGCCACCTCCTCCACCGTCAGGAAGCGCCCCATCGGGATGAGGGCGCGCGTGCGCTCGATGAACTCGTCGGTCAGCTGCGAGAACAGCTCCGTTCGCACCATGACGGGCGCGATGGCGTTCACGGTCACGCCGTCGGCGATCAGCTCGCGCGCCAACACCTTGGTCATGCCGACGACGCCGTGCTTCGCGGCGGTGTAGGCCGACAGCGAGGCGGTCGCCTCTTTGCCGGCGATCGAGGCGACCGTGATGACGCGTCCGTAGCCGCGTTCGCGCAGGTGCGGCACGACGGTCTTGGCCGTCAGGAAGGCGCCGGTGAGGTCGAGATCGACCACCCGTCGCCACGCGTCCGCGTCGTAGTCCCAGAGGGGTCCGACCGGGCCAGTGATCCCCGCGGAGGAGACCACGACGTCGACCTTGCCCACGCGGCGCAGCGTCTGGTCCATCGCGTCGCGCAACGACCGCTCGTCCGTGACGTCCGCCGTCAGCAGCGCGGAAGGCTCCCACGATCCGGCGAAGGCGGCGGGCTCGCGATCCCACACGGACACGTCGGCACCGGATGCCGCGAACAGCGCCCCGATGCCGGCGCCGATCCCGCGCGCCCCTCCCGTGATGACGACGGACGTGTCTCGGAAGTCGAAAGTCACCTGTGACATGCCCGCCACGGTAGCGCGCCCATTTGAACGGGATCAAGCATAAACAATGACTGATTCAGTCGTTCTGTTCACACTATCTTCGTCACATACTGGAGTCCGTGAGCCCAGACGAAGGAGTCATCATGCCGACGTTCGCCGTGTCATACGCCTACGCGCCCGGCAGCGAGGAGGCCCGCGCCACGCACCGCCCGGCCCACCTCGCCTTCCTGCAGGGACTGCACCGTGCGGGCATCCTGTACATGAGCGGCCCCCTCGCCAGCACCGACCCAAGCGCGCTGCTGATCCTCCAGGACACCGACCGCGACACGCTGAGCGCCCGTCTGGACGAGGACCCGTTCTTCACCGAGGGCCTCATCGCGCAGCGCACCGTCGCCGAGTGGAACGTGTTCTTCGATCCGCGGAACACGGTCTCCTGATGCGCACCGCCCGCACCGTCGCCCGCGGAACGCTCTCGTTCGACGAGATCGCCGAGCCGCAGCCGCGCGCCGGCCACGCCCGTGTGCGCATCCACGCCGTGAGCCTGTGCGGCACCGACCTGCACATCTTCGACGACGACTTCCCCACGCAGCTGCCCCTCGTGCAGGGGCACGAGATGTCGGGCACCGTGATCGACGCCGACCCCGCCGCCGCATTCTCCCGCGGCGAGCGTGTCGCGATCGATCCGCTGGTCGCGTGCGGCGACTGCCCCGCCTGCCGGCGCGGGCGCTCTCACGTCTGCCCGCACCTGTCGGTGCGCGGATGCTACGAGGACGGCGGATTCGCCGAGGTCGTGAGCGTCCCGGTCGACCGGCTGCACCGGGTGCCCGACGACCTCGCGCTGGATGCGGCGGCCCTCGGCGAACCGGCGTCGATCTCCCTGCAGGCCGTCGCACGCGCCGGAGCCCAGCCCGGCGAGACGGCGCTCGTCCTCGGATGCGGGCCGATCGGGCTGCTGGCGACGCTCGGACTGACCGAACGCGGCGTGACGGTGATCGCGGCCGACACGGACGCCGAGCGCGTCGCCCTCGCGCGGGAGTTCGGCGCGGCTCACGCGCTCCGCGTGGCCGACGGATTCCCCGACGACGAGCAGCGAGCGCTGCTGTCCGCCCTCACCGACGGCGCCGGACCCGATGTCGTCATCGAAGCGACGGGGGTGCCTGCGTCGCTGGAGAACGCCGTCCGCCTGATCGCGGCCGGCGGGCGCATCGTGCAGGTCGGGATCTCGCCCCGCCCCGCCCGCATCACGGTCAAAGACCTCACCGACAAGGAGATCGAGCTGCACGGCAGCCGCAACAGCCGAGGCCTGATCCCGGACGGTCTCGCGATGCTCGCGCGCCACCCCGCGGCCACCGCGGCGCTCCTCACCCACCGCTTCCCCTTCAGCGACCTCCCGGAGGCGTTCCGCACGATGGCCGACCCGTCCATTCCCACCGGCAAGATCCTCGTCCTGCTCTCTGCGGAGACGGAGGCCACGGCGTGAGCGGCGTCCTCGCGGGAGTCGAGCAGCTGCCGCCCGCCGTCGACGTGCTCGTGCTGGGCTCGGGGGCGGCCGGTCTGGTCGCGGCCCTGCGGGCGGCGGATGCCGGCGCCGTCGTCTGCGTCGCCGAGAAGGCCGACCGCCTGGGCGGCACCACGTGCGCCGGCGGCGGTGTCATCTGGGCCCCCGCCACCGACATCGCGGCCGCAGCGGGCTTCGCCGACAGCCCCCGCGCGGGGCGCGACTACCTCGCCGCCGCGTCCGGGCACGTCATGGATGCCGAGACGATCGAGTGGTACGTGGAGACGATCCGGGAGGCGATCGCCTATCTCGACACCGCGACGCGCGTCCGTCTCGCTCCCCTGGCCCGTCCCGACTATCGCGGCGAATGGCCGGGAGCGGCCGCGGGCGGACGCTCGCTGGACAACGAGCCGTTCGACCCCGCGCCCTTCCCCGGGCTCGCGGAGGCGCTTCGTCCGCCGTCCTACTTCCCGCTGCTGACGATGGCCGAGCGCGACGACCTGGACGGTCGGGCCGCCGATCCGACCCTGCTAGCCGACCGCGCCGCCCGCGGCGTGCGCACGATGGGAGGAGCCCTCGTCGGGTCTCTCGTCGCGAGTGCGCTGGACCGCGGCATCCGGGTGGTGCGCGGCGTCCGCGCCGACGGACTGGAACGTGCGGGCGACCGGTGGCGGGTCTCCTTCGCCGAGACGACCGTCACCGCCGGCGCGGTCGTGGTCGCGACCGGGGGCTTCGAGTGGAACGCGCACCTGCGGGCCGCCTTCCTCCCCTTCGACGTCACCCCGATCAGTGCCCCGTCGAACGAGGGCGACGGGCTCGAGCTGGGGTTGGCGCTCGGCGCCGCAGTCGCGGACATGACCGAGATCTGGGGCGTGCCGGTGCTCACCCCTCCGGAGCAGGTCTACGACGGCGCACCGTCGGGACGGATGGGCAACGTCGAGATGACGCTGCCGGGTTCGCTCACGGTCAACGCGGCCGGCGAGCGCTTCGTCAACGAGGCCCTCGCGTACGCCGACACGTGCCGCATGTTCGGCGACACCGATCCCGTGACCGGCCGGCCGCGCAACAGCCCGGCGTGGCTGGTGTTCGACGCGGCGTTCGCCCAGCGTTACCCGATCGCCGGGTCGGCGACGGGCGCGGCCCCGGACTGGGCGGTGACCGCGCCGTCGGTGCGCGAGCTCGGCATCGCCATCGGCGTCGATCCCGACGGGCTGGAGACGACGGTGGCCCGCTTCAACCGGGATGCCGCCACCGGCGTGGACACGGTGTTCGGACGGGGCGCGAGCGCCCAGGACCGGTTCCTCGGCGACGCGACGCACACCCCGAACCCGTGCCTGGCCCCCCTGTCCACGCCGCCGTACGCCGCCGTCCCCGTGCGGGCCGGGGCACTCGGCACTTCGGGAGGCCTTCTGACCGATCGCGACAGCCGCGTGCTCTCGTGGAGCGGAACCCCGATCACGGGTCTGTTCGCCGCGGGCAACGTCTCCGCCGGGGTCTTCCGGGGCACCTATCCGGGAGGGGGTGCGACGCTCGGCTCCGCCGTCGCACGCGCCTTCGTCGCCGGTCCTGCGGCCGCGGCCGCGGCGCGCGCCGCGCGCACGCTCGTGGGGGCCGGGCGATGAGGGTCGCGCTCGTGGGAGCAGGCGCGATCGGGCGCACGCACGCCGACACGATCGCCGCGACCGCCGGGTTCGACCTCGCCGGCATCGCCGACCCGTTCGACGCGGCCGGGCTCGTCGCCGAGCGGTACGGGACGCGGCACCACCGCGACCATCGGACGCTGATCGAAGCGGAACGACCCGACGCCGCCATCATCGGCACGCCGAACGAGCTGCACGTTCCCCAGGCGCTGGACTTCATCGCCGCGGGCATCCCCGTCCTCGTCGAGAAGCCGGTCGCCGTCGACCTGGCCGACGCCCTGACCCTCGTCGCGGCGTCCGATGCCGCCGACGTGCCGGTCCTCGTCGGGCATCACCGGCGCCATCATCCGGTCGCCGCGAGGGCGAAGCAGATCATCGCGGCCGGAACCCTGGGACGCCTCGTCGCCGTGAGCGTCACCTCGTTCCTCGCCAAGCCGGACGACTACTTCGACATCGCCTGGCACCGCACGGCCGGCACCGGCGGAACGTTCCTGATCAACCTGATCCACGAGATCGATCTGCTCCGCTACCTCGTCGGCGAGATCACCGCGGTGACGGCCCTCGCCTCCACCGCGACCCGCGGCCTGGAGGTCGAGGACACCGGCGCGCTCGCGTTCGCGTTCGACTCGGGGGCACTGGGCACCCTCATCGTCTCCGACACCGTCGCGGGGCCGTGGAGCTGGGATCTGACGGCCGGCGACTCGCCGCGCTTCCCCGCCCATCCGGTCGATTCGCACCGTGTCGGCGGCGTCGAGGCGTCGCTGACGCTGCCGACCCTGGAGGTGTGGCGCCACGACGGCGAGCGCACCTGGACGAACCGGATGCACCCGCAGCCCGCCGATCGGCGCGTCGAGGACGGCGACACGAGCCCATACGTCCGGCAGCTGCGCCATTTCGGCGAGGTCGTCGCACGCCGGACGGAGCCTCTCGTCAGTGCGCGCGAAGGCGCCCGAAACCTCGCGGTGATGGATGCCGTCGCGCGGGCCGTCGCGACCGGGACGACCGCGACGGTGCGCGCGGTGTGAGGCGCGCCGCTCAGTGCCCGCCGGGGACGTCGAAGGCGTGCGACACGATGAGGGCGGCGGCGGTGTCATCGCCGAAGGCGGCCAGCACCGCGGCAGCGTCCTCGGGGGCGGTCGCGGCAGTCGCGACCGCCCCGGAGAACACGGTGTCGATGGCGACGGCGGCGGGCAGGGCGCCGAGCAGACGCACTCCCCGCTCGCCGACGAGCTCGCTCGCCTGCTGGAAGCCGAGGTCGACGCGGCGTTCGCGCAGCAGGCGGGCGACGGGGATGCCGGGCGGCGCCTGGACGAGGCGATCGCGCAGCTCGTCGTCGAGTCCCAGTTCGGCGATCAGCGCCACGAGGGCCACCCCGCTCGGACCGGTCGAGTAGCCGATCCGCCGCGCCCCGCGCAGCGCGTCACGCAGCGCCGCGACGTCGTCGAAGGCGGGCCGACCGGTCGCGACGGCGACGGCATCCTCGGGTGCGGGGACGGCCACCGCCACGTGGGACAGCAGCAGCGGCGTCACCGTGTCGGCGCGCACATGGCCGTCCCGCGCGAGTGCGCGCAACGCGTCGTCCGCCAGGAACACGAGGTCGACCCTCTCCCCCGCCGCGACGCGGCGCCCGGCATCCACTCCGCCGACGGACTCGAGCTCCACGGCCGGCAGACCGGCCGCCTCCGCCGCGGCGGCGAGGTCGGCGAGCACGTGCCGGGTCGCCATCGACGAGATCGCCTTCACGCGGCATCCTCGAACGTCTCGGCATCCACCTCTGCCGCGCCGCGGTCGTTGTACCGCGCCCCCGCGACGGTCGCGGTGTCGATCAGCGCGCTCGCACGGTCGAGGATGTCGGGGGCGATGCGGAGGTCGGCCGCATCGAGGTTGTCGCGCAGATGGTCCGCACGCGTCGTCCCCGGGATCGCCACGACGTGCGGGCCGCGCGAGAGCACCCACGCCAGCGCGAGCTGGGCCGGCGTGTATCCGCTCTCGGCGGCGAGGCGCCGCCACGCCGGCAGGAGCGCGGCGTTGGCCGACCAGTTCTCTCCCTGGAAGCGGGGCATCGCGCGGCGGATGTCGCCGTCGGGCAGGAGGTCGGGGTCGCGGATCGCATCGGCGAGGAAGCCGCGAGCGACCGGCGAGAAGGCCACCAGGACGATCCCGTCCTCCTGTGTGGCCTGCAGCATCCCGAGCTCCGGGTTGCGGCTCCACAGCGAGTACTCGTTCTGCACCGCGGCGATGGGCGCCGCCTGCTGCGCTTCGCGCAGCCGCGCGACCGACACCTCCGACAGCCCGATGGCGCCGATCTTGCCGCTCGCGACGGCGCCGGCGAGGGCGTGCACGCTCTCCCCGATCGGCACCGATTTGTCCCACCGATGCAGGTAGTACAGGTCGATGTGATCGACCCCGAGCCGGCGCAGCGACGCATCCACCTGGGCGCGGAGGGTCTCGGGGCGTCCGTCGATCCGCTTCACGCCGTCGACGATCGCCATGCCTCCCTTGCTCGCCAGCAGCACCTCGTCGCGACGTCCCGCGATGGCGCGACCGACGAGCTCCTCGTTGCGTCCGCCGCCGTAGAGCGTCGCGGTGTCGAGGAAGGCGGCCCCGGCATCCAGCGCGCGCCGCACGAACGCGACGCCGTCCTCCACGGGCGGCGCGACCCCGTAGGCGTGACTGAGCGGCATGCAGCCGAGACCGACGCGGGCGAGGGTCACGCGAGCTGCTCCTCGAGCATCCCCAGCACGCGATAGCAGTCGAACACCTGACGCAGCGACGAGTTCGGCTCGCGCCCCTCCCCGATCGCCGCGATGAACTCCCGGTCCTGCAGTTCGATGCCGTTCATGCTCACCGCGACGTGCGAGACGTCGATCGGCGTCTCGTTGCCGTCGACGAGATCGTCATAGCGGGCGACGTAGGTGCCGGTGTCGCCGATGTAGCGGAAGAAGGTGCCGAACGGCCCGTCGTTGTTGAACGAGAGCGACAGCGTGCAGATCGCGCCGGATTCCGCCTTGAGCTGGATCGACATGTCCATCGCGATCCCGAGCTCCGGGTGCAACGGCCCCTGGATCGCGTGGGCCTGCACGATCCTGCCCGCCTGATAGCCGAACAGATCCACCGTATGGGCCGCATGATGCCACAGGAGGTGGTCGGTCCAGCTGCGCGGCTCGCCCTTCGCGTTGGTGTTCGTGCGCCGGAAGAAGTAGGTCTGCACGTCCATCTGCTGGATGTCGTACGCCCCGGCGGCGATCCGCTGGTGGATCCACTGGTGCGACGGGTTGAAGCGCCGCGTGTGCCCCACCATCGACACCCGGTCCGAGGCGAGCGCCGCCGCGAGCGTCTCCTCGGCATCGGCCAACGAGTCGGCGAGCGGGATCTCGACCTGGACGTGCTTGCCGGCCGCCAGCACCGCCTGCGTCTGCGCCGCGTGCAGACCCGTGGGGGTGGCGAGGATGACGGCGTCGACGTCGTCGCGCTCCAGCACGGCGTCCAGGCCGGTCACGGCCGTGGCGACGTCGTACTGACGCGCGACCGCCTCGGTCGCCCCGGGGTCGGTGCCGCTGACGACCGTGACCTCGGCGTCGGGGATGTTCATGAGGCCGTCGAGGTGCTTCCTCCCGAAGGCGCCGGCGGCACCCACGACGGCGATACGGATCTTCTCGGCGCTCACGCGGGTACCTCTTCGACGGGACGGCTCTCGCTCTGAGACAGTACCGGTGCGGGCGCCGTCGGGTTCGAGATGACGAGGTGGCCGACGGCGGTGTTGGATGCCGGGACGTGGTAGAACCGGTGCTGCACGTCCGGCGCACCGCCGCCGAACTGGTCGTCCATCGCGCCGCGCGCGATGAGCCAGTCGACGAGCTCGATGCCCTCCGACCCCGCCTCGTCGACGTACTCCATGTGCGACCACTCCGTCAGACCCAGCGGGTCGGCGATGAGGTGGTCGAGGAAGGCGTTGTCCCATTCCTCGTTGATCAGCCCTGCGCGCGGGCCCTGCAGCTGGTGGCTCATGCCGCCGGTGCCCCAGATCTGCACGTTCAGCGGCTCACCGTCCCACTTGTCCAGGGCGCGGCGGATGGCCTTGCCCAGCTCGTAGCACCGGCGCCCGGACGGCACCGGGTACTGGACGACGTTGACCGGCAGCGGGATGACGCGGCACGGCCACTCGTCGACGTCGCCGAAGACGAGCGACAGCGGGACGGTCAGGCCGTGGTCGACGACCATCTCGTTGACGAGGGTGAGGTCGAAATCGTCCTGGATGACCGACTGGGCGATGTGCGCGGCGAGCTCGGGATAGCCCTTCACGTCGGGCACCGGCCGGGGGCCGTAGCCCTCGTCCGCCACCGGATAGTGGGCGCCGGTGCCGAGCACGAAGGTCGGGATGATGTTCGAGTCGAACGCGGTGGCGTGGTCGTTGTACACCAGGATGATCACGTCGGGCGTGTTCTCCTTCGCCCAGCGCCGCGTCCACTCGTACCCGGCGAACACCTTCTTCCAGTACGGCTCCTCGGTCTTGCCGTGGTCCATGGCCGCACCGATCGCCGGGACGTGGGAGGTGAACAGGGCCGAGGTGAACCTCGCGGGCGCGTCCTCGCGCATCGTCTCGGCCTTCTCGGTCGACGGCGGCGTCCACCCGTCGAGATCCTTCAGCCGCGCCCCCTCGGGGCGCCGGCCGCCGCCGACCATCATGTCGCGGTAGGCCGCTTCGCTCATGCCGGTCATCGAGCCGGCCATCTGCTGGAAGCTCATGCCGTGCGTGGCGCCGATCTTGCTGAGGAAGTAGATGTTGCCGCCCTCGGCCATCATCGCGTTGAGGTCGAGGTCGAGCACGGCCTGGCGCTGGGCGGGCGACAGCGGCCACTCGTCGAGGTACGCCTCGCGGTCGGCGAGGTAGCGCTCGCGGTTCTCGGGCTTCATCAGCGACATGGAGAACTGGTTGAGGTGATAACCCTTGCGCGCCTGATCGGCGTCGAAGATGATCGTGCCGGGGATCTTCTGGTAGGGCTTGTCGAGTGCCATGTCATGCTCCTTCGCGTGAGAGTTCGGGCCAGTAGAGCCGCAGCGGGTTGTCGACGAGCAGCTTGCGCTGCAGCTCGGCGGTGGTCGCGATCTGCGGGATGTAGTCGACCAGCAGTCCGTCGTCGGGCATGTGGTCCTTCAGGTTGGGATGGGGCCAGTCGGTGCCCCACAGCACGCGGTCGGGGAACTCCTCGACGACGCGACGGGCGAAGGGGACGACATCGGTGTAGGCGTGCTGCTCGCCGTCGAGGGCACGGGGGCCGGTGACGCTCAGCCGCTCCGGGCAGCTGACCTTCGTCCACACGTTGGCGTTCTCGCGCAGGAAGCGTAGGAACAGCCCGAACTCCTCGCCGTCGACGTCCTTCGTGACATCGGGGCGGCCCATGTGGTCGACGACGACGTCCGTCGGGATGGCGCTGAAGAAGTCGTACAGGTCCGGGAGGTCCTGGGCTTCGAAGTAGATCACCACATGCCACCCCCACGGCGCGACCTTCTCGACGATGCGCGAGAGCGCATCGGTGGGAACGGTGTCGACGAGCCGCTTGACGAAGTTGAAGCGCACGCCGCGCACGCCCGCGGCGTGCAGGGCGGCGAGCTCGTCGTCGCCGACGTCGGCCCGCACCGTCGCGACACCGCGCGCCCGGTCGCCGGCCCGCTCGAGCGCGTCGACGAGAGCACGGTTGTCGGCGCCGTGACAGGTGGCCTGGACGATGACGTTGCGCGCGAAACCGAGGTGGTCGCGCAGGGCGAAGAGCTGATCGGCCGAGGCGTCACACGGGGTGTACTTGCGCTGCGGCGCGTACGGGAACTGCGCACCGGGGCCGAACACGTGGCAGTGCGCGTCGACGGCACCGGCGGGCAGGACGAAGGCGGGGGTGCGGGGACCGTCGAACCAGTCGAGCCAGCCGGGGGTCTTCTCGAACCCGCCGGTAGTCTGTCCGTGCCGCACGGCCGCGTCGGATGCCGTCATCTCTCAGTCCTCCACGTATTCCAGGCCGGCCGCGGCCAGCGGCTCGCGCATCCCGTACAGGTCGAGCCCCAGGACGCCGTCGCGGAACCGCTGCCGCTTGCTCTCCTCGTTGGCCTCGCGGGCGGCCGCGGCGTCGGCCACCGCGCCGACCAGCGCCCGCGGGACGACGACGACGCCGTCGACGTCCGCGACGATGACGTCGCCCGGATTGACGAGGGCGTTGGCGACGACCACCGGGACGTTGACGGAGCCCAGCGTCGCCTTCACGGTGCCCTTCGCGTTGATGGCGCGGGAGAAGACCGGGAAGTCCATCCGCTCGAGGTCGGCGACGTCGCGCACGCCGCCGTCGATCACCAGGCCGGCGCAGCCGCGGGCGGCGAGCGAGGTCGCCAGCAGCTCGCCGAAGAACCCGTCCTCGCTCTCGGTGGTGCAGCCGGCGGCGATGACGTCACCGGGCCGCACCTGCTCGGCGGCGACGTGGAACATCCAGTTGTCGCCCGGTTGCAGCAGCACGGTGACCGCCGGACCGCACAGCGTCGCGCCCGTGTAGACGGGGCGGATGTAGGGGCGCAGCAGCCCGACCCGCCCCATCGCCTCGTGGACGGTCGCGACGCCGAAGTGCGAGAGCCGCTCGACGTCGGCGGGATCGGGGCGGTCGATGACGGTGCGGACCAGTCCGAGATCGTTCAGACGCATGGGGTGCCTTTCAGAGACCGCGGGCTGCGAGGGCCCGATCGATGCGGGGGTAGACGCGGCGCGCGTTGCCCTCGAAGACCTGCTCCCGCTGCGGCGCGGTCAGGGTGGGCGTGGCATCCACGTAGCGCCGGGTGTCGTCGAAGTAGTGGCCCGTGCGCGGGTCGACGTCGCGGACGGCGCCGATCATCTCGCTCGCGAAGAGGATGTTCTCGGTCGGCACGACGCGGGTGAGCAGGTCGATGCCGGGCTGGTGGTAGACGCACGTGTCGAACAGCACGTTGCCGAGGAGGTGCTCCTCGAGCTCGGGCTTGCCCAGCGCCATGGCGAGGCCCCGGAAACGGCCCCAGTGATAGGGCACGGCGCCGCCGCCGTGCGGGATCACGAAGGTGAGGTCGGGGAAGTCGCGGAAGAGGTCGCCCTTCAGCAGCTGCATGAACGCCGTCGTGTCGGCGCCGAGGTAGTGGTCCCCGGTCGTGTGGAACTGGGGCTTGCACGACGTGGACACGTGGATCATCGCCGGGATCTCGAACTCGACGAGCTTCTCGTACAGCGGATACCAGGAGCGGTCGGTGAGCGGCGGCGCGTCCCACCGTCCGCCCGACGGATCGGGATTGAGGTTGACGGTCACCGCGCCGAGCTCTTCCACGGCCCGGGTGAGCTCGTCGATCGTCGTCGCCGGGTCGACCCCGGGCGACTGCGGCAGCATGGCCCCCATCAGGAACCGGTCGGGGAAGAGCGCGCTCACGCGCGCGCAGAGGTCGTTGCAGATGCGCGCCCACGTGGCGCTCACCGTCGCGTCGCCGATGTGGTGCGCCATGAACGACGCCCGCGGGCTGAACACCGTGACGTCGCTGCCGCGCTCGTCCATGAGCCGCAGCTGGTTCGCCTCGATCGTCTCGCGGATGTCGTCGTCGGAGATCCGCAGCGCGGCCGGGTCCGGCTCCGCCCCCTCGCCGGCCGCGAAGGCGATCTGCAGGTCGCGCCAGGCGCCCAGCTGTGCCGGTGCCGTCGTGTAGTGGCCGTGGATGTCGATGATCAACGCTGGTCCTCGCCGTTCGGATGTTGCCTTACAGCGACGGTAGCCAGCGCCGTCACTGCGGTCCAATAGATTCTGCGTAAGACATCTATCGATATCCTCTATAGATGTCGCTTCCCGACCTGAACCAGTTGCGCACGTTCGTCGTGCTGTACGAGCTGCGCAGCCTGACGGCCACCGCCGACCGGCTGCACGTGACGCAGCCGACGGTCAGCTACACGCTCGCCCGCCTGCGCGAGCGCTTCGGCGATGTGCTCTTCCGACGCGAGGCGAACGCGATGGTGCCCACCGCGCGTGCGACCGCGTTGTTCGCGCCGCTGCACGAGGCGCTGGCGCAGATCGACGCGGCCGTGAGCGAGGCCGACGTGTTCGATCCGGCATCCTTCAGCGGAGAACTGGCATTGGGGCTCACCTCGATCGGCGAGCAGACGTTCCTGCCGCCGATCATGGCGAGCCTCGAGCGGGCCGCCGCTCATCCGCGGCTGCGCGTGGAGCGCGTCGACGCCGACCACGTCGAGCACGAGCTGGTGCGGGGCACCGTCGACGTCGCCATCTCCGTCTCGCACCTCGTGAGCGCGCGGCTGTGGCGCTCGCGGGTGCGCAGCGTCGAGTACGTCGCCCTCTCCTCGCGCGCCCACCCGCTCCCCGAGACGGGTGCGGACATGTTCGCCGGGCGACGCTTCGTGCAGGTCTCCTCGCGCGGCGGGCACATCTTCCCCGAGCAGTCGCTGGCCGAGCAGGGCCTGATCGACCAGGTCGCGCTCAGCGTCGTCGAGTACGCCACCGTCCCGGCGGTGCTCTCCGCCACCGACCTCGTCGTGCTGCTGCCCCGACACGTCGCCGAGGTCTTCTGCGGCTGGTTCCCCGAGCTGCGGATCGCCGAGTTGCCGTGGCCTGCGCAGAGCTCCCCGGTCGCCCTCTACAGTCGGCGCGAGGCGAGCCTCACGCCGGCGCAGCGCTGGTTCCGCTCACTCGTGCTCACCGCCGTGACCTCCGGCGAGTACGAGCCGGGTCACTCCGCAGAGCCCGACCGGCGACCGCTCGAGGACTAGACGGCCCGCCCCCGGTTCCAGCTGGATTTGGCCGGGGTCAGCGGACTGCGCACGTGGATCGCCCAGGTGGAGTGGGGATGGATGGTGAGGATGGCCCGCTGCCACCAAGACCGTTTCTCCTCCGACAGGTGGGGCAGCACGGCATCCTTGTCGAGGTCGTCCTCCGGCCGCGGACGCAGCGCCTTCCACACGAGCTGCACCTCCGGAGCTCCCGTGGGGATGCCGTCCAGGTCGAGGACCGCCGCATCCCACGGCAGCTGCAGGCGCGAGTCGCGCCGGTACAGCCACGCCCGGTCCGAGCCGTCCTCCACGTTGAGTCGCAGCAGCCACTGTCCACGCGCGTCGTCGTGCACGAGCACCCGCTGCACGTCCGCATCCGCGGCGATCCGCTCCCACGGCACGAACTCGCCCTCGTCGCCCGACACCCACACGCTGTGGCCGTCGGGAAGCGCGGCGATCAGGGCCGGGAGCTCGCGCGCCGTCGTGCTCGCGTCGAGGTTCGTGCGCGGGCGAATGGTCTCTCCCAGCCAGCGGTCGAGTGCCGCCGCGCCCGAGAGCCACCACCGCGCGGACGTCTGCTCGAGCACGTCCGCCACCCGCTCGGGCGACGAGGTCGCCCATGCGGTCGCGGGCGTGGGTTGCGGCTGAGACACGTGCCGGCGACAGGATTCGAACCTGAAACCCCCGCACGACGGGAGCCACCTCTGGGCCGGGCCGTGGCACCGCGATGCGCGGTGCGACGCCCCCACACTATCGACTGCGGCCCACCGCCGACCACCCGCCGACGCCGCGCGGGCGTCACACCCGCACCCCGTGCGAACGTGTGTGACGCGTCCAACTCTCAGGTGCCCGTAGACACACCCGAGGCGCGACGGGAAGGCTCAGAGGCGAAGGGGAGTAGTTCCGCCCGGCTCTGCGGGCGCGTCTGCGTCGACATGCTGACGATCACGATGATCCGTCCGGCGCAGCACCTCGACTCTCGAGGCGAACGAGACCTTCGGCCCTTTGTCGCGGCCGTGGTCCTTCCTCGGTCGCCCCGACGGAAAGACGATGATGCCCCCTGCCCTCATCCTGCGGATCACGGTATGCCTCGCGATCGCCGCCCCGGCCATCGGCTTGCGCATGACCGGCACCCACACCGTGCCCGTGCTCGACATGCTCATCTTCGGCGCTGCCGTGGTCGCCGCCGCATTCCTTCTCGCGTGGGCCGCCGAAGCGGCGCAGAAGGACATCTCCGGAGCGCTCGCCATCGCCATCCTCGCCCTCATCGCGGTGCTGCCCGAATACGCGGTGGACCTCTACTACGCGTTCCGCTCCGGGTCGGATGCCGCCTACCTTCCGTTCGCCGCCGCGAACATGACCGGGTCGAACCGGCTGCTGCTCGGCTTCGGGTGGCCGCTCGTGGTCATCGTCGGGATCATCGTCGCGAGCCGGGCCGCGCGCCGGACCGGCGCCCGGGCGCCGCGATTCCTCGCGTTGCCGTCGGAGAGTCGCCTCGACATCGGCTTCCTCGCACTCCTCGCCCTCACGGCTTTCGCGATTCCGCTCCTGGGCGCCATCCCGATCTGGTTCGGCGTCGTCCTGATCGCCGTGTTCATCGCGTACCTCTGGCGCGCCGGGCAGGTCCCGTCCGACGGCGAGGAGGAGTTCGTCGGCGCGGCCGCGCTCATCGTCGATCTGCCGAGGCGGGCTCGGCGCGCCACGGTCGTCGGATTGTTCGTCGTGTCGGCGGCGATCATCCTCGCCTGCGCCGAGCCGTTCGCCGAGGCGCTCGTCGCGTCGGGCAGCACGCTCGGAATCGACAGCTACTTCCTCGTCCAGTGGCTTGCTCCCCTCGCTTCGGAAGCGCCGGAGTTCATCATCGCCGTGATGTTCGCTCTTCGCGGCATGGGGGCAGCCGCGATCGGCACGTTGATCGCGTCGAAGGTGAACCAATGGAGCCTTCTGGTCGGATCGCTCCCCATCGCCCACTTCTTCGGCGGCGGAGACCTCGCCCTCGCCCTCGATGCCCGCCAGGTCGAAGAGTTCGTCCTGACGGCGACCCAGACCCTCCTCGGCGTCGCGATCATCCTCGCGCTGCGCTTCCACCTCTGGTCGGCCCTGTCTTTGGCGGCGCTGTTCGCGGTGCAATTCTTCGTGACCGACGCCGGCGGCCGCTACGTGCTGAGCGCGATCCACGCGTCCGCCGCGATCGTGGTGCTGTTCGTGCACCGCCGACACCTCCTGGTCACGCTCTCGGCTCCGTTCCGTCGACCGTCGGCGCGCACGTCGGATGCGGCATCCCTCCCCCCGCAACGCGCGACTGCCTAGGATGACGGGAATGTCGAAACCCGTCGTGAGCCGCATGGCCGAGGACTATCTGACCCTCATCTGGAAGGCCCACGAGTGGCCGGGAACGTCCGCATCCACGACGGAGATGGCCGCCGCCCTGGGCGTCACCGCGTCGACCGTGTCGGCGAACCTGAAGAAGCTCGCCCGCGACGGCCTCATCGCCTACGAGCCCTACGGCTCGATCGCCCTCAGCGACGCGGGTCGCACGGTCGCCGTCGAGATCGTACGTCGGCACCGCATCATCGAGACCTACCTGACCGAACGGCTCGGGCTCACCTGGGACCAGGTGCACGACGAGGCCAACCGCCTCGAGCACGCGGTGTCCGACCTCGTCCTGGATCGCATGGACGAGGTGCTCGGCCACCCGACGTTCGATCCGCACGGCGACCCGATACCGGCCCGCGACGGATCCGTCGCCACCGTGGACTCGCGGCTTCTCACGCAGGTCGCGACGGGAGAACGCGTCACGGTGATCCGCATCTCCGACCGCCATGCCGACGTGCTGCGCTACCTCACCGACAAACGCATCGCCCTTGGTACGACCCTGACCGTCATCCACCACTCGCTCGCCGCCGGCGCCCTCGTCGTCACGATCGGAGACGACCGGCGCGAGCTGACGGCCGAAGCCGCCGCACACGTACGAGTCGTCCCGGCCGACGGCGGCGAGACCGAAGAGCGCGACCGGCCACGCTGAGCCCTTCTCGCCGTGACACTGCGCCGATAGGGCGGGGCATCGGTGGGTACATCAGATCAGGCCGCACCCACCGGTCGCACGTGCGGACCATACTCGGGGCGACCGAGTCAGAATGGTCAGATGTCACGTCAGAGGCCCGCGCTCGCACGGGCAAGAATTCGCCCATGATGCCTCCGTCATCGTGCGAGTTTACGAAAGCCGCTCAGCGCCCGAGAGACCCGAAATTTGACACGAAAGAATCACAATTACACCCGGGCGGGACACACGAGTAGACCAAAGTCGCTGTCACTGTGAGCAGCACCCCGGATACGTTGCCCAGATGAAGAAAAAAATCCTCCTGGTTATCCCGGCCGCGATGATTCTGATCAGCGCAGGCATGGCAGCGCCCGCAAATGCGGCGGAGGGGGACATCTCTTCAACAGACGGCACGGCGGCGGCGCTGGCTGGAATCGACGGGAGCCTCAAGCTCACGCCCGCGGACGGAGCCGGCCTGGGCACCACCGATCTCACGGCGGCGACGGTGCATATCCCGGCTGACCCTGCGGACGGAGTGACCGTCGCGATCGAGGGCGTCGATCTGAAGATCGGGCTTCCGGGGGCGAGCGCGGCTGAAGACGGCGTTCCTCTCGCTGACGGAACCGTCACCTACTCGGCCCGAGCGTTCAGCAACTCCGTCATCGCTTCGGAACAGGGCGTCCAGATGCTCACCACGATCGCGGGCCCGAATGCGCCGGCCCGGTACGAGTACTCGATAGACGTCCCCGCGGGCGGAGCCCTCAAGGAAGTCGGCGGAGGAGCGGCGGCTGTCTTCAATGAGGACGGCAATCCCGTGGTGATGATCCTTCCAGCCTGGGCGAAAGACTCGAACGGCTTGGATGTACCGACTCACTACGCCGTAGAGGGCGACAAGCTGGTCCAATACGTGGACCACTCAGGCCCGGGTATCGCCTACCCCGTGGTGGCCGACCCGCAATTCGCCTGGATGGGTATCGTCCCCACCGTGAAACTCAACCGGAGTGAGACATACAACATGCGCTACGGGTCCCTGCCCTCAAAGCTCGCACTGTGCGGGACCATCGGCGGCGTTGCCGGCATTGCCGTTGCGGGGCCTTGCGCGGTAAGCCTTGCCGTCTTGACCGCAAAGGCTGGAGCCTTCTACGGTAATGGCAACTGCCTCCAGGTCCTTATCGGTCCGGGCATCCTGGGCGGCGTTGAGTACAAAGACAGCTACTGCAGGTAAGGACGAGAATGAGAAGAGTTCTCAGCCTCCAGGCAGCACAAGCGCTGTTCAAGACCGTTCCCCGCATCCTGATATTCGTAGGGATTTGGCTCGCGTTCTATCTGTTCACGATCCTCACCGAGCAGTTCGTACCGTGGTGGGTGTTCCCTATCCTCGGAATCGGGATCTTCGGTTTCGTCGTCTACCTCGGCTCCGTCTGGCTGGACCGCGACATCACGCGCGGAGCCCAACGAGACGCCGGCGATGATTAGGGCACCATCCCACCCCTGAGAAGCAACACGCGGGCGCCGCCTTGAGGCGGCGCCCGTGAAAATGGTCCGCTGCCTCCTGACTCAACAGCGATGCACGCGACAACGCCGCTGGACATCACAACGAGCTGATCTCTCCAGTCGCATCCACCGTACCGGGACGCGAGAGACCGGCCGCCTCCCATCGTGAGGTCGAGTCCGCGATTGTGGGATCGTCACCGGCGAGAACTACGTGAAAGGGAAGAGCCGGGCGGTCCCACCATTCTCCCAATGCGATCGGCATTCCCCACTCCACAGCAGCAGCCTCGAGCGTCCAAATCAACCAGCTCAGAGACTCCACCGGCTCATCGGCCAGTATCTGATCCGGCTCCGTTAGGAGAACGACTAGCCCCGCATCACGAGAAAACTCGTCCGCCTCACGGATGCACTCGTCGAACGCGGCTTTGTTCTCTCCAAAGTACGTCGGAAATTGTAGCGCGGCCGCGAACTCGTTGAACACGCCCGCCAATACTCTCATCTTCCGCCCGCGCACGACTCGCACCGCGAGCCCCAATTCCGTGTTCCAGTTCCACCTGGCCTTCGCGACTTCTTTACGCTGACCAGCAAGTGTCACGAATGCGGTGCCAGCGCCCTCGTGGACCGGTTCCGCAAGACTTGTCACTCCGCCACTCCTCGAGCGTGATCCGCCGACACCGGACTTCCAGATCCGCCGTTGGCGCTCAGACATCCCCGGAGTCGCCGCCGCGCCGAGTCACGAAGACCCCGATCGAGATCCAGACGATTGACGCCACGGAGGCGCCCATGATGAACGAGGCGGCATCCATACCCCAGACCCTACATCTCGAGCACGGTAGGGCGAAGGAGTCAGCCGGTCAGGGCTTATAAAAGCGCAGGCCGCAGGATGTGAGCCTGCAACCCCCGAATTACCGTGGCGGTCTTCTGATCAACTGACTTTCTGCACCGAACCGAAGTTCGAGACATGCTGGCACTCGGTCAGAGGTCGAAAACGGGATGGCGCCGGATCGGGGGGTAACGCCGATCACGCATCCGGGTCCTCATCATCGTCGTGACCGCCCGATCCTCTCGCCAAGGTGACAGCGCCGAACAGAATGAGCACCGGGGCGATCCATCCGAACCAAAGGGCGTAAAGGGGACCGTATGAAGGATTGAAACCGGCGAGAATGGCGATCAGGAGGATGCCGAAGCCGCCGAGCATCGTCAGCCACGCGCCGCGCCTTCTCCTCGTCCTTGCCACGACAACAACCTAGCCATCTCGAACAGGCGAGCAGGCGAACCCGCCAACCACACCCACCCGCGAGGATCGCGGAAGTCAGCTGGTCAGGGTGTCAGAAAACGGTGCCGGCTACAGGACTTGAACCTGCAACCCCCGTATTACAAGTACGGTGCGCTACCAATTGCGCCAAGCCGGCGGGGCCGCTCCAGTCTAGCCAGCGGTCCGGGCCGCTTACGGCGCCTTCGTCGGCGTGAGGGAAGGCGTCGGGGTCGCGGTCTGCGACTTGTAGTACGACCCGCTCGCGCTCGTGAGGACGAACTGCGAGAACTCGGCCGCATCCGACATGTCGCCGACGTACTGCTGGCCGTTGACGACGACCATCGGCGTGCCCGTCAGCGTGAGACCGTCGGTGCCCGGGATGCTGCTGATCGCACGCTCCGTCGCGCCCTTCACCCACGCCGAGTACGACTCCGTCTCGATGCACTCGCGCAGCTTCTTGGGGTCGTCCGACCCGTTGGCCTGCGCGATGTCGGCGAGCTCCTTGTTGGAGAACCCGTCCGAGTCGACGGCGGGCTGGCGGGTGAGCAGCTCATTGTTGAAGCTGAAGAACTTCGCGGGGTCGAGGGTTGCGACGCACGCGGCGGCGCTCGCCGCGCGCAGCGAGTACTTGGTCCCGTTCGACTTCGCGGTGAGCATCGACACCGGGTGGTAGGTCAGCGTCGCGGCACCGTCCGAGACCCACGACGACAGCTGCTGGGCGTTCGCGAGCTGCCACTGGCGCGCGGCGGGCGCGAGGTAGTCGACGTAGACGTGGATGTTGACGACGGATGCCGAGGCGCTCGGTGCCGGCGTCGCGCCCGGCTCGGCCGCAGCGGTGGGCTCGGGGGTGGCGCCGTCGATCTCATCACCCGACGATGTCACCGAGACGGACGTGACCGCGAAGCCGTCTGCGGTCGCATCGGCGGGCTGGAGCTGCGGACGGTCGTCGTTGGACCGGATCGCCCACGACACGGCCACCGCGACGACGACCACCGCGGCCGCGACTCCGACCGCCAGCGCGAACCGCTGGACGAGTCGGACACGCGACTGCTTGGCGTGCACGAGCTGCGCCTTCTCGCGGACCGCATCGCGGCGGCCGGCAGGCGTGGGCTCGTTCGGAGTGTCGTCGTGGGACATGGGACCTTCTGAGAGAAGCAGCTCGGGGTGCGTGCCGCCACACGTCGCGATCGTCGCGGACGGGGCTGGGCGATGCCTCGATGCTAGTCAGCCAGCCTGGGAAATGCCCAGACGGAGCCTCCTCCTCACCCGCGAGAACGTGCGATACTGAGAGCGCGTCCACCGAAGGGCGTGCGGGTCAAGCCCCCGCTCATTCCATCACTACGGATCGTCCGGCACGTACCTGCCGGTGAAGGAGAAGAAAACATGGCGTCCGTCACCTTTGACAACGCAACCCGCCTCTACCCCGGCGGCACCCGCCCCGCGGTCGACAAGCTGAACCTCGAGGTCGCCGACGGCGAGTTCCTGGTCCTGGTCGGCCCCTCCGGTTGCGGTAAGTCCACCTCGCTGCGCATGCTGGCCGGCCTCGAAGAGGTCAACTCGGGCCGCATCCTCATCGGCGACCGCGATGTCACCGACATCCCGCCGAAGGACCGCGACATCGCGATGGTCTTCCAGAACTACGCGCTGTACCCGCACATGACGGTCGCCGAGAACATGGGCTTCGCCCTGAAGATCGCCGGCGTCGGCAAGGAAGAGCGCGCCCAGCGCGTGCTCGAGGCCGCCAAGCTGCTCGACCTCGAGGAGTACCTGACGCGCAAGCCGAAGGCGCTCTCGGGTGGTCAGCGTCAGCGCGTCGCGATGGGTCGCGCCATCGTCCGCCAGCCCCAGGTCTTCCTCATGGACGAGCCGCTGTCGAACCTCGACGCCAAGCTGCGCGTGCAGACGCGCACGCAGATCGCGTCGCTGCAGCGTCGCCTCGGCGTCACCACGGTCTACGTCACGCACGACCAGACCGAGGCCCTCACGATGGGTGACCGCATCGCCGTGCTCAAGGACGGCCTCCTGCAGCAGGTCGGCACGCCGCGCGACCTCTACGAGAAGCCGAACAACGTGTTCGTCGCCGGCTTCATCGGCTCGCCCGCGATGAACCTGTTCCCGGTCGACCTCGCGAGCGCGGGTGGCATCCAGTTCGGCACCGCCGTCGTCGACGCCGACATCGACCGCCCGACGAGCGCGACGCAGGTCACGGCCGGCATCCGCCCCGAGGACATCATCGTGAACCCCGCCGACGGCCTCGGCCTGTCGGTCACGGTGGACCTCGTCGAGGAGCTCGGCGCGGACGGCTACCTCTACGGCCACACCGACATCGCCGGCAAGCGCACCGACATCGTCGCGCGCGTCGACGGTCGCAGCCACCCGAACGCCGGCGAGACGGTCGTCCTCGCCCCCGTGCCGCACCACGTGCACGCGTTCGACATCGAGTCCGGCGAGCGCCTCACCAAGAAGGCCATCGCCTCGGCCTGATCCGACGACGACGCGGCGCGGGTGGCTCCGGTTCAGCGAACCGGCCCCCGCGCCGCGTCGTATCCCCCGACGAAAGCGAAGACCGGCGTGGTCCACTCCCTCACGATCACTGCGAGCAGCGTCGACGCGGGCCTGCTCGCCCTGCCCTGGTCCACTCCTCTCGACGAGTGGGGCAAAGACACGATCGTCTCGCTCCCGAAGGGCCTGTCCCGCCACCTCGTCCGCTTCGCCGACCTGTCCGGACGTGTGGTGGCCGTCAAGGAGACCACGGGAGAGATGGCCCGTCGTGAGTACGACATGCTCGGCTCGCTCGGCCGCCTCGACGTCCCCTGCGTCGAACGCGTCGCGGTCATCGACGGCCGCCGCACGCCGAAGGGCGAGCCGCTGCCGGCGGCCCTGGTGACGGCCCACCTCAAGTTCTCCCTCCCCTACCGCGCGCTGTTCACCCAGGTGCTGCGCCCCGACACGGCCGGGCGTCTCGTCGACGCCCTCGCGGCTCTGCTCGTGCGCCTGCACACGATCGGCTTCTTCTGGGGAGACGTCTCGCTCTCCAACACCCTGTTCCGCCGGGATGCCGGAGCCTTCGCCGCCTACCTCGTCGACGCCGAGACCGGCGAGCTGCATGAGGGCGGCCTCACGCGCGGCCAGCGCGAGCACGACCTCGATGTCGCGCGCACGAACATCGCCGGCGAGATCATGGACCTCGAAGCCGGCGGACGGCTCGAGGGCGGGGTGGATGCCGTGGCCATCGCCGACGGCATCATGTCGTCGTATCATTCGCTGTGGGCGGCCCTCACCGACAAGGAGAGCTTCGCGGCGGGCGAGGCCTGGCACATCACCGAGCGGGTGAAGCGCCTGAACGACCTCGGCTTCGACATCGGCGAGATGTCGATCCGCACCACGTCCGACGGTACGAGCGTGTCGATCCAGCCCAAGGTGGTCGACGCGGGGCACCATCAGCGCCGCCTTCTGCGCCTGACCGGGTTGGACGTCGAGGAGAACCAGGCGCGGCGGCTCCTGAACGACATGGACGAGTTCCGCGCACGCGTGTCGCGGCTGGGCTCGGACGAGGAGATGGTCGCGCACGAGTGGCTGACCCGCGTCTTCGAGCCCGTCATCAAGGCGATCCCGTGGGATCTGCGGGCGAAGCTCGAGCCGGCCGAGGTTTTCCACCAGGTGCTCGAGCACCGCTGGTACATGTCGCAGGCGCGCGGACAGTCGGTTCCCATCGCGGAGGTCGTCTCGTCCTACATCGACGATGTGCTGCGTCACCGCCGCGACGAGGCCACCGTCATGGGTCCGCCGACGGAGACGATGGCCATTCCGGTGATCACCGCGGCGATCGGCACGATCGACGACGACGAGGATGACGACGTCGACTGGCGCGATCTCGTCTGACGCGGCGTTTCGTCGAACCCCGCCCGTCGAACCCCGTCCGTTGAGCGCGGCGCGCAGCGCCGCGTCGAAACGCCCCCGCCCGTCAGTAGCCGACGGTGAAGCGCTCGCGGACGTGCTTCGGGTTCTCGATCTCGTCGAGGATGGCGACGGCGAGGTCGGCTCCGGAGATGAACGACTCCCCCTCGGCATCCGTGACGAGGACGTCGCCGCCGTCGCGGTAGCGTCCGGTCCGCTCACCCGGGTTGAACGCGCCGAAGCCGCCGGCCGGGTGGATGAAGAACCAGTCGCGGCCGGTCTGCTCGGCCTGCAGGTCTTCCAGCACGCCGATCATCTCCAGGGCCTCGGCCTTGAACTCCTCGGGGAAGCCCAGGTCGATCACGCGCTGACCGCCCGGTGCCACGAGGCTTCCGCCCGCGCCGCCGACGACGCCCAGCCGCACGCTCTCCGGCAGCACCGTGTTGAGGGCCTCGAGGTTGGGGCGCACGAGTCCCTCCATCGCACCGCGCGGAGCGACCGTGCTGACCACGACGTCGACGCCTTCCAGCTGCGCGACGAGGCCGGGGATGTCGAGCAGGGTGCCCTCGATGTAGGTGGCGCCCGGAACGCGGTCGGCGGCGACGGAGCGCGACACCGACAGGACGGTGTGCCCGCGGTCGACGGCCTCCGAGACGATGTGACGGCCGGCGAAGCCGGTGCCTCCCAGAACAGCGATGATGGCCATGTGGAGCGATCCTTTCGTTCGACTCCGCGTCACTCGGACGCGGCGCGGATGGTGGCGACCTGGTAGAGCGCGACGGATGCCGCGATGCCGGCGTTGAGCGACTCGGTGGCCGAAGAGATCGGGATCGAGACGATCTGGTCGCAGGTCTCCGTCACCAGGCGGGACAGGCCCTTGCCTTCGGAGCCGACGACGATGACGACGGGGCGGTCGGCGAGCTCGAGCTGCGGCAGGGCGACGTCTCCGCCGCCGTCGAGACCGAGGACGAACACGCCCTGCTTCTTGAACTCCTTCAGGGTCGTCGTGAGGTTCGGTGCCATGGCGACCGGAACGCGGGCGGCGGCTCCGGCGCTCGTCTTCCACGCCGCCGAGTTGACGCCCGCGGAACGACGCTGCGGGATGATCAGGCCCTGGCCGCCGAAGGCCGCCGTGGAGCGGATGATCGCGCCGAGGTTGCGCGGGTCGGTCACGCCGTCGAGCGCGACCAGCAGCGGGGTCTGGCCCGTGGCGATCACCTGCTCGAGAAGGTCCTGCGGGTGCGCGTACTCGTACGGCGGCACCTTGAGGGCGACGCCCTGGTGCACGCCGTCGAAGCCGGCCATGCGGTCCAGCTCGGGCCGCGTGACCTCCATGACCGGGATGCCGCGCTGGGTCGCGATCGACAGCATCTCCTTGACGCGGTCGTCCATCTCGACGCGCTGCGCGATGTAGAAGGCGGTGGCCGGGATGCGCGCCCGCAGCGCCTCCAGCACGGAGTTGCGCCCGGTGACGTTCTCGGTGTCGTCGCCCACCTTCGCCTTCGGGGCGCGCGACGGCCCCGGCTTCTGTCCCGGCCGTCCCTTGCCGCCCGCGGCCGCGTAGCGCTCGGCCGCGGCCTTGCGCTTGCCGGCGACGTGCCAGCTGCGGTCCTCGGCCTTGGGGGTCGGCCCCTTGCCCTCGAGCGCCTTGCGCCCGTGACCGCCCGTGCCCTTGAGCGGGCCCTTCTTCTTGCCCTTGCCCGCGGAGGGGTTGCCCGGCTTAGCCATCGTTCAGACTCCAATGGGTCCCGTCGGGACCGTCTTCGAGGACGACGCCGGCCGCCGCGATCGCATCGCGGAGGCGGTCGGCGCTCGCCCAGTCCTTGTTCGCGCGCGCCTCGGCGCGCTGGGTGATCATCGCCTGCAGCAGGCTGTCGAGCGCACGGCCCTGTGCGTCGTCGGTGTCGCCGCGCCAGCGCGGGTCCGCGGGGTTCATGCCGAGCACGCCGGTCATCCGCCCGACCTCGACGAGCGCGCGCGCGGCGGCATCCCGATCGCCGGCGTCGAGGGCCGCATTGCCCGCCCGCACGGTCTCGTGCACGACGGCCAGCGCCTGCGGAACGCCGAGGTCGTCGTCCATCGCGGCGGCGAAGGCCTCCGGCAGGTCGGCGACGACGAGCGGGGTCGGGGTCCCGAGCACGCGGGTCGCGCGCTGCTGGAAGGTACGGATCCGATCGAGGGCCGCCTCGGCGTCGTCGAACGACGCGGAGGTGAGATCGAGCGTGGAGCGGTAGTGGGCGGCGCCCAGCGCGTAGCGGACGACGAGCGGATCGCGTTCGGCGAGGACATCGGCCGCCAGCAGATGGTTTCCGAGCGACTTCGACATCTTCTGGTCGCCGACGGTGACGAGCCCGTTGTGCACCCAGTAGCGGGCGAACGCGTCGCCGGCCGCCGTGGACTGGGCGAGCTCGTTCTCGTGGTGCGGGAAGCGCAGGTCGATGCCGCCGCCGTGGATGTCGAACGATGCGCCGAGGTAGCGCCTGCTCATCGCGGAGCATTCGATGTGCCAGCCGGGACGACCGGGCCCCCAGGGACTGTGCCAGACGGCATCCGCAGGCTCGCCCTGCTTGGCGCCCTTCCAGAGCGCGAAGTCGCGCGGGTCGCGCTTGCCGCGCGCATCCGCGTCGGCGGCGGGCTCCATCGCGTCGATGCTCTGATGCGTGAGTGCCCCGTAGGACGGCCACGATCGCACGTCGAAGTAGACGTCGCCGGCGGCGGCGTAGGCGTGCCCGCGCGCGATGAGGGTCTCGATGAGCTCCTGCATCTGCGGGATCGACCCGGTCGCCCGCGGCTCGTAGGTCGGCGCCAGGATGCCGATGGCGGAATACGCCTGGCCGAATTCGCGCTCCATGCGGTAGGCGAGGGCCCACCACGGCTCGTCGGCCGTCGCGTTCTGCAGCACCTTGTCGTCGATGTCGGTGACGTTGCGCACGAAGGTGACCCGGCCGAACCGTCGCCCCAGCCAGCGCCGCAGCAGATCGAACGCGAGAGCGGCACGCAGATGATGGATGCCGGGACCCGACTGCACCGTCGGACCGCAGACGTACATGGTGACGTTCGCCGGATCCTGCGGGGCGAAGTCGCGCAACGCCTGCACCTGGGTGTCGTAGAGCCGGACCGTCACCGCTCCAGCCTACCGGCGCGGGCGCCGACGGACGGCGGCGTGGGACACTGGCGGACGATGAACGCCCCCGACGACATCCTCATCCGCCCCGACGACCTCACCGGGCAGGCCACGCGTGCTCTGGTCGCGGCCCACCTCAGCGGGATGCACGCCGCGTCGCCCGCCTGCAGCGTCCACGCGCTCGACATCGACGCGCTGCGCGACCCGGCCGTCTCGTTCTGGTCGGCGTGGATCGCCGGCGAGATCGCCGGGATCGGCGCACTGAAGCGGCGCGACCCGCACCGCGGGGAGCTGAAGTCGATGCGCACCGCCGAGCGGTTCCTGGGCCGCGGGGTCGGTCGTGCGCTCCTCCGCCACATCATGGCCGAGGCGGCCGCAGCGGGGATGTCGAGCCTGTGGCTGGAGACGGGCACGACCGAGGAGTTCGCCGCGGCGCGGCACCTCTACGCCAGCGAGGGCTTCGTCGTGTGCGGCCCGTTCGACGACTACGTGCTCGACCCGTTCTCGACGTTCATGACGCGGGAGATCTAGCACCGCGGGAGTCGCGCCCGTCCACCGCTCAGCGGGGGACGACGACCGCGACGGCGAACGCCGCGACGCCCTCGCCCGTGCCCGTGAATCCCAGTCCGTCGGTCGTCGTCGCCGACACCGTGACAGGGGCGCCGAGCGCCGCCGACAGCACGCTCTCCGCCTCCGCCCGACGTGCGGACAAGCGCGGCCGGCGCGCTTGCACCTGCACCGAGACGTTACCCACCGCGTAGCCGGCCTCGGCGACGAGCGCGCGGGTCCGTGCGAGGAAGACTGCCGCGTGGGCACCCGCGTACTCCGGCTGGTCGGTGCCGAAGTGGGTGCCGATGTCGCCCAGGCCGGCGGCGGCGAGCACGGCGTCGACGATCGCGTGGGCCACGGCATCCCCGTCGGAATGACCCTGCAGTCCGGGCTCGCCCGGCCAGGCGAGTCCCGCCAGCCAGAGCTCGCCCTCGCCGCCGACGGCGTGCACGTCGGTGCCGATCCCGACGCGGGGCAGCGCCGCCGCCACGGTGCCGGCAGGACGGGCGCCGAGGAGTGCGCGAGCACGGTCGAGGTCTGCCGGCGTCGTGATCTTGAAGCCCCGTTCGTCGCCGGCCACGGTCCAGACGGCGGTGCCGGCGCTCTGGACGAGCGCGGCGTCGTCGGTGTGATCGGCGGATGCCGCGGCGTAGGCCGCATCGATGACGGTGCGCGAGAAGCCCTGCGGGGTCTGCGCGGTCGCGAGGTCAGACCGGTCGACGGCTTCGCGCACGGCCTCGCCCGCGACCCGTTTGACGGTGTCGACCATCGGCAGCACCGGCAGGACGGCGTCCTTCCCGTGCTCGAGCGCGTCGATCACGCGGGAGAAGACCTCCGGCGGCGTGAGCGCGCGGGCTGCGTCGTGCACGAGCACCCGCTCGACGTCGGGCCACACGGCATGCAGACCGGCCGCCACCGAGGCCTGCCGCGTCGGGCCGCCGGCCACCACCGAGACCAGGTCACGGCGGGGGCCGGCCGCGGCGAGTGCGTCCGTGAGCGCATCGCCGACACGGTCGGCGGGTGCGACCACGATCACCTGAGCGGCCGGCGCCGCGAAGACGCCGTCGAGGGCATGACGCAACACGGTGTGCTCATCGAGTCCGACGAAGGCCTTCGGCACACCGACGCCGAGACGCTGGCCGGAGCCCGCGGCGACGACGATGACGGCGACGTGCGGGACGGGAAGAAGTTCGGAACTCACATCGCGACCCTACCGAGCCGCGTCCGCGCGGGCGAGCCCGCGCGGCGGTCAGCTCGCGAGGACCTCGTCGAGCACGCCCGAGGCGTGGTCCTCGTCGGCCTTCAGCGCGAGAGCGATCTCCGAGACGAGGATCTGACGTGCCTTGGCGAGCATGCGCTTCTCACCCGCCGAGAGGCCGCGGTCCTGATCGCGGCGCCACAGGTCGCGCACCACTTCGCTCACCTTGATCACATCGCCGGAGGCGAGCTTCTCGAGGTTCGCCTTGTACCGGCGGGACCAGTTGGTGGGCTCCTCGGTGAACGGCGCGCGCAACACGTCGAAGACCCGCTCGAGACCGTCCTTGCCGATCACGTCACGAACGCCGACCAGGTCGACGTTGTCGGCAGGGACCTCGATGATGAGGTCTCCCTGCGTCACGTTCAGCTTCAGGTACTTCTTGGTCTCGCCCTTGATGATCCGGTCCTTGACCTCGATGATCGTCGCGGCCCCGTGGTGCGGATAGACGACCGTCTCGCCAACCTCAAAAAGCATGCAGTTATGTCCTTTCGGCAAAGTCCAGAATACCACAGGCGACATACGCTAAGGTTCGCCGGTTCGGGGCCGAGCCGCCGGGCGGCGGGGGCGGCGCCGGCTCCCGGCATAGAATGAGGACACACCGACTCGTCCAGGAGGATCCGTGAACACGCGCCGTCTCGCGTCCGTCGCCCTCGCCGCCGTTGTGGTCCTCTCCACGGCCGGCTGCAGCATGATCTCGCCGCAGGCCACCACCATCACCTACTCCCCCGCGGAGGGCGTCAACATCGCCCACTCGGAGCCGCTGAAGGTGCGCAACGCCCTCTTCGTCGCGAACGAGGACGGCACCGAAGCCAACTTCCTCGCGGCGATCGTCAACGACACCGACAGCGCCGAGAGCCTGCTCGTCGGCGTCGACGGCACCACGCAGCGCGTGCGCGTGCCCGCGCGCTCCACCGTGAGCCTGGGCTTCGACGGCGCCGACCCGCTGCTGTTCACCGGGCTGTCCTCGAAGCCCGGCACCGACGTGAAGGTGTCCTTCCAGTCCGGCACCGGTGAAGCGGTCGAGGATCGCGTGCCCGTCCTCGACGGCACGCTCTCCTACCTCGCCGACTTCGTCCCCGCGAGCTGATCGCCGCGGGCCGGGCGCCCGGAGGCGCTCAGGCCTCGAACCGGTATCCCAGCCCGCGCACCGTCAGCAGCATGACCGGCTCGCTCGGGTTGCGCTCGATGCGGGACCGGATCCGCTTGATGTGCACGTCGAGCGTCTTCGTGTCGCCGAAGTAGTCGCTGCCCCACACCCGGTCGATGAGCTGGCCGCGGGTGAGCACCCGGCCGGCGTTGCGCATCAGCACCTCGAGCAGCTCGAACTCCTTCAGGGGCATCGGGATCGTCTCCCCGTCGACCGACACCGTGTGCCGGTCGATGTCGAGCACGACGCGGCCGCCGTCGACGATGCTGTCGTCCAGGCCGAGATCGGGCCCCTCGCTGCGGCGCAGGACGGCGCGCATGCGCGCGAGGAGCTCGCGCGACGAGTACGGCTTGGTGACGTAGTCGTCGGCGCCCAGCTCCAGGCCGACGACGATGTCCACCTCGGAGTCCTTCGCGGTCAGCATGATGATGGGCACCTTCGAGCTCGTCCGCACCACGCGGCACACCTCGGTGCCCGGCATCCCGGGGAGCATGAGGTCGAGCAGGATGATGTCCGCCCCGCGCGCCGCGAACGCCTCGAGGGCGGCGGGGCCGTCCTCGGCGATCTCCACCTCGAAGCCCTCCCGACGCAGCAGGTAGGCGAGCGGGTCGGCCAGGTCGGGCTCATCCTCGACGATCAGGACGCGGGTCATCGCTTCTTGTCTCCTTTCGCCCGCGAGACGTCGCGGGCGGCTTTCTTCTTGCGTTTCTTCTTGACCGGGAGGTCGTCGGGCGGAGCGACCGCGGGAAGGCGGACCGTGAAGGTCGAACCCCGACCGGGACGCGACCAGACCTCGACCTCGCCGCCGTGCCGCTGCACCGCGTGCTTCACGATCGACAGGCCCAGCCCCGTGCCGCCCGTGCGGCGGGAACGGGCCTGATCGGCGCGATAGAAGCGCTCGAAGACGCGCTCCTGCTCGTCTTCGGGGATGCCGATGCCACGGTCGGTGACCGCGATCTCCACGATCTCCCCGTCGGTCTTGACGCCGACACCCACCTGGCCGCCCTGCGGGGAGTACGCGATGGCGTTGGCCACGAGATTGGCGATCGCCTCGGTGAGCACCTGCACGTCGCCGCGCACGTAGGCGTGACGCGCACCGCCGCGGGCGACGGAGATCGCAGCGGAGTCGGCGGCGACGGACTGCGACTCGATGGCGGCGGCGACCACCTCGTCGACCGAGACGTCGCGCAGCTCGGTGAGGTCATCGGCGGACTGCAGCCGCGACAGGTTCATGATCCGCGAGGTCAGCTGGCTCAACCGCGCCGCCTCCGCGCTCAGACGGCCGGCGAAGTGGCGCACCTGGTCCGGGTCGTCGGCGGCCGACTCGACGGCCTCCGCGAGCAGGCTGACCGCGCCGACCGGCGTCTTCAGCTCGTGACTGGTGTTGGCCACGAAGTCGCGGCGCATCTCCTCGACGCGCTCGCGCTCGGTGATGTCGCGGATGACGATGAGGATCAGGCGCGGGGTGATCACGCTCGCCCGCGCCGACACCAGACGCGGCTCGACCCCGCGTCGCAGCCGCATCGTCTGCGTCTCGGGCATCTCGCTGCGCCGTACCGACCGGGCGAGCGCGCGCAGGTCGTCGTCCGGCAGGGCGAAGTCCTCGTGCATGCCGAAGAGCGCGGCCGGAGCGGACACCGCGACGATCTGCAGGGAGGTGTCGACGACGACCGCGACCTCGTCCATCCCCTGCAGGACGGCGGCGGTGCCGTCGGGCAGCGCCGTCGACGCGGCCACGCGCGCGCGGTCGCGTGCACGCAGCGCGATGAGCACGAGCGTCGCCACACCGCCGCCGAGAACGAGGCCGAGGATCAGGGCGATCACCGGCTGCAGGGAGTCCATGCCTCCCAGCGTAGGGTGGACGGACACCGCAGATTCACGTTGCGGATCACCGCCCGACACCCCGGCCGCAACGTTCATCGCTGCGGCACCGATCGTTAACCTTGGCCCGCGATGATCGCCGGGTCAGCGGACGGCACCGTGCCTGCCCGCCGGAAGAGAGGCACCCTGATGCGCGAAGTTTTCCACCAGTCGCTCGAGGACGTGCAGTCGCGTCTCGTGGAGATCGCCGAACTCGTCACGGAGGCCATCGACAAGGCCACGCGCGCCTTCGGCACGAGCGACGTCGCTCTCGCGGAGGAGGTCATCGAGGCCGATCAGGTCATCGATGAGAAGGCGGTCGCCCTCGACGAGCTCGCCATCCAGATCCTCGCGCGCCAGCAGCCGGTCGCCCGCGATCTGCGCATCGTCGTGGCGGCGCTGCGCGTGTCGGCCTCCCTCGAGCGCATGGGCGACATCGCCGAGCACATCGCCCAGCTCACCCGGATGCGCTTCCCGGAGCGCGCGATCCCGAAGGGCCTCAAGGGCACGTTCACCAAGATGGGCGAGCTCGACGTCGAGGTCGCGCAGACGCTCACCGAGCTGCTGCGCACTGAGGACCTCTCCTTCGTCGAGACGCTGCGCACGCTGGACGACAAGGTCGACGACCACCACCTCTCCGTTTTCGAGAAGGTGCTCAGCGAGAACTGGCAGGGCGAGGCGGGCGCGACCGTCGATGCGACCCTGGCCAGCCGCTACCTGGAGCGTTTCGCCGATCACGCCGTCTCGGTCGCCAAGAAGGTCGCCTACCTCGCGACCGGGGACTGGACGCCGGACACCGACACCATCGCGGTCATCATCGCCGAGGGCGAGGCGCTCGACGACGTCGAGTGAGGCTCCGCCCCGCCGGGGCGTACACGAAGAGGGGGGATGCCGGTCGGCATCCCCCCTCTTCGTCGTTGCGCTCGCGCCGCGCTCAGCCCTTGCCCTGGCTCGCGACGGCGGCGGCACCGGCGACCGCAGCCTCGGGGTCGAGGTACTCCCCCGGTGCGACGGGCATGAGGTCTTCGCCGAGGCGGTACACCAGCGGAATGCCGGTCGGGATGTTGAGCTCGGCGATGTCGGCGTCGCTGATGCCGTCGAGGTGCTTGACCAGGCCGCGCAGCGAGTTGCCGTGTGCCGTGACGAGCACGGTCTTACCGGCCTTCAGGTCGGGGACGATCTCGTTCTCCCAGTACGGGAGCAGACGGTCGATGACGATCTTCAGCGACTCGGTGCGCGGCACGTCGCCGTCGATGCCGGCGTAGCGCGGGTCGCCGACCTGGCTGTAGGGCGAGTCGTCGGCGAGCTCCGGCGGCGGCACGTCGAACGAGCGGCGCCACAGCATGAACTGCTCCTCGCCGAACTCCTCGAGCGTCTGCGCCTTGTCCTTGCCCTGCAGGTCGCCGTAGTGACGCTCGTTGAGGCGCCACGAGCGCTTCACGGGGATCCACAGACGGTCGGCGGTGTCGAGGGCGATGTTCGCGGTCTGGATGGCCCGGCTCAGCAGCGAGGTGTGCAGCACGTCGGGCAGGATGCCGGACTCCTTGAGCAGCTCACCACCGCGCGCGGCCTCGCCGCGACCCTGCTCGGTGAGGCGGACGTCCACCCATCCGGTGAACTGGTTGGTCTTGTTCCACTCGCTCTGCCCGTGGCGGAGGAGGATCAGCGTGTACGGCGCGGTCATGCTCGTCATCCTACCGGCGCGGGCGCTGGCATCATGGGGGGATGCCGCCGGAGAAAGCCCCCGCCCGCGGCGTCGTCGGTCAGATCACGCGAGGCACGACCAACACCAACCGGCTGCGCCGCATCGACCGCTGGATCGCGCGGCATCCGGTGCTGCGCCGCGCCGCGGATCCGTTCGTCGTCGACCTGGGCTACGGGGCGAGCGCCGTGACCGTGCTGGAGCTCGAGCAGCGGCTGCGGCGCGTGCGTCCCGATGTCGACGTGCTCGGACTGGAGATCGATCCCGGCCGCGTCGAACGGGCGCGCGCCCAACTCGACGGCGTGCGCGCGGGCCGCGCCCCGTTCGCCCCCGACGCGCGGGTCGCGTTCGCCCGCGGCGGGTTCGAGGTGCCCGCGCCGCACGATCGGCGTCCCGCCGTGCTGCGGGCGTTCAACGTGCTGCGGCAGTACGACGAGACCGACGTGCCGGCGGCCTGGTCGCGCATGGCGCGACGACTGCAGCCCGACGGCATCCTCGTGGAAGGCACGTGCGACGAGCAGGGGCGGGTGTGCACCTGGCTCGAGATCGGCGCCGACGCCGTGCCGCGCACCCTGACGCTGTCGCTGCGCCTGTCCGCGCTCGAAGCCCCCGCGATCGCCGCCGAGCGGCTGCCGAAGGCCCTCATCCACCACAACGTCCCGGGCGAGCCCGTGCACGGCTTCCTGCGGGCGCTCGACGAGGAGTGGACGCGCGCCGTCGCGACCGCGCCGTTCGGTCCCGTCCATCGGTGGCGCACGGCCCTGCTCGCGCTGCACGGCGCCGGCTGGCCCGTCGGCGGACGCGCACGCTGGCGCCTCGGCGAGGTCACCGTGCCGTGGACGCTGGTCGCCCCGGCCTCCTGACCGACCGCTCGGCGATCCCGCTCAGACCCGCGGGATGGCGGCACGCGCCTCATCCGCGGGCATGCCCGCCGCAGTCATGAGGTCGACGGCGAGCGGACGCATCGCCCCGATGAGGGTCTGGTCGACGGCCGAGCTCCGGTCCGCGAGCACCCCGGGATCGAGGCGGCCCGCGACCGCGCGGACGGCCTCCCGCGCCGCCGGCTCGTAGGAGATGTCGCCGAGCGCGTCGGCGATCAGCCGCGCACCCGCGCCGAGCTCGTTGAGCAGGTCGGCGGCGATCGGCCGCGCGGTGCGGTCGTCGCACAGGTAGACGATGCGCCGCGCGATCACCCGGAGGTTGCGCGTCGCGAGATCGACGTGCACGCGCACCCGTTCCTGACGCTCGAACTCCGGGCGCTGCGCACGCAGGAACGGCGAGATGCGTGCGATCTCCGAGCCCGACTCGATGCCCGCGCGCCACTGGTCGACGAGCCCCTGCAGCGCCCGCGCCTTCCTGAGCCCGCGCTCGGCCCGACCGGGGTCACCGCGACGCAGCGCCTGCACGAGGGTCGCGAGGGCGCCGTCGAACGCCGCGAACAGCTCCGCCCCCTCCCGCGTCACAGCACGCAGCGGACTGCGCGGCAGCAGCGCCGTGACCAGCAGGGCCGTGACGCCGCCGACCACGCCGTCGATCATCCGCAGGAACGGCACGCTCACGGGGATCACCATGACGATCGCCGACTGGATCGCCGCCGCGATGGCGAAGGCCGGCTGCGGCGACAGGAAGCGGGCGATGACGAGGGATGCCGCGAGGGTGAGACCCAGCTGCCACCAGCCGATGCCGGCGACCAGCACGATGATCTCGGCGACGAGGATGCCGACGATCATGCCGATGACCGTCTCCAGCACGCGGCGCGGGCGCGCGTCGCGCACCAACCCCAGGCTCGAGACGGTGACGGTGGCTGCGAGCAGCGGCGCGGCGTGGCCGAGCACGTAGTGGGCGAACGAGAAGGAGACCGTCGCCGCGACGACGATCTGGACGATCGCGGGGGCCGACGCGACGACGCGGTCCACGCCGACGCGGGGATGCCAGCGCGCACGCCATCCGGTGGCGATCGCCGCGGTCGGCGGCGACGCGGGGGGCCGGGGCTTCCCGGGCGGCTCGGGAGGAGGGACGGCGGCCACCGCGGTCAGCGACGCCGGGACAGCCGCGGCATGCGGGGCACGGCGGCCGTGCGGCCCGCGTCGCGCGGCACGATGACCTCCTGCGCGGCGGCGACGACACCGCCGTCGACGGCGACGGTGAGCTCGGCATCCGTCGGCGTCGTCCGCTTGACGTACGCGAGCGCGATCGGCCCCTCCTCGTGGTGGCGCGCGACCGAGGTGACGGCGCCCACGGCATCCTCGCCGAAGAACACCTCCGCTCCCCGTTCGGGAAGCCGCGCGTCGCTCCCGTCGAGCTGCAGCGACACCAGACGCCGGGGCGGATGCCCCAGGTTGTGCACCTTCGCGACGGTCTCCTGCCCGCGGTAGCAGCCCTTGTCCAGATGGACGGCACTGCGCAGCCAGTCGGCCTCGTGCGGCAGCGCGCGGCCGTCGGCCTCGGTGTCGGCGCGCGGACGCCAGGCGGCGACGCGCACCGCGTCGACGGCCATCCACCCGGCCACCGCCTGCGATCCGGAGGCCGCGGCGGCGGCGATGTCGGCGGCGGTGTCGACCGTGACGACGGCCTCGGACCAGTCGTAGGCGGTGCCGGGATGCGGGGTCGCGGGCGCGTAGCCCCACCCACCGACGCCGACCTCGGGCCAGGGATCGCGCCAGACGGCGAGCGCCGGAAGCGCCGCGACGGCGTCGCCGGTGCCGCCGATGACCCGCATCCGGTCGGACAGGTCGTGCAGCTCGACGCGCAGGCGGAAGCGCATGCGCGTGAGCCACGTCAGCAGCGCGTCGGCGTGCGAGCGGTCGACGATGAGCCAGGTCCGCTCACCGTCGTCGACGACGGATGCGGCGTGCTCCACGTGCCCCTGCGGATCGAGCACCAGCAGCTCGGTGCTCACGCCGGGGGCGAGCGCGGCGAGGGCCTGAGACGTGATGGAGTCCAGCCAGGTGAGCCGGTCGACCCCGTCGACGGCGAGCACGACCCGGTCATCGAGGGGCGCCAGCGCACGACCCGCGATCAGATCGCGCTGTTCACGGGTGGGGGCGGCGACGTGCGCCAGTCCGCGCTCGTCGACGACCGCGCCGGGAACGCGGGCGAAGGGGCTGGAGGATGCGGTGTCGTCGGTCACGGCGCGATCACTCGACCCGCGCCAGTCGCGCCGAGGCGTGCGAGGCGAGCTCTCCGCCGAGCGCGGCGATGTCCCAGGCCCACAGCAGATGACCGTCGACGAGGCCGTACATGCGGGTCGCGGCGGTGTACGCCTTGGCGCTGGCCGGACGCACCACCGCATCCGTCGCGATGTCGATCCGCGGCCCGCGCACCTGTCCGACGTACAGCTCGCTGACCCCGTCGGAGTGGACGAGCGCCACCTCGAGGTCGAATCCGCCCTCCGCGTTGCGCAGCAGCTCGACGTCGTCCGCGGTGCGCGGCGTCGCGCGCGCGACGGACGCCGGCAGCAGCGCCGGCCCCGCGTCGCCGCCGTCGGCGGGCCGGGCGAGGCGCCAGTAGCCGGTCTCGGCCACGAGCGGCGTGCGCGCGCCGTCGTCGGCGAGGAGCCAGGCGCTCGCAGAGTAGTTCACGTAGTCGCCGCCGTCGTGGCTGAAGCTCACGCGATGGGCGAACTCGCCGCCGAACGAGACGTCGTCGGCCTCGTAGTCGATGACCCCGGTGCCCTCCCAGACGCCCAGGAGCCACGAGAGCGGGACGAGATCCGCCGGCAGGTCGGTCGGCAGGTCCAGCATGGTCGTCAGCGCTGGCCGCGGTAGAGGTTCTTGATCACGACACCCGACACGAAGACGATCGCGAGCGAGGCGAGCGCGAGCAACCCGACGAAGAAGAGTTCGAGCGCAACGAGGTCCATACCCTCACTCTACCTTCACGAGAACATGCTGGAGAGTCCGAGGCCGAGCCCGATCAGCCCCATCACCACGAACGCGCCCAGCGCACTCGCGGCTACACGGCGGAGGAAGCCCTGCGAGTGCCCCTGCACCAGTTGCACCACGAACGCGAGGATGAGGCAGGCGGCCATGCCGACCGGCATCCATGCGGCGCGCCACTCGTCGGGGGCGAGGATGCCGATCGCGATCGCGATCACGGCGCCGGCGACCCAGACCCCGACGATGCCGCCGTATCCGGCGCGGGGCGCCAATCCGGGAAGCGTCATGGGTCCATTCTCACCGACGCGCCGCGTCCGCGCACTCACCGCGTCCGCACGTGCGCACGTCGCCGCCGCGCCCGGGTTCTAAGATGGGGGCACGGTTCGGGCATCAGGACCGGAAGGGACCCCATTGGCTCAGCTGCTCGTCTTGAGTTCCGCCCCGGGCGGCAGTCCCGTCCTGCCCGCGCTCGAGCTGCTCAGCCATCGCGTGCGGCAGATCCCGGCCGAGCCCGCCCAGCTCGTGAACGCGCCGAGCTCCGATGTGATCTTCGTCGATGCGCGCACCGACCTGGTGGGCGCCAAGTCGCTGTGCAAGATCCTCAACACGACGGGGCTCGACGCCCCCCTGGTGCTCGTCGTCACCGAGGGCGGACTGACGGCCGTGTCGACCGACTGGGGCATCGACGACGTCATCCTCGTCGGCGCGGGCCCCGCCGAGGTCGACGCGCGCATCCGGCTCGCGGTGGGGCGGCAGTCGGCGGCGCAGGTGTCCAGCCGCATCCAGACCTCCGGCATCACGATCGACGAGTCGTCCTACTCGGCGAAGGTGCACGGCAAGCCGCTGGATCTCACCTACAAGGAGTTCCAGCTCCTCCACTTCTTCGCGACGCACCCCTCGCGCGTCTTCACGCGCGAGCAGCTGCTGAGCGAGGTGTGGGGCTACGACTACTTCGGCGGCACGCGCACGGTCGACGTGCACGTGCGGCGTCTGCGCGCCAAGCTCGGCGACCTCGAGCAGCTCATCGGCACCGTCCGCAACGTCGGGTACCGGTTCAACGTCTACGAGGACGACCAGATCCCGTCGCCCCGCGAGGCCTCCCAGGCCTGATCTCGTCGCGGGCGCACAATCGACCACGCGGTTAACGCGGCGGTCACCTGGCCCTGACATGATGAGGTAATGATCGACACCGACGTTCTGGACACCGGGCTGGGCGACGAGGACGACGACGACTTCGACGAGATGGTCGAAGACGGCGACGCGCAGCTTCCCGAGCACCGCTACATGGACCGCGAGCTCAGCTGGCTCGCGTTCAACCAGCGCGTGCTGGAGCTCGCGGAGGATCCCTCGCTGCCGGTCCTGGAGCGCGCGAACTTCCTCGCGATCTTCGCCAGCAACCTCGACGAGTTCTTCATGGTCCGCGTCGCGGGGCTCAAGCGACGCATCGTCACGGGGCTCGCCGTGCCGACCAACGTGGGCCGCGCTCCTCAGGACGTGCTCGCCGACATCTCGGATGCCGCCCACGCGCTGCAGCTGCGTCAAGCGGCCGTCTGGCTCGACATGGTGCAGCCGGCCCTGTCCGACGCCGGCATCGACGTGATCTCCTGGGACGATCTGACCGCCGCCGACCGCGACGAGCTCTCCGACTACTTCCAGTCGCAGGTGTTCCCGGTGCTCATGCCGCTGGCCGTCGACCCGGCGCACCCCTTCCCGTACATCTCGGGCCTGTCACTGAACCTCGCGATCCGCATCCGCAACGCCAAGACGGGCCGTCAGGAGTTCGCGCGTCTGAAGGTTCCGCCGATGCTGCCCCGTTTCGTCGCCGTCCCCGGCGAGCCCGGGCGGGCGCGTTACCTGCCGCTGGAGCAGCTCATCGCCAACCACCTCGGCGACCTCTTCCCGGGCATGGAGATCCTCGAGCACCACACGTTCCGTCTGACGCGCAACGAGGACGTCGTGATCGAGGAGGACGAGACCGAGAACCTCATCCAAGCCCTCGAAGCGGAGCTCCTGCGCCGACGCTTCGGTCCCCCGATCCGCCTCGAGGTCACCGAGGACATGGACGACGTCACGCTCGACCTCCTGATCGCCGAGCTCGACATCACCGAGCAGGAGGTGTACCGCCTGCCGGGCCACCTCGACCTGCGGGGCCTGTTCGACCTCTCCCGCATCGATCGGCCCGAACTGCACTACCCGGCCCACGTGCCGACGACGGCGCCGGCGTTCCAGCCGCTCGAGCAGAACGGCCGTGCCGACTTCTTCGCGGCGATCCGCAAGGGCGACGTGCTCGTGCACCACCCGTACGAGTCGTTCACGACGAGCGTCGTGAGCTTCCTCGAGCAGGCGGCGCGCGACCCGCACGTGCTCGCCATCAAGCAGACGCTGTACCGCACCTCGGGCGACAGCCCGATCGTCCAGGCGCTCATCGACGCGGCCGAACGCGGCAAGCAGGTGCTCGCGCTGGTCGAGGTCAAGGCGCGCTTCGACGAGGCGGCGAACATCGTCTGGGCCCGAAAGCTCGAGAAGGCCGGCGTGCACGTCGTGTACGGCCTCGTCGGGCTGAAGACGCACTGCAAGCTCCTGCACGTCATCCGCGAGGAAGACGGGATGCTGCGCAGCTACAGCCACATCGGCACCGGCAACTACAACCCGAAGACCAGCCGCATCTACGAGGACTTCGGGCTCTTCACCGCCGACGAGCAGGTGGGCCGTGATCTCACGCGCCTGTTCAACGAGCTCAGCGGCTACGCGATCGAGAAGAAGTTCAAGCGCCTCCTCGTCGCCCCGTTGCACCTGCGCAAGGGACTGCTGCGCCAGATCGAGAACGAGCGGCGCCACGCCCTCGAGGGCAAGCCGGCCCACATCCGCATCAAGGTCAACTCGATGGTCGACGAGCAGATCATCGACGCCCTGTACCGCGCCAGCCAGGCCGGGGTGCGCGTCGACGTCTGGGTGCGCGGCATCTGCTCGCTCAAGGTGGGGCTGCCCGGCGTGAGCGACAACATCACGGTCCGATCGATCCTCGGCCGCTACCTCGAGCACTCGCGCATCTTCGCGTTCGCCGGGGCCGGCGAACCGCAGGTGTTCATCGGCAGCGCCGACATGATGCACCGCAACCTCGACCGCCGCGTCGAGGCCCTGGTCCGCGTCGTGGCGCCGGCCCAGATCAAAGAGCTCGTCGACCTGTTCGATCTGGCGATGAGCGACGAGACGAGCTCCTGGCACCTCCAGGCCAGCGGCGAGTGGCAGCGACACAGCACGGATGCCGAGGGCAGGCCGCTCATCGATCTGCAGGACCGCACGATGGCGCAGGTGCAGCGTCGGCGGCGGGCCCGGGCGGTGCGATGACCGACACCGCCGTCTACGCCGCCGGCGGAGTGGTCTGGCGCGTCGTCGACGGCAAGCTCCGCGTCCTCGTGATCCACCGCACGGCCTACGCCGACGTGACCATCCCGAAGGGCAAGGTCGATCCCGGCGAGAGCCTGGCCGAGACCGCCGTCCGCGAGATCTTCGAGGAAACCGGCATCCGGGTCGCGCTCGGCATCCCGGTCGGCGTCTCGCGCTACCGCATGCCCAACAAGCGGCAGAAGATCGTGCACTACTGGTCGGCGGAGGCGACGGATGCCGCGATCCGCGCGTCCGCGTTCGTGCCCAACAAGGAGATCGCCGCGATCGAGTGGCTGTCGCCGCGCAAAGCGCTCGCGAAGCTCTCGTACCCGGTCGACGTGGAGATCCTCGAGGAGTTCCTGCGCTACGTCGACGACGGTGTGCTCGCGACGTTCCCGATCGTCGTGCTGCGCCACGCCAAAGCGCTCCCCCGCGAGGACTGGGACGGTGCGGATGCGGCGCGTCCCCTCACCGCACGCGGGGCGAAGCAGGCGGCGGCCGCCGTCGGTCCACTCCGCGCGTTCGGCGTGCGCAAGATCGTGTCGAGCGACGCGGTCCGCTGCGTCACGACCGTGACGCCGCTGGCCGCAAGCCTCGGCAAGGAGATCCACCGCACGAGCGCGCTCAGCCAGGACGCGTGGGAGGACGGCACCTCCGACGTACGCGCCGTCATCGGCCGGCGCGTGCGCTCGCGCAAGCCCGCGGTGTTGTGCAGTCACGGACCGGTGCTTCCCGGCATCCTGTCGGAGCTCGCCCTCGCGACCGGCACCCTGCACGGGTCGTACCTGGGCAGCGCCTCGGCGCTGGACACGGGAGCGTTCTCCGTCGTGCACCTGTCGGCGACCAATCCGGGGTCCGGCATCATCGCGATCGAGACGCACGAGCCGAAGCTGTAGCCGGTGGAGGGCCTGCGTCTCGCGTGGGGTCCGGTGCCGCCCGGGCGGATCGCTCGGCGCGAGGCCGCGTGGGCGCTGCTGCGGACGCTGCTGGCGGAGGCCGGGGCGCCCGAGGTCGTGCTGACCAACCCGTGCCCCCGGTGCGGGGGTGCGCACGGCCCGGTGCAGCTCCGCGGTGCGCCCTGGTGGGCGGCGGTGACCTACGCCGGGGCGACGGCGGTCGTCGGCATCCTCCCCCGCGACGCCGCCGACGGGTTCGCCCTCGACGCCGAGCCGTTGCACGATCCGGTGCGCGAGGCGGCCGGCGGCATCCCGGGAGGGCTGCGGCGGTGGGTTCGCGCCGAGGCCGCGCTGAAGGCCGACGGCCGCGGACTGGCGGTGGATGCGGCATCCGTCGCGATCGCCGGCGACGACGGCGATCGCTGGGTCGCCCGACTGCCGGGCACCGCGCGGGTCGTGCACGGGGCGGAGGTCGAGGGTCCCCCCGGGGTCCTCGTCTGCGCCGCCGTTCTCACCGACGCGGGACGAGTCGCCGCGGGCGCGTGACGATCGTCGGAGATTCGTGCCGAAAGCGCTCGCGACACGCGGCCATCGGCGTCGGCGCGATCACAACTCCGACGCTCGTCACGGGCTACCGGCGCGGCCGCGGGCGCGGGCGCAGGCGCGGCGGGTGCGGGCGCGGCGGCGGGCCTACGGCCGCGGCAGCGACGGCAGCTCCGCGCGGTCGAGCCACGGCGTGAACACGTCGTCGAGGTCGCGGCCGGCGACGCGCTCGGCGAGCGCGCGGAAGTCGTCGGTCGTCGCGAGTGCGTGCCGATACGTCTCGACCCAGTCGTGGAGCACCCGCGCGAACGCCGGAGGACCGATGCGGCACCGCAGGGCGTAGAGGGTGAGCGCGCCCCGCTTGTAGACGCGGTCGTCGAACATGAGATCGGGTCCGGGATCGCTGAGCAGCAGATCCTGCGGCAGCGCCCGCAGACGGGCGTGATGCTTCGCCGCCTTCTCCGCCACCGTCGCCGCGCCGGACCGCTCGAACCACAGCCACTCCGCGAAGCAGGCGAAGCCCTCGTTGAGCCAGATGTCGCTCCAGCGCCCGATGCCGACGCTGTTGCCGAACCACTGGTGGGCGAGCTCGTGGGCGATCAACCGCTGCTCCTCGGGCACCAGGTGGTTGCTGCCGAAGACCGCCAGGCCCTGGGCCTCCAGCGGGATCTCGAGCTCGTCGGGCGTCACGACGAGCGTGCACGCCTCCTGCGGATACGGGCCGAAGGACTCCTCGAACAACGCGAGCATGCGCGGGACGTCCGCGAACGCCCGCGTCACCTCGCGGCGGAGCCCGGCGGGGGCGAACACCCGCACCCCGTCGCCGTCGCCGCGGGATCCGAGCAGGGTCTGCTCGTACGGGCCGATGTGCACCGCGACGAGGTAGGTGGCCACCGGCACGGCGGACACCGACGTGACCGTCACCCGTCCGCCGGCCGTCGCCTGCGCGGCCGGTCGTCCCGTGAGCACGGGGAGGTAGCCGGCATCCGTCGTCACCGCCAGTCGCATCGGCGCCCGCGCGTCGGGACGGTCGTTGCAGGGGAACCACGTGGGCGCCCCGGTGGGCTGCGAGGCCACGAGCGCGCCGTCCTCGAGCTCCTCCCACCCGATCGTGCCCCAGCGGGAGCGCCGCGGGGCGGGGGCGCCGGCGTAGACCACCTCGATCGAGAACCGCTCCCCGGGCTGCATGCGGTGCGGCAGCGTGACGCGGAGCTTGCGCGGACCCTGCGCGAACCGCGTGCGACGGTCGCCGTCGACGCGCACCCGCGAGGCCCGCAGCCCCACGAGGTCGATGCTGACTGCCGACACCGGTGCGGCGGCGACCGCGTTGATCGTCGCGCGCCCCTCCAGCCGGTTGGTGCGCACACGGTAGTCGATCGCCACGTCGTAGGACTCGACGTCGAAGCCCGGATCGCCGCTCTCGGGGGCGTAGGGGTCGTGCCCGCTCACGAGGTGGACTGGTACGCGCGCACCGTGACGGCGTTCCAGGGACCGATGGGATTGCCGCTCCAGCGCGATCCCACCGGCACGGTCTCGCCGCGCATGACCAGGGATGCCGGGCCCACCGTGGCGTGGGCGCCGATACTGGCCGCCGGGAGGATGACGCTGTGGGGTCCGAGGGTCGCCCCGGCCGCGAGTTCGACGGTGTCCATGCTCATGATTCGATCATGGAAAAGGTGCGTCTGCACGACGCATCCCCGGTTCACGGTGGATCCGTCCCCGAGAGTCACCAGGTCGGGCTCGGGCAGCCAGTAGCTGTCGCACCAGACGCCGCGGCCGATGCGCGAGCCGAGCGAGCGCAGCCAGACCGCGAGCGCCGGAGTGCCGGTGGCGGCCCGCGCGAACCACGGCGCGGCCACCATCTCGGTGAAGGTGTCCGACACCTCGGTGCGCCATACGAAGCTCGACCACAACGGCTGCTCGCCGGCGCGGATTGGGCCCACGATCAGCCACTTCGCGGCCGTGGACACGCCCGCGGCGACGGCGCCCGCGCACAGCAGGACGACGCCGGAGAGCAGGATCGCGACGCCGAGTCCGGCGACCTCGATGAGGGCCGCCAGCACGAAGACGACCAGCAGCCCGATCGCGCAGGTGACGACGACGGGGACGAACCTGCACAGCTCCCAGAGCGTGCGCGCGACCCGCAGCCGCACGGGCGGCCGGTAGGTGCGCGACTCGTCGCCCTCCGCGGAGCGCCGCCGCAGCCGGACGGCGGGCGAGCCCAGCCACGACGATCCCGGCTTGGCCTTCACCGGCGCGGCCGACAGGACGGCGACGAGGCCGTCGCGCGGCACGCGGTGCCCCGGCGCGGCCATGCCGGAGTTGCCGAGGAACGCGCGCTTGCCGATGCGCACGGGCCCGAGCCGCATCCAGCCGCCGTGCAGCTCGTAGGAGGCGACCATCGTGTCGTCGGCGAGGAAGGCACCGTCCTCGATGCGGGTGAGGGAGGGGATCAGCAGCACGGTGGATGCTTCGACGTCACGGCCCACCCGAGCCCCGAGCAGACGCAGCCAGACCGGCGTGAACAGGCTCGAGTACAGCGGGAACAGGATGGTGCGGGCGGAGTCGAGCAGGCGCTCGATCGTCCACGCCTGCCACCCGATGCGGCTGCGGACGGGATGGACGCCCTCCCGCAGCCCGACGGACAGCAGGCGCACCGCGAGCACCACGACGGCGGCGAAGACCAGCCCCGCGACGATGACGCCCGGCACGAGCCACACCAGCGCACCGCCGAGCGCCGCCGCCAGCGACGAGGCGCCCACCATGCCGCGGGCGACGACGAGCCCGCCCGCCGCGAAGGCGACCAGCGGCAGCAGGGCGAGACCCAGCGCCGACGCGGCGTAGGCCCACAGCCAGCGGTTCGGCGCGGGCGCCCGCTCGACCGGCCATTGCGCCGACGTGCCGCCGACGCGCACCGCCGGCGAGCCGGCCCAGGTCTGGTCGGCGCGGACGCGGCCGAACACGGCGGAGCCCGGAGCGATCTCGGCTCGGCGGCCGATGCGCGTTCCCGGAGCGAGCGTGCTGCGCGAGCCGACGGTGGCTCCGGCGCCGATGCGGATGCCGCCGATGCGCACGACATCGCCGTCGATCCAATACCCCGACAGGTCGACCTCGGGCTCGATGGCCGCGCCGTCCCCGATGTCGAGCATGCCGGTGATCGGCGGCAGGGCGTGCAGATCGACGCCGCTGCCGATGCGGGCACCGAGCGCCCGTGCGTAGTAGCTCACCCACGGCGCTCCGGCGAGCCCGACGGCATCCACCTGGTCGGCGATCTGCTCGGCCAGCCAGAGTCGGATGTGCACCCAGCCGCCGCGCGGGTAGTCGCCGGGGCGGACGCCGGCGAGCAGCAGTCGAGCGGATGCCGCGGCGATCGCCATGCGACCGAACGGCGTCGCGAAGAGGACGAGGCCGACCACCAGCAGCCACAGCGGCGCATCGGGCAGGACGTCGAAGCCGGGGACCAGCTGCAGCAGGGCCGCGGCCGTGAGCAGGTACAGCATCCATCGGATGCCGGAGAGGATGAACAGCGGGACGGCGAGCACGGTCTGCGCCCACTGCGCGCGCCGCGGCGTGGGCTCGGGGCGGTGGAACGTGGTCGACGCCTCCTCCTGCAGGCCCGATCCGAGCGCCTTCGCCATCGCCCCGAGACGGGGCACGTCGTAGATGTCGGCGACCGAGAACTCCGGCACACGCGTGCGCAGCCGCGACACGAGCTGCGCCGCGGCGAGCGAACCGCCGCCCAGGTCGAAGAAGTCCGCCTTCCGATCGACGACCGGCATCCCGAGCACCGCGAGCCACTGCTGCGCGAGCCAGGCCTCGCCCGGGGAGAGGTCGGAGGCCGGCAGCTCGACGTTCGGCAGCGGCCACGGCAGCGCGGCACGGTCGACCTTGCCGGAGGTGCGCACCGGCAGCTCATCGACCACCGCGAGGAGCGGCACCATGGGCGCGGGCAGACGTGCGGCGAGGTCGGCGCGCGCCGCCAGGCGGTCGAAGTCGGGCGGCGCCGCGAGGTAGCCGACGAGCACGGGGACCCCGGCCTCGGTCGTGCGCACGGCGGCCGCGGCGCCGGTGACACCGGGCAGGTCCTGCAGCGCCGCCTCGACCTCGCCGAGCTCGATGCGACGTCCGCCGACCTTCACCTGGTCGTCGGCGCGCCCCTGGAAGACGAGGCCTTCGGACTCGTAACGGACGAGGTCGCCGGAGCGGTAGGCGCGGTCCCATCCGAGCGTCGGCAGGGGGGCGTACTTCTCGGCATCCTTGGCGGGGTCGAGGTAGCGCGCGAGACCGACGCCGCCGATGATGAGCTCACCGACACCGCCCTCGGCGACCGGCTGCCCGTCGGCGTCGACGACCGCGAGCTTCCACCCGTCCAGCGGCAGGCCGATGCGCACCGGCACCGAGCCGTCGAGAGGCGCCGCACACGCGACGACCGTCGCCTCGGTGGGGCCGTAGGTGTTCCACACCTCCCGGCCGTCGGCGACGAGGCGCGCGGCCAGCTCGGGCGGGCAGGCCTCGCCGCCGAAGATGAGCAGACGCACGTTCTCGATCGCATCGGCCGGCCACATCGCGGCGAGGGTCGGCACCGTGGAGACCACCGTGATGCCCTGCCGCAGCAGCCACGGCGCGAGATCCTCCCCCGAGCGCACGAGCGACCGCGGCGCCGGCACCAGGCATGCACCGTGACGCCACGCCAGCCACATCTCCTCGCACGACGCGTCGAAGGCCACCGACAGCCCGGCCAGCACGCGGTCCTGCGGCCCGAGCGGCGCATCGGGCACGAACAGGCGCGCCTCGGCATCCACGAACGCGGCCGCGGAGCGGTGACTGACCGCGACGCCCTTGGGCACGCCCGTGGACCCCGACGTGAAGATGACCCAGGCGTCGTCGTCGACGCTCGGCGGCGGCACGGCGATGATCGCCTGCGTCGCCGGGTGCGGCGCCGCCCCGTCGAACAGGCCGCGGCCGACGGCCGCGTCGCCGGATGCCGGGGAGTACTCCCCCACTCCCGAGACGACGCCGCTCACGCCGGCCTCCCCGAAGACGAGCTGGGCGCGCTCGTCGGGGTCGTCCGCGTCGACGGGCACGTAGGCGGCGCCCGCGGCGATGATCCCCAGGATCGCGATGTAGAGCTCCTTCGACCCCGACGGCATCCGCACGCCCACGCGGTCGCCGCGGCGCACCCCCGCGTCGTGCAGACGGGCGGCCGTCGCCCCGACCCGCGCCATCAGCTCGCGGTAGCTCAGCGCACCCGAGCCGTCGTCGATCGCGGACGCCTCGGGGAAGGCGAGCGTGGTCGCCCGGAGGACGTCCAGAAGGGTCCGGGCCGGCGGCGCGGCGGCCGACCGGTCCAGTGCCGTCTGCGCAGAGCCCGTCACGTCAGGAGAGCAGATCGATCAGCTGCGCCTTGGTCAGACGCGAGTACCCGGAGCGGCCGTCGGTGCGGGCGCGATCGCGCAGCTGCGCGACCGTGAGCGCCGCGAGCTCCGACGCCGGTCCGCCCGGCTCCGCGTCGGCGTCCGCGGGGGTGCTCGCGGCGGCGGTGGCGCCCGGAGCGGCCAGCTCGGACGCGAGTGCGTCGGATGCCGCGACGGCCTCGGCATCCGCGCGCGCCGCGGCCCGCTCCGCACGGCGGGCCGCCTTCTTCAACGCCTTGGCTTCCGCGGCCTCGGCGGCAGCCCGGGCGGCGGCCCGCTCGGCCTCCGCCGCGCTCTGGCGGGCTTCGGCGCGAAGCCGCGCCTTGCGGTCGGCCGCCGAGACGGCCTTCGCGACCGCGCGCTCCAGCCGGCGCACGGCGCGTTCGGCCTCGCGGGTCACGGCGCGTGGTTTGCGGCGCAGACGCTTCTTCGACACGTCCGCGGCGTCGCGCGCCTCCTCGATGTACTCCTCCAGGCCGGCGGCGAGCTTCTTGGGAAGGCTCTTCGCCGTCTTGGCCGCTGTCTTCGCTGCCGCGGATGCATCGGTGACGGCGTCGCGCGCCGCGCGCTCGGAGGTGCTCTTGGTGCCCATGGCGCTCATCGTAGGCGTGCCAGGTGAACCGTCGGAGAACCGGTGCCGCGCCGCGACGGCGGGAGCACGCGATCGCACGGCATCGTTAACCCGTCGTTCACCTCCACAGCGCCGGCCGGTAAGAGTCGCTGTCTAGCGTCGGGGCGTGCCCTGCACCGGGCCGCATCTCCCGAACAACGTGAAGGATTCACAGTGAAGCTCACCCGTATCTCCCAGCTGGGCGCTCTCGCGGCCGTCGCCGCCCTCGCCCTGACGGGCTGCGCGTCGTCCGGCGGCAACACGCCGGCCGAGAGCGCGAGCCCGACGGCGACCAGCTCGGACGTCGCCTTCCAGATCGACCCGAACCTGAGCGGCACGATCACCGCCGGCGGCTCGAGCGCTCAGTCCAACGCGCAGCAGGCCTGGACGACCGCCTACAACGCGACCGCCAAGAACGTGACGATCAACTACGACAAGTCGCAGGGCTCCGGCGGCGGCGTCACCAACTTCCTGAGCGGCGCGTACGACTTCGCCGGCTCCGACTCGCCGCTGAACGCCGACCAGACGGCGCAGTCGAAGGCGCTGTGCACCGAGGGCGGGATCAACATCCCGATCTACCTCGACGGCGTCGCGATCATCTTCAACATCCCCGGCGTCACCAAGCTGCAGCTGAGCGGCGAGACGATCGCGAAGATCTTCGCCCTCCAGATCACCGACTGGTCCGACCCGGCCATCACGAAGGACAACGGCACCGCTCTGGCCGCCGGCGCGATCACCACGGTCGCCCGCTCGGACGGCTCCGGCACGACCCAGAACTTCACCAACTACCTCGCCGCGACCCAGTCGTCGGTGTGGACCTTCCCCGCGGGCAAGGACTGGCCGGTCGAGGGCAACGTCTCGAAGCAGAAGGGCGGCTCCGGCGTCGTCGAGGCCGTCAAGGCGGGCTCGGGCACCATCGGCTACGCCGACCACTCCGCGATCGGCACGCTGAACGCCGCCTCGATCGTCACCGACGGCACCGCGGTCGCGTACAGCGGCGAGGCCGTCTCGAAGACCTTCGAGGCCGCCGCGGTCGACAACTCCAACGGCGTCGCCGGCGACCTGTCGAAGAAGTTCGACTACAGCAAGCTGACCCCGGAGTCGTACCCGATCCCGCTGGTCTCGTACGCTGTCGTCTGCTCCACCTTCAAGGACGCCGCGCAGGCGGAGCTCGTGAAGTCGTACCTCGGCTTCGTCACCAGCTCGCTCGGCCAGTCGGTCGCGGAGAAGAACGCCGGATCGGCGCCGCTTCCCGAGTCGGTGCTGGCCGACGCCGCGAAGACGCTCGCGGCGATCAAGTAACACCTCGTCCAGGTCCGGTCTGCGCGGCTCACGCTGCGCAGACCGGACCTGGCTGAGCAGGGTCGTCGATCCCCGGATCGACGGTCCTGCTGAGCCGGACAGCACAGCCCGACTCTGCGATCTTCCCGACCCGAGGAGAACACATGACCCTGCCCGACCTGGGGGTTCGTCGTGGCTGACGTCAAGACCGCACCCGCGCAGAAACCGGCATCCAACATCGTCGGAAAGCGTCGCGCCGGGGACTCCGTCTTCCTCGGCCTGTCGACCACCGCGGCCGTGTCGATCATGATCATCCTGGCCGGTGTCGCCATCTTCCTGATCCTCAAGGGTCTGCCGGCGATCACGGCCAACTGGAGCGAGGGCGACCTCGCCGGGTACCAGAACAAGGACTGGACCAGCTTCTGGGACTACGTCGCCCCGCTGCTCTGGGGAAGCATCTGGGCAGCTCTGATCGCCATGGTCCTCGGCACCCCCGTGGCGATCGGCATCGCGCTGTTCATCTCGCACTACGCCCCGCGTCGTATCGCCGGCTTCCTCGGCTACATCATCGACCTGCTGGCCGCCGTCCCCTCCATCGTGTTCGGCCTCTGGGGCATCATCGTGATGCGGCCGCTGCTGCTGCCGCTCGCGGACTTCCTCAACCAGTACCTGGGGTGGATCCCGCTGTTCCAGGGTCCGGTCTCGAGCACGGGATCGACGATGCTCGCCGGCGGTGTCGTGCTCGCCGTGATGATCCTGCCCATCGTCACCTCGATCACCCGCGAGATCTTCCTGCAGACACCGCGCCTGCACGAGGAGGCCGCCCTCGCCCTCGGGGCCACCCGCTGGGAGATGGTGCGCCTGGCCGTCATCCCCTATGCCCGCAGCGGCATGGTCTCGGCCACGCTGCTGGGCCTCGGGCGCGCCCTCGGCGAGACGATGGCCATCGCGCTCATCATCTCGCCCAGCCTGATCTTCTCCGTCGCGCTGCTCACGGACGGCTACAACTCGCAGACGATCGCGGCGAACATCGCCCTCAACTTCCCCATCGCCACCGATCTGCAGCGCTCCGCCCTCATCGGCACCGGCCTGATGCTGTTCGTCGTCTCGCTCGCCGTGAACATGCTCGCCCGCTACATCATCGGGGCGACCGGTCCAGGCTCGAAGGGCCGCAAGAGAGGAAAGCGCTCGTGACCGAGCTCAGCACGCCCGTCGCAACGACCTCGACGCCGCCGCTGTCACTGACCAGCGGCCAGCTGCCCCGTTTCATCGAGCCGATCGTCCTCGCCGTCTCGCTCGCGGTGATCGCGGCGCTGCAGCTCGTGCTCGGCGGGTTCAACGTCGCGACGTGGCTCATCTTCAGCGCCCTGGTCTACCTGCTGGCGATCGGGGTGTTCTCCGCCATCGTCGAGGGCCGGCGCAAGTCAACCGACCGCGTCGTGCGCGGCCTGGTCACGGCGGCCTTCGTGCTCGCCGTCGCACCGCTGATCTCCACGCTGTGGACCGTCGTGTCCAAGGGCATGGGCGTCATGTCGTGGGACTTCGTGACGAAGGTCGGCGGCACGACGTTCGACCCCGACACGCTGGCGGTCGTCTCGACCCCGGGCGCGCTCCAGGCCATCGTCGGCACCCTCATCATCACGGGGATCGCCGCCCTGATCTCCGTGCCGATCGGCATCCTGGCGGCCGTCTACCTCGTCGAGTACGCCCAGCCGAACAACCCGCTGCGACGCGCCATCACGTTCCTGGTCGACGTGATGACCGGCATCCCGTCGATCGTCGCCGGTCTGTTCGCGTTCTCGCTGTTCGCCCTGATCGTCGGACCCAAGGCGTTCAGCGGCTTCTCGGCATCCATCGCCCTGTGCGTGCTCATGATCCCGATCGTGATCCGCTCGACGGAGGAGATGCTGCGCCTCGTGCCCGCCGACCTGCGCGAGGCGTCGTTCGCCCTCGGCGTGCCGCGGTCGACCACGATCATCAAGGTCGTGCTGCGGACGGCGGCGAGCGGCATCATCACCGGTGTCGTGCTGGCCGTCGCCCGCGTCATCGGCGAGACCGCACCGATCTTCATCGCGGCCAGCTTCACCGACAACTTCAACTCCGACCCGTTCAACGGACCCATGCAGACCCTTCCGGTCATGGCCTACACGGCCTACAGCTTCCCCGGACAGGACATCGACGCCTCCCAGGCCCAGGCCTGGGGTGCCGCGCTGCTGCTGGTCATCCTCGTCGTCATCTTCAACCTGATCGCCCGGATCGTCGCGAAGGTCTTCGCGCCGAAGGCACGCTAAGCAAGGAAGGCACCAGTGTCCAAGCGCATCGAAGTCGAGAACCTCAACGTCTACTACGGCGATTTCCTCGCCGTGGAGGGCGTGTCGATGGATATCGAGCCCCGCGCCGTCACGGCGTTCATCGGCCCGTCGGGCTGCGGGAAGTCCACGTTCCTGCGCACGCTCAACCGCATGCACGAGGTGATCCCCGGCGCCCACGTCGAGGGCAAGGTCCTCGTCGACGGCGACGACCTGTACGGTCCCGGCGTCGACCCGGTGCTCGTGCGCCGCCACGTCGGCATGGTGTTCCAGCGGCCGAACCCCTTCCCCACGATGTCGATCAAGGAGAACGTGCTGGCGGGCGTGAAGCTCAACAACAAGCGCATCTCCAAGAGCGACGCGGATGCTCTCGTCGAGCGCTCCCTGCAGGGCGCGAACCTGTGGAACGAGGTCAAGGACCGCCTCGACAAGCCCGGTGCGGGCCTGTCGGGCGGCCAGCAGCAGCGTCTGTGCATCGCGCGCGCGATCGCCGTCTCCCCCGACGTGCTCCTCATGGACGAGCCCTGCTCCGCCCTCGACCCGATCTCGACGTTCGCGATCGAGGAGCTCATCCAGGAACTGAAGTCCGACTACACGATCGTCATCGTCACGCACAACATGCAGCAGGCCTCCCGCGTCTCCGACAAGACGGCGTTCTTCAACATCGCCGGCACGGGCAAGCCCGGCAAGCTCATCGAGTACGACAACACCGACACGATCTTCACGGCCCCGTCCGTTCAGGCCACGGAGGACTACGTCTCCGGCCGCTTCGGGTGAGCGACCGCTGATCGCTGTCCGGCCCTGCCGCGCTCCGTGCGCCGCGGGGCCGCGTCGGTCGTGGGGGCTGGGGTCGGGGGGCGGGCTGGGGTCGTGTCCCGGCTCGGTTCGGGTGCGAACTGCAAGGGCTCCCCCGCGACACGCCGGCACCACAGCATCCACCCCGGCGTGTCCCTCGCCCGGCCTTGCAGTTCGGTTCCCCGGATGCCGCCGCAGCTGTGACCACCCCACGCACCCGCCCCGGGGCGCCGGGCCGCCCGGGTGCTCGGGCGCTGGTGCGCTGGGGCACTCGGCTGCTCGGGCGCGGAACCGAACTGCAAGGGCTCCCCCACGACACGCCGGCACCACAGCATCCACCCCGGCGTGCCCCTCGCCCGACCTTGCAGTTCGGTCCCCCGAGCTATGACCACCCCAGGCACCCACCTGCGCCGCCGGGCCGCTCGGCTACTCGGGCGCCGAACCGAACTGCAAGGGATCCGACCCGACACGACGCCACGCCGGCATCCACCCCGGCGTGTCCCTCCCCCGACCTTGCAGTTCGGGTCGGGCATGAGCCGGCCACAGGCTCCTCCACAGACGGCCGACACACGACTCCGTCCACGGATGCCGGGACTTCGCCCGTCACCGTCACGCAGACTGGCGACGATGTCGGCATGTGCGATGTCCGACCGGCCGTGATGACGACCGCGATGCTGCGGCGGTCGGGCCTGTCGCGCACCCAGCTGCGAGAGCAACTGCGAGCCGGCATCCTCGAACGCCGACGCCGGGGCGTGTACGTCATCGCCGATGCGTGCGATGCCGCGCGTGCGGTGGCCGGGCACGGAGGGCGACTCGCCTGCGTCACAGCCGCGAAGCACCTCGGGCTCTGGGTGCTGACCGCCGACCCGCGGGCGCACGTCTGGCTCTGCGATGGGCAGCGCACGTATCACGCCAACGGATGCGGATGCGTCGAGCACTGGGACGACGGGCCGCTCGGCCCGCCGGGGAGCACGCCGTCGATCCCGCGGCTGCTGCTGCAGATCGCGCGGTGCCACGGCGTCGAGGAGTTCTTCGTCGTGCTCGAGTCGGCGTTGCGGCTCGGTCAGCTCGACGACAGCGGCCGTCGGTGGCTGCGACAGCGCAGCACCGCCGCGATGCGCGAAGCGCTCGACCTCGCACGGGATGACGCGGACAGCGGCCTCGAGTCGTTGCTGCGGTGGCGGCTTCGTCACCTCGGCCTTCGCGTACGGACCCAACGGCGCATCGCGGGGGTCGGCGTCGTCGACGCGCTCATCGGCGACCGGCTGCTCGTCGAGGCCGACGGCGTCGACAATCACGATGGCGCGCCGCACCGCCATAAGGACCTCGTCCGCGATGCCACCGCCGCCATCTGGGGCTTCATGACGCTGCGGTTCGACTACGCCATGATCGTCCACGACTGGGACCTCGTCGAAGCTGCGATCGTCGGCGCCCTCGCGACACTCGGCCGCGCCGAGCAGCATCACCTCTGACCGCACTGCCACGCCCGCGCCTCCGCCGCCACCCCGCACCCAACCCCCTCACCGAACTGCAAGGGCAGCCCCGCGACACGCCGGCGGCCCCGCATCCACCCCGGCGCGTCGCCCGCGAGGCCTTGCAGTTCGGGCCGCGAGCGCCCGGCCACGGCTGCGCCTGCCCTCACCGCTCGCCACACCGTCGCGTTCGCGCCCGCGCCGCCACCCCGCACCCGACGCCCCGCACCGAACTGCAAGGGCAGCGCCGCCACCCCGCACCCGACGCCCCTGACCGCACTGCAAGGGCAGCGCGGCGACACGCCGGCGCCTCCGCATCCACCCCGGCGCGTCGCCCGCGAGGCCTTGCAGTTCGGGCCGCGAGCGCAGAGCGCAGCCCCAGCCCCAGCCCCGTGTGCCGGTTCAGTCCCGCGGACTCAGCAGGTAGTCGTTCATGGATGCCGTGAGAGCGGCATCCATCGGCACGTCGACATCGTCGATCGCCGTGATCGGCGCCGCGAGGCGCACGCTGGAGACGAGCCACGCGGCATCCACGGTGTGCAGCTCCGCCACGGGGATCGTCTCGTAACCGGTTTCGAAGCCCTGGGCGGCGAGGTGCTCGAACAGGCTCAGCTGCGTCGTGCCGTGCAGGATGCCGGCGTTCGGCGCGGGGGTCAGGAAGGCATCTCCGCGGCGCAGGATGAGCGACGCGGTCGGCGCCTCCAGCACGTAGCCGTCGCTCGTCGTGAAGATTGCGTCGTCCGCGCCGCGCCGGCGGGCCTCGCGCAGCGCCGCCATGTTCACGGCGTACGACAGCGTCTTCGCGCCCAACAGCAGCCACGGCGCCCGCGACGGCACGTCGAGGGCGTACCCGCGGTCGAGGGTGACGACACGGATGCCGCGCGACCGCGCGATCGAGAAGTCGGCGGCCGGGGCCGCGGTCACCCACGCGGTCGGAGTGGGACCGTGCTCGATTCCCCGGCTCAGGATGAGCTTGATGACCGCCTCCCCCGCACCGCAGGCGGACGCGGCGAGGGCCACGGCCTGGCGCCATTGCTCCGCGTGGGGCACGGGGAGGTCGCACAGCTGCGCCGAATGGGCGAGCCGGGACAGGTGCGCCTCGACCTCCTGCGGGTGACCGTCGATGACGCCGATCGACTCGAAGATGCCGTCGCCGCGCTGCGTGCTGAGCTCTCCGACGGTCAGCGCGGGGGCGGCGGGATCGACCTCGGTGAAGGTCGCTGCGAAGTCGGAGCGGGTGTCGTCCACGTCGGCGGGGTCGATCATCAGCGCGAAGTGCCAGGCCATGCCCCGAGCCTAGACCGCGGGAATACCCCTCAGGGGGCGTCCGTTACACTGGAACAGCCGGGCCGCAGTAACCCCGGGCTCCATCTTTCGCCGCTCCGAGCGGCCTCGCGCCGAGAGGCGTTCTGCGGCCCGGCACTTCTGTGCCGGGCACCCGAGACATCCACGTTTCGACTCGCCACTGCGCTCCTCGCCCAACGACCGGCCACCGCCCACGGGCCACCCGCCACCGGGAGCAGCCGCCGGGTCAGGTCAACGCGTCACGTCGCCAGAGGCCCGCGCACGCGGTCAGGTCTCCGGCGTAGGTGTCCAGGCGCAGGGCGCGGGTCGTGAACGCGCTCGCCCGCTCGGGCTCGGCCGCGTCGTAGTCGTCGGCGACATCGGCGGCGCCCGCCGCCTCGACCCGACAGAACGACGCGGCACGCTCCAGCGCGACCGCGAAGTCGCCCGTGAACACGCCCCGCAGGATCTCGTCGACGAGCGTCATGAGCTCTTCCGGCCCGGCCGGCGTGGGCGCGCCCGCGACGACGTCGTCGACGGAGGGCAGCACGACCCGCCCGCGCTCGTAGAGCAGCGCGGCGGTCGCCGCGTCGTCCCGGACCATCAACTGCAGCAGATACAGCCGCCACAGCGTGCCCGGAAGCGACTTCGCCGGCGAGTGCGACCACAGCTCGGCCACCGTCTCGAGCCCGTGGGCATCGGTGAAGGTGACGAGGCGGTCGACGACCGCGTCGGTCGGCTCGTTGCGCACCCTCGTCACCAGGGCGGATGCCGTGGCATGCGCGATCCGCGAGACGTCGGCCGGATCCGTGGACCCGAATCGGCGGTCGAACGCGTCCGCGGGTCGACGGACGGGGCGGTGATAGTCCCGGGAGTCGTCGCTCATCGCTCCAGGCTACCGGCGGCCTGCCGGGGCGGGGCCGAGGCCCCGATCGCCGCAGTCGCGGTCACACCGTCGGGATCGCGATGATCGGCGCGGTCGTCGGCGAGCCGTCGGGCGAGCCGCCGGCCTGCTCCACGGTCACGGCGATGGTGTCTCCGGGCTGCATCGTGCCGTCGAGCTGAGCCGTGGCCTTCGCACCGGAGGCGTCGAAGGTGCCGGCCGCGATCGGCTGATCGCCGCGCACGAACCACAGCTCGAACGTGCGATCCGCGGGGATCTCCGGCAGGCCCTCGGCCACCAGCACGACCTTGCCCACGCTCTGCGACCAGTGCGCGGTCGCCTCGCCGCCCTGGAAGTCGACCTGTGCGGATGCGGCATCCGGCGCCGACTGGATCTGCTCCAACGCCGTCACGGCGGCCGGCGTGCGCCACAGGCTCGTGACCGCACCCGTGCCCCAGCCGATCCCGATCAGCAGGGCGACGGAGGCGACGAGCGCGAACAGCCCACGCGTCCACGCGCGGCGCTCGACCGTCTGGACGACGTCGGTGGGCGGCGGCTCCTCGGCGTCGGGGGCGGGCGGAGCGGCATCCGTCTCGTCCGCGGATGCCGCGGCATCCGCACCGTCGTCCGTCGGCGCGGACGGGTCGACCTCGATGGCACGCATCAGTCGCGAACGCAGGTCGACGGGCGGCGCGACCGGCGCGACGGCGTCGGCGAGGATGTCGATCGTGGCAGCGTCGAGGGCGACGACGTCGTCCCACTCGGGATGGGCGTCGAGGGCGGTCTGATAGGCGCGCTCGTCATCGGCCGACAGCGCGTTCATCGCGTGCCCTGCCGACAGCTCGGCGAACTCGTCTTCTCCGATGTCTCGGTGGTCGCGGTCGTTCATGACGTCACCCCCATCTCCTGCCTCAGGCGCGACAGACCGTCGCGCATTCTCGTCTTGATCGTCCCCAGGGGCGATCCCACCAACGCGGCGATCTCGCTCTGAGAATATCCCCCGACATAAGCGAGCAGCAGCGCTTCTCGCTGAGGGTCGGGGAGTGCGTCCATCGCCCGGGCGACGCGCCTGCTCTCGATGCGCAGGGCGACCTGGTCGTCGACGCTGTCCTGGCCCGTGTTCAGTTCGCGCAGACCCGCCTTCTCGTCTCGCTCCGTGCTTGCGCGTGTGGAGCGCACGCGATCGACAGCGCGACGATGGGCGATGGTGAGGACCCAGGACCGTCCCTGACCCTTATTCGGAGCGAAACCGGAAGCGGATTGCCACACTTCCAGGAAGACGTCTTGAAGCACTTCCTCGCTCAGCGCGCGGTTCACGAGCACCCGCAGGATCAGACCGAAGGCGCGGGGGGCGAGCATGTCGTAGAGCTGCCCGAAAGCCGTCCGGTCGCCCGCCGCGATGCGCACCAGGAGCTCCCCGGCGTGATCACGCGCCGGTGAGTCCTCGGGTACGTCCACACCGTCGATGACCATCTCTCTCAGCATGCCGTATCACCGTCCCTCTGTCGTGCATCGCGGCCGCGGGTGGCCCATCCGGCGGCGAACGAGTATGCTCCGGCCGCCCCCGACCGCAGAGGTCGCGATGCGCTCGGGTCATGTGCTGTTCGTCGCCGGACCGGGATCGGATTGCGCCGCCGGAACGGAGGCCGAGACGGGCGAAGAGACCCTCGGTCTATAAGGGGGGGCGGATGCGGAGGCGCAAACGGATTCGGAACTTTTTCCCATCCGATGCGCGGCGGGCTCCGAAGGACTTGTCGAGACCGCACCTGCGGCTCGGCAGGACCAACAACCGCACGTCAGCTCACATGGAGGACATCATGCTCAGCACCACGAAGAAGATCACGGCGGCCCTGACGCTCACGATCGCCGGCGCGTTCGCGCTCTCGGCGTGTTCGATGGGCTCCTCGACCAGCGCCGAGACCACGCCCCCCGCGATGACGCAGGAGACCCAGTCGATGGCGCCGTCGCCGTCCACGATGGACCCGGCCGCCAACCTCGTGGGCCCCGGATGCGCCGCGTACGCCGAGGCCGTGCCGTCCGGCGCCGGTTCGGTCGAGGGCATGTCTCAGGACCCGGTGGCCGTCGCCGCCTCGAACAACCCGCTGCTGAAGACCCTCGTCGCGGCCGTGAGCGGCCAGCTCAACCCCGACGTGAACCTCGTCGACACCCTCAACGGCAGTGAGTTCACCGTCTTCGCGCCGGTCGACGACGCGTTCGCCAAGATCGACGCGGCCACGATCGACTCGCTGAAGACCGACAGCGCCGCGCTGACCAAGATCCTCACGTACCACGTGGTTCCCGGCCAGCTCGACCCGTCGCAGGTCGTCGGCACCCACAAGACCGTCGAGGGCGGCGACCTGACCGTCACCGGTTCGGGCGACAACCTGAAGGTCAACGACGCCACCGTCATCTGCGGCGGCGTCCAGACGGCCAACGCGACCGTGTACCTCATCGACACGGTTCTGACGCCGACCAACTGATCGTTCCCGGTCACACCCCGGCCGAGGCCGCCGGCGCACTGTGCGCCGGCGGCCTCGTCGCGTCCGTGCCCCGCCCGCAGCCGGTACGCTGGGATGCCTGGGGCCTCTAGCTCAGTCGGTAGAGCATCGGACTTTTAATCCGCGGGTCGTGGGTTCGAGCCCCACGGGGCCCACCAGTGGGCCGCGCGCGGCTAGCCTCGGAACGTGGACGATCGGACGTCAGCTGTGGATGTCGGGATGCTGCTCGATGCGCGCTACCGCATCGATGCGCTCATCGGCACGGGCGGCATGTCGCGTGTCTACGCGGCGCACGACCTCACGCTGGGTCGCACGGTCGCGATCAAGATCATCACGGCGACAGGCGATGATCTCGATGCCGGCCACCGGGTGCGGGTCGAGACGGCCGCGCTCGCGGCGCTCACCCACCCGAACCTCGTCGTGCTGCACGACGCGCGCCTGACCGGTCCCGGCCCCCGCTACCTCGTCATGGAACGTGTCGACGGCCCCTCGCTGTCGGCGCGGCTCGCCGAAGGACCGCTGACGGATGCCGAGCTCACCCGCATCGCCGGCGAGCTGGCCGAGGCGCTGAGCGCCGTCCACGCCGCCGGTGTCGTGCACCGCGACATCAAACCCTCCAACATCCTGCTCGCGCCCGGCGCGACACCGAGCCGGCCGCGCCGCGCGAAGCTCGCCGACTTCGGCATCGCTCATCTGCTCGGCTCGGAGCGGATCACGCAGCCCGGCACCCTCATCGGCACCGCCGCTTACCTCGCTCCCGAGGTCGCTCTCGGTCACGCTCCGGCCCCGGCATCCGACGTGTACTCCCTCGGCCTCGTGCTGCTGGAGGCGCTCAGCGGTGCGCGGGCCTTCCCGTCCGCTCAGGGCGCGAGCCAGCTGCTCGCCCGACTGGCGCAGGATCCTGACATCCCCGCGGAGCTCCCGCCCCTGTGGGCGGGGCTGTTGCCCGCGATGCTCGACCGCGACCCGGCGGCGCGCCCGAGCGCCGCCGCGATCGCCGACACCCTCGCTGCTCCCCCGCGCGCGGCGGGTGCCGAAGACACCCGCGTCCTCATCCCGCCGCTGCCGCCGGCGGAGCCCGCCGCGGCAGCCGCGGCGCGGTTCGATCGGGATGCGGCCGGGGCACGCCCGTGGTGGCGCCGCGCTCCGCTGCTGATCGGCGCGGGCGCGGCGGTGGCCGCCATCGTCATCGCCCTGTCGGCATGGTCGGGACTGTCGTCGGCGCCGAGCGTCGAACCGTCACCGACCACGACGACGCCGTCATCGACGCCTACGCCCGCGGCGACCGACGCGAGCACGGTGTCGAACCCCGACCCCGTCGCTCCCGCCGACCCGAAGGACAAAGGCAAGGACAAGGGCGGACCGGGCGAGAACAACGGCGGCAAGGGCGGCGGCCCGGGCAAGGACGGCGGCTGAGCCGCCCCTTCCCCCGGACGGATGCCGCGGTCAGCTGCCCAGAGTGCCGACGGACACGACCTGCAGGATCTCGCCGAACAGCCACACGCCGAGCGAGATCGCGGCGACGAAGCCCACGACCGTCGCCGCGACCCACGTCCACAACGGAGCCCAGCCGCCGGCGACGGTCCGCCGCCGCAGCACCACCGCGCGCCCGATCATGTAGACGGCCGATCCTGCACTCACCAGCACGAAGAACGACCATGCCCAACCGAACGGCGCCGGCACGCCGCGGCGCTTCAGCTCGCGCCAGTCGAGCCAGCTGAACACGATGAACGCGGCGTAGCACGCCCAGCCGATCAGGGAGATGCCGAGAGTGCGGATCTCCCACGACGTCAGGTCCGCGGCGGCCGCGGCCGTCCCCGAGCCCGACTCCGCCGCGCGCATCATCGCCGCGATGAGGGAGAGGTAGCCGTTCCAGTCGAAAAGGAAGATCGACAGCATCGGCAGCACGGATGCGGCGACCGCCAGCCACACCCAGATCGTCTGGGTCGGAACGTCGACGGCCGGCGGGGTGGCCCCCGGACCCGCAGGGGCGGGAGCCGTCGGGTAGGCCGGATACGCCGGAGCGACCGGCGCGGCGGGTGCGACCGGCGCGGCGGGTGCGGCGGGATTCGGTGCGTATTCGCCGAACCGCGGCGCGGGCGCCGTCTGCGCGGTCCACTGGGTGCCGTCCCACCAGCGGCGCGCGGCGGCATCCGCCGGGTCGGGGTACCAGCCGGCGGGGGCGCTCACGAGGCCGCTCCGACCAGCTCGGCACCGGCGTGGGCGAGTTCGGCGAGCGCGGCATCCGAGCTCTCCGGCGCGACGCCCGCGATGAGGTCGGTCAGGACGCGGACGTGCAGCCCGTGCGCGATCGCGTCGAGCGCCGACGCGCGCACGCAGTGATCGGTGGCGAGGCCGGCGACATCCACCTGCGTGACGCCGTGGGCGCTCAGCAGGGACGACACCTTCTCACCGGCATCCGTGGTTCCTTCGAACAGCGAGTAGGCGGGCATGCCCTGTCCCTTCTTGACGTGGTGGGTCACGGCGTCCGTGACGAGTTCCGGGTCGTAGTCCGCTCCGGCCGTGCCGGCGACGCAGTGCACCGGCCAGGTGTCCACGAAGTCGGGGGCCGCATCGGAGGCGAAGTGGCCGCCGTTGTCGGTGTGACCTTCATGCCAGTCCCGCGACGCGACGATCAGCGCGTAGTCGTCGGCGTGCGCGGACAGATACGCCGTCAGACCGCGCGCGACCGCGTCACCGCCTGCGACGGCGAGCGCTCCGCCCTCCGTGAAGTCGTTCTGGACGTCGACGATGAACAGTGCTCTGGTCATACCACCGAGGCTAATCCCTCGGGGCGGCTGCGGTCGGCGCCCCGGTCACAACTCCGCCGAATCGCCTCCACCACGCCGCCGCGACCGGCGTGTCGCGCCCGCCGCGACCGGAATGGAGGAGTTTCGCCCGGCATCGACGTCGGCCCGCGCGAGGCGTGAGGGCCACCAGATCCGCCGGCCGAGGTCGTACGCGACCGCCGGCACCAGCAGCGAGCGCACGACGAACGTGTCGAGCAGCACGCCGAAGGCGACGATGAACGCGAGCTGGGCGAGGAACAGGATCGGGATCACGCCGAGCGCGGCGAAGGTCGCGGCCAGCACGAGCCCCGCCGAGGTGATCACCCCTCCGGTCGCGACGAGCCCGCGCAGGATGCCGGGGCGTGTGCCGTGACGCTTCGACTCCTCCCGCACGCGCGACATCAGGAAGATGTTGTAGTCGACGCCGAGTGCCACGAGGAAGACGAAGCCGTACAGGGGCACGGCGGGGTCCGCCCCCGGGAAGTGGAACAGGTTGTCGAAGACGAGCGCGCTGACGCCGAGTGCCGCGCCGAACGACAGGATGACGCTCAGGATCAGGATCACCGGGGCGACGACCGCCCGCAGCAGCAGCATCAGGATCACGAGGATCACGGCGAGGATCACCGGGATGATGAGGGTACGGTCGCGGATCGAGGTGTCATTCGTGTCGAGGTCGATCGCCGTCGGCCCGCCGACCAGGGCGACGTCCGCGCCGAGCTCGGTCGTGAAGCTCGTCCGCAGATCGCGCACGGTCTGCTCCGCGGCCAGCGAGTCGGCCTCGTCCGACAGCGTCGCCACCAGCAGCACGTCGCCGTCGACGATCGTGGGCTGGGGCGGCGTCGCACTCGGCGGACCGGCCAGCGTGTAGACGGGGGCGCCGTTCTGCACCGTGACGCCGATCTGACCCGACGCGGTGTCCTTCGCGGTCGCGGCGACGGATTCGATGCCGGGCGCCTTCTCGAGCACGGTCACGGCGTCGGCCACCCGGTCCTGGGGCACGACGATGTACGCCGGGCTGCCCGATCCCGCGGCGAAGTGCTGGGCGAGCACGTCCTGCCCGTCGCGCGCCTGCGACGCGCCCAGCACCAGGTCGCTCTGCGGCACCCCGTCGGCCTTCAGCTGCAGCACGCCGACGGATGCCGCGAGCAGCACGACCGTCGAGATGATCCACACGGGCCGTGCGTGGCGCGCGACCAGCCGCGCCTGGCGGCCCCAGAAACCGCGGACGGGGGCGTGCGGGTCGGTGACGAGCCGCTCGGCGTTGTCCCCCGGGTCGCCGTCGGCGCCCTTCGGGATGAAGGGCCAGAACGCCGCGCGCCCGAAGATCGCGAGCAGCGCCGGCAGGAACGTGAGGGCGGACAGCACCGCGAACGCGATGCCGATCGAGGCGATCGGCCCGAGCGCCCGGTTGCTGGCGAGATCGCTCAGCAGCAGGCAGAGCAGCCCGGCGATGACCGTGCCGCCCGAGGCGATGATCGGCTCGAACGCGCCGCGCCAGGCGGTGATCGCGGCATCCCATCGCTTGGCCCCCGTGCCGATCGCCTCGCGGAAGCGTGCCGTGTAGAGCAGGGCGTAGTCGGTGGCGGCACCGATGACGAGGATGAACAGGATGCCTTGCACTTGCCCGTTCAGCACGAAGATGCCCGCCTTGGCGAGCCACCAGACCGTCAGCAGCGCGACGCACAGGGCGAAGGTCGAGGTGAGCAGCACGAGCACCGGCAGCAGCGGGGAGCGGTAGACGATCACCAGGATGATGAACACCGCCCCGAGCGCGACGGCGAGCAGCAGGCCGTCGATACCGAGGAAGCCCGCCACCAGATCGGCGGTGAACCCGGCGGGGCCGGTGACCCACGCCTCCAGGCCCGACGGCAGGTTCTTCTCGATGCTCTCGCGGACGGCCGTGACCGTCTCGCCCACGTCGCCCGCGGTCGAGATCGGCACGAAGAACTGCACCGCCTCGCCGTCTTCGGACGGGATGGCCGGCGACACCTGCTCGACGCCCTCGACGCCGGAGATGGTCGAGGCAAGGTCGGAGATCTGGGTGAGCTGCGCCGCGCTGAGCGCCCCGTCGCCGGTGACGACGATGACGGCGGGGATGCTGTCGCCGCCGGTGAACTGCGAGAGCCGCTCCTGCACCTGCGTGGACTCCGCCGAGGACGGCAGGAACGAGGACTGGTCGTTGGTCGCGACCTCGTCGACCTTGCCGAAGTAGGGGCCGCCGATGGATCCGCCGACGAGCCAGATCAGGACCAGCAGAACGGGAATGCCGATACGCAGCCAGCGCGTCGGGGTGTCGGTGCGACGAATCATGTCGCTAGCTTATCTAGTAATAAGTCCCGCATGCCAGCGCCGTGATGCGCGGGGACGCGCACTCACCCGCGGACGAAGTAGAGCACCCAGCCCGTGACGAGACTGATCATGCCGAGCGCGAGCATCCCCGCCGCCGACCAGGTCAGCGCACGCAGCCCGGCGGGGCGCCGCTGCAGCCGCATGCGTCCCTGCCAGCCGTGGCGGTACCAGATGGATGCCGCGTCGGCGTCGCCGATAGCCGCGGCATCCGCCGCCGACAGGGGCGCACTGTTCGCGTCGCCGTCCGCGTCGAACCACCGCGCGAGCGGATGCTCACCGTCGCGGTCGATGATGGCCTCCGCCGGGAGCCACGTGCCGTCGGCCGCCCACACGACGACAGCCGCGGCGGCGAGCACGACGAACGCGCCGAGTCCGACCCACGTGAAGATCTCGATCAGCGCGTCGATCGCGTGATCCATGGAGTCTCCCTGGGCGAGGGGAAGTGTGGAGCCGCCTAAGGGAATCGAACCCTTGACCTATTCATTACGAGTGAATCGCTCTGCCGTCTGAGCTAAGGCGGCGCAGGGAGCCGGAGCGCCATGCACGATGATCGATCCTACAGGGTCGGGGCGCCTCTCGCGAACCGGTCGCCGGCGCCGGCGACGCCGACCCGATCCGGCGGTGTCGTCGTGTTACGTCCCGATTCTGATCTGGACGCCGGATCTGCCTACCGTCGATGAGGCACCGCGACGAGGCGAGCGCGGAAGCCGGCCCTGCAGTCCTCCCGCGCCACGCGGTGCCCCGACCCACAAGGAGCACCACCCATGTCCAAGAAGACCCTGGCCGCCGCTCTGGCGCTGCCGCTCGTCCTGCTGCTGAGCGCGTGCGCCTCCGGCGCCGCATCGCCCTCCGACTCCGCGGGGGCCTCCTCCGACCCCGTGCGCATCGGCGTCGTCGGCGCCGGCGACCCCTACTGGGAGACCTACAAGGAAGCCGCTGCCGCCGAGGGCATCAACGTCGAGATCGTGAACTTCGACTCCTACGACCAGCCGAACCCGGCTCTGTCGGCGGGCGAGCTCGACCTGAACCAGTTCCAGCACATCATCTACCTCGCCACCTACAACGTGAAGGCCGGAGACGACCTGGTGCCGATCGGGGCGACCGCGATCTACCCGCTGGGCCTGTACTCGACCAAGTACGCCAGCGTCGCCGACATCCCCGCCGGTGAGACGATCGCCGTCCCCAACGACGAGTCCAACCAGGCGCGCGCGCTCCTGGTCCTGCAGTCGGCGGGCCTGATCACGCTGAAGGACGGCGGGTCGATCTTCTCGGCGGTCGCCGACATCGAGCCGGGCTCCAAGGTCAAGGTCGAGGCCGTCGCCGCCGACTTCACCGCCTCGTCGCTCCCCGACTTCGCCGGCGCCGTCGTGAACAACGACTTCGTCGCCAAGTCCGGACTGACCAAGGACCAGCTGCTCGCGCAGGACGACCCGGCGGACTCGTCGGCGTTCCCGTACATCAACATCTTCGCGGCCAAGGCCGCGGACGCCGACAACCCGACCTACGCGAAGCTCGTCGAGCTGTACCAGAACACCGCCGCTGTCCAGGAGGGCGTGCTGGAGGCCTCGGGCGGCACCGCGGTGCTCCTGAAGACGCCGGTCGCCGATCTGGTGACGTCGCTGAAGAAGACCGAGGACGACATCCGCGCCCAGCAGTGATCGCCCCGCGTGTGCGGCCCGTCGGAAGGCGGGCCGCACACGCGTGCGTCGTCTCCGCCTCGACCCGGATCGGGAGCCCATGAGCATCATCAGACTGACATCGGCCACGAAGGTCTTCCCCCCGCAGACGAAGGGGGCACCGCCCGTGGTCGCCCTCGACGACGTCTCCCTCGACGTCGCGGCGGGTGAGATCTGCGGCATCATCGGATACTCCGGCGCGGGCAAGTCCACCGTGCTCCGTCTCATCAACGCGCTGGAGACGCCGTCGTCGGGACGCGTGGAGATCGACGGCTCCGACATCACCCGGTTCGGTGAGCGGGAGCTGCGGAGGCTGCGCGCGGACATCGGCATGATCTTCCAGCAGTTCAACCTCTTCGACTCGCGGACGGTCGCCGGGAACGTGGCCTATCCGCTGGAGGTCGCCGGCCGCCCCCGTGGCGAGATCCGCTCACGCGTCGCGGAGCTCCTCGAGTTCGTCGGCCTGTCCGCCAAGGCGCAGAACTACCCCGAGCAGCTGTCCGGCGGGCAGAAGCAGCGGGTCGGCATCGCGCGCGCTCTCGCGACGAGCCCCCGCATCCTCCTCGCCGACGAGGCGACGAGCGCGCTCGACCCCGACACGACCCAGGAGGTCCTGGGCCTCCTCCGCCGGGTGAACGCGGAGCTCGGCGTCACCATCGTGCTCATCACGCACGAGATGGAGGTCATCCGCACCCTCGCCGATCGCGTCGTCGTGATGGAGCAGGGCCGCGTCATCGAGACCGGCACCGTCTTCGACATCCTCTCCGCCCCGCAGCATCCGGCGACCGCGCGCTTCGTCGCCAGCGTCATCGACGACGTCCCCACCGGCGACGACCTCGCCGCCCTGCGCGCTCGGCACGACGGACGCATCGTCACGCTGGACGTCCGCGACGGCGTCGCCGCACAGGCGGACGTGTTCGCCGCCCTGGCCGCCCACGGCGTGCGCTTCGAGGTCGTGCACGGCGGCATCAACGACATCCGGGGCCGCGTCTTCGGACACCTCACGCTCGCCGTGACCGGTGACGCGGATGCCGTCACGCGCGCGCTGGCCGCGGCATCCGCGCACGCGCCCCTGACCGAGGAGGACCCCCGTGGATAGGCTCATCACGCTGCTGCCCCAGCTCTGGGAGGCGACGCTGGAGACGCTGTACGTCGCGAGCGCGGCGCTGGTGCTGGGCGGTGCCGGCGGCCTGCTGCTCGGTCTCGCCCTCTACGCGACCCGCCCGGGCAGCCTCTTCCCGCAGCGCGCGGTGTTCGGGGTGCTCAACGTCATCGTGAACACGATCCGACCGATCCCCTTCATCATCCTGCTGGCCGCCGTGCAGCCCATCGCGCGCGGGGTCGGCGTGCCCGGCATCGGCGTGCCGTTCGCGGTGTTCGCCATCACGATCGCCTCGCTGTTCGCCATCAGCCGCATCGTCGAGCAGAATCTGCTGACCGTGCGCCCCGGGGTCATCGAGGCCGCGCGCGCGGCGGGCGCGAGCCGGTCGCGGATCCTCTTCCGGCTCGTCCCCCGGGAATCCCTGGGCCCGCTCGTGCTCGGATACACCTTCGTCGTCGTGGCGCTCGTCGACATGACCGCGATGGCCGGCGCCGTCGCCGCCGGCGGACTCGGCGAGTTCGCGATCAACTACGGCTTCAAGCAGTTCAACCCGTGGGTGACCTGGTCGGCCGTGCTGGTCATCGTCGTGATCGTCCAGCTGGTGCAGTTCGTCGGCAACGCGCTCGCCCGCCGGGTCCTGCGCCGCTGAGCGACCCTCCGCGCGAGCTCAGCAGGTGAGCCCGTTCTGCGGCACCGTGCCGTCGACAAGGTAGTCCTCCACGGCCGTGTCGACGCACGTGTTGCCCTTGTTGTAGCCGGTGTGCCCCTCGCCCTGGCGGGTCACCAGCACCCCCGACGACAGCTGCTCGGCCAGCGAGACCGACCACTCGTACGGCGTCGCGGGATCGTTGGTGGTGCCGACCACCACGATGGGTGCGGCGCCGTCGGCGGCGATCTTCTCGCGCACGCCCGTCGGCGGGTAGGGCCAGACCTCGCACACATCCACACCCTGCCAGTACGGAGCGATGGTCGGCGCCTTCTGACGCACGAGCGCGTCGGCGGCGTCCTTGTCGGCCTGCGAGGAGTCGAGGGGGTAGTCCATGCAGTTGTAGGCCCGGAAGGCCTCGGTCGAGTTGTCCTGATAGGTGCCATCGGAGCGGGCGTAGTAGAAGTCGGCCAGCGTCAGCGCGGTGTCGGCGTCACCGGCGAGGGCGTCGGTGAGGGCCTTGCTGAGGTAGGACCAGCTGTCCTGGGAATACAGGGCGGCGATGATCGCGGTCATCAACGTGTCGGCGCCCAGCTCACGCCCGTCCGAGCCGGTCAGCGGCGAGCTGTCCACGCTCGCCAGGAGCGTGCCGAGAGCGGCCATGCCCTCGTCGACGCTGCCCGAGAACGGGCAGGAACGGCCCTGCAGACAGTCGGCCATGTACGCCCGCAGCGCCGACTCGAATCCGATGGCCTGCGTCGTGCTCACGTCCAGTCCCGACACCGACGGATCGATCGCGCCGTCGAGCACGAGGCGCCCGACGCGCTCGGGGAACAGCTTGGCGTACGTCGCGCCGAGGAAGGTGCCGTACGAGTAGCCCAGGTAGTTGAGCTTCGTGTCGCCGAGCACGGCGCGCAGCAGATCCATGTCGCGCGCCGCGTTGTCGGTCGTGATGTACGGCAGGATGCCGTCGCTTCCCGCTTCACAGGCCTTCACGAAGTCCTGGTTGCGGGCCGTCAGCTCGTCGGTCCAGCCCTGGCTGCCCCGCGGATCGGCGGGGATGTCGAAGAGGTAGGCGTCCATCTCCGCGGCATCGAAGCAGCGCACCGCCGTGGAACGGCCGACGCCGCGCGGGTCGAACCCGATGACGTCGTACACGTCGGAGAGCGCCGCACCGACCGCGAACGACGACGACTGCGCGATGAGATCGTAACCGCTCGCGCCGGGTCCGCCGGGGTTGGTCAGCAGCGACCCGATGGCGTCGCCGTCGGTCGCAGCGCGGCGGATCACGGCGAGATCTATGGTCCCCACCGAGGGATCGGTCCAGTCCAGCGGTGCGGTGACCGTCGCGCAGTCGAAGCTCCCGGCATCCGCGCCGCTGCACGCCTGCCAGTCGAGCTGCTGCCCGTAGAACTCCTCGAAGCCGGCGGGAGCCCCGTCGACGTCGGGTTCGCGGCTGGGCGCCGGCGTGGCGGCGCTCTCCGGGGGGATGGCCGCGTACAGGCAGCCGGACAGCATCGTGGTCGCCGCCGCGAGGGCGGCGATCGTGACCACGGCGCGCCGGACGACGGATCGGCCGACGACGGAACGACGACGGCGGTGGGATGTCTCGGTCACAGTGTCCTCCCGCTCGCGACGGTCACGAGCATGCTCTCCAGGGCCAGGGCGGGGGCGGCGTTGCCCTCCAGGTTCGTGCGCGTCTGCGAGATCGCGTCCAGCACCACCAGCGTGCGGGGGGCCGACCAGGCATCGGCGAGGGCGCGCAGTTCGGACGCCAGCTCGCGGTTGATGAGATCGTCGCCGCGACCGAACTGCAGCATGAGCACATCGCGGAACATCGACTCGAGATCGGTGAGCACGCGGTCGATGCCGTCGCGCAGGCTGCGGGTCGCGCGCCGCTTCTGGTCGTCCTCCAGCGCGCTGAGCTGACCGCGCACGGCGGGCGGCACCGCCGCGCCGGCGACGATGCCGAGGGTGCGCAGGAGCGACGCGCGCTCGGCCTCATCGCGCTCGGCCGTCAGCGCCTTGGCGTCGTCGGTGGCCAGCTGCACGATCCGCGCCGCGGTCTCGACCGCTCCCCCGACGCCGCGGACCGACAGCACGGCGCGCAGCGTCTCGTCGCGGCGGGCGCGCGCGCCCTCGTCGGTGGCCAGGCGCACCGCCATGCCGATGTGGCGCTGCGCGAGCCGCGCCGCCTGCTCGGCGGTGGCCGGGTCGACGCCGGTGCGTGCCACGATGAGGCGTCCGACGTCGGCGACATCGGGTTCACGCAGACGCAGCGTGCGCACGCGCGAGCGGATCGTGGGCAGGAGGTCGGCGTCGCTGGGCGCGCAGAGGATCCACACGGTCCGCTCCGGCGGCTCTTCGAGCGCCTTGAGGAGCACGTTGCTGGTGCGCTCGACCATCCGGTCGGCATCCTCCATCACCATGACGCGGTAGCGGCCGAGCGACGGGGAGAAGTAGGAGCGCTCGACGAGCGCGCGGGCGTCTTTGATCGAGATGATCACACCCTCGGTGCGCAACGCGGTGAGGTCGGGGTGCGTGCCGGCGAGCACCTGACGCATCGCGTTCTCATCCCCCGGCTCGGCGATCAGCGCCGCGGCGAACGCGTACGCGAGGGTCGAGCGGCCCGAGCCGGCCGGGCCGGTGATGAGCCACGCATGCGCGAGCTGAGCGGGATCGGATGCCGCGGCGCGCAGCTGCTGCAACGCCTCGCCCTGGCCCCACACCTCGCCCCACGGGACCTCCGTCCCGGGCTCCCCCTCGGCGATCGGAGCATCCGCAATCATGCCCCCAGCCTACGTGCCCGCACGGACACCCCCAGGGAGTTCTCCCCCCAGCGGCGAGCCGCCATGTCTTGTGCGAGCCGCCACGGCGCGTCCGGCCCGGGGCGTGGCGGCTCGGGCGCGGGATGGCGGCTCGGCGGGGTGGGGTGGGTGGGTCAGGCGAGGCGGTGGGCGATGTGGGTCTGGATGGCGGCGGCCAGCTCGGCGGCGGGGAGCGCGGCGTCGAGCACGAGGAACCGCTGCGGATCGGCGGCGGCCAGGCTCAGGAACGCGACGCGGACACGATCGTGGAACTCGGCCTTCTCCGCCTCGAGACGGTCGAAGGGCTTGTCGGCGGCATCCAGTCGCCGACGGGCGGCGGCCGGATCGAGGTCGAGGAGCACCGTCACGTCCGGAAGCGCGTCCTCCGTGGCCCACAGCGACAGCTCGCGCACCTGGTCGGCATCCAGCACACGCCCTGCACCCTGGTAGGCCACCGACGAGTCGAGGTAGCGGTCCTGGATGACGACCTCGCCGCGGTCGAGGGCGGGTCGCACGAGCGTCGCGACGTGCTGGGCGCGATCCGCCGCGTAGAGCAGCGCCTCCGCGCGCGGGGCGACCTCGCCCCGGTGGTGCAGGACGATGTCGCGGATCAGGACGCCGACCTCCGTGCCGCCGGGTTCACGGGTGCGCAGGACCGTGCGCCCCTGATCGCGCAGCCAGCGCTCGAGGAGGCTCGCCTGCGTCGTCTTCCCGGTGCCGTCACCGCCCTCGAACGTGACCCACAGTCCGCGGGTCATTTCTTCTTGGCGGCCGGCTTGCGCGTGGTCGTGGTCGTCCGGCGGGTCGTGCGCTTGGGCGCGGGACTCTTCGCACGCTTGTCCGCGAGCATCTGCACCGCGACCTCGAAGGTGATGTCGTCGGCGGTCTGCCCGCGCGGGATCGTCACGTTCGTGGTCCCGTCGGTGACGTACGCGCCGAAGCGGCCGTCCTTGATGCGGATGGGCTTGCCCGACACCGGATCGGCCTCGAACTCCTTGAGGAAGCTCGCGGCGCGGTTGGCGTACTTCGGCTGCGCGTAGATCTCGAGCGCCTGCTCGAGGGTGATGTCGAAGATCTGGTCCTCGCCCGCGAGCGAACGCGAGTCGGTGCCCTTCTTCAGGTACGGACCGTAGGGGCCGTTCTGCGCCGTGATCGGGGTGTCGGTCTCGGGGTCGACACCGACGGTGCGCGGAAGCGAGAAGAGCTTCAGCGCGGTCTCGAGGTCGATCGTCTCGGGCGACATGCTCTTGAAGAGCGAGGCGCGGCGCGGCTTGGGCGCCTCGACCTTCTTCTTCGCGACCCGCTTCTTCGGCGCCGACTCGGCCGCGGCCTCGGCGACGGGCGCGGGCTCCGGCTCGGGCTCGGCGGGGAGCACCTCTTCGAGGTAGGGACCGAAGCGACCGTCCTTCACCACGATGTCTCGCCCGTTCTCGGGGTTCTGTCCGAGCACGCGGTCGCCGGCGATCGGGGCGTCGATGAGCTCGCGCGCCTTCTCGGGGGTGAGCTCGTCGGGGGCCAGATCGCCGGGGACGTTGACGATGCGCGACGTGCCATCCTCGTTGGGCACGTCGAGGTAGGGGCCGTACCGGCCGAAGCGCAGGGTGGCGACTTCGCCGATCTTCGTCGCGTTGATCTCGCGCGCATCGATCTCGCCGAGGTTGTCGAGGATGTGACGAAGGCCCACGTGGTTCTCGGAGCCGAAGTAGAACTCCTGCAGCCACGCGACGCGCTGCTGCTCGCCGCGCGCGATCGCGTCGAGGTCGTCTTCGAGCGCGGCCGTGAAGTCGTAGTCGACGAGGTCGGCGAAGTGCTCCTCGAGCAGCCGCACGACGCTGAACGCCAACCAGCTGGGCACGAGCGCTTGACCGCGCTTGGTGACGTACTCGCGGTTGATGATGACGTCGATGATGCTCGCGAACGTCGAGGGACGACCGATGCCCTTCTCCTCCAGCGCCTTCACGAGCGACGCCTCGGTGTAGCGGGGCTTGGGGCTGGTGGCGTGCCCCTTCGGCTCGACGTCGTGCAGCGAGAGCACGTCGCCGACGGCCAGCGGCGGCAGCGACTGGTCGTCGGACTTGTCGGCGTCGCCGCGCTTCTCGTCGCGCCCTTCCTCGTACGCCTCGAGGAAGCCCTTGAAGGTGTACACGGTGCCGGATGCCGTGAACGACGCCGTGCGGCCGGCCGCCTCGGTCTCGAGCGTCACCGTGGTGGTCTCGTACTTGGCGTCGGACATCTGCGAGGCGACGGTGCGCTTCCAGATGAGGTCGTACAGGCGCAGTTCGTCGCGGTCCAGCGACGACGACACGGATGCCGGGGTGCGGAAGGAGTCGCCCGAGGGACGGATCGCCTCGTGCGCCTCCTGCGCGTTCTTGCTGTTGTTGCGGTAGCTGCGCGGGTTGGCCGGCACCGCCTTGTCGCCGTACAGCGCCACGGCCTGGGTACGCGCCGCCGTGACCGCCTGCGTGGACAGCGCGGTCGAGTCGGTGCGCATATAGGTGATGTACCCCTTCTCGTAGAGCCGCTGAGCGACGCCCATGGCGTGCTTCGCGCTCATCGAGAGCTTGCGACCGGCCTCCTGCTGGAGCGTGGAGGTCGTGAACGGGGGCTTGGGGCTGCGGGTTCCGGGCTTGGCCTCGACGGCCGTGACGGTCGCCTCCCCGCCCGCCTCGATCGCGGCGGCCAGCTCGCGCGCCTGCGATTCGGTGAGGACGACGACGGCCTTCTTCAGCTGTCCGGCATCGTCGAAGTCGGTGCCGCGCGCCAGCGGAGCGCCGTCGAGGCGGGCCAGGCGGGTGGCGAACGACTCGCCGCCGGAGGCGGCGAGCGCCTCGACATCCCAGTACGACGCCGAGACGAAGGCCATGCGCTCGCGTTCGCGGTCGACGACGAGGCGCGTCGCAGCCGACTGCACGCGCCCGGCGGAGGTGCCCTGTCCGACCTTCCGGCGCGTGACGTCGGAGACGTCCCAGCCGTACAGACGGTCGAGGATGCGGCGCGTCTCCTGCGCGTCGACGAGGGCGAGGTCGAGCTCGCGGGTGTTATCGACGGCGGCGCGGATGGCGTCCTTGGTGATCTCGTGGAACACCATGCGCTTGACGGGGACCTTGGGCTTGAGGGCCTCGAGCAGGTGCCACGCGATGGCTTCGCCTTCGCGGTCTTCATCGGTGGCGAGCAGGAGCTCGTCGGCGTTCTTGAGGGCGCGCTTGAGCTCGGCGACGGTCTTCTTGCCGCGCTCGCTCTCCACATAAAGAGGAGTGAAGCCGTTCTCGATGTCGATCGAGTACTTTCCGACCGAGGTCTTCTTCAGCTCGGCGGGGATGTCCTTCTTGTCCGCGAGGTCACGGATGTGACCGACCGAGCTGAGCACCTCGTATCCGTCGCCCAGGTATCCCTGGATCGACTTCATCTTCGTCGGCGACTCGACGATGACGAGCTTCTTGCCCCCAGCACTCTTGACAGCTGCCACGTGGCGTCCTTTCTCCGATGCACACCATACACACCGCTCGACGTGGAGGACGCTGGGAGCCGCCGCCTCACCCATCACCGGGAGGGGGCCCGGCCCGCGCGCGAGCCTCCGCGGCAAGCACCCCCGACCCGAGGCGGACACGGACCGTCGCGGTCGTTCCGACCACGGTGCACGCCACGACCGCGGCACCCGCCACGGCCGCGACATCGACGGCGCGTTGGCACGCCGTCCCCGACACGAGGCCCGCGGCCGTATCGGCGGCGGCGAGGGCTGCGGCATCCGCGATGCCGGCCGCGCGGGCTCCGACGACCGCCGCCGCCCCGGCGGTCACGACACCGACCGCGACGGCGGACGCGACGGCGACCGCGGCGAGCGCGGCCGCTGCCCCCGACATCAGCGATCCCCCCTCATCGTCACTGTCGTCACCGTCCGCCGTCGAGGGCGCAGGAGCGGGCCCGCAGCTCGGGCAGCGGAAGCGGGATGCCGGGGGACGCCGTCGCGGTGACGCACACGAGATCGCCGTCGGCGGTGACCCCGGCGACGTGTCCACCGGCGATCGCCTGCACGATCTCGCCGGCGCGATCGGGCTCGCCGCGCGCGGCGAGCCTCGAGGCCTGCGCGGCCGCATGCTCCAGCCGCACCTGCCGTCCCACCGCGGACACGGCGCCCGCGGTCAGTGCCACGAGCAGCAGCACCGCGGGAACGATGACGGCGAACTCTGCGGTCGCCGAACCGCCGTCATCGTCCCGGCGACTCATGCGACCGTGAGTGCGCGGCGGACCAGATCGGTGAGGATGCCGCGCACCTCGTCGCTGCGCATGATCACGACGAGCAGCCCCGCGAACGCGACGGCCGCCATCGTCGCGACGGCGTACTCCGCCGTGGCGGCACCGTCCTCGTCGGCGTACAGGGCGCGGGCGCGTCGAGCGCTCAACGGCGGCAGCGACGCGGTCGCGGTCCTCGGCGAGGGGCGGTCGAGTGATGAGAGTGACATGGGATCTCCTTTTCGTGACGGTGGACGAGCGGGCACGGGGTGACGGCGGCGATGTGCCGCCGAGTCGGCGAGGGCTAGGGCGGTGCCGATGGTGCGCCGAGCGGCAGGGATGCGCCGCCGACCACCGAGAGCAGCAGCGGGGCGACGCCCAGCAGCAGGAAGGCGGGCAAGGTGCACACGCCCATCGGCAGCAGCAGCGACGCGCCCAGACGGGCCGCACGCAACCGGCCCTCCGTGCGTGCGGCACGGCGTTGCTCCGCGGCACCCGCCCGGAGGAGGTCGACGGCCGGGGCGCCGGCCCGCTGCGACAGCCGCAGGACCGCGTGCACGTCGGGCGCGATCCGTCCGGCGCCGGCACCCTCCGCCGTCGCCAGCGCCCGATCGATCGACACGCCCCCGGACAGGGCGATGGCGACGACTTCCGCCTGCACGCCGGCGAGGCGGTCGTCGGGCTGGGCGCGCGCCACCAGGCGCTTCGTCCAGCCGCGTGCGGCGAGCATCAGTGCGACGCCTGCGACCGCGCACGCGATGCCGATCGGCTGGGTGAGCGCCGCGACGAGGTCGAAGCCCAGCGTCATGCCGAGGAGCACCGCGACGACCGGGAGCCACGTGACGAGACGCGCGGTGGCCGTCGGGTCGGCCAGCGCCACGCGCACGTCGTCGCGCGCCTCCTGGGCGCCGCGCAGCGCGTCGGCGAACCGCCGGAGGCTGGATGCGAGCGGCGCGCCGACGGTCTCCGCGACCTGCCACGCGGCGGCGACATCGACCCACGCGCCGCCCAGTGCGCGCAGCGCGGCGGAGGCGCCGGGCCCGTCGGGAGCCGTCGCGACCCGCAGCGCGACGGGATCACCGTCCTCGGCCAGCAGCTCCCACGCCCGGCCGGGCGCGACGCCGGATTCGAGGAGGACCGACACCTTCTGGACGGTCGCCGCGGCGTCGGAGGCCTCTGCGGGCCGACGGGCGCTCACGATCCGACCTCCATGCGCAGGCGGCCACTGTCGTCGAGCGCGGGCCGAGCGATTCCCGAGACGCGCCGGATGCCGTCGGCGCCCCGCTCGACGTGGACCACCACGCCGATGGCACTGACGACCTGACGCGCCATCGATCGATCGTCCATGCCCGCGAGCGCGCCCAGCGCCTCCAGCCGGGCCGGAAGGTCGCGGATGCTGCCGGCATGGACGGTGCCGGCGCCGCCGTCGTGTCCCGTGTTGAGCGCGGTGAGGAGCTCTCGCACCTCCTCGCCGCGACACTCCCCCACGACGAGGCGGTCGGGCCTCATCCGCAGGGCCTCGCGGACGAGCCGCGCCAACGGCACCGCCCCGGCGCCCTCCAGATTGGGCTGTCTCGCCTCGAGGCGGACGTGGTGGGGATGCCGGATGCGCAGTTCGGCGACGTCCTCGATGGTCACGATGCGTTCCCGGGCGGGAACACGTCCCAGCAGCGCCGACAGCAGGGTGGTCTTGCCGGCCCCGGTCGCACCGGAGATGAGGACGTTCCGGCGCGCCGTCACGAGCGCGTCGAGGCGGCGGACGGTCTCGGCATCGCACAGACCGCCGCGCACGAGCTCGTCGAGATCGGGGATGCCGACTTGCGGGAGACGGATCGAGATGGCCGTGCCCGAGCACGCCACCGGCGGGAGCACCGCGTGCACCCGTGCGCCGTGCTCCCACCGGACGTCCACGAGCGGTGTGGCATCGTCGAGGTGGCGTCCGCCGACGCCGATGAGAGCGACGGCCAGCGCGCGCAGGTCGTCCGCTCCCAGGCGCCAACCCTCCACGGATTCGACGCCGCGACCACGGTCGACGAAGAGGCCGTCGACGCCGTTGATGAACACGTCCGTGATCTGCGGATCGCCCAGCAGATGGCGGAGGGGGTCGAGTGCCGGATGGTCGGGCAGCGGTCTGCGCTCCGGCCGCCGCAGCGGAGCCGCCGGTGACGCCGCGGCCGCCGCCGCATCGACCATCGGGGTCCGGCGCACGGATTCGGGAACGCGCCGGCTCTCGCGGCGACGGACGACGAACGGCTCGGACATGCCTCGACGGTAGGTCCGGCCGACGCCTGCGCTCGGGGTGGGCGGCGGCATCCGTGGACAGTGCCCGTCGGCGCGACGTTGGGGAGGAGTCTTCGCCGGAAAGAGAGAAGGCGGCATCCCATAGGGGGAGATGGGATGCCGCCACGCGACATCCCGGAATCGGGGGTGGTCGGGAGTCGCGCTGCCTGAATCGAAGTTCGGCCGGATCGAGCTTACGCAGACGCGCGGCACCACTCCAATCGAAACCGCGTGTTTCCACTGATATATCGGATGTCCGTCGCTCCCCACTTCCGGAGGTGGTGCACGTCGGAGGCCGTCGCTAGATTTCGTGAATCGTCCGGGACACGGTCCCGTCCCCGCCGCAAAGGAGCGCGCAGATGAGCAGCCAGATCGACCACTTGCTGAACGAGACCCGTCGGTTCGCCCCCTCCCCCGCGTTCGCCGCCGACGCGATCGCCACGGCCGACCTGTACGCGCGCGCGGATGCCGACCGTGAGGCGTTCTGGGCCGAGCAGGCCCGCGCGCTGCACTGGCACACCCCGTTCACCGAGGTCCTCGACTGGTCGCAGCCGCCCTTCGCCCGGTGGTTCGCCGACGGAGAGCTCAACGTCGCCTACAACTGCCTCGACCGCCACGTGGCGGAGGGCAACGGCGATCGCGTCGCGCTGCTGTGGGAGGGCGAGCCCGGCGATGAGCGCCGCATCACCTACGCGCAGCTCACCGAGGAGGTCAAGCGCACGGCGAACGTGCTGCAGGAGCTGGGCGTCGGCGCCGGCGACCGGGTCGCGATCTACCTCCCCATGATCCCCGAGGCGATCGCGGCGATGCTCGCCGTCGCGCGGATCGGCGCCATCCACTCGGTCATCTTCGGCGGCTTCTCCGCCGACAGCCTGCGCTCCCGCATCGACGACGCCGGCGCGAAGCTCGTCATCACCGCCGACGGCGGCTACCGCAAGGGCCGCGTGTCCCCGCTGAAGCCGGCGGTCGATCAGGCGCTCGGCGACCGCGGTGCGGGACCGCAGGAGACGGTGGAGCACGTCCTGGTCGTGCGGCGCACCGAGAACGAGGTCGCCTGGATCGAGGGGCGCGACATCTGGTGGCACGACGCCGTGCCGGCGGCATCCGCCGAACACGAGGCGCAGCCGTTCCCCGCCGAGAACCCGCTCTTCATCCTGTACACGTCGGGGACCACCGGAAAGCCGAAGGGCATCCTGCACACCTCGGGCGGATATCTCACCCAGGCCGCGTTCACCAACCGGGTCGTCCACGACCTGCACCCCGAGACGGATGTCTTCTGGTGCACGGCCGACATCGGCTGGATCACCGGTCACTCGTACGTGACGTACGGTCCGCTCGCGAACGGCGCGACCCAGGTGCTGTACGAGGGGACTCCCGACAGCCCGCACCCCGGCCGCTGGTGGGAACTGGTCGAGAAGTACGGCGTGACGATCCTCTACACGGCGCCCACGGCCATCCGATCGTTCATGAAGCTGGGCCGCGAGATCCCGCAGCGCTTCGACCTGTCATCGCTGCGCCTGCTCGGCTCGGTGGGCGAACCGATCAACCCAGAGGCATGGATGTGGTACCGCTCGATCATCGGCGGCGACACCGCTCCCATCGTCGACACCTGGTGGCAGACCGAGACGGGAGCCATCATGGTCTCCGCCCTGCCCGGCGTGACTGAGACCAAACCCGGCTCGGCGCAGGTGCCGCTCCCCGGCATCGGCATCGACGTCGTGGACGACGAGGGCACCCACGTCGGCAACGGCAACGGCGGCCTCCTCGTGATCACCCAGCCGTGGCCGTCGATGCTCCGCGGCATCTGGGGCGACCCGGAGCGCTTCGTCGAGACCTACTGGGAGAAGTTCCAGGACAAGGGCTTCTACTTCGCCGGCGACGGCGCACGTCTCGACGAGGACGGCGACGTCTGGTTCCTCGGGCGCGTCGACGACGTCATGAACGTCTCAGGCCACCGGCTCTCGACGACCGAGATCGAATCGGCGCTGGTCGGCAACGAGGCCGTCGCCGAGGCGGCGGTGGTGGGCGCGTCCGACGAGACCACCGGCCAGGCGGTCGTCGCCTTCTGCGTGCTGAAGGAGTCCTTCCTCAAGGCGCACGACGCCGCGGGTATCGTCGATGTCCTGCGCCGTTGGGTCGGTGAGCAGATCGGCCCGATCGCGCGTCCGCGCGACGTCTACATCGTCACCGAGCTGCCGAAGACCCGCTCGGGCAAGATCATGCGGCGGCTGCTGCGCGACGTGGCCGAGGGACGCGAGGTCGGCGACACCACGACCCTCGCCGACACGATGGTCATGTCCACCATCCAGTCGAAGATCACGCCGACGTCGTAGGATCACCGGCCTTCCCGCGCCGGCGCATCACCAGGACGGTGCCCACGGAGCCGGCGGCCGCGCACAGCAGCGCGATGCCGGCGATCAGGAGCCACGCCCACACCGGGAGCGCCGGCGTCCCGGCATCCGCCGTCGGCTGCGTCGCCTGCGGCACGTCGCCGTCGGTGAGCACCTGCGCGGCGCAGTCGGTGACCGCGACCGAGAAGTCGATCGGGTCGAACGCGGTGCCCGCCGGGTAGTTCGGGAAGGCGGCTGAGCCTTCTGCCGTGATCGTCGTGGCGGCCCCGGTCACCGTGATCGTGTCGGCGGTGCGGGAGACGTCGCCCTGCGTCAGGTCGATATCGGCGAAGGGCACCGCGACGGCCGTCACGACGTTCTCCGTGCGCCCGGCCAGAGCGTCGTCCATCGTGAGCCCCGACACGTCCAGGAGCAGTTGGGCCCGGGTCGAGTCGATGAGGCGGATGCGCGGATTTCCGACGGTGGTGTGCAAGAGGCCGTCGTGGCCCGTGAAGGTCACCGTTCCGGTGAAGTCGACCTGACCGGTCCCCCCGGCGATGTCGGCCGTCCCGGTGCCGCCGCGCCACTGGAAGACGGGTGTGCTGTAGGCGGCGCCGTCGGCCACGGTCCACTCGCCGTGGGCGATCGAGCCGGAGATGTAGGAGCGGAACGACTCCTTGAACCCCCAGTCGAGCGACGCGTCCCGCACGGTGCAGCCGCTCATCGCGAGCGGGGCGAGAACGGTGATCGGCGCACCGAGAGCGAGCTGCGCGCCCTGGAAGGTCAGGGTGTGCTCCCCCGGCGCCAGCGTCGCCGGGAGCAGCCCGCGCCAGGCGGCGACACCGTTCTCGTCCGCGGTGAGCGCGAACTCGAGGACCACCGGGCTCGAGTACACGACGACCTTGATGTCGGTCTCGCCGGGGGCGAAGCCGCTTCCCGAGGCCGCGATCTCGCCGCCCGCGGGCACGCCGGCAGCGAAGGCGGGGTCGACCGTGAGCCCGGTGCGGGCGGGCGGGTCGGCCGGAGGGACCCACGCCGCGCCCGCGGCGGCGGACGCGACCGTCTGCGACGGTGCGGCGGAGCCGGGCGCCGCATCCGCGCCGACGACGAAGGTGACCGCGTCCATCGCCGTGCCGGCGCCGTAGAACTGCGACGATCCGTAGGAGAACACGCCGGCGCCCGACGCCGTGAGGGTCGCGGGCACGGAGGTGTAGGCGATCGCGCCGTCCGCATCGCTGCGGGTGCCGGCGGACAGGTCGAGCGCGGCCAGCTCGGTGCGTCGACCGCCCACGCTGACGATCAGCGCTCCGGCCGATGCCGAGTCGATCCGCACCTGCGGGTCGCTGAAGGTGAGGTCGAGCACGCCGGAGTGTCCGGTGAACCGCACCGCACCGCCGTAGCTCGCGGTGCCGCGCCCGTCGGCGAGGTCGCGCCCGGTCTGCCCGAAGCGGAACCGGCCGTCCGCCGCACTCGCGCCGCCGGAGACCGCGATGGCCCCCTTGGCGATCGGCCCGGTGATGTAGCTGCGGAAGGAGGACTTCACGCCCCAGAGCAGGGCGCCCTCGCGGGTGGGCACGACCGTGGTCGGTGCGCTCGGCGCGATCACGGGTGGCGTGACGACGGGGACCTCGGGGGTGGTCGGGGTGGTCGGGGTCGCTCCGGAGAACCCGACGGCGAAGGATGCCGGCCGCTTCGCGGCATCCATCGATCCGCCGGTCGAATAGAAGTAGGCGGCCAGATGGGTCGTCGCGTGGAAGTCGACGAACGGCTGGGGCCACGACCCCCACCCGGAGCCCGACCGCATCTGCGGGGTTCCGCCGCGCGCGTCGATCTCGACGCCCGCGAAGTCCGGCGTGACGACGAAGCCGCGCTGCGCGTCGACGACGACGCCGCGCAGCGTGGCCACCGTGACGCCCGTCTGCGGCGCGACGGCCTCCTTCGGCTTGTCCGGATCGGACATGTCGCCGGCGTAGCCGGAGAGATCGGCCGTCAGGGAGCCGACGCCGTCGGCCGAGACCTCGAGCCGGGGATGGGAGAGGGTGAACGGCACGAGCCCGTCGTAGAAGTTCACGCTCACCTCACCCGGCCAGGTGATGGTGGCCGCGCCGCTCGCATCGAGCACCGCGGTGCCGTCGGTGAATCGCATCAGCTGCGCGGCCTGCCCGCCCGCGTCGACATGGCTGCCGCGCGTGTCCCACGTCGCGGTCGCGGTGGAGCCGTCGGCGGCGCGCTGCACGATCTCGGCGCCGTCGCCGCGCGCACGGTAGGTCGCCGTCGTCCCGTCGGAGACGCCCGCCGAGAAGTAGTTCGCGGCGCTGCCGTTGGGGGGACGGTGCTGCCATTCCGGAGCGCCGGTCCACTCGAGGACGACTCCCGTGTAGGTCGTCGTCTCGGGGACCGAGGGCCGCTCCCGCACGCTCACGCGCACCTCGGCGCTGTAGACGGTGTCGACGCTGTTCGAGAGCCGGGCGCGGTACACGGCGCCGTCGTCGCTCAACGGCGCCGCGTCGACCGTCAGCCTGCTCCCGTCGACGCCCGCGGCCACCTCGACCCAGTCCTCTCCCGAGCGGCGCTGCCAGGACACGGTGGGAGCGGGGTTGCCGGACGCGAGCACCGAGAGCTCGTAAGGCTGACCGACATACACCGTCGGCGCCGTCGGCTGGGCTTCGACGATCGGGGCGGTCGTGACCCGGATCGTCGCCGGCGCGGTGGCGACGCGGCCGCCGGGGGTGGCGAAGACGGCACGAACCTGGGTGCCGTCGGTGTTGACGGTGGCCTCGAGCGCGAGAAGCGGCGAGGTCTCCCCCGAGATGTCGGCGAACCGGGTGGCGCCGGACGGACGGATCTGCCACTGCACCTGACCGGTGCCGGTCGCCTGGAAAGCGATGGCCGTCGACGCCGTGCCGGCGGCGAGCGTTACGGCACGGTCGGCGGGGTCGGAGGTCACGACGGGAGCGATGCCCGCGAGCTCGAGGCGCTGCAGCGCCCGCCGTCCCGTCGCGGCATCCGCGACCTGCACGATGACGGAGCCGTCGGGAAGGACGGCGAACACGTCGCGGCTGAGGGCGTCGCGGGCGAATCCGGCGATCGGGATGCTGGCGACCAGGCGGTGGTCGCGGAGCACGTCGATCGAGGCCGCCGTCTGGCTGAGCACGTAGTCGAGGCCGTGCGCGGCGTCGGAGCCCGCCTGGTCCGCGTAGCCCTGGACGCCGATGCCGACGTCGTTCGCGAGCATGCGGACCGATCCCGCGATCACATCCGCGTAGCCGACGACGCCCGTCCAGTTGGCGCTGTAGAGCATCACCGCCCCGTCGGCCGCGGTCGCGGCGAGCTCGTAGGTGAAGTACTGGTTCCACTCGGCCGCATAGGGCTGCGTGGTCGGAACGGTGTCGGCGACGAAGGCCGCGGTCGCCGTCTGGGCGCCCACGACGAGGTGGCGCGCCGGCAGCGGGATGCCCTCGGCGAGCTTGCCGACGGCGAGGTAGCTGCCGTCGCGGAGCGCGACCAGTGTGCCGCCCGCCTTCGGGCCGGAGCTTCCGAACAGGTCCGCGGCGCGCTGCGCGTCGGTCGCATCGGCGGGCAGCACGATCGGCACGGAGACGAGGGCACCCGTGCCGCCTGCCGACCGCGTGAGGGTGAAGCGGTCGGCCGCGGTGCCGCGCACCTGCGTGATGACGGCGATCTCGTTCGCGACCGCGTTCCACGCCATCGCGTTGAGGGTGTACGCCGTCCCCGTGATCGTCCCCACGGTGGCCGTCTCGTAGCTGCCGCCCGTCCAGGTGAGCGCGGTCAGGGTGGCGTCGCCGCCGCGCACCCCGCCGACAGTGGTGCGCACCTGGGTGAGCACGAACACGCGGTCGGATGCCGGGTCGTTCGCGACGGCGTACGCGGCGTTCGCGGCGAGCGGCACCTCGACCGCGCCGGCCGGCTGGAGGGTCGCGGGATCGAGCGCGCTCACGGTCAGCGCCGTCGCGGTGCTCGTCGCCCGCTCGACGACGTGCAGCGCCGTCGCGCCGACCAACGCATCGCGGCTGGCCGGATTGACGGCGCCGACCCAGGTCGCGGCGGGCGTGAAGGCGGGCGCGCCCGGAACGCTCCAGTGCTCGCCCAGATCGGGCGCCCCGCCGGGGCCGGCGTAGGTGAGCGAGACCGGATCCATCGTCGTGCCGACCGGATAGAGCGGGAAGCCGTCGCCGGCCACCGTGGGCATGGCGGGCCAGGCCGTCGTGCCGTCGCCCACGACCGGGCTCGCCCCGAGCGCATCGATCGTGGCGATCACGACGTCCTCGTAGCGCGTGATCGCGCCCCCGGGCGTGTCCCGGGAGATGCCCTCGTAGTCTCCTCGGAGCTCTTGCCTGTCGGCGGAGATGGTCAGCTGCAGGCCGGAGAACGTCGAGTCGAGCAGGCACGACGTGAAGGCTACGTTGTCGTCGCAGTACGCCGCGAAACGCACCGTGCCGCCCAGCTGCACCGTGAGCGCGTTGCCGTCGCCGAACGAGCCTGCCGTGACCGGGAAGTCGAAGGCGCCGTCCGCCGCCCGCGTCACGCCGCCGGTCATGATCACCCCGGCGCCGATGTAGTTGCGCCAGGACTCCTTGATGCCCCAGTGCACGCTCCCCGCGCCGATCTCGGCGGGGGCGGCCACGGCGGGAACCGGGGCGAGGACGGCGAGCAGTCCCGCCAGAAGGGCCAGGACGGCGGTGAACGCGGGGATGCGGCGGCGCGCGGACATGCGGAAGTACCTCGGTCGGGTGGAGGAGAAGGGGAGGACGGGTGGGACCGGCGCCGGGGCGCGCCGCAGTGGGGACACGGTCGCGGCGACCGGCCCCACCCGTCCGGGGAGGGGGTGCGACTACTGCTCGACGCGGAACGAGACGCTCTGGTCGACGATCTGCTTGCTGGTGCCGTGGGTCGCGACCTTGATCGCGCACGCGTTGGTGGCGGTGCAGTTCACCGTCGCGGGCTGTCCGGGTGCGGAGGCGTGCGTGTTGGCGCCGTTGCTCTCCAGGGCGACGGTGGCGGTGAACGCACCCGAGGCGTCCGTCGTCACGGTCTGGAAGCCGGCGCACGCGGGGATGCCGAAGAGATAGCTGGTGTTCGAGCACAGGCCGACGTAGTAGTCGGTGTTGGCGGCGAGGCCGGTGACGGTCGTCGTCGTGCTGTCGCCGTCGACGAAGTAGCGGTTGCCGGCGGCATCCACGGACGGCGCCGGGCTCAGGCCGGTCGCCGCGAACGCGGGGACGCCGACGAGTCCGACGAGGGCGAGCGTGAGGCCGGCGATCGAGGCGGCCATCGTGCGCTTTCGCAGGGTACGGGACATGAGGGAGTACTCCAATCAGTAGGGTTGGAGTGCCTCTCGGCACTCGGTGCGGCGCCCGCACACGTGCGGGCGCTCGATGAGCCGATGAGGCGCCGGGGCGGCTGCCGCTACCAACAGTCGCCGCCCCGGCTCTCACCAAGCTCTTAGGTGAGGCTAACCTAATTCACGGCCCGGCGGAAGTGCGTCATCGCCGACGCCTCCCCCTGGGCACGGGTCAGGCGAAGGAGAAGACGACCTCGACCTCGACGGGGCTGTCGAGGGGAAGGACGGGCACGCCGACCGCTGATCGTGCGTGTCGGCCGGCCTCGCCGAAGATCTCGCCGAGGACCTCGCTCGCTCCGTTGATCACGCCGGGCTGCCCGGTGAAGTCCGGGACCGACGCGACGAAGCCGGTGAGCTTGACGACACCGGTGAGGCGTTCGAGGTCGCCGACCGCCGCGGCGGCGGCCGCCAGGGCGTTCAGCGCGCTCTGCCGCGCGAGACGTTGCGCCTCGGATGCCGGGACGAGCCCCTCCCCCTCGCCGACCTTGCCCGTCGCCGGAAGCGCGCCGGAGATCATGGGCAGCTGGCCCGACGTGTAGACGAGATCGCCGTGGACGACGGCGGGCACGTACGCGGCGACCGGCGGCACGACGGCGGGCAGCTCGATGCCGAGCTCGCTCAGGCGACCGGCGATGCTCACGCGTCCTCCCCGAACTGCTGGGCGGCCACGGCCGCGGCTCCGAGCCCGCCGTTGGCGGCGCCGCCGCCGACCGGCCGCTTGAAGTAGGCGACCAGTCCGCCTTCCGGCCCCGGCACGACCTGCACGAGCTCCCACCCCTGCTTGCCCCAGTTGTTCAGGATGGCGGCCGTGTTGTGGATCAACAGGGGCGTCGTGAGGTACTCCCACGTGGTCATGCGAACTCCCGGAATCGGTGCGATGGAGCGGGGGGCGCGCCCCGGCGCACCGAGGGATCCCCCAGGGTTGTCCCTTACCATCAAGCCTATGCCCCAACTCAAACGGACGGCCACCGGTGTGCTCGGTGGCCTCGCGGGACTCGTCGGTCTGAGCGCTGTCGCCGGCATCCTCATCACCGCGACAGTGACTCCCGCGATCGCGGTCTCCGGGTACGCGGCCTCGAGCGCTCTCGACACGTTCGAGAACATGCCGGGCTTCCTGCAGATCGACCCGCTGATGCTGCCGACCGAGATGTACCGCAAGGATGCCAACGGCAACGACATGCTGATGGCGGAGTTCTACGACCAGAACCGCATCCCGGTCACGTTCGACCAGGTCAACCCGGTCATGTACGACGCGATCATCTCCAGCGAGGACAAGAACTTCTACACGCACGGCGGCGTCGACCTGCTCGGCACCGTGAGCGCGCTCGTCGGCAACGCCTCCAGCGGCTCCAACCGCGGTGGATCCTCCATCACCCAGCAGTACGTCAAGAACGTGCTGCAGCAGAACTGCGAGCGCAAGGCCACCAACGACGACGAAGTGAGCGCCTGCTACGCCACGACGACCGCCAACGAGGGCGCCGAGGGCTACCAGCGCAAGCTCCAGGAGATGCGCTACGCCATCCAGCTGGAGAAGATGTACTCGAAGGACGAGATCCTCCTCGGCTACCTCAACATCACGAACTTCGGTGGCCTCGTCTACGGCATCGGAGCCGCTGCGCAGCACTACTTCGGCGTCTCGGCCGCCGACCTCACCATCGCGCAGGCCGCGACCATCGCCGGCATGGTGCAGGCGCCGAACGTGTACCGCATCGACCGCCCCGACGGCTCGACGACCGACAAGGCGGGCAATCCCGTCAACAGCGCCGCCGACGGCTACGCGCTGACGCTCGAGCGTCGCAACTACGTCCTGGGCCGGATGCTCGACAACGGCAAGATCTCCCAGGAGGAGTACGACGCCGCGAAGGCCTCGCCGATCGAGCCCAAGATCACCGACCGCACGCAGGGCTGCCAGACGGCGGCCGGCGCGGAGTTCTTCTGCGAGTACGTGCGCACCATCCTGCTGACCGACCCCGCCTTCGGCGACGATGACGACACGCGCGCCGCCAACCTCCGGCGCGGCGGGATGAAGATCTACACGACGCTCGACCCGACTCTCCAGCAGGACGGGCTCAACGCGATCTCGATCGTCCCGGCGACCGTCGACTACATGAACCTCGGCGCCTCCGGCGTGCAGGTGGAGGTGGGTACCGGCCGCATCCTGTCGATGGTCCAGAACCGTCCGTACTCGATCGAGGATGCCGCGACCAACGGTCCCACGACCCAGGTCAACTACAACGTGCGTGCCATCAACGGCGGCGGCGGCGGACATTCGGCCGGATCGACCTACAAGGTCTTCAGCCTGCTGAACTGGCTGGAGCAGGGACACTCCGTCAACGAGACCCTCAACGGGCGCGTCGGAGCCAAGAAGATCGACCAGTGCAACGGCACGATCCAGAACGTGGTCGCCGGTAACAGCGGCGGCGGACAGGTCGGCAACTTCGAGAACAACCCCGGCTACACCGGCACGGTCTACAACTTCACCCGCGACTCGCTGAACTCGGGCTTCCTCACGATGGCCGAGAAGATCTCGGTCTGCTCGACGAACCAGCTCGCGATGAAGATGGGCGTCATGATGGGTGACGGCAGCCCGCTCGATCAGACAAACCTCGCGTACAACGTGCTCGGCGACCAGCCCGTCGCGCCGCTGGACATGGCCGAGGTCTACGCCTCGATCGCCGCGAAGGGCGTGCTCTGCCAGCCGAAGTCCATCGACAAGGCCCTCGACGCGGACGGCAACGACATCACGCCGCAGACGAGCTGCTCCCCCGCCATGAGCGAGGCCGTGGCGAACACCGCCGCGTACACGCTGGAGGGCGTCATGAGCGGCACGGGTTCCGGCGCACGGATCGGCGACGGCGTCCCGGTGTTCGGCAAGACCGGTATCCACGAGTACCTGCACACCTGGATGGACGGCTCGTCGACGAAGGTCGCGACCGTGGTCTGGGTCGGCAACGTGGAGGGCGACGCGCTCCTGAGCGACCACTACGAGAACGGCTACGTCCTCTCGCGCATCCGCAACTCGATCTGGCCCGCCATGCAGGGCGCCGCCAACGCGAAGTTCGGCGGAGACGCGTTCCCCGGCCCCGACGCCGCGCTCACGAAGCGCCAGCTGGCCGACCTCCCCTCGGTGATCGGCATGACGGTAGACCGGGCCACCCAGACGCTGCAGACGGCCGGGTTCTCGGTCACGGTCGGCGACGCGGTGGACGGCACGGAAGCGGCCGGCACGATCATCCAGCAGGACCCCGGCGCCGGTCGCGTGGCGGGCGGCACGACGGTGACCATCCGTCCGAGCAACGGCCAGGGCGTGGCGGTGCCGGGCGGGTTCACGACCTGGAAGGACGCCCAGGACACGTTGAAGGCCGCCGGCTTCGCCGTCACCGGTCAGTGCACCGTCTCCCCCACGGCCAGCGACGACGGGACCGTGACGGGGACCGACCCGGCCGCCGGAACCGTGGTGAGCCGTGGCGCGCAGGTGACCGTCCAGTATCAGGCGAAGAACTGCGGCGGACGTTCGTGACGCCCGGTCGTACCGCCCTCGCTGCCGTCTCGGCGGCGGGGGCGGTCGCCGTCGGGGCGACCGTCTGGGGCACGTGCATCGAGCGGTTCCTGTTCACGGTGCGCCGCCATGAGCTCGCGATCCTTCCGGTCGGCTCGCCGTCGATCACCGTGCTCCATCTGTCGGATGCGCATATGGCGCCCTGGCAGCACCGCAAGCAGGAGTGGATCGCGCGCCTGGCCGAGGCGACCCAGCCCGACCTCGTCGTGAACACCGGCGACAACCTGGGTCACGCCGACGGGCTGCGCGGCATCCGCACCGCTTTCGCTCCTCTCCGCTCCGTCGCGGGCGTCTTCGTCCACGGCTCGAACGACGTCACGGGTCCGTCGGCGCGCAACCCGCTGCGCTACTTCCAGGGGCCGTCCTCACGTCCGCACCGCGCGGAGCGGCTCGACACGGCCGCGATGAACGCGTACTTCACGGACGAGCTGGGCTGGACCGATCTCAACAACACGGCCGCGATGCTGGAGGTGGCGGGCCTGCGACTCGAGACGTTCGGCGTCAGCGACGCGCACCGCGAGTGGGACGACTTGTCAGCCCTCCCCGGTGCTCTCGACGCCGCTCGACGCCCCCGCGCCTTCCGGCGCTCGCCCGCCCCCGACCTCGCGGTCGGCGTCACCCACGCCCCGTACCGCCGCGTGCTCGACCGCTTCGTCGAGTTGGGAGCCGAGGCGATCTTCGCGGGCCACACGCACGGCGGACAGGTGCGGGTCCCCTTCTCGCGGTCGGCGATCGTCGCGAACTGCGACATCCCGCTCGACCAGGCGCGCGGCCTCAGCAGCTGGAGCGCCGCCGGTCGCCGCGTCCCGTTGAACGTGTCGGCGGGACTCGGACACTCGATCTACGCGCCGGTGCGCTTCGGATGCCGTCCGGAGGCCTCGGTGCTCACCCTGCGCGCCCGCGACGCAATCGATGGCCCTCTCGATTCGTCAGCACGGCCCCTGCCGGGGTAGACTCGGGGGGTTGCCACGGGGTGTGGCGCAGCTTGGTAGCGCGCTTCGTTCGGGACGAAGAGGCCGCAGGTTCAAATCCTGTCACCCCGACAGCAGAGAGGCTCCGCCTGTATCGTCAGGCGGAGCCTCTCGTGGCTCACTCACCGGATGGGAGCACACCCGATGACCACCCCGCGCCTGATCGCCTTCGATCTCGACGACACCCTCGCGCCGTCCAAGAGCGCGATCGATGCGCGAATCGGCGATCTGCTCCTCGACCTCGCTGCACGCGTCGAGGTGGCGATCATCTCCGGCGGGCAGCTGCAGCAGTTCCAGACGCAGGTCGTCGACCGGCTCCCGGCCGCCGATGCGGCCACGCTGGACCGGTTCCACCTCATGCCCACGTGCGGCACGCAGTACTACCGGCTCGAGGCGGACGGGGTGCGCACGGTGTACGCGCACGCGCTGACGGAGGACGAGAAGTCCCGCGCCCTCGCCGCCGTCGAGGAGGAGGCCCAGCGCCTCGGGCTGTGGGAGGCCGAGCCCTGGGGCGACATCCTCGAGGATCGCAGCTCCCAGATCACGTTCTCGGCGCTCGGACAGACCGCCCCGCTCGAGGCCAAGATGGCCTGGGACCCGACGGGCGAGAAGAAGAACGCGCTTCGCGACGCCGTCGCGGCTCGCATCCCCGACCTCGAGGTCCGCTCCGGCGGCTCCACCTCGGTCGACATCACCCACCGCGGCATCGACAAGGCCTACGGCATGCGCAAGCTCGCCGAGGTCACCGGCATCCCGCTCGACGACATGCTCTTCGTCGGCGACCGTCTGGACGAGCACGGCAACGACTACCCGGTGCTCGCGATGGGCGTGACCTGCCAGGCGGTCGACGGCTGGGAGCACACCGCCGAATACCTGACGGCGCTGATCCCGACGCTCCCGCTGCGCTAACGCCCCGCGGGCGGAGGCTCAACCCTCCGTCGGGACGACGGCGTCGGAGGGCGCGGGCATGCCCGCGTCGGCGTAGTAGGCCGTGATGTGCGCCCGCACCAGGTCGCGGGCACGCGCGGCGTCGCCGTCGTCGATGGCGGCGAGGATGTCGCCGTGCTCGCGGTGGAGCCGCGCGACCGTGGCGTCCCAATCATCGATCCGGCGGGCGCCGGCACGGATGTAGCTCTCGATGGTGGTGCGCAGGCCCGCCATCGTGGCGGCGACGACCACGTTGCCCGCGGCATCCGTCAGGCGCAGGTGGAACTGGGCGTCGAGCGCGAGGAAGTCGTCGGCCGTGAGGCCGGCATCCTCCATCGCCTTGAGCGTCGCGCGCGCCTCGGCCAGATCGGGCTCGTCGAGATCGGCCAGATGCGCGACCGCCCACTCCTCCAGCAGGAGCCGCGTCTCGTACACGTCGGGGATCGGGAAGCCCTGGGCGGCCACCTGCAGGCGCAGCAGCTGGGCGAGACCGCCGTGCGGCGTCGCCGTCACGATCGCGCCCGCCGTCGGACCGGAGCCCGTCGCGGTGCGGATGAGCCCCATGACCTCGAGCACGCGCAGCGCTTCACGCACGCTGGAGCGCCCCACGCCGAGGGTCGCGGCGAGCTCGCGCTCGGGCGACAGCCGGTCGCCGGGGCCGAGGGCCCCACTCAGCAGATCGGCCTCGATCTTCTCGAGCACCACACGCCATGCGCGCGCCGGAGCGTTCTCCGCCATCGTCGCCTCCCGCCGCTTCCTATATGGTCAGGCCACATTAGCGCACGTCGGACCGACCGGCAAAAATCCTCGCCGTGTCGGACTCCGGCCCTACGCTCGGAGAATGAACCCGCTTCTGGCCGTCATCGTCGTCGCCGCGCTCGCGTCGGCCTTTTGCTGGATCGCCTCGCTCCTCACCCGCGACACGTCGTGGGTCGACCGGCTGTGGTCGATCGTCCCCGTCGTGTACGTCTGGATCTTCGCCGCGGCCGGGCTCGCGTCGGGTCAGGATGCCGTGAGACTCGTGCTGATGGCCGTGCTGGTCACGGCGTGGGGCGCCCGGCTGACGTTCAACTTCGCCCGCAAGGGCGGATATTCGGGAGTCGAGGACTACCGGTGGGCGATCCTCCGCGCGCGCATGCCGGCCGCACTCTTCCAGCTCTTCAACCTGCTGTTCATCGTCGTGTACCAGATGACGCTCCTGGTGCTCATCACCCTGCCCGCCTGGACGGCCTGGCAGCATCCCGCCCCGCTCGCACCCGCAGACGTCATCCTGGCCCTGCTCTTCCTCGGGCTGCTGAGCGCAGAGACCGTCGCCGACCAGCAGCAGTGGGAGTTCCATCGCGCCAAAGCGCGGGGAGAGGCGACCGGGTTCCTCGCCCGCGGGCTGTTCGCCTACAGCCGGCATCCGAACTTCTTCTTCGAACAGGCGCAGTGGTGGGTCTTCTACGCGATCGGGGCGACGTCGGCGGTCGTCGCGGGCGCGGGCTTCTGGGGCGGGGTGATCAATCCCACCATCGTCGGCGCCGTGCTGCTGACCCTGCTGTTCCTGGGTTCGACCGTGTTCACCGAGTCGATCTCGGCGAGCAAGTATCCGGAATACGCCGACTACCGCCGGACGACGTCGATGCTCGTGCCGCTCCCCCGACGCCGCGGCGCGTCGGGCGACGCCGTCAGCTGAGGCGGCCGCCCGACTCGCGCAGATAGCACTCCGCGCACATCGACTCGTAGGTCACCTTCTCGTGCGACAGCTCGTCGATCGCGACCTGATCGCCGTCGAAGACGAACCGCCCGCCCACGAGCCGCGCGTTGAACAGCGCCTTCCTCCCGCACCGGCAGATCGTCTTCAGCTCTTCGAGGCTGTGCGCGAGCTCGAGCAGGCGCGCAGAGCCCGGGAAGGCACGGGTCTGGAAGTCCGTACGGATGCCGTAGGCGAGAGCCGGGATGCCGTCGTCGACCACGATCCGCAACAGGTCGTCGACCTGCTCCGGCGTCAGGAACTGGGCCTCGTCGATGAGCAGGCAGGCGACCGCGCCGTCGTAGCGGGCGGCGTGCTCGGCGACGAGCGCACGCAGATCGGCATCCGGAGCGATGAGGAAGTCGACCTCGCGCTCCACCCCGAGCCGGCTGGAGATCTGGTCGGCACCCTTCGTGTCGATCTCCGGCTTGGCCAGAAGGACGTGCTGTCCGCGTTCCTCGTAGTTGAACGCGGCCTGCAGCAGCGCCGTCGACTTTCCGGAGTTCATCGCTCCGTAGCGGAAATAGAGCTTGGCCATGCGAGGGGGATGCCGCGGGTCAGCGGTTGATGCCCAGCACGGCGGAGGTCGCGGTCAGCGACGCGTCCGCGGCAGCCGGGTCGCCGTTGAGCGTCGAGCCGTAGCTCGGGATGAGCGCCCGCAGCTCCGGCTCCCACTCGGCGATGCGGTCGGGGAAGCACGTCTTGAGAAGGCCGAGCATGATGGATGCCGCGGTCGACGCCCCCGGGGAGGCACCCAGCAGACCCGCGATCGAGCCGTCCGCGGAGGTGACGACCTCGGTGCCGAACTGCAGGACGCCGCCCTTCTGCGGGTCCTTCTTCATGACCTGTGCGCGCTGGCCGGCCTGGAGCAGCTCCCAGTCCTCGTCCTTCGCGGTGGGCATGAAGTCGCGGAGCGAGTCGACCTTCTTCTTGTGGTTCTTCAGCAGCTCGCTGACGAGGTACTTGATGAGCCCGGGGTTGTCGACGGCGACCTTGAGCATCGGGCCGATGTTGCCGGGGCGCACCTGCGCGACGATGTCGGTGATGCGACCGTTCTTGAGGAACTTCGGGCTGAAGGTCGCGAACGGGCCGAACAGCAGCGAGGCCTCGCCGTCGACGACGCGCGTGTCGAGGTGGGGCACCGACATGGGCGGCGCGCCGACCGAGGCCTGCGAGTACACCTTCGCCTTGTGCTGCGCGACGATCGCGGGGTTCGAGGTCTTCAGCCACTGCCCGCCGATCGGGAAGACGCCGTAGCCGGAGATCTCGGGGATGCGCGAGGACTGCAGGAGCTTGATGGCCCAGCCGCCGGCGCCCACGAAAACGAACCGCGCCGAGAAGCTGCCGGGCGTGCGCCCGAGCGTGTGGCGGTACGACACCTTCCAGGTGCCGTCGGCGTTCTTGCGGAGCTTTCGCACCTCGCGGTTGGTCACGACCTCCACGCCCTGCTCCTGCAGGTGGGAGAAGAGCTGGCGCGTGAGCGAGCCGAAGTCGACGTCGGTGCCGGCCGGCACGCGCGTGGCGGCGAACGGCTCGTCGGCCTTCTTCCGCTTCTGCATCAGCAGCGGCGCCCACTGGTTGATGACGCGGGAGTCCTCGGAGTACTCGATGCCCTCGAACAGCGGCTGCGTGCGCAGCGCCTCGTAGCGCTTCTTGAGGTACGCGACATCCTTCTCCCCGCGCACGAAGGTCATGTGCGGGGTCGCGTTGATGAAGGTGGACGGGCCGTCCAGGACGCCGCGCTCCACCAGGCTGGACCACAGCTGGCGGCTCTGCTGGAACTGCTCGTTGATCGCGATGGCCTTGGCCGGGTCGACGGAGCCGTCTGCGGCCTCCGGCATGTAGTTGAGCTCGCAGAGCGCCGCGTGACCGGTGCCGGCGTTGTTCCAGGCGTTGGAGGACTCCTCGGCGACATCGCTGAGCCGCTCGAGCACCACGATCTTCCAGTCCGGCTGCAACTGCGTCAGCAGGGTTCCGAGGGTGGCACTCATGATGCCACCGCCGATCAGGACGACGTCGACGGGTTCACTCACAATGATCCAGTCTAGGTGCCGTTTTGCACGGTCTCCGCGTGCCGCGGCATCCCTCGCCGTGAACTCTCGCCGTTCTTTCGCCCGCGCTCAATTCCGCGGATGCCGCGGGCGTGCGCCGTGGCGTCAGACGGTCGTCGCGGTGAGGCGCGCGGCGACGAGCTCGGCGATCTGCACGGCGTTGAGCGCGGCGCCCTTGCGCAGGTTGTCGTTGCTGATGAACAGCACGAGGCCCTTGCCCTCGGGCGCGGACTGGTCGGCGCGGATGCGACCGACGTAGCTCGGGTCGTTGCCGGCGGCCTGCAGCGGCGTCGGCACCTCCTCCAGCGCGACCCCGGGAGCGGATGCCAGGATCTCGCGGGCCCGCTCGGGGGTGATGTCGTCGCGGAACTCCGCGTGGATCGAGAGCGAGTGGCCGGTGAAGACGGGCACGCGAACGCACGTGCCGGCGACGCGGAGCTCGGGCAGCTCGAGGATCTTGCGGCTCTCGTTGCGGAGCTTCTTCTCCTCGTCGGTCTCGTTGTCGCCGTCGTCGACGAGGTTGCCCGCGAAGGGGATGACGTCGAACGCGATGGGGGCGATGTACTTCTCGGGCTGCGGGAAGTCGACGGCCGATCCGTCGTGGACGAGATCGAGCGTGTGGCCCTGGGCCAGCACGCCCTCGACCTGGCCGAGCAGCTCCTGGGCGCCCGCGAGGCCCGAGCCCGACACGGCCTGATAGGTGCTGACGATCAGCCGTTCCAGGCCCGCGGCGGCATCCAGGGGCTTGAGGACGGGCATGGCGGCCATCGTGGTGCAGTTGGGGTTGGCGATGATGCCCTTGGGCGGGTTCACCGTCGCGTGCGGGTTGACCTCGCTGACCACGAGCGGGACCTCGGGGTCCATGCGCCACGCGCTCGAGTTGTCGATGACGATCGCGCCGGCCTCGGCGAAGCGCGGGGCGTGCGCCCGCGAGCCGGTGGCACCCGCGCTGAACAGGGCGACGTCGATGCCGGTCGGATCCGCCGTGGCGATGTCTTCGATGATGACGGTCTCGCCGCCGAACTCGACGGCCGTGCCGGCCGAGCGGGCCGTCGCGAACAGCCGCAGCTCGCGGATCGGGAACGAGCGCTCGGCGAGAATCTCGCGCATGACCGTGCCGACCTGTCCGGTGGCGCCGACGACGGCGACGTTCAGTCCTGAGTCAGAGATGCGGGTCATGAGGGATCCTTGCGAGAGAGGTGGGGTTGAGTGATTCTATCGCCGGCCGAGGGCAGGCGATCTGCCGAAGGACGGCGGATGCCCGCCATATCGGCCCGTGTGGGGCGGACGGCCCGCTCCGGGCGCGATGCCGTGTGATGGGGCCGTCAGCGGCCGGTGCCGGCGTAGACCGTGGCCTCGGTGTCGCTGTCCAGGCCGAAGGCCGTGTGCACGACGCGGGCGGCCTGGGCGAGGTCGTCGCCGCGCAGCACGACCGAGATGCGGATCTCCGAGGTCGAGATCATCTCGATGTTCACGCCCGCGGTCGACAGCGCCTCGAACAGCGTCGCCGAGACGCCCGAGTGGGTGCGCATGCCGGCGCCGACGACGGAGAGCTTGCCGATCTGGTCGTCGTGCACGAGGCTCTCGAACCCGATGCCGGCCTGCTCGGCGGCGAGCGCCCGCAGGGCGGTCGCGGCATCCGACTTGGGCAGCGTGAAGGAGATGTCGGTGCGGCCCGTGGCCGCGGCGGACACGTTCTGGACGATCATGTCGACGTTGGCCCCCGACTTGGCGATCACCGTGAAGATCTCGGCCGCCTTGCCGGGAACGTCCGGCACGCCGATGACGGTGATCTTGGCCTGGCCGAGATCGGTGGCGACACCGGCGACGATGGGCTCTTCCATGGGGGACTCCTCTGTGCTGTCGGGAGCGAGGCTTTCGGGGACGGTCATGCCGGGGCCGAGCACGAAGGTGCCGCGGCCGGAGCTGAACGTGGAGCGGGCGTTGATCATGACGCCGTGCCGGCGGGCGTACTCGACGGCGCGGATGTAGAGCACCTTGGCGCCGTTGGCGGCGAGCTCGAGCATCTCCTCGGCGGACACGACCTCGAGCTTGCGGGCCTTCGGCACGACGCGGGGGTCGGCGGTGAAGATGCCGTCGACGTCGCTGTAGATCTCGCAGACGTCGGCGTCGAGGGCGGCGGCGAGCGCCACGGCGGTCGTGTCGGAGCCGCCGCGACCGAGCGTCGTGATGTCGCGGGTGTCGCGGTTGAAGCCCTGGAAGCCCGCGACGATGACGATGGCCCCTTCGTCCAGCGCCTCGCGCAGCCGCACGGGCGTGACGTCGACGATGCGCGCCGAGCCGTGGTCGGCGGTCGTGATCATGCCGGCCTGGCTGCCGGTGAACGAGCGTGCCTCGAAGCCCATCGAGTGGATCGCCATCGCCAGCAGCGCCATCGAGATGCGCTCGCCCGAGCTCAGCAGGATGTCGAGCTCGCGCGGCGCCGGGATGGGAGCGACCTGCGCGGCGAGGTCGATCAGCTCGTCGGTCGTGTCGCCCATCGCGCTGACGGCCACGACGACGTCGTGCCCGGCGCGTCGGGCGTCGACGATGCGCTTCGCGACCCGCTTGATGCTCTCGGCGTCGGCGACGGACGAGCCGCCGTACTTCTGGACGATCAGCGCCACGTGTGGAACTCCTGAAGACATGTCGACGGGCACTCGGATGCCGCGCCCACCTCCCCATCCTAGAGAGCGGCGCATGCCCGCCGAGCCATGTGACGGCGGCCGGCGGCCACTATCCTGCGAGCATGGATGCGCTGGAGAACTGGCACGAGTACAACGTCGCGATGCTCGGCGCGACCGCCGCACTGGCGGGTCTGGTCATCGTCGCGGCCAGCGTGAACATCCAGGTCGTCATCACGGCGGCATCCCTGACGTCCCGTGTCGCATCGGGGATCGCGGGACTGATCCTCGCGAGCATCGTGTGCGCCGTGGGGCTGTTCCCGGAGCTGACGATCACCGCATACGGCGCGGTCGTCGTGGGCGCGGCCGCCCTCACGACGGTCTTCGCCGCCGTCGCGGCGGTGCGCATCTTCCAGAACCATCACCCGGAGAACCGCCTGCGGGTGGGCAAGGCCGCGGTCGCCTTCGTCACGCCGTTGCTGTACGCGGCGGGCGGGATCATCGCGCTGACGGGATCCGGCGGCGGACTGGTCTGGCTGGCGGTCGGGGCGATCGCGGCGATCGTCTCGGCGCTGTTCGTGTCGTGGGTGGTGCTGGTCGAGGTGCTGCGCTGAGGCGCGCGGCGCGCGCGGCGGCCGCGGAGTAGCGGTTCGCGAGGGCGGCGACATCGTCGACGTAGACGTCGAGGTGGTTGTACGCGAACACGGCCGCCCGCCACCCGTCGGCATCCGTCATCGTGCCCGCACCGCAGAGGTAGCGCGCCGTCGCGAGCGCCGCGTCGTCGATCTGGTTCGGATCGGCGATGCCGTCGCCGTCGGCGTCGCCGCCCCAGCGCGCCCACGTGTCGGGGATGAACTGCATCGGGCCGACCGCGCGGTCCCACACCGCGTCGCCGTCCCACCGCCCACCGTCGGTGTCCGCGATCGCGGCCACGCCGTCACCGTCCAGCGCAGGCCCCCGGATCGCGGGCGTCGAGCGGCCGTCCTCGCCCAGCACCGCTCCCCCGTGCCGCCCGTGGTCGGACTCGATCGCCCCGATCGCGGCGACGGTGTTCCACCCCAGCCCGCACGAGGGCTGTTCGGCGGCGACCGTGAGCTGGGCGCCCGCGTAGGCGCGCAGGGCGCGGGCGGGGATGCCGGTGGCCGCGGCGGTGCGGGCGAGCCACGCGGGGTCGACGCGTGCGGCGGGAGCCGTGACGACCGGAGCGACCTGCTCGACCGGGGCGACCGGCTCGACCGGACCGCTCGCCGAGGAGGCGAGGGGCGCGGGCGGACGCGGCGTCTCGGCGTGGGCGATCACCCCGCCGACGAACACCGCGATCAGAGCCCCGGCGACGGCGATCAACATCCCGTCGCGCGGCGACCACCATCCGCCCGCCCGCATCGCGCTCAGCCGAAGCGGCCGTTGACGTAGTCGAAGGTGCGCGGGTCGATCGGGGAGGAGAACATCGCGTCGGTGTCGCCGTGCTCGACGATGTGACCGGGCTGGCCCTGCGAGGCGAGGAAGAACGCGCACTGCTGGGAGACCCGCTGCGCCTGCTGCATGTTGTGGGTGACGATGACGATCGTGACCTCGCGCGCGAGCTCGGTCATCGTCTCCTCGATGACGCGCGTGGAGGTCGGGTCCAGCGCCGAGCACGGCTCGTCCATCAGGAGCACCCGAGGCCGCACGGCGAGGGAGCGCGCGATGCACAGGCGCTGCTGCTGCCCGCCCGACAGGCCGCCGCCGGGCGCACGCAGACGGTCCTTCAGCTCCCGCCACAGTCCCGCTTTCGTGAGGCAGGTCTCGACGAGCATGTCCTTCTCACTGCGACTGGCACGGATGCCCGCCAGCTTCAGGCCCGCGACGACGTTGTCGTAGATCGACATGGCCGGGAAGGGGTTGGGCTTCTGGAAGACCATGCCGATCTTCTTGCGCGCATCCACGAGACGGTGGCCGGCGTCGTAGATGTCGTCGTGGTCCAGCAGCACCTCGCCGGCGAGGGATGCCGAGGGCACCAGTTCGTGCATGCGGTTGAGGATGCGCAGGAACGTCGATTTTCCGCAGCCGGACGGGCCGATGAGGGCCGTCACCTGACCGGCGGGCATCTGCAGCGACACGTCGTGGAGCACCTGGTGGTCGCCGAACCAGGCCGAGATGGCGCGCGCCTCGAGCTGCGACGGCGGCACCGGGACCGCCGTCGCGCCGACGGCATCCGCGTGCATCGCCGGCGCGCCGCCGACCACGACGGCTCCGCCCGGTGCGGCAGAGAGGGCGAACTCGCCGCCCGCCATCACCAGTTCCGACGGGGCGGGCGCGCGTCCGCTCGTGCGGCCGAGGAAGCGGGGGCGGTTCGCCCGCTCGGCGCGGTGGGCCGCGCGGGACGGTTCGACGTCGTCAGACATGAGGGCTCCGAGTCAGAGGAGGTTGGGAAGGAGGCGGACGAGCTGATCGCAGACGAAGACGCTCGCGAGGAGGAGGACCGGCACGAAGACGATCCAGGTCTTCTGCGCACCCACCCGACGAAACGCCCAGACCGCGGCCACCTCGGCGGCGACGAGGAACTGCAGGGCGAACACGAGCGCCCACACGGTGGAGGTGTCGGTGGCCATCGCCCGGTCCGACGGCGGCAGCGTCACCGGCGTCGTCTGGCGGGCGCCGGCCGGCTGCGCCGGGGAGGTGAGCGTCGCGTCGACGTAGGCGATGCCCGTCGGGACGTACGGAGCCCCGCGCGCGGTCATGAGGATGAGACGGCTCTCCCCGCGCGCCGGGGCCGGCGGGGTGGGGTCGCCGGCGTAGCGCACGCCGAGCACCTCGAAGGTGTGCGCCCCCTGGCCGGTGCGGACCTCGAACGTGTCGCCCGGCTGGAGCGACTGCAACCGGCCGAAGGGCCCGCCGAACGCCGCGGCACGACCCATGACGACGCTCACCCCCACCTGTCCGGGCAGGACCGTGTCGCGGCGGTGTCCGGGGCCGCCGGTCAGCACCCCCGAGGAGGTGCCCTCGGAGATGACCTCCCTGATGCCCAGGCGCGGGATCTCGATGATCCCGACGGGCACGCCGTCGGCGAGCAGGACGTCGTCGAAGTCGCCCTCGCTCACCGGCGCCGTTCCGGCGGCGAGCTGCGCGCGATACGTGTCGGAGAGCTGCTGCTGCGCCGCGAAGTGGAGGACGTGGCTGAGGATCAGCAGGTGGAACACGAAGGCGAGCGCGAGCGCGGCGACGAGCGCCAGGATGCCGCGCGCGAGCGCCTGCCCCGCGGTGAGCGGCGCGTACTGCGGGATCGGCCGCGGCATCCGACGGGGGCGCCGCGGGGGCGGCGGGCTCGCCGGGGCCGCAGGGGCCGGGGCGACGATCTGGGTCCGCTCCTCGAACAGCGTCATGCCGCGGCCTCTGCCGGCGGCTCGGCGGCGAGGGCGAGGGCGACCGCGCGCCACGCGAGCAGCCCGATGACGATCACGGCCGCGACGAGCACGCTCACCCACGGGAAGACGAAGACCAGCGCGTCGCGGGTGACCGGCGTCAGCGCCGTGCCGTCCACCGTCGCCGGCGGGGTGACCGTCGCGTGGGTGTCGACCAGGCCCCACTGTCCGGCGCCGTGCAGGCGGGTGGAGACGACCCGGACCTCGGCCGGCTGCAGCGCCGGAACCGCGACACCGCGCGTCTGATCGAGCGGGACGCCGAACAGCACGCTCTCCATCCAGAAGTCCACCGTCAGGTCGATCGTGCTGGTGGAGGCGTTGCGCACGGTCAGCCACAGCGTCACCTCACCGCTGCCGGGGTCGGGCGAGAGGGCGACCGAGGAGTTGATCCCCCCGATGTAGACCATGCCGGCGATGCTGACGTCGTCGGCTGCGCCGGTGCCGCCCGACGCCGAGCCTCCCGACGCGCCGCCGGCCGCTCCCCCGCCTCCGGACCCGCCGGACGTCGACGACGATCCGGGAGCGGGAGGGGTCGTGGGCCGCGGGCTCGCGGTGGACGACGGGCTGGGCGACGGGGTCGATCCGTCGACGACCGTCACCGACACGTTGCCGCTGTCGTCCACGCCGTCGTCGGCACGGGCCCCGAGCCCCGCGATCGGCAGCAGGGTGAAGAGGGCGACCGCGCCCAGCAGCGCGACGGCCCACGGCGTGCGCCGGAGGGCGGTCATTCGTCGACCGCCCCGGAGGCGGCGCGCAGCCTCGCCTCCGCTGCGGCGGCCGCCTGGCTCTCCGTGTAGGCGATCCATTCCCGGGCGGCCTCGTCGTCACGACGGCGACGCCGGCGCACGAAGAGGACGACCGCCACGATGAGCGCGACGAGGATCACGACGCTCCAGGGCAGGACGAGCACGACGGTGTCGCGGGAGACGGGCGCGACGGGCACCTGGAGAGCGGCATCCGAGGCGTCGACGAAGGGATGCAGGAGCGCGCTGGGGTTGAGGTAGCCCCACTGCGCGATGCCCGGCAGCTCGAACTCGTAGGTCGCGGAGTTGCCGGGCAGCAGCACCGGGATGCTGCCGCCGCGCTCGGCGGTGACGGGGACGCCGAACCAGGTGGCCGCGCTCATCGTCAGGTTGGCGGCGAGAGCGACGTTGCCGGGGTTGTCGACGGTGTAGAGGACCTTCAGGGAGCCCCCGAACGGGTTCCACCAGTCGCCCTGATAGGTCGCGTCGAAGCTGGCCAGCGTGAGCCGGGGCTGCAGCTCGCCGGAGACCCGGGCGAACACGGCGGTCGCCACGCGGCGGTCCAGGCTCACCTGCTGACCGTCTTCGACGACCGACGCGACGATGCCGCCGACGTGGTCGCCGGGGGTGGCGTCGGCGGGGATGACGACGGTGAACGTGAGGAGGCGGACCTCCTGGGGGGCGAGGGAGAACTGGATGCGGTTCTCCCCGTTCTCGAAGCGGACCCACGCCCCGACGGAGGTCGGCGTCTCGGCCGACGCGAGCAGCGAGAAGTCGCCGTTCGTGCCGTTGTAGGCATCGGTCGCCAGCACGGTGAAGTCCTGGCTCTCGGTGCCGGTGTTGCCGACGAGCACCTGGTCGGTGACGCTCTGGCCGGGGTCGGCGGAGTAGGCGAAGCGCGTGCGATCGTCCGGCCGGCCGTCCGCGCCGGCGGGGCGGGTGGCCACACCGACCGTCGTGTCGGTCGAGCCGGCGTCGTCGGCGTGGGCCGCAGCGGGGACGCCCAGCGGAGCGAGGGCGAGGGCGAGCAGGAGGAACGCACCGAGCACGGGCTGGATGCGGCCCCTCGATCGGGTCAACGAGGAGAGCACGGTCTATTTCCGCAGATGGCGGCGACGCAGCGTCGTCGCGGGGGTGAACGGGGAGTGATCGAGATCGTTCGCGCAGATGACGGATGCCGCGCTGCGCACGAACACGCAGTGAGGGGAGGCCGCAGGCGGCCTCCCCTCACCGGTTCTCAGTGGAGGGCTCGACTCACTTGGAGGCGAGCGTGAGGGTCAGCGTCGAGTGGTACTCGCCGACCTTCGCGTCCTTGGGCGCGGTGAAGACGAGGTCGGCGTCGAACAGCGCGCCGCTCGTCAGGGTGGACACGCCCGCGGCGCTCTGGGCGATCTTGGTGCCCGTCGAGCCGAGCGTCACACCGTCCAGGAGCGTGTAGCCGGTGTAGGCCTTCGGGGTGACCGTGAGGGCCGTGCCGGGGATCTCGTCGTTGGCGGCGTTGGTGAACGAGGTCCAGCCGACGTTGAGGTCCCAGCCCTTCAGCACGTTGCGGTCGTCCACGACGGTGACCTTGCCGAGCGACTGGGTCGCCGCCGTGGCGCTGCGCGCGACGTTGCCGAAGTTGATCGCCGACTTCTCCGCGTTCAGCGACCACAGGTCGCTCGCCGTGACCGTCGCCTGCACGTCGGCGGTGGCGGTCTTGTCGGGGTAGGAGGCGACCGGGACGGTGAACGTGCCCCAGGCGAGCACGTCGGGGTCGGCCGGGAGCGTCAGGGCGACCGTGTGCGCGCCCGCCGGCAGGCTGCTGATGTTCACCAGCGCGTCGCCGTTGGCGTCCGTCGTCACCTGACCGAGGCTGGTCGGGGTGGACCAGGCCCACGCCTGCAGCGTCTTGTTCGCGTTGGCCACGCCCGCGGGCACGGTGATCGTCTTCGCCCCGTCGGCCGGGTCGGTGATGGTGACCTTGTGCGCGTCGGAGCCGGTCGGCTCGGTGGGCACCGAGTCGATCACGGTCAGGGTCGCGGCGGAGGTCGTGACGGAGCCGGCCGTGTTGGTGAAGACGGCACGGTAGCGCGCGGCGTTGTTCGCCAGCGTCGTGTTGGCGACCGTGAGCGATGCGGAGGTCGCACCCGCGACATCCGCCCAGTTGGCACCGCTGTCGGTGGACGACTGCCACTGCACCGCGGGCGCGGGCGAGCCCGACGCGGCCGCGGTGAAGGTCGCGGAGTTGCCGAGGATCACCGACGCGTCGGCGGGCTGCGTCGTCACCGTCGGGGCGACGGCGGGGTGCGGCGTCGAGAACGTCCAGGTGCCCTGGTTGAAGTCGGACGTCGCGACGACGTCGACGAAGACGAAGTCCGTCTCGACGACCTGCGAGCCGCCGTTCTTGAGGAACGCGATGCCGAGCGAGTAATCGCCGCCGGTGTAGGAGCCCGCCGCGGTGAACACCGAGCGGATGCCGGACGGGCTGCCCTGACCGTTGCTGGTCAGCGAGCTCGGCTGGAGGTTGGGGAGCTGGATGCCGGGGTTCGGGGTGAAGCCGAGCGCCGCGTAGGCGTTCCACTGCGACTGGTCCGCCTCCTTGCCACGGGGCGAGATGAACTTCACGACGGAGTCGGCACCGGCCGGGATCGAGAAGTAGCTGTTGAAGTCCGTGTCGCTGGCCTCGGGCGCGGCGAGCACGCCCTTGTTCCACTTGAGCGACGCGCCCTCCGTGATCGGGGTGCCCTCCTCGACATCGATCAGGTAGACGTCGTGGGTGGAGCCGACGGTGGGGACGATCGCCGCGCTCGCGCCGAGCGTCGGGACGAGGACGAGGGCGGCGGCGGCCGCGAGGCCGACCAGTCCTCGGGTGAGGGTGTTGGTGTTCATGAGGATCGTGTTCTCTTTCTCCGTCTGCGCGACGAGGGGATCAGCCGTTGCGGGTGACGGTGTCACCGACGGGCTTGGCGAAACCGAACTTGAGCTTCACGGCCTTGGTGGTGGCCGGGGAGTTCGAGGTGCCCCAGTAGGTGAGGCTCTGCGGGGAGCTGGTGTCGAGGAGCTCGCCGAGGCCCGCGTCCGAGAGCTTCGCCGTCGGGACGACGATGTAGACGGTGCGACCCCAGCTCGCACTGTTGTAGAAGTCGGAGTTCGGGACCAGCGTGCTGGTGCCGGCGGTGCCGTTGAAGCTCAGCGTGCCGGTGAACGGGCTCGGCAGGCCGTCGATGGTGCCGACGAGCGTGGCCGCGTTGAAGGTGTTGATGCGCGAGGCGCCGTTGACCTGGCCGATGTAGTTCGCGACCGAGACCGGGATCAGCTGGATCTCGTCGGTCCCCGGGGTCAGGACGGTGCCGTCGTTCTCGGGGATCGAGTTGTTGCGCGTGTCCACACCGCTGCCGATGCTGGTGACGCCGATCTTGCTGAGGAAGGTCGTCCAGGTGCCCGAGCTCGACTGGATGGCGAGCGGCTTGACGACGTAGCCCGAGGAGCCGGCCGCGACCGGGGAGGCCGAGGTGGACGTGTAGATCGACTTGAGCTGGGCGGAGGACAGACCCGACACCCAGTCCTTGGCCGCGGCCGCGTCACCGCTGCCGGAGGCGCCCACCTTGAACACGAACGAGATCGCGTCCTGCCCGAAGGGGATGTAGGTGAGGACGCTGCCCTGCGTGCCCGAGACGGACGAGCTGCGCGCGAGGTCGACCTGGTCCTTGATGTTGACGTTGTTGTACGTGAACGAGTTGCCGCCCACGCCGCCGATCGACGCGAGCAGCGCGTTGCGACCGGCACCCGAGCCGTTGGGCCGGTCGAACGTCGGGCCGAAGGGCTTGGTCTGGATCTTGCCGACGCCGCCGGTGACACCGAGGGCGAAGGCGTCCCAGGATGCCAGGACCTTGCCCGCGCCGGTCGCCTTGACCGAGGGGCCCGTGATGTTGGTGCCGTTGGCCAGGGCGCTGACCGCATCCTGCAGCGTGTCCGAGCCGACGATCGAGTAGCCGTCGGTCACGGGGTCGGCGTGAGCAGCGCTCACGCCGAAGCCTGCGAGGGCGACGCCGACCGCGGCACCGATGGCCGCGAACTTCTGGAGTTTCATGTGTTCCTGTTTCCTTGTCGGGTACTGCGTTGGTGGAAGGCAGAAGCGACGCGGGGACGCGCTTCAGAGGACCCGCCGGCGAAAGCGGGTGATCAGGGGGACGATGAGTGCACCCGCGGCGCCGCCGAGGACGGTCGCGGGAACGGCCGCGGCGAGGGCCCCGACATCCGGGTCGCCGGGGGTGGTCGCGCCGGCCAGCGCACCGCTGGCCGCTCCCGTCGCGGTGGGCGCCGCGGCGGCGGGAGCCGCGACGGGAGCCGCAGCAGCCGCCGCGGCGGCCGGTCGCGCGGGAGCCGCGGCGGCCGGGCTGGTGGGCGGCGCCGTGGTGGTGGCGGGGGCGTACGTCTCCAGGCGCTCGGCGGCCGCGGTCGCCTGCGCGACCCATGAGGAGGGCAGTGGCGCGTATCCGGCCGGGAGCTGTCCCTCGTCGGCGCCCGGCGTCTGGCCGTTCGTGCTGACGGCGTAGCGGATGAAGGCGGCGTAGGAGGTCCGCACCGCAGCGGTGGTCTTCGCGGGGTTGTTGGCGGCGTAGATCGGCAGCGTGAGCGGGTAGGCGGATGTCGCGGCCTTCGCCTCCGGCGACGCCGGCTGGAACCCGACGACGGCGCCCGCGGCGTTGTCCGCGGTCATCGCGGCGGCGGCCGCGGCCATCGCGTCGCCGGTGGCCGCGACGAAGCTTCCCGCGGGATTTCGCAGGGATGCCGAGATCACCTGGTACCGGGAGGCCGCGGCGGAGCTGGTCAACCCGAGCATGGCCTGCGACCCGGTCGCCATGCGCGACGCCTTGGCGTAGCGCGGCGGGCTCGCGTAGGGATCCCAGCCGCCGAGGATCTGACCGTCGCCGCGGAGGGTGAGATAGGAGACCGTGCCGAGGTCGGACGCGTACGGACGCCACGTGACGAGGTTCACGGGACCGGAGTTGGTGGGGGCGTACTCGACGGGATCGGCCTTCGGGAAGTCGTCGCGATCGAGCGAGAAGGCGCTTCCCGTCTTGTTCTTCGCCGCGTCCGTGGCGTACCAGGGGTTGACGGTCATCCCCCACGGGTCCGGCTCGCCCGCGAGGAAGGCGCGCGCGTCGTCGTCGGCTGCGATGTAGGCCCACACGGCGCGCGCGGCGTCGGAGCGCCCCTGCGGGACGATCACGTCCGCGATCGCGGGTCCGGCGAGATCCTGCGCGGCCCACTCCGGGTCGTTCACGGCGAGGAAGTCCGGGTCCTTGGTGATGTTGCTGGGGTTCTTGGCACCCATGTACGACGTGTCGGCGCCGGTGGGAAGGGACGACAGGTACGAGTAGCTCAGCAGCTTCGCGAGCAGCCGCGGCGTCAGGTTCACCGAGGTGAACGGCAGGTGCGCCGCCGCGAGGTACTTCTCCGGGATGTCCTGCAGGAACGGGTCCGGCGAGCGGTCGATCGCCAGCGCGACGCTGATGCCGCTGATGGCCAGGGGCGCGTACACGAGCGGATCCGACCCGCCGTCTGCGGCGAGCGGGAACGAGGTGAGGGCCAGCGGCGCGTCGTCGGTGGTCGCGGCGGCCGTCACGGCATCCGATTCGGGGACCGTGAGAAGCGAGTACACGCCCCCGGACGCCTGCTTGCAGACGGCCGGCTGCCACGAGCCCGCGGCGTAGGAGATGAGCTCGCTGCCGGCGAGCTGGTGCTCCTTCGCGCCCGCCTCGCATCTGCTGCCGACGGGCTCGAAGTCCAGCTTGATCGACAGCGCATGCCTCCACGAGTCGATGAACAGGCCCGACTGCGAGATGCTCGAGGCGCCGTTGTCGGCGGTGCCGCGCGGCAGCACGACCAGCCAGCAGCTGGCACCGGTGGTGACGCCGTCGTGGACGACGGGAGTGCCGCAGCCGAGCCCGTTGGACTGCGCGAGGGTCTGGACCTCGAAGGACACCGAGCCGCTGCCGTCGTCCCCCGAGCCCGCCCACGGGATCTCGTTGGTCGTGTACGACGTGAAGAACTCGTTGGTGCTCAGATCGACCGTCAGATCGCGCGACTTCGCCCCCGTCGTGGGATCGGTCTTGATCGCGTCGACGCGCTTGCCGTCACGCGCGACGAACGGGATCGCGGTGTACGGGGGCAGGAAACTCGCGAGACCGGGCGCGGTGTACGCCTGATCCTCCTTCGGCACGTCGGCGAGGGCGGTGCCCGAAGCCCGGTACGCGTCGCGGGACGCGCCGATGTTGCCCGGAGCCCCGTACTGGCACGTGGTGCGGTCGGGGCGGGAGGAGTCGGTCGGGTCGTCGCCCCAGCACATGAAGATCTGCAGGAAGTTCTCGCCACCGCTGCTCACGCTGGACACCACCGACTTCTTGCCGCCGGTCCAGCTGACGCGCACACCCTGCGCCACGAGGTTCTCGGTCTGCGAGACCGTCACGGCCAGGTCGGGCATCGGCGCGTGCGTGAGGTCGCGATCCTGCTCGGCGGCGGTGACGGTGACGGCGGAGGACGCCGGGGTCGCCGCCTGCGCGGGCGAGCCGAGGGCGACGTTCGCGCCCGCCACGAGGGTGAACACGAGGGCGGCCGTCACGAAGCCGCTGGCCGTGGAGGCGAGCAGGGTCCGCCGTCGAGGACGCAGCATCCTGGAACCGTTCTTTCGGGTATCGCCGGCGATCTCTCGCGCGACGTGATCACGCTAGAAGCGCGCTATGGATTCGAGATGAACGAGCTGGGAACGAGGCGACTCGTCGGGGTACCGAACGCTCGAACGCGGTCAAACCCCAGGCCGGGCAGGAAATTCAGCGTCGCCGATCGTTGCGCAGCCGTCGCGACAGCAGCGGTGGCAGGATGACCGCGGCGACCAGGAGTCCCCCGGCGACGAGCATCGTGGTCTGCGGCACCCCCCACGCGTCGGACGCGAGCGTGAACGGGCTCGACACCGCCTGCGCCCCGCCGGCTGCCGCCCCGGAGACCAGGTTGCCGTTGGCGTCGTAGACGGGATCGGATGCCGCCGCCCCGGCCGCCGCGGCCGTTCCTCCCGCCGCGGCGGCGGCCCCGCCGCCTCCGGAGCCGTCGCCGCTGCCGCCGCTCGCGCCGCTGCCGGGATCGTTCGCCGGCGCGCCGGAGTTCTTGCACGTGGACGGATCGAATCCGCTCACGGACGCTCCCGGGATGCGCTTGATCTGGTCGTACGCCGCCTGGACGAGGTTCATCGGCAGCGGCGAGTAGCCGAGCGTCGCGGCCTGGTTCTGCCCCTCGCAGACGACGTACTTCAGGAACTCGCCGAGCGTGAACCCCTTCACATCGGTGAAGACGCCGCCGACCGCTGTGGGCACGATCATGTACGAGTAGCTCGAGACGGGATACGCATCGGCCTCGGGGGCGTTGTACACGTCGTCGAGGATCTGCGTGAGGTAGTCGGGCGAGCTCTGGTCGGTGTTGATCTTCGCGTGCGTCAGGGCGACCTGGACGTTCGCGGCGGTGGGCTCGACGAAGGCGCCCGCCGCGTTCTGCACCCGCACCACGGGGAAGCCCGCGTTGAGCGCGTAGGAGTACTCGACGTAGGTGATCGCGCCCTCGCCGTAGTCCTGCTTGACGTACCCGGACACACCGAGAGACCCGTTCTGGGCTTTGAACGTGCTGTTGATCGTCGGGAACTGCGAAGTCATGCGGTAGGTCCAGATGGACGGGTACTGCGTCGCCATCCAGCGCGTGAACTGCGCCGTCGAGCCGGATCCGTCCGAGCGCACCACGGGGGTGATCGGACGGCTCGGAAGAGCGAGGTCGGGGTTGAGCGACTGGATCGCCGGGTCGTTCCACGCGGTGATCGCTCCGGTGAAGATCTTGGAGATCACCTCTCCGGTCAGCTGCAGCGTCGTGACCCGCTTGCCGTTGATCTTCAGGTTGTACATGAACGAGCTGCCGCCGGCGACGATCGGGAGATAGGCATACGGCCGACCGGAGGGGTCTTCGGGCGCGTCGTTGGGGTTGTCCGGCGTCAGCTGGAAGGGGATCTCGCTGACGGCGAAGTCGACACGACCGCTGATGAAGTCGGTGCGACCGGCGGAGGACCCGGTACCGGAGTAGTTCACCGTCATCGCGAAGTTGTTGGCGACGTTGCGGCGCCACTGGTCGAGCGCGTTCTGCGACCACGTCGACCCGGAGCCCGAGATCGCGACGTACGACGGCGCAGCGCCGGCGGGCAGCACCGACACGAGCGAGAGGGCGACGACGGTCGAGACCGCAGCCGCGGTCCGGACGAGGAGGCGAAGTCGACGGGTCACGATGTCTCCTGGTGAGAGGCGGCGAGCGGAGGGGTCACGCGTGCGGAGCCGCGACGACGCTCGATGCGGAGCAGGTCGTCGCGCGAGCGCTGCGACGCGCGGCGCCGCTGACGGTCGGAGAGGACGCCCGCTCCCCGGCCGCCGATGACGCGCGCGATCACGAAGAGGAGCAGGACGAGGATGATGAGCACCGCGGCCGTCCCGAAGCCGCGCGCGATCATGTTCGGCTCCGGCGACTTGACGAAGTCGAACACCTGCAGCGGCAGGGAGATCATCGGCCCGGTGAAGGGGTTGACGTTCATCTCCGCCGTGACCCCGGAGGTCAGCAGGACCGGCGAGGTCTCACCGATCCCGCGCGCGGTGCCGAGGATCACGGCCGTGACCAGACCCGAGCGCGACGTCGGCAGGACCACGTTCCACACCGTGCGCCAGCGCGTCGTGCCCAGCGCGTAGGACGCCTCGCGCAGATTGTTCGGCACGAGGCGGAGGACGACGTCGGAGGCGCGGATGATGATCGGCAGCATCATGACGCTGATCGCCAGCGCCGCGGCGAACCCCGAGCGCTGGTGCGTGACCAGCGTGACGACGGCCGCGTAGATGAACAATCCGGCCACGATCGACGGCAGCGCCGTCATCGCATCGGAGATCGTCCGCACGAACCGCGCGAAACGCCCGCCGACCTCGTTGAGGAACACCGCCGTGGTGATGCCGAGCGGGATCGTGATCACCAGGGCGATGGAGATCTGGATCAGCGTCCCGACGATCGCGTGTGCGATCCCCCCGACGCTGAGCGGTTCGAGCGGTCCCGCCAGCCGCATGGTCTCCACGAAGAAGTTCGGATGGATCAACGCGGGCACGCCGCGCACGACGGTGAAGCCGAGGACGAAGACCAGGGCGCCGAGCAGCAGGGCGCCCGCCGAGTAGAAGAGCGCGGTCATGATGCGCTCGCTGACGGTGAGGCGGTCGGCGCGCAGGGCGGACAGGACGCCGTACACGCCCAGGAACGCGATGAAGGAGATGATCAGCCACCCGACGAAGCCCGTCATGGGCGTCAGCCATCCGAACAGGAGGGTGGCGATCGCCAGGCCCGCCGCGACCGCACCCAAAACGTTGAACGCGTCGTCGAGGGGGATGCTGCGCAGATCGCGACGAGCGGCGACCTCGTCGCGACGGTGCGGTACGGCCGTCCGCCCCGCGGCGGCGCTCTCCGCGCGCTCCGGCGCGGCGGTCTCGAGGATCGTCATCAGTTGCTCTCCGCTCCCGAACGGCTGCGGGCCACGATCGTGGATGCCGTGAAGTTGACGATCAGGGTGATGATGAACAGCACGAGCCCGGCGGCCATCAGCGCGGACAGCCCGAACTGACTCGCCTCCCCGTAGCGCAGGGCGATCAGCGCCGACACCGAGTTGGTCCCCGTCTTCAGCACCTGCGGGTTGATCGAGAAGATCGGAGAGATGATCATCACGACGGCGATCGTCTCGCCGAGCGCCCGGCCGAGGGCGAGCATGGTTCCGCCGATGATGCCGCCGCGGCCGAACGGGAGCACGACCGTGCGGATCATGCCCCACCTCGTCGAGCCCAGGGCGAGCGCGCCCTCGCGCTCGCCGAGAGGCGCCTGCGAGAACGCCTCGCGCATGACGGAGGTCTGCGTCGGGACGATCATCAGCGACACGACGATGCCGGCGATGAACGCGGAGGAGGTGAAGGCCCCGGCATCCGTGATGCGGGCGCCGGTGTCGTCGGTGACGGCGAACAGCGGGATCCAGCCGAAGTAGGTCGAGATCCACTGCGAGATGGGGATGACGTTGGACTGGAGGAAGAACACGCCCCACAGCCCGAAGACGACGCTCGGGACGGCGGCCATCAGATCGACGAGCGAGATCAGCAGGGGCCGCACGGATCCCGGCACCACCTCGCTGATCAGCAGGGCCGTCGACAGCGACAGCGGGACGGCGATGGTGAGGGCGATCAGGGCGATGGTCACGGTGCCGAAGAGCACGGCCGCGATGCCGAACTCGCCCGTCTCGGGCGACCATTCCTGGGTCCACAGGAAGGCGGGCCCCGACCGCGCGAGCGCCTCGCCGGCGCGCCCGGAGAGGAAGACGCCGACGGCAAGCATGATCGCGACCGTGACCCCGCCCGCCGTGTAGCAGACGGCGCGGAAGATGCGGTCCGCCTGCACCGGGCGGGAGGTGAGCGGCCGCGGGGTCGGCACGGTCGGCGCCGGGATGACCTCCGTCACGGAGTCAGTGGTCATGGCGCCTCCCTGGCGGGCCGAATCGGTCAGCGGATCGCGATGTCGAGCGACGCTTGTGGATCCGGGCCGCGCGCGCTGCGGGGCGCTCGGGACGCACGCCGCGGTCACAGGATGGCGGCACGAGGTGAACGAGGATCGGTCGTTTCATGACCGCCGTCTTACGCCTCGCCGTGCGGGAGATGACGGCTCGGGACGGTGCGCGCAAGGTCACGGACGGGGTGGGTCGGTGACCGCCGGCGACGGTGTCGAAACCGGCGTCGGGGATGCCGACGGGGTGGGCGTCGCGACGGTCTCGACCGGGATCGAGAGCACCACCACCGTGCCGACCGGAGTCCGCTCGCCTGCCGAGGGCATCGACGCGGAGACGGCGCCCGAGGGGCCCGCGCCGGCGACCGCCGTCCGCGACGCGAACCCCGCGGACACGAGGGCGGCCTGGGCGTCGGCGAGCGTCATCCCCACCACCGCAGGGATCGCATTGCTCCCCGACGCGAGACGGAGCGTCACGGGCGAGCCCTCCCGCACACGCTCCCCCGCCCCCGGCGACGACTCCAGCACGACGTCGGCGGGAGCCGGTCCGTCGACGCGCGCGAGGTCGCCGACGGCAAGCCCTGCACTCTCCAGCGCCGCGGTGGCCTCGGCGAGACCGAGCCCCCCGAGCTGCGGAACCCCTACGAGGACCACCGCGTCGCTCGTCGGTGTCGGCGGCGCGGCGACGGACGGCGACGCGGTCGCGGACGGGGCCGTCGGCGAGGCGGCCGGCGGAGCGCTCGTGGATGCCGCCATCGCCGACAGGCCCGCGGCGGCGGTCACCGCGGCGATGAGGACGGCAGCGACCAGGGGCGCCCGCCACGCGCCGCGGGCCGCGGTCACGGCGGGTGGCGGTGCGCTCCCCGCCGCGGCGGCGGGCGTCACGGGGTCGCCCGCGAGACGGGTGCGGTACACGCGGGTCCGCGCCGTCTGCTCCCCCGCCTCGTCCGGAGGCGTGTCCGCGGTGACACCGATCGCGGGGACGGCGGCGGCGAGGGCGGCGGCCATCGCCGCGGCATCCGCGTACCGGTCGTCGGGCCGTTTGAGCATCGCGGTCGTCACGACGCGGTCGAGCGGCCGCGGGATGCCGCGCCGCCGTGCGGAGGGCACGGGCGGCGGAGCGGTGAGGTGGGCGCGCACCACCGCGCGCGCATCGCCGGCGAACGGCGCCGACCCGGTGAGGGCGAAGCAGAGCGTGGCGCCGGCCTGGTAGAGATCACTCGCCTCCCCCACGGCGGCGCCGGACAGCTGCTCCGGCGACGCGTAGGGCACGCTCGCCACGACACCCGCGGTGCGGGAGTCGTCCGCGCTGAGCAGGGCGTCGGCGCCGAGGGTCGTGCGGCCGGGGATGTCCGCGAGCCCGAAGTCGAGCAGCCGGACGCTCCGCGCGAACGCGTCCGCGTTGCCGGCGTCGGCGCTCAGACGAGGGTCGAGCATGATGTTGGCGGGGGTGAGGTCACGGTGCACCACCCCGCCGTCGTGCACCGCCTGCAGCGCATCGAGCACGGCGCCCATCAGCGCGACGGCCGCCCACGGTTCGAGGGGCCCGTGCTCGCGGACGTGATCGGCGAGCGTCTCGCCGTCCACGCGCTCCATCGCGATCCAGGCGACCGGCGGGTCGCGGTCGTCCACCCCGGCGTCGTACACCTCCGCGAGGTTCGGATGCGCGATCGCGCGGGCGGCCCGGACCTCTTCGAAGAACGCCTCCCACACGGCGGGGCCGACGGCGAGGTGCGGGTGCAGCAGTTTCAGGGCGACGACGCCGCCGCCGACGACGTCGTCGGCCTCGAAGACGGACGCCGTCCCCCCGCTGCCGAGCAGCCGGCGGAGGTGGAACCGGTCCGCGATCAGGCCATCGCTCATCGCAGGATGAGCGGATCCGTCGGCTCCGGGCGCGCGAGCACGGGTTCGCCCGCCGCGGCGAGCTCGCGCATCAGACGCACCGCCAGCACCGCCGCGCTCTCCGCCGCCGATCTCTTCTCGTAGCGGCGTGCCCCCATCATGACCAGTGCCCCGCCGGAGCTGACGAACCATCCCGTGCTGCGCAGCCGCGGCGCCGGGTTGGTGTGGATCTCGAAGGCGGCGGCATCCCGCAGCACGACCGCGAGATCGGCCCGCGCCGCCGTCTCATCGGCGAACAGGCGGCATCCGCGGGCGATCTCGCGACGGTTCTCGCTCACGAGGCGCCATGCGACCGCGGGCGCCGGCGGCAGGACGTCCTGACCGGTGAGGAACGGTCCCACGCCGGGCCGGCCCGCCGCGATCTCGGCGACGACGCGCATCCACTCGAGGGCGGAGGGGTGCGTGGCCGCGGGAAAGTGCGCGTAGAGAAGACGCGCGGACATGATGCTCCCTTTCGCGACACCGGAAGTCGTGCACTCGGCCGCGAAGGAAGAGTGTCGGCTGCAGGCGACGCGGACGGGTCGGCGGGGTGAACGCGGGAGGTCGATCTCGCGCACGAGAGGTTGCGCGCGACCGGGGCTAGAGCGCCCAGGCGCGGTCGGACGCCGCCGGCGACATCAGATGCTCCGGCGGCCCTCGAAGGCGCGGCCGAGGGTGACCTCGTCGGCGTACTCGAGGTCGCCGCCGACCGGCAGTCCCGACGCGAGTCGCGTCACACGGATCTCGAGGGTGTGCAGCAGCCGGCTGAGGTAGGTCGCGGTCGCCTCCCCCTCCAGGTTGGGGTTGGTGGCGAGGATGACCTCCTGCACGGTGCCGTCCGCGAGGCGCTGCATGAGCTGCGCGATGCGAAGATCTTCGGGCCCGACGCCCGCGATGGGGCTGATCGCGCCGCCGAGCACGTGATAGAGCCCGCGGAACTCACGGGTGCGTTCGATCGCGGAGACGTCCTTGGCGTCCTCGACGACGCAGATGAACGTCTGGTCTCGTCGCGGATCGCGGCAGATGGCACAACGCTCCTGCTCGCTGACGTTTCCGCAGATCTCGCAGAAGCGCACCCGTTCGCGCAGTTCGCCCAGCAGCTGCGAGAGACGCGCGACGTCGAAGGTCGGCGTCTGCAGGATGTGGAACGCGATGCGCTGCGCCGACTTCGGTCCGATGCCCGGAAGGCGGCCGAACTCGTCGATCAGGTCTTGGACGATGCCGTCGTACATGGATCAGTTGAACCTCGTCGGCGGCGTGTACGGTTCCTCGCGCACGAACGTCGCTCCCAGCACCTGGCGCACGACCGCCTCCCCCACGCGCTCGATCCCGCCGGGGCGGGGGGCGCGTACGGGGGCGGGACGCTCGACGGCCACGGGCGCCCGCGGCGGGACAGGCGCGTCGTCGACGGGCGGCGGGAACTCGTCGTCGTCCGGAGCGTCGTCGTCGGTGAGGGTGTACTCGGCCGCTGCCGGGGACGGCGCCTCGCGGACCGCCGTCAGCGTGCGGACGGGCGCCGCCACGGCATCCTCGGGCTCGTCGTCGACCGCGAGCCCGGGCGCCTCCGTCAGGGCGGATGCGACGGGAGCGGACGGCGCGGCCGCCACCGGGCCGGGATCGGTCGGGATCGGCGCGACGGCCCACTCCGTCACGGGCGCGGCGGCCGCGGAGGCCACGGTGCCGCCCGCCCGTCCGCCTCCGCCCGGGCGCGCGTCGCCCGTGGGAGCGGGCGCGGTCGCGGGCGGCGATGCGGGGCGCGAGGGCTCCGCGGGAGCACCGTCGGACGGCGGGTCGGCGTCGAAGCGCGCGACGTACTTGACCCGGATGCCGAGGACAGCGTGGATCGCTCCGCGCAGGTCTTCGCTCGGTCCCTTCCCGGCCGCGAGCTTCTTGAAGGCGGCCACGTCGCCCTGCGTCCGGAAGCTGAGGGTCAGCACGTCGTCGGCGAACGCGATCGGGGTGGCGTCGGTCGCGATCATCCACGACGACCGGCTCACCGGTTCGAGCCGCTGCAGGATCTCGGGCCATGCATCGCGCACCTGCGGCAGCGTGACGGGACCTGCCGGCGGCACGGGAGCGGCGGCCGGCGGCGGAGTCGGTGCGGCGGCAGCCGGCGGAAGCGGCTCCTCCGGCGGAGTCGACGCGACCCGTGCAGCCGGTGCGGCCGGCGCGGCGGCAGCCGGCGGGGTCGGCGCGGCGGCCGGCGCAGCCGGGTGGGAGGCCGGCGGCTCCGCAACGGGAGCGGCGGCGGGCACGGCCACCGGCGGCGAGTCCGGGGCCGCCGGAACGGATCCGGCGGTGTGGGCGAGGACGCGGGCGACGAGCAGCTCCAGCTGCAGCCGCGGGGACGTCGCACCGCTCATGTCGTCGAGGGCTCCGACGACGAGATCGGCGATGCGCGAGAGGCGATCGGTGCCGAACGCGGACGCCTGACGGCCCATCCGCTCGAGCTCGTCGGCCGGGATGCCGCGCAGCACCGCGCCGGCACCGTCTCCCGTGGCCGCGACGATGATGAGGTCGCGCAGACGCTCGAGCAGGTCGTCGACGAATCGACGCGGGTCCTGACCCGTCTGCACGACGCGGTCGACGGCCGCGAAGGCGGCGGCCGCGTCGTGGGCCGAGAACGCCGTGACGACCTCGTCGAGCAGGGCGCCGTGCGTGTAGCCGAGCAGGGCGACGGCGCGCTCGTAGCGCACGGTCGCACCGGCGGCGCCGTCGACCGGATCGGATCCGGCGATGAGCTGGTCGAGCAGCGACAGCGTGTCGCGGGGCGACCCTCCGCCGGCGCGGACCACGAGCGGCAGCACGCCCGCCTCCGTCTGCACACCCTCCTGTGCGCACAGCTGTTCGACGTACTCGAGCATCGCGGCGGGCGCGACGAGGCGGAACGGGTAGTGGTGGGTGCGCGAGCGGATCGTGCCGATGACCTTCTCGGGCTCGGTCGTCGCGAAGATGAACTTGACGTGCTCCGGCGGCTCCTCGACGAGCTTGAGCAGGGCGTTGAACCCCTGCGCCGTCACCATGTGCGCCTCGTCGAGGATGAAGATCTTGAACCGGTCGCGCGCGGGGGCGAAGATCGCGCGCTCACGCAGGTCGCGGGCGTCGTCGACGCCGTTGTGCGAGGCCGCGTCGATCTCGACCACGTCGAGGGAGCCCCCGCCTCCGCGGCTGAGCTCCACGCAGCTGTCGCAGACGCCGCAGGGGGTGTCGGTCGGGCCCGCCGCGCAGTTCAGGCAGCGGGCGAGGATGCGCGCCGAGGTCGTCTTGCCGCAGCCGCGCGGGCCGCTGAACAGATACGCGTGCCCGACGCGGTCGCCGCGCAAGGCGGTCATGAGCGGCTCGGTCACCTGCGCCTGCCCGATCATCTCGCCGAACGTCTCCGGACGGTAGCGGCGGTACAGGGCGGTGGTCACCAGAACAGACTACGGCGTGCCCCCGACATGCGGCGCGGCGGGCGCCCCGGCGGGAACATCTGCGGCCGGACCGCGTTGGGATGGGCATGAGTCTCGCCCTGCCCGACCGGACGGTGGACGTCCTCGTGATCGGCGCCGGCCAGGCGGGACTGTCGGCGGCCTACCATCTGCGCCGCCGCGGGTTCGTCCCGGCACCGGGCGACGGACGCGCCCCCGTGTTCGTCGTGCTCGACGCCGATGCCGCTCCGGGCGGCGCCTGGCAGCATCGGTGGCGTTCGCTGCGGATGGCGACCGTCAACGGCATCCACGAACTGCCGGGAGCCCCCGTTCCCCCGGCCGACCCCGACGCGGCGAGCGCCGACGTGCTCCCGGCGTACTTCGCCGACTACGAGCGGCGATTCGATCTGAGGGTCCAGCGGCCCGTGGACGTCACCGCCGTGCGCCGCGTCGACGCCGATCCGCACGGCCTCCTGGAGGTCGACACCGATCGCGGAGCCTGGCACGCGCGGTTCGTGATCAACGCCACGGGCACCTGGCGACGGCCGTTCTGGCCCCACTACCCGGGTCAGGAGCAGTTCGCGGGCCGCCAGCTGCACGTGCACGACTACGTGTCGGCCGACGAGTTCCGCGGTCAGCGCGTCGTCGTCGTGGGCGCCGGCATCTCGGCCGTGCAGCTCCTGGAGGAGATCTCCCGGGTCGCCGACACCTTCTGGGTCACGCGGCAGGAGGTGCGGTGGGATGCCGCGGAGTTCGACACCGCGGCCCGCGTCGCGGCGATCGCGGGCGTGGAGGAGCGGGTGCGGCGCGGTGAGGCGCCGGGCAGCGTGATCTCGGTGACGGGCCAGCACTGGACGCCCTGGGCGCGGCGTGCGCAGGAGCGCGGCGTCCTGGTGCGCCACCCGATGTTCACCCGCATCGAGGAGCACGGGGTACGGATGCCCGACGGGTCGTTCGAGCCCGCCGACGTCATCCTGTGGGCCACCGGCTTCCGCGCCGACATCGCCCATCTCGCCCCGCTGGGGCTGCGGACCGCGCTCGGCGGTGTCCGCGTGGCGAACGGTCGCGCCGTGGACGAGCAGCGGCTGTTCCTCATCGGCTACGGGCCGTCGCAGTCGACGGTGGGCGCGAACCGCGCCGGCCGCGACGCGGTGCGCGCGATCGTGGCCGACCTCGCGGCCGCTCCGGTCTGAGCCGCCGACGGCGGGTTCGCGCCCGCGGCGACGCCCTGCTACATTCCTGGTCAACGACACGGGGTGCCCGAACCATGGGCTGAGATCACACCCGTCGAACCTGATCTCGTTCGTACGAGCGAAGGGATGTCCCCTGATGAGCGCGCGCGCCCACCTCTCCCCCGCCGACGCCGTGGATGCCGTGCGCACGGCCCATCCGCTGGTGCAGTGCATCACCAACGCGGTGGTGACGAACTTCACCGCCAACACCCTCCTGGCCCTGGGCGCCGCCCCCGCGATGTGCGACATCCCCGGCGAAGCGGGCGTGTTCGCGGGCATCGCGGACGGCGTGCTCGTGAACCTCGGCACGCCGACGGCCGAGCAGCGCACCGCGGCGCGCGAGGCGGTCGCGGCGACCGAGCGCTGGGTGCTCGATCCCGTCGCCGTCGGCGTGCTCCCGGTGCGGACGGCCCTCGCCGCCGAGCTCGTCGAGCGCCGACCCGCGATCGTGCGCGGCAATGCGTCGGAGATCCTCGCACTCGCCGGCCTCGGGGCGGGCGGACGCGGCGTGGATGCCACCGACGACCCGGAGGCCGCGGGGGACGCGGCGGTCGCGCTCGCCCGGCGGACGGGCGGGGTGGTGGCGGTGTCGGGGCCGGTCGACCTGATCACCGACGGCACCCGGGTGGTCCGGGTGCACGGCGGCGACGCGCTGCTGACCCGGGTGACGGGAGGCGGATGCGCGCTCGGTGCGACCATGGCGGCCTTCCTGGGCGTGTGCGACCCACTGTCGGCGGCGGTCGCGGCCTCCGCCGTGCACGCCGTCGCGGCGGAACGGGCGGCGCGCGCGGCCAGCGGGCCGGGCTCGTTCGCGGTGGCGTTCCTCGACGCTCTGGCCGCCGTGGCGCCGGCCGACCTCGACACCCCCGATCGTCTCTCGTCTGCGGAGCCCGCGCGATGAGCGGGGCCACCGGTCACGACCTCTCGCTGCACCTCGTCACCGACGAGCGCGTCCCGTTCCCGCTGCTGTGCGAGATCGTCGATGCGGCCGTGGCCGGCGGGGCGAGCGTGGTGCAGCTGCGCGCGAAGACCTCCACCGCCCGCGAGCTGATCGCACAGGCGGTCGCTCTGTCGGATGTCGTCGCCGCACGGGCGGCGCTCGTCGTCGACGACCGGCTCGACGTCGTGCTCGCGGCCCGTGACGCCGGCGCCCGTGTCGACGGCATCCACCTGGGCCAGAGCGACGTGCCCCCGCAGACCGCCCGTGCCCTGCTCGGCGCCGACGCGCTGGTCGGCTGGACGGCGAACACCCCCGCCCATCTCGCCGACGCGGCCGAGATGCCCGCCGGCACCCTCGACTACCTCGGGGTGGGGGTCATCCGGCCCACCGCGACCAAGCCCGATCACCCCGAGCCGCTCGGCATCGGCGGGTTCGCGAGGATCGCCGCCGCGACCGCACTGCCCTGCGTCGCGATCGGGGGCGTGACGCCGGCCGACGTCCCTGCCCTCCGGGCCGCGGGCGCCGCGGGCGTCGCGGTGGTCTCGGCGATCTGCGCGGCCGCCGATCCGGGCGCGGCGGCGGGGATCTTCGCCGCCGCTCTGACCGGCCCCGCCGAGCACGCCGCCGAGGCGGCCCGGTGACCGCCGGCATCCCCCGCGTGCTCAGCATCGCCGGGACCGATCCGACCGGTGGGGCGGGCATCCAGGCCGACCTCAAGTCGATCGGCGCGCTCGGCGGGTACGGGATGGCGGTGGTCACGGTGCTCGTCGCCCAGAACACCCGCGGCGTGCGCACGCTGCACGCGCCGCCGACGGCGTTCCTCGACGAGCAGTTGCGCGCGGTCAGCGATGACGTCGAGATCGATGCGGTCAAGATCGGCATGCTGCTCTCGGGCGAGATCGCCGGCGTCGTCGAGGCCTGGCTGACGCGGGTGCGTCCGCCGGTGGTGGTCCTCGATCCGGTGATGGTGGCCACGAGCGGCGACCGGCTCCTCGACGCCGAGGCGGTGGCGGCCGTCCGCCGGCTGTGCCGCCGCGCCCACCTCGTCACCCCGAACCTGCCCGAGCTGGCCGTCCTCGTCGACGCCGCGCCCGCCGCATCGTGGGCGCAGGCCGTGGCACAGGCCGAACGCCTGCACCGTGAGACCGGGACGGCCGTGCTGCTGAAGGGCGGGCACCTCGACGGCGCCGCCTCTCCCGATGCGATCGTCGACGCCGACGGCGTGCACGAGGTCTCCGGCATCCGCGTGATGACCCGTCACACGCACGGCACCGGGTGCTCGCTGTCCTCCGCCATGGCCACGCTCGGCGCCGCCGGGATGCCGTGGCCGGCGGCGCTGGCACGGGCGAAGGCGTGGCTGACGGGCGCGTTGCAGCATGCCGACGCCCTTCGCGTCGGCGAGGGCGACGGACCCGTCGACCACTTCCACGAGCTGCGCCCCGCGCTGCGGGACGGGGCGCCGTGGAGCGCGGGCGTGTGGCGGCTGACCTCGACCGTTCGCGCCGACGTCGACGCGTGCGACCTCGTGACGGGCCTCGGCGACGGCTCCCTCGACCTCGACCGCTTCCATCGCTACCTCGCGCAGGACGCCCTGTATCTGCGGGCATACTCCGGCGTGCTCGCCCGCGCCGCCGAGCTCGCGGCGGATGGGCAGGAGCGCGCCTTCTGGACCGAGGCGTCGACCTCGTGCCTCCTCGAGGAGGAGCGCCTCCACCGCGTGCGCATCGGCGAGGCCCACCCCGAGCCGGGCCCGGCCACGCGCGGCTATCTCGCCCACTTCGACCGGGTCGTCGCGGGCGGCTCCTCTGCGGAGCTGGTCGCCGCCGTGCTCCCCTGCTTCTGGCTCTACGCCGACCTCGGCACCCGGCTCGCGCCGCTCGCGCACGACGCGCACCCCTACGCCGACTGGCTGCGGGCCTACGGCGACCCGGCGTTCGCGGAGGCCACGAGGCGGGCGATCGCGATCGCCGACGCGGCAGCCGCCGCGGCATCCCCGGACGACCGCGACCGGATGTCCGCCGCGTTCGAGCGGTCGATGCGTCACGAGCTCGCCTTCTTCGACGCCCCCTGAGGGTGACGATTCCGTTGACGCTCACGCCGGAGACCAGACCCGCGTTTCCTGCGCGGACGTCAACGGAACGGCCTGTGGACGAGAGGGCGCCTCAGACGACGAGGGCGAGCGACATCAGACCCACGGATGCCGCCATCGCCGCATACTGTCCGCGATCCAGCGCGGTGCGCGCCCGCACGGCCACCCGCACCGATCCGAGCACATAGGCGCCGGCGAGCGCGACGCCCACCGGTGCGAGTGCCGGAGCGGACGCCCCATGGTGATGCGCGGCGTCGGCGACCCCGCCGCCGGTCATCGCGAGCATCAGCGCCGCCATCACGACCATGCCCGCGGCGGCATGCAGTCCCATCGGCATCCGTACGGCGTCCGCGGACCGGCCGGATCCTCGACGCCGTCCACCGGCCGCCGAGAGGGCGATCGCCCCGGCCAGGAGCATCGCCACCCACCACACCACCGGCACGAGCCGCGTCACCGCGGCATCCGCCATCGCGACGAGCATGAGCAGCGCGGTCGCCAGCTCCCCGGCTCGCGCCCGCCGCCGGTCGGCTGCCAGGCAGCACAGTCCGATCGTGGCGGGCGCGAGCGCGAACAGGTGCAGGGTCACGTTCTCAACTGTGGTGTCCGTGACCGCCGTGGTCATGACCGTGACCGCCGTGATCATGACCGGGCGCGCAGTGCGCGGACGTCGGCGCGGGAACATGCAGCGCGGGGTTGCGCTCGAAGAAGTTGTACGGCTTGAGGGTGAACTTCGCGTAGTCCATCGGCATGACCGGCCAGTCCTCGTTGCGCGGGAAGTGCGTCAGGCCGAAGGTGTGCCACAGCACGAGGTCCTCGCCGACCAGCGGCTCGTCGCCGGCGATGAAGGCGGGGATGCCGCCGCCGCCCGGGTGCTGGTTGACGAAGTCCCCCGCCGCGTACCGCTCGTCCGGGTCGTACTTCGTGACGAAGAGGTTCTTGGTCGCGAAGGCGGCGCGCGCGGCGATCGAGGAGTCGTCGTCCGCCAGCAGCACGGGGGTCTCCGTCGGGAAGAGCACGTACGACGTGGGCTGGCCCATCGCCGTGGTCCGCTCGGTCGACGCGATCTGCCAGACCCGGTTCACGGCGCCGTCGGCGACGCGGCCGGAGACCATCTCCGACACGATGGGCGTGACCTTCTTCGTGAAGGCGTTGCCCGCCGGGTTCTGCGGCGAGATCGGCACCCGCACCGCGTCGATCTCGTTGACGACGTTCGCCACGCCGTCCACGGTCATGTCGAGCCGGGCCGAGAAGAGGTGCTGATGGTAGGGGGCGCCCAGGCCGGGTGCCACCTGCGACGCGAACGGGTAGTCCGCGCCGGGGTAGGCGGAGGTGAAGAGGATGCCGGTCAGCTTCGCCTCGCACTCGAGCGTGCCGTCGAGGTACAGGTACCAGAAGAAGCCGTAGTCGTAGTTGCCGACCGTGGTGAAGAAGGAGATCACGAGCCGGCGCTGGCGGCGCACCTCGCTGGCGCCCGTGAAGATGTCGGTGTGCTTCCAGAGGGAGCCGAAGTCCTCCTCGTGCATGCACACGCCGTTGCGGACGGTCCGCGGCATCCCCAGCTCGTCGGCGAGCACCGCGTCGACGTAGGTGATGTCGCCGACGCAGTCGCACCCGAGCTCCAGCTCGTTGGTGTAGCGCCCAAACAGGTATTCGCCGGTGTCGAAGTAGTTCTGCCAGAAGCGGTTGGGCGCGGGGTCGGCGTACGGGACGACCATCTCGCTGATCGAGCCGCGGTACATGACCGGTCGTCCCTGGAAGCTCAGCCGGCGCAGGATCAGCCCTTCGCGCGCGTCGAAACCGATGCGCAGATCCCAGTCCCCCCACACGACGTGCTCCTGGTCGACCGTGAAGCTCGACCCCTCGGGCTGAGTGATGACGATCGGCTTCAGCCCTTCGAGGGGCGGGCCCTGGAGGGCGGGATCGTCGTAGTTGCCGCTCGTCTCGGGCACCGCGAACCCGGGGGTGTCCACGATCTCGATCACCGAGCGCGCCGCGACGTCGATGTAGGCCGTGAGGCCGTCGACGGGATGGGCCCACGGATGGTCCTGGGGGTGATCCTGGCGGAAGGCGAAGGTGCGGAGGATGCGTCGTCCCTCCTCGGCCGGGTACCCGTAGTGTCCCGCCGACAGCGGAACGAGCACGACGTCCTCGACGGTCAGACCGCGGGCGGCGAGCGCGGCCACCCATCCCTCGTCGGCGCCGGCGATCACGCCGACCTCCTCGAACTCCGCATCGAGGATCGGGAGCTGTCCCGCCGTTCCGTCGAGCACCGTCTCGCGCAGCACCTCGCCGCTGGCGAGGGACACGACGAGGTCGCTCGACCGGGTCGTCGCCATGTCGAGCAGCTGCACCCGTGCGCGCCGCTCGGGCGCGGGCCCGCCCTGCTCCCACGCCGCGATCTCGCCCTTGGCCGGCTCTTCCAGTCCGACGTAGACGAATCGGACGCGATCGGTGGTCGACGCGAGCGCCAGCACGATCGTGCGGACCGCGTCGATCTCGGCGGCGGAGAGGGAAGCCAGCGGGTGGGCGGGCACGGCGGGGGCGGCGAAGCCCGACGCGGTGAGGTCGGTGAGGGTCATCCGGATGTCCTTCGTTCGAGGGGTGGGGCTTTCGTGGGGTGCGGCGTTCGAGGGTGCTCAGCCGGCGATGGCGTCGGTGAGCTTCGCGTAGGCGGCGGGGCGGCGCGCGCGGATCCACGCGGCCTGGACGTAGCCCAGAGCGGGGAAGAGCACGACGAGCCCGATGAGGAACCAGCTCAGCCCGCCGAACACCGGGGCGCCCTCGGCATCCACATCGCCGACCATGATCGGGAAGTAGGCGACGATGAGCGCCGCCGAGATGACGAGCCCCGCGAACCCGAGCGCCGGGGCGACGATGGTGTTCCAGACCCGCCGGTCGGAGCGCCGCCTCAGGAAGTAGACGATCACCGCCACCGAGGTGACGGCCATGAGGATCGCGATGGCGAGCGTGGCGACGCCGGCGAACCACGTGAAGACGGCCAGCACCGGGTCGAGCTGGAAGGCTGCGAAGATCCCCGTCAGCACGGCGGCCGTGACGGTCTGGACGATGGAGGACGCGTGCGGCGACAGGTGGCGGTGGTGCACGGCGGACAGCCGCTCGGGCAGAACGCCGGCGGTGGCCATCGAGTGCTGGTAGCGGGTGACGACGTTGTGGAAGGAGAGCACGCACGCGAACATCGACGTGATCAGCAGCACGTTCGTGACGATCTCCCCGATCGGTCCCAGGTAGGTGGCCATCGTGCGCAGGATGAGGCTGCCCGGATCGGCGGCCGCCTCGTCGACGATCGCGCTCGGTCCCCACGCCATCACGAGACCCCAAGAGGCCACGGTGTAGAAGACGCCGATGCCGATCACGGCCATGTAGGTGGCCCGCGGGATGGTGCGATCCGGGTCGCGAGCCTCGTCGCGGAAGATGGCGGTGGCCTCGAAGCCGATGAAGGCCGCGATGGCGAACATGAGCCCGACCCCCGGCGAGCCGCTGGCGATGTTGGCGGGCTCGAAGGGGGCGAGGCTCAGCCCCTCGGGGGCACGGAACAGCACGACGGCGACGAGCACGACGACGACACCGACCTCCGCGATCAGCAGCACCCCGAGCACCTTGCTCGACAGGTCGATGTGCCGATAGCCGAGGATGCCGACCAGTCCGATGACCAGCAGCGAGAACAGCCACCACGGCAGCGAGATCCCGGCCGTCGACGCGAGCGTGTAGGAGAGGATGTAGCCGACGTAGCCGTACACCGAGACCTGGATCGTCGTGTAGGTCAGCATCGCGATCCATGCCGCCGCCAGTCCCGTCGAACGTCCGAGGCCGTAGCCGACGTAGGTGAAGAAGGCGCCCGGCCGCGGGATGTGCCGCGACATCGCGGCGAGACCCACGGAGAACAGCAGCAGGATGACGGCGCTGACGGCGTACAGGGCCGGGAAGCCGACCCCGTTTCCGATCAGGATGCCGAGCGGCGCCGCACCCCCGATGACGGTGAGCGGCGACGCCGCGGCGACGACCATGAAGACGATGGCCGTCGCGCCCAGCGAGCCCGTCAGGGCGCGGGCGGGCGACGCGGCGGACGGGGCGGCGGCGCCGGGTGAGTCGATTCTCGTCATGATGACCTCTCCAGATCGGGGTGCGGAGCGAGGCGGAAGGAACGGATACCGGGATCGTCGCGCAGGGCCGTCACGGCGCCGTCTCCGGGCCGTGAAAATCCCGCGCTCCCGGAATGGGAGGGCCCGCCGGCGGCGTCTCATTCGGGGAAACCAGGCGGAAACACGAGAGACGTGGGGCGGCAACGGCGCCGCCCTAGCATCGGCGGGCAAGGAGGGACGATGACCGCACTGGAGCGCGCGATCCGCAGCCCCGCGCCGGTCCGCGACTTCGGCGGACGCTCACCGCTGCACGGCCTGGACCGGCGCAGCGTCGGGTTCATCGACGTGATGGCGCAGTCGGTCGCCGCCGTCGCCCCGGCCGCGGCGGCGACCACGGTCACGGTCCTGGTCGCCGGCGTGTCGCCCGGTGGCGTCATCGTGTCGGTGCTCGTCGCCGGGGTCCTGAGCCTGCTGGTCGCCTCTGCCGTCGGCCAGTTCGCGCGCCGCCTCGCCGCGTCGGGCGCGCTGTACACGTACGCGGCGCGCGGACTCGGGCCGGCGGGCGGACTCGCGACGGGAACCGCCGCCGTGGTCGGGTACGCCGCCGTCGCGATGTTCGCGCTCCTCGGCGGCGCCTACTACACCGCCCTCCTGCTCCGGCCGTTCTGGCCGGCCGCCGACGCACCGCTCGGGATCGCCTGCGTCCTGCTGGCCGAGGCGGGACTGCTGACTCTCGTGCTCGTCCGCGGCATCCGCCTCTCCGCTCGCGTCGCGCTGCTCGTGGAATTCGCCTCCGTCGTGCTCATCGTCGTCCTGCTCGTGGTGCTGCTGACGCGGATCGGTCCGGTCGATCCGGCGGCGCTGCTGCCGTCGCCCGCCGCCGACACGCCGCTGGGGGTAGGCGCCGGGGCGCTCATCGCCCTGACCGCGTACGTCGGGTTCGAGAGCGCGGCGACGCTCGGGGTGGAGGCGCGCACCCCGCTGCGGACGATCCCCCGCGCGGTCCGCGCCACCGTCGTGATCTCGCTCCTGCTCTACCTCCTGGCCGCGGCCGCCCAGGTCGCCGGGTTCGCCGCGCTGCGCCGCGACTTCGCCGCCAGCGCGTCGCCGCTCAACGAGCTCGCCGACGCGTTCGGCATCGGCGGGTGGGCGAGCGTCGCCGACCTCGGCATCGCGGCATCCTTCCTGGCGTGCGCCATCGGGTCGACCACGGCGTTGGCGAGGGTGCTGTTCGCGATGGGACGCGACGACGTCATGCCGCGCCTCGCGGGACGCACCCACGCGCGCTACGGCACGCCCATCGGCGCCATCGCGATCGCCCTGCCCGCGGTGGTGGGCGTTCCGCTGGCGCTCGTCGTCTGCGGCGTCGACCTCCGCGACGCGATGCACATCACGATCGCCCTCGGCGGCATCGGCTACATCGTCTCGTACGTGTTCGCCTGCATCGCGGTGCCGCTGTTCCTGCGCAGGATCGGGGAGCTGACGTCGCTCGCCGCGGTTACGGCCCTGTGCGCCGCCGTCGCGCTGTCGGGGGCCGTGGTCGCCTTCGCGGCGGCCGACATCGCGGCGGGCAGCGCCGCCGTGTGGATCGCCGCCGCGGTCGGCGCCGTCTCGGCCGCCCTGATCGCGTGGCGCCTGCGCCGCCCGATCGGCCCGTTGGGGGCGTACGACGTCCCCGTCGCCGCGGCCGTGCTCGGCGGCATCGCACGAGATGACCGGGATGGCTGAGACACGCGCCGGCCCCTCGCAGCCGACGCTCTCCGCGCGCCAGCCGCGCGCGATCCACAGCGCGCTCACCGTGCTCGAAGCGGTCGCGGAGCTCGGCGCCGGCGTGACGGCGCGCGAGCTCTCGACGCGGCTCGCGCTGCCGCGCGCGACGACCTACCGTCTGCTCAACCTGCTCGTCGAGGACGAGTACCTCGTTCGCACCCCCGATCTGTCCGGATTCGCGCTGGGGTCGAAGGTGGCGCAGCTGGCCGCGGCCGCCGCCCCCGCTCGACTGCCCACCCGCGCCCACGACATGGTCGCCGACGCGCGATCGACCATACGAGGAGGCGTCCACGTCGCCGTGTACGTCGACCGCCGCGTGCAGTTGCTCGACGAGGATCCCGATTTCCCCTTCAGCGATGCGGTACGCCTGGCGCGCGAGCCGGAGCGCTACGCGCTCGGCGCCCTCATGCTGGTCGCCGCGGGCGATTCCGGACCCACCGCGACGACCGCGGCGGCCGAGCTCGCGCGGATCGGCGGTGTGCGCCGGCTCGACGGCGGCGTGGCGGGGTTCGGATGCCTGGCCGTCCCCCTCCGCGGCGCCGACGGCGGCATCGCCGGCGCGCTGGCCTTCTCCGGCCCGCGGCACCGGATCGTCGAGGCGGACGAGCTGCTCGGGCGGCTGACCCCCGTCGCCGAGGACGTCGCGCCGTACGTCGCGTGATGCGACGTCTCTTCCGAACCCGTTGCGTCCTTCGAACTTTTGTTCTATACTGGGGCGGAGAAGTCCCGCGCGTGCCCACCTCCTTTCAGCGGGTTCTGCCGCCCGGCCTCGGCCGGGCGGAGGTGATGATGCACGCGATCCCGGATGCCCCGGCTCGGGGTTCGGCCTGGCCGGCGTTGGATGATCTGGTGACGCGCCTGCGGGCGGCCCGGCGCCGCATCGCCGCAGCGCAGGCGGAGGAAGCGGCCGTGCTCGCGGCGGCGGTCGAGCTCGTCGCAGAGCGGGTGGCGGTGTCACGGCAGGAGGCCCAGCAGCAGGGCCGGACTCTGCGGATGGGAGACGCGGATCTCCCGGTGCGCGAAGTGTGCCTCGAACTGGGCATGGCGATCCGGGCTTCCGACAGGGGCGTGCAGCGGCGGATGTCCGATGCGCATCAGCTGAAGACCTCGTTCTCCCGCACCCATGCGGCGTGGGCGGCCGGTGAGATCGACGCCGGTCATGCCTGGGCGATCAGCAGGACCGGGACCATGCTCACCGGCGACGAGGATCGCGCGCGGTTCGAGGATCGTGCGCTGGAGGTCGCCCGATCCGAATCCCCGACCCGCGCGGCGCCGGCGATCACGGCGATCGCCGCGAGCATCGACCCGGCCGCGTTCGAGCAGTCCGCCCGTCGGGGCTTCGATGAGCGCTCGGTGCGCCTGTTCGACCTCGACGACGGGATGGCGAGGTTGATCGCCGACCTCCCGGCCCCGCTCGCCCACGCGATCCACGACGCGCTGACCACCCGTGCCCGCGCGATCCTCGACCGCGAGCCGGAGGCGGAGGCCGACGCGGCCACGCCGCGGGCCCACGCCGATCCCGATGGCGGACACGACGCCGACGAGGATGCCGTGGTCACCGGGGACGGCAGGGGAACCGGCCCGGGAACGGGCGGTCGAACCGGCAGCCGGCACGGGGCGGACGCCCGCACGCTGGCGCAGGTGCGCGCGGACGTCTTCAGCGACCTGGTGCTCACCGGCCGACCGACGACCCGCGCGACCGGCGACGGCCTCGAGGCCGTCGCGGCGCGGATCCACGTCACGATCCCCGCCCTCACCCTCGCCGGCGACCCGACCGGCGGCCCGGCCCTGCTGGCGGGGTACGGTCCGATCGCCACATCTCTCGCCCGTCGCCTCGCGGGGCTCGCCCCCGGCTGGGACCGGATCTTCACCGACCCGCATACCGGCGAGGTCCGCGCGGTGGACCGGTACCGCCCCAGCGCGGAGCTACGCCGCTATCTCACCGCCCGCGACGAGCACTGCCGCACCCCCGGCTGCACCCGGCCCGCGCAGCGGTGCGACATCGACCACACGACCGCGGCCGCGCAGGGCGGCGCCACCGCCCACGACAACCTCGCCCACCTGTGCCGGCGGCACCATACGACGAAGCACCACACGGCGTGGCGCGTCCGGCACCTCGGAAACGGCACGCTCGAGTGGACGAGCCCCGCCGGACACCACTACCGCGACCGCCCAGCCGCCACCGTCAGGTTCGTCCCCACCGCGGAGGACCCGCCGCCGTTCTGACCCGCGCCGAAACGCGGGCACATCGGCGACCGGGTCGCACCGCTACGAGTCGATGCCGAGGTTCGCGTCGTCGCCCGCGACCGCACCGACCACCGGGATGCTGCCGGTGATCACCGGAATCGAGGTGGTCATCGTCGGGACCGAGGCCGACAGCAGTGTGCCGTCCTCACGCAGCGCCTCACCGATGTCGCTGATCGTGGGGCGGCCCGACAGCTCCGGCCCCTGGCCGCGCAACGGCACGACCACCGTGGCGCCCGGCTGCACGACGAGCGACTCGCCCCGCACCGAGAACGCGACGGGCTCGCCGGCACCGGCATCCACGCGCAGCTCGTCGGCGGTGATCTCGACCTTCAGGCTCGTCCCCTGCCACTGGAGGGAGAACGCGAGCGACGGCCAGTCCTTCGGCAGACGCGGGTCGAAGCTCAACTCGCCGTAGTGGTCGCGCATGCCGCCGAAGCCGGCGACGAGCGCGGTCCACACCCCGCCGGCCGACGCGACGTGCACGCCGTCCGCGGCGTTGTGATGCAGGTCGCCGAGGTCGACGAAGATCGACTGCGAGAAGTACTCGCGCGCGAGGTCCTGGTAGCCGACCTCCGCGGCGAGGATCGCCTGGACCACCGCGGACAGCGTCGAGTCGCCCGTGGTCAGCGGGTCGTAGTACTCGAAGTCGGCGAGCTTCTCCTCGTCGGTGAAGTGGTTGCCCTGCAGATACAGCGCCAGCACGACATCCGCCTGCTTCAGCACCTGGTAGCGGTAGATCACGAGCGGATGGAAGTGCAGCAGCAGCGGACGCTGCTCGCGCGGCGTGTTCTCGAGATCCCACACCTCGCGCTCGAGGAACACCTCATCCTGCGGGTGGATGCCGAGGCCCTCGCTGTACGGGATGTGCATGGCCTCGGCCGCGGCATCCCACGCGTCGGCCTCCGCCGGGTCGAAGGAGAGCCGCTCGACCATCTGCGCGTAGTGCTCGGGAGCGTCCTCTGCCATCTCGCGCACCGCACGCGCCGCGAAGCGCAGATTGAAGCGCGCCATCACGTTCGTGAACAGGTTGTCGTTGACGACCGTCGTGTACTCGTCCGGGCCGGTCACGCCGTGGATGTGGAACACCTCGGGTTGGCCGTCCTCGGTGAAGCGCCAGAAGCCGAGCGTCGCCCACAGCCGTGCCGTCTCGACGGCGATGTCGACGCCCTCGCGGTAGAGGAACTCGTCGTCGCCGGTGGCGCGCACGTACTTGGCGAGCGCGAAACTGACGTCCGCGTTGATGTGGTACTGCGCGGTGCCGGCGGCGTAGTAGGCCGACGCCTCCTCGCCGCTGATGGTGCGCCACGGGAACAGGGCCCCCGCCTCGTTGAGCTGCGCCGCACGACGACGCGCGGCCGGCAGCATGAGGTAGCGCATCCGCAGGGCGTTGCGCGCCCAGATCGGGGTCGTGTACATGAGGAACGGGAGCACGTAGATCTCGGTGTCCCAGAAATAGTGGCCGCTGTAGCCCGAGCCCGACACGCCCTTCGCGGGGACGCCCTGACCGTCGGCGCGCGCCGCGGCCTGCGCGAGCTGGAAGAGGCACCAGCGCGTCGCCTGCTGCAGGTCGTCGTGGCCGCCGATGACGACGTCGGAACGGTCCCAGAAGGCCGACATCCACTCGCGCTGACGCTCGAACTGGCGCTCGATGCCCTCGGCCGCCACGCGGTCCAGCGCGCGGCGTCCGCGGTCGACCAGCTCGCGAGCGGGCACCCCGCGCGACGTGTGATAGCTGACGAGCTTGGTGACCGTCACAGGCACCCCGGCCTTCGCCTGCACCCGGTAGACGTTCTTGGCGATGTCGGGCTCGATGAGCGTGCGCGACGAGTACTCGTTGTCCGTCTCGATCACGTGGTCGGCGACCACCGACATCGTCATCCCCGACGCGGTCACGCGGTAGGCGAGCGCGGCGCGGTCGCCCTCCTGCCAGTACTCCTCGGGCTGGAGCACGCGGTCCTCGATCTTCTCCGCCTTGCGCGGATCGAATCCCTTCGCGGTGCCGCCGCCGGGAGCCGAGCCCCCGTACACGTCCTCGCCGTCCTGACGGTTGATGATCTGGCAGCTCACCGTGATCGGGGCGTCGCTGTTGAGCACCGTGACCGTGACACGCATCACGGCGAGGTGGCGCTCTTCAAACGAGACCATGCGCTCGAAATCGATGACGACGTCCTTGCCGCTGGGGGTCATCCAGCGCACGTGGCGCGTGAGGAGCCCGTTGCGCATGTCGAGGGCGCGCTCGTACTCGCGGATGTCGGCGACGTCGAACGACAGGGGCTCGTCGTCGACGTAGACGCGCATGACCTTGGCATCCGGCGCATTGATGATCGTCTGGCCGACCTCGGCGAAGCCGTAGGCCTGCTCCGCGTGGCGGATCGGGAAGATCTCGTGGAACCCGTTGATGAACGTGCCGTGCTCGTGGGCATGGCGGCCCTCGGGCTGGTTGCCTCGCAGGCCCAGGTAGCCGTTGCCGAGCGCGAACAGCGTCTCGGTGACGCCGACGTCGTCGAGCGAGAAGCGCTTCTCCACCAGACGCCACGGGTCGATCGGGAAACGGTCGCGATCCATCCTGTCCATCCTTCCGTCGGACTGGTCGGTCATCAGGCGACGAACGCCGCGAGGTCGTCGACGACGAGCGTCGCGCCGAGGTCGAGCAGCGCCTGGGCACCCGCGCCGCGGTCGACGCCGACCACGAGCCCGAACCCGGCCGCCACGGCGGAGGCGACGCCCGAATGCGCGTCTTCGACGGCGGCGCTGCGCGCCGGGTCGACGCCGAGCATGCGGGCCCCGGCGGCGAACATGTCGGGCGCGGGCTTGGAGCGCAGCCCCTCGCGCGCCGAGACCACTCCGTCGACGACGACGGGGAAGAAGTCGCGGATGCCGGCCGCGGCCAGCACCTCCTCGGCGTTCTTGGAGCTCGAGACGACGCCGATCGGCGTCCCCGCCGCGCGCAGCTGTTCGAGGAGCGCCAGAGAGCCCGGGTAGGGCGCGATGCCGTCGGCGCGCAGGACACGCGCGAACACCTCGTTCTTGCGGTTGCCGATGCCGCAGACGGTGTCCGCGGAGGGATCGTCGTCCGGATCGCCCCAGGGCACCTCGACGTCGCGCGAGCGCAGGAGGCTCGCGACGCCGTCGTAGCGCTGCTTTCCGTCGAGGTACCGGAAGTAGTCCTCTTCCGTGTACGCGGGCTCGATGCCCCACGCGGAGAACAGTTCCGTGAACATCGATTCCCACGCGTGCATGTGCACCTCGGCGGTCGGGGTCAGCACGCCGTCGAGGTCGAAGAGCACGCCGTCGAGAGCGCTGAGGTCGGGAAGGTCGGCTGTCACGGATTCAGCGTAGTGGGCAGGTGCGGACGTCGCGTATCGGTGAGCCGCGTCGCGGCGGATCGGCCGGTCAGTCGGCCACGACCGCGAGCGTCTGACGGGCGATCTCGAGCTCCTCGTTGGTCGGCACGACGAGCACCGTGACGCTCGAGTCGTCGGTCGAGATCGTGCGGATGCCGCGTTCGCGGGCCTCGTTGCGCTCCGCGTCGACACGGATACCGAGGAATCCCAGCGTCGCCAGGGCCTCCGCACGCACGAGCGGCGAGTTCTCCCCCACCCCGGCCGTGAACGAGATCACATCCACCCCGCCGAGCTGCGCGATGTAGGCGCCGATGTACGCCCGCAGCCGGTGGATGTAGACGTCGAAGGCGAGCATGGCCGCACCGGCGCCCTCCTCGCGGCGGTCCTCGATGTCACGCATGTCGGAGACACCGGCGAGACCGACCATGCCGCTGCGCTTGTTGAGGAAGTCGTCGAGGTCTCCGGGGCTCATCTCCTCACGCCGGGCGAGCACGAGCAGCACGGAGGGATCGAGGTCGCCGGAGCGCGTCCCCATCACGAGCCCCTCCAGCGGCGTCAGCCCCATCGAGGTGTCGACGGAGTGCCCGCCGTCGATCGCGGTGATCGAGGCGCCGTTTCCCAGGTGCAGCACGAGCTGCTTGAGCTCGCGCAGCGGCCGTCCCACATAGTCGGCGGCGGCCTCGCTGACGAACTTGTGGCTGGTGCCGTGGAAGCCGTAACGGCGGATGCGGTGCTTGCGCGCGATCGTCTGGTCGATCGCGTAGGTGTAGGCGGCCGGGGGCAGCGTCTGGTGGAACGCGGTGTCGAAGACCGCGACGTGCGGCAGGGCGGGGAAGGCCGCGCGTGCTGCGCGGATCCCCTGCAGCGCTCCGGGGTTGTGCAGCGGCGCGAGCACCGAGAGTTCGTCGATGTTGATCTCGACGAGGTCGTCGATGAGCGTCGGACGGAAGAAGCGCGCGCCGCCCTGGACGACGCGGTGGCCCACGGCCGACGGCGGGGTCTCGACGAGCGACGGGCCGTATTCCTCGAACGCGTCGAGCATCACGCGGAAGCCGGCGGTGTGGTCGGGGATGGGCAGCTCGCGCGTGTGGTCGGCATCCCCCGTCTTGTGCCGGGCCGACCCGATCTCCTGTCCGATGCGCTCGACGAGTCCCGATGCGAGCGCCGTCTGCGACTCGACGTCGACGAGCTGGTACTTGAACGACGAGGAGCCGCTGTTGATGACGAGGACGACGGTCATGCGTTGTTTCCCTGCTGCTGGTTCTGCGCCTGGATCGCGGTGATCGCGATCGTGTTGACGATGTCTTCGACCAGCGCACCGCGCGACAGGTCGTTGATCGGCTTGTTGAGCCCCTGGAGGACGGGGCCCATGGCGACCGCGCCCGCCGAGCGCTGCACGGCCTTGTAGGTGTTGTTGCCCGTGTTGAGGTCGGGGAACACGAACACGGTGGCCCGCCCCGCGACGGCGGAATCGGGCATCTTCGCCTTGGCGACGGCGGCGTCGGCGGCCGCGTCGTACTGGATCGGTCCCTCGACCAGCAGCTCCGGTGCGCGCTCGCGCACGAAGGCCGTGGCCTCGCGGACCTTGTCGACGTCCTCACCCGAACCCGACTCGCCGGTCGAGTAGGAGAGCATCGCGATACGCGGGTCGATGCCGAACTGGCGAGCGGTCGCGGCGGACGAGATCGCGATGTCGGACAGCTGCGTCGCCGTCGGATCGGGGATGACCGCGCAGTCGCCGTAGACGAGCACCCGGTCGGCGAGCGCCATGAGGAACACGCTCGAGACGACCGAGACGCCGGGCCGGGTCTTGATGATCTCGAAGGCGGGACGGATCGTGTGCGCCGTGGTGTGCGCGGCGCCCGAGACCATGCCGTCGGCCAGGCCGAGGTGCACCATCATCGTGCCGAAGTACGAGACGTCGGTGATGGTGTCGGCCGCCTTCTCGTACGTGATGCCCTTGTGCTTGCGCAGCTCCGCGTACTCCTCGGCGAAGCGGTGCACGATCTGGGGGTCGAAGGGGCTGAGCACCTGTGCGGCGCCGAGGTCGAGGCCGAGCTCGACGGCCCGGCCGCGCACCTCGGCCTCGTCGCCGAGGATCGTGAGGTCGGCGATGCCGCGGGCGAGCACCGTCGCCGCAGCCTTGAGCACGCGGTCGTCGCCGCCCTCGGGCAGCACGATGCGCTTGCGTCCCGTGCGGGCGCGCTCCAACAGCTGGTACTCGAACATGAGCGGCGTGACCACGGTGGAGTGGGCGAGGCCCAGCGCGCGCGTGAACTCGTCGGTGTCGACGTGCTGCTCGAACAGGGCCAGGGCGGTGTCGAACCGGCGCTGCGAGCCGGCCGCGAGACGACCCCGGGTGCCCATGACCCGCACCGCGGTGTCGTAGGTGTCGAGGTCGGTCTGGATGATCGGCAGCGGCGAGTCGAGGCCGACCATCAGGTCCTGGACCGCCGGCGGGAGCGGGAACGGGCCGTTGAGGATGATGCCCGCGATCGACGGGAACGTCCCCGACGAGTTGGCCAGCAGCAGGCCCAGCAGCACCTCGGTGCGGTCGGCGGGGACGATGACGATGGCGCCCTCGGTGAGTCGCGGAAGGATGTTGTTGAGCGACATGCCGGCGACGACGACGTCGAGCACCTCGCGCACGAGCAGGGCCTCGTCGCCGCGCAGCAGCGTGCCGCCGAGGGTCAGCATGATGTCGCGCACGGCGGGAGCGACGAGGAACACGTCCTCGGGGATGGACCACACGGCCACGTCGGCCTCGCGACTGCCGTCGACGGCCGGGATGTCGCGCACGACCTCGCCGATCGCCGCGTTGATCTCGTCCAGGTGGTCGGGGTCGGCGCGGTTGGTGATCACCGCGAACAGCTCGGCGCGCTGGTGCGTGATGTCGGTGAGCGCGAGCGCGGTGAGCTGCGCCAGCTGCTGCGGCGTGCGCGCCTCGCTGACCCCGAGACGGTCGCCTTCGTGGCCGCGCCCGTTGAGCACGACGAGCACCGGCGCGCCGAGGTTCGCGGCGATGCGCGCGTTGTAGCCGAGCTCGCTCGTGGAGCCGACGTCGGTGAAGTCACTGCCGACGACGACGACCGCGTCGCACTTCGCCTCGACGGCCTTGAACCGCTCGACGATGCGCGAGAGCGCGGCATCCGGGTCGTTGCGCACGTCGTCGTAGGTGACGCCGACCGCCTCCTCGTAGTCGAGGTCGACGCCGATGTGGTCGAGCAGCATCTCGAGCACGTAGTCGCGCTCGTCGATGGAGCGCGCGATGGCGCGGAACACCCCGACCCGCGGAGTGGAACGGCTTAGCGCGTCCAGCACTCCGAGAACGATCGTGGATTTTCCGGACAGGCCCTCGGTGGAGGTGATGTAGATGCTCTGCGCCACGGGTTCCAGCCTAGGCGGGGCCCCCGCGGGGCCGTGAGGGATCTGCCGGAGAAAACCTTCCGGCGGGACGGAAGCACGGCGCGGTCCGTACCCCGTCGGGCAAAAGAAAGACTCTCCGCGAACCCGGCAGAGCCCGGTTACCCTTGCTACGTTTCCGTCCTGGGGGAGTTGGCCTGGATGCCGTCTCGCGGAGAGCTACATGCGAGTTTACCCGACGTCGCGCCCGCGGCTCGCCAGCCGGGTTAGCATCGAGCAAGCACCGCCGCTGAGACAGGGAGACGCATGCCCGACCACCCGCTCACCGCCGCCACGTTCGCCCGGGCCGCCGAGGCGGTCGAGACCTCCGTCACGCGCGTGATCGACGGCAAGCCGGATGCCGTGCGCGCCGCGCTGGTCTGCCTGCTGGCCGAGGGCCACCTCCTCATCGAGGACGTGCCGGGGGTCGGCAAGACCATGCTGGCGCGGGCCCTGGCCTCCTCGATCGACGCGAGCGTGCGCCGCATCCAGTTCACCCCCGACCTTCTGCCGGGTGATGTGACCGGGGTCAGCGTCTACAACCCGGTGGACCGCGAGTTCGAGTTCAAGCCGGGGGCGATCTTCGCGCAGATCGTCATCGCCGACGAGATCAACCGTGCCTCCCCCAAGACCCAGTCCGCTCTCCTGGAGGCGATGGAGGAGCGTCAGGTGACCGTCGACGGCACCAGCCACCGGCTGGCCGATCCGTTCCTCGTCGTCGCCACGCAGAACCCCCTCGAGATGGAGGGCACCTACGCACTTCCGGAGGCGCAGCGCGACCGCTTCATGATGCGCATCTCCATGGGCTATCCGGATGCCGCGAGCGAAGCGCTCATGCTCCGCCAGCGCGAGACCGTCAACCCGCTCGACGGGGTGGCCCCCGTGCTCGGCGCCGCGGATGTGCGCGCCCTGATCGCGTGGGCACGCGGGGTGCACGTCTCCCCCGCCGTCGAGGAGTACACCGTGGGGCTCGCGCGCGCCACGCGCGAGCACCCGGATCTGCGGCTGGGCGCGAGTCCTCGCGCGACCCTGCAGCTGGTGCGCGCCGCCAAGGTGCGCGCCGCGCTCGACGGCCGCGAGTTCGTCATCCCCGACGACGTGGCCGCGCTCGTCGAACCGGTCTTCGCCCATCGCCTCATCGCCGCCCGCGGCACCGCGTCGGCGCGGGGGCGCTCGTCGGCCGACACCATCGCCGCCGTCCTGCGCGCGATCGTCGGGTCGGTGCGAGTGCCGCTGGCCACCCGCTGAGGCCGGTCGTGTCCGGCTGGCCTCTGACCGCGCGCGGCACCGGCGCGGTGCTGCTCGCGGCGGTGTGCGGGTTCCTCGCGCAGCGCTTCGGCATCGCCGAGCTCGCCTACGTCGGCGCGCTCCTCGCGATCGTCGTCGCCGTCAGCGCGGCGACGCTGTACCTGGTGCCCCGCTCGGCGCGCGTCTCCCGCTCGTTCTCACCCGACGTGGCGCCGGTCGGCACCGACGTCCGCGTGCGCCTCCGCGTGCGCACCCGCTCCTCCCTCCCCTCCAGCGAGGGCCGTTGGCGCGACCGGCTGCCGGACGGCATCGACGCGAGCCCCGACGCCACCGCCGCGGGGCCGGCCGGCGTGTTCCCGGCGACCGCCTCCGCCGTGGCCGGCACCGAGGGCGTCGAGCTCGTCTACTCGGCGCGGGCGATGCGCCGCGGCATCCGCACGGTCGGGCCCCTCTCCGTCGTCTCGACCGATCCCTTCGGCTTCACCCGCCGGCGGCGCTCGGTCGGTGACGGCTCTCCGCTCGTGATCGTGCCGGAGGTCGTGGAGCTCGGGCCGCTGAGCGATCTGCCCGGCGACGCCGGCGGCAGCACCCGCAGCGTCGTCGACCGTCTCGGGCAGGGGGCCGACAACCTCATCCCGCGCACCTACGCACCGGGCGACTCGATGCGCCGCATCCACTGGCGCGCCAGCGCCCACCGCGACGAGTTGATGGTGCGACAGGAGGAGCAGGAGACGACGCCCGAGGCCGTCGTCGTGCTCGACCGCGGCGCACCCCGCTGGCCCGTCGAGGCGGCGCGCGCCCCGGGAGGCGACCCGGGCTTCGAGATCGCCGTGTCGGCATGCCTGTCCGCGACGGCGCTGCTGGTGCGCGAGGGCTACCTCGTGACGGTGATCGACGCGGACGGCGCCGTGCTGGCCGATCCCATCGAGGGCGGCGACGGCGGCGGCGTCGAGCAGCTGGCCATCGCGCTGGCGACCGTGACGGCACGACGCGACCTCCCCCTCGACGCCCTGGTGCGCCTGTTCACGGGTATCTCTGCCGGTCCCGTCGTGCTCGTCACCGGCGCGATCGACGACGCGGATGCCGCGGCGCTGGCTGCGCTGCCCCATCACAGCACGCTGCCGGTGCTTCTGACCGTGGCGGCCTCCGAGGCGGCGCGTGCTCGCACCGTCGACACCGGGTGGCGGCTCGGCGTCATCGCTCCGGGCGCCGACCTCGCATCGGCGTGGTCGGATGCCGTCGCCGCGACCAGCACGCGAGGGGGCGGCCGTGCCGTCGCGTGAGGGCCGCCGGCGGCGGACGGCGCAAGGCGGAGAGCTGCGACTCTCCCTCGCTCTCTGGCTCGGACTGCTCGCCACCCTCGTGCCGCTCACGCGCGTCGTGCAGAGCGGCTCGTGGCTGTGGGGCGCGGGCGGCCTGCCGCTGGCGCTCCTGACGATCGGCTACGTGCTGCGCCGGCTGCGGGTCGCGGCGACCGTGGTGACGCTCATCGAGCTCGCGGTGTGGGCCGGCGCCGTCACGGCCGTCTTCTTCCCCCGCGATGCGCTCCTCGGCGTCATTCCGACGGGGACGCTCGTCGAGGCGGTGCCGCGCATGATCGCCGCGGCATCCACGTCGATCGCCGACGGCATCGCTCCGCTGACGGCGACGACGCCGTTGACCTTCGTGATCGTCGCCTCGCTCGGGCTGCTGACCATCGCGCTCGACCATGTCGTCGTGACGGCGCGGATGCCGCTGCTCGCGAGCGTCGCGCTGGTCGCCGTGTGGCTGATCCCCGCGATCGCCGTGCCCGCGGGCGTCGACGTCGTCGCCTTCGTGCTGCTGGCCGTTGCGGTGCTCCTGTTGATCCGGGCGGAGACGCGCACCCGCGAGTCGCGGGCGCCGCGTCGGGCGGGAGGCGTCTCCGCCGTCGCGGTGACCATCGGCGCGGTGGCGATCGTGACGGCTCTCGCGCTCGGGCCGACGATCCAGGCGGCCACGCCGGCGGCGGGGCCCGGCACGGCCACCATGATCGACCCGTCGTTGGATCTCGGCGCCGACCTGCGCCGCCAGAGCGATGCGACCGTGCTCACGATGCGCAGCGACAGCTCCGTCGTCCCCTACCTCCGCGTCGCGACGCTCTCCGTCTTCGACGGCGCCGTCTGGCAGCCCGATCGCACGAGCACGGTCGATCTCGGCGGCGAGCCGCTGGAGCGTCTCGAGGTCGGCCCCGACATCACCGTCGCGCAGGAGCGCACGACCATCACCGTCAAGAACCTGGCCACGGCCTACGCGCCCGTCCCCTACGCGGCCGCGCAGGTCGACGGCCTCGTCGGGTCGTGGCGGTTCGTGCCGTACAACCGCACGGTCATGGGCTCGCAGGGCGCGACCCAGGGGCAGGAGTACACCGTCCTCGCGGATGTCGCCCGCCCCACCCTCGAGCAGATCCGCGCGACCTCCGCGGGCGGCACGGGGCTGCGGATCGAGGTCGACTCGGTGCCCGCCGACACCCCGCCCATCATCGGCGCGCTCGCCCGCGAGGTCACGGCGTCGGCGACCACCGACTACGACAGACTCATCGCCCTGCAGGACTGGTTCCGCGGCCCCGCGTTCACCTACTCGCTCGACGCTCCCGTGCAGGAGGGCTTCGACGGCCAGGGATCGGATGCGGTCGCCGCGTTCCTCGAGGCCAAGACGGGCTACTGCGTGCATTTCGCGGGCGCGTTCGCGCTGATGGCGCGAAGCCTCGGCATGCCCACCCGCATCGTCGTGGGCTTCCTTCCGGGCGCGTTCACCGGTCAGGTCGTCGACGGCGAGCGCGTCGTGAACGTCACCGGCAGCCAGCTGCACGCGTGGCCCGAAGTGTACTTCCGCGGAATCGGCTGGGTGCCGTTCGAGCCGACGAAGAGCCTCGGCACGGCGACACGGTTCCAGAGCGCCGCGTCGAGCGGCACCGACGCGCCCACGAGCGCGCCGACCGCGTCGCCGACCGCCGCGGCCACGACGGCTCCCACCGACAGTGTGAACGATCCGGCCGAGACCGCGCCCGCGGATGCCGCCGGTGCGGGGGCGGCCCTCATCGATCCCCGGCCGGTGCTCGGCGTCGTCGCCGCCGTGATCGTCCTGGCGATCCTGCCGGCCGCGGCCGGCGCCGCGCGGAGGATGCTCCTCCGGCGCCGCGCCAGTGTGGCCGCCGCCTGGCGGCTCGTGCAGGACACCGCGATCGACGCGGGCGTGCCCGTGTCGTCGTCCCAGACGCCGCGGGCCTTCGGCGCCGTGCTCGTGGCGTCGGCCGACGCGCCGCCCGATGCCGTGTCCCGGCTGGTCTCCGCGGTGGAGCGCGCGAACTACGCCGCGGGAGCGGGGGCGGATGCCGGTGCGCGCGCCGTCGAGGACGCCCTCGGCATCCGCGCCGCGATGCTCGCCGCGATGACGCCCGCTCGGCGCGCGCGCGTGATCGCGCTGCCCCGCTCGCTGCTCATCCGGCCCGGGTCGGCCTTCGCCGACCGCGACGCCCCGGCCTGATCGGTACCGGGGCGTCGCGGGGCGAGAGCCGAGGGGTCAGCTCCGCGACAGTGCCGGGGCGCTCTCGGCGTCGTCCGCCGAGTCGTCCGCGAAGGGCTCCCCGTCGCGGGGCGCGTCGTAGAGCGCGCGGTCGAGGATGCCTTCGCGCTTCGCGACGATCGTCGGAACGAGCGCCTGCCCGGCGACGTTCACCGCGGTGCGGCCCATGTCGAGGATGGGATCGATCGCGAGCAGCAGTCCGACGCCTTCCAGCGGCAGGCCGAGCGTGGACAGCGTGAGCGTCAGCATGACCGTCGCGCCCGTCGTCCCCGCCGTCGCGGCCGATCCGACCACCGACACCAGCGCGATGAGCAGGTACGACACGATGTTCAGCTCGATGCCGAAGAACTGCGCGACGAAGATCGCGGCGATGGCGGGGTAGATCGCGGCGCAGCCGTCCATCTTGGTCGTCGCGCCGAGCGGCACGGCGAACGACGCGTACTCGCGCGGCACGCCGAGGTTGCGCTCGGTCACCCGCTCGGTCAGCGGCAGCGTGCCGATCGACGACCGCGACACGAAGCCGAGCTGGACAGCGGGCCACACGCCGGAGAAGTACTGCTTGATCGACAGCCCGTGGCTCTTGATGAGGATCGGGTACACGACGAACAGCACCAGCACCAGGCCGGCGTAGACGGCGACCACGAACCACACGAGCGTGAGCAGCTTGTCCGTGCCGTACTGCACCACCGCGGACGCGATGAGCCCGAGGGTGCCGAGGGGCGCGATGCGGATGATCCACCACAGCACGCGCTGGACGATCTTCAGTGACGACTGCGTGAATGCGACGAACGGTTCCGCGCGGGCGCCGATCTTCAGCGCCGCGATGCCGACGGCCACCGAGACCACGATCACCTGGAGGACGTTGAAGCCCACCGTCGACGTCACGGCACCGGTGGCGGCATCCGCCGAGCTCGAGACGGTGAGACCGAGGACGTTCTGCGGGATCAGGCCCTTGAGGAAGTTCCACCAGGTGCCGACCGTGTACGGGTCGGCGGTGGTCAGCTGGTCGTGCGCGACGCGGTTGCCGGGCTGGATCGTGACGCCCAGGACGATGCCGATCGTCACCGCGATCAGCGCCGTGATGCCGAACCAGAGCAGCGTCTGCCCGGCCAGGCGTGCGGCGTTCGTGACGTTGCGCAACTGGGTGATGCTCGCGACGATGGCGAGGAAGATCAGCGGCACGACGGCCGCCTTCAGCAGCGTGACGTACCCGTTTCCGATGGTCGACAGCGTCGCCGTCAGTCCGTTCGGGCCTCCCGCGGCATCCGGACCCAGGTTCAGCGCGAGGACGCCGAGCAGGATGCCGGCGATCAGCGCGATCGTGATCTGGAAGCCGAACGACCGGTAGAACGGCTTCTTCGGCTTGGGCGGACGCGCGGCGGGCGCGGTGGTGCTGGTGGAACTCATGAGGGGGATATCTCCAGATTGACGGATGCCGGGTGGAGCGGCGGCCGCGGCGGCGACCACGGAGGATCACCCGACTCGTGAGGCCAACCTCGTCCTCATCCACCGTATTCCCGGCTTCGTAGCCAGATCGCGTCCGCGCGGGCGAACGGCCGGCCCTTGCGTACGGGAATGACGATGAGCCCCACCATGGAGAGGTGGGGCTCATCTCGGAGCGGAAGTGACAGGATTTGAACCTGCGAGGCGAGTTACCCCGCCTACATGGATTCCAGCCATGCTCCTTAGGCCGCTCGGACACACTTCCGCCGACGATCCTATCAGCCGCGGGGAAGCCTCGATGTCGACCGAGGGTCAGGACGGCAGCGGGATACGCCGGGTCCGATCGCCGAGATCCCACGGCTCGGTCCAGCCGAGGCGGTCGAACAGGGCATCGAGCAGCATCGCCGTGAAGCCCCACACCAGGTGCCCCTGGACCTCGAACGCCGGTCCGCGCCAGACGCGGCCGTCGCGCTCGATCACCGTGACGGCGCGGTTGCGCGGGTCGAGCAGGTCCGCGACGGGGGCGCGGAAGACCGCGGCCGACTCGGCGTCGTCCACGACGCGGACGGGCGACGGATGCCGCCACCACCCGAGCACGGGCGTGACGAGGTGACCCGAGAACTCGAGGGGAACCGAGGGGAGCGCCCCCAGCACCTCCACGCCCGCGGGGTCGAGCCCCGTCTCCTCCTCCGCCTCGCGCAGCGCGGCCGCGATCGGCCCGGCATCCCCGGGGTCGAGACGACCGCCGGGGAAGGCGACCTGGCCGGGGTGGGCACGTAGCGTCGTGGCACGCTCGAGCAGCAGCACATCGAGCTCGCGCGAGACCGCGGCATCCTGCGCGTCGTGCGCACTGGGCACCGCATCGAGCACGCCGAACAGGATGAGCACGGCGGCGGGCCGCGCCGATGCCGGGGCGGGCAGCTCGCGCAACGGCACGCTCCAGCCCTCGCCGCCGGCGGCGAGCGCGATCAGCTCGGCCCGTGCTCCCCCGCCCGCGGGGTCGAGAGCAGGTTCTGAGGGCACCCGTTCAGGCTACGGCCTCCCGGCGGCGGACGGCGCGGGGGCGGGCCCGCCCGTCGATAGGGTGGAGCGGTGAGCTCGCCTGCGCCGCGCATCGGCATCGTCGTGACGGACGCCTACTCCGACGAAGACCCCGACCACGACACCCCGCTGCTGCTCGACGCTCTTCGCAGCCGCGGCGCCGCGGCGGACGCCGTGGTCTGGCATGACGATCGCGTCGACCTCGCCGCGTTCGACCTGCTCGCGATCCGATCACCGTGGGACTACCCCGAGCGTCCCGCGCAGTTCCAGGCATGGCTCGACCGCGCGGAGGCGTCCACGCGTGTCGTGAACGCCCCCGCGACCATGCGCTGGAACCTCGACAAGCACTATCTGGCCGAGCTGGACGGCGCGGGCATCCGCGTGGTGCCGACCGCCTACGCGCGGAGCGTCGACGACGCCCGCGCGGCCCTCGGCGCCCACGAGCGCGTCGTCGTGAAGCCATCGGTGTCGGCGGGGGCCCGCGACACCGGGCTGTTCGACGCCGCCGACCCAGGGGCGCTCGCCCTCGCCGCACGGATCATCGACGGCGGCGGCACGGCGATGATCCAGCCCGAGGTGGCGGAGCTCTCGCGCGGATGGGAGAAGGCCCTCTACCTCGTCGACGGCGTCTTCACCCACGCGATCTCGAAGGGTGCGCTGCTGGAGGTGGGCGGCGGTCTCATCGGCGGCGTGTACGAGGAGCATCCCGAGCAGGTCCCCGCGTTCGACGACGAGATCGCCTTCGCGACCGAGGTCGTGCGCGCGGTGCAGACCGTGACCGGCGGCCCCCTCCCCCTGTACGCCCGCATCGACACGGTGCGCTCGCGCCGCTACGGGCTCGTGCTGCTGGAGGTCGAGCTCGTCGAGCCCGCCCTGAACCTGCACGTGGCGCCGCACGCGACGCCCGCTGTCGTCGACGCGCTCCTGCGCGCCGCCGCGCACTGACGCGGCGGCCTCACCGTCGGGATCGACCCGACCGCGGCAGCAGAGTCATGACGAGCGGCACGACGGATGCCGCCATCAGCACGGTTCCGAACACCCCGTCCGTGGCGCGCAGCAGGATGCCGGCGATGAGGAGGATGCCGAACACCATCGCCGTGAGCCCTCGCGAGGCGATCCGCTCCAGACGGTCCAATCGCCGCTCCAGCCGCGACATGTCGACGGCGACCGTGCCCTCCTCGAAACCCGTGATGAGGCCGTCGAGACGCCCCGGCAGCCGCCACGAGGTGGCCAGCACCTCGCCGACCTGGGCGAGGGCGTCCTTGACGACGTTGCCGCCCTCGTCGCGCAGCACCTGGCCGGCGAACGGTTCGACGCTCTCCCAGATGTTGAACTCGGGGTCGAGCGTGCTGCAGACGCCCGACGTCAGCGAGATCGCGCGGATGATCAGCAGGAAGTTCTCCGGCAACTGGAACGGAAGGGTCCGCACGACGTCGCCGAACTCCTCCGCGAAGTCGCGGAACTCGCGCGGATCGACCTCGCGCAGCTGCGCGAAGCCCATCCCGCCGAAGCGCGCGAACAGCTTCGCGTAGGCGCGCTCGAGGTCACGGGTGTCGGCGCCGGGCAGGAGCGCACCGACGTCGAGGATGCCCTGGACCAGACGCTTGCTGTCGCGCGCGGCGACCGCCAGCAGCACGGTGCGCAGCCCCGAGCGCAGCCGCGTGTCGACCGTGCCCATCATCCCGAAGTCGATGAAGGTGAGCGTCCAGGGCGGCGCCGCGGCATCCGCCGACGCCGGTCGCGGCGTGACGAACACGTTGCCGGGGTGGGGGTCGGCGTGGAAGAAGCCCGTGCGGAACAGCTGGGTGAACATCGTCGTCGCGAAGGCGTGCGCGACCTCGGACGGGTCGATCCCCGCGGCGCGCAGGGCGTCGACGTCGGAGATCTTGATCGCCGTGACGTCCTCGAGCGTGAGCACCTTGCGGGTCGAGCGCTCCCAGACGACCTCCGGGACGGCGACCCGGGCATCGGCGGCGGTGTCGGCGGCGAAGCGCTCGGCGTTCTGCGCCTCGTGGAGATAGTCGATCTCCTCGAGGGAGGTCGCCGCGAACTCCTCCGCGAGCGCCGGGGCGTCGACCCGGTCGGACACCAGCCGCACGCGGCTCAGCCAGCCCGCGACTCGGCGGAGGGCGGCGAGGTCGACCTCGACGATCTCATCGATCCCGGGCCGCTGCACCTTGACGATCACCGCGCCGTAACCGGTGAGCGTCGCATCGGCCGGCGTGAGCCGCGCGCGGTGCGCCTGCCCGAGGGATGCCGCCGCCACCGGCGACTCGTCGAACCAGGCGAACGCCCGTTCGAGGGGCACGCCCAGCTCGGCCTCGGCGGCCGCGCGGATCAGCGCGAACGGCACCGGCGGCACCTCGTCCTGCAGCCCTTCCAGCTCCTGCGTGATCTCCGGCGGCAGCACGTCCAGCCGCGACGACATGAACTGCCCGACCTTGATCATCAGGCCGCCGAGGTCGACGGCGAGCGCGTGGAAGCGGCGTGCGATGCGCTGCATCCGGGCGCTGCGCGAACGTTCGGCCAGTCGGCGCAGCCCGACGCGCGGGAGGAACAGGTCGTACCACCAGGTCTGCGCCAGCGACAGTGCGGCGAAGCGGAGGATGCGCCGGTATCGCGCGCGGGACCCGGACGGCACGCCGGTCAGTCCTGCGCGAGGAGGGCGTAGATGCGGCGACGCGCCTCGTCGAGCACATCCACGGCCTGCTGCACCTGCGCGGGCGTGCCGGTGCGTCCGACCTGGGCGACGGCCTGCGCGAGCTCGAACCCGGCCTTGGGCAGCGCGCTCATGCGCCCGCCGTCGCGCTGGCCCGGCGTCTCCCACGGCGCCGTCCGCTCCGCGGCCGCGTCGGCCTCGGCGCGACCCGCGTCGGTGAGGCTGTAGGTCTTGCGCCCGTTCGCCTCCTCGGCGGCGATCAGGCCCTCATCGGCGAGCATCTGCAGGGTCGGGTACACCGAGCCCGCACTGGGCTTCCACGCCCCGCCGCTGCGCTGCTCGATCTCCTGGATGATCTGGTAGCCGTGCATGGGCTGTTCGGCGAGCAGCGCGAGCACCGCCGCGCGCACGTCCCCGCGTCCCATGCGCGGGCCGGTGCGCTGCTCGAACGACGCGCGGAGGTTCTCCATCGCGTCCCACATGCCGCCCGGACCTCCGCCGAATGCTCCCGCGCCGAACCCGCGCCCGCCGAAGCCGTGGGCTCCCGGCCGGCGTCCGCCGAAGTCTGCACCTGCGAATGAGTCGTTCATGATGCCTCCCGATGTCGCGTCGACGATTCGACGATAGTCAACGATATATCGTTCGTCTGTGTGCGGGCTTGGAATCCGAGCAGCGGCGCGGGCGGCGCGACGCGGTCTCAGCCGAGGAACTGCAGCGGATCGAACTCCTCGATCGGGATGACCCGCACCCGCGGCAGGACGGCGTCGAACGCGTGCACGTCGTACTCGAGGTCGAAGAACTCCAGGCCCGGCACGGCGGCGAACTCGCTGCTGCGGAACTCGTGGAATCCGATGAGGCCCACCCGCCGCTCCTCGTCGGCGAGGACGGCGAGGTCGTCGACGAAGTCGCGATCATGGCTGACGAGCACGACGTCGCCCCCGCGATCGCGAAGCGCGCGGAGGGTCCGCTGGATCGCCAGATCGACCACCTTCGCGTCGCTCGGACCCGACAGGGGCACGGGCGTGTAGCCGAGCGCGAGCAGCGCCTGCACGAACGGCATCGGCAGGTGCGTCGAGGCGTTGAGGAAGAACAGCCCGCGCACCGGCTGCTGCCACCGCTCCTCGAGGAACCCGAGGAGGCGGTCCCAGCGCGGTCGCTCGTCCGGTTGCGGTCGACGACCGAGGATCGATCCGCCGAGCGTGGCGTCGATGTTCTCACCGTCGACGAGGATCCAGCTGGTCCGTTCCGTCACGTTGCCTCCCTCGGCATCCACGCGTCCTCTCGCGGTCCGCGCCCCTCGACCGTAGCAGCGGGCACGGAGCGGGCGGCGATCAGTCGTCGCCGCGGGCGAAGGCGCCACGCAGGAAGAAGAACACGATCACGGCGACCACGAGCACGACGCCGATCTTCGCGATGAACCACAGCACGCTGAAGACCACGTTCACCAGCACCCACGCGATGAGGATCGCCACGACGACCCCGACGACGGTCCCGAGAGTGCTCCTGCTCATGGTTCCAGCGTAGACGCTGACGCGCGCGGGCGACCGGGATGCCGCGGCTCGGAGCTCAGCGCCGAAGCGCCGACGCGATGGGGGTCGCGCCCGCGTTGAAGCGGATCGTCCGCCCGACGGTCGACGGCTCGTCGATCACCGCGGCGATCACGGCCGCGACGTCGGCGCGCGACACCGACGCGCTCCGTTCGGCATCCACGTCGATGAGCCCCGTCGGCGGGTCGAGCGTCAGCGCCGACGGCGCGACGATCGTGTAGGCGAGGCCGCTGGCGCGCAGGTGCTCGTCCGCGGCGGCCTTGGCCTCGGCATACGCGTAGAACCCGTCCTCGGGGTCGACGCCGTGATCGGGCCCCGCGCCGAAGTACGACACCATCACGAAGCGAGAGACCCCCGCGGCACGCGTGGCGTCGATCGTTCGGATCGCCGCGTCGCGGTCGACCGCGTAGGTACGGGCGGCGTCTCCCCCGCCCGCGCCCGCCGACCACACGACGACGTCGAAGCCGCTCACGAGCCCGGTGAGCCGGTCGAGGTCGAAACGCTCGACATCCGCGACGAGCGGGTGCGCGCCGGTGGCGGAGACCTCGTCCTCGTGGGCGGGGTTGCGGATGACGGCGGTGACCTCGTGGCCCCGGTCGGCCAGGAGCGGCTCGAGGAGCAGGGCCACCTTGCCGTGTCCGCCGATGAGCAGGATGCGCGCCATGGTCAGTCCTCCGGTCGTCGCTGCGGTGGCTCCAGCGTACGCGCCGCCGCCTACGCTGGAGCCATGACCGCAACGACTCCCCTCGTCCTCGTCGCCAACGCCGCGGACGGCTCGATCTCGACCTTCCGCCTCGCCGACGGCGCCCTCGAGCGGCTCGCCGTCACCGAGGGACTGACCGGATGCTCGACCTTCGCCGTCGACGCCGCGCGCGACCTGGTCTACGCGGCGGTCAAGGGCGAGCCCGCCGGGATCGTGACCCTCGCGCTCGATCGCGAGAGCGGTCGGCTGACGACGGTGTCGCGACTCGACCTGCCGGGCGGCGGCATGAACTACCTGGCGCTCACGCGCGACGGCACCGCCCTCCTGGGCGCGAGCTACGGCGGCGGCTACGGCATCAGCTGCCCCGTCGCGGACGGCTCCGTCGGCGCGCCGGTCTCGCGGATCGCCTACCCGAACCTGCATTCCGTGCTCGCCAGCGCCGACGGCCGCTTCGCGTACTTCGTCTCGCTCGGAGCCGACCTCGTCGCCCAGTACGCCCTCGCCGACGACCTCTCGCTCGTCCCGCTCGAGCCCGCGACCGCCGCGGCCTCGGCCGGCAGCGGCCCGCGCCACCTGGTGCTCAACGACGCGCAGGATGCCGTGTACGTGCTGACCGAGTTCTCCGGCGAGGTGCTGCACTACCGCCGCGACACCGCCGCGGGAACGCTCGAGCTCGTGGGCGCGGCATCCGCCTTCGACCGGTCGAAGGGCCTCGGCCACAGCGAGTTCGGCGCCGACCCGCTCGCCCATCACTACATCTGGGGCGCCGACCTGCACTGGGGCACCGACGGCGCGGTGCTGTGGGCGTCGGAGCGCACCGAGAGCACGCTGGCCGCGGTGCCGGTCGCCGCCGACGGGACGGTCGCGGATGCCGAGTCGTTCACCGTGACCGAGCCGCAGCCTCGCGGCTTCGCCACGGGCCTCGGGGGGCGCTACCTCGTCGCGGCCGGGGAGAAGTCGACGACCGTCACGCTCTACGCGGCGGACGGCGCGCAGCTCGAGCGCCGCCAGCGCGCCGAGACCGGCCGCGGCGCGAACTGGGTGCGCTTCGTCGAGTGACCGCCGGTTCGTCCGTCCCGCTCCGCCGCTTCCGCGCCGCCGTGGCGACCACGCGGGACGGATGAACGAGGTCAGAGACCGACCATCTCCGCACTGCGCTCCCACAGGCGCCCCGCCATCACCGGATCGGCGGCGAGCGGCGAGGTCCGGGCCGGGCGGTTGGCCTCGTAGTAGCCGCCCGACTCCCAGTCCAGACCGGGCTTGCCGAGCGCCAGCCAGGCCAGTCGCGCGCCGCCGACGTCCACCGACGTCAGCAGCCGGCTCGTGACCGGGTTCGTGTACAGGAACCGCCAGGCGCCCTTCGCGGTCGACGCGAAGCTGCTGCCGATCACCCCCGGGTGGAAGGCGGCCGCCGCGACCCCGTCGCCGCCCCAGCGCCGGGCGAGCTCCTTCGTGAACAGCACGTTCGCCAGCTTCGCGTTTCCGTAGGCCGCACTGGCGGAGTAGCGCCGTTCGGCGTTGAGGTCGTCGATGTCCCAACGGGCGAAGCGGCGTGCGGCGACGCTCGAGGTCTGGATGACCGAGGCTCCGCTATCGACCAGGCGCTCGCGCAGCAGGTTCGTGAGCAGGAACGGCGCGAGGTGGTTGGTCTGGAACGTCGCCTCGAGCCCGTCGACCGTCACCGTGCGGTCGCCGAAGATGCCGCCGGCGTTGTTGGCGAGCACGTCGATGCGCGGATGGGCGGCGAGCAGCTCGTCCGCGAGCGCGCGCACCTCGGCGAGCACGGCGAAATCGGCGACGTGGAACGGCATGCCCAGCTCGCCGGCGACCTGCTGCGTGCGACGCCGGTCACGGCCGACGATCACCACGCGCTGCCCGGCCAGCACCAGCTGACGCGCGGCGGCGGCGCCGATGCCACTGCTGGCCCCCGTGATCACGATCGTGCGGGCTGCGGCATCCTCTGTCATGGGTCGCGAGTCTACGCGTCAGCGCACGCGGGCGCGTTCGTCCGTCCCGTCGTGCCGCCACGCCGCCGGCACAGCGACCTCGCCGGACGGATGGACGGGTGCGACCGGGCGGCGGCGTTCGATCGCGACGTTCCACGCGCCGAGCGCGAGCACGATCGCGGCGGCGACGGCGGGCACGACCATCGCGACGCCCACCGACACCTGCTCGGCCAGCCAGCCCGTGAACGCGGCCGACAGCGCCTGCGCCAGCGTCAGCGCCGAGCTCAGCAGCGTCATGGTCGTCGCCGAACGGCCCTGCGGCGCGCGGTGGCCGGCGAGGGAGAACAGCGTCACGAGGGTCGGCCCCACGCCGAGCCCCATCACCAGCAGCCACACCGCCACGGCGCCCAGCCCCGCCGCGGTCGCGTACCCGATGGATGCCGCGGTCAGCACGGCCGCGAACGCCAGCCACCGGTGACGCAGCGCGAAGCGCGCGGGAAGCAGCACGACGCCGAGCGCGAGGACGGCCGAGCCGATCCCCATCAGGCCGTAGAGCAGACCGGCCTGCGCCTCGTCGCCGGCGTCGCGGGCGACGGCGGTCAGCGAGGTGAGCGTGGAGCCGAAGAACATGCCGACGGCGAAGGTCGCCGCGACGAGGACGAGCAGGGGCCGCGTCAGGACCGCGCGGAACGAGGCGCGCTCCGCATCGGCGTCGGCGCGGCTCTGCAGCATCCGGGCCGTGGGGTGCAGCGCGAAGGCGAGCACGAACCCGAAGCTCAGGGCGGCCGCGATCGCGATGGGCGCCCACGGCGCGATGAGGGCGGCGAGGATGCCGACGAGGAACGGGCCGATCACGAACGCGGTCTCATCCGCGGCCGACTCGTACGACATCAACCGCGCCGTGGTCGTCGTGCGGCGCTCCGGGGCGATGCGGGCCGCGACGATCGCGAGCAGGCGGCTGCGCGACATCGCGGCGGCCTGCGGACCGGTGAGCCCGATCGCGAGGGCGGCGGCGAGGACCACCCCTTCGGGCATCCCGCCGGTCGCGACGAGGGGGAACACGGCCAGCAGCAGACCGTTCGCGAGGCCGATCGGGACGAGCACACGGCGCTGGCCGTGGCGGTCGACGAGGTCGCCCATGATCGGACCGGCGATGACGACGCCGATGCCGACGGCCGCCGAGGTCAGCCCGCCGAAGCCGACGGAGCCGGTGGCGTGGACGACGAGCATCAGCACGCCGACGGTCATCATCGCGAACGGCAGACGCGCGATGAAGGCGATCGGCCAGTACGACCAGCCGGTGTGCGCGATCAGCGACTGCCGACCGCGTGCGGTCGAGGGGTGGTGCACAGAATCCTCCGGGACATCGGCTCGTTATTCACGTGCCGCCTTGCCCTCCGAATGGATCCGGGGCCGCGTTCCCGCCGCGACGTCGCGGCCGGATGGCTGGGTGGAGCAGGTAGATGCACTTCGCGTCCCCGTCGGGGACACAGCGCTTCAGTGTACCCGATGCGACCCGTCGGAGGCGAAGAACGCCGCCGCCACCCGCGTGAGCGCGTGGAGATCCGCCGTCCCGGCGAGCTCCCGCGCGGAGTGCATCGAGAGGATCGGGATGCCGACGTCGACCGTCCGGATGCCGAGACGCGTCGCCGTGATCGGGCCGATGGTCGACCCGCACGGCACGGCGTTGTTCGAGACGAACTCCTGCGAGACGACCCCGGCCGCGTCGCACCAGCCGTGCCAGGCGGCGGCGCCCGCGGCATCCGTCGCGTAGCGCTGGTTGGCGTTGATCTTGAGGATGGGGCCGCTGCCGAGCACGGGCTGGACGACCGGGTCGTGCTTGTCGGGGTAGTTCGGGTGCACCGAATGGCCGACGTCGCTCGAGACGCACCAGGATGCCGCGAGCGCCCGCAGCTGCTGGTCGCGATCGGCGCCGAGCCCGAGCTGGATCCGCTCGATGACGTCGGCGAGGAACGGCCCCGCCGCCCCGGAGCGGGTCGCGGAGCCGACCTCTTCGTGGTCGAACACGGCGAGCATCGCGATGTGGTCGGCGTCGGTGTCGGCAGCGGCGAGGGCGACGACCCCGGCGTGCACGGAGGCGAGGTCGTCGAGGCGTCCGCTCGCAAAGAACGCGTCGTCCTTGCCGAAGACCGCGCCCGGGGCCGCGTCGGCGGTGACGACGTCGTAGCCGCGGATGCGCGCGGCATCCACGCCGGCCGCGGCGGCGAGCGAGCCGAGCAGATCGGCGGATGCCGCGTCGCCCAGTCCCCACACGGGCTGGGTGTGGGCCTGCTTGTTCAGGGCGAGGTGGTCGTTCGCCTCGCGGTCGAGGTGGATCGCGAGCTGCGGCAGGCGCAGCAGGGGCCCGGTGGCGGCGAGCGCGGTCGTGCCGTCGTCGAGGACGAGGCGGCCGGCGAGGCGCAGCTCGCGGTCGAGCCACGAGTTCAGCAGCGGTCCGCCGTAGATCTCGACGCCCGCCTGCAGCCAGCCGAGGCGGCCCGTCGTGGGCTTCGGCTTGAGCTTGAAGGCCGGCGAGTCGCTGTGCGCACCGAACACCCGCACCGGCGTCGCGGCGTCCGCCCGTGTGGGCACGACCCACGCGATGACGGCGCCGTCGCGGACGACAAGGTGCTTGCCGCCGGCAGCGTGCGGCCACGCCTGGTCCTCGGCGAGCGCCGTGAACCCGGCATCCCGAAGCCGTCGCGCGACCTCCGCGGCGGCGTGGAAGCTGGACGGCGAGGCGGCGACGAACGCGGCCAGATCCTCGGCGTGGGCGCGGATCGCGGTGGAGTCGGGCATCGTCTCAGCGTAGTTCGCGGGGGCGCCTCACGCGGCGCGGCGCCGCGTCGTGGCCCGGCGCAGCAGCAGCGCGACGAGCCGCCAGCCGAGGAGGAACACCGCGAGCACGATGCCCGCCACGATCACGAACGAGACCGCGATGCCCTGACCGGACGCCACCCGCAGCAGCATGCCGCCGACGAGGGTCACCGCCCACACGGGCAGGCCGGTGCGCCCGAGGGCGAACGGCGCCTTCCACCCCTGGGCGATCAGCCATCCCAGCACGAGGGCGGCGAGGAACGGCCAGGCCGTCGTCGCGAGCCCCGTCCAGACGTCGGAGTCGTGGCTGGCCCGGCCGACGGCGGCGAAGGTGATCACGAGCGCGACGTCGAGGGCGGCGGCGAGCAGGAGGGAGGCGGAACGCGACATGCCTCCATCCTCCTCCCCCGTCGCCGGCCTGCCGTCCGTCAGTTCAGCGCGCGTGTCCCCTCGGGGATCACCCCGTCGGCGTAGAGCTGGGCGGCGACGTCCTGGAACGCGGTCAGCGCGACGCGCTGCGTCAGCGGACCGTACGAGATGCGGGCGACGCCGAGCTTCTCGTAGTCGGCGGCCGCGAGCGCGCCGGGCAGGCCGATCACGCTGACGGCGCGCTCGCCGATGCCCGCGACCAGCTGGGCGGTCGCGTCGGCGTCGAGCACGCCGGGGACGAACACCGAGGTCGCGCCCGCCTCGAGGAACGCGCGACCGCGGGCGATCGCGTCGGCGATCGACTCCGCCGGCGGGCGTTCTCCGCCGCGCACGATCGCGTCGGTGCGTGCGTTCAGCGCGAACGGCACGCCCTCGGCCGCGGCGGCGGCGACCGCGGCGGCGACCCGCGCGACCGACTCGTCGAAGGGGCGCAGGCGGTCTTCCATGTTGGCGCCGACGATCCCCACGCCGATGGCGCGGCGAACCGTCTCGCCGGGCTCGTCGTAGCCGTCGTCGAGGTCGGCGCTGACCGGCACCTCGCCCGCGACGGACACGATGCGCCCGACCATGTCGAGCGTCGTCTCCAGCGGGATGGTGCCGTCGGCGTACCCGAAGGATGCCGCGATCGAGTGGCCGGCGGTGGCGAGGGCGCGGGTCTCGGGCAGCGCGAGCACCGCCTGCGCGGAGACGACGTCCCAGACGTTCACGACGCGGAGGATCTCGGGGGCGGTGTACAGGTCGCGCAGGCGCTGAGCGCGGGCGGCCGTGGTGTCATCGGTCATGACCTCAGCCTGTCGCGCGCGGCGCCTCCTCGCCAGGTCTTGACAGCGGACCCACGGGGAATGCGCACAGGAGGCATGGCTGTTGCCCCTCGCATGACAACAGTGGGAATCATCGGAGCAGGACACATCGGCAGCGCGCTCGCGGAAGGTCTCGTCGCCCACGGGTACGACGTCGTGATCAGCAACTCGCGCGGCCCCGAGACGCTGGCCGGTCTCGTCGACCGTCTGGGCGCGCGCGCCCGCGCGGCGACCGCCGCGGAGGCCGCGGAGGCGGCGGACTGGGCCGTCGTCACGGTGCCGCTGAAGGCGATCGGCGACGTGCCGGCCGCCCCCCTGGCCGGCAAGATCGTGCTCGACACCAACAACTACTACTGGGAGCGGGACGGTCGCATCGCCGCGCTCGAGGACAAGACCACGACCACCACCGCCCTCGTGCAGGACCATCTCGCGGGTGCACGCGTCGTGAAGGCGTTCAACCACATCCCCGCCGCCGACATCCTCACCACCGGCGCTCCCGCCGGCACGCCCGGCCGACGCGCCCTCGCGATCGCGAGCGACCACGCGGATGCCGCGGCACTCGCCACGGCGCTCTACGACGCGTTCGGCTTCGACACCGTCGACATCGGCTCGGTCGCCGAGAGCTGGCGCGTCGAGCGCGACCAGCCGGCGTACGTCGTGCGCCAGGACGCCGACGAGCTGCGGGCGAACCTGGCGCGCGCGACGCGCTGATCCTCCCTCGGCGCGATCAGCGACCGACGATCTCGCCGGCGTTGTCGGCGATCCAGCTCATGAGCGGCAGGACGCGCTCCATGAGCTGGTCGCCGCGCGCGGTGAGGGCGTACTCGACGCGGGGCGGGACCTCCGGGTAGGCGGTGCGCACGACGAGCCCGTCGGCCTCGAGGGTTCGCAGCGTCGACGCCAGCATCTTCTCGCTGATGCCGTCCACGGCGCGCCGCAGCTCGCCCCAGCGGGCGGTGCCCTCGCTGAGCGCCAGCAGCACGAGGACGCCCCACTTGCTCATGACGTGGTCGAGGACCACCCGGGTCGGACAGTTCTCCGTGAACGCCTGATCGTTCTGGGTGCGTATTTCCGCAAGACTAACCATCACGTAGGTACCTTACGTGAAAGTGGGTACATGTTCTTCGGAATGTACTGATCCTCCGTACGGGTTCCCTCCCTCGGACCCCAACGAAAGGACCAACTCATGACCATCCTCGTCACCGGTGCCAGCGGGCACCTCGGCCACCTCGTCGTCGACGCGCTGCTGACGCGCGGCGCCACGGCATCCGACATCGTCGCCGGCGCGCGCTCGGTCGCCAAGCTCGACGACCTCGCCGCCCGCGGTGTGCGCACCGCACACGTCGACTACGACGACCCCGCCACGATCGCCGCCGCCCTGGAGGGCGTCGACACCGTGCTGCTGATCTCGGCCTCCGAGGCCGGTCGCCGCTTCGCCGGGCACAAGAACGTCATCGACGCGGCCGTCGCCGCGGGCGTGCAGAAGTTCGTGTACACGAGCGTCTCGAAGGCGACCACGTTCGACTGGGCCCTCGGCGCCGAGCACAAGGCCACCGAGGAGGCGCTCGCGGCGAGCGGCTTGCCGACGGTGATCCTCCGCAACGACTGGTACACCGAGAACTACCTCACCGACCTCCAGCGCGCCGCCGACTCCGGTGTCATCGCCGCCTCCGTCGCCGACGGTCGCGTCGCCGCGGCCGCCCGGGCCGACTACGCCGAGGCCGCCGCCGTCGTGCTGCTCGAGGACGGCCACCTCGGCCAGGTGTACGAGCTCGCCGGCGACCGCAGCCTGGGCTACGACGACCTCGCGGCCGCGGCCGGCGAGGCGCTCGGCCGCGAGGTCGCGTACGTTCCGGTCTCGCGCGACGACTTCGTCGCGGCCCTTCAGGGCGCCGGCCTGGATGCCGGGACCGCCGAGTTCGTCGCGGGCATGGAGGACGGCATCCGCGGCGGTGTCCTCGCCGACACGGATGGCACGCTGGCGCGCCTCATCGGCCGCCCGACGACCCCCGTCGTCGACACCTTCCGCGCCGCCCTCGCGGGCTGAACGGACGGCTCGGGGCGGTCGGGTCCGCTCAGACGGGACGCCCGATCGCCTCGAGCCACCGCAGCCACAGCTCGCTGAGCGTGGGGTACGCCGGCACCGCGTGCCACAGCCGCGTCAGCGGCACCTCGCCGACGATCGCGATCGTCGCCGCCTGCAGCAGCTCCGCCGTGTCGGCTCCGACGAGCGTCGCCCCCACGAGCACGCCGCGGTCGGTGTCGACCACGGCGCGGGCCTGCCCGCGGTAGTGCGCCGCGCGCGTGCTGGCACCGGCGATGTTGGCGAGATCCAGGTCGACGACGCGCGTCGCGAGCCCCTTCTCCTCGGCCTCCGCGGCGGTCAGTCCGACGGCCGCGACCTCGGGTGAGGTGAAGACGACCTGCGGCACGGCCGTGTGATCGGCCGTCGCGACGTGCGCACCCCACGGCGCGTCGTCGACCTCGCCGCCGCGGGCGCGCGCGGCGATGACGTCGCCGGCGGCGCGCGCCTGGTACTTGCCCTGATGCGTGAGCAGGGCGCGGTGGTTGACGTCGCCCACCGCGTACAGCCAGTCGCTGCCGCGCACGAGCATCGTGTCGTCGACGTCGAGCCACGACCCCGGTTCCCGTCCGGCGACCTCGAGGCCGACGTCGCCGGTGCGCGGGACGCGCCCGGTCGCGACGAGGATCTCGGATGCCGTCACCTCGCCGTCGGCGAGCGTCACCGTGACCGCGCCCGTCGCGGCATCCCGCGACACGGCCTGCGGGTGAGCGCCCGTGCGCACGTCCACGCCATCGTCCCGGAGCGCCTGAGCGACCGCCTCCCCGGCGAACGGCTCCATCGAGCCCAGGAGCCCCGAGCGGGCGAGCACCGTGACCGTGCAGCCGAACGACGCGTACGCCGTCGCCATCTCGCACGCCACGACGCCGCCGCCGAGGATCACGAGGGACTCCGGCACCTCCTGCACACCGGTCGCCTCGCGGGAGGTCCAGGGCGAGGCCGCGGCGAGCCCGGGGATGTCGGGCAGCAGCGCCGCCGACCCCGTGCACACCGCGACCGCGTGGCGGGCGCGGAGCACCGCGGCATCCGCACCGTCGCGCGTGACGGTCACCTCCTTCTCCGCGCTCAGGCGGCCGTGCCCGCGGACGAGCGCGATGCCCGCACCGTCGAGCCACTCGACCTGGCCGGAGTCGTTCCAGTCGTGCACGATCTCGTCGCGGCGCGCGAGCACCGCGGCCACGTCGACCGGGCCGGCGGGCGGGCTCGCGAGGGCCCCGGGCGCGTCGGCGGCGTCCGCGCGCGCGGCACCCGCGCGCAGCAGCACCTTCGAGGGCATGCACGCCCAGTACGAGCACTCCCCTCCGACCAGCTCCGACTCGACGATCGCGACCGTCAGTCCGCCCTGTACCGCCCGATCGGCGACGTTCTCGCCGACGGGTCCTGCTCCGATCACGATGAGGTCGTACTCTTGGACATCCATTCCTCACGCATACCGGACTGTGACGCCAGATTCCAGCCCCTTGTCGCCGTGTCGGGGGTATGTGGTTGGGTGGTTGAATCCGAGCCCGGAGGACGTATGGCGATCGAGTTCCGCTCCGTCACGAAGCGATTCGCTGACGGCACCGTCGCGGTGGACGACTTCAGCCTCGTCCTGCCCGCCCACAAGACGACGGTCTTCGTCGGCTCGTCCGGATGCGGCAAGACGACGCTCCTGCGCATGATCAACCGGCTCGTCGAGCCGACGAGCGGCGAGATCACGATCGACGGCGAATCGATCCGCGACCGCGATCCGGTGCAGCTGCGCCGGGGCATCGGCTACGTCCTGCAGAGCGCGGGGCTGCTGCCCCACTTCAGCGTCCTCGACAACGTCGCGACCGTCCCGATCCTCAACGGCACGCCCAAGAAGCAGGCGCGTGCGCGTGCGCTCGAGCTGCTCGACATCGTCGGACTCGATCGCGCGCTCGCCGACCGCTATCCCCGCCAGCTGTCCGGCGGCCAGCAGCAGCGCGTCGGCGTCGCGCGCGGACTCGCGGCCGATCCCAACATCCTGCTGATGGACGAGCCCTTCGGCGCGGTGGATCCCATCGTGCGCAAGGAGCTGCAGACCGAGACGCGTCGCCTGCAGCGCGACCTCGACAAGACGGTCGTCTTCGTCACGCACGACATCGACGAGGCGTTCCTCCTCGGCGACCAGGTCGTGATCCTCGAGAAGGGCGCGCACATCGCGCAGGTCGGCACGCCCGACGAGATCATCGAGAACCCCGCCAGCGCGTTCGTCGCCGAGTTCGTGGGGGTCGAGCGCGGATCGCGCGCGCTGACGCCGAAGAAGACCGCGCACGGCACGGTGCTCGTGGATGCCGCGGGCCGGGCACAGGGCGTGCTCGTCGACGGGGTGCCATGAACTGGGTCGCGAACAACCTCGATCTGATCGGCTCGCTGGCGCTCGCGCACCTGCGCCAGAGCGCGATCGCGATCGTCGCCGCCTTCGTCATCGCGCTCCCCCTCGGGTGGCTCGCCTGGCGGTACACGGCGCTGCGCGGGTCGGTGCTCACCACGATCGGGCTGCTGTACACGATCCCCTCGCTGGGGCTGTTCGCGCTGCTGTGGGCGGTCTTCGGCATCCCCTATCTCTCCGAGAGCAACCTCGTGATCGCGCTGACCGTCTACGGCGTGGCGATCATGACGCGCTCGGTCACCGATGGACTCGACTCCGTCGACGCCGCCACCCGCGACGCCGCGATCGCCGTCGGCTACGGCCCGTGGCGACGGTTCTGGACGGTCGACCTCCCGCTCGCCGGCCCGGTGCTGCTGGCCGGCCTGCGCGTCACCGCGACCTCCACGATCGCGCTCGCGACCGTCGGCATCCTCATCGGCGTCGAGAACCTCGGCTACCTCTTCACCAACGGGCTCCAGCGCCGGATCATCCCCGAGGTGCTGGCGGGCGTGGTGATCGTCGTGGTGATCGCGCTCGTCTTCGACCTCCTGCTCGTCCTCGCCGGACGCGTGCTCATGCCGTGGATGCCGCGACGCGACGGCAGCCGGGCCGAGCGCCGCGCACTGCGCCGTCTCGCCGCCCGTCGGCTCGACTCCGCGGAGGCCGCATGAATCTGTTCGCCGACGCCTTCGCGTGGATCTTCTCCCCCGACCGCCTCACCGGGTCGCTGCCCCTGCCCGAGGCGATCGCCCAGCACCTCGCCTTCACGTTCGGCTCGGTGCTCATCGCCGCGCTGATCGCGATCCCTGCCGGGTGGGCCATCGGGCACACCGGCCGCGGGCGCGAGTTCGCCGTCGCCCTCTCGGGCGCCGCGCGCGCCATCCCCACGCTCGGACTCGTCGTGCTGCTCTACCTCCTCGTCGGCGTCGTCTACAAGAGCCAAGCCGCGGTCGTCGCGTTCGTGATCCTCGCGATCCCGTCGATCCTCGCGGGGGCCTACGCGGGGTTCGAGGCGATCGACCGCTCGACCATCTCCGCCGCGCGGGCCGTCGGCATGACCGGCCGCCAGATCCTGTGGAAGGTGGAGGTGCCCCTCGGTCTGCCCCTGCTGATCGGCGGCCTGCGCTCGGCCACACTGCAGGTGGTCGCCACCGTGACCATCGCCACCTACGTCGGCTTGGGCGGCCTCGGCTTCTACATCATCCAGGGCATCCAGCTGCGCGACACCGCCCAGATCCTCGGGGCCTCGATCCTCGTCGTCGTGCTGGCCCTCGTCCTCGACGGCGTGTTCGCCCTGCTGCAGCGCATCGTCGTCCCCCGCGGCGTCGCCGCCCGCACGGCGCGTTCGCGCCCCGTGGCCCGGGCCGCGACGGCATCCTGACTCTTCCTCCCACAGCACCCAACGAAAGGCACCTCTCATGTCCGCACTGCGCACCTCCCGTCTCGGAGCGCGGCTCGCCCTGGCGGCGACAGCGCTCACCGTGACCGCCCTCGCCCTCACCGGCTGCGGCTCCAGCAGCTCCCTCGAGCAGCCCGCCGCCACCGGCGACGCGACCGGCTCGGCCTCCACCATCACCATCGGCTCTCAGGCGTACTACTCCAACGAGGTCATCGCCGAGATCTACGCCCAGGCGCTCGAGGGCGCGGGCTACACGGTGGAGCGCAAGTTCAACATCGGCCAGCGCGACGCCATCGTGCCGTCGCTGCAGAACGGCACCATCTCGCTGACGCCGGAGTACACCGGCAACCTGCTGCAGTACTTCGACAAGAACACCACCGCCACCACCACCGAGGACGTCTACGCGGCGCTCAAGAAGGCGCTGCCCGAGGGTCTCAGCGTCCTCGACCAGGCCTCGGCGACCGACCAGGACTCGTACAACGTGACCGCGGCCTTCGCCGCGGAGCACAACCTCACCTCGATCGCCGACCTGGCCAACGTCCCGAACCTCGTGCTCGGCGGCGCGCCCGAGCTCGAGCAGCGCCCCTACGGCCCCACCGGCCTGAAGGACAAGTACGGCGTCACCGTGAGCTTCAGCGCGACGGCCGACACCACGGTCGACGAGCTCGTCGCCGGCGGCGTCCAGCTCGCCGACGTCTACAGCGCCGACCCGAGCATCAAGACGAAGAACCTCGTCACGCTGGAAGACCCCAAGGGCCTCTTCCTCGCGTCGCACGTCGTCCCGCTCGTCAGCAGCTCGTTCCCCGCCGACGCGGCGGATGTCATCAACGCGGTCAACGCGAAGCTGACGCCCGAGGGCCTGGTCGCCCTCAACGTCGAGTCCAAGGTCGATCAGAAGTCGACGAAGGACATCGCCGCCGCCTGGCTGAAGGCCAACGGCCTGAGCTGAGGCGTCGGGCGTTTCGACTCGTCTGCGTTTCGACTCGTCGCTGCGCTCCTCGCTCAACGACCGGGCTACAAACTCCCGGTCGTTGAGCGAGCGCAGCGAGTCGAAACACCCCTCGCCCGTGCCGGCCGGAGCGGCGTCAGAACGACTGCAGGTTCGCCCGCAAGCCGCCGTCCGAGAGCTCGTCGCGGAGGATGCCGCGGCGACGCAGCACGGGAACCAGCTCGTCGAGCGTGCGGTGGATCGTCACCGGATGCAGGTCGCCCCACAGCAGCACGCCGTCGTTGCCCCAGTCGCCGAGCTCCTCGATGAGGTCGGCGAACTCCTCCGCCGTACCGACGAAGCCCGACCGGTCCGAGATGCGCCCCAGCCGCGCGAGCGCGGTCAGGTGCGCGCGCAACGGCGCGGTCGCGGCATCCCGATCGCCGATGAGCCGGCGCAGGGATCCCTGCGAGACGTGATCCGCGAACAGTCCCGCCGGCAGCGGCGCGTCGAGCTCGAGCGCGGTCAGATCGGTCTCCAGGTCGCTGGACTGGCGCTGCGCGATCAGGCGCAGCGCGTCGTCGTCGGGCCGCGCGGAGGCGGCGACCAGGCGATCGGCCTCCTCCGGCGACGACACGATCACCGGTGAGATGGCGAACATCACCGTCACATCCGACGGCGCACGCCCGCGCTCCACCGCGGCGGCGTGGATCTTCGCGCGGTACGCGCGGACGCTCTGCTCGGTGAGCGGAGCGAGCGCCAACTGGATGTCGGAGTTCGCCCCCGCGAACGCGAGCCCGCGGCCCGACCCGCCCGGAGAGGCGATCACCGGCTCCCCGCGGGTGAAGGGCACGGCGTTGAGCGGACCGTCGAAGGCGAAGTACTCGCCGCGGTGGCGGACGGCGTCGAGCCGGGCGCCGTCGGCGTAGACGCCGGTCGCGGCATCGCGCACGAGAGCGCCCTCCCCCCACGAGTTCCACAGCTCCCGCAGACCGGCCAGCCATTCCTCCGCGCGGTCGTAGGCGGCGTCGTGGCCGAGCGGCGCGGCATCGCCGAAATGGCGCGCACTGCCGGTGTCGGTCACGACGTTCAGCCCCAGCCGGTCGCCGCTCAGGTGCTGCAGCGTGGAGAACTGGCGGGCCGCGGTGTAGGGCAGGTACGCGGCGGGGTTGACCGTCGGGATCACGCCGAGGCGCTGCGTCGCCTGGAAGAGGTAGGGGGCGAGCAGCAGCGGGTCGAGCTTGGGACCGCCGAAGGCGTGGCGGATGCGCAGGTCGATCGTGTCCGGCGACCCGAGCGAGGGCGCGTCCTCGATGAGCACGAACTCGAACCCCGCGCGCTCGAGCTCGCGGACGGACTGCTGATACAGCTCGGGCCGGGTCCAGTCCCAGTTCCAGTCCAGGTACGGATGACCCCACCCGTGCGGCCCGAAGCCGCGCGCGAGGAACCAGCCGAAGTGCTGCGGACGCGTCATGCCAGTACCGCGACCGGCACGTCGCTGGCGACGGTGAGCGCGTGCGACAGGTCGTCGATGAGGTCGGCGGCATCCTCGATGCCGATCGACACGCGCAGCGTGCCGTCGTGCACGCCCACGGCGGCGCGCTCGGCATCCGTGAGCGCGGCGTGCGACGTGGATGCCGGGTGCAGCACCAGCGACCGCACGTCGCCGAGGTGGGTCATGTGGGTGAAGACCTCGAGGGCCTCGACGAACGCGCGGGCCGTGTCGGCGTCGCCGTGGAGGGTGAAGCTGAACACGGATCCGAAGCCGTCCGGGAGGTCGCGCAGCGCGAGATGGTGGTCGCGGTGGGCGGGGAGCCCGACGTAGTCGACGGAGGCCACCTCCGGACGTCCCGCCAACCACTGCGCGACCGCGAGCGCGTTCGCGCTCTGCCGCTCGACGCGCAGGCTCAGCGTCTCGATGCCCTGCCCGATCAGGAAGGCGTTCAGCGGCGACGGCGTGGGACCGAACCGGGGAGCGACGGCCTCGCGCGCATACGCGATCCGCGCATCGCCGCCCACCCGCTCGAACACGCTCGGGACACCGCCGCGACCGGGCGCCGTCAGATGCGGGTAGAGCCGTCCGAGGCTGGTCTCGTCGAGGCGACCGCTGTCGACGATCGCTCCCCCCAGCACGCTGCCGTGCCCGGCGAGGAACTTGCTCGCCGAGTGGACGACGACGTCGGCGCCGAGCTCCAGCGGACGGACGAGGTACGGGGTGGCGAACGTGTTGTCGATGACCAGGGCGATCCCGTGGCGGTGCGCGAGGTCGGCGAGCGCCGGGATGTCGACGAGGCGGTTGCTGGCGTTCGAGATGGACTCGGCGAACAGCACGCGCGTGGTCGGCAGGATCGCGGCCTCCCACGCCTCGAGGTCGTCGATCTCGGAGACGAAGGTCGTCGTGATGCCCAACCGCGAGAGGTTGTCGCGCAGCAGGCCCCGGGTGCCCTCGTACACGTGCGTCGAGGACACGACGTGCTGGCCCGCCTCGAGCAGTCCGAGCAAGGCGACCGTGGTGGCGGCCTGGCCGCTCGCGAGCAGGAGCGCCTGAGAGCCGCCCTCGAGGGCGGCGAGGGTGTGCTCGACGGCGTCGACGGTCGGATTGCCGATGCGCGTGTAGGCGTAGCCCTCGCCGCGACCGAAGTGCGCGGCCGCGTCGTCGTACTCGCCGAACTCGAAACCGGCGGTCAGGTAGATGGGCGTCGCGCGGGACGTCGCGATCCGGGCGTCGCCGTCGCGGCGTGCGCGCTCGTGCACCTGTCGGGTCGCGAATCCTCGCCTGCTCATGGCGTCCTCCTGTCCGCGCCGACGGCTCGGGACGCGTCGACGTCCCCATCGTCTCGGGACGGCGCGGTCACGGGCGAATCGCGTTTCGTCGTGTGACGCGTCGCGCGTCAGCCGTACGCGGCATCCCAGCGTCGCAGCGCACGCAGCGCGAGGAAGGTGACCCACTTCGACGGCTCGCCCACGGCGACGTCGAGCGGGAACCAGACGTCGCCGGCGAAGTGATGGCCCTGGAGCCACGTGCCGTCGGGGCGGCGGGCGACGCGCACGATCGCGATGCTGTCGGCGGCGCGGGGATCGGGCGGGATGCCGTCGTGCATCGCAGCGGCCGTCACGTGGTCGATCGCCTTGAGGGCGGTGAAGGGCGCCCGGTAAGGATGGACGATGACGTCGGTCCACGGCCCGACCTGCTCCCCCGTCGACAGGCGGGTGCGCAGGCGGCGTGCGAGCAGGTACTCCTCGCCCCGCCGGCGCGAGACCGCGAGGGAGGCGTCACCGGTGAGCTGCTCGTAGGCGAGGAGTCCGCGGACGGCGTTGATCGTCGAGTGGAACGACGACCGCACCGAACCGTCGACCCATTCGCAGTTCCACCCGCCGTCGGCGAGCTGGTGCGCGGGAAACCACGCCGCCAGCGCCGACATGTCGCGCCCCAGCCACGCGCCGTTGGCGAGCGTCATGGCGTTGATGCACACGTCGACCTCACCGTCCCAGTAGGGCAGGTCGTCGTACTCCCACCGGGCGCTGCGTTCCAGCCGATCGGCGGTGTCTCCGAGCGCGCCCGCGTCGGTGCCCCACTCGCGGAGGGTCGTCAGGGTCCAGGTGGTCGCGGTGTACGGCTGACCGGGCGTCTGATCCTGCGTGTCGACGTCGAAGTCGGCGGGAAAGAACGCTCCCCCCGCCCACCGGCCGTCGGCATCCTGGTGCGCGAGCAGGCGCGCACCGTCGCCCTCGACGGCGATCCGCGACCGCGTGCGCGCCCACACCTCCTCCGGCAGATCGAGCAGGTCGCGCTGCACCTGCCATCGCAACGTGGGGTCTGAATCCAGCAGCCAGTCACGGACGGCGTCGTCGATCATGCGGCCCGCTCCTCTCACCGCGCCCGCTGCACGGGCACACCCAGCCATCCGGCGAGGTCGTCGATCTCGGCATCCACCATCTCGCGCTCCTCCGGCTCCAGCGGCGTGAACTCGTGCACGGCGGTGACGACGAGGTTCTCCTTCTTCTTGTCGAGCTCGGCGTCGAGCAGCCCCACGAAACCGTCGCCGATGAGGATGGGATGCGCGAAGTATCCGTACCGGCGCTGCGCCTTCGGCTTGAACTGCTCGAGCACGAACTCGAACGCGAAGAGCTCGGTCAGGCGCGGACGGTCGAAGAGCATGCCGTCGTAGGGGTTGAGGATCGCGACGCGACCGCCGGCGTCGTCGTCGAGAGCCGCCAGCGCCGCCGGATCGACGCGCCACGACCACGACGAGCCCTCGACGGTCGCGGGCTCCCCCGCCATCCCCACCGGGGTCCACCGGGACTTCTGGCGGGCGATGCCCGCCGCCTGCAGCCGGCGCTCCTCGAGCAGCGCCGTCGCCTCGTCGGGGTCGAGCACCGGGACGTCGGCGTACACGCGTTCGCCGAGGTCCCACACCCGCTGGCGGCCCTCCCGACGGACGACCGCGGTCTCGCCGACGTACGACAGCAGGTCGAGCATCCTGGGCACCTGGTTCGAGCCGTACCAGCCGGCCTCGTCTTTGTGCGCGACCTGGCTGGTGTCGTCGATCTGACCGGCCAGCAGCGGGCCGTCGGCGCGGAGGCGCGCGATCACGTCGGCGCGGAAGCGCGCGTTGGCCTCCAGCCAGCCCGCCGTCTGCGCGCGGAAGACCCGCGCGCGCATCCGCGCGAGCATCGCCGGCAGCAGGGATGCCGCGTGGAACTGGCCGTCGAATTCGAACAGCGCCCGGTCGTCCTCGACCGCCTTCACGAGCTGACCGGGCTCGTAGCCCCAGCCGATGCGGCTGAACGGGATCGTCTGCTCGGCGGGCGCGATCGTGGCCGTCGGGTCGATCTTGATGGACCCGAGCTGCTCGCCGACCTCGACCACGTCTCCGGGACGATCGGCGTCGAGCAGCTGCGCCCGCACGGCGATGCGACGCGCCTGCTCCCGGCTCAGGTGATGCATGCCGCCACGGTACCCGCCGCATCCGACACCGCGCAGCCCGGGGGCTCACATGTCGGTGGGCGTCCACTCCGAGACCTCGTCGAGCTCGGCGACCTCGTCGGCCGTGAGCTCCACGCGACCGCCGTCGAGCAGATCGGCGACCTGCGACAGCTTCGACGCCGACGCGATCGGGGCGACGACGGTCGGCTTCGCGCGCAGCCAGCCGAGGGCGGTCGCGGCGATCGACACGTCGTGGGCCGTGCCGATGCGCTCCAGCACCTGGATGATCTGCAGGCCCTGCGGGGTCGCGTACACCGCGGCGCCCTGCGCGCGCGGGGTGTCGTGGGCAGCGGCATCCGTCGAGCGGTACTTGCCCGTCAGGAAACCCTTCGCGAGCGAGAAGTAGGGCACCAGCGACAGGCCGAACTCCTCGGCGACCGGCACGATGTCGTCCTCGGTCTCGCGGTGCACGAGGTTGTAGTGCGGCTGGATCGCGACCGGCTCGGCGACGCCCAGCTCACGGGCGATGCGCACCCACTCGCGGATGCGGTCGGCCGAGTAGTTCGACACGGCGGTGTAGCGGACGAGGCCGTCGGACACGAGCTGGCCGAAGGCCGCGACCGTCTCCTCCAAGGGCGTCTCGGCGTCGTCGAAGTGGGCGTAGTACAGGTCGATCGACTCGACGCCGAGCCGCTCGAGCGACGCCTCCGCGGCGGCGCGCACGGTGGATGCCGCGAGCCCCTTGAACTGCGGATGCTGGCTGACCTTCGTCGCGACGGTGACGTCGCCGTGGCCGCGCTCGGCCAGCCAGGCACCGATGATCGTCTCGCTCTCGCCGCCGCTGTGGCCGGGAGCCCAGGCGCTGTAGGAGTCGGCGGTGTCGATGAAGGTGCCGCCGCCGGCGTGGAACGCGTCGAGGATGCGGAAGGACTCCTCGCGGTCGGCCGTCCAGCCGAACACGTTGCCGCCGAGGGCGAGGGGGAAGACGTCGATGTCGGTGTGCGCGATGCGGGTCATACCTCGATCCAACCACCGCCGTGGCGGACGTGTTCCGCGCATTCCGATCTGTTGCAGGGCCGGACGCGTACGCTGGAGGGGTGAGTATCGGGAACGGCCCCCGCCGTGCGGGCCAGAGGGAGGTCATCGGCGAGCTCTTCGCCGATGAGAGGTGACGTCGCCCCGGCGCCGTGCGCCGCGTCTCGCACGCGGCCGGCGCTGATCGTCGACCTTCCGTCACGGATGCCGCCGCGGCATCCGCCTTCGCACGACTCTCACCGAAGGGCATGCTCATGTACGCACTCACCGAAGCGCAGATCCGCGCCTCGCTCATCAACGTCACCCAGTCCGAACGCCGCAGCCTCACCCTGCCGGCCGACTTCCCGGACACGGACTGGGACTCCCGGCAGTTCTACGGCACCCGCGACCGCAAGCTGGCGCTGGTCGGCTACGTCGTCGTCGAGCTCGACGGCGAGCCCACCGGCCTGCTGCTGCGCCAGGCCGACACCCGGCCGAAGAGCCGCGCGCAATGCTCGTGGTGCGCCGACATCCACCTGCCGAACGACGTGCTGCTGTTCACCGCGAAGCGCGTGGGTGACGCCGGACGCCGCGGCGACACGGTCGGCACGCTCGCGTGCGACCGCTTCCAGTGCAACGACAACGCGCGCCGTCGTCCCGCGTCGGCCTACGTCGGGTTCGACGTGGAAGCCGCGCGCGCGGCGCGCATCGCCGCGCTGCGCGAGAACGTCGAGGCGTTCGTCCGCAGCGTGCGCGACGGGCGATAGACGCGGTCTCGCCGCGGGTCAGGCGGACCCGCGGCGGCGACGCCGCACCAGAAGCGCCCCGAGGCCCAGGAGGACCAGCGCGGTGAGCAGGATCGACACGGCGGTGGTCGCGTCGCCGCCGGTCACGGCGAGGGCGTCGTCGCCGGCGGTCACCGTGATGGGCGCCCACCCGATCACCGTTCCGTCGGCGTCGGCGACGACCACGCGGTGCGCGCCGAGGCTCATCCCCGCGGGCACCGTGACGGTGGCCGCGTGGGCCGTCGTGACCGTCGCCTGCCCCAGGTACGTCGGGGTCGAGAACATCCACACGTGGACCGGAGCTCCCGGCTGCACACCGGGCACCGTCAGCGTGAGCGACGCTCCCGCGCGGACCGTGCGGGGCGCGGTCACCGCACCCTCCAGCGCCGCGGTCAGATCGCTCTCCGCGGGGGCGAGCACACCGCCCGGCGTCGGGGTCGACGTGGATGCCGCGGGCACCGTGACCGTCCGCGCGGCCTCCACGTTGCCGATGAGATCGACCGCGCGGTAGCCGACGACCGTCGCCGCATCGCCGACGACGACCGCGCCGGTGGCGGGCGACCAGTCCGCGGCGTCGCCGATCCGGTACTCGATGCGGGCGAGGCCCGAATGCGCATCGACCGCGGTCAGGGTGACGGTGCGGGCGGCGGCATCCGTCACCGCCGTCGTCACCGGCGCATCGACGTCGATCGAGAACGACGCCGTGCCGCCCGAGCCGGCGACCGCCTCGCCGTCCTCGCTGGCGCGGTAGTCGAGCTGGTGCGCTCCGGATGCCGCGACGACGATCTCGCCCGCGTAGCCCTTCCACTCGCCGCCGTCCTGGCGGTACTCGATGTCCGCCTTCGCGCGCTCGTTGAGCGCGAGCGTCACCGACACAGCACCGCGGTACCACCCGGAGACCTCGGGCGCGTTCGACGTCACCGTGGCGGTGACCACCGGCGCGACGTACGGCCCGTCTTCGAGCGACGCGATCGCGCTGTTGAGCGCCTGCGCCGGGGCATCCACCTCGTTCTGCGTCGAGGGCTCCGCCACCGACGTCGCCCACGAGAGCGCCTTCTGCACCTTCGCCCACGACGGCGCCGTGTAGTCGCGCTCGTCCAGCCGGGACGCCTCGCGCACCAGCCAGTCGAGGTCGGCCGTGTCGACGGCGAGCCCGTCTGCGGTCAGCACGTCGGAGAGGGAGAAGTCGTCGAAGTCGGCGTGACCGCCGCTCGTCTGCGTGGCGTAGCTGAACAGCCCGAACCGCTGGCCCTTGAAGTGCTTGGACTCCCATGACGAGCGCTTGGCCTGCGCATCGCCCAGCGCCTGCCAGGTGACGCCGTCCCAGCTGTAGTAGAAGCGGACCGTGTTGCGGTCGGCCCCGGACTTGCGCATGTTGAGGTCCGCCTTGAGCGAGACGCTGGTCACGCCCTGGGGCACGGCGACGCTGGCGAGGAAGTCCTCCACGGTCGCGATCGACTCCTGATCGGTGTAGTCGCGCACGGGACGGTTCACGATTCCCAGCGTGGAGACGCCGTCCTTCTTGGCGACCCCGATGTAGCTGAGCTGCCGGTTGTAGACCGCGAGACCCGAGACGTCCCCGTCCTTGAGGCCCGAGAAGTCCAGCCTCGTCTGCGCGGAGGATGCCGGGGCGAACGTCCGCTGCGACAACGTGTTGCGCGCCTCCTCGAAGTACGTCAGCTGGTACTGCTTGTTGGCCGCACCGGTCACGACGCGACCGTTCGTGAGACGCAGCCAGCCGTCGCGATCGGTCAGCGACCAGTACCGGTTGTCGACGTTGTGCCCCCACTGCCACGGCAGGGCGAGGTGGGAGCCGTTGTCGGCACCCTCCGCGGAGGTGTAGTAGTCGGGCACCGGACGGTCTCCGACCATCGAGACGTCGTCGACGAAGAAGATGTCCGGCACGGTGGTCGAGCCGGCCGTGACGATCGAGACCCTCGCGGTGGCGACGTCGACCTCAGCGGGGACCGTGAACTCTCCCGCGACCTGGACGAAGGTGGTCGGCGCGGAGGCCGAACCCTTGGGCACGCTCGCCTGCGCCATCGGGTAAGAGTGTCCCTTTCCGTCGCTCAGGGTGATCGCGAACGTCGCCGGGTCGCTGCCGGCGTCGCGGTAGTGCACCCACGCCGACACCGCGTAGGTCGAACCGCGCTGGAGGGTCGTCACCGCTTGCGACGCGCCGGCGCCGTCGGTCGTGCGACCGTTGACCTTCAGCGACATCGCGCCCTGGTGGCGCGTGGAGTAGCCCAGGCTGAGGCTCGCGCCGCTCAGCGCCTGCCATCCCGTCGTGCCGGCTTCGATCGTGCCGTTGGCGATGTGCTCGCCCCGGGACTCGGGCACCACCACCTCGGGCGCGGGCACGTTGGGGTTGCGGAAGTCGCGCGGCGTGGCGTCGTTGGAGAACTGGTCGGAGGTGACGACGCTCGCCGCCTGGGCCGTGCGGGCATCCGCCGCGCTCAGCGTGACGGGCATCGGCTGCGTTCCGGGCAACGGCACCTGCGAGCTGCCGAGGACGCCGGTGCCGAACACGGGCCAGGCATCCGGGTCGGCGGCATCCCACGCCACCGGCACCAGCACGGGAATGCGCCCGGTCGGGTAGTCGTCGCCGAACAGCAGCGCCCACTGCGGCGTCGCCGAATCGCCCGTGCCGATGAATCCGCCCTGCGCGACGAGGTTGGAGCCGACCCCCACGCGGACCTCGTATGGATCGGATGCCGCGGAGCCGAGCAGGCTCCGGGAGCGCAGCACGATCGCCTGGCGGCCGTACTTCCCCCAGGTGATGCCGAGGATGTAGTAGTACCCGTTGATGTACTCGACCTGGTTGCCCTCCCAGCCGCTGCCCATCACCTCGGTCGTGCTCAGGCCCGTGTTGTTGATCGCGGTGGCCGTGGTGGCGGCGACACGGTCGCTGATCACCGAGTGGAGGTCGGGACTCATCTGCGCGATCTGGGTCGACGAGCTGCCGTAGACGATGTACGGGGTGTCACCGTCGAAGAAGATGTTGGGGTCGTGGAAGCTCCGGTTGTAGCTGAACTTGTCCCACTGTCCGCTTTCGATGTCGGTCGTCGTGAAGAGGTAGGCGTGACCGTTGTTGTTGCTGTTCATCACGACGTAGAACGTGCCGTCGTGGTAGCGCAGGGTGCTCGCCCACTGCCCCTGTCCGTAGGCACTGTAGCCGTTACGGAGCGCGTTGGTGTCGGTGACCTCCATCACGTCGTAGACGTAGTTGACGATCTCCCAGTTCACGAGGTCGTAGGAGCGCAGGATGGGCGCGCCGGGCGTCAGCTCCATCGTCGTGGAGATCATGTAGTAGGTGTCGATGCTCGCCCCTGCGGTGCCGGCGGGGATGCGGATCGTGGCCACGTCGGGCACGTCGGAGCCGATGATCGCGTTCAGGAAGGTGCCGTCGGCGGTCTGGGTGGACGTGAAGCTCTTGCCCTGACCCGACCAGGCATCGTCGTCGTCGGCGGCCTGCGCCGTGGACGCACCGACGATCGTGCCGGACAGCATCGTCGCCACGGCGACGGCGAGCGCTGATCCCCTCCGCAGACGTCGTCGGGATGGGGTGGGCGGGCTGGTGATCGTCACGGGATGAGTCCCCTCCTGCGCGTCGCTGCGCTGTCGTGATCCGCCGGCTTCGGCAGCGACGATGCGTGCCGAAGGGTGCGAACGCGCGTCGTTCACAGGGCGATGACCGCATGTTAGCGGGAACAATCGCGCGGAGGCAATCTCCGTCGCCTCCGGCGGACCCGCGGCAGCCGCGACATCCATTCAGTGGAATGGATGCGGGAAGCGTAACGTTGCCCCCATCATGCAACGCTTCGGAACCCTCTCCTTCGGCCACTACGGCCCGCTCGGCGGCGGGCGCGAGCTCACCGCCGGCGACATGCTGCACCAGGCGATCGACCTCGCGCAGGGCATGGACGACCTCGGCGTCAACGGCGTCGCGGTGCGCGTGCACCACTTCGCGCGCCAGCAGGCCGCCCCCATGCCGCTGCTGTCGGCGATGGCCGCCAAGACGAAGCGGATCGAGGTGGGCACCGGCGTCATCGACATGCGCTACGAGAACCCGCTCTACCTCGCCGAGGAGGCCGCCGCCGTCGACCTCATCTCCGACGGGCGCCTGGCGCTCGGCGTGAGCCGCGGCTCACCCGAGACGGTCGTGCGCGGCTACGAGAAGTTCGGCTACACCGGGGCAGACCCCCGCGGGGCCGACCTCGCCCGCGAGCACATGGACCTCTTCCTCCGCGCGATCGACGGCGAGGGCCTCGCCGAGCGCGACGCGAACTCCCCCTTCGGCGGCGGCCACGGCCTGCAGCGCATCGAGCCGCATTCGCCCGGGCTGCGCTCGCGCGTGTGGTGGGGCGCGGGCTCGCGCGACACGGCCGAGTGGGCGGGGCGCACGGGCCTCAACCTCATGTCCTCGACCCTCGTCACCGAGGCGGACGGCCGTCCCTTCGACATCCTGCAGGCCGAGCAGATCGACCGCTTCCGCGCCGCCTGGGCCGAGGCCGGGCACACCGGCACGCCCCGTGTCTCGGTGAGCCGCTCCGTGTTCCCGATCACGACCGCGGAGGACGAGCTGTACTTCGGCCACAGCCAGGAGGGCGACGGCATCGGCTACATCGACGGCTTCCGCTCCACGTTCGGCAAGACCTACGCCGCGGCGCCCGACGTGCTCGTCGAGCAGCTGCGACAGGATGCCGCGGTCATGTCCGCCGACACCCTCATGCTCACCATCCCCAGCCAGCTGGGTGTGGAGTTCAACCTGCGGATCATCGAGTCCTTCGCCCGCCACGTCGCCCCGGCGCTCGGCTGGCAGTCCACCCTCGCCTCCGCGTAGGGAGCGGATGCGGACGAACGCATCGGATTCGGACGGCGGATGCCACGGCATCCGAATCCGGTGCGCGTCTCCGCAGACGGGCATGACGTCCGGATCGGTGATTGACGCCGCGACGGGGATGATCGACGCTGGTGACCATGAGCCGCGTCCGCCTCGACCTGAACATCTCCCTCGACGGTTTCGCCACCACCACCGATCAGACGCCCGAGAACCCGTTCGGTGAGGACTGGATGCGGCTGACGCGGGACTACACGGCGACCCGCACCTTCCGCGAGCGCGTGCTGCACGACTCGTCGGGCGCCGGCACGACCGGCGTCGACGACCGCTACGCGATGCGCTACTTCGCCGACCTGGGCGCGGAGATCATGGGCGCCGGCATGTTCGGTCTGCACGAGCACGGCGACGACCCCGAGTGGCGCGGCTGGTGGGGCGAGGAGCCGCCCTTCCGCATCCCCGTGTTCGTCCTCACCCACACACCCCGGGCATCGATCGAGATGGCCAACGGCACGAGCTTCCACTTCCTCGACGCGAGCCCGCACGACGCCCTGGCCCGGGCGCGCGCCGTCGCCGGCGGCGGCGACATCCGCATCGGCGGTGGGGCCACCACGGCGCGCGACTTCCTCGACGAAGGGCTCGTGGACGACATCCACGTGGCGGTCGTGCCGATCCTGCTGGGCCGCGGCATCCGCCTGTGGGACGACCTCCGCGGGCTGGAGAACGGCTACCGCGTGACGTCGGAAGCGGCCGAGAGCGGCGTGACCCACATCACCTTCAGCCGACCGCCGGAGTGACCGCGCGCCGCCGTCGGTGCCGGACGGACGATGAAGGCGACCGCCGTATCCCCCCAGACCGGCGATCGCCCTCATCGATGCGCTGGCCGACTTCGGGCGCCGGCTCGCGTACTGACGACGCTACGTGGTTCGGCTCGTACGAGACAGCGATCGGCGCGAATCTTGCGGCATCCTCAACATTCACGCGCATACGACCCGGGAACGCCGTCCGAGGCACTCTCGGCCTGCGGAAATCTTGCGCAGATCTTGAGGTCGCCGATCTTGACGCGACGCCGACGCGAAGGTAAAAGCGTCGTCACCCGCCGGGCGTCACGGAGAGCCCGAGCACGGGGTACAGCACCGTGAAACCCTCCACGATCCCGAGCTTCAACGCGTCGCCGGTGTGACCGGCGCCGGGGATGTCGTAGCGCGTCACGGTCATTCCGGCCTTCTGCGCGGCGGCCGCGACGGCGTCGGCGTGGGCGCGATAGGTCGGATCGTCCGCTCCCGCGGTGAACACCGCGGTCATTCCGGCATACGTGCCCGCCGGCGCGGCGGCCAGGACGTTGACCGGCTTGGACGCCTCGAACGCGGCCGCGTCACCGCCGAAGATCGTCTTCGTGATGTTCTCCACCTGCTCGGAGCCGGGGAACGGCTCCCCCGAGATGTCCAGGATGTTCTTCCAGAGTCCGGGGTAGTCGGCACCGAACGACAGCGCACAGCCGCCGCCGTTGGAGTACCCCGCGATCGTCCAGTAGGCGGGGTCTTGGATGATGTTCAGGTTCGCCTTGGCCCACGCCACCACGTCCTGCGTGACGTAGGTGCGGGCGCGGCCGTAGGCGCTCGAATCGGCGCACGCGGTGTCGTTGACCGCCGAGCCCACCTGGTCTGCGACGATCACGATCGGCGCCAGGCCGTGGTTGCGCGCCGCGAAGTCGTCCAGCACGTCGCTGATCGCCGTCGGGTCGGGGTTGCCGGGGTGGCCCATCATCATGATCACCAGCGGCAGCGCCGGCGCGTTCGGGACGAGGGCGGCGGGCGGGAGGTAGATGCCCGCCGGACGCGCGTCGAACCCGGATGCCGTGGCGGGGATGTTCCGGGTTCCGCGCGTGCCTTTCTGCGGCATCCCCGCGGGCGGGACGAACGACTGCGCGAGCGGGACGGCCGGCGCCGCCCCGTTCGTGTTGTCGGCGTGCGGAAGGTCGATGCTGTTGTCGACCGCGATGCCGAACAGCGTGCCGAGCGTCGGGTTGAGCCCGAAGGAGGCGTTGGCCCCGATCGTCGCGGAGACGAGGAAGCTGAGGACGGCCACCGCCGACACGATCCGCCGCCACGGACGGGCACCGACCATCGCCCCGATCGCCCATCCGGATGCCGCGAGCGCACCGGCCGCCCACTGGAGCACGAACGCGGGGAGCGGGTCGGCGCCGAACACCTGCGAGCGGTCCACGAGGTGCACCGCGAGCACCGCGAGGCCGGCCCCGGCGACCGCGCCGATCACCGCCCACAGGAGGGCGCGTCGATCCCACCGGCGCACGAGCACGACGGCGAGGAACACGGCGGCCACGGCGTGGACCACGATCGGAACGGCACCACCGATGATCGGCAACTGCCAGATCTGCATGCTCCGACTCTAGGGGCGCAGACCTGAGGTCGCGCTGAGCGGATGCGGAGCTTCCGCGGGACCGGAAGAAAGCGCCGGATTTCGGGGGTGGCGGTGGGGGGCGTCACCGTGAATAATGTGAGGTATGACCACAGGTCGCCCGGTTGGGTACAGCGCCATTTCCAGCTATTCACGTGTCGAGATCCTGCACCTCGTGCAGGAGCAGCCGCGTCGCACGATCACCGAGATCGTCGATGCGACGGGGCTGCATCCGAACACCGTGCGCGAGCATCTGCAGCGCCTGATCGACGAGGGATACGTCGTCTCGGCAGCGGAGCACCGCACGACCCGCGGGCGTCCGCGCGTGCTCTACAGCGCGGCCGACGGCGTGCGCGCCTCGAGCCCGATCCAGCGGCGCAAGGTGCGCGCCGCCGCCGAACGCGGCGACCTCATGCGGCGGGTGCTCCCCGGCGCGGCGCCCGAGCTCGACACCGACGCGCTGCACCAGGTCGACGCCCTGGTCGAGGACCTCATCGACGCGGGCTTCGACCCGCTCGTCGACGAGCGGGAGCTGACGGTCGACCTGACCCCGTGCGCGCACGCCTCGTCACAGGCGGAGCACCGCGAGATGCTCTGCCAGGTGCACCTGGGCCTCATGCAGAGCGTGCTCGCCGCCGCCGGCGGACCGCTCGCGGTGGACGAGATGCGCCCCTCCTGCGACCCGCGCGAGTGCGTCGTCCAGCTGATGTTCGCCCCGGCCACGGCCTGATCAGAACCCTTTTCTTTTTCACGGCCCAGCGCCTCCAAGGCTGGGAAAACCCTGTGTAGCTTCAGTCTCGAAGAAGACTCCCACCCTCGGAAGGATGACGATGGACTTCCTGGATCCGCTGCTGCTCGCACGATGGCAGTTCGGTCTCACGACCCTGTACCACTTCATCTTCGTGCCGCTCACGCTCGGCATGTCGCTGTTCGTCGCCATCTTCCAGACGGTCTGGCACCGCACGGGAGACGTGAAGTGGCTGCACCTCACGCGCTTCTTCGGGAAGATCTTCCTGATCAACTTCGCGATGGGCATCGTCACCGGCATCGTGCAGGAGTTCCAGTTCGGCATGAACTGGTCGAGCTACTCCCGCTTCGTCGGTGACGTCTTCGGCGCCCCGCTCGCCTTCGAGGGTCTGATGGCCTTCTTCTTCGAGGCCACGTTCATCGGTCTGTGGATCTTCGGGTGGAACAAGCTGCCCCGCCGCATCCACCTGCTCACCATCTGGATGACGGTCGTCGGCACCTGGCTGTCGGCCTACTTCATCCTCGCGGCCAACGCGTTCATGCAGAACCCCAAGGGCTACCAGATGTCGGCCGCGGGCCACCGCGCCGAGATGGCCGACTTCTGGCAGGTGCTGACCAACCCGGTCGCCCTGACGCAGTTCCCCCACACGATCTCGTCGGCCATCATGTTCTCCGCCGGCGTCGTGATCGCGGCATCCGCGTGGCACCTCGCCCGCAAGCAGAACGTCGAGATGCTGCGCCCGGCGCTGAAGTTCGGGCTCTGGGCGATGATCGCCGGCTTCGTGGCCGTGTTCCTCTCGGGCGACCAGCTGGGCCTGGTGATGGTGCAGACCCAGCCCATGAAGATGGCGGCCGCGGAGGCGATGTTCAACACCGCGTGCGGCGCGGACGCCTCGTTCTCGATCTTCTCGATCGGCACGCCCGACGGCACCGGCGAGGTGTGGTCGCTGCGCGTCCCCTACGTGCTCGCCTTCCTCTCGACCCACGACTTCAACGGCTGCGTCGAGGGCATCAACGACCTCAACCAGCTCTACACGACGCAGCTGTTCCCGCAGTTCGCGGATCAGGTCGACGGCAACTTCGCCCCCGTCCTGTGGGTCACCTACTGGGCCTTCCGCTGGATGATGGGCTTCGGCCTGCTCGCCACGGCGATCGCCGTCGCCGGCCTGTGGGTGACGCGCAAGAAGGCGAAGCGCCCCGTCGCCGGCTGGATGTGGAAGCTGGCCATCTGGCAGGCGCCGCTGGCCCTGCTCGGCATCCTCGTCGGCTGGATCTTCACGGAGATGGGACGCCAGCCCTGGATCGTCTTCGGCCTCATGCTCACCGAGGACGGCGTCTCGCCCAACGTGCCCGGCTGGACCGTGCTGATCTCGCTCATCGCATTCACCGCGATCTACGCGATCCTCGCGGTGGTCGAGTTCGGCCTCATCTTTAAGACGGTCAAGGAGGGCCCGCAGCCGCTGCCCGAGCCCGGTGACCCCGATCCGTCCGACGTCCCGGTCGATCAGACCCCGTCCACGGTCTACTAGGAGCTGACATGGACCTCGCCTATCTCTGGTTCTTCATCGTCGGAGTGCTGTTCGTCGGCTACTTCGTGCTCGACGGCTTCGACTTCGGTGTCGGCATGTCGCTGCCCTTCCTCGGCAAGGACGAGGTGTCGCGCCGCCAGGTGATCAACACGATCGGCCCCGTGTGGGACCTCAACGAGACCTGGGTCATCGTCGCCGGCGCCTGCCTGTTCGCGGCGTTCCCGGAGTGGTACGCGACGCTGTTCAGCGGGTTCTACCTGCCGCTGCTGCTGATCCTGCTGGCGCTCATCGCGCGCGGCGTCTCGTTCGAGTACCGCCACCAGCGCGACGACCTGCGGTGGAAGCGCCGCTTCGACGCGATGATCGTGGTCGGCTCGGCTGTGCCCGCCCTGCTGTGGGGCGTCGCGGTCGCGAACATCGTGCAGGGTGTGCCGATCGACGCCGACAAGAACTTCACCGGTTCGCTGTTCACGCTCCTCAACCCGTATGGGCTGTGGGTGGGCGTGACGACGCTGCTGCTGTTCTTCCTGCACGGCGTGTACTTCGTCGGCCTGAAGACCGACGGGCAGGTGCACCACGACGCGCAGGCGCTCGGCAAGAAGCTCGCGATCCCCACCGTGATCTTCGCCGCGGGCACGGTCGTCTGGACGATCTTCATCGCCGCGGGCCGCGAGGCGCCGCTGCTGTGGGCCGTCATCGCGTGCGGCGTCATCGCCGCGGTCGCGCTGCTGCTGTCGGTGTGGCTCAACATCGCCGACCGCGACGGCAAGGCCTTCGCCGCCGGCGCCGTGACGATCGTCTTCGCGGTGCTCACGCTGTGGCTGGCCCTGTTCCCCTACGTGATGCCGTCGACGACCGACGACGCGTTCAGCCTGACGATCTCCAACGCCTCGAGCACGACCATGACGCTGCAGATCATGTCGTGGGCCGCGCTGATCTTCCTGCCGCTGGTGCTCGCCTACCAGGCGTGGACCTACTGGGTGTTCCGCAAGCGCATCACCCGCTCGACGATCGAGAAGGCCGAGCTGGCCGAAGCGCACTGACACTCACCGCCGAGCCGCCACGTTCTGTTCGAGCCGACATGCTTCGGCCGGCCGGAACGTGGCGGCTCGGCCGTGTGATGGCGGCTCGCGGGGGATGAAGGATGAGGCAGGATCGAAGGATGGCAGACACACGCGTGCGACCCGTCGACCCGCGCCTGCTGCGGTATGCGTCGGCATCCCGCGCGTTCTTCGTCGCGATCGCCCTGATCGGAGCGGCGCAGACGGCCGTCGTCGTCGCGTTCGCCTGGCTGCTCACCCACGCGATCACCCGCGCGATCGAGGGGATGCCGTGGACCGAGCTCACCGCGACGCTCCTGGCCCTCGGCGGCGTCGTGGTGGTGCGGGCACTGCTGCTGTGGGCGCGCGAGGTGCTGTCCGCGCGGGCCGCCGCGCGCGTGCAGGCCCAGCTGCGGGCGCAGCTGGTGGATGCCGTCGGCATCCTCGGCCCGGGCTGGCTCGCGGGACGCAACACGGCCCGCCTGGCCGTGACCGCGGGACGGGGGCTGGAGGCGCTCGACGCCTACTTCGGGCGCTACCTGCCGCAGCTCGTCCTCACGGCCATCGCGACGCCCGTCCTGCTGGCCGTCATGTGGTGGCAGGACTGGATCTCGGGGCTGACCGTCCTGCTGACCCTCCCCCTCATCCCCCTGTTCATGGTGCTCATCGGGCTCGCGACGCGCACCGTCCAGCAGCGGCAGTGGCGCACGCTCGGGCGGCTCGCCGCACGCTTCGCCGACACCGTCCAGGGGCTGTCGACCCTCACGGTGTTCGGGCGCCAGCACCGCGCGGCCGGCTCGATCGAGAAGGTCACCGACACCTACCGCACCGAAACGATGCGCGTGCTGCGCGTGTCGTTCCTGTCCGGCTTCGCGCTCGAGCTCTTGGCCTCGATCTCGGTGGCGATCGTCGCCGTGTCCATCGGCTTCCGCCTCATCGACGGGACGATCACGCTCGCCGTCGGCCTGTTCGTGCTGCTGCTCGCCCCCGAGGCCTACCTGCCGCTGCGCCAGGTCGGCGTGCAGTTCCACGCCGCCGCCGAGGGCGTGGCCGCGACGGAGGACGTGTTCGCGGTGCTCGACGAGGCCCGCGCGTCGGCGGCATCCGGCGGAGAGGCCGCGCGCGCCGCGGCGCCCGCGCTCCCTCCCGGGCCGCGGGGGCACCTCGTGGTCCGCGAGCTCCGCGTGCGCCGCGGGGAATCGACGCTGGCACCGGTCGACTTCGACGCCGCGCCGGGAACGATCACGCTTCTGGAAGGGCCGAGCGGCGCGGGAAAGTCGAGCGTGTTCGCGGCGCTGCTCGGCGCCGCCGGGTTCGACGGCACGGCCGAGCTCGACGGGATGCCGGTGAGCGCGCTGCCGTCGGCGACCTGGCTCGCGTGGGCGGGGCAGCGTCCCGGACTCGTCGCCGGCACGATCGCCGCGAACGTCGCGCTCGGTGACGAGGATGCCGATGCGGCCGCCCGGCGTGCCCTCGTCGTCCGCTCCCTGCGGATCGCGCAGGCGCACGAGCTCGACCCGGACCTCGATCTCGGAGTCCAGGGCGCGGGTCTGTCCGGAGGACAGGCCCAGCGGGTCGCCGTCGCACGCGCCGTGTACCGGCACCTGCGCGGCCACGCGTCGGTGCTGGCCCTCGACGAGCCCAGTTCGGCCCTGGATGCCGCGACGGAGGCCGCCCTCTGGCGCGGCATCCGCGAGCTCGCCGACGCCGGCGCGACGGTGCTGCTCATCTCCCACCGCCGCAGTGCACGCGAGATCGCCGACCGCGTGGTCGCCGTCACCGGCGCCGAGGTCACCCGCGCCGCCGCCCCCGCCGACTCCGCCGTTCCCGCCGTCTCCGCCGAGGAGGTGACGAGGTGACCACGACGACCGACGTGCTCCGGCGCGCGATGCCGTCGCTGCGACGGTTCTGGCCGGGCGCGGCCGCCGGCTTCCTGTCCGAGGCTTCCGCGGTCGCACTCCTCGCCTGCAGCGCGTGGCTGATCGTCCGCGCCAGCGAGCAGCCCCCCGTGATGTACCTGTCGGCCGCCGTCGTCGGCGTGCGGGCGTTCGCCCTCAGCCGCGCGGCCTTCCGCTACACCGAACGGCTCGCGAGCCACGATGCGGCCCTGCGCCAGCTCGCGGTCACGCGCACCGATCTCGTGCGACGGCTGATCCCGCTGGCCCCGGACGGCCTCACCCGCACCCGCCGCGGGTCGGTGCTGGGCGCGCTCGTCGACGACGTCGACGAGCTGCAGAACCTGCCGCTGCGGGTGGTGCTGCCACTCGTGTCGTCGGCGGCCGTCGCCCTGGGCGCCGTCGTGCTCGTCGCGCTCGTGTGGTGGCCGGCCGCGCTCACCCTCTTGACCTGCCTGGTCGTCGCGGCGCTCGTCGCGGTCGGCTGGGGATGGCTCGCCGGCTCGCGGGCCGAGCGGTCGATCGCCCCGCTGCGGGCCCGGCTCGCCGACGCCGTCCTCGACCATCTCGCGAGCCTCGACGTGCTGACCGCGTACGGCGCGGCCGGGCGCAGCGCGGCACGGATCGCCGCCGCCGACGCGGAGCTGCGCCGCGCGGTCACCCGCCGCGCCGGCGCGCAGGCGGGCTCGACGGCTCTCGTGTCGGTGCTGGCCGGTGCCGCGTCGCTGCTCGCCGTGCTCGCGACGGTGGGCGCCGTCGGAGACGGCACGATCACCGGTCCCGCCTTCGCGGTCGTCGTGCTCGTGCCGATGGCCGTGTTCGAGGTCTTCACCGCCGTTCCCGCGGCGGCATCCGCCTGGCGTCAGGTGCGCGCGGCGGCCGCACGCATCGCCGAGGCGGTGCCCGACACGGTGCCGGCCGGCATCCCGGTCGCCACCGTCCCGGCGGTCGGCACGGGCCCCGATCTGGGCGACGGCATCGTGCTCCACGGCGTGTCGGCGCGCTGGCCGGCGGCGCGGGAGGACGCGCTGCACGACCTCGACCTGTCGATCGCCCCGGGCGAGCGCGTGCTCGTGGTGGGCTCCAGCGGCGCGGGCAAGACGACCGTGGCGCACGTGCTGGTCCGCTTCCTCGACACCGTGCGCGGGCGCTACACGATCGGCGGCGTCGACGTCGCCGATCTCGATCCGGACGACGTACGGGAGACGGTCGGACTGTGCGAACAGCAGCCGATGCTCTTCGACGAGGACATCCGGCAGAACCTTCTCTTCGCCCACGACACCGCGACGGATGCCGAGCTGGAGGCCGTGCTGGAGCGGGTCGGTCTGGGCGACTGGCTGCACGAGCGCGGCGGACTGGACGCGCGCGTCGGGGAGCGCGGCGCGCTCGTGTCGGGAGGGCAGGCCCAGCGCATCGCCCTGGCGCGGGCGCTGCTGCACGGCTTCCCCGTCCTGGTGCTCGACGAGCCCACCGCCGGTGTCGACGTCGACGCCTCGGATGCGCTGCTCACCGACCTGCTGTCGGCCGTCGATCCCGATCGGGCCGTCGTGCTGATCTCGCACGTCGAGGTGCCGGCCGGACTCGTCGACCGCACGGTGCGCCTCGCCGGAGGTCGCATCGAGGCCTGACCCGGGCGCGCCGGATGCGGCTCAGCCGCCGATCGCGTTCATCCCGCGATGCGGCTGCAGGAACGACGGATCGTCGATCGCGTGGCCGGGGAGCTTGCCCGCGACGCAGTCGTGCAGCACGGCGTCGATCGCGGCGTCGTCGGAGCCGGCCGCGCGCAGCACGGGCAGCAGGTCGTACTCGTCGTTCGAGAACAGGCAGTTGCGCAGCTGCCCGTCGGCGGTCAGCCGCAGCCGGTCGCACGCGCCGCAGAAGGGGGCCGTGACCGAGGCGATGACGCCGACCGTCGCGGGACCGCCGTCGAGGAGGAAGCGCTCCGCGGGCGCTCCGCCCCGCCCGGGGATCGGATCGAGGGTCCACCGGGCGGCGAGAGCGGCGAGGATCTCGTCGCGGGTGACCATCTGCGAGCGGTCCCACGTGTGCCCGGCATCCAAGGGCATCTGCTCGATGAAGCGCATCTCGGCGCCGTGGTCGAGCGCGAAGGCGACCAGGTCGGCGAGCTCGTCCTCGTTCACGCCGCGCATGGCGACGGCGTTGAGCTTGAGCGGCCGCAGACCCGAGGCCGCGGCGGCGGCGATCCCCGCGCGCACCTCGTCCAGCCGGTCCCGCCGGGTGAGCTCGCGGAACCGCTCGCGGTCGAGCGTGTCGATCGAGATGTTGAGCCGCTGCAGTCCCGCCGCGACGAGGTCGGGCAGCACCTCCCCCAGCCGGATGCCGTTGGTCGTCAGGGCGATCTCGACGGGGCCGCTCGGACCCTCGATCGCCGCAAGGCGCCGCACGACGTCGACGATGTCGGCGCGCAGGAGCGGCTCGCCACCGGTGAGGCGGAACGTCGTGATCCCGGATGCCGCGGCCACCGCGGCCACGCGGACGATCTCGTCGGTGGAGAGGATGCTGGTGCGCGCGAGCCACTCGTTGCCCTGCTCGGGCATGCAGTAGGTGCAGCGGAGCGAGCAGCGGTCGGTGAGTGAGATGCGCAGGTCACGGTGCACCCGGCCGAAGCGGTCGACGAGCGGGGCGCCGGGCGCTGCCGGCGACGTCGACCGGGGCGCGGAAACGGCGCCGTCCTGTCGCGCGGCGTGCGTCGTTGCGCGCAGCGTGAGCGGGACGGCGACCATGCTCCGAGGCTACCCGCCCGATGGACGGCGCGGGCCGAGGGGAATGTTCTCTTGCGCTCTTCGAAGCTTTGTTCTATTATGGAGGGAAGAAACCCCGCGCGTGCCCACCTTCTGTTGCGGGTCCTGTCCTCCGGTCGTGGCCGGGTCAGGGGTGATGATGCACGCGCAGACGAGGACCCGTGAGGGTGATGCGATCTGGCCCGGGTTGGATGCCGTGGTGACCGGTGTCGTGGATGCGCGGCGTCGGGCCGCTGCCGCGCAGGCCGCGGAGGCGCGGTTTCTGGCCGATGCCGTGGGACTGGTCGCGGAGCGGACGGCGTTGCTGAGGCAGGAGGCGCAGCAGCGGGGTGGGTCGGTGCGGTCGTCGGATGCGGATCTGCCGTTGCGGGAAGTCGCGTTGGAGCTCGCGATGGCGCTCCGGGTGTCGGATCGGGGTGTGCAACGCCGGATGTCGGAGGCATACCTGCTGACGACCCTGTTCCCGCGGACGTTTGAGGTGTGGGCGGGCGGGGAGATCGATGCCGCTCATGCGTGGGCGATCAGCCGCACCGGCACGATGTTGACGGCCGAGGAGGACCGGTCACGGTACGAGACCCTCGCCCTGGAGGCGGCCCGTTCGGAGTCGCCTGCGCGGATGAGCGCGGCGGCGAAGGCGATCGCCGCGACCATCGACCCGGCCGCCTTCACCGAGGCCGCGCAGCGCGCGTATGACGAACGCTCCGTCCGGTTGTTCCCCTTGGAGGACGGGATGGCTCGGCTGATCGCGGATCTTCCCGCACCGCTCGCACACGCGATCCACGACACCCTGACCGCCCGGGGCCGGGCGATCCTCGACCAGCCCGACGAGGACATCGACGGCGCCGCGGATGCCACCGACGCAGATGCCTTCGGCGGTATCGACACCGATGTGAACACGCGCGTCGCCCGGGGCACGAGTGGCGGCCCGTGTGGCGAGACGCTCATCACCGGCCCCGCTCGCGCCACCGACGTGACCTGCACGACCACGCCCACGCCCACGGCCACGACCACGACCACCACCACTGCAGTGAAGGACTCCCGTACGTTGGCGCAGGTGCGTGCGGACATCCTCACCGACCTGCTCCTGACCGCCACTGCCTCCACCCGAGCCACCGGGGCCGGTATCGAGACGGTGACGGCGCAGATCCAGGTGACGATCCCCGCCCTCACCCTCGCCGGTGACCCCGACGGAGGCCCGGCCCTCCTCACCGGGTACGGGCCCATCGACCCGGGGCTTGCCCGACGCCTGGCCGCCCTGGCCCCCGGGTGGGATCGGGTGTTCACCGACCCGACCACCGGCATCCCCGTCGCCGTCGACCGGTACCGACCCAGTGCCGAGCTGCGCCGCTTCCTCGCCGCACGGGATGAACGCTGCCGCACCCCCGGCTGCACCCGCCCCGCGCACCGGTGCGACCGCGACCACACCACCGCAGCCGCAGAAGGCGGCCCCACCGCCCCCGACAACCTCGCCCACCTGTGCCGCCGCCACCACACCGTCAAACACCACACCGCCTGGCAGGTCCGACACCTCGGCCACGGAACCCTCCAATGGACCTCACCCACCGGACGCCACTACGAAGACCACCCACCCAGCCGCGTCCGATTCGTGCCGCACACCGAGGACCCACCACCGTTCTGAGCACCACGCACGGGCAGCGTCACCGGGCAGCGACCCGCACGTCGGTCGCGACGATCGACAGGCGCACCTCGTCACCCTCGGCGACGTCCGCGGCGGCGAACTCGGCGATCGCGAGCTCGCAGACGACGGCGGGCTCGCGGGTGTGCAGGCGGACACCCGCGGCGGTCGCCTCGATCCGCACCACCCTGGCGCTCCAGCGGATGCCGGATGCCGAGGCGCCCACGGCCTCCGCGTCAGCCGAATCCCTCTCCCCAGCCCCCCGCGCGGACCGCACCCGGACCGCGCCGGTCAGGATCAGCGCCACGGCGTCGCCGTCGGAGAGGCCGGGCGCGGGAAGGCGCACCGCACCGGCCGTCCACACCCCCGCCTGCACCCGACCCGGCACGCGGTTGACCCCGCCGAGCGCCGCGACGAAGTCCGTCGCGGGCGTCGTGAGCACCTCGCGGGCGGGTCCCTGCTGCGACACCCGGCCGTCCTCGATCACGACGAGGCGGTCGGCGAGGGTGACGGCATCCACGACGTCATGCGTCACGAACAGCGTCGTCGTGCCGGAAGCGCGCAGATGCGCGGCGAGCACACGGCGGATATCGGCGACCGTCACCGGGTCGAGCGCGGTGAAGGGCTCGTCGAGCAGGAGCAGCCGCGGCGCGGTCGCGAGGGCGCGGGCGAGGGCCACCCGCTGCTGCTGGCCGCCGGAGAGCTCCGCGGGCCGGCGGTGGCCGACACCCGGAAGCCCGACGTTCTCGAGCCAGCGCTGCGCCTGCGCGCGGCGCGCGACCCGGGCAGCCGCCCTCCCGGCATCGTCGGAGACGCGCAGCCCGAACGCGACGTTGTCGCGCGCGGACAGATGCGGGAACAGGCGCGGATCCTGGCCGAGCAGCACGACACCCCGCCGCTGCGGCGCCACCTGCACCGCGGGCGACGAGACGACCTCACCTCCGACACGCACCTCCCCGGCGCTCGCGCGCATCAGTCCCGACACGACATCCAGCAGCGTCGACTTGCCCGCGCCGCTCGGTCCCATGACGGCGACGATCTCCCCCGCGGCCGCGGAGATCGCGACATCCAGCACGAACGCGTCGCGGCGCACGACGACGTGCGCGTCGAGCGCGGCCACGGTCACCGCCCCGCCCCCGGCATCGGCCGCCAGGCACGGACGAGAAGCAGCACGCCCACCGCCGTCACCAGCAGCAGCAACGACAGGGCGACGGCGGTGCCCTGCGAGACACCCGCCCCGTTGAAGGCGGTGTAGATCGCGAGCGGCATCGTCTGCGTCACGCCCGGCGCGTTGCCCGCGAACAGCGCCGTGGCCCCGAACTCTCCGATGGCCCGCGCGAAGCACAGCACGACCCCGGCGAGCAGGCCGGGCGCGGCCAAAGGCAGCGTGATCCGCCAGAGGATCCGCCACCGTCCCGCCCCCAGCGCCGCCGCGGCATGCTCGTAGCCCACGCCGGTCGCGCGCAGGGCTCCCTCGAGCGCCAGCACGAGGAATGGGAGCGCGACGAACGTCTGCGCGATCACGACCGCGGTCGTCGTGAACGGGATGCGCAGCCCCGCCCCCGCGAGCAGCTGTCCCAGCCAGCCGTTGCGGCCGAGGAGGAACAGCAGCGCGACGCCGCCGACCATCGGCGGGAGCACGAGCGGAACCGTCACGACCGCGCGCAGCACACCCGCCAGCCGCGGCCCCGACCGGGCGATCACGAGCGCGAGCGGCACGCCCAGCACGACGCACGCCGCCGTCGCCACGGCACCCGTTCCGAGCGAGAGGCCGAGCGCCGACACGGCGGCAGGCGAGGTGACGTCCGCCCACAGCGTGGACGGATCGACGCGACCGACGAGCGCGGTCAGCGGAAGCACGAGGAAGGCGACCCCGACAACGGCCGGCACGAGCAGCACCTGCGGCACGAACCCGCGCGATGCGCGCTGCCCGGCGATCATCGCGGCTGCCCGGCGATCATCGCGGCTGTCCGAAGCCGAGCCCGGCGAGCACCGCGCGGCCCTCGTCGGACAGTACGAAGGCGACGAACGCCTCGGCCGCCGCCGGGTTCGCGGCGCCGGCGAGGGCGACGATCGGATACGTGTTGACGACGGCGTCGGCCCCCGCGGTCGTCACGGTCTGGACGTCGGTCGTGGTCTTCGCGTCGGTGACGTAGACGAGGCCGGCATCCGCCTCGCCGCTGGCGACCTTGGTCAGCACCGCCGTCACGTTCTGCTCGTAGCTGTCGACGGACGCGGTGACGCCCGCGTCGGCTAGCAGAGTGGCGGATGCGACGCCGCACGGCACCTCGGCGGCGCACAGCACGACCGACAGGTCGGGCGTCGCGAGATCGGCCAGCCCCGTCACGCCGCCCGGGTTGCCCTTCGGCACGACCAGCGTCAGCACGTTCGTCGCGAACGGCTGCGGCGCCGCCGCGAGCCCGGCGTCGACGACCTTCTGCATGTTCTTCTGATCGGCCGAGGCGAAGACGTCGGCCGCCGCCCCCTCGACGAGCTGGGTGGCGAGAGTGGACGATCCGTCGTAGCTGATCGGCCGGATGCTCACGCCGGGATGGGCGGCTTCGAACGCCTCGGCGAGCTGGGTGAACGCGGCCTTCAGCGACGCGGCCGCGAAGACCGTGAGCTCGCCCGACAGCGCGTCGGCCGACGCGGATGCCGGGGCGGTCGCCGCCGGCGCAGCATCCGTGGCCGCACCGCCGGCGCCGCATCCGGCCAGCGCGAGGGCCGCCGCGGCGAGGAGGGCGAGGGCGGGACCGCGTCGCGTGCGCATCAGTGCTCCTGGGGGGTTTCGACGATGACGTTCGTGGCTTTGACGATCGCGACGGCGAGCGCACCGGCTTCGAGGCCCAGGTCGCGCACGGCCTCGGCCGACATGAGCGACACGACGCGGTGCGGCCCGGACTGGATGTCGACTTGCGCCATGACCCCGTCCATCTGCACCCGGGTGACCAGGCCCACGAAGCGGTTGCGCGCGCTCGAGAGCGCATCGCCGGGATCCGCGGCGGCGCGGGCGGTCTCCACGGCCCGCGCGGCGAGCGCGTCGCCCGGCACGCGCGCGGGCGACTCGCCCGTCGTCGGCAGGACGCCGTGGTCGATCCAGCGACGCACGGTGTCGTCGCTCACGCCCAGCAGACGGGCGGCTTCGGTGATGCGATACGAGCGCATACGGCGACGATATCGCTCATCTGCGGAGAAAGTGACACGTACTCCCCGCATCCGCGGAAATCGCCGGGTTCGTGACACCCGTACCGGCCCCGCCGTCGATGCCGCGGTTTACGCTGACACCGTGCCCCTCGCTCCCCTCGTCGACCCTGTCCCCGCGCTGACCGCCGCCGAGCGCGCGCGCACGCAGCGCCACCTCGTCCTCACCGGCATCGGCGATCTCGGTCAGCGCCGCCTCGCCGCCGCACGCATCGCCGTCGTCGGCGCGGGCGGACTCGGCTCCCCCGTGATCATGGCCCTCGCGGCAGCCGGGGTCGGCGGTCTCACCGTGATCGACGACGACGACGTGGATCAGACCAACCTGCAGCGACAGCTCCTGCACCGCCACGCCGACATCGGCGCCCCCAAGACCGACTCGGCCGTGCGGGTGGCCGGGGACCTCTCGCCCGAGACCGTCGTCACGGCGGTGCGGGAGCGCCTGACCGCCGACAACGCCGTGCGCCTGCTCGCCGACGTCGACCTCGTCGTGGACGGCAGCGACACGTTCGCCACGCGCACCGCCGTCGCGGCGGCCTGCGAGGCCCGCGGCATCCCGCTCGTCTGGGGCGTGGTGCAGGAGTTCCACGCCCAGGTGACCGTCTTCTGGAGCGCACCGCCCGCAGGGACGGAGGCCGTCCGCCTGTCGGACCTGCACCCCGCCGACGCCGCGGGCGAGCCGCCCACCTGCGCCGAGGTGGGCGTGCTGGGCGCGCTGTGCCTGCAGGTCGGCGGCATCCTCGCGACCGAGGCGATCAAGCTCGTCGTGGGCGTCGGCGAGCCGCTGCTGGGTCGCGTGCTCGTCATCGACGCCCTTCGCGCCACCCAGACCGAGGTCGCCCTGCACGCGGCGGCGGAGCGCACCTCCGCGCCCGTGCCGCCGGCGCCCGCGACGGACGGGATCCGTGAGCTGACGGCATCCGAGATGCTCTCCGCACAGGATGCCGGGGCCACCCTCCTCGACGTGCGGGAGCCGTGGGAGACCCAGGGCGGCATCGTGGCGGGGTCGGTCCTGATCCCCCTCGGCGACCTGCTCGATGACCCGGACCGGGTCGAGGACGACCGTGTCGTGGTCATCTGCGCCCACGGCGTGCGCGCCCGCCACGCCGCCGAGGTCCTCCGCGCCCGCGGGGTCGCGGCCGACATCCTCGTCGGCGGTCTCGCCGCCTGGCAGCAGGCATGAGCGCCGCCGACACGACGCCGCCGGCGCTGCGGACCGTCGAGGAGCAGCTCGGCGATGTGCTCGCCGCGGTGCGGCCGCTCGCGGCTGCCACCGTGGCGCTGGAGGAGGCGGCGGGCCGCACGCTGCGCGCGCCGCTGCGGGCGGCCCTCGACATCCCCGTCTTCGACAACTCGGCGATGGACGGCTTCGCGGTGCGTTTCGCCGACGTCGCCGCCGCGACCGGCGACGCCCCCGCCGTGCTCCGCGTCGTCGCCGACCTGCCGGCCGGCACCAGCGACGACCCCCGTCTGGGTGCGGGCGAGGCCGCGCGCATCATGACCGGCTCCCCCGTGCCGGCGGATGCCGACGCCATCGTCCCCTTCGAGGACACCGCCGGCGGCCTGGCGGACTCGCTGCACACCGCCCGGGTGCTGCGCGCACCCGCCCGTCCGGGCGTCTTCGTCCGCCGTGCCGGCGACGACGTGCACGCCGGCGACATCCTCCTCGAGGAGGGCACCGTCCTCGGGCCGTTGCAGATCGCCGCCGCGACCGCGGCCGGGGTGACGGAGGCGTTCGTGTCGGCCCGCCCCCGCGTCGCGATCGTGTCCACCGGCAGCGAGCTGGCCCCCGCCGGGAGGCCCCTGCGCCGCGGCCAGATCCCCGAGTCCAACGGCGTCCTGCTCGCGGGCCTCGCCGCCGCGGCCGGCGCGGAGGTCGTCGCGCGCCTCTGCGTCGACGACGAGGGCGCCGCGCTGCGCGACGCGGTGTCGGCGGCGCGTGCGGCCTCCGTCGACGCCGTCGTCTTCTCGGGCGGCGTCAGTGCCGGCGCGTTCGAGGTCGTGCGCGCCGAGCTGTCCGGCGCGATGACGTTCAGCCGCATCGCCATGCAGCCCGGCAAGCCCCAGGGCTTCGGCACGCTGCCGACACCGGCCGGCGCGGCCCTGCTGTTCGGGTTGCCGGGTAACCCCGTCAGCGCGGCGGTGTCGTTCGAGGTCTTCGTCCGGCCGGCGCTGCTGGCGCTGCAGGGTCGCCGCGCGATCCACCGGCCGATCCTGCAGCTGCCCGCCGGAACGCCCTGGCGCACGCCGGAGGGACGCCGGCACTACCTGCCCGCGGTCGTCGACACCGACCGTGACGGCTCGTGGACCGTCCGCCCGGCGACGGCGGGCGGCTCCGGGTCGCATCTCGCCGGCGGACTCGGCCGCGCCCGCGCCCTCGCGGTCGTTCCCGCCGAGGTCGTCGAGGTGCGCACCGGCGACCCGGTCGCCGTCATGCTGCTGGAAGGATGGGACGCATGAGCTTCACCCATCTGGATGCCGCCGGTCACGCGCGAATGGTCGATGTGACCGAGAAGCAGCCGACGGTGCGTGCCGCGACCGCCCGCGGATTCGTTCGCTGCGCCGCACCGGTCGTCGCCGCCCTCCGCGACGGCTCCGTCCCCAAGGGCGACGTGCTGGCCGTCGCGCGCATCGCCGGCATCCAGGCGGCCAAGCGCACGCCCGAGCTGCTGCCGCTCGCCCACGTCATCGGCGTGCACGGCGCCGTCGTCGATGCGATCGTCACGGACGAGGGCGTCGAGGTCACCGCGACCGTGCGGACGGCCGACCGCACCGGCGTCGAGATGGAGGCACTGACGGCCGTCGCCGTCGCCGCCCTCGCGATCGTCGACATGGTCAAGGGCATGGACAAGGCGACCGCCATCGAGAACGTGCGTCTGATCGCGAAGACCGGCGGCAAGTCGGGCGACTGGACGCGGGAGGCCTGATGGCGAGGGTGCGTTACTTCGCCGCCGCCGCCGAGTTCGCGGGGCGCGACGAGGAGGTCCGCGGCGAGCACGACCTCGAGGCCCTGCGCGCCGCGTGGGCGGCGGAGTACCCCGGCCTCGGGCGCATCCTGCCGCGCTGCGCCGTGCTCGTCGACGGGCGGCGCACCGACGGCGACGCCGCGCTCGGCGACGACACCCTGATCGACGTGCTCCCGCCCTTCGCCGGAGGCTGAGCGCGGGTCGCGGAACCCCGGGGCACCGTCACGTTCAGCCGCCGAGCCCCTTCCACGCCGCCGACCCGTCGTCGGCCAGCTGACGCTTCCACACCGGCAGCTCGCGCTTGATCGCCTCGATGATCTCCCGGCACACCTCGAACGCCTCCGCGCGGTGCGGTGTGGCCACGGCGATCGCGACCGCGATGTCGCCGACCTCGAGCCGTCCGATGCGGTGGCTCACCGCCACGATCGCGCGGCGGTCGCCGACCGCGGTGACCGCGATGTCGTGCAGCGTCGCCTCGGCGTCGGGATGGGCCGAGTATTCGAGCGCGACGACCGCCCCGTGCGCGTCGGGGTCGTGGTCGCGCACCGTGCCGATGAAGCTGGCCACGGCGCCGGCGGCGGCATCCTCGACCGCGGCGATGTGGACGGCGAGATCGAGCGGTTCGTCGGTGATGCGGGCGATGCGCACGGCCATCAGTGGTCACCTCCGTCGAGCTGGTGGCGGACGTGGTCCGCGATCGAGAGGATCACCGGCATCCCGGATGCCACGGCGGCGGGAGAGCCGGGCAGATTGACGATGAGAGCGGTGCCGGCGACGCCGGCGAGCCCGCGCGACAGCATCCCCGCGGGCTTCTCGGCGACCGACCGGCGGCGCAGCTCCTCGGCGATGCCGGGGAGCTCCCGATCGATCACACGTGCCGTGCCCTCGGGGGTGCGGTCGCGCCGCGCCACGCCGGTGCCGCCGGTCGTGACGACGAGGCGGGCGCCGGCGGCGATCGCCTCCCGCAGCGCGGCCTCGACGCTGTCGGCGCCGTCGGCCACCACGCGCGCGTCGGCGCACGCGAAGCCCGCCTCGCGCAGCACGCGCACGGCGACCGGGCCGCTCACGTCGTCGCGCGCCCCCGCCGCGCTCCGGTCGGACACGGTGATCACAGCGGCAGGCATCGACACGCCGCCAGCCTACGCCCCGCCCTCCCGCGGCGCGCGGGCGGACGAGCCGATGTCACAGCACGAGGCCGAACGCGGCGACGTCGGTCGGGCCGTCCAGACGCGAGAAGCCGATGCGCTCGTAGAACGCGATCGCGCCGGCGTTGCCGCCCGCGGCGACGAGGTGCAGGCCCGCGACGCCGCGGGCGCGCAGCGCGTCGACGAGCGCGGCGATGAGCCGCCGTCCCCATCCCTGACCCTGCAGCTCGGGCAGGAGGTCGATGTGCAGGTGCGCCGGATGGGTCGCGGCGTACGGTTCCGCGCCGGGGCGTCGGCTGTCGGCATACGCCAGGACGGCATCCTGCCGGGTGCCCTCCCCCTCCTCGCCACCCGCGGCGCGCCGCGGCCAGCGCGAGCCGACCCGCGGCCACCATTCGGAGCGGAACCATTCCTCGAAGGCGTCGGTGTCATCGGTGCCGACGATGTAGCCGGCCACGCGGCCGTCGTCGGTCTCCACGACGAAGGCGAGGCCGGGATGGCGAGCCGCGTACGGGAGCACGAAGACGGCGCCCCAGATGTCGTCGTCGTCCAGGATGCCGGTGCCGTCCGCGCCGGCATCCGCGGTCCGCAGGCAGACCTCGGCGAGCGCGGCCTCGTCGCCGGCGCGGAACGGTCGCAGGTGCGGCATCCCGCGATTCTATGCCGCCGGCTGCGCGGCCTCGGCGGCCGCGGTGATCCGGTTGGCCATCCCGCGGAAGATGAACCCGTGGAACGGCAGCACGGCCAGCCAGTACAGCCGCCCCGACAGCCCCGACGGGAAGAAGACCGCGCGCTGACGGTACACCGCGCCGCCGTCGGCGCCCGGCTCGCAGCCGAGGTCGAGCCAGGCCAGCCCGGGCACCTTCATCTCGGCGCGCAGGCGCAGCAGCCGCCCGGGCTCCACCTTCTCGACCCGCCAGAAGTCGATCACGTCGCCGACCGCGACGCGCGTACGGTTGCGGCGACCCCGGACGAGGCCGACGCCCCCGACGAGGCGGTCCATCCACCCCCGCAGCGCCCACAGCAGGGGCGCCGAGTACCAGCCGTTCTCCCCGCCGATGCCCTCGATGACGTCCCAGAGCCGCTCCGGCGCCGCGGTGGTCGCCGCCGTGCGTACGTCGGTGTAGACCGTGCGCCCCGCCCACTCCGGGTCGGACGGCAGCGGATCCGACGGGACCCCGCTGACCTCGGCATCCTGCCAGCTCGTCTCGACGCTGTCGGCCGCGACGCGACCGAGGGCGAGCGCGACGGCGCGGCGGTACGGGGTGAGGCCACCCTCCGGCGGCGGGATGATCGCGTCGATGTCGTGATCGTCCATGACGCACTCGTTCTGCAGCGACGCGATGAGCGGGCGCGCGATCGAGCGCGGCACGGGCGTGACGACGTTGACCCAGTGCGAGGCGAGACCCGGGGTGAGCACCGGCAGCGGGGCGATCGGGCGTTGCGGGAGCCCGGCTTCGACCGCGTAGCCGTTCATCATCTGCCCGTAGCGCAGCACGTCGGGACCGCCGATGTCGACCGCGCGGTTGACCTCGGGAGCGACCCGCGCCGCGCCCAGGAGGTAGTACATGACGTCGCGCACCGCGATCGGCTGGATGAAGTTGCGCACCCACTTCGGCGCGGGCATGTAGGGCAGCACCTCGGTGAGGTGGCGGATCATCTCGAACGATGCGGACCCCGAGCCGATGACGACCCCCGCCTGCAGCACGAGCGTCGGCACTCCGCTGCGCAGGAACACGTCGCCCACCTCGACCCGCGAGCGCAGGTGCGGGCTCAGAGGCACCCCGTCGGGGTGCAGGCCGCCCAGGTAGACGATCCGGCCCACGGATGCCGCGGCCGCCGCGGTGGCGACGGCCCGGGCGGCGGCGAGGTCGGCCTCCTCGAACCCCGCGCCCGCCGACATCGAATGGATGAGGTAGAAGAGCACGTCGACGTCGTCGCAGGCCCGGGCGAGCGCGGGGCCATCGACCGCCGCACCGGCGACGACCTCGACCTCGTCCCCCCAGTCGAACGCCGCGAGGCGGGCGGGATCGCGCGCGAGGACCCGCACGCGGTACCCGGCCGCGATCAGCCGCGGCACGAGCCGGCCGCCGATGTAGCCGGTGGCGCCGAGCACGAGGGCGCGCGGCGCGCTGCCGTCGGCGCGCGGCACGGCCCGCAGGGCTTCTTCGCGGCCGGTGGGCGTGGACAGTTCGCTCATGCCCGCCACGCTAGCCCGCCTTCCCCCGAGCCGCCATGACGCGGCCGAGCCGCTACCGCGCGGGCGGGCCGGCGCGTAGCGGCTCGGCCGGCGGGTAGCGGCTCGCGAAGGGCTAGCGGCGGCCGGTGCCGAAGATGCCGCGGATGACCGAGGTCAGGATGGTCTGGGTGGACTTCGCGTTCAAGACCTGTTCCAGCGGGGACTTCTGCGCGGCGCGCGAGGTGCGGGACGTGCGCGAGGCGCCCGTGCCGCCAGTGGAGCGCAGGATGCGGTCGTACTCCTTCTGCCGCTCGCGCGCGGCGGCGGCATCCGCCTTGGCCTGGGCGGCCTGCGCGGCGGCCTGCGCGGCGGCTCTCTCTGCGGCGGCATCCGCCTCCGCGGCCGCGTTCATCTTCGCGGTCAGGATCTCGCGTGCGGACTCCCGGTCGATGGGCGTCCCGTACTGCGCGAGCAGGGGCGACGCGTGCACCGCCCGCTCGATGTCGGGAACGGGCGTGGGCGACATGAGCCCCTGCGGCGCGCGCAGCCGTGTCCAGGCGACGGGGGTCGGTGCCCCCTTCTCGCTCATGACGGTCACGATCGCCTCGCCCGTGCCGAGCTCCTGCAGCACGCGCTCGAGGTCGTACCCGCTCTTCGGGTAGGTGCCGACCGTGGCCCGCAGCGCCTTCGCATCGTCGGGCGTGAAGGCGCGCAGCGCATGCTGCACGCGGGAGCCGAGCTGGCCGAGCACGTCCGACGGCACGTCCTTGGGCGTCTGGGTGACGAAGAACACGCCGACGCCCTTGGAGCGGATGAGCCGCACCGTCTGGGTGATGGCCGCGAGGAACGCCTTCGACGCATCGCGGAAGAGCAGGTGCGCCTCGTCGAAGAAGAACACGAGCTTCGGCTTGTCGAGATCTCCCACCTCGGGGAGGATCTCGAACAGCTCCGCCAGCAGGTACATGAGGAACGTCGAGAACAGCGCGGGCTTGTCGGCGACGCCCGGCACCTCCAGCAGCGAGATCACGCCGCGACCGTCGGGCGCCGTGCGCAGGAAATCGCGGACGTCGAACTCCGGCTCGCCGAAGAAGACGTCGGCGCCGTCGTCGGCGAAGGTGATGAGCTTGCGGAGGATGACGCCCGCCGTCGCCGCCGACAGGCCGCCCAGCTCCTTCAGCTCGACCTTGCCCTCGTCGCTCGTGAGCCACGTGAGCACCGCCCGCAGATCGGACAGGTCGACGAGGGCGAGCCCGTTGGCGTCGGCGTAGTGGAAGACGAGGCCGAGGCTCGACTCCTGAGTCTCGTTCAGGCCGAGCACCTTGCTCAGCAACAGCGGGCCGAACCCGGAGACGGTGGCGCGCACCGGCACGCCCATGCCCACGCCGCCGAGGGCGAAGTACTCGGTCACGGATGCCGCGGGCGCCCACTCCTGCCCGATCGCCGCCGTCCGGGCGCGCAGCTTGTCGCTGGGCTCGCCCGGCGTCGCGACACCGGACAGGTCGCCCTTCATGTCGGCCGCGAAGACGGGCACGCCCTTCGCGGCGAGCTGCTCGGCGAGCCCCTGGAGGGTGCGCGTCTTGCCCGTGCCGGTGGCACCGGCGACCAGGCCGTGGCGGTTCATCATCGCGAGCGGGATCCGGATCTGCGCCGCGGGCACCGGCTCGGTGTTCATCAGCGCGCCGAGGTCGAGCGTGAGCCCCTCGAACGTGTACCCCTTCGCGATGGCGGCGACCTGGTCGGCGTCGAGGGGGCCGGATGCCGCGGCATCCACCTCCGACGGCGCCTGCGCCGCCTGCGCTTCGGGAGGAGATATCACCTCGGGAGGAGCTGATGTGCCCGCAGCATCCTCCGGGGCGGAAATCTCCTCTGCTGCTGCCGGTGCGGACGCACGGGCGGCCTGCGCGGCGGCGAGCGCCGCCTTGGCCTGGGCGAGCTTCAACGCGGCCTCTGCGGCCTCCGCTTCGGCCTGCAGACGGGCGAGCTCGGCATCGTCGACAGCACTCATGGCGCTCAGCCTAGCGAGCGGACCCGCTCGCTCTCACGGTCCAGCACGCGCGTGAAGGCGGCCGCGACGACGAGGGTGGCGCCGACGCCGACGAGGGCGCCGCCGACGGTGTCGCTCAGCCAGTGCGCGTGCACCTGGGTGCGGCTGAACGCCATCGCGAACACCCACGCGCCGCCGACGACGGCGACGGCGACCCGGGGGAAGAGGATGACGGCGATCGTGGCGACCGTGGCCGCGTTGCCGGTGTGGCCGGAGGGGAACGAGCCGTGGTCGGAGAACACGATCATGTCCTCGGGACGGGCGCGGCCGAACAGCGCCTTCAGCAGCTGGACGAGCGCGACGCTGCCGACCGAGGCGACGACGACGAACAGCGCGCCGCGCGGGCGGCGCAGCACCAGCAGGAGGGCGACGCCGCCGAGCGGCACGACGAAGGTCGCGAACCAGCCCCCGCCGAGGAAGTTCATCGCCAGGGCCGCCGGATCGAGGAAGGCGAAGCGATCGACGAACACGTTCCACCACTCGTCCACGTTGACGTCGGCCTCGACGACCACCTGGATGCCGAGCCACACCGTGGCGGCGATCAGCAGCACCCCCGCGACGAGGCGCTGCAGGGCGACGGTGGCGAGGTCGTCGTCGGTCGGTGCTCTCATCGCCCCATTGTGCCCGACGGCATCCGCTACGGCGTGAGGCGCGCGACCGTCCACGGCCGCACGATCGCCCACAGCGCGGTGCAGCCGATGAGCGCGCAGCCGACCATCACCGAGGCCATGGTGGTCGCGGTGATCCCGGCATCCTTGGCCACCCAGCCGACGATCGGCGAGATGAGCCCCGCGACGCCGAAGTTGGTCGCTCCGAGGATGGATGCCGCGGTGCCGGCCGCCTTGCCGTGCCGGTCGAGTGCGAGCACCTGGACGCAGGGGAAGGTGAACCCGCACGCCGTCATGAAGACGAACAGCGGCACCATCGTGCCCCAGAGTCCGAGCCCGAGCTGGTCGAGGACGATGATCGCCACGGCCGCGAGCACCAGCACGCCGGTCGAGACGGCGAGCACCCATTGCGGTCCGAAGCGCGCCGCCAGCCGTGCGGCCACCTGGACGCCGATGACCAGACCGAGCGAGTTGGCTGCGAACAGCAGGCCGTACTGCTGGGCGTCGAAGCCGTAGGTCTCCTGGAAGAGGAACGACGAGGAGGAGAGGTAGGAGAACAGACCGCTGAACGACATGCCGCCGATGATCAGCACGCCCACGAACACCCGGTCGCTGAACACGGCTCGGTAGCGCTGCAGCACCGTGGTCGCTCCGCGCTCGCGGCGTCGTGCCGCGGGCAGGGTCTCCGGCACGAGCGCGATCGCCGCCACGAGCATGACGGCGCCGTACACGGCGAGCACCACGAAGATGCCGCGCCAGGGCATCACCGTGAGCAGCGCCGATCCGATCAGCGGCGCGACGACGGGCGCCGCGCCGGAGACGAGGGCGAGCCGGCTCAGCATGACGACCAGCCGGCGCCCGCCGAACAGGTCGCGCACGATCGCCATGGCCACGACGCCGCCCGCCGCGGCGCCGACGCCCATGAACACCCGGGCGATCGCGAGCAGCGTCAGGTCGGGGGCCAGCGCGGCCGCGACGCTCGCCACGACGTGCAGCGCCGTGACGGCGAGCAGGGGCAGGCGGCGCCCGACCTTGTCGCTGAGCGGCCCGACGATCAGCTGGCCCAGCGCGAAGCCCACCATGGTGCCGGTCAGGGTCAGCTGGATCGCGGCCGCGGAGGTGCGGAAGTCGGCCTGCAGCGTCGGGAAGGCCGGCAGGTACAGGTCGATCGTGAACGGCCCGAGGGCCGTGAGAGCGCCGAGCAGGATGATGTAGACCACGCGTCGCGGCGTGGAGATCGCATCTCCCGGGTGCAGGACGACGGGCGCCGTCGCGGGATGCGGGCCCAACGTGCGGATCGCACCGGTGGCGGTGCGCTCGGCGGCGGCGGAGGCGGGGCGGGAGGCGGGGTTGTCGCGCACGGTTTCCAGACGGGTGGGGGCGAAGGGCGGGGCGGAGCGGGCGGGGGCGGGCGAGGCCGGCCGCGGCGGCCGAGGAGGTGTCGCGGCGCCGAGCGAGGCGGGACGACATCGGCGATGAGGACTCGAAACGATTCGAGCCGGTTCCGATCCTAACCTTTTCCCCAGACTCGAAGTCATGCGTGCGCATACGATCGAAAGGTCGCTCCCTCCCGGACCGGCCCCGCCCGCCCCCGAGCCGAGGACCTCTCCATGACCCCGACGCCCTCCACCCCCCGCGGCAAGCGCGCCAGCGGCAACCCCGCGACGCAGGCCAAGATCGAGCTCACCGTCAAGCAGCAGCGTGAGCAGCAGAAGCAGGAGAAGCTGGCCGAGTACCAGCGACAGCTCGCGCGACGCCGGCGCAGCCGCCTCACCTGGTGGGTCGTCGGCAGCGTCGCCGCCGTCGCGGTCGTCGCGGTGATCGCGGCCTCGATCGTCTTCGCCCCGCGCGCCGCGACCTACCAGGCCGGTGGGACGGGCGCGACGATCGAGGGCGTCGAGACCTTCACCAACGAGACGCAGCACGTCGCGGGCACCGTCGACTATCCCCAGAACCCGCCCGCCGGCGGCCCCCACAACCAGTACTGGCTCAACTGCGGCATCTACGACCAGCCGCAGACCAACGAGAACGCGGTGCACTCGCTCGAGCACGGCGCGGTCTGGGTCACCTACGACGCCACCCAGGTCAGCGGCGCCGACCTCGACGCGCTCAAGGCCCAGCTGCCGTCGACGTACGTCATCCTCTCGCCGTACGAGGGGCTGCCGACCCCCATCGTGCTCAGCGCCTGGAACGCGCAGCTGAAGCTCGACAGCGCGACCGACAGCCGCATCCCGACCTTCTTCGAGGAGTACTGGCGCAACCAGAACGTGCCCGAGCCCGGCGCCGCGTGCACCGGCGCGATCGACGGTCCCGGCAAGCGGTCGTGACCGCCCCCGCCTCGACGCGCGCCCTGCCGCCCTGGTGGGCGGTGCTCATCGTCGCCCTCGCGATCGCGGGCCTCGCCTTCGCGATCGGACGATTCTCCACGTTCGGCGCCTCGGCGGCCGCGGCGGCCCCCGCATCCGACTCGCCCGAGGCGGGGTTCGCCCGCGACATGCAGGTGCACCACGGTCAGGCCGTCGAGATGGCGATGGACATCTACCGCACGACCCGCAACGACGATGTGCGCGTGCTCGCCTACGACATCGCCACGACGCAGTCGGCGCAGAAGGGCGAGTTCTACGATTGGCTCGTGAAGTGGGGGCTGCCGCAGGCGGGCGGCCCGCTGATGGGCTGGATGGATGCCGCGGACACCTCGCACCAGCACGCCGGCACGGGTGCGGCCCGCCCGTCCGAGGCCGAGCTGATGACGCAGATGGGTATGGCCAGTGCGGACGAGCTCGCCGCGCTGCGCGCGCAGACGGGCACCGCGGCGGACTGCACGTTCCTGGGACTGATGATCCGGCACCACCAGGGCGCATTGCCCATGGCTCAGGCGCTGCTGCAGCTCGGACACGAGCCGCGTGCGCTCACGGTGGCCCAGGGCGTGATCGACACCCAGTCCGCCGAGATCGACCTGATGACCTCGCTGCGCGCCGGCCTGGGCTGCACCGGCTGAGATCTCAGGCGCAGGCGGGACAGGCCTGCGCCGAGACGTCGGCGGAGGCGGAGTGCCGCCGCGCGTCGATGACGTGCCCGGCCGCGATCGTCCAAGCGTTGCGGGTACGGGCGATCTCGTCGTCGGCGCCGGCGAACGGGTCACGGTCGGCGATCGCCAGATCGGCGGCGGCGCCGACGCGGATCCGGCCCGCCGCCCCGTCGCCGATGAGCGCGTGCGAGCCGCTCGTGTACGCCGCGAGGGCCACCGCCAGCGGCAGGGACTCGTCGGCGCCCAGCGGGTCGACGTCGGGATGGTCCGCCTCCCTCCGCGTGACGGCGACGCCGATCGCGGCCCACGGATCGGGCGCCGACACGGGCCAGTCCGATCCCATCGCCAGCGCCGCGCCCGAGCGCCACAGCGACCCGAACGGGAACTGCCACGCGCTGCGCTGCGGACCGAGCAGCGGAGCGGTGACGGTGCGCATCACCTCGCTGCGGCACGCCCAGAGCGCCTGCGCGTTGACGGTCGTCCCGGTCGCGGCGAACCGCGGGACGTCGGCGGGATCGACGACCTGCACGTGCGCGATGTGGTTGCGCACGCCGTGGGGTGCGGGCCCCGCCGCGGCGAAGGCGTCCAGCGCCTGGGCGACCGCGGCGTCGCCGATGGCGTGCACGTGCACCGGGATGCCGGCCGCGTTCACCTGCGCGACGACGGCGTGGACGACCTCGTCGGGGAAGTAGCTGAGCCCGCGCGATCCGTCCGGGTAGCCCCCGCGAAGTGCGGCCGTCTTCGACTCGACGATGCCGTCGAGCATGAGCTTGGCCGTGCGGGTGGAGAAACCCGTGGCATCCGCTCGATCGGCGCGCTCCCGCAGGCCGGCGACGAATTCCGCGACGGCGTCGACCGTCAGGTCCCGCGGCACCCAGACCGCACCGGTGGGGCGCCCGCGCATGCCCGCGGCGAGCGCGAGGAGGTACGCGTCGGTGAAGTCCGGGATGCTGCCGAACGAGGCGAGCGCCGCCTCCTGCCAGCCCGTGACGCCGAGGGAGAGCAGATGGTCGGCGGCCGTCCGGATGCCGGGGGCGAGCGCGTCGGGGCCCGGCTGCGGGGCGATGCGGCCCACCAGGTCGACGGCGCCCTCTCTCAGGGTGCCCTGCGGCTCGCCGTCGGCATCCCGCACGATGCGCCCGTCGGGCGGGTCGGGCGTGGTCCGGTCGATCCCGGCGAGGGCAAGGGCGCGCGAGTTGGCCCACGCGCCGTGCCGGTCGCTGTCGAGCAGCAGCACCGGACGGTCGGGCACGACGGCGTCGAGCGCCGCGCGCGAGGGCGTGCCGCCGGCGAACCACTCGGCGCGCCAGCCGCCTCCGCGCACCCATGCCTGCGGGTCGGCGAGCGCCTCGGCGTGCGCGCGGATGCGCTCGAGGCATCCCCGCTCCGAGCCGGTGTCGTCGAGGGTGCAGTCGAGGCCCTCCAGGGCGACGAGGCCGAGGTGCACGTGCGCATCGGCGAAGGAGGGCGCGATGAGACCGCCCGCGGCATCCAGCTCGTCGGCGTGCGGCAGCCCGCGGCGCACCTCGTCGCGCGCGCCGACGGCGACGATGACGCCGTCGCGCACGCCCACGGCCTCTGCGTCGATGCGCTCCACGCCGTCGAACACCGCTCCGCCGGTCACGATGAGCTCGCTCATGTCGATCCTCTCTCAGCTCGCGTGGAGCACGGGCCGGAAGAAGCGGTGCGCGGGAGGCGCCCACAGCGCGGCGAGCACGAGCGCGTGGACGGCGATCTGGGCGAGCGACCACCCGTCCCAGTCGTGGTCGACCGCGAGGCTCCACGCCTGCAGCGCGATCAGCGCCAGAGCGAGCACGCTCACGAACAGCCGCGACAGCCCGCTGCTCCGGGCCAGTCCCGACGCGGCGGCCACGGACAGCAGGCCGAACAGCACGATCCCGACACCGATCAGCGACACGCTCATCACCATCGACCCCGGTACGTCGTAACGGCTGAGCAGGAACAGGATGCCGAACATGGCGCTGGCCAGACCGCCGAGGTAGACCAGCGCGACGGCGATCGTGACCGGCACCGGACGCGAGACCTCCCGCGTGTGCGAGACGGCATGCGCCGGAGCCGCATCGGCGACGGCACGCGCGACGTAGCGGCGCTGGATCGCGCGCACGACCTCGATCAGCACGATCGCGGCCACGCACGCGCCGGTCACCACGACCGCGGTGACCTGACCGGGATCGACCAGCAGGAAGAACGACCGCGACAGCGCGACGGAGAAGATGACGACGAGGGCGACGAACATCCCCCCGACGACGGCGCCCTTGTAGCGGTTGAGCGGGCGGCTGAGCACGGCGAGGATCCAGATGCCGACGACGGCGAGGATGATGGTGGCGCCCGTGCGCAGCTCGTCGACCTCGATGCCCGCGCCGCGGACGACGAGCGTGTACGCGGTGAGGGTCAGCGCCACAATGACCCCGGTCGGGATCGCGAAGCTCAGCGAGCGACGCAGGAACCCGGGGATGTAGCGCTGCGCGTTCGGCATGAGGGCGAGGAAGAAGGCGGGGATGCCGATCGTCAGCCCATCGGTGATGGACAACTGCCGCGGCAGGAAGGGGAACTCGAGCAGCAGGAGCCCGAAGAGCAGCGCCAGCAGGGTCGCGTACGTGGTCTTGGTGAGGAACAGCATCGAGACGCGCTCGATGTTCGCGATCACCTGCCGCCCCTCGGCGACGACGTCGGGAAGGTGCGAGAAGCGCCCGTCGAGCAGCACGAGGCGGGCGACGGCCTTCGTGGCCGCGGCGCCCGAGTTCATCGCGATGCCGATGTCGGCCGTCTTGATCGCGAGCGCGTCGTTGACCCCGTCGCCGGTCATGGCGACGGTGTGCCCGTTCGACTGCAGCGCGACGACCATCCGCTTCTTCTGATCGGGGCTCACCCGACCGAAGACGGTGTGCTGCTCCAGCACCTCGGCGAGCGCGGCGTCGTCGTCGGGGAGCTCGCGGGCGTCGTAGCCCTCCGCGGCATCCACGCCGACCTCGCGCGCGATCGCCGCGACCGTACGCGGGTTGTCGCCGGAGATGATGCGGATGCCGACCCCCTGGGCGCGGAAGTACTCGAGCGTCTGGGCGGCGTCGGCGCGCACCTTCTCGCGGAAGGTCAGCACCGCCACGGGCCCCAGCCCCTCGGGCAGTCGCTCGTGCTCGGCGTCGTCGGCGCTGAGCACGCTCGCCGCATACGCGAGCACGAGGGTGCGGCGGCCGGTGGAGGCGCGCGCGACCACCGCGGAGCCGAGCGGGTCGGCGACGTCGCTCGCGGCCGCGCCGAACACCATCTCCGGCGCGCCGAGCACCCACGTGCCGGCGGCGTCGCCGTCGGCGTCGAACGAGACGGCGCTCCATTTGCGGGCCGACGAGAACGCGATGGTCTCCGCCGCCACGCGGGGGCGCGCGGCGGCATCGGCGGCGAACGGCTCGCGCAGGGTGCGTGCGGTCGCATTGGCGTCGGGCGCGGCGCCGTACCAGCCCAGCGTGCGGCGCCAGCCGTCGACCTCGTCGAGCAGGAACGCGTCGTCGTAGACGATCTCGCCCTCGGTGAGCGTGCCCGTCTTGTCCAGGCAGATGACGTCGACCCGGGCGAGGCCCTCCACGGCGGGCAGCTCGTTGACGAGCACCTGCCGGGCGGCCAGGCGTGCGGCGCCCACCGCGAAGGTGATCGACGTCATCAGCACGAGCCCGAGCGGGATCATCGCGGTGAGCGAGGCGATCGTGTTCACCACCGCCTGCACCCACGAGCCGGTCTCCCACGCGGCGCGCCAGCCGCCCGCGACCTGCATCTGGGCGTTCAGCACGAGCAGTCCGATCGGACCGATCCCCCACCCGACCCAGGTCAGCACGCGGTTGATCGAGTCGCGCAGTTCGGAGCCCACCAGCGAGAACCGCTTCGCCTCGTCGGCGAACGCGTTCGCGTAGGCGTCGGCCCCGACGCGGATGACCTGCGCGTCGCCGTCGCCGCCGACGACGATCGACCCGGACAGCGCTTCGTCGCCGGGGCGCTTGTCCACGGCATCCGACTCGCCGGTCAGCATCGACTCGTCGATCTGCAGGCCGCGCGAGCCCACGATCCGGGCATCGGCCGGCACCTGGTCGCCGGCGCGCAGCACCAGGATGTCGCCCAGCACCACCTCCGTCTGCGCCACCTCCTGCTCGGTCCCGTCGCGGCGCACGCGCGCGGCGGCGGCGTTGAGCAGCGCGAGCTTGTCGAGCGCGGCCTTCGCGCGGAACTCCTGCACCGAGCCGATGACGGCGTTGGCCACCGCCGCGAAGCCGAAGAGGGCGTCCTGCCAGCGGCCGAGGGCGAACAGGATGCCGAAGCACGCGAAGACGATGCCGTTGAAGAGGGTGAACACGTTCGCGCGCACGATGCTGGCGGCGCTGCGGCTCGTCTCGGCCCGATAGGCGTTGGAGCGCCCGTCCGCGATGCGCGCGGCGACCTCGTCGGCGCGGAGGCCGACGGCCGGGTCCACCTCTTCGAGCTCGACGCCGACGTCCTGCGCGGGGCTGGTCATGGCTTCACACTAAAGGAGCGGCGCGGCTCGTGTCCCCACGAGTTCCGCGCCGCTCCCCCGAAGGGCGGTGCCGAACGATCAGCCCTTCGTCGCCCCCGCGAGGAGCCCCCGCACGAAGAAGCGCTGCAGGGCGAAGAACACGACCAGCGGCACGATGATCGAGATGAACGTACCGGCGGCCTGCAGGAACCACTGGTCGCCCCACGTGCCCGACAGCGAGTTCAACGACTGGGTGATCGGCAGCGACGACGACGGCGCGAAGATCGTCGCGACGAGCAGGTCGTTCCACACCCAGATGAACTCGAGCACCGCGAAGGACGCCAGCGCGGGCGCGGCCAGCGGCAGGATCATCCGGAAGAAGATCTGCCCGTGTCCGGCGCCGTCCACCCGCGCCGCCTCGATGACCTCGCTGGGGATCTCCGCGATGAAGTTGTGCAGCAGGAACACCGCCAGCGGCAGGGCGAAGATCGTGTGCGCGATCCAGACCGTCGCGAAGCTGTGCTCGAGCCCGCGGAGGTCGAGGGCCGGGAAGACGGTCACGTCGCCGATCGTCATGCCGCGGGAGAACAGGCTCAGCAGCGGCACGAGAGCCATCTGCAGCGGCACGATCTGCAACGCGAACACCGCGATGAAGGCGAGGTTGCGACCCTTGAAGTCGATCCACGCGAACGCGTAGGCCAACAGCGAGGCGACCGCGAGGGCGAAGAAGACGACCGGGATCGTGATCGCCAGCGAGTTGAGGAACGACTCCCCCAGCGTCAGGGCGGTGCCGCCGGAGGTCAGCGCCTTCTGGTAGTTCTCCAGCGTGAACGACGGGTCGGTGAACACCGTCCACCAGCCGGTGCTCTGCACGTCCGATCCGGGGCGGAACGACGTGACGAACAGGCCGAACGTGGGGATGGTCCAGAAGATCGCGATGATGAGTGCCGCGATCGTCGCGCCCTTCGACGACAGGCGCTTGCGCGCCATCGCCTCGTGCTTGCGCGTGTCGCGGGAGACCTGCCGTGCCGAACGGGTGTCGGTGACGGGCTCGATGACGTCGACGCCGGTGCTCATCGGATCTCCCTCTGCTTGCGGATCTGGATGATGTTGAAGACGATCAGCGGCGTGACGAAGATGAACAGCACGACCGCCAGCGCCGCCGCGTGGCCGTAGCTCTGGAAGCGCTGCTGCTGGTTGACCATCTCGAAGGCGAGCACCGAGGTGTTGGCGCGACCGCCGGTCATGACCGCGACGATGTCGTAGATCTTCAGCGCCGCGATGGCCACGGTGGTCACCACGACGACGATCGACGAGCGGATGCCGGGCACCGTGACGTTGCGGAACCTGTCCCAGGCGTTCGCGCCGTCGAGCTCGGCGGCCTCCATCTGCTCCGGCGGGACCGCCTTGATGGCCGCCGAGAGGATGACCATGGCGAGGCCCGTCTGGCTCCAGATGAACACCACCATCAGCAGCAGGCTGTTGATCAGGGGCGTCACGCTCAGCCAGGCGACGGGGTCGCCGCCGAAAGCCGTGATGATCGCGTTGAGCAGACCCAGCTGATCGCCCTGCCGGTAGTCGTACATGAACTTCCAGATGATGCCGGCGCCCACGAACGAGATGGCGAACGGCATGAAGATCAGCACCTTCAGGAACCGCTCCCCCGCGGCACGGTCGATGAACACCGCGTAGGCGAGCCCGACGATCGTGGCGATGGTGGGGCAGATCAGCACCCAGATGACGGTGTTGATCACCGACCACGTGCCTTCCGGCTGCGTGAACACCCACACGTAGTTCTCGAAGCCCACGAACTCGGCGCCCGTCTTGTCGTAGAACGACTGCACGAACGTGGCGATGAACGGGTAGATCAGACCGATCAGCAGCAGCACCGCGGCGGGAGCGGCGAACAGCACGAGCTGGAAGAGGTAGCCGGCGCCCTTGCGCGCACGGTAGTCCAGCAGGAACAGCGCGCCGCCGGAGACCAGGGCGATGCCGAGCACGTAGATGAACGCGTTCGCGTAGGGCCGCAGCAGCATCAGCGCGATCACCGGGATGGCGAAGCACGCGACGAGGCGGATCCAGAAGTAGAGGCGACCGGGGCGCGGCGCGTACTCGATCAGCAGCAGGAGCACGCCGACGACCGCACCGAAGACGATCAGGATGATCGGGATCTGGACGATCGGCCCCATGACGCCGAGCCACTGGAAGAACGCGGTGAGCGAGACGCCCGGGATGACGATCTTGGCGGGATCCTCGACGGGTGCGCTCAGCAGCAGCAGGACGACGAGCGCGAGGACGACGACGAGCGCGCCGGTCGCGATACCCGCGGTGACGCGGGGAGAGAAGGCGCGGCGCCGGCCCGGCGGAGGCTTCGGGGCATCCGTCTGGGATCGCGCGGGCGCGGTGGTTGTTGCGGACATCGATGAGCCTCCGTGTGCTTCGGCGGACGCGGGACGTGGGTGACGACGAGGGCGGGCACCGCGGGCGGGATGCCGAGGCCTCGGCATCCCGCCCGCGGTGTCACGCGGTGGGTGTGACTAGTTGTTGTAGCCGGCCTGGATGTCGCTGAGGACCGTGGCCTGGTCCTTGCCGTCGATCCAGTCGACCATGCCCTTCCAGAACGAGCCGGAGCCGACCGTGGCGGGCATGAGGTCCGACGCGTCGAAGCGGACCGTGGTGTTCGGGTCCTGCAGCAGCTTCATCGCCTCGGTGAGGAACTCGCTCGAGGCCTTGCTCGGGTCCGCCTTGAGGTTGGCCGAGATGGCGCCGCCCTCGCTGACGCGGGCGTCGGCGAACTCGGGGCTGGACATGAACTCGAGCACCTTCTGCGTGGCCTCGCTGTCGGAGAAGCCGGCGACGAACTCGCCACCGACCTCGATCGTGGCCGAGCCCTCCTTGTAGCCGGGGAGCACGAAGGCGTAGACGTCACCGTCGGGCGCGACCTTCGGGGTCTCACCCGATGCCGTCTTCACGGTCAGGAAGTTGGCCGTGAGGAACGACGCCTGGTGGGTCATCGGGCAGGAGCCGTCCGCCACCTTCGCCGCGACGTCACCGAACGCGGTGCTGTTGATGCTCTTGACGTCGCCGTAGCCGGCGTTGACGTACGACGGGTTCAGCAGGATGTCGCCGACCGCGGTGAACGCGTCGGAGATCGGCTTGTCCGTGAACTTCACGGTGCCGTCGACCCACTGGTCGTACACCTCGGGACCCGACTGGCGCAGCACGAGGTCCTCGACCCAGTCGGTGCCGGGCCAGCCCGACGCGCCGCCGGACTCGAAGCCGGCGCACCAGGGCGCCGCCCCGGTCTTCTCCTGGATCGTCTTGGTCAGCGTGAGCAGCTCGTCCCACGTCTTCGGGATCTCGACGCCCCACTCCTTGAACTTCGCCGGCGAGTACCAGACGTAGCCCTTGATGTTGGCGAGCATCGGCGCCGAGTAGAACGTGCCGTCGATCGTGCCGTACTTCTTCCAGTCGGGCGACCAGTTGGCGTCGACGTTGTCTTCGACGGCCTTCGGTGCCGCCTTCACGTCGCCCGTGCCGACGAGGGTCTTCAGCAGACCCGGCTGCGGCACGATCGCGATGTCGGGAGCATCGCCACCGGTCACCTTCGTGACGATGTTGGCCTCGAAGCTCTTGTCGCCCGTGTACTCCACGGTGACCCCGCTGGTCTTGCTCCAGTCGTCGAAGACCTTCTGCAGGGCGTCGGCCTCAGAACCGGTGATACCGCCCGCGATCCGCACGGTGCCCCCGGCCGCTGCCGATCCCCCTGTGCTGCCGCCGCTGCTGCCGCCTTCGGCGCAGCCGGCGAGAGCGAACGCCGCCACGCCCATGACGGCAAGAGGCGCAATCCAGCGCCGCCGTGACATCCCCATGTGATTCCTCCTCATTGAGTGCTCGGATGATTCCTGTGCACACGGTTCCTTCCCGGAACCGATTCCAGGCAAAGCTATTGGACACGCTCCCACGACACAAGGCAGCGATTGTCACAACCCGATAACGACAACTATCGCGCGGAACGCGCCGCCACGAAGATGAGAGCAACCGGTTCCATACTGAACCGTGAGAAAGACGATCGATCAGCTCGAGGAGGAGCGCCGATGGCGGGCATAGCGGAGGTCGCCGCCCACGCGGGCGTCTCGAAGGCCACCGCCAGTCGTGCCCTGAGCGGCGCCGGCTACGTATCCGAGAGCACGAAGTCGCGGGTGCGCGCGGCGGCCGCCGAGCTGGGCTACGTCCCGTCCGCCGGGGCCGTCGGACTCGCGACGGGCCGCACGCAGAACGTCGGCGTCGTCATGCCCTACGTCAACCGCTGGTTCTTCGCCGAGGTGCTCGAGGGCATCCAGCAGGCGCTGCTGGAACGCGGCCTCGACCTCACCCTGTACGACGCGAAGCCCGGCACCGACGGGCGCGCCCGGATCTTCGACGACTTCCTGGCGCGCAAGAGGTTCGACGGCCTGATCGCGGTGGGCCTGGAACCGGTGGACCACGAGCTCGAGCGTCTGACGCGCATCGACCGCCCGATCGTCAGCGTCGTCGGCTCGAGCGAGCTGACCAGCGTCGTCGCGGTGGACGACGCGGATGCGGCGCGGCGGGCCACCGAGCACCTCATCGCCCTCGGCCATCGCGACATCGCGTTCGTGGGCGGCGCTCCCGAGAGCCACTGGGCGCACGTCGACCAGGAGCGGCTCGCCGGCTACCGCCACGCGATGCGCGAGGCGGGCCTGTCGCAGTTCGCCCGGCACGCGCACTCCGAGGTGACGCTGCCCGACGGCTACGCCGCCTCCGCCGATCTGCTCAGCGACACGCGCCGCCGCCCGACCGCCATCGTGGGCGTCTGCGACGAGGTGGCGATCGGCGCGATCATCGCGGCCCGTCGCCTCGGCATCCAGGTGCCGTCGGCGCTGAGCGTCGTGGGGATCGACGACCACGAGTTCGCCGACATGTTCGCCCTCACCACGCTCCAGCAGGTGCCGCGGGAACAGGGCCGGGCCGCCGTGGGCGTGCTGCTGTCCGAGATCGCCGAGCCGGGCCGCGCGCGCACCGAGCTGCGTCTTCCCGCCCGGCTCGTCGTGCGCAGCTCCACGGCCCCGATCAGCGACGGCGTCGAGCGGGTCTGAGCGCGCCGCACGGACGCGGAAGACCCCCGGGCCGAGCCCGGGGGTCTTCGCTGCAGTTCTTCGAGAAGAGCTGATTACTTGATGGTCACCGAAGCGCCGGCCTCCTCGAGGGCAGCCTTCGCCTTCTCGGCGGTCTCCTTGTTCGCGCCCTCGAGCACGGCCTTGGGGGCACCGTCGACGACGGCCTTGGCCTCGCCGAGGCCGAGCGAGGTGAGCTCGCGGACCGTCTTGATGACCTGGATCTTCTTGTCGCCGGCGGCCTCGAGGATGACGTCGAAGGAGTCCTTCTCCTCGACCTCTTCGGCGCCACCCGCGGCACCCGCGGCGCCGGCGACGGCGACGGGGGCGGCAGCGGTGACGTCGAACTTCTCCTCGAACGCCTTCACGAACTCGCTGAGCTCGACGAGGGTCAGGCCGGCAAACTGCTCGAGCAGCTCCTCAGTGGTGAGCTTCGCCATGATGTATCTCCTAGATGGGTGGGGTGTATGGGAAAGAGCTCGCCGGTCGCTTACGCGGCCTCGGCGGTCTCCAGCTTTTCGCGAAGCGCGTCGATGGTGGCCGCAGCCTTGCCCATCGTCGCCTTCATCATGCCCGCCGCCTTCGCCAGCAGAACCTCACGGCTCTCCAGGGAGGCGTACTTGTTGACCTCGTCGGCGCTCAGGGCGTTGCCCTCGAAGACGCCGCCCTTGATCACGAGAAGCGGGTTGGCCTTGGCGAAGTCACGCAGAGCCTTCGCGGTGGCGACGAAGTCGCCGTGCACGAACGCGACGGCCGAGGGGCCCTTGAGGTCCTCGTCCAGCGCCGTGATCCCCGCGTTGTTCGCGGCGATCTTGGTCAGCGTGTTCTTCACCACGGCGTAGCTCGCGTCCTGACGGATGCTGTTGCGCAGCTGCTTGAGCTGGGCGACCGTCAGACCGCGGTACTCGGTCAGCAGAACGGCAGTCGAGTTCTCGAAGTTCTTCGTGAGCTCGGCGACCGATGCATCCTTCTGCGCCATGGTCACTCCTTGATGTGAACGTGACACCCCGCGGTGGCGGAGCGTCGGCCTCGACCGGCTGTCCTGCGATACGGACCCCGCACAACGAGAAAAAGCTCCGGCGCAAGCGCACGGAGCTTCGTGTCCGGTTTCCCGGTACTGTCTGTGACACCTGCGCGGGCCCCTGCGATGCAGAGCTTCGTCGGCATCCGCTTGCGCGCACGCCGAGACCAGCGGTCTTTGGCTTCCCCCAGCATAGGCGACGCCGGCACCGTCGCCAAATCCGGGCGGCGCGGGTGTCGCGGGGCCCGGCTGTCGACGGCGCGGGTTAGCCTCGATGTCATGACTCCGGAGGCCTTCGCACGCATCGCTCCGGAACTGGCCTCCCGCATCGTCGCCGACTCGCGCGACCGCGTGGGCTGGATGCGCGCCCGCTCGCGCGGCATCACCGCGACGGATGTCGCTCAGCTGACGAGTCCCGCCGCCATCGCGCGCGCGGCCGACGCCAAGCTCGGCGCCGGGCGCGGCTTCTCGGGCAACGCGTACACCGACCACGGACGTCGCCGCGAGCCGGAGATCGCCGCCTGGGTCGCGGCGACGCACGGCATCCACCCCTCGTCGGCCCTCTTCCACGCCGTCGTCGAGAAGCGCCACCTCGCGACCCCCGACGGCATCACGGTCGATCAGGACGGTCGTGTCGTGCTCGCGGAGATCAAGACCACGAACAAGACGTGGCGCTCGATCCCCCGCACCTACCTGCGTCAGGTGTGGTGGCAGCAGCACGTGCTGGGTGCCGAGCGCACCCTGGTCGTGTGGGAGGAGCACGACGGGTTCGTGCCCGTCGGCGACGAGCCCCGGTGCGCCTGGGTCGACCGCGACGAGCGGGAGATCGGCAACCTCGTGCGCCTCGCGACCGAGCTGATCGACGAGCTCTACCGCCGCACCACCGCGCGCCGGGCCGGTGCGGCGCCGGCCGATGCCGCCGCACCGCGCGCCCGCGAGCCGTTCCGCGCCCTCGCCCTCGCCGACTGACCGCCCGCCGGATGCCGGGGCCTCGGCACGGGCAGAGCCGGGTCGGGAATAGTTGACGCAGGTCAACGTTGCTCATATAGTTGACCCAGCTCAAACGTTGACTGAGATCAACCATCCCATCGCCCCCGGCGACTCCTCCGCATCGCCGCACTTCCAGGAAGCACCCCTATGTCAGAAACCCTCACCGACGGCGCACCGCGCATGAACCATCGGCAGGTGCTCGAAGCCCTGTCCGGTCTGCTGCTGGGCATGTTCGTGTCCATGCTGGCCTCGACCGTCGTCTCCAGCTCGCTGCCCGTGATCATCCACGACCTCGACGGCAACCAGGCCGCCTTCACGTGGGTCGTCACGGCGACCCTGCTCACGACGGCGATCTCGACCCCCATCTGGGGCAAGCTCGCCGACCTCACCAACCGCAAGGTGCTCTACCAGCTCGCGATCGTGATCTTCGTGCTCGCGACCGCCGCCGCGGGATTCTCGCAGAGCCCCGAGATGCTCATCGCGTTCCGCGCCGTGCAGGGCATCGGCGCCGGCGGCCTCGCCGCGCTCAGCCAGGTGCTCATGGCCGACATCATCAGCCCGCGCGAGCGCGGCCGCTACATGGGCCTGTTCGGCGCGGTGATGGCGCTCGCCACGATCGGCGGGCCGCTGCTGGGCGGTGTGATCACGGATGCCTGGGGCTGGCGCTGGAACTTCTTCGTCTCGCTTCCGGTCGCCGTCGTCGCCCTCGTGCTCGTCCAGGCGACCCTGCACGTGCCGGCCCGCCCGAAGAAGAAGACGACGATCGACTACCTCGGCATCGTGCTGCTGTCGGCCGCCGTCTCGCTGCTGCTGGTCTGGGTCACCAACGCCGGCACGACCAAGACCGGCGACTGGTGGGATCTCGGCAACAACGACTGGTGGAGCCTCACGACGGTGCTGATGGTCGGCGGCGCGATCCTCGCCGCGATCCTGTTCGTCATCGTCGAGCTGCGCTCGCGCGAGCCGCTCGTGCCGCTGACGCTGTTCCGCAACCGCACGTTCACGCTGTCGGTCATCGCCTCCATCGCCACCGGCATCGCCATGTTCGGCGCCTCGGTGTTCCTCAGCCAGTACATGCAGCTGGCGCGCGGGGCGACCCCGACCGAGGCCGGGCTCATGACGATCCCGATGATCGGCGGCCTCCTGGTCGCCTCGGTCGGCGTCGGCACGCTGGTGACCCGCTACGGCACGTGGAAGCCGTACCTCATCGTCGGCGCCGTGCTGCTGATCGCCGGCTCGTCGCTGCTGTCGACGATCCACTACGACACGGACTTCTTCCTCGTCTCGGTGTACATGTTCCTGCTCGGTGCGGGCGTGGGCATGACGATGCAGAACCTCGTGCTGGTCGTGCAGAACACGACCCGTCCGGAGGAGATCGGTGTCGCGAGCTCCGGTGTGACGTTCTTCCGGAGCCTCGGCGGGACCATCGGCGTCTCGGTCATGGGCGCCGCCCTCGCCGCGCGCGTGGTCGACCTCGTCGCCGAGCGCAAGGAGGAGATCACCGCCGCCGTGATGGGGCTCGGCGACCAGGCCCAGTACTGGGGGCAGCAGCTGCAGTCCGGATCGCTGCCCAAGGTCTCGGCGATGCCCGATACGCTTCGTGTCGTGTTCGAGGACATCTACGCCAACGGCATCTCCCATTCCTTCCTGATCGCCGTCCCCTTCGCCGTGATCTCGCTGATCGCGATCGTCTTCCTCCCCAACAAGCCGCTCACGACGATGACCACCGTCGAGCGCCTGCAGGCGAGCGAGGCCGACCTCGCGACCGTCTCCGTCCCGGAGGCCATGGAGACGCTGACCGCGACCGGATCGGTGCGCACCGTGCGCACGGGAACCCGCGACGATGGCTGAGACCTCCGCAGCCTCCAGCTCCCGTACCGACGCGGTGCGGGAGCTGGAGGCCGAGTTCGGGGAGCTGATCACCCGCTTCCAACGGGTGATCAGCGAGATCGCGAACCGGGTGAGCCCGGGCCTGCTGCCGGGCGCGTACAAGGTGTTCACGACCATCGCCCGCCGCGACGGCGTGACCCTGTCCACGCTCGCCGATCACCTCATGATGGACAAGGGCCAGCTGAGCCGGACGATCCGCGAGCTGGAGAGCCTCGGCCTCATCTCGCGCGCCCCCGACCCCGCCGACGGCCGCTCGAGCCTGCTGTCCGCCACGGCCGAGGGCCGGGGGCGCCTCGAGGCCGCGCGGGCCCCGCAGCAGGGCCTGCTGCTGGATGCGATCGTGGACTGGCCCCTCGACGACATCCACGCGCTGACCCGCTTGCTGCATGCGCTCGGCGAGAGCGTCACGCGCCGCTGACGACGCTTAGCGGCCCGGTAGCACTCGCGTAACACGGCGGAGACATCCCCGGGGTTGACTGGTCGGCACGGGGGCACCACGCCTCCCCGGCCGCACGTGCAGCCAACGCCGACACGCACGGGAAGGAGCGACCCGATGGTCTCTCACCGTCTCACCCGATTCCGGCCTCTGCGGGGCGCCGCGGCAGCGGATGCCGCCCACACCGCCCCCGTCCCCGAGATCCCCCGGGACATGCGCGCGATGGTCTTCGACGAGGTCGGCGGCGCGGAGGTGCTGCACGAGGCCACGATCCCCGTGCCGGCTCCCGTGCTGAGCGAGCTCCTCGTGCGCGTGGTCGCCGCCGGGGTCAATCCCATCGACGCCAAGACCCGCTCCGGCGCGGGGGTGTCGGGGGCCATCGACGCGTTCCCGAGCACGCTCGGCTTCGACTTCAGCGGCGTCGTCGTCTCGGCGCCCTACGAGTCGCACCCGTTCCCTCCCGGCACCGAGGTGTTCGGGATGACCCCCTTCCCCCGCTCCGGCGGATCGTACGCGGACTACGTCGTGGTGCCCACCCTCTCCGTCGCGCGCAAGCCCGCGTCGCTCTCCCACGCCGAGGCCGCGGCCGTGCCGCTGGCGGCGCTCACCGCATGGGGGCTCGTCGTCGAGACCGCGCACGCCCACGAGGGCCAGCGGGTGCTCATCCACGCCGGATCGGGCGGTGTGGGCCACTTCGCGGTGCAGCTGGCCGCCTACTTCGGCGCGCAGGTGATCGCCACCGGATCGGCCGGCAACCTCGCGTGGCTGCGCGAGCTGGGGGCATCCGTCGCCATCGACTACGCGACCACGCGCTTCGAGGACGTCGTCGGCACCGTCGACGTCGTCATCGACCTCGTCGGCAACGTGCACGACGACACGGGCACCCGGTCGCTGGGCGTGCTGCGCCCGGGCGGCCTGTACGTCCTCGTGCCCACCGGGGGCTGGCCGCAGTACGCGGATGCCGCCGCGGCCGCGGGCGTGCGGACCACCTCGTACAAGGTGGTCCCCGACGGCACCGTCCTGGCGACGCTGGCGCGTCTGCTCGACTCGGGCGCGATCCGCGTGTTCGTCGACCACGTCTACGACCTGGGCGAGGCCGCGACGGCGCACCGCGAGGTGGAGCGGGGTCACACCCGCGGGAAGATCGTCCTCGCGGTCGGCGACTGCTGACTCACCGCGACAGCACGCGGCGTCCCTCCGCGACGATCTCCCCCGCCACCGCGTCGAGCAGGGGCGAGCGCAGGTTCCACTGCTGCCAGAACAGCGCCACCGCGACCTCTGGTCCGCCCAGCGGCACGAGGGCGCCGGAGGCGAGGGCCTCGCGCGACTGCAGGCGCGGCAGCAGAGCCCATCCCAACCCGAGTTGGACGGCCGTCGCGAAGTCGTGCGACGCGGGCACGCGGTGGCGCGGCGGGGCGGTGGGGTCCACGCCCCGGGCCGTCAACCAGCGCGTCTGCAGGTCGTCGCGGCGGTCGAAGTCGATCACCGGCGCCCGCCGCAGCCCGTCGCGGTCGCCGTCGGCGTCGCCGGTCAGCCACCGATCGCGGAAGGCCGGGGTCGCGACCGCCTCGTAGACGAGCTCCCCGAGCGGGCTGACCCGGCATCCGCCGACGGGCTGCTCACGCGAGGTGACCGCCCCCATCACCGTGCCCGACTCGAGCAGGCCCGCCGTGAAGTCCTGGTCGTCGCGGTGCAGGTCGAAGACCACCGGGTGGCGCGCGCTCAACCGCGCCAGCGGGGCGAGGAACCAGGTCGCCAGGGAGTCCGCGTTCACGGCGAGGGGCACGCGCGTCGTGGCGGCATCCGCGCCCAGTTGCGCGATCGCGTCGGCCTCGAGGAGCGCGAGCTGGCGGGCGTAGCGGACGACACCGTGCGCCGCCGAAGTGGCGCGCACCGGCTTCGTCCGCACGAGGAGCACCTGTCCGAGCGCGTCCTCGAGCGCCCGGATGCGTTGGCTGACGGCGGAGGGGGTGAGGTGCAGTCGACGCGCGGCGGCTTCCAGCGTCCCCTCCTCGACGGCCGTCGCGAGGGTGAGCGCCAGCTCGGGCGAGATGCGGGACATAAGCTCAGCTTACGAGGCGTGAGAATCGTTACCTGGACTGATCACGACGATCCTCCTAGCGTCGAAGCCGTGCTCCCCACCGTCCTCGCCGGTTTCGGCCTCGGCCTGTCGCTCATCGTCGCGATCGGCGCGCAGAACCTCTTCGTGCTGCGCCAGGGCATCCGCCGCGAGCGGGTGGTGGCCGTCGCCCTCGTGTGCGCACTGTCGGATGCCGTGCTCATCGCGGTCGGCGTCTCCGGCGTCGGCGCGATCCTGCACGCCGTCCCCTGGCTCATCGACGCCGTGCGGTGGGCGGGCGCCCTCTTCCTCGGCGGCTACGGGCTGCTCGCGGCGCGCCGCGCGCTGCGTCCGTCGGACGCGGCGCTGCAGGTGTCCGACGAGGGGCCGCGCGACGCCGAGCGCGCGCCGCGGCTCGCACCGATCGTCCTGACGTGCCTCGCGCTCACCTGGCTCAACCCGCACGTCTACCTCGACACCGTGTTCCTCCTCGGCTCCGTCGCGAACACGCACGGCGCGGACCGTTGGTGGTTCGCCGCGGGGGCCGCCGCGGCATCCGTCCTCTGGTTCTTCTCGCTCGCCCTCGGCGCCCGTCATCTGGGGCGCCGGTTGGCCACGCCGCGCTCCTGGCGCATCGTCGACGGCGTGATCGCGGTCGTGATGATCGCCCTCGCGGTGAGCCTCGTCTGGCCCCGCTGAGCCGGTGCGGGCAGGATGGGGGGATGATGCGTGTCCACCTCGTCGCCCGCGGCGGCGTGCAGGGCGTCGGGTACCGATTCACGATGGAAGCCGTCGCCGCGCGCGTCGGCGCCACCGGATGGGTGCGCAATCGCCCCGACGGCAGCGTCGAGGCCGAGGTGGAGGGCAGCGATGCGGCCGTGGCCGACGTCGTGGACTGGGCCCGCCGCGGCCCGCGCGGCGGCTGGGTCGACGACGTGCAGGTCGAGCAGATCGCGCCCGAGGGCTCCGGCGTCTTCGAGATCCGCCGGGACGGCTGAGACGACGACGGGGCCCCACCCGAAGGTGGAGCCCCGTCGTGAGGTCGATCCGAGGATCAGACCAGGGAGTTGACGTCCAGCGGGATGCCGGGGCCGAACGTGGTCGACACGGCGCCCTTCTGGATGTAGCGGCCCTTCGAGCTCGAGGGCTTCAGGCGCACGATCTCCTCGACCGCGGCGGTGAAGTTCTCCTCCAGCTGCTCGGCCGTGAAGGAGGCCTTGCCGACGACGAAGTGCACGTTGGCGTGCTTGTCGACGCGGAACTCGATCTTGCCGCCCTTGATCTCCTCGACGGCCTTGGCCGGGTTGGGGGTCACGGTGCCGGTCTTGGGGTTCGGCATGAGGCCACGGGGACCGAGGACCTTGCCGAGGCGTCCGACCTGGCCCATGAGCTCGGGCGTGGAGACGGCCGCGTCGAACGCGGTCCAGCCGCCGGCGACCTTCTCGATGAGCTCGGCGCCGCCGACCTCGTCCGCGCCCGCGGCGATGGCGGCCTCGGCGGCCGGGCCCGTCGCGAACACGATGACGCGGGCGGTCTTGCCCGTGCCGTGCGGGAGGATGACCGTGCCGCGGACCATCTGGTCCGCCTTGCGCGGGTCGACCGCGAGCTTGAGGGCGACCTCGACGGTCGAGTCGAACTTCTTCGACCCCGTCTCCTTCGCGAGCTTCACGGCCTCGGTGGACGTGTAGAACTTGTCGCGGTCGATCTTCGCCGCGGCTGCTTCGTAAACCTTGGACTTAGCCATTGTGCGTTCCCCCTCAGTCCTCGACCGTGATGCCCATGGAGCGGGCGGTGCCGGCGATGATCAGCGAGGCGGCCTCGATGTCGTTCGCGTTCAGGTCGGGCATCTTCGTCTCGGCGATCTGACGGACCTGGTCCTTGGTGAGCTTCGCCACCTTGACGGTGTGCGGGGTCTTGGAGCCCTTCTGCACGCCGGCGGCCTTCTTGATGAGCTCCGCGGCGGGCGGGGTCTTCAGGATGAACGTGAAGCTGCGGTCCTCGTAGACGGTGATCTCCACGGGGATGACGTTGCCGCGCTGCGACTCGGTCGCGGCGTTGTACGCCTTGCAGAACTCCATGATGTTGACGCCATGCTGACCGAGCGCGGGGCCGATCGGCGGCGCCGGGTTGGCGGCACCGGCGTTGATCTGAAGCTTGATCAGGCCGGTCACCTTCTTCTTGGGTGCCATTCTCTTTCCTTCTGTCGAGCGCCCGTGGCCGGAGCATCGGGGCGCGCTTCCACGCGATCGGCGGACCCGAAAGGTGGTGGGGAGGTCGCGCGACGAGTGCGCAACCTGATGATTCTACCGGATGCCGCGGCATCCGGTGGCGATCACTGCTTGGTGACCTGGTCGAACGACAGCTCGACCGGCGTCTCGCGCTCGAAGAGGGAGACGAGCACCGTGAGCTTGCCGCTCTCCGGCTTGATCTCGCTGATCGAGCCGGGAAGACCCGCGAACGAGCCCTCCTTGATCGTGATCGTCTCGCCGATCTCGAAGTCGACCTCGGTGATGACGCTGCGCGCCTGGGTCGCGGAGCCCTTGGCCCCGCCGCCCTTGACGGGCGCCGTCTCGGTGACCTGCACGAGGGACTTCAGCATGTTGAAGGCCTCCTCGAAACGCAGCGGCGTCGGGTTGTGGGCGTTGCCCACGAAGCCCGTGACGCCGGGCGTGTGACGCACGACCGACCACGTGTCCTCGTTGAGCTCCATGCGCACGAGCACGTAGCCGGGGATCCGGACGCGCGTGACCATCTTGCGCTGACCGTTCTTGATCTCGACGACGTCCTCCATGGGGACCTCGACCTGGTAGATGTCCTCTTCGACCTCGAGCGAGTTCTTGCGCTGCTCGATGTTGGCCTTCACCTTGCGCTCGAAGCCCGCGTACGAGTGGATGACGTACCACTTGCCGGGAAGCGACCGCAGCTCGGTGCGGAACGCCTCGTAGGGGTCTTCGGGTGCGGCGTCGGCGTCGTCCTCGGCGGCCTCGACCACCTCGCCGGCGGTCTCGACCTCGGCGACGAACTCCTCGTCCAGCACGGGGGCGTCGGGCTCGCCGTTGACGTCGGGACCGTCGTAGGGCGCGATCTCCTCGGCGGCGTGAGCGGCCGCGTCGGCCTCCTCCTCGGCGAGGGCGTCGGTGAGCACCTCGGCGGCGGCTTCGGCCTCGGCGGCCTCGTCGATCTCCAGTGCGTCGTTCACGATGGCGTCTGCCTCCGGGTCTTCGATGTCGATGTCGTCGTACTCGTCGTCGTCGACGGCCGCGTCCTCGTCGTCGACCACGTGGACGGCGAGGTGCTCCGCGGGCGCGGAGGCGCGCTCCTCGGCGGCGAGGACGTTGCCCTCCTGCGCCTCGTCGTCTTCACTGGACTGCTCGGCGGCGGTGGCCCAGTCGACGTCGTCGGTGTACTTCTCAGACACGTATGTCCTCTTCCCTCGGGGGTCGTGCGGTGACAGCTCGGGCGTCGGCTGGATCAGCTCGGCACGCCGAAGACGACCTGCACCACCCAGGTGAAGAGCAAGTCGAGGCTGTACACGACGGCCATCATCACGACGACGAAGCCGAGGACGACACCGGTGAACTTCAGGAGCTCCTGGCGGGTCGGCGTGACCACCTTGCGGAGTTCGCCGAAGACCTGGCGGATGAAGAGCGCGATCCGCTGGAAGAAGTTCAGCTTCTTCTCGCGGGGCGTGCCGCCTGCTGCGACGACCTCGCCGTGCGCCTCTTCCTGGACCATGTACCCACCCATGTGACGTGCTCGGACGTTCTCGGACTTGCTTCCGCGCCGGCGTGGACCGGCGCGCCTGCTGTGTCAACTGATCGCTGACGCGCAGGGCGGACAGGAATCGAACCTGCAACCTGCGGTTTTGGAGACCGCTGCTCTGCCAATTGAGCTACCGCCCTAGAGATCCGGGGATCCCAGGGTGAAATCCGCCTCCCGTGCTCGAGGACCACGCGGGAACCACGCGGGCACGGCAAAAGAATGCAGACTTCAAGTGCACTGTCCAGTGTACGTCATGCCATCTGGACGCGCGAACCGTCAGTACTCCTGCACACCGTACCGATCGGGTTCCGGCCCCCGGCGGAAGTCGCGTCCGGACAGGGATGCCGGCACGACGCGGACGTAGTTGTACTTCACCGTCGGGATCCACGGGCGCAGCCCGAGCTCGTCCGCGGCGCGCACGTCGTCGGCCGTCGTCAGGCGGTGGGCGTGACCGCGCACCACCACGCTCCAGGCGTCGGTGTCGCTGTACTCGTCGACCTCGAAGAGCACGCCGTCGTTGATCGTGAGCTCGGTCAGCTTGCTGCCCTCGGCGGTGCGGAAGACGATGCTCTCCCCGTCGAGGATGTAGTTCACCGGGAAGATGTCCAGGACGTCGCCGACGTGGGTGACCAGGCGGCCGAGCTCCTGCTCGGCGAGCCGCTGCCAGCACTGCCGGTCATCGAGGAAGCTGACCGCATCCGAGGTGTCCATGGCCTCATCCTGCTCCGCCGGCGCGCGCGGCGCCACCCCCGCGCGCCGGGCAAATTCTCGAATAGCCTGGAGGTATCCCCGACGCTCCACCCCGAGGTATGACGCTGAACGAGAACGCCGCCCATCAGTTCCAGGTCGACCTGCGCGGAGTCATCGATCTGCTCAGCCGGCACATCTACTCCGGCCCCCGCGTGTATCTGCGCGAGCTCCTGCAGAACGCGGTCGACGCGATCGCCGCGCGCCGCGGCGTCGACGGCGGGGGCGGGCGCGTGCGGATCACGCCGGTGAGTGCGGCATCCGACGAGTTCGTCCTCCGCGACGACGGCGTCGGCCTCACCGCCGCCGAGGTCGCCGATCTGCTGGCGACCGTCGGGCGCAGCTCCAAGCGCGACATCTTCGACCTGCCGCGCGGCGACTACCTGGGCCAGTTCGGCATCGGGATGCTGTCGTGCTTCATGGTCTGCGACACCATCGTCATCCGCTCGCGCAGCGCCGCCGCCGGCGAGGCCGTCGAGTGGGTGGGCCGCTCCGACGGCACCTTCACCGTCGGCCCCGGCGCGCCGGAGACCCCCGTCGGCACCAGCGTGCACCTCTCCCCCCGCGCCGAGACGCGCGCCCTCGTGGAGACCGCGACGGTGCTCGAGCTCGCCGAGACCTTCGCCGCCTACCTGCCCGTGACGATCGCGGTCGACCTGCCCGCCGGCGGCGAGACGACGATCACCACCGCGCCGCCGTTCCTGTCCGCCGACCGCGAGACGCGGCTGGCCTACGGCCGCGACCTCCTCGGTGCGGAACCGCTGGACGTCATCGCGCTGACGGTGCCGGCGACGCAGACCCGCGGTGTCGCCTACGTGCTGCCGTTCGCGCCGCCGCCGTCGGCGCGGCAGAGCACCCGCGTGTACCTGCGCCGGATGCTGCTGACCGAGCGCGCCGACGACATCCTCCCCGACTGGGCGTTCTTCGCGCGCGCCGTCATCGACTCGGAGGGACTGCACCCGACCGCGAGCCGGGAGGCGCTGGTCGACGACGACGCGCTGGAGCAGACCCGTCGGGAGCTGGGCGACGGCATCCGTCGGTGGATCCTCGACCTCGCACTGAGCGATCCCGCCCGTCTCGCGCAGTTCGTCGCGATCCACGAGGTCGCCCTCAAGGCGCTCGTGCGCCACGACGACGAGCTCGCCCGCTTCATCGTCCGCTGGCTGTCGGTGGAGACCACGCAGGGCCGGCTGCGGATCGAGGAGCTCGTGCGCCGCTTCCCGCACGTGCGCTACGCCGAGACCGTCGACGAGTTCCGCCAGGTGGCGAGCGTCATCGACGACGGCGGGGTGCTGGTCGACGGCGGCTACGTCTACGACGCCGATCTGATCCGACGCCTCCCCGACGTCTTCCCCCACGTCACCGTCGAGCGCATCGAGGTGCTGGACGAGATCGACCGGCTCGATCTGCCGCCTCTGGACGACCGCGCCGCCGCGTTGGAGCTGGAACGCCGCGCGGCGGCGGCGCTGCCCGACGTCGACGTGATGGTCCGCTCCTTCGCGCGCGGCGAGCTGCCCGGCCTGTTCGTCTCCGACCCCGCCGTGCTGCGCGCGCTCGATCGCGGCCGTGCCCGCAGCGCCGGCGGTGCGCTGTGGGGCGGCGTGCTCGATCGCGCCGCCGCGGTCGTCGGCGGCGCGCCCGCCGACGGCGCCCCCGCCGCGCGGCTGTGTCTGAACTGGACCAACGCGCTCGTGCGCCGACTCGGATCGGCCCCGGACGGCCGGGTGTTCGACCTCGGCATCCACCTGCTGTACGTCCAGTCGCTGCTGGCCGGCCACCACCCGCTCGGCGCGGCCGACCGCGCACTGATGACGACCTCGCTCTCGGAGCTGCTCGGCCGTGCGTTGCACGCCGACGACCCGGCGGCATCCGCATCCCCCGAAGGAGAATCATGACCAGCTTCGCCTCCCGCGTCCGCACGCTCTTCGACGAGATCGACCGCACGCCGTGGGGTCCCGCCGAACGCGCGCTCGTCGCGGACGCCGTGTCGCTGGCGCGCGAGAGCGGTGACGAGCGGCTCGAGTACGAGGCCCGGCTGCGGCAGACATCGAGCGCCAACATGGCCGGCGACACCGACCTGATGCTCACCTCGTTCGCGTGGTGCCTGGCCCATCACGACGCCGACCCGGAGCTCTTCCCGGCCGTGCTCGAACCCGCCGGCGACCTTCTCTGGCACTACAAGTGGATGGCCGGCGCGCTCTCCAACTCGCCCGAGTTCGCCCCCGCGCAGATCGCGGCGGTGCTCGACGACATGGCGGAGCACTACCGCCGCGCCGGCGTCGGCGAGTCGGGCGTGCTCATGGCGCGCTTCGAGGACGCCTGGTCGGCGGGCCGCGTCGAGGAGGCGGCTGCCCTGCAGCAGCGACTGGAGGCGACCCCGCGAGACGACTACAGCCACTGCGACGCGTGCGTGCGCAGTCAGTTCGCCGGATTCTTCGCCGAGACGGGACGAGAGGACGACGCGATCCGCCTCGTGCAGGAGATGATCGAGGGCGGCTTCTCGTGCGGCGAGGAGCCGGAGCACGCGCTCGCCCGCATCCTGCTGCCGTACCTGCGCGCCGGGATGCTGGACGAGGCGCGCGCCGCGCACCTGCGCAGCTATCGGCTGGCCAAGGACAACCCCGCGAACCTCGCGATCATCGCGGACAACGTGGTCTTCTGCGCCGTCACCGGCAACGACGCCCGCACCCTGGCCCTCGTCGAGAAGCACCTCCCCTGGCTGGTGCACGACGGGCTGGATGCCGCGGCGCACGAGACCGCCCTGGCCGCGTTCGCCGTCGGCCTCGACGCGGTCGCCGCGGGCGGGCACCCCGACACGCCCGTGCGCGGCTCGGAGGCGGCCGAGCTGGTGGCCGTGCTCGGCCCGCACGACGGCCCGTGGTCGGCCGCCGAGCTGGCGGCGCGGGCGTGGGCCGAAGCCGACCGCATCGCCGCCGCGTTCGACGCGCGCAACGGCACCGACGCGCATGCCCGTGCTCTCGCGCGACTGCGCGAGAGCGGGGCCGAGCGCTACGACGTGTCGATCCGCTCCCACGAGTTCTCGACCCTGGTCGCGGCCGAGGAGCCGCAGACCCCGCAGCAGCGGGTGGAGCGCGCGCTCGTGCTCGCCAGCGCGGGATCGAGCACCGCGATCGACGCCATCCGTGCCGCCCTCCCGGACGCCGTCGGGGAGGAACGGGTCGCTCTGAGCTCGCACCTCGTCTCCGCCCTCACCTCGTACGGCCGCACCGACGAGGCGTCCGCCGCGCTCGCGGACCGGCGCGCCATCCTGCGGGAGGCGGGCCTGGACGTGCAGGAGGCACTGGAGGAGCGGCTCGGACTCGTGCTGTTCGGCGTCGACCTGGTCGAGTCGCTCCCGCGCGTGCAGGACGAGCTCGACGCCCTGGCGGCGGATCGGATCGCCGAGCGGGCGGATCTGCTGTCGACGGTCGCGATCGGCCGACTCTGGACGGGCGATCACGACGCCGCGCTGGCGCCGGCCCGCGATGCCGCGGCCCTGTTCGCCGAGGCCGGCGACGTGCGCCGCGCCCACGGCATGCGGCTGCTCGAGGCGGACGCGCTCTCGGCCGCCGACGACGCGGCCGGCGCCATCCGGGTCATCGACGCGCTGCTGGCCGATCCCGCGGTCGACGACGGCCGACGCGTGCGCGCCCTGGTGACCCGTGCCCGGCTGCACGGTGTCGTCGAGGAGTTCGCCGCGGGCGCCGCGGCCGCCGACGAGGCGGCGCGGATCGCGGTCTCGATCGGCGTGGACGACGTGATCGTCTCGGAGTCCTTCCTGCTCGCGGCGATGCTGCACGAGGATGCCGGTGCGCCCGCGGCGGCGGTCAGCCGCTACCGGGTCGCCGCGGAGCGCCGCGACGGCGCCGACCTGTCGAGCGTGGACGTCCGTTTCCGCCAGGGCCGCGCGATGCTCGCCGCCGGGTTCGCCGCGGAGGCGGTGGACACGCTGAACGAGGTGCTCCGCGAGGAGAGCGAGAGCGGCGTCGAGCCGGCCTCGCGCGCCCTCACCGCCGCGCTGCTGGCGCAGGCGCTGCAGGCGGCCGAGGAGTACGGCAACGCCGTGGGAGCGTGGGCGTACACCGCCGATCTCCGCGAGGAGGCCGAGGATGCCGCGGGCCGGGCGTACGCGCTCGTGCAGCAGGGCCGCCTGCTCGGACGCTTCGGCGCCCTGGACGATGCGATCGAGGTGCTCGCCGAGGCCGTCGGCATCGTCCGCGGCGACGACGACGAGGTGGGCCTGCTGGCCGACGCCCTGCACACCCTCGCCCAGGCGCATCAGCAGCGCGGCGACGACGAGGCGTTCGCCCTGGTCGACGAGGCTCTGGAGCTCGGCCGACGCCACGAGGCGGCCTGGTTCGTCGCGGACGTGCTCGACACCCGCGCGCGGCTGCTGATCGGCCGCGGAGACGTCGACGACGCCGTCGCGACCGCCCTGCAGGCCGCGGACGCGTTCGCGGCGGCGGGCGACCCGGCCGGCGCGGGCGGGTCGGAGCTGCTGGCGGCGCGCGTGCTGCGCGAGGCCGGCCGGCCCGGCGACGCCGTGGCGGTCTACCGCGCCGCCTTCGACCACGCCGACGACGCCGAGGCCCTCCGACAGGCCGTCGCCCTCGAGCTGGGCGACGTCCTGGAGGGCCTCAGCCGTCACGCCGAGGCGGCCGAGGTCCGGGCGGTGCTGCCGGCCTGACCGGGCTCAGCCCGCGATGCGGATGAGCTTCTTGTTGACGAACTCCTCGGCGGCGAGCAGACCCATCTCGCGTCCCGTGCCGCTGCGCTTCACGCCGCCGAACGGCAGCTCGGGCGAGTCGGCGAGGACGATGTTGACGTAGACCATACCGGCGTCGATGCGGTCGGCGATGCGGGCGGCCTGCGCGGGGTCGGTCGTGAAGACGTACGAGCCGAGGCCGAACTCGGTGCCGTTCGCGATCTCGACGGCCTCGTCCTCGCCGCTGACGCGGTAGACGACGCCGACGGGACCGAAGAACTCCTCGCGGTAGGCGTCCATGTCGGCGGTGACACCGGTGAGGACGGTGCCGGGGAAGAAGGCGCCGTCGCGCGTGCCGCCGGTCACCACCGTCGCGCCCTGCGCGACGGCACGGTCGACCTGCTCCTGCAGCCGCTCCGCGGCCGCCAGGGACGACAGCGGTCCGAGCACGGTGTCCTCGGCGAACGGATCGCCGACCTTCGCCGCCTGCAGGGCCGCGGCGAAGCGCTCGACGAACCCGTCGTACAGCTCGTCGGCGACGAGGAAGCGCTTGGCGCCGTTGCAGGACTGACCGTTGTTGTCCAGGCGCGCATCGACGGCCGCCTGCACCGCGGCATCCAGGTCGTCGGTGGACAGCAGGATGAAGGGGTCCGAGCCGCCGAGCTCCAGCACGACCTTCTTGAGGTTGCGGCCGGCGATCTCGGCGACCGCCGCGCCGGCGCGCTCGCTGCCGGTGACGGAGACGCCGTGCACGCGACGGTCGGCGATCACGTCGGCGGCCTGCTCGTTCGTGAGGCGGACGTCGACGTAGGCGCCGACGGGGAATCCCGCCTCGGCGTACATGGCCGCGATGGCCGCCGCCGACTCGGGGCACTGCGGCGCATGCTTGAGCAGGATCGTGTTGCCGATCGCCAGGTTGGGCGCGGCGAAGCGGGCGACCTGGTAGTAGGGGAAGTTCCACGGCATGATGCCCAGCAGCACGCCCAGGGGCGAGCGGCGGATGACGGCGGTGCCCTCCCCCAGGATGTCGAGGGGCCGGTCGCCGGTGATCTCGTCGATGTGATCGGCGTAGAACTCGGTGATGTCGGCGGCGAAGTCGACCTCGCCCTCGGCCGCGGCGAGCGGCTTGCCCATCTCGCGCACGATGATCGCGGCGAGCTCGTCGCGGCGCTCGCGGTGCAGCTCGGCGACGCGGCGCAGCAGCGCCGCGCGTTCGGCGGGCGTCGAGGTGCGCCCCCACGTCTGGGCCGCCTCGTGGGCGGCCGCGACGGCGGCCTCGACCTCCGACGAGGTGGCGTCCGGGTAGGTGGCGAGGGTCTCGCCGGTGGCGGGGTTCACAACCGCATACGTCATCGTCGTTCTCCGTTCGTGTCGGATCGTGCTCGGTTCGCGTTCGGATCAGGTGGCGGGGATCAGCGTGTACTTCGTCGACAGGTACTCGTGGATGCCCTCCAGGCCGCCCTCGCGCCCCATGCCCGATTGCTTGACGCCGCCGAACGGTGCCGCCGCGTTGGACACGACGCCCGCGTTCAGCCCCATCATGCCGGTTTCGAGGCGGTCGATCATCCGCAGGCCCCGGGCAAGGTCCTCGGTGAAGACGTAGGAGACGAGGCCGTACTCCGTGTCGTTGGCCAGGCGCACCGCCTCGTCCTCGCTCCCGAACGTCGCGATCGCCAGCACCGGGCCGAAGATCTCCTCGCGCAGGATGTCGCTGCCGGCGGCGACGTCGGTGAGCACCGTGGGGGCGAAGAAGGTCCCGGGTCCGTCGATGGCCTCGCCACCGGTGAGCAGCCGGGCTCCGCGGGAGACGGCATCCGACACCAGCGCCTCGGTGCCCTCGACCGCCTTGCGGTCGATGAGCGGGCCGATCTGCACCCCGTCCTCCGTGCCGCGGCCCACGCGCATGGCGTCCACGCGCGCGGTGACGCGTCGGGCGAACTCCGCCGCGACGGACTCGTGCACGATGAAGCGGTTCGCGGCGGTGCAGGCCTGCCCGATGTTGCGGAACTTCGCGAGCATCGCCCCGTCGACCGCCTTGTCGAGGTCGGCGTCGTCGAAGACCACGAACGGCGCATTGCCGCCGAGCTCCATCGACACCCGGAGCACGCCCTCGGCCGCCTGCGCGATGAGCTTCTTGCCCACCGGCGTCGATCCCGTGAACGACAGCTTGCGCAGGCGGGGGTCGGCGATGATCGGTGCCGAGAGTGCACCCGAGCGCGTCGTGGTGACCACGTTGACGACACCCGCGGGCAGACCCGCCTCGACGAGCAGGTCGACGAAGGCGAGCGTCGTCAGCGGGGTGAGCTCGGCGGGCTTGACCACCAGGGTGCACCCCGCGGCGAGCGCGGGAGCGATCTTGCGGGTCGCCATCGCCAGCGGGAAGTTCCACGGCGTGATGAAGAAGCACGGTCCCACCGGGCGCTGGCTGACGATCATCCGCCCGGTGCCCTCCGGGTTGGAGCCGTAGCGGCCGGCGATGCGCACCGCCTCCTCGCTGAACCAGCGCAGGAACTCGCCGCCGTAGGTGACCTCCCCGCGCGCTTCGGCGAGGGGCTTTCCCATCTCCAGGGTCATCAGCAGGGCGAACTCGTCGGCGCGGGCGGTGAGCAGGTCGAACGCCCGGCGCAGGATGTCGCTGCGCACGCGCGGAGCGGTGGCCGCCCACTCCTCCTGCGCCGCGACCGCGGCGTCGAGGGCACGGATGCCGTCCTCGGGCGACGCGTCCGCGATCTCGACGAGGGTGTCGCCGGTCGCCGGATCGACCACCGGGAAGGTGCCGGCGGAGCCGTCCACCCACTCCCCGGCGATGAACAGTCCGCGGGGAACCTTCTCGAGCAGTGCGCTTTCGCTGATCAACGTGCGGCCTCCTTCAGGCGACGGGTGCTGGCGGGGGCGTCCGTGGACAGCGTCTCGCCCCGGAAGAAGGCGGGGCGCTTCACGAACTGCCAGATCATGAGGACGATGCCCACCACGATGATGAGCATGCCGAGGATGAAGACGATCCCGACGCCGCCGACGTTGGCCCCCGACCCGTAGGCCGGGTCCATCGAGTCGAACAGCGTCGTGAAGAACAGGACGGCGAGGATGGCCCCGCCGACGAGCGGGAACAGGAAGGTGAAGAAGACGTTGCGCACCGAGTCGAACCACTGCTTGCGGAAGTACCAGACGCAGGCGAACGCCGTGATGCCGTAGTAGAAGCAGATCATCATGCCGAGGGTCAGGATCGTGTCCCACAGCGTGTTCTCGCTCACGACGCGCATGACGGCGTAGAACGCCGAGGCGACGATCGCCGAGACGATCGTGGCGAAGCCCGGCGTGAAGAACCGCGGGCTCACCCGGGCGAACGCGGGCGGAAGCGCGCCGTAGTGCCCCATCGACAGGAGCGTGCGCGCGGGTCCCACGAACGTCGACTGCAACGACGACGCCGAGGAGGTGAGCACGGCCAGCGACACCAGGAACGCCAGGGGACCGAGGATCGGCCCGGACAGGTGGAAGAACACGTTCTCCTGGATGCCCTCGTTGCCGAGGCCGAGCTCTCCCGTGCCGACACCGGCGTACATGATCATGGCGACCGCGAGCAGCAGGTAGATCGAGACGATCGTGAGCACCGTGATCGTCGCGGCGCGGCCCGGGGTCTTCTCGGGATCCTTCGTCTCCTCGTTCATGGTGAGGGTGACGTCCCACCCCCAGAAGATGAAGATCGACAGCGACAGGCCCGCCGCGAACGCGCTGAACGAGCCGACGGCGAACGGGTTGAACCAGCCGATGTCGAACGGTTGGAAGTCGAAGCCCTTGCCGCCCACGGCCTCCACGATCGCCGCGATCGCGAAGAACAGCAGCACGGCCACCTGGAAGGTGACCAGCACGTACTGCAGCTTCTGGGTGGTCTGCATGTCGCGGTAGGAGATGAAGGTCGCCGCCAGCATGAACAGCAGGCACACGCCGACGTTGATCCAGGTGTTCGCGGCCAGGTCGGCGATCTCCGCGTTGCCCGTGACCTGCGACAGCAGCAGGAACAGGAAGTCGACCGCGACGCCGGCGAGGTTCGACAGCACGAGGATGGTCGCCACCACCAGGCCCCACCCGGCCATCCACCCGACCCACGGGCCGAACGCGCGCGCCGCCCAGGTGAAGCTGGTCCCGGCATCCGGCATGCGGTTGTTCAGCTCGCGGTAGCCGAAGGCCACCAGCAGCATGGGGATGAAGCCGACGAGGATGATCGCCGGGATCTGTGCGCCGACGGCGGATGCCGTGGGCCCCACGGCCGCCGTGAAGGTGTAGGCCGGGGCGATGCACGAGATGCCGATGACGACGGCGCCGATGAGACCGATCGTGCCGGCGCTCAGCCCTTTGCTGGACAGGCCGCCGGTCTCGGCGGGCACGGCCGGCGCGTCGGATGCGGAGGGTGCGCTCATCGTCGAGCCTCCTCGGAGTGGGAACGGGTGCGGGGGACGACGATCACCGGGACGGTGATCTCGTGGAGCATCTTGGCCGCGGTGGAGCCGAGGAACAGCCGTCGCGGCTGGGCGAGTCGGCTCGAGCCGACCAGCACGACCTCGCCGGGAAGCCAGTCGAGGTACGACACCGCCTCCTCGATGCTGTCGCCCGCGGCGACCGCCACGTCGGTGCGCAGGCCCGCGGGAAGCTCGGCGCGCGCCGCGGCGAGCACCTCGTCGGCTTCGGTCGTGCCGGCGATGCGGATCGCCGCGGTGTCGGCCGACGGCGGCAGGTCGACCGGCAGCAGCGAGAGCAGCCGGACCGGCGCGCCGATGGCGCCGGCGAGCTCGGCCGTCTCGGTGATCAGCGCGTCGGCGCCGGGTCGGGTGCCGATCGCCACCGTGAGACGTGCGATGCCGGTCTCCGGCGCGATCTTGCGCGCACCGCGCGGCACGAGCACGACCGGCACGTCGGAGGAGTGCAGCAGCTCGGTCGTCGTCGAGCCCAGACGGTGGCGGCCGCGCGAGCCGCCGTCGGCGGCGCCGACCACGATGTACGAGGCCCTCAGCTCGTCGGCGAGGGTCACCAGGCCCTCGGCGAACGACTCCGCCGGCCGGACGTGGGCGTGCGCCACGACGTTCGCGGGGATGCGGTCGATCGCCTGCGCGATCCACGTCTGGGCCTGCGCGTGCAGGTGACGGTCGTAGCCGGCATCCGGCGGGGTGATGACGCTGCGGTCCGCGCTGGGCAGGATGATCGCGACGTCGAGCACGGCGTCCAGGGCCGCCGCGAGCCGCGCGGCGAACGCGACGGCGTCGCGACCGGGCTTGGTCGCGGTGTAGCCGACGACGAGGTGACCGCTCATGCGCGGATCTCGTCGAGGATCTGTTGCGCCGCGACGCGTCCCATCCGGATGGCGCCGTCGACGTGCTGGTAGCCCGCGCCGGCCATGTCGCTGCAGGCGAAGTGGATCGGCCCGACGGGCGTGCGCAGGTCGGCGCCGTAGCGGTGGAGCCCGCCGAGGTCGAAGGATGCCGCGTACGCGCCGCGCGTCCACTCCTCGCTGCCCCAGTCGCTCTCGTAGTAGACGACGGGGTCCTTCGCCTCGGGGCCGTAGTAGTGGCTCAGCGACTCGAGGATGCGCTCCTTGCGCTCCGCGGCGCTGAGGCGGAACAGGTCGTCCGCGGTGCGGTCGGACACGAAGCCGACCAGGGTGCCGCGCTCGTCGCCGTGGTTCGTGTTGTCGTAGGCCTCGTGCGAGAGCTCGTAGGGGCTGAACGCGGTGCCGGACAGGCCCTTCTCGCGCCAGAAGGGCGTCTCGTACACGGCGTGCACCTTGATGACGAAGCCCATCGAGATGTGCTGGTGCATCTGGTGCTGCAGACGCGGCAGCGGCGGGACGAACGAGATGCGGTTGTAGAGCACGGGGGCCAGCGCGAGGATCGCGTGACGGGCCCGCACCGTCACCCCCTCGGCGACGGCGACGACGCCTTCGCCCTCGGTGTACTCGAGGGTGCGCACCGGCTGGCCCAGGAAGACGTCGTCGCCCAGGCGCTCGGCGAGCAGCAGCGGCACCTGCTGCAGACCGCCGACGACGCGCTTGTCGAGGATGAAGTCGGCGTCGACGAGGTGGGTGTAGCTGCCGGCGGATGCCGCCATCAGCAGCGACTGCAGCAGCGAGAACGAGTGCGTCGGCTTGGTGAGCATCGCCGAGCCCGTCGGGAAGGCGAGGTTGCGGATGGCCTCGTCGTCGTCGGTCTGCTCGCGCAGCCAGGCATCCCAGGAGACGGTGTCCCACTCGGCGGCCTTCGGGTGGGCCCACGGGCGGTCGGGGTCGATCTCGGCGACCATCGCGTCCAGGCGCGCGGTCACCTCGGCGATGATCCGCTCGGTCTCGGCGCTCACGGGGAACATGTCGCCGGTGTAGCGGTGGGCCACCCCGTCGGGTCCGATGTAGACGCTGTCGCCCTCGCGGTAGCGGTCGAAGGTCTCCAGGCCCAGCTCCGCGATGGTCTCCTTCAGCGCGTCCTGGTCGGGCGAGACCCACTGGCCGCCGATCTCGAGCATCGCGCCCTCGATCGTGTCGGTCCACAGCCGGCCGCCGACGCGATCGCGCGCCTCGAGCACGGCCACCGACAGACCGGCCTTCTTGAGCTGGTTCGCGGCCGTCAGGCCCGCCGCGCCCGCTCCGATGACGACGACGTCACGTGTGATCTCGGTCATGGTGTCTCCTCTGTCGTGGGTCCGGTTGCGTGGTGCTCCCGCACGATGTCCCAATAAGCGCTGTCACAGTGGCCTCTGGAAGACCGAAAGTGGGACATCGCCGGGCGCAAGTGGGACATGGGGTGGGGTGATGGCGTGGTGCCGGGGCGGGCTCAGTGGGCGGCGACGGCGGCGTGGGCGGCGACGGCGGCGGCGACCACGTCGACGCCCTCGGCGAGGAGGTCGTCCGAGATCGTCAGCGGCGGCAGGAAGCGGATGACGTTGCCGTAGGTGCCGCACGTGAGGACGATGACGCCCTGCGCGATCGCCGCTTTGGCGACCGCCGCGGTCAGCGCGGCATCCGGTGCCTTCGTGGCGGGGTCGACGAACTCGACGGCGATCATGGCGCCGGCGCCGCGGACGTCGCCGATGCGGGCGTCGGAGCCCTGCAGCGACTCGAAGCGGGCACGGAGGATCCCCCCGATCTCTCGTGCCCGCTCGAGCAGCCCGTCGTTCTCGAACGCGTCCATCGCGGCGAGCGCGGCGGCACAGGCCACGGGGTTGCCGCCGTACGTGCCGCCCAGACCGCCGCCGTGGGTCGCGTCCATGATCTCGGCGCGACCGGTGACCGCCGCCAGCGGCATGCCCCCGGCGATGCCCTTCGCGGTCGTGATGAGGTCGGGGACGATGCCGAACAGGTCGCTCGCGAACATCTCGCCGGTGCGGGCGAAGCCCGTCTGGACCTCGTCGGCGATGAAGACGACGCCGTTCGCGCGGCACCAGTCCACGACCGCCGGAAGGAACCCCTCGGCGGGGACGATGAAGCCGCCCTCGCCCTGGATGGGCTCGATGATGACGGCGGCGAGGTTGTCGGCGCCGATCTGCTTCTCGATCAGTGAGATGGCCCTGGCCGCGGCGTCCGCACCGCTCAGGCCGTCGCGGAACGGGTAGGACGCGGGCACCCGATAGACCTCGGAGGCGAACGGCCCGAAGCCGCTCTTGTACGGCATCGACTTGGCGGTGAGGGCCATCGTCAGGTTCGTGCGGCCGTGGTAGGCGTGGTCGAAGGCGACGACGGCCTGACGTCCGGTCGCCTTCCGGGCGATCTTGATCGCGTTCTCGACGGCCTCGGCGCCCGAGTTGAACAGCGCGGACTTCTTCTCGTGGTCGCCCGGGGTCAGCCGGTTCAGCCGCTCGGCGACGGCGACGTAGGACTCGTAGGGCGAGATCATGAAGCACGTGTGGGTCATCTGGGCGACCGCGGCCTGCACGGCCGCCACGACGCGCGGGTTCGCGTTTCCGACGCTGGTCACCGCGATGCCGCTGCCGAGATCGATGAGCGAGTTCCCGTCGGCATCCACGACGACCCCGCCGCCCGCGGCGACGGCCTCGATCGGCACCGTGTGCGCGACACCCGCGGCGACGGCGGCGCTCTTGCGGGCCAGCAGCTCCTGCGAGCGAGGGCCGGGGATGCTGGTGACGAGGCGGCGCTCCTGCGCCAGGGTCGGTCCGCCGACGACGGCGCTGTCGATGATGCTCATGCCGGGAGCGTATGAGCCGCGAGCCCCGCGTCACACCTTCCGCCGTGTACATTCTGAGTCGAAGGGCATACATCGCGTACAGCGAGGTGCGCCCGTCGACCCGCAGACCGCACCGCCGCGCGCGGCCCCGCAGCGCGCCGAGGAGGCCCCGCCGTGACCGATCCGCAGCCCACCCTGCGCGCGCTCCTCGCGCGCCGCGACCTCGATCTGCGCCTCGCGTCGGATCCGGACGACCTCGACGCGGGAGCGCTGGAGGCCCCGCTGCGGTGGGTGCACAGCTCGGACCTCGCCGATCCGACGCCCTTCCTGGCCGACGACCTCCTGCTGCTGACCACCGGCACCCAGTTCGTGGGGGCGGGCCCCGCGCCCGACGGCGACCTCGACGGGTACACGGCTTACGTCGCACGACTGCGCACCCGCGGCGTGCGCGGCCTCGGCTTCGGCACCGAGGTCGTCCGCGACGGCATCCCGCCCGCCCTCGTCAAGGCGTGCCGCGCCGAGCGGATGCCGCTGTTCGAGGTGCCCTACCGCACCCCGTTCATCGCCCTCGCCCGCGCGAACGCGGAGGCGATCGCCGCCCAGGCGTACGCCCGGCGCACGTGGGCGCTCTCGGCGCAGCGCGCCATCTCGCTCGCCGCCCTGCGCCCCGACGGGCTCGCCGCGACGGTGGCGGAGCTCGCGGCGCAGCTCGGCGCGTGGGTCGGGCTGTTCGATGCGGCGGGCACGCTCACCCAGAGCGCCCCCTCCGACGCCCTCGACGAGGCCGCGCTCGCGGCGCTCGCGACCGAGGCCGGGGCCGTCCTCCGCCGCGGCGCGCGCGCCGCCTCGACCCTCGACATCGGCGACCGCCACGTCACGATGCAGACGCTCGGCCGCGGCGGCCACCTGCGCGGCCTCATCGCGATCGTGGGCGCCGACCTCGATCTGGAGGGGCGCAGCGTCGTGACCTCGGTGATCGCGATGGCCGGGCTCGCCCTCGAACAGAACGTCGGCCTCGGCCGGGCCCGCTCGGCCCTGCGCACGGGCCTGCTGCAGACACTGCTGTCCGACGACCCCCAGCTGGCCCGGCGGGTGTCGCGGGAGCTGTGGGGCCCGCTGCCGGCGGCGCCCGTCGTGGTCGCGGTGGCCAACGTCTCCCCCGGGCGTACGGACGCCGCCGTCGACTGGCTCGAGCTGCGCGCGGCCGAGCGCGGCGGCCTCTTCTACGCCCGCAGCTCCGACGGCATCGTCCTCGTCGAACCCGCCGGCGACGAGCGGGCCGCCGAGGCGCTCTCGGGGCTGCTCGACGCCGCCGTGGGGGTCTCGGAGCCCGCCGAGTACGCGGCGTTCGCGCGGGCGCACGCGCAAGCCCTCACCGCCCTGCGCACCGCCGCGCCCGGGCGGGTGGGACGCTTCGCGGATGCCGCCGGCGTGCTGTCGAGCCTCGACTCCCCCGCCGCGCGGGCCCTGGCCGACGCGCGCCTGCGTCCCCTGCGCGCGCACGACGCGGCCCACGGGACGGCGCTGATCGAGACGGTGCGCACGTGGCTGGCGCACGATGCCCGCATCGACGAGGCGGCGCGCAGCCTCGGCATCCATCGGCACACCGTGCGCGCCCGCGTCGCGCACGCGCAGCAGCTGCTCGGCGTGGACCTGTCCCGGTTCCCGGCACGGGCGGAGCTGTGGGCCGCGCTGGTCGCGTCGGACTGAGACGCGCGCGGGATTCTTGGCGGACTCTTGGCGTGCGTGTGGGTGGATGATGGCGGACAGGAACGGAGGACGCATGTCGCGCGACGGTGCCCGACCACGGCTGCTCTACGTCGAGGACGACCCGACGATCGCCGGGATGACCGTCGAGGTGCTCTCGGAGGTCTATGAGGTCACGCACCTCACGGACGGCCGCGCGGCCCGCGACCGCGCGCTGGCCGAACGCTTCGACGTGCTCGTGGTCGACCGCCGCCTGCCCGGGCTCGACGGCGTCGAGCTGGTGCAGGCCGTGCGCACCGCCCGCCTGACGACACCGGTCCTGCTGCTGACCGCGCTGGGCGCCGTGTCGGATCGGGTCGACGGCCTGGATGCCGGGGCCAACGACTACCTCGTGAAGCCCTTCGACTTCGACGAGCTGCTCGCGCGGCTGCGCGCCCTGGTGCGCGGCCACCGGGCGGAGGGGCGGCGGCGCCACCTCGGCGACTGGACCTTCATCGCCGAGTCGGCGGCCCTGTACGGGGCGGGCGGGGAGCGCATCGCCCTGACGGCGACGGAGGCGCGGCTGCTCGCTCTGCTCGCGGAGAGCCCCGAGCACGTGTTCTCGCGCGACGAGATCCTCGGTGCCGTCTTCTCCTCGGACGATGCGCTCAGCTCGGTCGACACCTACGTCCACTACATCCGCCGGAAGGCGTCGCCCGAGATCATCGAGACCGTGCGGGGCCGCGGCTACCGCGCCGGGAGCAGCGCATGAGCGACGACGCCGACCGCCGCCGCCTGCACCGCGCGGCGCTGAACGTGGGCGTCCTGGTGGGCGTCGCCTCCGCCGTCGTGGTGACCGCCGGTGTCGCCGTGCTCGTCTCGATCCTGCTGCTGTCGGCGCGCCCCGAGGCGCACCGGGGCGGCGGGGACGCGGGCCGCCCCGGCCCGGACGGCGACCGGATCGTGGTCGACGTCGACCACGTGCTGCCCTGGGTGATCGCGCTCGGGGTGGCGGGCGTGGTGCTGCTCGCCCTCGTCGCCTGGTTCGCCGCGCGGCGGGCGGTCACTCCTCTCGCCACGGCGCTGCGCCTCCAACGGGGGTTCGTGGCCGACGCGAGCCACGAGATGCGCACGCCGCTGACGGCCCTCACGAGCCGGGTGCAGATCCTCGAACGGCGCCACCGTCGAGGCGAGGACCTGACGGCCACCCTCGCCGCGCTGCGCTCCGACGCGGCCGTGATGGACGAGGTGCTCACCGACATGCTGCTGACCGCGGAGGGCAGCGCCTCGGAGCGCACCCCCACGCCGGTGGCGGACGCGATCGCCGCCGCCACGGCGACCATCGCGCCGCTCGCCGAGGAGGCCGGGGTCGCGGTCGTCGTCACCGGCGCGAGCGCCGCTCTGGTCCGGATGCCGCGCGTCACCCTCACCCGGCTGTGCGTGGCGCTGCTGGACAACGCCGTGCAGCATTCGCCGACGGGGGCGACCGTCGAGATCTCCGCGGCGACGTCGGGCGACACCGTCGAGGTGCGGGTGCACGATGCCGGCGCCGGCATCTCCGACGCCGATCGCGACCGGATCTTCGAGCGGTTCGCCCGCGGTCCGGAGTCGGGGAGGCGGCGGGGCTTCGGTCTGGGGCTCGCACTGGTGCGCGAGGCGGCCACGACGGTGGGCGGCACGGTGGGCATCGAGTCGACCTCCTCGCGCGGGACGACGATGGTGCTGCGGCTGCCCGCCGCCTGACGACGGCTCGGCCCGCGCCCGGCCGCCTGCCGCGGCGCGATCAGGCCGCCGCGTGGATGACCGTCTCCACGCCCACGCCGCCGAGCCACCGGCGCACGCGGAGCGACGCGGGCTCGCCGCCGGGGCCGTCCGTCGCGGCGGCGACCAGTCCGGAGCGCAGCGGCGCACCCCACAGCCAGCCGAGGTCGTCGTCTGCCGAGACGGCGACCGCCGTCGCCCACGCGTCGGCGGTGGTGAGGTCGTCGGCGACGACGGTGGCGCTGACGAGACCGGGCACCGGCTTGCCCGACCGCGGGTCGATCAGGTGCGCTCCCCGCTCCGCCGTCCCGGATGTCGCCACGGCGCCGGCCCGCAGCTCGACGGTCGCCAGCAGCGCGCCCGGGAGGCGCGGGTCGGCGATGCCGATGCGCCACGACCAGTCCGCGTCGGCGGCCGTCCACACCCGCAGATCGCCGCCGACGTTGATCCCGACGGCCACGACGTCGCCGCCCTCGAGGAGGGGGACCAGGTGCGCGTCGGCGGAGCGGTCGGCCGCCCAGCCCTTCACGTAGCCGGTGGGATCGAATCCGCCGCGCCAGGAGGCGCTGAAGCGGCCGCCGGTGGCGGTCTCGAGCGTGGCGCAGGCCTGCGCCACCTCCCGCAGCCGCGGATCGGCGTCGGCGAGCGCCAGCTCCCCGCGACGCAGCCGTGAGACCTGCGAGGCGGATCGGAACGGCGAGAAGAGGGCGTCGAGCTCGCGCAGCGCCGCGATCGTGGATGCCGCGGCGTCCGCGGCACGCGGCGGCACGGCGCCCGCGGCGATCACGTGGATGCTGACGGTGGTGCCCATGACCGCGGCCGTCCAGGCCTGCCGCCGCGGCGCGTTCACGCCGCCGCCTGATCGATCGCCGACTGCAGCGACGCGATGTAGCCGTCGCTGGTGTAGGTCGCCCCCGAGACCATGTCGATGGCGGCGCTCTGGGCGGCCTTCGTCTCCGAGATCAGGCGGGGCAGCGCGCTCTGGTTGATCTGCCGGTCGCGGCCGTTGCTGCTCGGGTACTGGGGGGTCTGCACGTCCGTGATGACACCGCCCGCCACCGTGATCTGCACCTGCACGGCGCCGTAGCGGGTGTCGGCGGCGGCGCCCGTGTAGGTGCCGTCGGCGAGGCCGGTGCCCGACGAGGCCGTCGCGGACGGTGTGGGCGCGGCGGCCGTCGCGGTGGCGCGCGGCGTCGTCGTCGGCGTCGTCGCGGTCGGCGCCGTCGCGGTGCGGGCGGCGGCGGTGGCCGTGTCCGTGGCCGCGGACGCCTGATCCTCGGGCAACGACGTGCGGTAGCTGAAGAGCAGGACGAGCCCGCTCAGGGTCGCGAGTATCGCGTAGACGATCTTCTTCATCGTCGTCTCCTCTCCCGGCGTCAGACGCCGAAGGCTTCGCTGTGGATCCGGTCGGCGCTCACGCCCGCGGCGCGCAGGTCGCGCCGGACGGCGGCCATCCAGGGCTCGGGTCCGCAGAGGAACACGTCGTGCTCGTCGAGGGCCGGCACCAGCCGTCGCAGCAGCTCGGCGCCCCGTCCGTCGGCGAAGTGCGCCGGCATCCACGTGGAGCCCTCGACCCGCCGTGGGCCGTGGAGCGCGACGTGGCGGACGCCGCGGTCGCGCACGAGGCGGTCGATGGCCGCCGTCCGCATCGCCTCGGCCGGCGCGTGGTCGCGCGTCACGAGCGTCGCCTCCCCGGGAGCGTACGGCTCGGCCTCGAGCAACGCCACGAGGGGTGCGACGCCCGCGCCCGCGCCGAGCAGGAGCAGGCCCCGCCGGGTGCGGGCCTCCCCCGTGAACTCTCCGTACGGCCCCTCGATGAGCACGCGCGTGCCGGGGCGCAGCGTCGCCAGGCGCCGGGTGCCGTCTCCGACCATGCGGGCCGCGACGACCAGCTCCCCGCGGCGCGGGTCGGCGGCGAGCGACAGCGGGTGCCCCCTCGTCCAGCCGGGGCCGTCCAGGAAGCGCCACACGAAGAACTGCCCCGCACGGGCGCCGAGCCGCCCGAGCCTGCGGCCGCGCATGCGCACCACGACGCCGACCGGGCCGTCGGCCTCCACGGCCGTGACGCGGATGCCGTGGCGTGCCGATCGCCACAGCGGAAGGCCGACCCGGTACACCAACACCGCCGCCGCCGTGACGGCCCACAGCCCCCACCAGTAGACCTCGGCGAGCGGATGCGCCGCGAAGTCCGCGCCGGTCCACAGCATGTGCGGGATCGCGAGGCCCACGCCGAGGTAGCCGTACAGGTGCAGCAGGTGCCACGACTCGTAGCGCATCGCGCGGCGCGCACGGCGGATGCTCGTCACCACGACCAGCACCAGCAGGCCCGTCCCGGCGGTGGCGAGCAGCATCCCGGGATAGTTCCAGACGAAGTCCCACAGCTGCACGAACACGTTCACGTCCGCCTGCGCCGCGTAGCCGGCGACCAGCAGGGCGATGTGGGCCAGCAGCAGCCAGAACGACCAGAAGCCGACCCAGCGGTGCATCCGCGTGATCGCGTCGCGGCCGAACGCCCGCTCGAACAGCGGCACGCGCGCCATCAACAGCACCTGGTACAGCAGCAGGTTCGCCGACACCAGGCCCGTGATGCGGCCCAGCGTGTTGAGGGTGTCGGCATCCCACGCGAGCAGATCCTGCACGGCGCCGCCGGCGACCCACAGCGCCACGACGAACAGGCTGGTCGCCCAGATGACGGCGATCGCGACGAGGCGCCGCACCGGTCGCCACGACCGGGCGCGCACGGCGGGTGCGGCGGCGACGAAGGTGGCTCGGGTGGCTCGGGTGGCGGCCTGGGTGGTCATGCGTCGAGCGTCGCCGAGCGGCTCTGAGACAAGGCCAAGAATCCGCCGCCCCGGCGGCATCCATAGGAACCTGACAGGAACGCGGGCCGGAGCTCAGCAGCCGCAGCTGTGGCGGATCACCACGCGCGGTGCGAACACCGCATCGAAGCGCGTCTGCCCCTCCGGCAGCGGGCCGGCGGTGCCCGCCAGGATGCGGGCGGCGGCGCGGCCCATCGCCTCCATCGGCTGACGCACCGACGTGAGCGTCGGCGTGCTGAGACGGCCGGCCAGGATGCCGTCGAACCCGGTGACCGCGACCTCGTCGGGCACCCGCACGCCGAGCGCGGCGAGGGCATCCAGCGCCATCAGGGCGTGCTGATCGGTGGCGCAGACGAGCACGCGCGGCAGGGCACCGCTCGCGTGCAGCGCGCTCAGCTGCTCGACCATGCGGTGCGGACCGCGCACCGTCCCGTCGATCGGCTCGTCGCGCGGGCGCAGACCCCAGCGGGTCAGCGACGCACGGTAGGCGGCGAACCGCTCGGCGTTGTCGAAGCCCTCCTGCCGGCCGACGAACGCGACGTCGTCGTAGCCGTGATCGCGCACGAGATGATCCACGAGCGCGCTCATGCCGCCCGCATTGTCCACGCGCACGCGATGGTGCGGGTCATCGCCCGGGGCGACGCTGAACAGCACCGTGGGGATGGTCGCGGGCATCCGCAGCAGCGCCGTCGGCAGCACGGGCGACGGGAAGATCGCCAGACCGTCGACCCGGCCCGCCGTGTCGGCCACCGAGACGTCGCTGTCGGAGCCGCTGGAGAGCACCACGGGCCGCCCCAGCATCCAGCACTCCAGCGCGAAGCCGCGCTGGACCTCGTCGACGTACAGCGGGAACGCGCGGGGATCGGACAGCGTCTCGTCGTCTGTCTGCGACCACGGGATGATGGCCCCGGCATCCAGCGGCGGACGGCGCGTGTCGGGCCGCGGCGGCGCGATGTCGCTCGGGTCGGCCCGCTCGAGCATGAGGTCGAACGCGTGCAGGCCCAGGATGCCGGTGCGACCGTTCGCGAGCCCGCGGGCGGCGGCGCTCGGGGCGTAGCCGAGGCGGCGCGCCGCGGCCAGCACGCGCTCGCGGGTCGCCTCGCTGATGCGCTCGGGCCGGCGGAAGGCGAACGACACCGACGCGATCGACACGCCCGCCTCCTGCGCGACGTCGTAGACCGTCGGGCGACGCGAGCCGGCGTCACTCATGCGCAGCCCCTCCTCGTGTCCACGGCCGCCTCACGCGTCGGCGCGGCCTCCGACCCGCATCGGCAGCTCCAGGCCGAAGTGGACCGGGAAGAGGGGGTCGCCCGTATCCGACGGTACATCTTCGCGGGAGGAGCGCACGGCATCCATCGAGCGCGGCAGCTCGATCGGCAGGCGCCCCTCGGGCGCGATGCGGCCCGTGAGCACGTCGACGACCGCGCGCGACGAGCTGCCGAAGTCGACGACGATCGCCGACGCGAACGCCGCGAACGGGGTCAGGATGCCGGGACGGTCGAGATTGACCACGAGCACGAGCGGGCAGTGCGCGGCGATGCTCCTCATCCGGTAGACGCGGCCGGGCGGGAACTCGAGCGAGCCCTGGTGGAACCACGCCTCGAGGAAGAGGTCGTCGCGCGGCTCGAACGGCGCACCGAGGCGCACGAGCGCGAGATCCGCGTCGGCGGGGTCGGCGACGATCTCGCCCAGCTCGGCGACGTCTTCGGGGCGGAACCCCTCGACGTACACCCGGCGCCCGGCTCCGCTCAGCGGCAGCACCGGGTGATCCGCGCCCGGCGTCGGACGGTTCTGCACCACCGTCAGCGAACGCGCCTGCGCGCGCTCCCCCTCCGCCCGGAACTGCGCGTTCCCGACGATGCGCTCCGCCTCGTCGGGGTCGACGAACGGGTCGTCGAACAGGCCCAGCTGGAACTTCACGCGCAGGAGGCGAAGCGCGGACGCGTCGATGCGGGCCTCGTCGACGCGCCCCGCGCGCACGAGCTCGATCAGCAGGTCGACGCACTCCTCGCCGCCGAACTGGTCGGCCCCGGCATCCAGGATCTTGAGCATGCGTTCGCTCGGCGACAGCTCCTCGACGCCCCAGGCGCGCGCCGGCAGCACCTGGTCGCCGACGTGGTTGTCGTTGACCAGCTCCCAGTCGGTGACGACGACCCCGTCGAAGCCGAGCTCGCCGCGGAGGAGGTCCGTGACGATCTGCCGGTTGTAGCCGAAGCCGACCTCTTCGATGGGCACCCCGTTGCGCTCCAGCCCGATGGGCATGCCGTAGTACGGCATCATCGCGGCGGTGCCGCGGCGGATCGCCTCGCGGAACGGCTCCAGGTGGTACTCGAACATGCCGCCCGGGTAGACCTGCTCGCGCCCGTACGGGAAGTGCGCGTCCTCGCCGTCCTTCTGCGGACCGCCGCCCGGGAAGTGCTTTGTCGTGCACGCGACACTGTCGGGTCCGAGCGCGTCACCCTGGAAGCCCTGCAGATAGGCGGCGGTGAACTCGGCGACCCGCGCGGCATCCTGCCCGAGGGTCTGGGCCTGCCGCCCCCAGCGGGGCTCGGTCGCGAGGTCGATCTGGGGGTGCAGGGCGGCGCGGATGCCGACGGCGCGGTACTCCTGCCGCGCGACGTCCGCGAACCGGCGCACCGTCTCGACGTCGTCGATCGCCGCCAGTCCGAGGCCCTCCGGCCACTGCGAGAACGGGCCGGCGGCGAAGCCCACGCCGGTGTTCTCGACGAACGCGTGCCGTGGATCGGTGCTGACGGTGACGGGCACCCCGTGCGGAGTCTGCGCGGCCAGGGCCTGCAGGTTGTTGTTCCAGACGGCCGCCTGCCGGGCGGAGCGGATGGCGTGCACGTTGAAGTGCGACAGGTGCTTGCCGCGGACGACCGTGGTCGTCGGCGACTTCGAGATGCGCCCGGGCGCCTCCAGCAGCTCGCCCTCCTCCCCCACCTCGATGACGGTCTGGAACATCAGCCCGCACTTCTCCTCCAGGCTCATCCGGGCCACGAGGTCGGCGGCGCGCTCGTCGGCGCTGCGGCGCGGATCCTCGTACGGATCCATCACCCCGTTGCCGTTGAGGTCGCGGAAGCGGGTGCCGTCGGGCGCGGTGAGATACGTGGGGGTCATGATTCTCTTTCTCGAGGCGGGTCGCGGGGGCTCACTTGAGCCCGGTCGTGGCGACGCCCTGGATGAAGTAGCGCTGCAGGAAGACGAACAGCAGCAGGATCGGCGCGATCACGAGCACGGACCCCGCCAGCAGCAGGCCGTAGTCGGTCGCGTTCTGTCCGGTCGAGTACAGCGAGAGCGCCACCGGGAGGGTGTACATGTTCTCGGTCTGGGCCGCGACGAGCGGCCACAGGAAGTTGTTCCACGACGCGAGGAAGGTGAGGATGCCGAGGGTCGCCAGCGGCGGCCCGCACAGCGGCATGACGACACGGGCGAAGATGCGCAGCTCCCCCGCCCCGTCGATGCGCGCCGCCTCGATGAGCTCGTCGGGGATGCCGAGCATGAACTGGCGCATGAGGAACACGCCGAGCGGCGTCGTGATGAACGGCAGGATCAGCGCCGCGTAGCTGCTGGTCAGCCCGAGCGAGGAGACCATCACGAACAGCGGCACGAAGGTGACGACGCCCGGCACCATGAGCGTCACGAGCACCACGGCGAACAGGATCTTCTTGCCGGGGAAGTCCATCTTCGCCAGCGCGTAGCCGACCATCGAGCAGAACACGAGGTTGCCGAGCACGGTCAGCAGTGCCACGACGATGCTGTTGGTGAAGAAGCGGCCGATGTCGAGCGGGCCGAACCACTGGGCGAAGTTGTCCCACGTGAACTCGCGCGGCCACCACGTGGGCGGGCGCTGCAGGATCTCGGCCTGGGTCTTGACGGAGCCCAGCAGCATCCAGGCGAACGGCAGCATCCACACGATGAGGCCGACGACGAGCACGGTGTAGGTGACGGCCCGGCCGGTGACGGCGCGGCGCGCGCGCCGCGTCGGGCGGGCGGTGACAGGAGCGGTCATGGCGGGGTCCTCTCAGTCCTTCGTCCGCAGCAGCCGGAACTGCAGCAGGCTCAGCAGCGCGATCGCGAGGAACAGGATGTAGCTGGCCGCCGAGGCGACGCCGTACTGCCCGAAGCCGAACTGCTTGAACGTGTAATAGGCGACCGACAGGGTCGAGTCGAGCGGGCCGCCCTGGGTCATCACGAAGGCCTCCTCGAAGAACTGCAGGAAGCCGACCGAGATGAGCACGGCGCCCAGCAGCAGCGTCGGGCGCAGCATCGGCAGCGTGACCGCGGTGAGGCGCCGCCACGCCGAGGCGCCGTCCATCATGGCGGCCTCCTTGACGTCGGTCGGGATGGCCTGCAGGCCCGCCAGGAAGATCACCATCAGCGTGCCCACGTTGCGCCACACCGCCATCGCGATGAGCGACGGCAGCGCCCAGGTGGTGTCGTTGAGCCAGTCCGGCCCCTGGATGCCGACGACGGCGAGGGCGCTGTTGAGCAGCCCGTCCGGCTGCAGGATGTAGCGCCACACCACCGCGACGGCGACGATGCTCGTCACGACCGGTGCGTAGAAGCCGACGCGCAGGAACGAGACGATGCGCCCGCCGCCGGAGTTCAGGGCGAGCGCCAGTGCGAGGGCGACGGCCATCGTCACGGGGATGCCGACGACGACGAACGTCGCCGTCACGCCCATCGACTTCAGGAACGTGGGGTCGGTCAGCACCTTGACGTACTGATCGAGGCCCACGAAGTCGACCGCGAACGGGGAGCGGATGTCCTGCGCGCGGAAGTCGGTGAACGACATCGCGAACGAGCCCACGATCGGCACGATCATGAAGACCGCGAACACGATCACGAACGGGAGCGCGAACCCCCACGCGATCCATCCCTGACGCCGACGCCGGGACGACCCGGGTCGGCGACCACGGCCGCGACCGGAGACGGCGGCGGCCGCTCCGGTCGCGGCCAGTGATGCCTGCGTCATCTCGATCAGCCCATTCCGAGGGCGTCGGCCTTGCTCTGCAGCTCCTTCATGGCGTCTGCAGGGCTCTGGGTGCCCAGGCGCACCTTCTCGAGCACGGCGTCGCCCGCGGCGGCGACCTGCACCCACGTCGTGGTCGCCGGCACCGACTTCGCGGTCTCGAGCTGCGTGCCGAACGCGGCGAGCGTCGGCTGCGAGGCGAGGGCCTGCTCCTTCCACGCGGCCTGGACGGCGGGCAGGTCACCGGTCTTCTCGTACCACTGCGCCTGCGTCGTCGGGTCGGTCAGCCACTGCGCGAGCTTCCAGGCGGAGTGCGCGTTCTTCGAGTTCTTGAAGACCGTGAGGTTCGCGCCGCCGCTGAACGAGGTGGACGACTCCTTCGTGGGCAGCACCGCGGTGGTGAACTTGCTGGAGAAACCCTCCCCGCCGACCTTCTCGAGCGAGCCGATCATGAACGGCCCGTCGATGAGCATCGGGGTCGTGCCGGCGACGAAGTCCGCCTCCTGCGCGCCCGACGAGCGGTCGGCCGCCGGGTTGGCGATGCCCTTCTGGAAGAAGCTCTGGTAGTACTCGTACGCCTCCACCATCTGCGGCGTGTCGACGGTCCAGGTGTCGCCGTCGACGAGCGAGGCGCCGTTGGACCACGGCATCCACAGCGTGCCCTGGAACGAGTCGTTGCCGCCCGGCAGACGGATGCCGTACTCGGCACCGGCCTTGGACTGCATGTCGGCGGCCATCTGGCTCAGCTCGTCCCACGTGGTGGGGGCCGTGGTCCAGCCCGCCTTCTCGGCGAGGTCGGTGCGGTAGTAGAGCACGCGGGTGTCGACGTACCAGGGCGCCCCGGTCATGCGGTCGCCCACCTGGGTCGACGCGACGGCGCCGGGGAAGGTCCCGGAGGTGTCGAGGTCGGTCGGCACGGTCTGGAACGCATCGGCGAAGTCGGCCATCCAGGTCGAACCCATCATGGCGATGTCGGGCGTCGTGCCGCCGGCGATGGCGGTCTGGATCTTGCTGTACGCGGCATCCCACGGGATCGCCGTGACCTCGACGGTGACGCCGGGGTTGGCCTCTTCGAACGTCTTCACGAAGTCGGGCAGCGCCTCGCCCTCCGCACCCATCGCCCACATCGTGATCGTGCCGGTGGCCGGCTCGCTTCCGATGGTCGTGGCGCTGTCGGGTGCGCTCGCGGCGTCGTCTGCGCGACCGCATCCCGCGAGCGCGAGCGCGCCGATGGCGACGAGAGCGACGGCTCCCAGCCGGACATGTTTCATGGTTCCTCCTCGAACGGGACACCCGCTGCGGTGTCGCTGGCCACTTTACTTATGCGCATAACCTTCGTCAAGACAGTGTCCCGCGAAACACCATCGACGCACCGAGACACCGCTGCGCGCGGCGTTTCTCGGTGCGAGAACGGTTTCTCGCCGACGGAGCGGCGAGCCGCTCAGTCGCGCGGGGCGTGCGCCTCGAGGAACTCGTAGAGGTCGGTCGTGTCGACGCCCGGGAACGAGCCGGTCGGCAGGGTCGCCAGCAGCGTCCGGGGCGTGCGGACGTTGGGCCAGGCCTGGTCGCGCCACTGCGACTCGAGCTCGGCGGGAGCACGGCGGCAGCACACCTCGACGGCATGGCGCGAGACGCCGCGGTTGGTGGTCTCGCGCCCGACGAACCACTTGGTGTCGTCGAAGCGCACCCCCACCGACACCGAGTGCGCGCCCTCGCTCGAGGCCTCCACGCGCGCGGTGCACCAGAACGTGCCGTTGCCGGTGTCGGTGTACTGGTAGTACGGGTTGAACTTGTCGGGGATGTCGAAGACGACCCGGCTCGTCCAGCGGCGACAGCACATCTGCCCCTCGATGGCCCCCAGGCGGTCGGAGGGGAAGTTCACGTCGTCGTTCTCGTACGCCTTCGTGATGGTCCCCGACTCGTGCACCTTCAGGAAGTGCACCGGGATGCCGAGGTGACGCGTGGCCAGGTTGGTGAAGCGGTGCGCCGCGGTCTCGTACGACACCGAGTACGCATCGCGGAGGTCCTCGATCGACAGCGCGCGGCGCGACTTCGCGTCGTGGAGCACCGGGACCGCGTGATCCTCGGGGATCAGCAGCGCCCCCGTGAGGTAGTTCGTCTCCACGCGCTGGCGCAGGAACTCGGCGTACGAGCGCGGCTCGGCGTGGCCGAGGATGCGACTCGCGAGCGCCTGCAGCACGGCCGTGCGCGAGTCGCCCTTCGCGGGCACCGTGCTCGAGAGGTACAGCCGCCCGTGCTTGATGTCGGCGACCGACCGCGTCGACGCCGGCAGGTCGGCGACGTAGTGCAGGGAGAAGCCCAGATGGGCGGCGATGTCCGACGCGGTGCGTTGCGTGAGCGGACCTCCGGGGTGGTCGACGGCGCGCAGGATGCCGCGGGCGTGCTCCTCCAGCTCGGCGAAGTAGTTGTCCTGCCGTCGCATGAGGTGGCGCAGCTCCACGTTCGCCCGCCGCGCCTCCTCCGGGGTGGCGGAACGCTCGTCGCCGAGCCGCTCGATCTCCCCCTGCAGCGCGAGCAGCGCCCGCAGGGCGTCGTCGGGGACCGACTTGCCGATGCGGAACGGCTCGATGCCGAGCGCCCGGAACGTCTGGCCCTTCATGGCGCGCTCGAGGGCGATCTCGAGGGTGGCGCGCTCGTCCAGCGGCTCCGCCTCGAGGAGCTGGTCGACCGTCGCCCCGAGGGCCTTCGCGATGGTGCGCAGGAGGGTGAGCTTGGGCTCGCGCTTGCCCGTCTCGATCATCGACAGCTGGCTCGGCGCGCGCTCGACGGCCGCCGCGAGCTCGTCGAGGGTCATGCCGCGGGCGGTGCGCAGCTGCCGGATGCGCCGGCCGATCGTGAGGGCGTCGGCCTCGTCGTCGGCGGCGCCCGAGAGGTCGGCGAAGGGAACATCGACGTTCGTCATGTCCGGGATTGTGTCACAGAACGTGAACTTCGATCAATCTTCACATTCGATTTGGTTACTCCTGGCCTCAAACTTCACCCACAGTGGAGACACGAGCCACCGCCGGCCCCGCCCCGGCATCCGATGAAGGAGAGCACCATGACGATCCAGGCCACCCCCGGTCAGCCGCCCCTCCGCGCGGGCGACCAGACGCAGACCGCCGCCGAGCTGCAGGAGATCTGGGACACCGACCCGCGCTGGGACGGCGTCGAGCGCACCTACACCGCGGAGGACGTCGTCCGCCTGCGCGGCAGCGTCCGCGAGGAGAACACCCTCGCCCGCCGCGGCGCGGAGAACCTCTGGAACCTCCTGCACACCGAGGACTACATCCGGGCGCTCGGCGCGTACACCGGCGGTCAGGCGGTGCAGCAGGTGCGCGCGGGCCTGAAGGCCATCTACCTCTCCGGCTGGCAGGTCGCCGCCGACGGCAACCTCGCCGGGCAGACCTACCCAGACCAGAGCCTCTACCCGGCCAACTCCGTGCCCGCCGTCGTCCGCCGCATCAACAACGCGCTGATCCGCCAGGACCAGATCGAGCACACCGAGGGCACCCTCACGCAGGACTGGCTGGCGCCCATCGTCGCGGATGCCGAGGCCGGCTTCGGCGGCCCGCTCAACGCGTACGAGCTCGCGCAGTCGCTCATCCAGTCGGGTGCCGCCGGCATCCACTGGGAGGACCAGCTCGCCAGCGAGAAGAAGTGCGGCCACCTCGGCGGCAAGGTGCTGGTGCCCACGCAGCAGCACATCCGCACCCTGAACGCGGCTCGGCTCGCCGCCGACGTCGCCGGCGTGCCGACCGTCATCATCGCCCGCACCGACGCGCTGGCGGCCGATCTGCTCACGAGCGACGTCGACCCCCGCGACCAGGAGTTCACGACCGGCGAGCGCACGAGCGAGGGCTTCTACCGGGTGCGCCCGGGCCTGGAGGCGGTCATCAGCCGCGGCCTGGCCTTCGCCCCCTACGCCGACCTGCTGTGGGTGGAGACGGGCGAGCCCGACATCGAGCTGGCCCGCGCGTTCGCGAGCGCGATCCACGAGCGGTTCCCCGGCAAGATGCTCGCCTACAACTGCTCGCCGAGCTTCAACTGGAAGCGTCACCTCAGCGACGAGCAGATCGCAACCTTCCAGCAGGAGCTGGCCGACCTGGGTTACAAGTTCCAGTTCATCACCCTCGCGGGCTTCCACGCCCTCAACTACTCGATGTTCGATCTCGCCTCCGGCTACGCCGAGCGCGCCATGAGCGCGTACGTCGAGCTGCAGGAAGCCGAGTTCGCCGCGGAGGCCCGCGGCTACACCGCCACCAAGCACCAGCGCGAGGCGGGCACCGGCTACTTCGACGTCGTTTCCACGGCGCTCAACCCCGACAGCGCGACCCTGGCTCTGGTGGGATCCACTGAGGCCGAACAGTTCCACTGAGCACCCAACCCCACACGACACAGAAAGAGCAGGGCCATGACTCCCACCGCCACGGGCACCGCGCCCGCATCGACCATCACCATCACGGGACCGATCCGCGACCGCTACGACGAGATCCTCACGCCCGCGGCGATCGCGTTCCTCGCAGAGCTGCACGTCCGCTTCGCCGGCCGCCGCCACGACCGGCTCGCCGACCGGATGCGGCGCCGCTTCGAGATCGGCAACGGGCACGACCCGCAGTTCCGCTCCGACACGGCCCACATCCGCGAGGACGCCGACTGGACGGTCGCCGGCGCCGGCCCGGGCCTGGAGGACCGCCGTGTCGAGATCACCGGCCCGACCGACCCGAAGATGACGATCAACGCGCTCAACTCGGGGGCGAAGGTGTGGCTGGCCGACCAGGAGGACGCCACGAGCCCCACCTGGCGCAACGTCATCGAGGGTCAGCTCTCCCTGTTCGACGCGATCCGCGGGCAGCTGTCGTACACGAGCCCCGAGGGCAAGGAGTACCGCGTCACCGCCGAGCGCACGCCCACGATCGTGATGCGCCCGCGCGGCTGGCACCTGGTGGAGAAGCACATCCGCTACACCGACCGCGCCGGCCGCGACCTCGCGGCATCCGGTTCGCTGGTCGACTACGGCCTGTACTTCTTCCACAACGCGCAGCGCCTCATCGACAACGGCGTGGGCCCCTACTTCTACCTGCCGAAGATCGAGTCGGCCGAAGAGGCAAAGCTGTGGGACGACGTGTTCACCTTCAGCGAGGAGTACATCGGCATCCCGCACGGCACGATCCGCGCGACGGTGCTGATCGAGACGCTGCCGGCCGCGTTCGAGATGGAGGAGATCCTGTTCGAGCTGCGCGATCACGTCGCGGGCCTGAACGCCGGGCGCTGGGACTACATCTTCTCGATGATCAAGAACTACCGCGGCCGCGGTGCGCGCTTCGTGCTGCCCGACCGCAGCCAGGTGACGATGACGGTGCCGTTCATGCGGGCCTACACGGAACTGCTCGTGAAGACGTGCCACAAGCGCGGGGCCTTCGCGATCGGCGGCATGAGCGCCTTCATCCCCAACCGGCGCGACCCCGAGGTGACCGCCCAGGCGTTCGAGAAGGTCGCCGCGGACAAGAAGCGCGAGGCCGGCGACGGCTTCGACGGCACGTGGGTGGCCCACCCCGACTTGATCCCGGTGGCACAGGCGGAGTTCGATGCGGTGCTCGGCGAGCGCCCGAACCAGATCGACCGCCAGCGGCCCGAGGTGAACGTCCGGGCATCGCAGCTGATCGACGTGCACATCGGTCTGCCGGTCACGGCGGCGGGCGTGTACGGCAACGTGTCGGTGGCGATCCGCTACATCGAGGCGTGGCTGCGGGGCCTCGGCGCCGTCGCCATCGACAACCTCATGGAGGATGCCGCGACCGCCGAGATCAGCCGCAGCCAGGTGTGGCAGTGGATCCACCAGGACCGCACCACCGACGACGGCACCCGCATCACGCGCGAGTACGTGGAGGGCCTCATCGAGCGGGTGCTCGGCGAGGTGGATCGGCGCCCCGTCTCCGCCGAGGACCGTGGCGACCGGTTCGACGACGCGGCGGCCATCTTCCGCGATGTCGCGCTGGGCGAGGACTTCCCGACGTTCCTGACGCTCGGGGCCTACGCCGACTACCTGACCGACGAGGACTGAGCGTCGGAGGCGGGGGCGGATGCCGCGGCATCCGCCCCCGCCTGCGTGCGTCCGCCCTGGGCACGGTCGATCACCGCCGCGAGCCAGACCGCGCCGAACCCGATCACGGCGGTCATCGCCTGCGTGATCAGGGCGATCGCTCCGCTCGGGAAGCTGTGCTGGGTCATGACCGGCGTCACCAGCGCGGGGATGACCGCGAGGACCAGCACGATCCACGACAGGGGGTGGCGTCCCCGGGCGATCAGCCAGCCTCCGACACCGGCGATCAGCATCACCATCGCCTGGTTGAGGACGAAGCGCCAGACGTCGGCCGGCTCGACCAGGTTCCCGCCGGCGCGCTGGAGCCCGAAGGTGGCCCACAGCAGCAGCACGACGGCGGCCAGCGTGAAGGCCCCGAGGCGCCGCCACCCCGACGTGGGCAGTAAGACGATCGCGGTGAGGATCGCACCGAGCACGAGGAGGAACTGCGCGGCGTTCAGGAAGGGGATGTCGGTGGCGATCGTCCCCGCGAAGCTCTCCGACTGCACGATCGCGGAGAAGTCGGTCGCGACCCCGAGGTAGACCCCGAACATCATCAGCACGATGGCCGCCCCGTAGCGGGCGGCGCCGTCGAAGCGGAGAGTTGGAGCCATGGGCAGAGAGTAGCCGACATCCTCCCTACAATCGGGGGATGGAAGGCGGACGGGGCCCGGATGCCGGGACGAGCCGGCGCGAGTTCCTGCGCCGCACGGGGATCGGCGCGGCGGGGCTGGCGATCGGCGGCTCCGCGGCGGCGGCGGTCACGACGGCCGCCACGGTGCACCCGCCCGAGTTCACGCCGCTCGCCCCGCGTCACGCGCCCGGCTTCGATCACGTCGTGGTCGTGATGTTCGAGAACCGCAGCTTCGACAACGTGCTCGGACACCTCTACAGCGCGCAGGAGAAGTCGGCGGGCGAGTTCGACGGGATCGCGCAGGGCGCGTACGCCAACGCGGGACCCGACGGCGTGCCGGTTCCGGCGCACATCTACGCCGGCTCCACTGACGCGATCATGCAGCAGCCGCAACCCGACCCGGGCGAGACTTACCCCCACGTGAACACGCAGCTGTTCGACGTCATCGACCCGCCGTCCAACGCGGACCTGCGGACGCACCCGCTGTCCGATCCGTTCAACGCGCCGCCGCCGGGCATGCAGCCGACCAACAGCGGGTTCGTCACGGACTACATCGTGAACTTCCGGCTGAGCATGCGACGGGAGCCCACGGCCGAGGAGGTGGCGGTCGCGATGGGCGGCTTCGCCCCCGAGATGCTGCCGGTGCTCTCGACCCTCGCCCGCGAGTTCGCGGTGTACGACGGGTGGTTCGCGGCCGTGCCGTCGCAGACCTTCTGCAACCGGTCGTTCTTCCACGCGTCGACGTCCCACGGGTTCGTCACGAACCACGACGGCGACGACTACGAGAAGTGGATCGAGGCGCCGGCGACACCGACGATCTTCAACCGACTGGAGGCGGCCGGCATCCCGTGGCGGGTGTACTACGACCCGACGCAGCTCGTGTCGCTGACCGGGATGCTGCACGCGCCCGTGCTGGAGCAGTACTGGAAGACGCACTTCCGGGACATGCGCCAGTTCTACGCCGATGCCGCGCAGGGCACGCTGCCCGCGTACTCGTTCATCGAGCCCCGCATGATCTTCAACCACAACGACATGCACCCGCCCTGGGGCGAGCTGCGCGACGGCACCCTGACCCTCGACGACGGGTCGACCCTCGAGATCGACAACAGCGCCGTGTCGGATGTGCGCGCGGGCGACAAGCTCATCCAGGACGTCTACGACGCGATCCGCACGAGCCGCACCCGCGGCGGCTCGAACGCGATGAACACGGCCCTGGTCATCACCTTCGACGAGCACGGAGGGACCTTCGACCATGTGGCGCCGCCGGCCGCGGCTCCACCCGGATCGGGCGAGCCCGGCGAGATGGGCTTCCGCTTCGACCGACTCGGTCTGAGGGTGCCGGCGATCGTCGTCAGCGCCTACACCGCCGCGGGAACGGTCATCCACGACGAGATGCACCACGGCTCGGTGATCAACACGCTCTGCCGCCTCCACGGTCTCCGGCCGCTGACCGCGAGGGATGCCGGGGCCAACCCCGTCTTCAACGCGATCAATCTCACGGTGCCGCGCCAGCCCTACACGTGGCCGCAGCCGTCGTCGCTGTGGCGACCGCCCAACCCCGAGGCGGTCGCCGAGCAGACCACCGCGACGCACAAACGGCGGCCGCTCACGTCGCCCGCGCGCGGACTGGTGGGGCTGCTGATGTCGCGCTTCAACCGCGACGCCGTCATCCCCACCACCTACGGCGAGGCGTTCGACGCGCTGGTGGAGCACGGCGACGGACTGTTCGGCACGACCGACGCGGAGGTGCGCTGACCGTCGACGGAGCGGGGTTGACAGGTATGGCTAATGTCATTAGCTTTAGGGCTATGGAAACAAGCCCGAACGACACCGCCGCCGCCGCGTTCGCGCGACTCGGCATCCATCACCTGCGCCGCCCCGAGGGACGCGTCGCCTACCGCCTCACCGGAGAAGGACCGCTGGTCGTCTGCGTCCCCGGGATGGGCGAGATCGCCGCCGCGTACCGCTACACCGTGCCCGCGCTCCGCGCCGCCGGCTTCCGCGTGGCGGTCATGGACCTGCGCGGCCACGGAGACTCCGACGCCACGTTCTCCGCCTACGACGATGCGGCCGCCGGAAGCGACGTGCTCGCGCTCATCGCGCACCTGGGGGCCCCGGCGGTCGTCGTCGGCACCTCGATGGCGGCGGGCGCCGCGGTGTGGGCGGCCGCCGAGTCGCCCGAGGCGGTCCGCGCCCTCGCGCTGATCGGCCCGTTCGTCCGCAACGCCCCGACGAACCCGGTCGCCGCCGCGCTCTTCCGCCTGCTCATGCAGCGCCCGTGGGCGCGCGGCGCCTGGCTGGCCTATCTCCCCCAGCTCTACCCGGGCCGCCTCCCCGCCGACTTCACCGCGCACCGCGACACCATCCGCGCGGCGATGACGCGACCGGGGGCGACCGCGGCCTTCGTGCGCACCACGCGGACCGACCACACCCCGGCGGAGGAACGCCTGCCCCGGGTCACGGCCCCCACACTGGTCGTGATGGGAACCGCCGATCCCGACTTCCGCGACCCCGCGGCGGAGGCGGCGTGGGTCGCCGAGCGCCTGAACGCCCGCGTGGAGCTGATCGACGGGGCCGGGCACTACCCGCAGGCCGAGGATCCCGAGAGGGTCACCCCGGCGCTCGTCGCCTTCTGCCGCGAGGTGACGGGTGCCTAGGGCCGGACTCACCCCCGACGCCGTGGTCGCCGTCGCGCTCGAGGCGATCGACGACGTCGGGAGCGAGGCGCTCACCCTTGCGGAGGTCGCGGCGAGGGCGGGTGTCAAGGTCCCGAGCCTGTACAAGCACGTCGCCTCGCTCGAGGTCCTGCGCACCGCCGTCGCGACGGCGGCGACCCGCGAGCTCGCACACGAACTGCGGATGTCGGCCGTCGGCGTCTCCCGGGCGGAGGCGCTCGACCGGCTCTGCCGCACCTACCGGTCGTATGCGCTGCGGCATCCGGGACGCTACGCGGCGACCCAGCGGGCGCCGCTGCCCGGCGAGAGCCGCGACGACGCGCACGCGCGCGCCGCCGCCGAGGTGCAGGAGGTCGTCTCGGCGACGTTGCGCGGCTACGACATCGCCGACGACGATCAGCTCGTCGACGCCACCCGCGCGCTCCGCGCCGCGCTCCACGGGTTCTGCGCCCTGGAGAACGGCGGCGGGTTCGCGATGCCGGTCAGCGTGGAGCAGAGCTTCGCGCGGCTGATCGCCGGGCTCGATCGGATGCTGTCGACCTGGTCGAGCTGAGAGCTCTCGCCGGGGGCGGAGTCACTCCCGTCCCGGATCGATCGGCGCGAAGCGGCCCAGACCGCCTCCGCCGACGAGTCGCGACGCGGCGAGCGCGCCGGCGACGGCCAGGAAGATGGGCAGCAGCAGGGTGAAACCGGTGCCCGTGAACTCGATGATCAGCGCGATGGCCGTGAAGGGCGCCCTCATGTTGGCGGCGAGGAAGGCTCCCGCCGCCACGATCGCCAGGGCGGTCGCGTCGGCGCCCGGCCAGATGAACGCCCACCCCGCCGCGGCCGCGGCGCCGAGCGACGCACCGATCGCGACGGACGGCTGCAGGGTGCCGCCGATCGCACCCGAGCCCAACGAGATCGCCGTGACCACGTACTTCAGGACCGCCAGAGCGAGCAGCAGGAGCGCCGGCTGCGTGAGATCGAACCCGGCCGTCGCCAGCGCCCGGCCGTTGCCGAGCAGCAGGGGGAAGAACGAGCCCACGACGCCCACCGCCGCGAACGTCAGCGGGAGGACGAGCAGCAGCCGCCACCCGGTGGGTCGCCGGCGCGACAGTCGTGCGGTGACCGCGGAGAAGCTGGTCGCCCCCCAGCCCATGAGGGGGCCGATGAGCAGCGCCGCCACCAGCAGCGAGGGGTTCACCTCCACCGGCGCCACCTGGTAGAGCGATCCGTCGGCCACCAGCGGACGGGCCACGAAGGTGGCGATGGCGCTCACCGACAGCGCGACGACGGCGGCCCCGGCGCTGAACCGCGCCAGCAGGATCTCGATCGCGAACAGTGCGCCCGCGAGGGGGACGTTGTAGACGGCGGCGAGACCCGCGCCGGCCGCCGAAGCGATGAGGATGGTCCGCCAGCGCGCGTCGATGCCGAACCACCGCACGAGGGTGGAGCCCGCCATCGCGGACAGCTCCCGCGGCGCCACCTCCTTGCCGATCGAGGCGCCCAGACCGACCGAGGTCACCTGGATGACGGTGTCGGCGAGCGTCTCCCACACCGGCATCCGCGTGCCCGCGACGCCCTCCTCGACGCTCGCGATGCGCCGGCCGAACCGGCGCAGCAGGTACCAGCCCCCGGCGGCGATGACGCCCGCGGCGGTCAGGCTGACGATCGGGAGCCACCAGGGCGAGGGAAGGGCGAGGCCGTCGAGGAAGGGGCCTTCGGCGCTTCCCCACACGAGGTGCTCGACCGTGTGCACGATCCACACCAGCAGGAGCACGGCGACTCCGGTCGCAACGCCGACCGCGGCGGTGGCGACGCCCAGCCGGACCAGCGCCCACAGACCGGCACGGCGGGCGCGCGAGCGCTCCCCACGCGGCCGCGTGCGGGCCGTCACGGCGCCGCCATCGGCGCCAGCCGCACCTCGACGCCGCGCTCACGAAGCTCCGCGGCCGCCACCTCGTCGAGTTCGTCATCGGTGACGACGACGTCGAAGGCATCCAGCGGCGCGACCTTGAATCGCTCGCTCGCACCGTACTTGGTGCTGTCCGCGACGAGCACGCACACCGAGGCGGCGTCGAGCACGGCGCGCTTGAGGGTGACCTTGTCCAGCTCCGGGGTCGTGACGCCGTGGGTCGTGTCCCACGCGCCCGTGCTGAGGAAGGCGACGTCGACGGCGAGCGCGCCGAGGGTCGCGGCGGCCAGCGGGCCCGTCGCGGATCCGCTGGCGGCATCGACGGTGCCGCCGGTGTGGATGGTCTGGATCGAGGGGTAGTCGCGCAGCGTCGCGATGGCGAAGAAGTCGTTGGTGACGACGGTGACCCCGCTGCGCAGCGCCAGATGCGGCACGAGCGCCTCGCAGGTGGTCCCGGCATCCAGGAAGACCACGCTGTCGTCGACGACCAACGCGGCCGCCTCGCCGGCGATGGCCTTCTTGCGGGGAAGCTCGAGCACGGCGCGCGAGGTGCGCTCCCGGGGCGTCTCGGTGCCGGCGCGCTCCGTGAGGCGCACGCCGCCCTGCACCGACACGACGCGTCCCTCGGATTCGAGCACGACGATGTCGCGGCGCACCGTCATGTGCGAGACGCCGAGGAGCTCGGCGAGATGGCGGATGCTGAGGGCACCGGCGCCGCGCAGCAGCCGCAGCAGCTCGTGCTGACGCTGCTCGGGGATGAGGGGCGGATCGCTGGCCATGTCGTCTGATTCTAGGGCGGTCCCGCGACCGCCCGCGGTACACGCACGTTCGAGATTGTTACTACATGTGAATTCTTGTGCTACCGTGTGCATCGATGTTACGCAAACACGAAGTCCTCCACGCCATCGCCGACACCGGCGCCCTGCTCATCATCCGCCTGGACTCGGCGGACGAGGCCCTCGCCGTCGCGCGGGCAGCCGTCGCCGGCGGCATCCGCGCACTCGAGGTGACGCTCTCCGTCCCGAGCGCCTTCGATGTCATCCGCACGCTGTCGCAGGAGTTCGCCGACGACGGCATCGCCGTGGGGGCGGGAACGGTCCTCGACGAGCAGGCGGCGTTCACGGCCATCACCGCCGGAGCCCGGCTGCTCGTGAGCCCCAACCTCAACCCGCAGATGATCCGCCTGGCGAACCGCTACCAGGTCGCCACGATCAGCGGCGCCTTCACGCCGACGGAGTTCGTCCAGACGATGGAGAGCGGCGCCGACATCGTCAAGCTGTTCCCCACCGAGATCGCCGGCCCCGACTACCTCCGCACGGTCCTGGCGCCCCTGCCGCAGACCCCGGTGCTGCCGGCCGGCGGCGCGACGGTGCACAACGTCGGCGACTGGTTCGACGCCGGAGCCCTCGCCGTGGGCGTCGGCTCGGCCGTCACCAAGGCGGCGCGAGCCGACGGCGACTACCTGCGGGTGACCCGGGCCGCGACCGACTTCCTCGACGCGATCCGCGACGCGCGCCACTGACCCGTCCCCGCGGGCCCTTCCCGCGCGGGCGACGCCGCCCGTCCCCCTCCCCTTCCCGACCACGACAACCCCCGAACCGCCCACCACAAAGGAGTGCACACGATGACCGACACCCTCGCGGAGACACCGCTTCTGACCACGCAGGAGAAGAGGTCCGTCCGGATCCGCTGGTTCCTCGTCGGCTTCCTCATCCTGGGCGGTGTGGTGAACTACCTCGACCGCTCGACCCTGAGCGTCGCCAACACCACGATCGCCGGGGAGTTCGGACTCAACGCCTTCGAGATGGGCCTGCTCCTGTCGGCGTTCTCGTGGCCCTACGCGATCGCGAACCTCCCCGCGGGCTACCTGGTCGACAAGTTCGGGCCGAAGCGGATGTTCGCCTTCGCCGCGGGAGCCTGGTCGCTGGTGTCGATGGTCACTGCGGCCGCGAACTCCTTCGGCGTGCTCTACGCGCTGCGGGTCGCCCTCGGCATCACCGAGTCGCCGTTCTTCACCTCGGCCCTGAAGGTCAACGAGCGCTGGTTCAACAAGCGCGAACGCGCTCTGCCGGTCGCCCTCGTCAACACCGGCTCGCAGATCGCCAACGCCATCGCCCCGCCGCTGCTGACCTTCCTGCTGCTCACGATGAGCTGGCGCGGCATGTTCGTGATCGTCGGCGCCCTCGGGATCGTCGTCGCTCTGGTGTGGCTCCGCATCTACCGCGACCCCACGCTGAGCGAGCAGGCGCTGATCAAGGGCGCCCAGGCGCAGGAGGCGATCGCCTCGACCGCGCCGAAGGTGGGCTGGGGCCGGCTGCTCCAGCAGCGCAACACGTGGTTCATGGTGCTCGGCGCCTTCGGCATCTTCTACACCGTCTGGGTGTACCTGACGTGGCTGCCCAGCTACCTGCAGACGGCCCGCGGCTTCAGCCTGGCCCAGAGCGGCTGGCTCGCCTCCCTCCCCTTCCTCTGCGGCATCATCGGCGTCGTCTTCGGCGGCTGGCTCTCCAACCGCCTCGTCTCGCGCGGCGTCAACACGGTGCGCGCGCGCAAGATCCCCATCGTCGGCGGCGCGGTGCTCGCGGCCGCGGCGGTGCTGCCGGTGGCCTACGTGGACAACACGCCCCTCGCGATCACCCTGCTCTCGATCGGCTACTTCGCCTCGCAGGTGCCGATCGGCTGCCTGTGGACCCTGGCCTCCGACGTCGCACCCTCCAACCAGGTCGCCTCCCTCGGCGCGATCCAGAACTTCGGCGGGTTCGTCGGCGCCGCCGTGGCTCCCGTGGTCACCGGTGCGATCCTGACCGCGACGGGCGGCAACTACACGCTCGTCTTCCTCATCGGCGGGGTGCTGCTGCTGGTCGGGGCGCTGTCCTACGGTTTCTTCGTGAAGGACCGCTCCGGCCGCACCGCCTGAGCCCGCGGCGAGGGGCGGCGACGCCCCTCGCCACCGCCCTGGAGAGTCACATGACTTCGCATCTCTTCTTCGTGATCGGTCCCGCCGGCAGCGGGAAATCGACCGTCAGCACGCTCATCGCACGCCAGCTCGGCGCCGCCTACCTGGACAAGGACAGCGTCGCGACCCTGTTCACCGAGGCGCTCCTGGTGGCTCACGGCAGCGATCCCCACGAGCGCGACAACAACGCGTACTACCAGCAGGTCGTGATGGATCTGGAGTATCAGACCCTGCTGCGCCTCGCCGGCGACAACCTCCGGCTCGGGACGCCGGTGGTGCTCGACGCCCCGTTCGTCAGGTACTTCCCCCAGCCGGACTACCTCGAGCGCGCCGCGCTCGCCCACGACTGGCCCGCCGACACCCGCATCACCGTCGTGCACGTGAGCGTCGACGGCGCGCGGGTGCGCGATCGCGTCGCCGGTCGGGGCTACCAGCGCGACACCTGGAAGCTGGCCCACTGGGACGAGTTCTGGGCGAGCGCCCAGGCCGCCGAATGCCGGTGGCGCGGAGCCCACCACGCGCTCTACGACAACAGCGCGGACGGGCGCGACGACGACGCGATCCGCGCGGCCATCGCCGCCCTCGTCTGAGCGGCGAGCCACGCGGCGCCGAGGAGAGCGGCATCCGTCCCGGCGCGGGCGATCTCGATCCGCACATCGACGAACGGGGCACGAAGTTCAGTTCGCAGGCCCTCCGCGAGGGGCGCGACCAGAGCGGTTCCGAGCGCGGAGACGCCCCCGCCGAGCAGCACGACGCCCGGATCGACGGTGGTGATCACCGGAGCCAGTGACGCGCCCAGCTCCCCCGCAGCCGCTGCGATCACCTGGGCGGCCACCGTGTCGCCCTCCCGCGCACGTCGAGCGATCTCGCGCAGCGGTGCGGCGACTCCCGAGCGCTCCGCGAACGAGCGCTCGATACCCGGCCCGCTCGCGAACGCCTCGATGTGGTCGCGTCCTCCGCACGAGCACACACGTCCGCGCATCGTGGCCGCGCGCAGATGCCCGATAGATCCGGCCATCCCGGATGCGCCGCGCAGCAGCGCACCCTCGGACACGACGGCTCCTCCGATGCCCGTCCCCACCGCGACGAAGACGAAGCGGTCCCGGTCGGAGCCCAGGGCGAGCTCCCCGAGCGCGGCCGCGTGCACGTCGTTGACGACGACGACCGGGACACCGAGCCGTGCGACGAGTCCTGCGGCCACGGGAGTGCCGCGCCACCCGGCGAGATGATCGGTAGCGTGCGTGACGACGCCGTCCTCATCGAGAGCCCCTGCGCTGCCGACGCCGACCGCGGCGACCGGACCGGCCGCCTCGATCACCTCGCGCACGAGCGCGGCCGCCGCATCGAGGATGGCTGCCGCCCCCTTCGCTGCCGGGGTCGGCCGCTGGACGCGGTGGCCGATCTGCCCGCCTTCGCGCACGAGGGCGGCCGCGATCTTGGTGCCGCCGATGTCGACGGCGACGACGGCCCGTGCGCTCTCCTCCCGGACGCTCATCGCGCTCCAGGGGTCACCGCGACGAAGCGGCGCGTGATGGCGATGGGATCGGTGATCGCTCCCCCCACGACGACGGCGTGGGCGCCGGCGTCGAAAGCCGCGGCCACCTCGGCGGGCGTCTGGAAGCGGCCCTCCGCGAGCACGCGAACACCGCGCGCCGCGAGTCGGGCGACGAGGTCGAGGTCGGGCCCACGGTGCTGTGGCGAGTAGGGCGTGTAGCCCGACAGCGTCGTGCCGACGAAGGTGGCCCCGGCATCCCACGCGGCCATCCCCTCGTCGAACGTCGACACATCCGCCATCACCGCGACGCGCGCGTGCGTGATCGCGCTGCGCACGCGCGCCGCGACGTCCGCCACGACTTCGAGGGTGGCATCCACCGCGACTATGTCGGCCCCGGCATCAACGAGCGCGACGACCTGCTCATCGGTCTGCGTGATCACGTTCCGGCGCACCCCCATTCGCTTGTCGAGCCCGATGATCGGGACGTGCGTCGACTCTCGCACAGCGGAGATGTCGTGCACGCCGTTGACGCGCAGCGCGGCGGCGCCCCCGCGCAGCGCACTGGCGGCCAGCCGCGCGATCGTCGGCGTGTGACGCAGCGGAGATCCGTTCGATGCCTGACACGAGACGATCAGTCTCCCCTTGACCGCGACGACGGCGTCTTCACTTGAGTGCACCGGCACCGACACCTCCTACGAAGTAGCGCTGGAAGACGACGAACAGCACCAGCGCGGGAAGGGTGAACAGAACGGATGCCGCCATCAGCGGACCCCACTCCAGGTTCCGCTCGCCGAAGAACGAGTACAGACCGATGGACAGCGTGTATTTGCTCGCGTCGTTGAGATAGATGAGCGGATTGAGGAAGTCGGTCCATGCCCAGACGAACTGGAAGATCGCGGCGGTGATGAGCGCGGGTCGTGCCTGCGGGAGAACGATCGACCAGTAGATGCGCAGCTCGGAGGCCCCGTCGATCCGCGCGGCCTGCAGCAGCTCGTTGGGCACCGAGGTCAGGAACTGGCGCAGCATGAAGATGAGGAACGGCGTGCCGAAGAACGCCGGAGCGACCAGCGGGATGATGCTGTTCGTCGCTCCGAGAGCGTTCCACATCAGGAACAGCGGGATCATGGTCACCTGCGGCGGCAGCATCATCGTCGCCATGACGATCACGAGCAGCGGCCGCTGACCGCGCCATCCGATCTTCGACAGCGAGTAGGCCACCAGCGGCGAGGCGATGAGCATGCCCAGCACGGACAGGCCCGCGATCACGATCGTGTTCAGCAGGTACTGCCAGAACGGGATCTCTTCGAACACCGCGACGAAGTTCTGCAGCGTCCATTCGGTGGGCCACAGCGACGGGGGCGCACTGAAGATGTCGTCGGGCAGCTTGAACGCGGTGCTCAGCATCGACAGGAACGGGAAGACGAACGCCAGCACGAGCAGCCAGATCACGAGGTATCGGGCGGTGGTGCGCGCGGCGCGGCGTGCCGTCGTCCGCCGACGGGAGGCGCCCGCCTGCCGCGGGTCAGTCGCGGTCAGAGCCATAGTGGACCCATTTCTTCGAGGACCACAGCAGGACGAGCGTGATCGCGAGAGTGAGCAGGAACAGCACCCAGGCCATCGCCGACGCGTAGCCCATCTTCAAGAAGACGAAGGCGTTCTGGTACAGGTACATCGCGTAGCTGATCATCGATTGGCCAGGTCCCCCGCTCGCCTCGTTCAGTCGCGTCTGGGTGAGCAGATACGGCTGCGTGAAGATCTGGAGGTAGGCGATCACGGTCACGATGATCTGGAAGAGCGTGACGGGAGAAATGGTCGGCCACGTGACGTAGCGGAACCGGGCGAACCAGCCTGCGCCGTCGAGCTCGGCGGCCTCGTAGAGCTCGGAGGGCACGTCCTTGATCGCCGCGAGGTAGATGATCATCGTGCCTCCGATGGTCCAGAGACACATCAACACGATCGCCGGTTTCCCCCACTGGGGCTGCTCGAGCCACTCCGGCTGCGGCAGATGCAGCAGCCCGAGGAAGTAGTTGACGAATCCGTACTGGGTGTTCAACAGCCACCGCCACAGGTAACCGCCGACCACGATCGGCACGATCGTCGGCAGATAGACCAGGGCGCGGTAGAGCGGCTGACCGCGCACCGGGAGGTTCAGCAGGTGGGCGCCACCGATGGAGATGAGGATCGTGAGCGGCACGCCCAAGACCGCGAGGAACAGCGTGTTGGCCAACGCCTTCCAGAAGGTGTCGTCCCGCATCATCTGGGCGTAGTTGTCCAGCCCGACCCACGAGGGCGGCTGGAAGAGGTTGAAGTCGGTGAAGCTGTACACCGCCGAGGCCACCACGGGCCACACGATGAAGACAGCGGCGCCGATGAGGAACGGCGACGCGAACGCCAGACCCAGAAGGGTCTGGCGTCGCGCGCCGCGGGGGGCGGTCGGTGCCATCAGTACGAGGAGACCTTGCCGGCGACGGAGGCCAGCGCCTCATCGGGGCCGGCGACGCCGCGGACGATGTCGTCGAAGGCCGTCGCCAGGTCGGTGGAGTACTGCGCGCTGTACGGCTGGCTCGCGAGCGACTTCGCGTTGGGGCTCGCGAGCGCCTTCAACCACGAGTCGAAGTGGGGGATCTCGGCGTAGGCGGGGTCGTCCAGCAGGGTGGTCTTGGAGGGCAGGTTGCCGAGGGCGAGCGTGAAATCGACCATCGGCTTGTCCTGCACCATGTACGCGAGGAACTTCGCCGCCTCGGCCTTGTGCTTCGAGTTGCTCGGGATGAACAGCGTGCTGGTCGTGACCTGCGTGGTCCCGGCGAGCGCGGGGGTGGCCGCCGGGATGTCGATCACGCCCCAGTTGAGGTTCGGGGCGACCTTGGGGATGTTCACCGCCTGCCATTCGCCGTCGACGACCATCGCCTGCTTGCCCGTGTAGAAGGGATCCTGCGCGGACATGTACTGGCCGAGACCCGACGCGAAGGTCGCGATCTTGTCGGCACCGAACGTGTCGGTCAGTGTCGTGGTGTACCAGTCGAGGGCCGCGACGTTCTTGGGGTCGTCGGGGGTGGGAGTCTTGCCGTCGGCGCCGTCCCAGGTGCCACCGAAGGCGTAGCCGAGGGTCGTGAACAGAGTGGATGCCGAGGGGTTGCCGAGCCCGATCTGCGTGATCGCCCCGCTTCCGTCGACGACCGTCAGCTTCTTCACGGCATCCGCGAGCTCATCCATGGTCGTGGGCGGCTTCACACCCGCCTTGTCGAGGAGGTCCTTGTTGTACATGAGCTGCTGGGTGTGCACCGCGATCGGGAGCGCGTAGATCTTGCCGTCGAAGGTCATCTGCTCCATGGATGCCGGCGCGAACGCGGACGTGTCGACCTTCTCCGCCGCGAGGTAGTCGTCCAGGGGCGCGAGGATCCCCTTGGAGGCCCACGAGCCGACGGTGTTGCCGAAGTTGTCGGAGATGTCGAAGCTGCCGTTGCTGGAGGACATCGAGGTGAGCTGCTTCTGCGCGTCGGGGCTTGAGACACCGACGACCTTGATGTCGGACTGGCTGGCGTTGAAGTCGGCGATGATCTTCTCCAGCGCCTTCGCCTCCTCTCCGCCCCACAGATAGGAGAAGGTGATCGTGGTCGGGCCGGAGGGCGCGGCCGCCGCGCAGCCTCCCAGAGCGACGGACGCCGCGAGGACGCCGGAGAGCGCGACGGCGCGGGTGAGGACCCGCCGTCCCGTGGTGGTCATTTCCATGGTGTTCCTTCGAGGTGCGTGGGTTCGGGTGGTGAAGCTCGGTAGGAATTGGTGTACTCCATTTTTTCGGAGCGTGTCAAGAGATTTCTCCAAAGATCGCGTTTTGGCACCTCGACAGGCGCCACCGTTCTGTGCAATGGTTATATCCAATTCGCACACGGCAGCGGATGTCCCCCCTGCCGAGGATCCGCGGGAGCACGATGACCGACGCGCAGCACAGCAAGTCCGAACGCCTACGACAGCACCTCGTCGAGGTGATCGGGCAAGGGCTCGAGCCCCATTCCCGTCTGCCCACCGAGCGCGACCTGGCGACGGAGTTCGACGTCAGCCGACTCACCGTCCGCCGTGCGCTCGACCGGCTGGAGCACGACGGGCTGGTCTACCGCGTCCAGGGCGCCGGCACGTTCGTCGCCGCACCCCGGATCGCCAAATCCGTCGAGCTGACCTCGTTCAGCGAGGACATGCGCGCGCGGGGACTCGAGCCGGGCTCGTCGGTGCTCGTGACCGAGACGATCCCGGCGGGAGCACGCCTGGGCGCGCGGCTTCGCATGAGCCCGTCCGAGGATGTCTTCCACATCCGCCGCGCGCGGACGGCAGACGGGGAGCCCATGGCCCTCGAGGACTCCTACCTCAACCCGTCGTTCTTCCCCGGGCTGATCCAGAACGTCGGGAACGACTCGCTCTACCGGATCCTGGAGCAGCAGTACGGCATGCGGATCGAGTGGGCCGAGCAGAGCATCCAGGCGAGCGTCCTCGACCCCGAACAGGCCGACATCCTGCAGGCACCGGCGTTCTCGCCCTGCTTCTTCGTGACCCGAACCAGCTTCGACGCGCAGGACCGTGCGATCGAGTACGCCGAGTCGACCTACCGCGGCGATCGCTACCACTACGAGCTCCAGATCCATCGTTCGCGCTGAGGAAGCAGGACCCACCGCATGCGAATCGCCCTCGTTCCGCTCGACGAACGACCGGTCAACATCCAGCTGCCCCGCCAGGTCGCCGCCATCGCGGGCGTCGACCTGCTGATCCCGCCCGTCGACGCGCTGCCCAGGTTCCGAACGCCGGCCGACGTGGACGCGCTGCACGGCTGGCTTCGCGAGGTGGCAGCCGCTTCGGCGGGAGGCGACGGCGTGGACCACCTCGTCGTCTGCATCGACACGCTCGTGCACGGTGGCATCATCCCCGCCCGCATCACGGCAGACTCGCCGCGCATCGCGCTGGACCGCCTCGACCTGCTCCGAGAGCTCCACGAGCTCCGCGCCGCCGCCGACCACCCCGCGCTCGTGATCACCGCGGCATCCCTGGTCATGCGCGCCAGCGACTCATACTCGGCGGTCGAAGAGCCCGAGTACTGGAGCGCCTACGGACGCGCGCTGCACGCCCTCGGCGGCGCGCTCCATCACGCGCTGGAAGCCGATCTGCTCCCGGGCGAACCTCCGCAGGTTCCTGCCGCGGCGGTCCCGCGCGCCGAGCAGAGCGATTTCGAGCGTCGACGCCTGCGCAACCACATCATCAATCTCTCCGCGCTCGGTCTGCACGAGGAGGGCGTCATCGATGCCCTCGCGGTGACCGCCGACGACACCGCCGCCTTCTCGGCCGGATCGGCCGAACAGGTCTGGCTGCGTCACTGGGCGCGCGCCCTGCCGCGCGGCGGTGAGGTGATGATGTATCCCGGCGCCGACGAGGTGGGCGCCGTCCTCGTCGCCCGCGCGCTCGTCGCCGCCGGCGGCGACCGCCCGACGTGGCGGATCGCCTGCGGCGAGGACGACGGCCTCACCCGCATCCCGAACTTCGAGAACGCCCCCGTGCACGACAGCCTCGTGCGACAGATCGTCGCCGCCGGCGGCATCGTCGCGGATGACGACAGCACGGTCGACGCCGTGCTCGTCGCACACGCACCCGATCCCGAACACGGCGACTGCTTCGGCCGTGTGCCGCGCTCCGATCCGGCGGCCGTCGAGGCGACCGTGTCGGCAGTGCGCGACGCGCTCGCGTCCGGTGCCATCGTGGCGCTCGCCGATGTCCGCTACAGCAACGGCAGCGATCCGGCGCTCGTCGACCGACTCGCCGCGGAGGGGCTGCTGCTGCGGCTGACCTCCTACGGCGGCTGGAACACGGCCGGCAACGCGATCGGCGGCGCCGTCGCCGCGGCGACGGCCTGGTGGGTCGGCCGCCGAGACGGCACCGCCGACCCGCGTGCTCTCCGAGAGGCGCTGCTCACCCGGATCCTCGACGACCATGCGTACCAAAGCGGCATCCGCCCGGCCCTGCACGAGAGTGTCTTCGGCGGCACGGTCGGTCCGGTCGACGACGACACCGAAGCCCGAGCCCTCCACCGCATCGGCGCGGAGCTCCAGAGCCGCCTGGACGATCTGCTCGCCGGTGAAGACGCCTGGACGGTCGCCTCGGTCGCGCTGCCCTGGCACCGCAGCTTCGAGGTCGACATCGCGCTGGCACGGCGCTGAGCGAACCGGACGCACTACGCTTTTGCCTGTGACCGAACGCGCTCCCCTGTCCCGCAAGCTGTCCGCCATCGCCGAGTCCGCGACCCTGAAGGTCGATGCGAAGGCGAAGGCGCTGCAGGCCGCCGGCCGCCCCGTGATCTCCTACGCGGCGGGCGAGCCCGACTTCGCGACGCCGGCGTTCATCGTGGATGCCGCGGCCCACGCCCTCCACGACCCCGCGAACTACCGCTACACGCCCGCGGCCGGCCTGCCGGTGCTGCGCGAGGCGATCGCCGCCAAGACCCTGCGCGACTCGGGGCTCGAGGTCGCCCCGTCCCAGGTCATCGTCACGAACGGCGGCAAGCAGGCCGTCTACCAGGCGTTCCAGGCCGTCGTGAACCCCGGTGACGAGGTGCTGCTGCCGGCGCCCTACTGGACGACCTACCCCGAGGCGATCGCGCTCGCCGACGGCATCCCCGTCGAGGTCTTCGCCGGCGCCGACCAGGACTACAAGGTGACCGTCGAGCAGCTCGAGGCCACCCGCACCGACAAGACCACCGTGCTGGTCTTCGTCTCACCGTCGAACCCGACCGGTTCCGTGTACACGCCCGAGGAGACGAAGGCGATCGGGGCATGGGCGCTGGAGCACGGCATCTGGGTCGTCAGCGACGAGATCTACCAGAACCTCGTCTACGAGGGTGCGCGCGCCGTGTCGATCGTGGAGGCCGTGCCCGAGCTTGCCGGACAGACGATCCTCGTCAACGGCGTGGCCAAGACCTACGCGATGACCGGGTGGCGCGTGGGCTGGATGGTGGGGCCGGCCGACGCCATCAAGCTCGCCGGCAACCTCCAGTCGCACCTCAGCTCGAACGTCAACAACATCGCGCAGCGTGCCGCACTGGCCGCGCTGACCGGCCCGCAGACGGAGGCCGAGCAGATGCGCCAGGCGTTCGACCGCCGCCGCCGGCTCATCGTCGCGGAGCTCGCGAAGATCCCGGGCGTCACCGTGCCGAACCCGCTCGGCGCGTTCTACGTCTACCCCGACGTCACCGGGCTGCTCGGACGGGAATGGAACGGCACCCGCGTCGACACCTCGCTCGAGCTCGCCGACCTCATCCTCGAGCAGGCCGAGGTCGCCGTCGTGCCGGGCGAGGCGTTCGGCCCCTCCGGCTATCTGCGCCTGTCGTACGCGCTCGGCGACGACCAGCTGCTCGAGGGCGTCCAACGACTGCAGAAGCTCTTCGGCACGGAGTGAGCCCGAGCCGGCACTCAGAGACCTCAGAGACGAGCGGGGGACGATCGGGACTCATGCGTTCGTCGTCCCCTGTCTCCGTCTCGGCATCGCGCAGGTCGCGGCGACCGCGCAACGCCTTGCTCGCCCCCTCGGTGCACCCGGCGACCGCGCTCGTGGTGGGCCTGGCCACCGTCGTCTTCCTGATCAGCGCGGGGCTGGCGCTGCGCGCCGCCCCGATCGACGCCGACCTGTCGCGCACGCTCAACAGCTGGCACATCGCCGGGGCCGGGCAGGTGACCGCGCTGGTCTACGACCTGTTCTCGCCCGTCCCCGCGATCGTGATCACGATCATCGCGACGGGACTGGTGTGGGCGGTGAGCGGGCGCATCGCCCTCGCGATCGCGTTCGCCGGAACGGTCGCCGTCACGTGGGTGCCCGCCGACATCATCAAGATCGCCGTCGCCCGCCCGCGTCCCGACGCGACCCTCCTGCCGCATCCCGTCGATCACATGCCCGTGGACCCGTCGTACCCGAGCGGTCACGTCGTCTTCGTCGCGGCCGTCGCGGTGACGGTGGTCGTCATGCTCAAGGGCTCGCGCTGGCGTCCCCTCGCGATCGTCGTCGGCGCCCTCGCGGTCGTCGTGATGGCCGCTTCGGTGTCGATCATCGGCGTGCACTACCCCACGGACGCCGTGGCCTCCGTGCTGTGGGTGCTGGGCGTCTTCCCCGCCGCCCGGCTGATCTGGGTGCGGACGATCATGCCGCTGGTGCCGTTCCTGCGCGACGCGCCGCGACCGGCACCGGCGCCGGCGGTGTCCGGTCCGCAGCGACGCGGGGAGCTCTAGAGCTCCACACCGACCAGGACGGGCTCCGGCTGCAGCAGCAGCCCGAACTCCGCCTGCACGCGGTGCTGGATGTAGCGGGCCAGCTCGGCGACTTCGCCCGCCGTCGCCCCGCCGCGGTTCGTGAGGGCCAGCGCATGCTTGGTCGACAGGGCGGCGCGCGACCGCGGCAGGCGGAAGCCCTTCCCCAGCCCGGCGTGCTCGATGAGCCACGCCGCACTGACCTTCACGTCGGGCTGCACCGACACCGGCGGCGGCACGATGCCGTCGAACGCCGCGAGCGGGATCACCGTCACCGGGTCGACCTCCACGGCGAGAGGCCACCGGGGGCACTCGGGCGGGAGGGTGCGGGCGAAGGATGCCGACACGATCGCATTCTGGAAGAACGAGCCCGCGCTGTGGGTGTCGGGATCGGCGTCGTCGAGCACCATGCCCTTCGAGGCGCGCGTCGCGAGCACCGTCTCCCGGATCCACCGCAGCGACACCGCGGCGTCGGGCGCGAGGCGCAGCGCCTGCCGCAGCTGGCCGCCACGCACCGGGACCTCGCCGTGGCCGACATCGTGCAGCTCGAGAGTGATGGAGACGATCACGCCCGAACGGAGCGCGCCGCGGCCGTAGTGCTGTTTGAGCACCGAGGTGCGGAAGCCGAGCTCGAGATCGGCGGCGGAGACCACCTCGATCTCGCCGGTGGCCTCGTCCAGCAGCTCCACCTCGACGAGCGTCTCGACGATCTCCTGACCGTAGGCGCCGACGTTCTGGATGGGCGCGGCGCCGGCCGACCCGGGGATGCCGCTCATCGCCTCGATGCCGGCCAGTCCCGCCGCGACGGTGTACTCGACGAGATCGTCCCAGTCGTGACCGGCCTCCACGCGCAGCCGCACGCGGCCGTCGCCGGCGTCGGCCAGGCGTTCGATGCCGGAGGTGCGCACCAGCACGACGGTCCCCTCGAACGGCTCGTCGCCGGCGAGCAGGTTCGACCCTCCGCCGAGCACGAGCCACGGCTCCCCCGCGGCCCACACGTCCTGCAGCGCCGCGACGAGCTCGTCGCGGGTGCGGGCCTCGACCATCCGCTCCGGAATGCCCCCGACGCGCAGCGTGGTGAGCTGCGCGAGCGGAATGGGCGCGATCTCGCCCATCAGGGCTGCCGGCGCACGCGCACCTGCGCCTTGCCGAGCACGGTCGTGTCGGCGAAGGTCACGGTGAGATCGATGCGCGCGGTGTCGTCGTCGAGAGCACCGACCTTCGCGGTGACGACCAGGTCGGCGCCGGCGTCGGCATCCACCACGACGGGGCGCGTGAAACGCACGCCGTACTCGAGGATGCGCCCGGCGTCGCCGAGCCATTCGACGATGGTCTCGACGGCGAGGCCCATCGTGAGCATGCCGTGCGCGAGCACACCCGGCAGGCCCACCCGGGCGGCGACGTCGTCGCGGTAGTGGATGGGGTTGAGGTCTCCGGACGCACCGGCGTAGCGCACGAGAGACTCCCGCGTGAGGTGCACGGTGCGCTCGGCGACGACCACGCCGATCTCGAGGGGTGCGGATGTCATGCGACCTCGCCTCCGATCAGGAGAACGGACGTCGCGGTGACGACGTGGCTGCCGTCGACGTCGGTGATCTCGGCCTCGCTGGTGACCATCGCACCGGCGCCGAAGGGGCGGATGCCGGTGATGCTGAGCTGGGCGACCAGCTCGTCTCCGGCGACGATGGGACGCGAGTAGCGGAAGCGCTGCTCCGCGTGGACCGTGCGCTCGAGCGCGATGCCGGAGTCCTCGACCGCGAGCAGCTGTTGCATCGTCAGGTCCTGGACGACCATGGCGAACGTCGGGGGCGCGACGACGTCGGCGTAGCCGAGCGCGCGCGCGGCTTCCGGCTCGTAGTGCTGCGGCGCCTCGGCGAAGACGGCGCGCGCGAACTCGCGCACCTTCTCACGGCCCACGAGATAGGACGCGGTCGGCGGGAACGCACGTCCCACCAGATCGGGGTTCACTGACACCCCTCGATCCTACCGAGGGGCTCCCGCCCTCATCCGTCCCTCACCGCCGCGATAAACACCCCGTACCGGCCGTGCGGGACGGACGAACCCGCTCAGCGGGTGCGACGGGCCCGCACTGCGCGGATCGCCATCTGCACCGCGATGAAGGTGAGGAAGCAGGCGAAGAGGATGTTGGCGACCAACGGCGACAGCAGCGTCGCGATCCACGCGCCGAGCGCGGTCGTCGTACAGGCGGCGACGCCGACGAGGGCCGCGGCCACGAGGTCGACGTTGCGGCGCTTGACGTTGCCGATCGTCCCCGAGACGGCGGTGGGGATCATCATCAGCAGCGAGGTGCCCTTCGCGATCAGATCGCTGGTGCCGAACAGGAAGATCAGTGCGGGCACGACGATGACCCCGCCCCCGACACCCAGCAGCCCGGCCATCACGCCGGTGAACAGTCCGAGAACGGCCAGTCCGATGCCGGAAGCGACGGTGAGCTCGAGCACCGCGTCGCGGGACGGCACGACGATGAAGAGCATCACGATGACCACGGCGAGGAATCCGACGAAACCCCACCGGAGGGCGTTCTGCGGGATCCGGGCGAGCAGCCATGATCCGATCTGCGCGCCGACCACCGCTCCCGCGGCGAGGATCAGGGCCGGGATCCAGGCCACCGACCCGTGCACGGCGTAGGAGACGACGCCCACGGATGCCGTGGGAACGATCGCGGCGAGCGAGGTGCCGGCCGCGAGTCGCTGATCGAATCCGAGCAGCAGCACGAGCATCGGCACGATGACCGTGCCGCCGCCCACGCCGAACAGGCCGGAGAGCAGTCCCGCGGCGAGGCCCACGCCGACGCACGAGAGCACGAAGCGCAGGTCGCGGCGGCGCTGCGGCGCCGCCGGTACGGCCGCGCTCACGCGTCGGTTCCCGCGGTGCTCTGGTCGACGGTGGTCGCCGCCTGCTCGAACTGCGAGCGGTAGAGCCGCCAGTAGGCGCCTTCCGCGGCGATGAGCTGTTCGTGCGTGCCCTGCTCGACGATGTCGCCGTGCTCCATCACGAGGATGAGGTCGGCGTCGCGGATCGTCGACAGGCGGTGCGCGATCACGAAGGACGTGCGTCCTTCGCGCAGCGCCGACATCGCGTGCTGCAGGAGCAGCTCGGTGCGCGTGTCGACGGAGCTCGTCGCCTCGTCGAGGATCAGCACGCTCGGCTCCGCCACGAACGCCCGCGCGATCGTGATCAGCTGCTTCTCCCCCGCCGAGACGTTCGCGGCGTCCTCGTCGAGCACGGTGTCGTAGCCGTCGGGCAGCGAGTGGACGAAGCGGTCGACCCGCGTCGCGACGGCCGCCTCGACGATCTCCAGATCGGATGCCGACTCGTTGCCGTAGCGGATGTTCTCGCGGATCGAGCCGGCGAACAGCCACGGGTCCTGCAGCACCATGCCGGTGCGGGAGCGGACGTCGTCGCGGGTGAGCGCGGAGATGTCCTGCCCGTCGAGGAGGATCCGACCGCCGTCGAGTTCGTAGAAGCGCATCAGGAGGTTGACCAGGGTGGTCTTCCCCGCGCCGGTCGGGCCGACGATCGCGACGGTCTGACCGGGTTCGACGCGGAACGACAGGTCGCGGATGAGCGGCTTGTCGGGGGTGTAGGAGAACGCGACGTTCTGGAACTCGATGACGCCGCGCCCGTCGCGCAGTTGCGGCGCGTCCTCGGCATCCGGTTCCTGCTCCTCCTGGTCGAGCAGCTCGAAGACGCGCTCGGCCGAGGCCGTGCCCGACTGGACCACCGCGGCCATGCCGCCGAGCTCCGACAGCGGCTGGGTGAACTGCTGCGAGTACTGGATGAAGGCCTGCACGTCGCCGAGCCGGAGCTGGCCGGAGGCCACCATCAGGCCACCGAGCACCGCGATGCCGACGTAGGAGAGGTTGCCGATGAACATCATCGCGGGCATCATCAGCCCGGACAGGAACTGCGCCTTGAACGCGGCCTGGTAGAGCTCCTCGTTCTCCTGCTCGAACTTCTCCCGCGAGTCCTGCTCGCGTCCGTAGACGCGCACCAGCGCGTGGCCGGAGAACGACTCCTCGACGCGGGCGTTGAGCCGCCCGACCTTGCGCCACTGGGTGGCGAACGCCTTCTGCGACTTCGGCCCGATGATGCCGAAGATCACGGCCATCAGGGGAAGGGCGACCAGGGCGACGATCGCGAGCTGCCAGGAGATGGAGAACATCATCACGAGCACACCGACGACCGTGAGCACGTTGGTGACGGCGGTCGACAGCGACTGCTGCATCGTCTGGGTGATGTTGTCGATGTCGTTCGTGACGCGCGAGATGAGCTCGCCGCGCTGGACGCGGTCGAAATACGACAGCGGCAGGCGGTTGATCTTCGCCTCGACCGACTCGCGCAGCCGCCACATCGTGCGCACCATGATGACGTTGATGACATAGCCCTGCAGCCAGGTCAGCACGGCGGAGACGACGTAGATGGCGAGGACCGCGACGAGCACCCACTTCAGGCGGTCGAAGTCGACACCCGTGCCGACCTGGAAGTCGTGCATCGCCGACACGATGTTGGCGATGTCGCCCTGTCCCGCCGCGCGCAGGGAGTCGACGACCTGGTCCTGGCTCGTGCCGGCCGGGAACTGGGCGGCCAGCGACGTCGAGACGACCCCTTCGAAGAGGATGTTGGTGGCCTCGCCGAGGACCTTGGGGGCGATGACCGCGAGCACGACGCCGACCGCCCCGAGGACGGAGACGAACGCGAACGCCCACTTGTAGGGGGCGAGCAGGCCGATCATCCGACCGAAGCTGCGTCCGAAGTTCGCCGCCTTGCCGGGGGCGACCGAGTCCCACGACCCGGAGTTGAGCCGCGCCTGTTCGGCGAGCTCGAGTTCTTCGCGTTCCTCTTCGGAGAGGGCCGCCGTGTTCGGCGCGCTCATGCGTCCACCCCCAGCTGCGATTCGACGATCTCGCGGTAGGTGTCGTTGCCGGCGAGCAGTTCGTCGTGGGTTCCGATGCCGACCAGGCGCCCGTCGTCGAGGACCACGATGACGTCGGCATCCGCGATCGTGGAGATGCGCTGAGCGACCACGATCTTCGTCACGTCGGGCAGTTCGCGCCACAGCGCCTGTCGTAGTCGCGCGTCGGTGGTGACGTCGAGCGCCGAGAAGGAGTCGTCGAAGACGAGCACGTGCGGGCGATGCACGATCGCTCGCGCGATCGAGAGCCGCTGGCGCTGCCCGCCCGACACGTTCGTGCCGCCCTGGGAGATGCGTGCCGTGAGCCCGCCCTCCATCTCGGAGACGAAGTCGCGCCCTTGGGCGATGTCGAGGGCGCCCCAGAGCTCGTCGTCGGTGGCATCCTCCCGCCCGAAGCGGAGGTTGCTGGCGACGGTGCCGGTGAACAGGAACGCACGCTGCGGAACGTAGCCGATGCCGCGCCACATCTCGTCGAGATCGGCCTCGCGGACATCGACGCCGCCGACGCGGACGGTGCCGTCGGTCACGTCGAACAGCCGCGGGATGAGCGAGACGAGCGTCGTCTTGCCGGAGCCGGTCGACCCGACGATCGCCACGGTCTGACCGGGCTCGGCCCGGAAGGAGATGTGCTCCAGCACGGGCGACTCGGCGCCGGGGTAGCTGAACGACAAGTCGTCGAACTCCACGGCGCCCAGCTCGGGGAAGCGGTCGATCGGCTGGGCGGGACGGTGCAGCGCATCGGTGGAGTCGAGCACCTCGCCGATGCGGTCGGCGGAGACGGCGGCGCGCGGGATCATGATCGTCATGAACGTCGCCATCAGCACGCCCATGAGGATCTGGCCGACGTACTGCATGAACGCGAACAGGGTGCCGATCTCGACGTGACCGGCATCCACCTGGATGCCGCCGAACCAGATCACGCCGACGACGGTGACGTTGAGCACGAGCATCGCGAGCGGGAACATGATCACGAAGAGCGATCCGACGCGGCGGCCGACGACCATGATGTCGGTGTTGGCCACGCGGAAGCGCGCCTCCTCGATGCGTTCGCGGACGAAGGCGCGCACGACCCGCACACCGGTCAGCTGCTCGCGCATCACACGGTTGACGCCGTCGAGCTTGCCCTGGTACTCGCGGAACAGCGGGACCATGCGGCTGATGATGAAGCCCGCGATCACGAGCAGCGTCGGCACCGCGACGGCGATGAGCCAGCTCAGACCGACATCCTGCTGGACGGCCATGATGATGCCGCCGATCGCCAGCAGCGGCGCCGTGACGAGCATGGTCGCGCCCATCATCGCGAGCATCTGCACCTGCTGCACGTCATTGGTGTTGCGGGTGATGAGGGTGCCCGCGCCGAACGACGACACTTCGCGCTCGGAGAAGCCGCTCACCTTGTCGTAGACGTCGCGTCGGATGTCGCGGCCCGCGCTCATCGCCGCGCGCGCCGCGAAGAACGTCGCGATCACGGACGCGACGATCTGGCCCAGCGCGATGACGAGCATGAACGCGCCGCGGGACCAGATGTAGCCGGTGTCACCTGCCGCGACGCCCTTGTCGATGATGTCGGCGTTCAGTCGCGGGAGGTAGAGGGACGCCATGGCCGAGGCGAACTGGAAGACGAGCACGCCCAGCAGCCACCATTTGTACGTCCAGAGGTAACGGACGAGGAGTTTTCCGAGCATGAGGCACTCCGTCTGCGGGGCGAGGTGGGAACGGTTCATGCTATCGCCGGGCGCCGACACGCACGCGTCCCGGATCCGCGCGGTAAGTGCGGGATCGGGCGACCCATGACGCAAAACAGCCCCGGAGATTCCGGGGCTGATCTGGGTATTCGGTAGCGGGAGCGGGGCTTGAACCCGCGACCTCACGATTATGAGTCGTGCGCTCTCACCAACTGAGCTACCCCGCCGCGCCGCACCCACACGGCGAGATGTGGATGCTGCGAGCCCCGAGTCAGGATTGAACTGACGACCCCTTCCTTACCATGGAAGTGCTCTGCCACTGAGCTATCGGGGCGTGCCGCCCCTCGCGGGGCAACCAGAAAAGAATATCAGAGCCGAGGCGTCCGACAGAATCGGTCAACCGACGGTGTGACCGCCCTTGGTGTGCTCGGCCAGCCACGGCATCGGGTCGATGCGCGTCGTGCCGCCCAGGAGCACCTCGAGATGCAGGTGCGGCCCGGTCGCCTTACCGGTCTGGCCGACCCGGCCGATCACCTGACCGGCGGTGACCTTGTCGCCCTGCTTCACCTGCAGCGAGCCGTACTGCATGTGGCCGTAGCGGGTGGAGATGAGCTGACCGTCGATGATGTGATCGATGAGCACGGTCACGCCGTAGTCGCCGCCCGCCTCGGTCGCGATGCGCACGGTACCGGCCGCCACGGCGTGGATCTCGGCCCCTTCGCCCGGCGTGAGGTCGACGCCGTTGTGCGGCGTGGCGAACTCCGACTCGTAGGCGAGCGATCCGAAGGCGGCCGAGATCGGCACGCCGACGGGGAACGGGTACTGGATCGGCGACGTCGGGTCGTTGACCCACGTGTTGGCGAACAGGCGCACACCGGACTCGGCCGCGAGCTCCGCCATCGAGGTGACGTTGTAGCTCTCGGGACGATCGAGGGCGTTGGGCTGTTCGGCGCCCGAAGCGACGAACGCCTGGATCTGACTGCCCGATCCCGTCGTGAGCTTCTGGCTGGCCGTCACGGCGGTCGAGGTCGAGGTCGATGTGGTGGTGTCGGATGCCGAGGCGATCGCCGCGGCGGGAGTCGTCGTGCTGACCGCGAGCAGTCCCACGACGGCCATGACGCCCACGGAGAAGGATGCCGCCGCCATCCGCTTCACCACCGCCGTCGCACGGGGCCGACGCGGTGCGACGTGCGGGGCCGGCTCGGCAGCGGACACGGTGTCGTCCGTCGCGTCGACGACCGGGCGCTGGACGGGGGTCTCACCGGTGAACGAGAACAGTCGCGCGGCGAACTCGAACTCGTCGAGGTCGCAGGCATCGTCCGCGGGGGCCGTGAAGGCGGAGCCCGACGGAAGCTGCTCGGCGACGGGGATCGACTGCGCGGCGACCGGCTGGTCGTCGGCGGCGTCGACGTGGACCTCCACCTTGGCGGCGCCGTCGGCGGCGACGGACTCGAAGACGGCGCGCGCTGCGCGGCGCAGACGCCGACGCGACGCCTCGTCGGGCTGCGCGCCCACGACGGTCTCGGCCACGATCGCCGCGGCGACATCCGCCACGACGGCCTCGGCGAGCGAGGGCTCGTCGGTCAGCTCGGTGGCGGGGGCCTCGGCGAGCGCGGATTCGGGCGAGACCACGTCGGGAGCGGAGGCCGCGGCCGCCTCGGCAGCCCGGCGCCGGTACTCCGCGCGGGTCAGCACACCCGACCCGTTCGGCGTCGCCGCCGCTTCGGGTCGTCGGCTTGCGCGCCGTGACGGCGCGGCGTCAGCCGTGGGGGTGTCGAGGGTCACATCACAGGCTCTCGTCAGGCCGCACGGAAGGGGGAGCTCCGGGCGGCGACGTACTACGGGCTTCGGATCACTCTGCCGTTCGGGCCGGCAAAGATAACGATCGGGTAAACACTACATGCTGCACGCTGGGAATGCCATGGACGCGCGGTGGACGTTCCTATCCGTTTCCGCCCACGCCGTCGACCTCGTCGAGCAGGTCGCGCATCCGCTCGAACAGGCCGGGCCCGGCGGCGATCGTCATGTCGGCACCGGGTGCTCCGCCGGGCCGACCGCCGACGAGGCCACCGGCTTCGGTGACGAGCAGGGCGCCCGCCGCGTGATCCCACGGCTTCAATCCGCGCTCGAAGTAGCCGTCGAGTCGCCCGGCCGCGACGTACGCGAGATCGAGCGACGCGGCCCCGGCCCGGCGAAGATCGCGCGCGAGCACCATCAGGCGCCGCACGCGCGCCAGGTCGCCGTCGTGGGTCGCCGGGTCGTATCCGAAGCCGGTGGCCAGGAGGGCCCCGGCATCCGTCACCGTCGACACGGCCAGCCGCTGCTCGCCGAGCCAGGCTCCCCCGCCGCGCACCGCATGGAACAGCTCGTCCACGACGGGGCTGTAGACCGCGGCGGCCTGCGCCTCCCACCGGCCCGGGCGGGGCTCACCGGTCACCGCCGCGATGCTGACGGCGTAGTGAGGGATGCCGTAGGCATAGTTGACGGTGCCGTCGATCGGGTCGACGATCCACGTCACCCCGCTGGTGCCGGGCTGCGCGTCGGACTCCTCTCCGACGAAACCGTCATCGGGTCGCTCCGCGCAGAGCCGGTCGCGGATGAGCTGCTCGACCTCGCGGTCGGCCTCGGTGACGATGTCGGCGAGCGTGGACTTCGTCGCCGCCACGGCGACGCCCTCGGAGCGCCGCCGCCGTGCGAGCGCACCCGCCTCCCGAGCGATCTCGACAGCGATCACGTGCAAGCGCTCGGCATCCACCATGCCTCCACCGTACGCGCACTACCGTGGGCTCATGAGCGCGCTCTACGACGTCGTGATCGTGGGCGGGGGCCACAACGCCCTCACCGCCGCCGCCTATCTCGCCCGCGCACGCAAGCGCGTCGTCGTGCTGGAACGACAGCACGGATGGGGCGGGGCGGCGGTGTCCGAACACCCCTGGCCGGGAGTGGACGCGCGGCTCTCGCGCTACTCCTACCTCGTGAGCCTCCTGCCGCGGACGATCGTCGACGACCTCGACCTCCCGCTGGATCTGCGCCGGCGCCGCTACAGCTCGTACACGCCCGACCCCGGCGATCCGACCCGCGGTCTCCTCGTCGACAACGCGGATGCCGCGGCCACCACCGCGAGCTTCATCCGCACGACCGGCGACGTGCGGGAGGCGGAGCGCTTCTCGGAGCTCTCCGATCGCCTGCTGCCGCTCGCCGCCGCGGTGTTCCCGACCGTGACCTCACCGCTCCGGCGCGAATCCGAGCTGCGCGCACTCCTGCCCGACGCGGGCCTCTGGGATGCCGTGACCCGACGCCCGCTCGGCGATCTCCTGCGCGAGAGCCTGCACACCGACATCGCGCGCGGCGTGGCCCTGACCGACGGCCTCATCGGCACGTTCTCGTGGGCCGACGACCCCTCGCTGCGCCAGAACCGGTGCTTCCTCTACCACGTGATCGGCGGCGGCACCGGAGACTGGGACGTTCCGGTCGGCGGCATGGGGAGCGTCAGCGCGGCGCTCGAGCACGCGGCGCGGGCGGCCGGCGCCGAGCTGCGCGCCGAGGCGGAGGTGGTCGCGATCGATCCCGACGGGACCGTCACGCTCGCCTCCGGCGAGACCTTCTCGGCGCGGCTCGTGCTCAGCGGGGTCGGGCCCGCGGTGCTCGCCGATCTCCTCGGCGACCCGCGCACAGACGAGGCCGATCCGCCCGAGGGGGCTCAGCTGAAGGTGAACCTCCTCCTGTTGCGCCTGCCGCGCCTGCGCGACCACGAGGTGGCCCCCGAGGCGGCGTTCGCGGGCACGTTCCACGTCAACGAGACGATGAGCCCGCTCGACGACGCCTACGCGACGGCTGCGACCGGCGGCATCCCCGACCCCCTCCCGTCCGAGATCTACTGCCACTCCCTCACCGACCCGTCGATCCTCGGCCCCCGGCTGCAGGCGTCGGGGGCGCAGACGCTCACCCTCTTCGGTCTGCAGCTGCCGCACCGGCTGAGCGCGGGCGTCGATCCCGACGACTACCGCGCGAGGCTCATGGATGCCGCTCAGCGCACGCTCGACGCCGTGCTGGCCGAACCGATCGCGGACTGCATCTACACCGCCCCCGACGGCACGCCGTGCATCGAGGCGCGCACGACCGTCGATCTGGAACGATCGCTGCGGATGACGGGCGGCGACATCTTCCACGGCCCGCTCGCGTGGCCGTGGGCGGCGGACGATGAGCCTCTGGACTCGCCCGCGCAGCGGTGGGGCGTCGCGTCCTCCCACGATCGCGTGCTGCTGTGCGGATCGGGAGCGCGCCGCGGGGGCGCCGTCAGCGGCATCGGCGGCCACAACGCCGCGATGGCCGCTCTCGAGATCCTCGGATGAAGCTCGCGCCGCGGCGGCCGACCGTCAGCTGTGCTGCTGCGGAGGAAGCGGGGGCGGCGGCGGGAAGCCCTCGTACCCCTGAGTCGACGGGCTCTCGACGGAGGGCGACGCGGATGCCTGCGGCTGGTGTGCCGCGGGGGCGGCCGGGGCGGCGGCATCCGAGAACCAGACGCGCGCACCCGGCGACGGCTGCCCCGTGTAATAGGCGTTCCAGTCGGGAGACCCGTCGGGGAACACCGGCAGCGGGGTCACGCCGTCGGCGTGCGTCGGCCACGGCGCGGGCGACGGAGCCGAGGGGGTGAACTCCGCGGCGGGAGCGGCGGGAGCGGCCGGCTGCGGCGCGGGGGCGGCGCCATAGGGGGCCACGCCATAGGGGGCAGCGCCGTAGGGGGCAGCGCCGTAGGGTGCGGGGGCGGGCACCGGCGGGCGGGGACGCTTGGGGGCGAAGAGCGCGTTCACGAGCGGGATGAGCGCGGTGCCGACCGCGGCGAGGATCGCCAGCGCGACGACCACACGCCAGTACAGCGGGCGGTACGTCACGTACTCGTCGGTCATGAGAGGCAGCACCAGCATGACCATCAGGATCGCCACCAGGCCGATCGTGACGTAGGCGACGATCGACGTGAACGTGGTCTGGTGACGCAGGAATGCGTTGAGGTACAGGCGCGTGTGCAGCAGTGCGCCCTGGATGATGAGGGCGATGAGGATGAAGCGGAACACACGCTCGGCGCCGGAGCCGAAGTAGCCGGTGGTCGGCATCCAGATGAGCACCGCCCCGACCAGGAGGATCAGCACCCAGGAGATCATGCTCGTCAGCGCCAGCCACGTCGGGCGGCGGGGGGCCAGGTTCGACTCGCCGATCGCCACGCCGGCGAAGCCCGCGAGCAGGAGGATCGTCAGGAACGCCTTGCCGACGATGCCGTTCGAGTCGCCGATCAGCACCCATACGACACAGACGAGCGCCGCGGCGATGAGCGCCCCGATCGCCACCCAGATCGTCGCTCGCAGGATCTTCGTGGAGTGCGGTGAGCTCGTCGGCTCGGTCATGTCGTTCCCTTCGTCGGGCATCCATCCGTTCCCCCATCCTGACACGGGGTGCGCCGGCCATGCAGGTATGCGGGCGGGCGGCGCGCTACCCGGGAACGCGAAAGGCCCCGCCGAAACGGGGCCTTCCTGTGGGTGGCGAGTGAGGGATTCGAACCCCCGAAGTCGAAGACGGCTGATTTACAGTCAGATCCCTTTGGCCGCTTGGGTAACTCGCCAAGTGCGCACCCGCCCGGCTTTTGCAGTCGACCGGAGGCGCGATCAACCATCTTACCCGGCCGGGCGCCTTCCGAAAAACCGGAGGGCGCATCGCCTCGTCAGACGGGGGCGACGACACGATCGACGAAGGCCTCCACGCGGTGACGCGTGCCGTCGATCCGCCTGTCCACGCTCGCGCGCACCTCGCTCGGCGCGAGCGGCGCGGCCAGCCGGACGTTCTCGTGGCAGCCGAGATCGGCGCAGATATAGGTGCCGACGCTGTCGCCGCGGGCCCCGGCATCCCCCGCCCGTCGCGCCGTGAACAGGGCGACCTGGTTGCCGGGCTGCATCGTGTGGCAGAGGTTGCACATCGCGGCGCGCGGCCGCGCTCCGGATGCCGCGCGCAGCACGATCCCGGTCGGTACGCCGTCGCGCTCCACGACCAGGTACCCGCGGCCGCGGAAGTCGGGGTCGGACCAGGCGAGGAAGTCCAGGTGGTCCCAGTCGGCGAGCACGAGCGAGAGCGGCACGCCCATCCGATCGACCTCGTCGGGTGTCGCGTTGACGAGCGCGGCGCGCACCTGATCCTCCGTGAGCGGCTGCATCCGTCCAGTCTACGAACGCGTCCGCGCCCGCGGGGGCGGGCATCCGGGGTCTGCTCGCGCGGGCGCGGCTAGACTGCCACGCATGGCTGACAGCTCTTTCGACAACGGCCTGTCGAAATAGCAGTCCTACTCCCAGGTGGCGATGATCTCGACGTGCCGGTCGACGGCGCCGCGGCGCGCTGCTGGGTAGATCACGATCCGGTCGATGAGCGGCCGAAGTGTGCCGGCTTTTTGCTCGACCGTCATCGTCGGCCAGAGCTGCATGATGTCGTCGGGGAGGTTAGCGGGTGCGGCCGCTTGCACGGGGTTCACGACGGCGAGCGACAGCCGACGCTCGAGCGCGTCTTTCCGGGCCTGGATCTCGTCGGCCTTGATGCGGTACTCCTCCGCGGTCATGATCTTGTCGATGAGCAGGTCGCTGAGGCGCACGAGGCGATCGTTCTGCTTCTCGATGTCGCGGCGGATGCTGTTCGCGACGGTCTGGGTGCGGGTCGATTTCCGACGGGTCGCCTCGACGGCCTGGGCGCGCGCGTACTTGTCTGCGGAGGCGGCGAGCCACTCATCCACGAGCTTCTCGACGCGCCATGCGACCATCGTGACCCGCTTGACGAGATCCGTGGTGGTGGAGCGCGAGCAGACGTACGTCGGGCGGCCGTCGAAGACCTTCCCCGACATCGGGCTTCCACAGTCGCCGCATCGCACGAGGCCGGTGAGGAGGTATCGCCGCGGCGTGCGCGTCTGCTTCCGGTACCGCTGCTGCCGACGGGCGACATACGCGTGCCAGGTCTCCATGTCGATTAGCGGCGGATGGATGCCCTCGGTGTACTCCCGCTCCCAGGCGGGGAGCAATTTCGGTCGCGTGCGGCCGAGGAGGCCGGCGGCGAATCCGCTGTCCAGAAGGCCCATGACGCCTTGGTAGGTCCATCTGCGATCCTCGACACCGAGCTCGTTCAGCTTGCGCGTCAGCTGCGCGGAGCCCATGCCCGAGAGATACCAGCGGTAGAGGTCGGCGAGTATGGGGCCGGTGACGGGGTCGGGCTCGTAGCGTCCGTCGACACGTTGGTAGCCGAACCGCGGGCCGCCAGTGGGGGGCATGCCGTTGCGACGGCGGCGCTCGTGCGTCTCGCGCCAAACCTCGCCGATGAGTTCTGCTTGGTAGGCGTTCATCTCACCGATCATGCCGCGGGTGAAGCGTCCGGACGGGGTGGGGTCGGTCTGTTCGGTCGCGGACTCGATGCTGCCGCCGGCGCTGTCGACGCGGTCGAGCGCGAGCGCCCACTTCAGGCGTTGGCGGGCGGTGCGGGAGAACTTCCACACGTAGATGACGTCTACCTCGCCGCGCTCTACGCGCTCTACCGCGTAGTCGAGCTTCGCCCACCAGGCCGACTTCTTGCGCGACCCGGACTCGTCGATGCCCTCGATCCACTCCACGATCTCGTCGCCTCGGCGGTCGCTGTGCTGCTGGATCGCGTGACGCTGAATCTCGGGCGACGTGAGCTTGTCGGACTCCATCGAGACGCGCACGAGCGCGATCGCGCGGCGCGCTGCGGGGACGGGGCGGCGTGCCTCTCTCACTGCCATCATCGTGCCTCGTTCGGTGTGTGTTCGCCCGAACGCATGGCGAACGTTCGGTGTTCGTTCAACGACCCCAGTCCCAGTCCCTGACTACTACTCACGTTCCTAGAGTCAGTCACGAGATACACGCGCGAGCGTTTGGACGGACTCATGCGACGCGCTCGCTGTGGTGGTACTGACCGCCGCCCATGCGGGGGGCGACGTAGACGGTGTCGCCAATGCGGGCGAGGATGCGCTGGTAGGCCGCGACGAGCCGAGTGACGACGCCGAGTTCGAGAGCGAGAGCGCCATTGTGGGAGCCGTGGATCGCTTCGGCTCGACGGTAGGCCTCGGGCGTGATGAGTTGGAGCGCGGCCCACTCGTCGGCGCGGCGTTCCTGCTTCGCGTTGACGGGGCCGAGCATCGAGGGGACGTCTGCGAACACGGCGTGCGCGACCTCGTGGGCGAGCACCGAGCGGTGGAGGCGTTCTGCCATGCCTGCACGGAGGCGGATGAGGCCCCGGTCGTGGATGTACTCGCCGTCGCGGTCACGCGGGAGGTGCTTGGTGTACTCGATGCGGATGCCGAGGGCTTCGAGCATGTCGTGTAGTTCGTTCATTCCCCATCCTCACCGCGATCCTCGGAGCGCTCGAAAGCGACCATCCGATCCTGCTGGGCGGTGCCGACACCGATCGTGGGGATGTCGGCGGAGCGCGCCAGCTTCCCGGTGAGGAGCACGACGACATCGTGCTGCGCATCGTCTTGGAGCGCTTCGGGCAGGTGGTCGAAGATCGGTGCGGTCGCGTAGATGAAGGATCGGGTGCGCTCGCTGAACCGGTCGTAGTCGCGGACCTGTGAGATGCCGAGCGCTTCGAGGATGGCGTGGAGTTTCGCGGGCTGGCCGGCGCGTCCTCCGTTCTCGATTGAGCGGAGGGTCTTGCGATCGATGTCGGCTGCCGCCGCGAGTTCGAGCGCGGTCATGCCCTTCGACTCGCGGACTCGGCGGATGAGAGGGCCCAGGGCCGTGCGTTCTTCCGCCGTCATCGAATCGACATCTATCGGTCCCGGGATCAGTTCTTCCCCACCGGATCGCGTGTTCATGGGGTCAGGCTAGCGACTATTCCTCATTTCAGTCAAAACAATGGGTAACTCAGAGTGAAACTGCTTCACAAGGGTGGGGAACTCTGGTAATTTCTTCCCCATGAGGAACCAAGCCGCCAGAGCCGCCGGGCAGAGCATCCGTGCGGTGCGCGAACTCGCTGGCCTGACGCTCGCGGAGGCGGCGCAGCTCACGGGCCGCTCTGCCGGCTACCTCTCGCAGGTGGAGAACGGCAAAGCCGAGAACGTGTCGGAGAAGTACGTCGCCAACACGATCGGGGCACTCAGCGCGTACATCGCGAACCCGGTCAACCGCGTCGAAGCAGCCGCGGGGGCCGCCTGATGTCCGCCACCTCGGGCCCCGAGGGGCTGACACCTGAGCAGTTGGAGCGCCGCGAGAAGGCGTTCGAGCTGTCGTTCGAGGCCTACCTGGATGCCCGGGAGGAGCTGAGGTCCGCCGCTGCCGCGGCGTAGCGATATCGAAACGGAAACGCCCCCGCTGGCACGGGGGCGAATCACAGAAAGGAGCCAAGCACATGGCTCAGACCCTGATCGTACCGGACAGCGCCGCGCAGCTCTTGGAGCGCTGGTCCGCTGACCTCGACGCGATGCACGCCGCCGGCGACATCGACGCGCTGCGGCGCGAGAAGCAGTCGCACGCGGATGCCGCGATCGCCCTGCTCCACGAGGGCAGTCTTGCCGCCGCCGAGCAGTTCGCCATCCTCGCGGAGAAAGCGCGCACCCTCATCGAGAACCCCGCGCCGCGCACACTCGTGCGGCACCCGGCGGTCACCGAGGAACTCATGGAGCGGGACGCATGAGCCTCCCGCCGGTCCTTCGTCGCGACTTCTGGATCGCCGACGCGGAGCTCTCCGCCCGCCTCTCCGCGGTGGACGAGGACATCGACCGCCGCGAACGCGCTGCGCGCTCGAACGACGACATCGCCATGCCGTTCCGCCGCGAGGCGAACCCGGCGGTACTGGCCGCGATTCCCGGTCTCGTCGCGGTGATTCTGCTGGTCGTGGCGGTGATCATCCGATGATCGTCACCGACCCGCGGCCCGTCGCGCGTCCCGACTGGGATGACCTGACCGTCCCGGAGGCCGTCGAGCAGCTCCGTCTCGGCGACCTGTCGGAGTTCTTCAACGACTTCGAGGCCGACCCGCACGTGATGGCCGACTGCCCGAACTGTGGCCCCGTGCCTGTGCACGCGGAGGGCACCTGCCAGTGGGGATGCGGGTACGACTTCATGACCGCGGCCCGCGCTCTCCCCGCCGAGGACAACGCACGCGCGAGGGCGGCGTCGTGAAGCCGGCGCGGCTGTTCCTGCTGATCTTCGCGGTCGGGATGATCCCGTTCGCCCTGACCTCCTACAACGGCGCCACCCTCCTCGGCGTCGCCGCCACCACCGCATTCATCGTCCTGACGATCGTCGGGGCTCCGTCCAAGAAGGATCGCCGTCCATGAACACCACCGTCCACCCGCGCCACACCACGGCGCGCAACGCGGGAGAGCACTCCCGCATCGCCCGCCGCTACCGGCCGTCTGCCCGCGAGCTGTTCACTGTCCTCCGCGAGCGGATGTACCAGTCGCGACCGATCATCGGCGAGCGGGTCGTGATGCCCGGCGCGATGCCGGACTGGAGGGGCATCATCCGCACCTCCACCGTCCCGATCTTCGGTAAGCCGACGTTCCGCAACGTCATCGAGGACGGTGAGCACCGGTGAGCCAGACATTCTCCGTGGCGAACTTCAAGGGCGTCCGCGAGATCACCCTCTCCCCCGAGGGCTCCCTCGTGGTCATCGCCGGCGGAAACGGTGCCGGAAAGTCCAGCTTCATCGACGCGTTCGTGGAGCTGTTCGACCCGAAGGGCACCCGCCTGACGCCGAAGCCGATCCGTGAAGGCGAGGACGAGGCCCGCGCCGAGTTCACCGACACCGACCTCGGCGTCCGCATCGTCCGCACCTGGAAGAAGAACGACGCCGGCCGCCTCGAGGTGTTCGCCCTCGACGGTGCGAAGTACTCGAAGCCCGCCGAGGTCGTCGCGTCGCTGGTGGGCGGGCTGATCTTCGACCCGGTCGCGTTCCTGAACCTCGACGAGAAGCGTCAGCGGGACGCGCTCCTCGCGAAGGTCGACCTGCCGTTCGACATCGACGCGCTCGCCCGCGAGAAGGCGGGCGCGGAGCAGCGGCGGCTCGAAGCGGGCCGCGACGTGCGCCGCCTGCAGGGCGCTCTCGCGTCGATGCCGAACCCTCTCGACGCTCCCGCCGAGGAGGTGTCGGGTGCGGCGGTGCTGGCCGAGATCGAGGCCGCGCAGGAGTTCGAGCGCGACGGCGAGACCCTCCGCCGCTCTCTCGCAGACGCGGACGCCCACATGCAGCGGTGCGAGTCGCGCGTCGACGAGCTGGAGCGCGCGCTCGAGGCGGCGCGACTCGACCTCGAGCTGGCCGACGCCGACCGCGCATCCATCGCGCAGGAGTTCAAGCACTGGGAGCAGACCCCGGAGCGTCCGAACCTCGATGCGCTGCGCGCGAAGCTCGCGGCCGTCGACGAGACGAACGCCGCCGTGCGCGCGAGACGCGAGTACTCGAAGGTCGCCGCCGAGTGCGCCGCAGCGGAGACCGCGCAGGCCGCCGCGAACCGCGACCTCGACGCGATCGAGAAGCGCAAGAGCGAAGGCCTCGCCGCGGCGACGTTCCCCGTCGACGGCCTGTCCGTGGATGAGAACGGCGTCACGTTCGACGACGTCCCGTTCACGCAGGTCAACTCGGCCATGCGTCGCCGCGTCGCGTTCGCGATCGCCACCGCCGGCGACCCGAAGCTGCGCCTGGTCATCGTGAAGGACGGCGACCTCCTGGATGCCGACTCTCTCGCCGCGATCCGTGAGCTCGCCGACGAGCGCGGGTACACGGTCCTCGTGGAGCGTGACCGTGACGAGTCGCGGCAGATCGGCTTCACCATCGAGGGCGGCGCGCTCACCGAGGCGGGTGCGTGATGGGCATCCTGATCATTCGAGTCCAGATCCCGCAGCGCCGCCGCCGTCCGAGCCTCCGCATGATCGCGGAAGCCGTCGCGACGCTCCAGGTAGCCGAGGCGATGTCGATCCACGCTGAGCGTGACCACTGCTTCATCCACACCCTCATGGCGGCTGGCGCGCGCGATCAGGTCGGCCGGGTTATCCCTGCCCGCCTGATGAACGACGCCGACTGGCGCCACCGTCACATCGAGGCCCCGGCCGCCCGCCTGCAGGCTCGCGTCGAAGATCAGAGGCGAGCATGAGCGTCCAGCGGGAGGTGACGCGGTCCAACCACACCGCCCGGTGGCGCGCGGACGTCCATCTGTCGACCGGGAAGGTGCTCACGCTCCACTCGGAGTGGAAGCAGTCGCACTGGGACGAGCACGCGATGGCGCGATCCTCCGTCGCCGCCCGCGCCGAGTCCGAAGCGCGGGACGCCAGAGACCGATTCGGCGTTCAGACCGAGCGGATCGTAATCACCGAAGAGCGGCGCACCGTCCGCACGATCGAGGAGACGACCGTGAGCGAGCGGTTCCACAGCGAACGATTCGTGAGCGCATCATGAGCGCGCTCGCGGTGCTCGGCCGCACCCTCGCGGACTCCGCCGACCGCGAGTCTTGGCTGGCGGTGCACGACAAGGTCATCGGCTCGTCGACGGCGGGGAAGTTCGCGAAGCCGGGATCGGTGGAGACGTACGTCCGCCAGATCCTCGAACCGCGCACCTTCTCCGGCAACGAGTCCACCCGTTCGGGGAACGACTGGGAGCCCGCGCTGCTCGGCGCTGTCGGTGCCCGCCCGAACTCGCTGTTCATCCACCACCCGGACAACCGGCGCTTCGGCGCGACGATCGACGGCACTAAGCCGGCAGGCGACGGGTTCGCGATCGTCGAGACCAAGACGAAGCACAACCGCATCGTCACCGACCCCACCCCGTACGAGATCCGTCAGCTCGCCTGGCAGCTCTACTGCATCCCCGAAGCGGTGCATGCGGAGTGGGTGTGGGGCGAGATCGTCCCCGACGAGAAGTCGCCCGTCGGGTGGCGTCTGCGTCGGCCGATCCAGTCGATCACCTTCGAGCGCGACGACACACGCATCGTCGCCGCGACCACCCTCATCGTGCCGATCGCGCACGCCGTTCTTGCCGCGCTCACCGCGGCCCAGACCCAGAGAGTCCCGTTCTGATGTCCACCGCAGTAGCTGCCCTTCCCGCCTCCAGCGCGGCCGCCGACTGGACCGACGAGGAGCGCGCCGTCATCGAAGCCGCTGGCCTCGTGTTCACCCACACGTACGGTGAGCGTCGCGGTGAGAAGGAACTCGCCCCCCGCGCCGTCATCGCCCGCTTCCAACACACCAGCGCGCGCACCGGCCTCGACCCCCTCGCTCGTCAGATCTACTGCATCGGCAGAGCCGGCTCCGACGGCATTGAGTGGTCGATCCAGACTGGCATCGACGGCTTCCGGGTCGTCGCGGAGCGCTCAAAGCAGTACGCGGGGCAAGCCCCCGCTGAGTGGCTCACGGAGTCTGGTGAGTGGGTCGAGGTGTTCGTCAAGCAGCTCCACGGCCACCACCCACTCGCGGCCCGGGTGAAGGTCTACCGGCACGACTGGGACAAGGACAAGCCCGCCGTCGGCATCGCCACCTGGGACGAGTACGCGCAGACGAAGCGCAACGGCGACCTCACGTCCATGTGGGCGCAGCGCGGCCCCGGACAGCTCGCGAAGTGCGCGGAGGCACTCGCGATGCGCAAGGCGTTCCCCCAGGACCTCTCGGGCGTCTACACCGACGACGAGCTGCGCCCGAACGCGACGGAAGCCGCGGAACCCTCCGAGGACTGGGAAGCGCTCATCGCCGCCGCCGACTCCGAAGAGGCACTCGCTCTCGTCGGCGAACGGATTGCCGAGTCCGGGCAGGGCACCGACAAGATCCGCGCTGCCTACCGTGCGCGCGCCGCTGTCCTCGCCACCGAAGCGAACACCGTCGACGCCGAGATCGTCGCCGACACCGAGACTCCCGCCGAGGGCAGCGCCCCCGCTGACGCTCCCCACGTCACGCCCTCGGCGGGCCCCATCACCCAGGAGGAGTACGAGGCGTCCGACGCCGCAGAGTTCGACGCCGCGGTAGCAGCCGGGGAGGTGTCCGGTGACTGACATTGTCGATGGGCGCACTGGCGAGATCCGCCTCTCCCCGGCGGAGCAGGCAGTCGCGGAGATGCTCGCGATCCCCTCTGGCATCTACGGTCTCCCGCTCGGACCAGCCGAGGCGAACCAGATGATCGCTGCCACAGCCGACACGATCGAGCACATCGCGAAGGTCATCGTCGTGCTTCTCGAGGACCGGAACCGGGCGGAGGAGACCTATCTCGCGAAGTTCGCCGAGTGGATGATCATGCACGAGAAGTCCGGCACGCAGATGGCCCGCCAGTACGCGCACTCCAAGACTCGCGAGGAGTTGCACGAGCTGAACCTCGCGAAGGAGAAGCTGCGCTACGCCGAGGAAAAGGCGAAGGGCGTGCAGAACCGCAGCTTCGCGCTCATGAACATCGGCAAGCGCATCGCAACCGCGTTCGGAATGACGGAGCCCCGATGAGCGCCCCGATCCGGGTCCGAAAGACGAAGGGCGCGACCTTCCGGCCGTGGCTCGTGTCGTTCGGCGGCGGCGTCGCCGCATTCCCGACCGGCGCCGAGGCTCTCGACTTCGTACGCCGGCTGATCCGCGCGGCCACATAGACCGGGGCCGGTGGAAGGACGTCGAGTAGGGCAAACCTCAACGTCTAGCCGGCCCCCACCTACCACCACCAGAAAGGAGCCCCAGTGGCTGACAAGGAGAAGGAGAAGCCGCCGAGCTTCGCCGCGATGCTCGCGGCGGTGCGACCCGGCACCGACATCGAGGCGGCGGAGACGCTGCGGAAGGTCGTCGCCGCGGTCAAGGACACCGGGAAGGTCGGATCGCTCGTCATCCGGCTGGACGTGAAGCCCGCCGACGGCGGCCTCGACGCGGTGATCGTGACCGACAAGATCTCGCAGAAGATCCCCGAGAAGACCAGGATCGGCGCGCTCGCGTTCGTCACTGCCGAGGGCGACCTGTCGCGCACGGACCCGACGACCGCACCGCTGTTCACCGATGAGGACATCCGCGACGCCGGCGGCCACATCGACCTCAAGACGGGCGAGATCAAGGAGGCTCCGGGCGCATGACCGTCATCGAGGACACGAAGACCGAGGCGGCTGTCGTCGCATCGATCCAGCAGCAGGCGGACAGCGAGGCACACCAGTCGATCGACCTCGGCGAGGTCTACCTCGTCCCGGACGGCACCGGCGGCCTTCGGATCGTCGACACCGACCAGTACGCGGAGAACCCTCGGCACGTGTCGGCGGCCCGCGTCGTCACGGATGCCGCGTCGTTCGTCGCCTACGTGAACCGCCACAAGATCGCCGGGACGGAGATCTACGCGCACACGAACAGTTCGTCCGTGGTGGCCGTGATCGACTCCCACGAGGGCGGCCTCCGCGATCCGGGCTGGCAGAAGCACCGCCTCACGCTCGGCCTCGAGAAGTCGAAGGCGTGGCTCGCGTGGGAAGCCGCCGACGGGAAGCTGTTCGACCAGCAGACGTTCGCGGAGTTCCTCGACGACCGCTACCTCGACGTGATCGACCCGGCGCCCGCCGTGCTCATCGACATCGCCCGGACCTTCCAGGCGAAGACGAGCGTGAACTTCGAGTCCGGCTTCCGGGAGGGCAGCGGCGACGTCACCCTCCAGTACGTCGAGGACACCAAGGCGAAGGCGGGTCAGAAGGGCGATATCGAGATCCCCGCGCGCATCCAGCTCGCGCTGCGCCCGTACGTTGGCGGTCCGATGTACTCCATCTGGGCGTCGTTCCGCTACCGCCTCAACGGCGGGAACGTCGTGCTCGGGTTCCGACTGGAACGCCCGGAGAACATCCTCGAGGCGGCGTTCGCTGACATCGTCACCGAGATCCGCGACGGCCGCACCGACAAGAAGGACGAGACGGAGACGCGCGTGCACGACGGCGTCGGCGGCGTCCCGATCTTCAACGGCAAACCGTCCGCCTGACGACAGGTCGCTGAGCATTCCGGGCTCAGCGCCCCACAGAACGGGGACCGCCGCGATTCCGGCGCGGCGGTCCCCTCCACCCATCGATTTCCCTCCCTGGCAGGAGTCCATCTTGAGCACCCCCTACTCTGGCGCACCCACAACACAGGCGCCACCGACACCGATCTACGTCGGCCTCGACCTCAGCCTCACTTCGACAGGCGTCGCAACGATCCACGGCGACATCGTCACCGTGCGGCGCGTGGCATCGAAGGCGACTCAAGGCAACACCTCCGACACCGCCGCACGCCTGGACCGTGTCGTGGCGGAGATACTCGGATCGATCCCGCTCACGGAGCACACGCATGTAGCGATCGAGGGCCCGTCCTATGGCTCGGTCGGATTCGGTCAGCACGTCCGCGGCGGCCTCTGGTGGCTGGTACGCACAGAACTCGCGCGCGCCGGAGTAGACACGATCATCGCGGCGCCCTCGACCGTGAAGAAGTACGCCACCGGCAAGGGCAACGCCGGCAAGGATGCCGTGCTCGCCGCGGTCGTCAAGCGCTACTCCAACGTCGAGGTCACCGGAAACGATGAGGCCGACGCGCTGGTGCTCGCCGCGATCTGCGCCCGCCGCGCCGGCGCGCCCATCGAGGATTCCCTCCCAGCCGTTCAGGCTGAAGCGGTCGCGGCGGTGACGCGATGACGCCCGCGAAGATCGCCGCGTTCTGGTCGCACGTCGACGTGCGCACCGCGGACGGCTGCTGGCTGTGGACCGGTGCGATCAACCACAACGGATACGGCATCTTCGCCGTCGACGGCAAGAAGGTCGCCCGCGCGCACCGCGTCGCCTACGTCGAGGAGCTCGGCTGCACGTCGCGGGCGTGCGTGAACCCACGGCACCTGGAACCCGTCACCCAGGCGGAGAACAACCGCCGCGCGGCCCAGCGCCGCCTCCGTCACATCAGCGAGCGGTTCGTGGTCACGTCCGCCGCAGGCGAGGTTGTCGTCCGCACCGACGACGCCGGCGAGGCAGAGGACTGCCGCAAGATCCTCCGCGGCGAGGTCTTCGAACGGGCGGTGGCCGCATGAGCCTCCTGACCCTGAACACGGGCAACGACGGCACCCTCACCTACGAGCAGTTCCTGGCCGAGAAGGTCGCGTTCGACCGGTCGTTCGGATTCGACGTGCGCGACGAGTGGCTGTCGCCGATCATGCGGCCCGCTCACAAGCTGTTCAAGCCGCACCAGGCCGACATCGTGAAGTGGGGCGTCAAGGGCGGCCGCCGCGCGATCTTCGCCCGCTACGGGCTCGGCAAGTCGATCATGCAGCTCGAAGTACTCCGCCTGATCGTGGAGCACGGTCCGGAGCTCGGCGGCCCGCGCGACACGTTCGGCCGCGAGGTGCGCCGCGCGCTGATCGTCGCGCCGCTCGGTGTCCGCTTCGACATCATCCGCGACGCCCGCAACCTCCTCGACCGCGAGGTCCGGTTCGTGCGCCGCACCGAGGAGATCGACCCGACGTGGTCGGGCACCTACGTGACCAACTACGAGTCGATCCGTGACCGGAAGCTCGACGTCGACCTGTTCATCGCGACGTCGCTCGACGAGGCCGCCGTGCTGCGCTCGTTCGGCTCCGACACCTACCAGACGTTCCTCCCCCTGTTCGCCGACGTGCCGTACCGGTTCGTCGCGACCGCGACGCCGGCCCCGAACCGCCACAAGGAGCTGATCCACTACGCCGGGTTCCTCGGCATCATGGACACCGGCCAGGCCCTCACCCGGTTCTTCAAGCGGGACCCGTCGAAGGCCGGGAACCTCCGCATTCACCCGCACAAGGTCCGCGAGTTCATGCTGTGGCTGAACACGTGGGCGTGCTTCATCCAGCGCCCGTCGGACCTCGGCCACGACGACACCGGCTACGACCTGCCGCCGCTCGAGGTGCTGTGGGAGGAGGTCGAGGTCGGGCTGCTGTCCGATCAGGTGGAGAAGGACGGTCAGGGCGTCCTCGTCCGCTCGGGCGCGAAGTCCGCTGTGGAGTCGGCACGGGAGAAGCGGCACACGCAGGATGCGCGCGTCGACCGCGCCATGACCATCCTCGACGAGCACCTCGCACCGTTCGTGGGCCCCCGCGCGTACGGCGCGCCGCAGATCATCCTCTGGTGCGACCTGAACGACGAACAGGACGCCCTCGAAGCGGCCCTCCGCGAGCGGGGCCTGCCGTTCTCGTCGATCCGTGGCGCGCAGTCCGATGCCGAGGTTGAGGAGCAGCTGCGTCGCTGGCTCGATGGCGAGACGTACGCGCTCATCGGGAAGCCGATGATGCTGGGCCGCGGCCTGAACCTGCAGCAGTGCTCCACGGCCGTGTTCGTCGGCGTGACGCACAAGTACGAGCAGACCGTGCAGGCCATCCACCGCATCCACCGGTTCGGGCAGCTCAACGCCTGCCGCGTGCACCTGATCTACGGGGAGACCGAGAGCGACGTCCGCGACAACCTCCTCACGAAGTGGCAGGAGGACGACGCCCTCACCGACACGATGTCGCAGATCCTCCGAGAGTTCGGCCTCGACGCCTCGGCGATCTCCGCCGCGCTCACCCGCGCGATGGGCGTGGAACGGGACGAGCACGCCGGCCGCGACTGGCGGATCGTCCTGAACGATGCCGTCGCCGAGTGGCGCGACCACGTCGAGGCGGAGTCGATGGGCCTGATCGTCACGTCGATCCCGTTCTCGGGGAAGTACGAGTACTCCGCGAACTACGCCGACTTCGGCCACGTCGACGACAACGCCCAGTTCTGGTGGCAGATGGACTACCTCACGCCCAGCCTGTACCGGGCGCTGATGCCGGGCCGGATCCTCGCCGTGCATGTGAAGGACTTCCCTGTCCCCGGCTCCCGCACGGGCGCCGGCGTCTACACGTTCGACACCCTCCACGCCGAAGCGATCGCGCACTACGTCGGCCACGGCTTCGACTACTTCGGGATGATCACGGTCACCACCGACGTCGTCCGCGAGAACAACCAGACCTACCGGCTGTCGTTCTCGGAGATGCTGAAGGACCACTCGAAGATGGGCGTCGGCGCGCCGGAGTACGTCCTGATCTTCCACAAGCCGCAGACCGACCGTTCCCGCGGCTACGCCGACCTCCCGGTGCAGAAGCAGAAGGCGGCCTACTCGGTCGGGCAGTGGCAGATCGACGCCGCCGGCGAGTGGCGCACGGGCGGCGACCGCCTCCTGACCGGTGACGAGCTCGCCGCGCTCGACGTCGGCACACGCTCGAAGCTGTTCACCGCCCAGTCCGAACGCACCCTCTACGACTACGACGCGCACGTCGCCCTCGCCGACCGTCTCGCCGCGCGCAACGCCCTCCCCGGCACGTTCGCATCGCTCGTGCCCGGCTCGTGGCGTGGCGACGTGTGGACCGACGTGCTCCGCATCGACACCCTCAACAGCGAGCAGCGCCGCCGAGAGGTGGAGGCGCACATCTGCCCGTTCCCCCTCGACATCCCCCGCCGCCTGATCCGCATGTACTCCAACCCCGGCGAGCTGGTCGGCGACTGCTTCTCAGGCCTCGGCTCCACGGTCCTCGAAGCGGTCCGCCAAGGCCGCCGCGGGTTCGGGACGGAACTGAACCCGGTGAGCGTGGCCGACTCGGTCGTCTACCTCACCCGCCACGACAACCAGGCGAACACGCCCACCCTGTTCGACCTCCTCGACCTCGAAGGGAGCGCAGCATGAACCCGATCGACCGACTCCTCGAGGTCTCCACGCTGTACGACGTGAAGCACCAGGAACGCCTCGGCGAGAACCGGCTCCTCATCACCTTCTGGGACGGCTCCCGGCTTCTCATCACGGCGGAGAACGCCTGATGTCGGCTGCAGTCGGATACAAGAGGCCGTCGGTGGCGTGGAACGGCCTGACCGTCACGGACCTGTTCTGCGGCGCGGGCGGATCTTCGTCGGGCCTCGTGGAGGCAGGGTACAAGGTCGTCATCGCCGCGAACCACTGGGATCTGGCGATCCAGTCTCACCAGGCGAACCACCCCGAAACCGATCACGCGCAGGCCGACATCTCCCAGGTCGACCCCCGCTACTTCCCCCGCACCCACGTGCTGTGGGGCTCGCCGGAGTGCACGAACCATTCGATCGCGAAGGGCGTGAAGCGTCAGCGGATGCAGGATCAGGCTCTCTTCGAGCTCGACGGCACGCGACCCCTGCCCGACGAGGCGGCGAACCGGTCTCGCGCGACGATGTGGGACATCCCCCGCTTCACCGAGCACCACCGGTACATGGCGATCATCCTGGAGAACGTCGTCGACGCGTACCGGTGGGACCAGTTCCCCGCCTGGCAGATGGCGATGGAGGCCCTCGGCTACCGGATGCGGTTCGTGTGGCTGAACAGCATGCACGCGCAGGTCGGCGGCCTTCCCGCGCCGCAGTCCCGCGACCGCATGTACATCGTGATGTGGCGCTCCGACCTCGCCTCGAAGCGTAAGGCCGGGCCCGACGTCGCGAAGTGGACGCGCCCCCTCGCGTTCTGCCCCGAGCACGGCCAGATCAAGGCCGCGCAGGCGTTCAAGAAGGCGGAGCAGTGGGGCCGCTACCGCGCGCAGTACCTGTACCGGTGCCCGGAGTGCTGGCAGGTCGTGGAGCCGGGCTGGCTGCCGGCGTCGTCGATCATCGACTGGTCGATCCCCGCGCAGCGCATCGGCGACCGGGAGAAGCCGCTCGCGGAGAAGACGCGGGAGCGCATCCGCCGTGGCATCGAACGGTACTGGTCGCCTCTGGTCGTGAAGGCCGCGGGGAACACGTACGACGGCGTCACGACCGGCTCCGGCTACCTGCGGGTGTCGGACGTGCGGTCGCCGCTCCCGGTGCAGCTCGGCACGTCCGAGCACGGCGTCGCGATCCCACCCCTGGTCGTCCGCGGCGAGGGGAACACGGTCCCCGCCAAGAGCGCCGACGAGGCGATGGGCGCGATCACCGCGCACGGGTCGATGTTCCTCGCGACGCCGCTGCTCGTGAACCTCGTCTCCGGCGCGGACGACTCCCGCTCGAAGCCGGTCTCCGAGGTGCTGCCGTCGATCGTCGCCGGCGGCACGCATGCCTCGCTGCTGATCCCGGTCGAGGGCAGGGAGGGGAAGAGCGCGCAGTCCAGCGGCGACCCGCTGCGCACGCAGTCGACGCGGAACGAGACGGGCCTGCTGGTGCCGGCCGGCGGGACGTGGCGTGACGTCGCGACGCCGCTCGGCGCGCCGATGTCCGCGGTCACGACTCGCGAGGCCGACGGGCTGCTGGTGCCGTTGCGCAACCACGGGGTCGCGAAGCCGACCGATCAGCCGATCGACACGGTCAGCGCCGAAGGCAACCACCACGCGCTCCTCATGCGGAACAACCACGGCGGCGCGGAGATGTCCACCCCCGTGCACGAGCCGATGCGCACCCTCACGACGGGCGGTCACCAGTCACTCATCGAGCCGGGAGCGCCGATCAGCCTCGACGTCGACGACGCCGGCTTCCGGATGCTCGAACCCCACGAGATCCAGCTCGGCATGGGCTTCGCCGCCGACTACCTGCTGCTCGGCACGAAGCGCGACAAGGTCAAGCAGGCCGGCAACGCGGTCACGCCGCCCGCGGCGCGCGACCTCGGTCACGCGGTCGCCGAGTTCCTCCTGGAGGTGGCGGCTTGACCGCTCTGATCAGCACCGCCCAGATGACAGGCTCGGAATACTGGCGCGAATCACGGGACGGCGACCCGCGCGGGCTCGCCCTCTACAGGCGGCACTACTCAAGCCGCCGCTATGCCGACGGCCGCGACCCGGCACTCTTCGTCGGGCCCGGAGAGAAGACGGTGCTGCTGTCGCATGATGACGATGCTCTGTTCGTCTGGCGGAAGTTCATCGACGCGAGCGGCCAGCACGGCGTCAACTGCGCGGTCTTCCGGAACGAGTCTCCGTACCTCGCCTCCGCGATGATCCTCGACGCCGAGACGTGGGCGCGCGACAGGTGGCCGGGCGAGCGCCTCTACACCTACGTCAACCCGCGAAGCATCCGGTCAGCGAACCCGGGCTACTGCTTCAAGCGCGCGGGATGGTCGGCGACGGGCCTCACGCGCGGGCGCCGCCCTCTCGTCATCCTGGCGAAGGAGGCGCGCCCATGACCGCCCGTCGCGTCGTGACGCTGCTCTGCGACAAGCCGCGCTGCCGCGAGCAATACGTCGGCGGCGAAGGGAAGTCCATCGCTCAGGTACGCGCGGAGGCCGCGAAGCTCAGCGGCTGGACGTCGACCCGCGGCCGCGACGGCACCTACGACCTCTGTCGGTGGCACTCATGAGCTTCGACTACGCCGCCTGGATCGACAGCCTGCCGTCGTGGGGGGTCGCCGAGCAGCGCGTGCCCAACACGTTCCGACGCACCGCCGATCCCCGCCACGACTTCATCGACGCGCGCCGGGACGACGGATGCGTACCCACGATCACCTCTCTGGAGGCGTGATGCGAGTTCACGTCGCCCCCGACACCCTCCCCCACGACCCGCCCGCATCCCGCTGCCGCCGCGCCTGCTGCTGGACCCCGCTGGGTCACTCCGCCGCCGCCCCGAGCGACTGCACATGCCACGAAGGAGACCCCATGGCCGACCGCACCCCGGCCGCCACTATCCGCACCATCGACCGTCGCGACGCCGCCGACGGCACCCGACGCTGCGTGATCACCAGCACCGAAGGCGACCGGATCGTCCCGCAGCACCGGCAGGGCGGCATGGGCGGACGCCGCGACAAGCACCGCCCCGACAACGTCCTCTGGGCCGACTCGCTCCTGAACGGGCTGATCGAAGCGGACGCCGACCTGCAGGCGATGGCGAAGGCGTGGGGCGTGAAGGTGCCCATTTGGGTCCGCGACATCACGCTCGTGCCCGTCTTCTACCGGTTCGAGCACGCCTGGTTCGTCCTCGAAGGCGACGGCCGCCGCGAGATCACGGCGTTCGAAGCTATCGACCGGATGGATGACGTCTACGGCGACGAGTACTTCGAGTGGAAGGCGATCGCCGACGACACCGACCGCACCCGCCTCCTGTTCACGATGGGGGCACGCTGATGGCTTGGTTCAAGGTCGATGATCAGCTCCATTCGCACCCGAAGGCGGGCCGCGCTGGTCTCGCTGCGATGGGGCTGTGGGCCCTCGCCGGATCACACTGCATGTCGTACCTGACGGACGGTGTCGTGGAGCGCTGGTTCGTGGAGTCGAAGCCGAACGGCGTCAAGCTCGCCGCCGCGCTCGTGAAAGCGGGACTGTGGGATGAGCACGAGGACGGCTGGGTCTTTCACGACTGGGACGAGTTCCAGCCGACGAGTGAGAAGGTCCTCGAAGACCGCGCGGATGCTCGCGAGCGGATGCGGAAGGTTCGGGCGAACAAGAAGGCGAACGTTCAGCCGAACGAACCCGAGGTGTCGCCCATGACGGACCTGCTCGCACGGCAGGCAGGCATCACGTCGCTGCAGGCGATCATCGACGCCGCGGAGAAGCACACCAACCGGAAGATCGACGCCAGCGGTGCGTACCGGGTGGCGAAGCAGCTCCTCGGCAAGGCGAAGGTATTCCCGCAGAGCCCGCAACGGTACGTCACCGGGTCGATCTCCCGGTCGAGCCTCGAGGTGCAGCAGTTCATCGACGAGCAGTGCCTGGCGGTGACGCCATGATCCTCGAACCGTGGGTACTGGATGAGCAGCGCATCTGGCGACACCTGAATACGTTCGGCGGCTACCGGTGGCCAGACGTCGAGATGGATGAACTCGAGGCGCGACGCGCTGAGCGCCCTATGACCGGGGCGGAGGTGCTCGACGAGGTCGAGTGGCTCCTCGACTCGGGCGAGTCACCGACGATTGCCGCGCAAACGGTCGGCCGCACGATCGCCGGCCTTGAGCGCACCGCTCGCCGCAAAGGGCGCATCGCTCTGGCCAACCGTATCTACGCAGCGAACAACACCGACTGGAAACGCAAGTGGGACCAACCGACAAGGAGAAGAGCATGACGAACGAGACAGTCAAGGCAACGGTGTACCTGCAGGTGCAGCCCGAGTACACGTACTGGGCAAAGCAGCGGCGTGAATTCGACAAGCCCGACTCGATCGAAGGCGCGAAGGTCGTCGGGTCGACGCAGAACCGCTCGCAGAAGCCGAAGCAGGGCACGGTCGAGGTGAAGATCACGGTCGAGCTGCCGAAGGGCGCGTTTCTGCCGTTGCGTCCGGAGGCGATCGTGGTGATCCCCGAGACGCTCACGATGCCCCACCCCCTTCAGGTCGAAGCCGAGGACGCGAACGAGGTGACCGACTGATGGCTGGCGAAACCGTCATCACCGTTGTCGGGAACCTGACCGCGGACCCGGAGCTGCGGTACACGCAGAGCGGCCTCGCCGTCGCGAACTTCACGATCGCATCCACACCGCGCGTCTTCGACAAGCAGTCCGGCCAGCACAAGGACGGCGAAGCGCTGTTCCTCCGCGCGTCGGTGTGGCGCGAGTTCGCCGAGCACGTCGCCGGCTCCCTCACGAAGGGCATGCGCGTCGTCGCGACGGGCCGCCTGAAGCATCGCTCGTACCAGGACCGTGAAGGCCAGAACCGGACCGCGATCGAGCTGGAGGTCGACGAGATCGGCCCGTCGCTCCGCTACGCGACCGCGCAGGTCACCCGCGCGGCATCCGGAACCGCGCAGGGCGCCCGGCCCGCGGCGGCCGCGGATGAGGCGTGGGCGACGCCCGGCACCGCCGCTCCCGACGCATGGGCCACCCCGACGCCCATGTACGGCGACGACACCCCGTTCTGAGGAGACCCACCATGACCTTCACAGCCCGATACGACGGCACGTGCGCCGCGGAGTGCGGTGACCGCATCCACCCCGGCGACCACGTCCGCTACCTCGACGACCAGCTCGTGCACGTCGGGTGCTTCCCGAAGCCCGACGAGCCCGAGCCGGAACCGCGGCCGACGTGTCCGAACTGCTTCACCGAGATCGCGCTGAACGGAGCCTGCTCATGCTGATCGGCGTCGGCCTCTGGCTCGTTCTCTCCACGCTCTCAGACCTTCCGGCTTGGAGCGCTTCATGGTGGACGTTGCTCATCGGTTCCATGGCCCTCGGCGTCGGCGTGACGATCGCACTCGGACGCCTGCGATGAGCGACGTCCTGCCTGGGTTCGACCCGCCCCCGCCCGTTCCGGAGAAGACCGAGGATCACAAGCCGCCGCGCATCCAGCGGCGACTCCTCGACCAAGCGCTCCTTGACGCCGGCGTGCACCCCGCCACGAAGATGCCGCTCGCTGGCAACGGCAAGACGTGCGGGGACTGCGCGATGCTCCGCCTCAAGCAGAGCCAGTGGTGGAAGTGCGGCACCCCTGACCCCCGATCGAAGAACCACCGCGGCGATGGCCGCGACATGACGAAGCGCTGGCCGGCGTGCATCGCATTCCAACCGAAGGACGGAGACCCCACGTGACGATCCTCTGCATCACGAACGAACGCCTCCCCGGCATCCGCCCCTGCACACACCTCGGCCAGCACCGCATCAACTGCCCCGACCGCGAAGTGAACCGCGCGATCGCCGCGCACGTCGCCGGCGAGGCCAACGTCCCCGACGTCGCATGCCGCGGATGCCTCCCCCGGAAAGCGGAGCGCGGCTTCCTCTGCCAGGGCTGCCGGGAACGCCTCGACGAAGCGATGCTCCGCTGGCCGCAGTTCCGCCGCCTCGTCGTCGAGACCGACGGCCGCGCCGTCTCGCCCGAAGGCGGCGCGAAGGGCGCCACCCCCGACGGGTACACGAACCTGCCGCTCACGTTCCTCGCGCTCGACGAGTGCGACCGCCTCCGCCGCTCCGGCCACGGCCTCACCCTCGATGCGTGGGTCCACACCGAAGCCGGCGCACGCGACGCGATCATGTTCGCGTACGCCGCACAGCGCGCCTACCAGAGCCTCGAGGTGGAGAAGCGGGAGCTGAAGCTGGAACGCGTCCGCTGCCCTCACTGCGACCGCCTGTCGCTGACCGCTAACCCACAGCGTCAGCACAACGGCGCCACGATCGTCGAGTGCCAGCACTGCGGCGAGCTCCTCGACAAGATCCGTGACGAGTCGAGCCGCTGGACGGGATCGGAGTCGTGCGAGGACGGCGACATGCTCGCCCACCAGGCGTGCACGGACCTCGCGTGCCGCTGCGCCTGCCACAGCATCGGCCGCACGTCGACCGCGCAGGGCATTCAGGCGGTGTGGGACGCGGATCAGCACGCCACCGGCTACGTCGACCGACGTGGCTGGCGAACCGACGGCGCGTCGATCTGGCACGCCGGAGCAGAGAGGAAGACCGCCTGATGGGCATGTTCGACAGCTTCTACGACCACAACGGCCAGGAGTGGCAGACGAAAGCACTCGATCGTGCGCTGACGGCGTGGCGCATCGGTGACGCCGTGCCGGTCCCGTTCGACTGCCAGATCGAAGCGATCGGCCCCGGTGACGACTTCCCGTACGCCTACGCCACGATCCGGGGCGGCGTGCTCGCGGAGGTGACCGACGTTCGCGCCGAGATGCTGCCGCGGATCCCGTACGGCGGTCTGACAGCGCGCCCGTGCATCGACAACCCGGCCACCGTGGTGGCGGCGCCGGCGATGGGCTGGCAGTACTCCTACGCAGAGAAGTGGGCCGACGATAGCGGCGTCTACGAACGGGTCACGTTCAGCACGGTCGATGAGGCCACCCGCTACTACGAGGACAACGCAGCGCGCCTCCCGGCCCTGAACGCAGAGGTCCCCGACGACGACAAGATCGTCGCCTGTGTCGAGAAGCGTCGCACGTACGAGCCGGGGCCGTGGGAACCGATCACCACCAATCACACGAACGGTAGGAGCGAGCGATGAGCACCGTTGCAGACCTGATCCCCGGAGACGTCATCGACGGGCCACTCGGCCTCCTGTCCGCGACGTTCGTCTCGGCTACGCCTCACCCCATCTACGCATCGTTGCAGCTCGTCACGTGGCGGATCTCGGACGGCGAGTGGATGCACGACGCGCTCCGCTCTGACCAGCACGTCGGCGAGGCACGTCCTGCGACTCCGGCCGATCGAGAAGAGGCGCTGCGTCGCGCTCTGCTCGGTTCGGCTGATTCGGGACGCCGGGTGCGTGTGCACACTCATCCGCTGGGCGAGCCCTGCTCGCCGTCATGCGCTCACAGTTCGGCTGTACAGGACCACAACGAACAGGAGCAGAGATGACTCAGTGCGAGGCGACACGAACGGCGAAGGTGAACGATCCGGCGGTCACCGTAACGCGGGTAGGGCACTCTGTCCGCGATGGCGTGCGGACGTGTGGCCGGTGCGGCCGCGAGGGCGTGAAGGTGTCACAGTCGCTCGACTCGCAGGGTAGTCGCTACCGTGCGCCCACGGGAGCGCCGATGACCGCCTGGTACTACGAGCGGCACGACGTGCCCGAGCCGGGTGATGCGTCATGAGCGAGCGCATGTGCCCCTGCGGTCGCTGCCACGCGACGTGGGATCAGGCCGTGCTCGACCTAATGCACGGCCCGTCGAAGCTGAGCCGTGACCAGGCGGAAGCGCGCCTCGAAGCGATGACCGAGAACCACACGAACGGTAGGAGCGAACGATGAAGGTCAAGGCCAAGTGGCACCACGTGATCGAGGTCGAGCGTGAAGTTGAGGTTGACGAGAAGGCATTCACAGAGTGGATGCACCGCCTCTATGGCGAGGGTGCCGACCGCGATCTGGCGCTGACGGTCTGGATCGAGGACCTCGACACCGACACGCTCGCCGAGGTGTTCTCCGACTGGCGCACGTCCGAGCCACTGCCCGAGGACTTCGTGCTGGCCTACTCCGAAGTCATCGACGCTCAGGAATCGGAGGGACGGGAGTCATGACGTACCGATTCAAGGCGCGAGTGGCGCCATCCAACCGCAACAGCGACTACGGATACGACGTGACCGTACTCGCCGACACCGCATCGGAGGCGATGAGGAAGGCGACCGCGCTCGCCTCGTACAGCGACGGGCGGGCGAACGTCTGGATACGCGGCGCAGACGAGATCGAGCCGCAACCACAGCCGGCTGTACAGGACCACACGGATGGGGGCTCGTGATGCAGATCGTGCACTTCATCTGCGATCGCTGCCACCGACACGAGATTGAGGACGACGTCCTGGACTGGACGCAGACGAAGGACGGGCGAGACCTGTGCCCGGGATGCGTCTTCCCATTCCCGCGCATCCCCGAACGGTCCATGTGGGAGGGCCCGCTCGTGGTCACCCGGCCGGGAGGTTCGGAGTGAGCGTCTACGCCGAATGGCACTGGTCGTGCCAAGAGTGCGACGACCACTCCGAGGAGCCCTGGTCGGATGAGGAGTCAGCTCGCGCCGATCACGACGTGCACATACGCCTCCACCACCCGGAAGGACAGGCCGCATGATCGGCATCGAGAACTGCCCCTTCTGCGCCCGCATCAGCGCCGGAGACTACGACGGCTCGTGGCTGGGCGCAGTCCATTTCGAGCCGCTGAACCCCGTCACGCCCGGGCATCGACTCTTCGTTACCCGCGGGCATGAAGGGCCACTGGAGAACCCCTACGACCACGAACCGGATGCACTTCGGGTGAGAGCCGAGCGCGGGATGCGCCCGAACAAAGCGCGCGGGCTCGACGCGGTGCTGCCCCTGTTCTACGTGTGGCGACGCGAGGAACGGATCACCGAGCCCTTCAACCTCATCCTCAACGCCGGCGCCGAGGCGAGCCAGACGATCGAGCACCTGCACATGCACTACCTGCCGCGTCGCGCCGACGATGATCTAGTCCTCCCGTGGACCAACCAAGGGACGGCTGAATGGGGGCGTCGCGATGGCTGATGCGAAGCTCCCCGAGTGGGTGACGGTGAAGGTCGCCGCCGCGCTCGTCGGGCGGTCCCCCCGCACCATCTACGAGTGGATCGAGGACGGCCGTCTCGCGACACGTCTGAGCAGCGCCGGCATCCTCGAAGTGCTGTCCAAGGCGGTAGTCAGGGTCGAGCCGACGATCCGACGGGGCAGGCCCCGCGGGAAGCCGACACGCCGATGACGATGAGGCAGGAACAAAATACGCAAAAGCCGCAAAGGCCGCAGGATAGAACGTAGATGGTGGAGCACTCCGCCCAGACGAAGCCCCGGTCCCTCCTAGGAGGTCGGGGCTTCTGTCGTTGTACTGGCCCCAGACCGAGGACGACCAAACGGCTTGACGCTGATGGCGGCCTTCCTAACCCCATGAACGGTCATTCCGAGCGTGGTCGCGATGACGGGCCACGTCGCTCCCTCCGCCTTCGCCGCTCGGATCAACTCTGCGCGACGCGCCGGCATGGCATCCATACGGCGCTGGAAGGCGGCCAGATCATCGAGTGCGCTCACAGACCGAGGGTAACACTAGTTGCATTGAGGCAACCAGAGTGCAACACTAGTTACATGCCAAGTGCCCCCCTCAGCCTCGACCTGACCCAATGGCGCCGCGAGCGGCTTGACCAGGCGCAAGCTCGCGGTGAGGTCATCGCGCTCACCGGCCGGCACTCGATCGCGACCCCCTGGTGCGACTCCCCCTCGTGCGACCGCTGCCACCCGAAGGATGCCTGACCACCGTGCCGACCATCATCAAGGGCCAACCGACCAGCGCTGAGACCCGCGCGCAGCTCGCCGCGGAGAACCGCACCGTGCTCGTCGCGTTCTCCGGCGGCAAGGATGCGATCGCGACCGAGCTCGCCCTCCAAGATGCCGGGATCGACACCGTGCTGGCCTACCTCTACTACATCCCCGGCCGGCGCCCCGGCCACACCCTCGAGTTCGTCGAGCGCGGCCTCACCGACCTCGAACAGGCCCTCGGCAAGCGCATCCACCGCTACCCGCACCCGTCGTTCTACCGCTGGCTCAACAACTTCGTGTTCCAGCCTCCCGAGCGGTGCGAGGTCATCGAAGCTGCGCAGTTGCCCACTCCCGACTATGCCGTCATGTGGGAGCTGATCCGCAAAGACCTCGAACTCCCGGCCGACACCTGGGTCGCCGATGGCGTCCGCGCCGCCGACAGCATCGTCCGTCGCGCCTCGTTCACCCGCCATGGCGTGATGAAGCCGAAGGACCGCAAGGTCTCCCCGATCGCCGACTGGCTCGTCGGTGAAGTCCGCGAGCGGATCTCCGCCGCCGGCATCACCCTTCCCATCGACTACCAGTGGTTCGGCCGTTCCTTCGATGGCATCGACTACCGGTTCCTCAAGCCGATCAGCGAACACGCGCCCGACGACTTCCAGCGCATCCTCGACTGGTTCCCCCTCGCGGACCTCGAACTGTTCCGCGCCAACATGAAGCAGGCGTCATGACCCGCGACTCGTCCGGCCTCACCGGTCCCCGCCGCGGCGGGAACACCGCCCGCCAATCCCGGGGCCTCTCCGGCCGCCGCCCGAAGTACTCCACCGAGCCCGACCCGCTCGCCGCCGTCGAGTACACCGGCGACCTGCAGCAGGATGCCGCCGCCGAGTTCACCGCTCTCGAGGAGGGCTACCGCAACCGGGCGAAGGCCGAGGATGCTCGGTTCAAGCGCGCCACCGACTCCGAGTTCTGGTTCACGGTCTGCTTCACCACCCGCGAGGAGAAGGAAGCGTTCCTCCGCGCCGCTGGCCTCGCCGACCTGGGCGACAAGTACCTCGACGGCAACGACGTCGCCCACACTCTCGGCATCCCCCTCGACTGACATGAGCGCCGACTCGGACCGTCGCGAGGAACTCGCCCATGGCGGGCTCGTCTCGCGCACCGGCGACCTGGTGACTCTCGGCGACGGATCCCACTGGTGGCTCAACGGCGAACCCTGGGCACGCGCCCTCGCCGACCAGACCATCCGCGTCGACCGCACCCGCAACAGAGCCTGACCCCGACCGCCGAGGGAGGTGACTCCCCATGCGCAACGTCATGTCCCGCGTCCGCGCCGGCATCGCCCGCGCCACCCGCGGCCTCCGCCGCCGCACCGCCTCGTCCGCCGCCGGCGCCCGCACGTCCGGCAGCTGACCCCCGAAGGAGCACCCACGGCCATGCGCCGATCCATCCAGCAGTACATCCGCGGCGGCATCCAGACCGCCGAAGGCTTCGCGAACCTCATGAGCGGAACCGGCTTCTCCGGACGCCGCATCCGCACCGCCGCAAGCCCCAGAGCTTCCCGCACCAGCGGAAGCTAACCGGACGCCCCGGGGACGGACACCACACCTCCCCGGGGCGCCCGCCACTCCCGACCAGGCGTCGGAGAGCACACCCGACCCCGCCAGGCGCGGGCGACGCACAGGAGAACCCCATGGGGAATGAAACCGACCGGCGCGCCACAGCCGCCGAGAAGCGGAAGAAAGCCCTCGACCTCCGCCGCGCCGGATGGTCCTTCGACGACATCGCCGCCGAAGTCGGATACTCCGGCAAAGGCGCCGCACACACCGCCGTCCGCAAAGGCATCTCCGACATCGTCCGCGAGTCCGCCCAGGAACTCATCGAGCTCGAACTGTCACGCCTGGACGACATGTTCGCCGGGTTCTACGAGCAAGCCCGCAACGGCGACCTGTTCGCCGTCGACCGTGCGCTGAAGATCATGGATCAGCGTGCGAAGTTCCTCGGCCTCTACGACCGCAAGGAAGACGACACCGCTGCTGAGGTTCGAGCTGAGCTGCGCAGGTTCCGGGAGAACTTGAGTGGTCTGTTCACCGCGGATGACACGTACGGGCAGGTGAGCGATGACGCCTCCGGCTCCGAAGACGTTCCAGGCGACGGCGAGCCTGGGTCGTAACCAGGCGCGCTCCCTGAACGCGTGTCTTCTGCCGGGTGCGACGTTCAACCTGTGGGAGGGGTCGATTCGAGCGGGGAAGACGTACGTCTCCGTGCTCGCGTTCCTCTTGGCGGTCGCTGAGCTGGATGACACGCAGGCCGCGGGTGGTCAGCTGGTGATCATCGGGAAGAACCTCGGCTCGATCTACCGCAACTTCTTCCGCACGATCGAGGACTCCGACGGGCTCCGCGCGTTCCGCGGGGCGGTGCAGTACCGGCAGAACGCGCCGACGGCGCACATCTTCGGTCGCGAGGTGCAGGTCATCGGCGTGAACGATGGGCGTGCGGAGTCGAAGATCCGAGGCATGACGATCCTCTACGTCTACGTCGACGAGGCGACGGTCATCGATGAGTCCGCGTTCAAGCAGACCCTGAACCGGATGTCGCTCGACGAGTCGAAGATGTTCGCGACGACGAACCCGGACTCGCCGGCCCACTGGCTGAAGGTCGACTTCATTGACCAGATGCGACGTCTGCGGGATTGGCGCCGCTACCACTTCATGATGGACGACAACCCGTCCCTGTCGGAGCGGGTGAAGGATCGGCTGCGGTCGCAGTACACGGGTCTCTGGTATCGCCGGATGATCCTGGGCGAGTGGGTGTCCGCTGAGGGCGCGATCTTCGGCATGTGGGATCCGGCGCGGCACGTGAAGCCGTGGGCGTCGACGCCGTCGATGCACCGTCTCCTGGGGATCGGGATGGACTTCGGCACGAACAACCCGTCGACGGGTCTGCTGCTGGGCATCTCGAAGGAGAAGAACGACCGCGGCCGGTACGGGTCACGCCTGTGGCTGATCGACGAGTGGCGTCACGACGCTCGCAAGTCGGAGGCGGCGATGCTGTCGCCGTCGCAGCAGGCGGGCCTCTTCAAGGAGTGGCTGTTCCGCGACGACCACCTGCCGTACGAGACGCACCTGCAGCCGGAGTTCATCATCGTGGACCCCGCCGCTCTCCACTTCCAACGCGAGCTGAACCTCCTCGGCATCCCGACCGCCGGCGGCCTGAACAACGTCTCCTACGGCATCAGCACCATGGCGTCGCTGCTGTCGGAGGATCAGCTCGTCGCGACGGACCACTGCCCCGGCTTCATCGCTGAGGCGCCGGGGTACGCGTGGGATTCGAAGGCGGCGCTGCTCGGCAAGGATGAGCCGGTGAAGGTCAACGATCACTCGCTCGACGGCGGCCGATATGTCGTCGCGACGACCGAGTCGATGTGGCGGCCGATGCTGAACTGGCAGCTCGCCGCCTAGTCGAAGGTCTGGTCGGGGCAGAAGCGGTCGACTGCGAGCTGGGCGAACACGGCCGCGTCGGCCGCAGCCTGCTCATGGTCGGCGGCTTGGTCCCCCATCTCCGCGGCGTAGTACTCGACGACCTGGCTTCGTTCGTCGCGGCTCTCGGCCTTCTGGAGCGCGCCGCAGAGTCCCTGCCCGAGCTTGACGATCTGGTCGCTGCTGAGTGTGCTCCACGACTTCAGCGAGCTCGCCTGACGCAGGAACGACTCTTCGGTGATCGGAGGGGGCGTGCTCGCGCACCCGGCGAGACCGAGGACGGCCACGACGGCGGTCAGGGCGGCGATTCTGCGCATGACCGCACCCTATCGACTTCCCGGCACGCACGCCGGGTCGGCCCCACGCACACGGGGCACCATCCACCGGAGGAACCACACCATGACGAACTCGTCCCTGCCCGACCGCGCCCGCGGCCGGTTCTTCACCGCGACGACGGGTCAGCCGCCGACCGACGAGCAGCGCGCCGCCGTGACGGCGATCAACGAAGCTGTCGTCCTTCTCGCCGTCGTGATCGAGGAGAACACCCCGAACTCGCGGAACAAGTCCCTCGCGCTGACGGCGCTCGAGGACGTGTCGATGCGCGCGAACCGTGCGATCTTCGCGACGGGCCCGTTCGCATGAGCGCCCGGAAGCCGGCCGACTGGACGACGGCCGCCGCATACATCATCGTGACGCGGATCTTCCTCGTGATCGCCGCGGCCGTGTTCCTGATCCGCCTGTGGATCACGGGCGGCGACGTGAGCTGCGTGTTCTCACCCGACCCGGCGCTGTGCACGGCAGTGAAGAGCGTCCGATGAGCGCCCCGCAGCGGTTCCGGAAGAAGCCCGTCGAGATCGAGGCACAGCAGTACACGGACGCCGAGTCCGGCAGCGAGATCATCAAGCGCATCCTCGCCGCTGGCGGCTCAGCATCGCTGCACTGCGTCGATCCGGACCAGCCCGACCACGGCGGCCACACCATCCGCATCCGCACCCTCGAGGGTGACATGCACGCGGCTCTCGGCGACTGGGTCATCCGTGGCGTGCAGGGCGAGTTCTACCCGTGCAAGCCGGACATCTTCGCGGCGACGCACGAGCCCGGCGGCGTGGAGATGGTCGAAGCGCTGACGTACGCCGACGCGACCCAGAAGCTCACCGCAGCTCTGCGTGTGCGGGTCATCCCGGAGGGCGAACCGTTCGACGGGCCCGTGATCGGTGCAGTCGCCCTGACGACGCCGCCGGAGGATGTCAGGAGTGTCGCCACGGCCGTCCGGGAGGCTCTCGGCGGCAAGGTCGGATTCGAGCAGCTCCCGGAGTCGATCCTGCCCGCGCGGACGATCGCTCTGGTCGACGCGGTGGTCCGGTCGCGGCGCCTGCTCCACGATGGCCGGTTCGTCTTCGATCCGACGTCGAACCCTGACCTGGTCGTCGTGACGGTGGAACTCAGCGCGGTCCTCGATCACCGCCAGGTACGGCAGATCGACACCGAGGGTCACGGCTGATGGCGCGCTACTCCGGGCACGTCCTGATCGACTTCATGGACGGCCGAACGGATCGCGTCGGCGGGAACCGCACCGACGTGCACGACGGGCAGCTCATCGTGAAGACGGTGAACAGCTACGGCGACGTGTCGGACGTGCACTGGTTCCCCCTCGTGAACATCCGCTCCTACCGGTGGGAGGACTGATGGGCGGCCGGATCACGTTCACCCCGCCGCGGAGGTCCGTCTGCGACCGTCCCGCCGGATGCCAGGGCCGCCCCGCGCCGGAGCCGTACCCGCGCGGCACGATCTGGACGTGCGATGAGTGCGGCAGCGAGTGGGTCGTCGTCGAGGGCGCGCAGTACAACGAGGCCTACTCGGCGTGGCGGCGTCTCACGGACCGCAACCGCGACGGGAGCGACCGGTGAGCGACGAGCCGAGCGTTCCTGTGCGCATCCTCCTGCGACCGTCGACGTACCGTGCCTTCGACCGTACGGCCCGCGCGCTGCACCTGCCCGACGTCGCGACGCTCCTGTCTCGCATGGCAGATCGATCGGTCGAACGCGACCGCATCGCATCGCGCGGGAGTTTGGACTCTCCCAGTCCGCGGTCTCTCGTCGACGTCGGCGGCTCGGGCTTGCCTCGCCAACGCCGCGCCCGTCGGGTTCGGGCCGCCCGCGACAGGCCGACGTGGACCGAACAGGAGGCGACCAGTGATCCTGCCTACGGAGATCCGCGTCGGCGTCGTCACGTACCGGGTCACGAGAGATCCGGCGGAGTGGCAGGGCATCGAGCATCGAACGCAGACGAAGGGCTACTACGGCCACTCGCAGCACACCGAAGCGGTCATCTACCTGAACCCCGAGGCTTCGGCCGATGTGACGCGGCTGACGCTGTGGCATGAGGTGCTCCACTGCCTCGACGAGGTCGCTATGGGTAACCCGAACTGGCTGAAGCTCAGCGGACACCCTGACGACAACGACGCCGCCGAGGAGACGGTGATCCGCATGTGGGAGGCGCCGACGCTGGCTGTCCTCCGCGACAATCCTGCGCTCGTGACCTACCTCACGGCCTGAGCGCACGCATCGTCCCGGGGGCCTCCGACCCCGTGCTGAGGGAACGCGCCATCCCGAGAAGACGAGAAGCACGCGCAAGAGCGGGCGCCAGGTCCCTCAACCCTGCCGGCTGGTAGCGGCGCCACGAAGCGCACGAGTCAGCCCGCCCGCTCACCACAAGCCCCGGGAGGGGCGTCAACGCGATGGACACCGCGAAGGACGCCCCTATGGCCGCTGGAACTCCGGCTGGCGTACCTGCGCCCCTCCCGACACTCTCACCGCCCCGAAGGGAGCCCTCATGACGCTGCCCGATGGCGGGAACATCGCATGGCCGCCGAAGCAGTTCAAGGACTACTTCGACCTGCTCGACGTGTACAACGACTGGTACGTCGGCGATGTCGAGCGGCTGCAGGTCGAGTATCAGCAGCGCCCGATCACCCACCGCGGACAGTTCAACGGCGGCATCGTCGGCTGGGGCACGCGGGCGTGGCTGGGGAAGCCGCCGACGCCGGGCGAGGCCCGCGCGCGCCTGCACATCCCCCTCGCCGCGGACATCGCGACGCTGTCGGCCGACTACCTGTTCGGCGAGGCGCCCCGGGTCGTCCTGCCCGGCGATCGCGCGCGGACAACGGAGGACGCGCCGCAGACGGAGCGCGACCGCCTGCAGGACCGTGTCGAGAAGGTCATCAACACGTCCCGGTTCCACTCCCTCCTCCTCGAAGGCGGCGAGGTCGCTGCGGCGCTCGGCGGCGTGTACCTGCGGCTCGTGTGGGATCCGGAGACGCTGAGCACCGTCCGTGCCGAGGTCGTCCACACGGACGCCGCCGTCCCGAAGTTCAAGTTCGGCGACCTGTCGTCGGTGGTCTTCTGGTCCGAGCTCGACAACTCCGACGACGACAAGCACGTGTGGCGTCACCTCGAGGAGCACCGGCCCGGTGAGATCGAGCATGCCCTGTACAAGGGCGACGACTCGCACCTCGGCCAGCGGGTGCCGCTCAATGAGCGTCCGGACACCGAGTGGCTCGCCCCCCTCGTGAACAAGGACTCGGTCCTCCTGACGGGAGTGACCGGTCTGACGGCGGCGTACGTCCCGAACATGCGCCCCAACAAGATGTTCCGCAAGCTCGGGCATCTCGCCCTGCTGGGGCAGTCGGACTTCGCCGACATCACGCAGCTCTTCGACGCCGTCGACGAGACGTGGTCGTCGTGGATGCGGGACATCCGCATCGCGAAGGCCCGCATCGTCGTCGCGAAGGAGTACCTGCAGTCCGGCGGCTTCGGTCAGGGCGCGACGTTCGACTACGACCGCGAGGTCTACGAGGGCATGACGGCCATCACCGGCCCGAACGGTGAGCCCTTCGGCTTCCACGCGCACCAGTTCCAGATCCGCACCCAGGAGCACTCCGACACTGTCCGCGACCTCCGCGAACAGGCGATGCGCTCCGCCGGGTGGACTCCCGCGTCCGCCGGCGGCGAGGCGCAGGGCGTCCGCACCGCGACGGAGGTCCACGCCGACGAGCGCCTGTCCGACCGCACCCGCGACAAGAAGATCAACTACTGGAAGACGCTCACGCCCTTCTTCCTGACGTGGTTGCAGCTCGACGCGCTCGTGTACAGCCTGGCGGCGCCGAAGGAGGAGCCGGAGTTCCGGTTCCCCGCGGAGTCGCAGGTCGACGTGGAGAAGATGGCGCGCACGACCGCGGCGCTGCGTCAGGCGGATGCTGCGTCGGTGGAGACCGCTGTGCGGATGAACCATCCCGACTGGGACGGCGACACGGTGAACACCGAGGTCGACCGGATCTACAAGGAGAAGGGGATCGGCACCGCCGCGGACCCCACGCAGCTGACGGGTCTGCCGAACACGGACCCGACGGCCGCCGACATCGCACGGATGCGCGACCGGATGGCGCGTGAGGCTGCCGGCGAGGCGACCCCGAACCCGGAGGACGCATGACGCCCCTGGCATGGTCCTTCCTGCTGTCGGCGGTCGGCATCGTCGGGATCCTTCTCGCCGGCTCGAAGCGGAAGCTCGGCTGGCTGGTCGGCTTCATGGTGCAGCCGTTGTGGATCGTGTTCGCTGTCTCGACGGAGCAGTACGGCTTCATCCTCAATGCGGTCATCTATGCGGCTGTGTACGCGCGGAACTGGTTCCGCTGGCGGCGGGACGAGAAGCCGACGCGTCGTCGTGGGGTGTTCGTCACGGAGGCCTCGGACCCGCTGTTCGGCCGCCGCGCGTGGTCTGCACGATATGACGGCTCGGATGCTGCAGCCGGCCGGCCGATCCACCCGCGCATGAGCGTCGCCCCGCCGTGGGCATCCCGTGTGCGCGTGCGCCGCGCTTTCCGGCGGTGAGACTCCCCCGCGCGATGCGGGGTAGGCGGCGTGATGCCGCAGAGCGAAAGGGGCAGGCATGCCCAGAGAACAGATCACCCACAACCGGATCGTCGAGCGGGTCACGCCGCCCGATCCGGCCGGCAACTCGGCGATCGTGAACGTCGAAGAGTCGCGCCGCAACGTCCACGTGCAGTGGAACCGTGACGCGTCCTGGCTGCAGGTCGCCGTCGACATCCCGCTCCACGAACTCCGCGAGCTCCTCGCCGACGCCGAGCGGGAGGCGGCAGCCGAAGCACGTCGCCACGAGGACATCGGCGAGTACGCCACCGACCACCACCCGGTGCGCGTCTGGTCGGATGTGCTGTCGCGGAGCGAAACGAACACCGCGATCCGCATCCTCCGCCGCGCGCGCGATGGCGCGTACGGCGCGGACGAGTAGTCGAACGGCTCGGGGGTGAGGGATGGCCGGCTTCACCCCCGAGCACGACGACTTCGCCGAGATCGTCTACCGCATCTCGATGCAGGCGGCGCGGATCTTCCAGGACGCCGAGACCCGGCTACTGGCGGAGATCGCGCGGCGCCTCATCCGGGACCTCGCCAGCCTCCCTGACATCCCGGAGCAGCTGCGGATCGTGCAGGGCCTCGAACGGTTCGCGCGGGAGCTGACTGCCGGCCTGACCCGGGACGCCGCAGAGGCGCTCGTCGCGCAGGCCGCGCGCGACGGCGCGGCGTCCGTGATTCAGCTCCCGGGCGTCGGCCAGATCACCTCCCTCGCCGACCAGCATGTCCTCGCCGCGACGCTCACCGCGTTCGACCTCGGCAACAAGTTCGAGGACATGCGCGCGCGGATCCTCCGCTACCCGCGCGACGCGATGGGCGAGTACATCGTCGGCGGCGACGTCTACCAGCAGGTCATCGCGGACAACGTCGGCCAGGTCATGCTCGGTGCGTCGAAGCAGCAGGCCCGCCGAGCCGCCCTGCAGGACTTCCTCGAACGAGGCGTGACGGGCTTCACCGACATCGCCGGCCGGAACTGGCGCATCGGCACCTACGCCGAGATGGCGACCCGCACGGCCGTGACCCGCGCGTACACCGACGCGAAGGTCTCACGCGCGGGGGCGATCGGTGTCGACCTGTTCTCGGTCCTCGGCGGTCGGAACGCGTGCGACCACTGCGCTCCCTGGTTCGGGAAGATCATCGCCGCATCTGGCACCGCAGGCCCACGCACGGTGCTGCACTCGTTCCGCGATGAGGCGATGACCGTGAACGTCGCCGGGACGATCGCCGCGTGGCGCGCGTCGGGCGCGAACCACCCGAACTGCTCGTGCGCGCTCGTGGAGTACCTGCCCGGGTTCCCCATCCCCGTCGCGGCATCCGGCTACGACCCCGCCGCGCACGCCGCGCGCGACCGCCTCCGCGACCTCGAGCGCCGCGAGCGCGACGCGAAGCGGAAGCAGGAGATCGCGATCGCCGCGGGCGACGCCGAGCGGGCGCTCGCGCAGCAGCGCCGAATCCTCGCGATCCAGAAGGAAACCCGCGATCACGTCGCCGAGACCGGCCAGCGCCGTCGCTACGACCGCGCACAGGTGAAGTTCTCCGACGGCATCCGCACATAGCCCCCCGCACCGAGGTGGTGCGGTCCCCCAACCGGCCCAGGCGGTCGAGAAGGAATCCACCAATGGACACGAACACCACGCCCCGCACCCTCGGCTCCCTGCCCGCTCCCGCGTGGCACCGCCCGTGGCTCCGCTACATCGACCCCGTCGACGGCGCCGAGGTCACGCCTCCGCCCGCGGAGCCGACGGACCCGCCCGCCGAACCCACCGACCCGCCGGCGCCGACCGATCCGCCCGCCGAGGAGAAGCCGCCGTGGGGCGACGACTTCGACGCCGATCGCGCATGGAAGCGCATTCAGGCGCAGAAGGCGGACCTCGAAGCCGAGCGCAAGAAGCGTGAGAAGGCGATCAAGGACGCCGAGGCCGCCGCCGCACAGAAGGCTCGCGAAGAGACCTACCGCGAGTTCGGCAAGCAGCTCGGCATCGTGAAGGACGACGAAGCGCCCACCGTCGAATCCCTCAGCACGTCGCTGCAGGAGCGCGACCAGAACCTCACCACCACCCAGGCCGCCCTCGCCGCGCAGCGCGCCGAGAACGCGGTCCTCCGCGTCGCCGGCACCATCAACGCCGACGCCGACGCCCTCCTCGACTCCCGCGGCTTCACCGAGAAGCTCGCGGCCGTCGACCCGGCCGCCGACGACTACGCCTCCCAGGTGGAGGCCCTCGTCAAGGCCGAGGTCGAATCCAACGCCCGTTACCGGAAGGTCCAGGTGGCCCCCAAGTCGAGTAACGGCGACCCCGCGCCCGCCGGCGGCAGCCCCGCCCCGGAAGGCATCGAGTCCATGCGCAAGAGCTACGCGGGCCGCCGCGCAGACGGCGCCTGACACCACCTCACAGAAAGGCCACCACCATGGCAAACACCCTGCTCACCCCGAGCGTCATCGCCCAGGCGGCGCTCGCCACCCTGTACGAGACCACGGTCGCCGCCCAGCTCGTGCACCGGGACTACGACTCCGAGTTCGTCGCCCGCGTCGGCGACACCGTCACGATCCGCAAGCCCGCCGTCTTCGTCGCCGACGAGTTCGACGAGACCAACGGCATCAACGTCCAGAACGCGACCGAGACCGGCGTCCCCGTGGCCCTGAACCACTGGGCCGACACGTCGTTCGCGGTCACGTCGAAGGATCTGGCGCTGAAGATCGAGAACTTCCGCGAGCAGCTCCTGGACCCCGCGATGGAGTCGATCTCGCAGAAGATCGACCGCGACGTCCTCACGTTCCGCAACGACGTCACGCAGGTCGTCGGCACGAGCGGCACGTGGACCTACGACAAGCCGGAGTCGCTCGTCGACGCCGGCGTGCTCCTGGACCTCGCGAAGGTCCCGGCGTCGCAGCGTCGCGTGATCGTCGGCCCCCGCACCCGCGGCGAGTGGCTGAAGAACGACCTCCTGAAGCGCGCGGACGCCTCCGGCTCCACCGCCGCGCTCCGCGAGGGCTCGATCGGTTCCGGCCTGTGGGGCTTCGACGCCTACATGAGCCAGAACATCGGCCAGCCCAAGGCCACGGGCGCGCAGGTGACCGGCGACCCCACCACCGAGGTGAACGTCGCGTTCCACCGCACGGCCGTCGCGCTCGTCACCCGTCAGCTCGAGCTCCCGATGGGCGCCGCGAACGCGGCCATCGCGAACTACAAGGGCTTCGGCATCCGCGTGGTCATCGGCTACGACCAGGCCAAGAAGAAGGATGTCGTCTCGCTCGACATCCTCTACGGCGTGAAGACGCTCGACGCGAACCGCGCCGTCCTCATCAAGGGCCCGAACAAGGCCTGACCCGCCCGGGAGGGGCGTCCGCCCGGGCGCCCCTCCCTCACGAAGGAGAATCACGATGGCACACGCATACCAGAGCGCCGAGGACGGTCAGATCGTCATCAGCGACCAGCCGCGCGCGGACCTCGAAGCGCTCGCGCGCTGGCAGGAGATCGACGTCGATGAGGCCAAGGGCATCCTCGACGCCCGCGACGCCGAGCCGGTGACGGCAGAGAACGATGAGGGCTTCCGGGCCCTGATCGACTACCTCACCGAACATGACCTCACCCCGGCCGACCTCCTCGCGACGCTCACCGCCTCGGAGAACCCGCCGCCCTCGGCCGTCGCCGACCCCGCGGGGCCGCCCGCGGCCGAGGCGCAGACTCCCTCCGCTGCGGAGGCGCCCGCCGGCAACGCGAGCACCGAGAAGTGGGCCGACTACGCCCGCAGTCTCGGCGTCGCCGTCGACGCGGATGCCGACCGTGCCGCGATCAAGGCCGCGATCGACGCGCACAAGGCGGCCCTGTGACCGTCCGCATCGTTCTCGACGGCGCGAGCGGTGTGACCGCTGGTGTCCGCTTCGAGGATGGCGTCGCGGTCGTGAACGAGCTGTCCCCGAACGCGCGCACCTACCTCGAACTGGTCGGCGCGACGATCACCGAGGAGGCAGCGCTCGCCAGCGACCCGTACGCGGACCTCCGCGTCGGCGACAAGCTCCTCGCCGACTGCACCGTCGCCGAGCTGCGTGACCTCGCGCAGACCGAGGGGCTCGCGGTCCCGCCGAAGGCCAGCCAGAAGGACATCCTCGCGCTGTTCCTCGACGCCTTCACGAAGGAGGACTGAGCCGTGTGGTTCCCGTTCCTGGACGTCTCGGACCTGAGCGCAGCACTGCGCGCCGCGTTCGAGGATCCCGACGCCGCCGTGCGTGACGCTTCCTATCGGGTGCGCGCCGAGCTCGCCACCGCGATCTTCGAGGTCGACCGGGACGGGAACCCGACGGCCCAGGCAGTCACCGATGCGATCAAGGACGCGACCCGCGCGCAGCTCACCTTCTGGGCCGACACGGGCGATCTGACCGGCGCGGGCGCGCAGAATGGCGGGGGCTCGATCCTCTCCGTCTCTCTCCCCGGCGGCGGCGGGACGACCAGCCTCACGGCGAAGCAGGATGCGCGGGTCGCGCCGGCCGTCACCGAGATCCTCCGCCACGCCGACGGCATCGCCTGGGACGTGCAGTACTGATGCGCCGCGTCCCCGCCCGGATGATGCCGTTCCGCAACGCCGTGCGCTACGAGCCGAAGCTCGGCGAGGGCGCGTACGGACCCAAGTACGGCGACCCCGTCACCCCCGACCGCGCCGCCGTTGACGAGAAGCAGAAGCTCGTGCGCCTCACCGACGGTTCCACCGCGATCTCTTCGGCACGCATCGCGCTCGACCCGGAACACGAGATGCCCGTCGGCTCCCGCGTGACCCTCCACCCGGGAACTGAGCGTGAGCGCACGACGACGGTCATGGTCGCGGCGAAAGCCGAGTGGCCTCAGCTGCCGCAGTTCTTCGAGTACGCGCTCGAGTAGGAGGTCGACATGCCCGTCAACTGGCACGGCCCCGAGGCGATCCGCCGCATGCAGGAGGGCGCCGCCCGCGGCTTGAACCGTGCCGCCAGGGCGCTGCTCGCCGAGTCGCAGGCTCGCGTCCCCGTGGACACCGGAGACCTCCGCAGTTCCGGCGCCACGCAGGACGCCACGCCGACCGAACTGGTCGCGAAGGTGACGTACAACGCATCTGCCGAGGACGGCTTCCCGTACGGCGTCGCCGTGCACGAGGGCCTGGACATGAACTTCCGCACCGACCACAACCCCGGCGCGCAGGCGAAGTTCCTCGAACGGCCCGCGATGGAGATGAAGAACGACCTGATGGACGTCGTCGCGACCGAGATCAAGCGGGCACTCGGATGAGCCATCACACGGTCCTCCTTCACGAGTTCGCGACCTTCCTCGCCGCCAACGACGTCGCCGAGTACCGCGAGGACGGCTTCTATCCGAACACGGTCCGCGGGATCACGGTCGCCGGGTTCCCCGAAACACCTGCGGATGTCGTCGCCCTGTCGCTCACGATGCCCGAGTACACGCGCCTCGCTGGCGGCGCGCGGCGGCTGACGGCCTCGCACATCCAGATCCGCACCCGTCTCCACGGCTCACCGCTGGCGACGGTCGACCTGCTCGACCAGCTCACCTACCTGATCGACCGGAAGCGGCTGACGCTCGGCCCGCTTCGCGTGACCGGCGCCTTCCGCTCCGCTACGGCCGCCCTCCCCATCTCAGAGGACGGATGGGTGCAGTCGTCGAACTGGACCCTCACGGCCCTCGAAGGCCTTCCCACCTGATCCTTCCCTCCCTCGGGGAACGCCGCCAGGCGCGGCACCACCACGGCCCTCCGCAGATCGCTGGGGGCCTTCGTCATTCCTGGAAAGGAAACCCACCATGACCGAATACGCAGACGTGGTGCCCACCGAGGGCTCCGTCGCACAGTCGTACGAGTACGTCGTCGACGTCGCGGTGCCGCCCACCGGCTCCGGCTCGAAGACGTACATCAACATCCCGGACATCACGTCCTTCAACCCGCAGTTCCCCGCGCAGCTGCAGGAGATCACGACCTACGCGAACAAGGGACAGACCGCGCAGACGAAGGTCGGTTCGGCGCCGACCGCGGCGTTCAACATCCTCAAGATCCGCGACAACACGGGCGAGTTCCAGCCGGAGTGGCTGGTGCTGAAGAACGCCTCCGACAAGACCGGCAAGCAGAACCTCGTGTGGCTGCGCTGGTACGACGCGCTGGGCGCCTCGGACGCGTACGAGGGCCTGTTCCTCGTCGTGCGTGACAGCCGCCCCGAGACGGGCGCGCAGGGCCCCGGCTGGGACGCGTTCACGTTCACCGCCGCCGGCCCCGTCCTCCCGATCGAGAACCCGATCACCACCCCCTGATCACCCTGGGGCGGCGGCCAGCACGTCCGCCGCCCCATACCCGCACACGAATCGGAGTACCAGAACCATGACCATCCAGGCATACGAACGTGGCCGGAACCTCATCATCGATCTCGGCGACGAGAGCGACGAGGGGTTCGTCCGCATCGTCGTCAAGCCCGTCGCCTCAAAGGTTGGCGCCGCGCTCCAGGCCCTCCACGCCGGCATCTCCTTCGCCCAGTCCGAGGACCTCGAACGCGACGCCGTGCTGATGGGCAAGCTCGCGGTCGGCGAGGAGAACTGGAGCATCGTCGACGACGAGCTGCGGTGGGCGGAGGCGGAAGCGGTCATCCACGCCGCGTTCTTCTGGAACGTCCAGGGCGGCGGAATCGACCTCGTGAACGTGGTCCTCAACCGTGAGCTGGGTGGTCACCCAAAAGCGATGTCGACGCTCATGGAGCGCAACGGGCTCTCGAAGGCTTTCGAACTGTTGCGGACATTGCTCGATGGGGGCGAGGCCGCCGCGACCCCGTCACCGGACGCTACGAGCGGTACGAGTACCCCGCCTGGTTCCGCGAGCTGATCCAGGCCGCGAACGCGAAGCCCGCCGCCGCGAAGGCAGAGACCGGCATCCCCGAAGCGACCGTCTGGCGGTTCGCGTTCGCCCACTGGGACCGCCGTGTAGTGCCCGACCTGCAGCAGTACTTCCAGGTCGACGCCTACGACCTCGACGCCATCGCTCGCCCCTGGCGGTGGCTCCGCATCTTCGTGCTCAGCCTCCTCGACATCCCCGACTCCCGCCTCGCGAGAGGCCTCGACCGATCGTGAGGTGACAGATGTCGTTCAGCGCTGCCGAGCTCGTCGCAACAATCCAGCTCGGCGGCGTCTCGACGGCGGAGCGTGACCTGGAACGGTTCCGGGGCAAGCTCGACCAGACCGACTCCGCGACCGCGAAGATCCGCAAGACCGCGGATGACGCGTTCCGGTCGACGGCGACGTCGATTGGCGTCGCGGCGGCCGCGGCGGCCGTGTTCACGACGAAGCTCTTCTCGACGGGCGTCGCCTACAACCAGCTGCAGCAGACGTCCCGCGCCGCGCTGCGCACGCTCCTCGGCGGCGCCGAGGCCGCGAACGCGCAGATGGACAAGCTCGACGCGTTCGCGAAGACGTCGCCGTTCTCGAAGTCGACGTTCATCTCCGCGCAGCAGCAGCTCATCGGGTTCGGCTTCGAGGCGTCGAAGGTCATCCCGATCCTCAACGCCGTGCAGAACGCGACGGCGGCCGTCGGCGGCTCGAACGATCAGATCGCGGAGATCGTCTCGATCCTCGCGAAGATCCGATCCTCGGGGAAGATCACCGCGGACGATCTCGCCCAGCTCGGCAACCGCGGTCTCGACGCGGCCACGTTGCTCGGGCAGGGGTTCGGCAAGTCCGCGGCCGACATCCGTCAGTCGATCACGGACGGGACCCTCGACGCCGCGCAGGCCATCGATGTCCTCGTCGCGCAGATGGATGCGAAGTTCGCAGGCGCGGCGAGCAACGTCAAGGAGACCTTCGCCGGCACCACGGACCGCATCAAGGCCGCGTCCCGAGACATCGGCGCCGCCCTGGCGGAGCCGTTCGTGTCGAAGAACGGCGGCGGCCTGTTCGTCACCTGGGGAAACCAGGTCGCCGACGTCATGCGCGCCGCGGAGAAGCACGTCACGCCGGTCGTGTCGATCCTGACGAACCGGGCGGCGCCCGCGTTCGCGGAGATCACCGCGCTGCTGGACCGTGCAAAGGTCGCAGTGAAGTCCTGGGACTCCGCGCGCCTCGAGAGCGGCCTGAACATGATCGGCGCGTACGGCCCGGCCGTCGCCGCGACCGCCGGCGCCGTTCTCGGCGTGAACACACAGCTCCTCGCCTCGATTCCGGTCGTCGGGCGGTTCATCCCGTCGTTCTCCCCGCTCATCGGCCTGATCGCCGGTGCCGCCGCGGCGTCGCCGGAGCTGCGTGCCCAGCTCGGGGCCCTGCTCGGGACGATGCAGCCGCTCATCCCCGTGACCGTCGACCTGGCCAAGACCCTCTCGGGCGGCCTGAATGTCGCGCTCCCGGTCGTCGCGGCGGTCGTCAAGGCCGTCGTCGGCGTCGCGAAGCCGCTCGTCGAGATCATCAGCCAGGTGCCGGCGCCCGTCATCGCAGCGACGGTCGCGGCCATCGCCATGAACTCCGCCATGAAGGCGGGGCTGCCCGCCCTTCAAGGATTCTCCGATGGGGTCAAGCGCATCGGGGAGCACGTCGCTGTGCAGGCGGCGCTCGCGAGCATGGAGGGCAACACCTCACGTCTCGCGGGCACCTTCGGTGCGGCGGGCGCCGCGGCTACCGGACTCGGCAACAGCATCAAGGCAGCGTTCGTCTCGAACCCGGTCGGGATCGTGCTCCTCGCCGTGTCGACGGCGGCGGGCATCCTCACCGCGGCGTTCGCGGCCCAGGCCCAGCAGACGCAGATCACGCGCGACCGGATCGCTTCCTACAAGGACTCCCTGAACCAGGCGTCCGGCGCGATCACAGGTCTCACGCGCGCGCAGGTCGAGAAGAACCTCGCCGACACCGATGCGCGCGCGCTCGCGAAGGAGCTGAAGGTCTCCTACGCCGACTTCGTCTCCGCGGTCCTCGGCGAGAAAGACGCCCTCGACCGTGTGAACGCGGCAATGGACGAGAACGGCAAGAAGCGTCGCGAGGGCGACAACATCGCCATCGGCATGACGCAGTCGGCGCTGAAGCTGCGCGACATCCTCGGCCAGCAGACGCAGGCTCTCTCCTCGGCCTCCGACGAGGTCCGCGACTACGCCGTCGAACAGCAGAAGGCCGCCGCCGCGATGACCGAGACCGGCCGGTCCAACGAGCGCATGAACGCGGCTCTGGAGATCGCGCGGGACGTCTCGCACGACGCGACCGAGCGGCTCAAGGGCCTCAAGCAGGCGCTCGATGAGCTCAACGGCGGCACGCGCACCCAGTCGGACCTCACCCGCGACCTGAACGAGCAGACCGACCGCCTCCGTGACGTGTTCCTCGCCGCGGATGAGGCCGGAAACAAGCTCGCACCGGGACTGGTGAACGCGGCCGGCGCGATCGACACCACCTCGGCGGCAGGGCGTGGCCTGTATGACGAGGTGAGCCGCCTCAACGACCAGATGCTCGACGCTATCCTCCTCGCTGACAAGGACGCGAAGGCCCGCGGCGAGCAGGGAATCGCAGTCGACCAGGCGCGGCAGATCGCGGCGAAGTACCAGGACACCCTCCGAGGGCTCGGCGCAGAAGCAGGACTGTCGGACGAGCAGGTCAACGGGCTGATCTCGACGATGCTCGCGACTCCCGAGGTAGTCGCCTACGCGGTCGATGACAGCGGCACGGTCGACGCCGCGAAGCTCCGACTCATCGACCTCGCGACGCAGATCCGCGACACCCCGAACGGCCACTTCGAAGTCTCGGAGGACAGCATCCCCGGGCTGCGGGACGCGCTCCGGGTTCTCGGGGTAGACATCACGTCGCTCCCCGCCGGGACCGTGACCGTGAAGAAGGACGATGGCTCGTTCGTCTCCGTCGAGGATGCGCTGACCAACCTCACGCGCCCCCGATGGATGACGATCTTCGCGACAACGCAGGCCGATGGTTCCTACGGCCAGGGCCTCGGCGTCCTGAAGCGTGCCGGCGGCGGCCCTGTGGTCGGCCCTGGCACGTCGACGTCCGACTCGATCGCCGCTCTCCTTTCGAACGACGAGCACGTGTGGTCGGCGGCGGAGGTGCATGGCGCCGGAGGGCACACGAACGTCATGGCCATGCGGCAGGCGGCACGAGCGGGGCGACTCGGCGACTTCATGCCGCGGTTCGCTACAGGCGGGCCCGTGATCGTCAGCTCCAGGTTGCCTTCACCGGTCGTGGCTACGGCCCCCGCAACAGTCCCGGCTACTGCCGGCGTGTCCGATGTGGGGGGCATCTCGCGGGCGGTCCTCGAAGCTGTCGCCGATGCGCTCGGAAGCATGTCGGTGTACCTGCAGAGCCCTCTCTCCGGGGACTACCTGCTGGCGAAGGTGGTCGACGTGGCAACAGGCGCAGCTATCGGCGTGGTTCGTGGCGGAACGGAGCGGACGCGATGATCACAGCGGCTCTCGTGGGCGTGGCGACGCCACCGATGGTCCAGGTGACCCTCACGACCGACAACGGCCAAGCGTGGAGCGTTATCGGCACGGACGGCGTCGAAGTCTGGGCAGTTCCAGGGGGGTCAGGCATAGGTGATGGCCAGCAGGTCACGCTCGCTGATAACCGGAAGCCCGGGAACCGCGAGATCACCTATCAGGTGACCTCTGGGTCTCGTGTCGAGCAGTCCCAGCCGATCGTCATCCCCTTCGCTTCCGGCCTCGTCATTCAGACGCTCTCAGGATCTGTGTCGATTGAGGCGGACTACGCGGGCTCACGTCTTCCGCTGGACTTTCAGTCCAACCAGACGCGTTTCGATGTTCCTGGTCGCCCGCGACCCGTGATTCGCTACGCGCCGACCTCCGACATGGCGTCGGTGCTGCCGTTCTGGTATCCCGTCGAAGCGACCTCGAAGGTCCGAGCACTCCTGACTTCTGGGGAGCCGCTGCTCGTTCGGTGCGGTGAGCCTCTTGACGACTTCCCTTCGGTGAGCGTCGTCACGTACGGGAACGTGTCAACGGTCGCCGTCGCGGGCCACGGGATGCGTCGATGGGAGCTGCCGATCACGCTGATCGACGACCCGTACCTCGAGCAGCGTCTTGGCGCGTTCACGTGGGACTACATCGATGCGCTGCAGCAGGTCGGTTCGACGGTGCGCCGCTCGGGTGACGTGATGGAAGCGATCATGGCGGGCCGCACATGGGATGAGGTCGACGCGTTCGATTGGAGTGTGCTGGCGTGAGGTCCGGACCGTCTGTCACCGTTCTGTCGACGACGGCATCCTGGCGTTGCCGTGTGTCGTCCTGGTTGGGTGGCATGCTCCTCGCTGGTGACGTCCCGATCCTGACGGGCCATGCGACGGGGCACGTGTCACGGCGGGTGCAGAAGCACGTGTCGTTCAAGGTGCCGCCGGTCACAGTCGAGGCGGGACGGACGGTGGGATGGTTGCCGAAGAAGGCGACGGACCCGATCGCCCGCTACGGGCAGGTCGTCGACGTGACGATGAGCGTCGAGGGCGTGGACTCGCGGATCGGCCGTTACCTCATCGTCGAATGGAACGAGAACGACGACGGTTCGATCACAGTGGAGGCCGATGGGCTTCAGCGGTGGGCGGACGATGACCGGTTCCTGACCGCGGTCGGCCCCCGCGACGGGGGCACGCTGATCAGTGAGGCACGTCGGATGCTGCCGGGCTACATGTCCGCAGCGTTCGCGGACGGGCTGATCGACCGTGCGGTGCCGCTGGTGATGCAGTGGAACGAGAACCGGCTCGACAACCTGTACGGCATCGCCGACACATGGCCCGCCCGTCTGCGGGAGGACGAGTGGGGGCAGATGGTGTTCTCGCCCCCGCTGCCCGAGGTGCCCACCCCGGTCCTGTCCTACCGTGACGGTGGCCCGGAGACGAAGACCGTCACCGTGACCACAGGGGACGTGTACCCCGCGGATGACATCTACCCGCTGGATGACCGCTACCTCGGCGGCACGGTCGTCTCCGAGCTCCCTGTCGGCCCTGGCGGCACGCTGATGGCCGCCCCGGTCTCCGACACTCGCGACGGCGCCTACAACGTCTTCGTCGCCCGCTCGTCGGCGCAGGACGTGGACGTGCAGGCGGTGGTGCAGGTGCTGTCCGGGCCGATGGATCCGACGGGCCCGTATCGTCCGGTCCCGAAGTTCCTCGCCGCGCCGACGCTGACCACGTACGAGCAGTGTCGGGCGGCGGCGGAGTCGATGCGGGATGCCGCGGTCCGTGAGTCGACGATCCGGAAGGTGACGATCGCGCCGGACCCGCGCCCTGATCTGGACGACGCGGTGGAAACGATCACCGGATGGGGTACGCCGCAGCAGGAACGCCGGTGGGGGTATGTCGTCGGCTACGACATCGGCCTGACCGTCAACGACGGCCCGACCCGTCTCTACATCACCGGATAGGAGTCGCTGTGGGATCCTCTCTCGACCTCGTCGGCCTCGCGAAAATGCCCGTCGGTGTCGAGGCTGGTTCCGACCTCGAGCCGATGATCCTCGGACGGGTCATCGGCATCGACACCACCCGCCGTGCGGTGCAGGTCACGATCGCCGACTCCGACCCTCTGTGGGTTCGGGCGCAGCCGGCGATCTACACGCCGGGTGGTCTGGTCGAGCTCGAACGGTCACCGCTGAACGGCGGCCGCATCATCCGGTGCCTGGGCCCTCTCGACCTCATCACCCCGATCACTCCGGGCAAGGTCACCGCGATCAACGCCGGCGCGGGGACGCTGACTGTGGAGACTCTCGGGGCGTCGTTCGATCTCACCTACAACGCGGGCACGTATACGGTCGGTGCGATGGTGCACGTGGAGCGGGCGCCGAGCATGTTCGGTCATCCCGTGCACGTCCTCGGCCCCCAGGGCAACTACGCCGGCATCGACCCGGGTGGTTCGGGCGGCGGCGCGGCGAACCCCGGGCAGACGGAGCAACGGCAGACGACGATCGGCCCGCAGTGGTCGGGGTCGTGGACGGGTTCCCGGTGGGACAACTGGAACACCGACATCGCCGACTATGGCGGCCGCGCCGCGCTCTACCAGGGGCAGGGCTACGGCTCCCCGAACATGCAAGGCCTCGCGGTCTACGGTGATCAGATCGTGAACCTCGCCGCGTCGGCGATCACGAAGATGACGCTCACGCTCATCCGCCCCGCAAACGGGTCTGGTGGGGGCACGGGCCCGGCGGTGCTGCAGACGGCTCATGCTGGCGGCGCTGCACCTGCAGGTGGGCCTGGCGCATACGGTGCGACAGCATCCGTGGGTATCGGCCGTGGTGACACGGTGACGGTGGATCTGCCGTTGGCGATGTTCGAAGCGTTCCGCACCGGCGATGCGAAGGGTCTCGCGCTCGTCGGCTCGACCTACCTGAACCTCTTCGGTCAGGACCGCGCCGGGGCGATGACCCTCACGATCCAGTACGAGGTGGTCCGCTGATGGCCGCGCCGAGCAGCAGCACAACAGTCGACGGGCTCTGGTCCACCTGCGAGCTCTGCGGGTGCGTGGTGTCCGACACCGTCCTCCACGCCACCTGGCACAACACGGCCCCTGCCGGGGCGGGAAGCGAGTCCTGATGCCCACCACTAACGCCCGCGGCCACATCATCCCGCAGGGGTCCGAGGCCAGCTTCACGCGTGAGGTGCTCTTCACGCAGTTCGGGTTGTCGATCAACGACATCCGCCCTGTCGCGAACGCGACCGCACGCGACCAGTTCGTCACCGACATGCTCGCCGCGGGTCTGGGACCGTCATCCTCGCATCCGCTGTTCGTGATGCGCGCGGACGCTCCCGGCCTGCACCGCATCGAGTACACGATCGACGGGACCGTCTGGGTGCCCGCGTCGGGGCGTCTGCAGTTCTCCAGCCTGACGGCGGCGAACTCGTGGGCTACGGCGAACCCGTCCCTGCTGACCACGGGTGATGTGGCGATGATCGCTGGCAAGGAGTACCGGTGGGTCGGGTCGTGGCTGTCGACGGACCCTGCGATCGACCTGGTGTCCGGGATCTCGCGCACTCCGGGTGGGTCGCTCAACGTCGACGTGTGGTCGGTGCCGGGCACGGGCGAATCGGTCGCGACCGCGGGGTGGTTCACCTATGCCGCATCAACCGGCGACATCACGGTCGTCAATGCGGGCCGGTATGCGATCGAGGCACGCCTCGCGGTTGCGGCAGCTGCTTCGTACGTGGACCCTGCGGATTCGAAGACGAAGCAGCCGGCGATCGCGGTGTACATCATCCGAGACGACGGTGCTCAGATCCTCACTCAGGATTCCGTGGAGACGCATCCGACGTTCAGCAAGATGGTCAAGCTCTCGATCCCGTCGATCAGCCTCGCCGCGAACACGAAGCTGCGCGTCTGGATTCCGGGTGGCGGTGTTCTCGTCCCGTCGGGGGGAACTGTCTCGATCGGCGGCGTGGGCCGCGCGAACGGTGAGTTCATGGTCCGGAGCCTCGGATGAGCGTGAGCGCATTCTGGGCGGAGGATCGGTGGACGCGCGCGTTCGGCTACCGGCCGGGACCGAACGAGGACAACCCGTACACGCTCGGCTACCACATCGGTCAGGACGTCGGCGGGCGGTCCTGGTTCGCCCCGGTGCCGGTGCTCGTCAGCGGCATGGTGGTGCAGTCGGGGCGGGGTGCTCTGATCGGCGGGTACGTCGTCGTGCGTGTCAGCGACGGCACCTTCCACACGTACTGCCACCTGCGCACGGGGAGCCTCCCCGGGTACGGGACGCAGCTGACGGCAGGCGACGATCTCGTGCCGCTCGCGCGGTCTACGAGCCAGTACGCGGGCGACGACTACATGGGCTCCGCATCCGACGGGGCCCACTGCCACTTCGTCGTGTCGACGAATCCGGCGACGGCGTACAGCCCTCGCGCGGGGAATGTGATCGACCCGCGCCCCATCATCCGAGCCGCGCTGGGCGGCGACACGGCGGGCTCGAGCTCGCGACCGTTCGAGGAGGACGACATGTACACGACCGAAGACGCCGCGCGCGACGCGAGGATCGAAGCGACCCTCGAGAAGATCCGTGCTGCGCTCCTGGACGGCCAGGAACGCACCGGCCTCAGCATCCCGAAGGTCGACACCCTCTACGCCGAGGTCGGTGACACCCACAGCCGCCTCTTCCGAGTCGGCCCCAACGGTGTCCCGTACGACATCTTCCAGTGGATGGAGAAGGCGCTCGCAACGCTGCTGGACGCAGCGGGCAAGCAGCCCGTCACGGTCGAGCTCGACGATGAGGATCGGAAGGCCCTCGCGCAGTCGATCGCGATCATGCTGCCCGGGATGCTCGCACCGCTCTCCGACGACGACGTCGCCCGCATCGCGCAGGCCGCCGCGGACGAGCAGGCGAAGCGGCTCGCGAAGTGATCCGCCGGCTCTGGGCGTCGATGATCTGGCACCCCGACGCGATCCCAGCGTTGGAGGGTGAGGTCGCCCGGGACGTGAAGCGGTGGGTGCTTCCGCTGATCGACGCCGCCCTCATCCTCGGGAGCATCCTTGGCCTCAACGGGGGGATGCCGACGTTCGCGATCGTCTACAACGAGACGGTCTCGCAGATCGCGTCGGTCGCTGTTCTCATCGCCGCGGCCGGGTGTCTGATCGGTGTCGCGTTCCCACGGCTGTGGCTGATCGAGTTCATCAGCAAGTGCACGCTCAGCTTCATCCTGCTGCTGTATGCGGCGCTGCTGCTCGCTCTGGCGACGTCGGAGTATCCCGCGCGCGGCTTCATCGCCGGGGTGTGCGCTGCCGTCACGGTGCTGCCCGTCTGGCGGATCATCTGGCTTGGGCGGGAGTACCGACGCCGCAAGGGGCCCCGCAAGAAGCGGACGACGACACGATGACCTTCCTCGAGCTCCTCGGAGCGCTCAGCCCTCTCTTCGTACTCGCCGGCGTGATCATCACGGCGGTCCTGGCTCTGCGCGGCAAGAAGGACGAGACGGCCGTCGCCGCCACGAACGTCCAGGAGTCCGCGCTCGCGGCGCGGATGGACGATGCGATCGAACTCTCCGCCGTCATGCGGGCGGCTATCGAGGCGGAGGTCGAGCGGCAGGTCGCTCCCATGCGTGAAGCGCTGCAGAAGGTGAAGGACGAGTCGCGCGAGATGCACGACGCCGTCCGAGCCCGCGAAACGCAGCTGTGGCTCTGGGATCAGCGCGGACGCCCCGGCGACCTCCCCATGCTGCCGTCCCCGATCCTGCAACGCCTTGGCCTCGGCCACCTCGTCACCGGTCCTTTCGAGGACACCGAACCTATCAAGGAGTAGTCATGACCCCCTCCATCGCGTTCACGCTCGACCCGCTCGCGGTCGTGCAGCTGATCATCGCGTTCATCCTCCCTGTCCTCGTCGGCCTCGTCACGACCCGTGTGACGTCGCCGGCGGTGAAGGCGTGGCTCCTCGCCGCGCTCACGCTACTCACGTCGCTGCTCACCGAGCTCGCACGCGCTCTCACTTCGGGCGCCGTCTACGACATCGGTGCGGCGCTGATGCTCGCCCTGCCGACGTTCGTGGTGTCCGTGTCGACGTACTACGGCCTGTGGAAGCCGACCGGTGTCGCAGGTGCAGCGCAGGACGTCGTCGTGACGCCGCGGGACCCGGAGAAGCTTCTCCGTCGTGATCTGAAGGGCGACTGATGCCGGTTCTCGACGTCACCGCGGTGGCTCGGGAACTCGGCGCTGACACGCCTGTGCCGGCTGGCGTGGTGCGGGTCCGATACTGGTCCGCTCCCACGGTCCCGGCGGTGACCATCGACGGCTCGCAGGTTCGCTTCTCACCGACTCTCGAGGTCGCGATCACAGAGGGTGCACCGGTGGCGCAGCTGGACGTGCCCGCGACGGATGCGAACTGTTACGCGACGGTGACGATCGAACCGACACCCCCGTCCACACAGATGGGCCGCTATCACTCAGGCCCTGTCCTGATTCCTGAGGATGCGACGAGTCTCGCTGACCTGATCCCGGTCGACCCGGCGACCTACCAGCCGAACCCGACCACATCCACTCTCGACGCGCTCATCCAGCAGCGGATCGTCGAGCTCACCCGCAACGTGTACTGAGGAGCCCCGCATGGGTCTGATTGATGAGCATCTCCGCACTGATGTGGCGGCTGGTGATGGTGCGCCCGGGTCGGGCAAGCCGGGCCCCGCCGACGACATGCAGGCGTCCAACCTGAAGGTCAACGCGATCGGCGACGTCCTCTCGGTCGGCTACCTGGCCCCTGATGCGATCGTCCCGAACACACCGGAAGGTCGTGATGCGCTCGCAGCGTCGGCCAGGTTCGCAGTACTACCTGTCGGTGGTTCCGATGGGCAGGCCCTCATCAAAACGCCCACTGGCCTCGCATGGGGAGACGCCGGCTACGACGGGGGGAGCTTCTGATGGCACGACCTTGGAAGCGCGGCACTGCCGCGGCACGAGCAGCGAACACGACCGTTCCCGCCGCTGGCGAACTCGGGGTCGAAACCGACACTGGACGCGTGGTCATCTCCGATGGAGTCGCGGCGTGGGGTTCGCTGCCCGTCCTGGCACGGCTCGCGGAGGTGCCCGGTCTCATCGCTCCGGTTCTCGCAGCGATGCCGGACGTCGTCACCGCGGCAGCGAACATCGCGCTCGCCCTGGGAGGGGTGGGGGTGGTGGCTACGCCGCCCGAGTCCGGCACGGTGATCGTGTTCACCGATTCCGCTGGGCGCGTGCTCCTGAGCATCACCCCCGATGGCACGGTGCAGTTCGGCAAGGCTTTCACCGCACCCGCCGGGACGATCACGATGTCGATGCTCTCAGCCGACATCCAGGCCGGCATCCCGAGTGCCCTGCCGGTCGAGTCCGGCATGCTCAGCAGCACTGTCGACTCGGTGGGGCGGATCATCGCCGGTACTCGCGTGGATGGGTCAATGTTCGCGAAGGGCATCCCCGCATCGCCCGCCGCGGTCAACGCGAACTACATCATCACCGTGGAAGCGGATGCGAACGGCTCGGCTCAGTTGTTCTCGACCAGCCGCTCAACGGGCGCGAAGGTGCAGCTGACGACCGTGGGGCAGAACACGTCTCCGATCATCGACAGCTCGGATGTCGTGATCTTCCGTTCGGACCAGGGCGACCCCGTCGCTCGGCGCGCGCAGCTGTGCATCCCGGCCGCGGGCGGCGCAACCTATCCGCTCCTGTCGGAAGCGACCTCGTTCTACGCCGTTGGTGACTCCCTGACCGCCGGCACGGGGTCCACGGTGAGCGGATCGGGCTACCCGGCTGTGCTGGCGAAGCTGCTCGGGAAGGCCGTCGCGAACGATGGTTCGGGCGGGCAAACGTCAACTCAGATCGCGGCCCGGCAGGGAGGTAGTCCGGCGAGCGTCACGTTCTCGGGGGACTCGATCGCCGCGACGACATCCGCACAGACAGTCGTCGTGTCTCTCGACCTACTCTTCGGGGCCGCGGGGGCATACTCTCGCACCGGTACCATCGGGGGCGTCCACGGCACGCTGACAGCTCCCGCCGGATCGGATCGCACCGCGGCCCTGTCCGCGTACACGTTCACTCGCGACACTGCGGGATCGGCTGTGTCACTGACGGGCGCGACCGCGTTCGTCCCTGACGTCATCGCTACCTACGGCAACAGCATCCAGGGGTTCTGGGCGGGGCGTAACGACTTCCCTGATGTCGCACCATCCGTGATCGTCGCGAACATGCAGTCGATGGTGAACAAGATGCGCGCCTACCAGAAGCGATTCTGGGTGCTGTCGATCCCCCCGCAGTCGGGTGAGACCATCGGCTCCGGGGCCACACGGACGAAGCTGGATGCCGCGAACGCGGCACTCGCGGCCGCGTTCCCGAACAACTGGATCGACGGTGCCGGGTTCCTCCGAACCGATGCCGCGTTCACGATGGCCGGGATCACGAAGACCAGCCAGGACATCACCGACATCTCGAACGGGATCACCCCGACCTCGTTCCGCTCCGACGCCGTGCACCTCAACGACTACGGATACCTCATCATCGGGACACTGGTGCGCCAGTTCCTCGCACAGAAGGGATGGGCATGATGCCTTCCGGAACCAAGATCGCATCCGCTGTCGCTATCACCGACACGACGCTCCCGCTGTTCAACCCGGACCTCGCGATGCCCGTCGCGTCGTCTCGGGCGGCTAAGGGCCTCCTCGGCATCTGGGACATGAACCACTCCTACACGCCGTCGGCGGCCGGCGCGGCTACGGGCCTCGCGATCCCGAACGCCGCATGGGAAGATGCCGCCGCGCTGCTCGGCTCGGGCACGTCGAGCTCGCTCGCGGCGACCTTCACGACGGACTCCGGTCACGTCGCCGGGACGACGAGCGCGTTCGAGCGGACCAGCAAGGGTGGCCTGCATGGCATCGTCTCCCAGACGAACATCACCGCCGCGGACCAGGGCGCATACATCCTGCTCCCCTCCGCGATCCGCACCTACCTGCTCGCGAACTTGACGCACAACTACTTCGTGTCCGTCTGGTCGCGCATCACCCGTGTCGCAGCGTCCGGTTCGTCGTCGCTGCTGCTCGCGGCGATCCAGAACAACGCGAGCCCGGCGGCGAACTACCTCGTTCGCCTGCACGGGGACGCGGCGGGCGTCAAGCAGAACGGCGTCGGCCTCGGGTCCGCGTCGCTGCTGGCGATCAACACGCTCGGCAACGACTACAGCGAGTTCGGCGCATCGGGTCAGGTCGGAACCGTCACGTCGTCGTCGTTCAACCCCGGGATGTACTGGGGGTCGACGTCGAAGGCGGGAGCGTCGCAGAACAGCAACTCCGGCAACTTCAACAAGGCACCCTCGTGGATCTTCTACCGCATGCACCTCGAGGATCTGACCGTCTCCGGCCGCACGTTCGCGCAAGCGGCGATCGCAGACCAGGCGGCGTGGACGCTCGCCTTCGGCGCTGGTGGTCGCTTCAACGGTGACACCTTCACCACCCCCGCGATCTGACTCGAACTCAGAAGCCCCGGTGATCTCTTCGGAGATTGCCGGGGCTTCTTTGCGTTTCGTCTAGCCCCCGAGCACCGCGGCGAGGTGCTGCGCGACCTTCGCGTGCCCCTGGTTGTTGGGGTGGAAGCCGTCGGCGAAGTCTGTGGCGACGTCGAGCCACCCCTCCGCGTTCCCGTCGATCCAGGTGACCCCGTTGGCGGATGCCGCGGCGCTCACCGCCGACCGCACCATGTCCATCTGCGATGCGGGCGACGCCGGCGAGTTGATCGCGCCGAGCGCGTAGATCCTCGCATTCGGGAGTTGCGCACGGAGCGACGCGAAGACCTCGGAGGCCGCCGCATTCACGGTCGCGAAGTCGGAGGTGAGGTCGTTGCTGCTGCCCTGCACGACGACGACGGTGGGCGCGTACTGCACGACCGCGTCAACGCGGGATTGGAACGGGCCCTCGCCCTTGTCGTTGCCCTGGGTGTAGCCGGTTCCGCCGCCCTGGAACGCCTTCCACTCCCACCCCAGCGCCGAGCCGGTCAATCCGGGGTAGCCGTTCCGTGGCCCGGACGGGTCGGCGCCAGTACCGCCGGCCCACGAGTCGCCGAGGAACGCGACGCGCTGCGCGGGCGCGGGCGTCGAGGTGGCGGACGCTGCGGGAGACGGCTTGGTGACATCTGCGACCGTGCTCGGAGCGCGGTTCACCGTCAGCGCCGCGACGGTCAGTCCTCCGACGACAGCGACGAGGCCAACGAGCCCCAAGACGATCCAGCCAGCACGGTCGCTGCTCCGACGCCGCGAACGGCGCTTACTCTTCCCCATGCCCGCCAGATTAGCGTGACCGTGGGCACGCTCCCGATCTGGACGACCGTCGCTATTCGCGGACGCTGAGGAGCTGCCACCCTTCGGGCACCTTCGCCTCGAGCTGGGTCATGGTGTCGGCTTCGATCTCGCGGAGCCCGTCACGTCGTTCGATGGCGCCGGTCGCGGTGAGTGCGGTAGACCCGGCGGTCATGGTGACGGGTGCTTTCGTGAGCTCCCACCCGGCCGGCACCTGCGCGGTGAGCTTGCCGTGGATGTCGGCGAGGGAGTCGCCTTCGACGTTGACGGTGCGGGTCTCCACGGGGCGGATGAGGCCGGTCAGCATGCCCACCAGCCTACGGTCGCACCTGCGGGGCGCCGTGCACGGGAGCCTCCCGCCGCTCCCGGCCGAGCGCCACCCACGCGTCCGCGCCGGTGATCTCGAGCAGCGCCTCGCTGAACGTCCGGGTGTGCTCGTCGCCGTAGTACCCGGCCCATGATCCGGCGACGCGCGCGAGGATGTCGAGCCGATCGCCTGCGGCGGCGCGCAGCTCATCGATGACGGGTCCGGGGTCGGTGGTGTAGCGGTTGCGTGAGCAGATCGCGGACAGGAGCACGTCGAGAGCAGTGTCGGGGTCGAGACCGTGGCGGGACACGGGGCGAGCTTAGGGAGCCCCGCCGACATCGGTTGAGTCCAGCCACGTTGACAGTTGGGTGCCGGCGTCTCGGGTGATCGCGAAGCTGGCGCGGTCGTAGTAGGTGAGCATCCGAGGATCGGTCCATCCCGCGGACGCCATGATGTCGCGGTCGCTCACGCCCGCGTCCCGGGCGAGGGTGATGAAGGTGCGCCGTAGCGCGTGCGGGGTGATTCTAGGGAGGTCGTGCTGGACGCAGAGCCTCGCGAGTTCCCACCGCAGACGTGAGATGTCTCTACGCTCCCGTTCGCCTCTTGCGATGGGTGGCCCTCCTCCGTGCGAAGGGATGCGGAGCAGGAGCCCGGTTGTCCGCTTCGAGGTGAGTGCGGTGACCGCGGTGATCGTGCGGGGTGGGAGGGCGAGGAGTTGCCCACCGGGCACGTACTTCCGGTTCGCGAGCCTCACGCACACGTGTTCGCTGACGGTCGTGACGTCGTCGACTGTGAGCACGATCGCTTCGCCGATGCGGAGGCCGCTGAGGGCCGTGAGGCAGATTGCGGCGTGGACGTCGGGGTGCGCGGGTGCGTCCAGGAGCGTGCGCAGTTGTGAGGCGGTCAGCCAGTTCCCTGCCGCGTATCGGCGGCGACCACCGCGGTTGACGAGGCGTCCCGGGTCGGCGGGGATTATTCCCTCGTCGTGGGCGTACCGGAAGAGCCGGCAGACCGTCCCGACGTAGTTCGATGCGGTGGACACGCTGATGCCGCGCACGTCGATGCACCAGCGGCCGAAGGATTCGATGTGCACCCGCCGCACGTCCCACAGCGAAAGGTGACACATGTCGCACCAGGTCAGGAAGGTGCGCAGCTCGAACCGGTAGCGGGCGGCGGTGCGCGGCGGGTGGGAGGCGAGGAAGTCGTCGGCGGCCTGGTGGAGGGTCAGCGCCGCCATACGTGCACCCTTTCGGCGCGTAGCGGAGCCTCGGGCGGGCCCTTGATGTGCGGGGTGACCCAGGTAAGCCGCCGTTGCGCGCGACCCTCGCCGACCGGCTGCTGTCGCCAGTGGCCGCGGACCACCCACCGCACATGATGCGCGTGAGCTTCGGAGAGGGCGGACTGCTCAGATGGAGTCGGCGTTGTGGGACGCAGCGCGATGATCGACACGGGCTGAGGGGGCAATGCGCCGCGCGCAGCCGCCCCCGAACTCTGGCGGGCGCGGGTGATGCGGGTCGTCGCGATCGGTTGCATCATGAGCGCCCACGTCGCAGCGAGCACCCACGCGGTAGGAGAGGGCGCTCGGCCCTGCGGATTCTGCAACTGCACGGGAGGGGATACGTCGAGCGGGTAGAGGTCGGAGAGGTAGCAGCCCCACACGGTCCCGTCTTCCACCCACCACAGTGCACCCTGCACCGGCTTCACGCCGGCGAGGAGGGGTTCTTCGACGTACCGGTCCCAGAGCAGTAGGCCGGCGGTTGCGGGTGGTTCGATCTGCGTGTCTGGGGGGAGCGTACGGGCTGCGGCGACCGCGACCTGCGCCATCTCGTCCGACACCCAGTACAGCTGGGCTCGCAGGGCGGCGATCGACGGAGTCCACACCGGGGTGGGCATCCCGGGGAGACGGGCCCGGGGCGGGCGGTCGGCGAGGGTGCGGCGCAACGCGGCGCGCACTTGCGGCATCCGCGACGGGCCGGTCCTCACTTCCCCAGCGCCTTCCGCACCGTCACGCGCGTCAGGCCCGAACGGTCGGCGAGGGCCACCTCGCTGGCGTTCTTCCCGGACTCCGCGATGATCGCACCCACCAGCTGCGCCATCGCATCCCGCTCGGCCCTCCGCGCGCGGACGTAAGTGGCCGCGAGTCCTTCGAGGGAGTCATCGCCGAGGATGATCTGCGCGGCCCCAGACATCGCCTGCTCCGAGTCGTCATCCGGGCCAGGGTAGCGGGCGTCAACCATGCGGGCCGCGCGGGTCAGGGCGCTCTTCTGCTCGTCGCTCGCATCGGCGGCGAAGGGGCCGAGGTAGGCGTGAGGGTCGAAGGTGCTCATGGTGTCTCCTTGGCGGGTCAGATGAACGCGGCGCCGGTGACGATGTCGAGGTCCAGACCGAGGATCTCGCATGCCTGCTCGTCACCCATCGTGTCGCCGCCCATTGCGCCGGCGAAGAGGTTGCCCTCGTAGGTGCGACCCCATGCGGGCGCGTGCAGGAGGTCGATGTCCGCGGTGTCGTAGAGGCGGCGCGCGTGGCCTTCGCCGCGGTGGGCCTCGTCGACCTCGATATTCAGGATTAGGCCGGAGGTGTGCGCGTCGAGGCGGCCGATCGGTTCACCGTCGTTGGTGAGGGTCCAGGTGATCGCGGGGAGACCGTCGATGGTGGTCTCGGTGCGGGTGATCGCCATGTTCATGTATAGGACTATACAGAAGGGCGCGCCTGTTTGTCTACACCTATACAGGGTCGGGAGCTGCTGATCAGCCTCCGCGGATGCCGGGCAGCTCGTCGCCGGCGGCAGGCCGCTCGATCCAGGGGATGTCCTCGAAGTGCCCGCAGTAGCGACACTGGTAGCCGCCGTCCGCGGGGTGCATGACGGTGCCGCAGACGTCGCACGTCGGTTCGCCCGCGTAGTCGTCAGCATCGTCCACGAGGGGAGCGTACCCGCGGCGGCGGTGGCTCGGCGCAGATCGACTGTGCTACCACTGAAGTATGGATAGCTCTTTCGACATCGTCTCCAAGATCGATCGCCAGGAGGCGGACAACGCGCTCAACCAGGCACGCAAGGAGGTCGAGCAGCGCTACGACTTCAAGGGGACCGACGCCTCCATCGACTGGAGCGGCGAGGCGATCCTCATCAAGGCCAACAGCGAGGAGCGCGCGAAGGCCGTGCTCGACGTGTTCCAGACGAAGCTGATCAAGCGGGGCATCTCACTCAAGTCGCTCGACTCGGGCGAGCCGCAGGCATCCGGCAAGGAGTACCGCATCACCTCCACGCTCAAGGAGGGCATCTCCTCGGAGGACGCGAAGAAGATCAGCAAGATGATCCGCGACGAGGGACCCAAGTCGGTCAAGGCGCAGATCCAGGGCGACGAGTTGCGCGTGCAGTCCAAGTCGCGCGACGACCTGCAGGAGGTGCAGCGGATGCTGAAGGCCGCCGACCTCGACGTCGACCTCCAGTTCACCAACTACCGGTAAGGGCGCCGGCCGCGCGCTCAGCCGCGGCCGAGACCCGGCACCAGCACGGGCGTGCGCCGCTTGTACTCCCGGTAGGCGGGCTCGTCGCCCCAGCGGGCGTCGGCGCGCTTCTCGAGCAGAGGGATGCCGCTCACGCGGGTCAGCAGCAGCACGACGAACACCGGCGAGACGAGGGTGACCCACTGCCACCCGGTCGCGGCGGGCAGCGCGACGACGGCGACACCCACCCACACGAGGATCTCGCCGAAGTAGTTGGGATGCCGCGACCACGACCACACGCCCACGTCGATGAACCGGCCCGTGTTGGCGGGATCGCGCCGGAACGCGGCCTTCTGCCCGTCCGCGACGATCTCGATCACGAGACCGGCGAGCCAGACGACCGCGCCGACGACGATCCAGACGTCGAAACCCCGGCTCTCTCGCGCGGTGATGCCCACCCACGCCGCCGAGGACGTGACCGCGACCCAGAGACCCTGCATGATCCACACCCGCAGGAACGCCAGCGGGTTCACCTTGATGTCGTCGAAGCGCCCGTCCGAGCCCTGGGCGTGCACCCGGACGAACAGGAACACCGACAGCCGTACGCCCCAGATCACGATCATGGCGACCAGCACCCAGGCCCGCGCATCGGCGGGTGCGACCGCGATCAGCAGCCCCACCGCGACGAGCGCGAAGGTCAGGCCGCCGGTCAGGTCGAAGAACTTCTCCGTGCGCAGCAGCACCGCCGGGATGTACGCGATCAGCTGGATCGTGAAGGCCGCGGCGACGGCGAGGGCGAACAGGGGGATGCCGCCGAGCGACTGTCCGGCGGTGCTGCCGGCGACGGCGAGCGCAGCGCCGAGACCGAGGGCGACGAGGATCGTGACGAGGATGGCTCCGGGGCGCTGTGACATGGGGTCTCTCCGGGTGGGACGAGTCGGGCGGGTGGGACGGGGGAACGGGGGGAAACGGAGGGGGCGGAGCGGTCAGCTGTAGAGGGCGTCGATCGTGCGCGACTCGCGATTCAGCAGCTCGCGCCGACGGATCTTGAGGGTGGGTGTGACGATCTCGCGGTCCTCGGCATCCGCGAACACGAGCGCGAAGCGGCGCACCTGCTCGCTGCGCGAGACCAGCGTGTTCGCGTCGTCGACGGCGCGCTGCACGGCCGCCCGCAGATCCGGGTCGTCGAGGGCGACGCTGCGGCCGTCGTGGGCCGAGGTCACGGCGTCCTGATCGAGCACGATCAGCGCGGTCAGGTAGGGGCGCCCCTCCCCCACGGTGACCGCGGACGAGATGAGCGGGTGCTCCTCGATCGCCGCCTCCCAGCGCGCGGGCGCGACGGTCTTGCCGCCGGAGGTGGTCACGACATCCTTCACCCGGCCCTGCAGCACCAGCCGGCCGCGCTCGTCGAGCGTGCCGAGATCGCCGGTGCGGAAGAAGCCGTCCACGAACGCCTCACGGTCATCGTCCGGGTTGCGGTAGCCGGAGAACACGCCGACGCCCTTGGCGAGCACTTCGCCGTCGTCGGAGATGCGCACGGTCGAGCCGGGCAGCGGCACGCCCACCGTGCCGGAGCGGATGCGCCCCGGGAGGTTGCCGGTGAGCGGCGCCGTCGTCTCGGTCAGGCCGTAGCCCTCGATGACGGGGATGCCCATCCCCCGGAACAGCAGCGACAGCCGCGACGGCAGGGTGGCGCCTCCGGAGAGGACGTAACGGATCCGCCCGCCCATGAGCGCGCGGATACGACGGTAGAACAGCGCGTCGAACAGGCGCCGACGCAGCGACAGGCTCCACGAGGATGCCGGGACCTCGCCGTCGTCGATCCGCTCCTCCCGGCGCGCGGCCTGCACGGCGGTCCGCGCCGCCGCGGACCACGCTCCGCCCAGACGCTTCTCGGCGGCCTTGGCACCGGCGGCCGCGGCGATCTTCTCCAGGATGCGCGGGACCACGACCAGGAAGGTCGGGCGCAGGACCGACAGCGACGCGACGACCTCCGACGGCTCGGAGAGGTGGGCGATGCGCATGCCGCTCGCCAGGCAGATCAGCTGCAGCCCGCGGGCGAGCACGTGCGCCAGCGGGAGGAAGATCACGGTGCTGCCGTCGGCACGCACGATGTCGGAGTAGGCGGCCGCGATGTTGAGCACCTGCCCCAGGAAGTTCTCGTGGGTGAGCACGACGCCCTTCGGCGTGCCGCTGGTGCCGGAGGTGTAGACGATCGTCGCGGGCGATCCGGGTCCGGCCTGCGTCCGGGCCCGCTCCAGCGCGTCGTCGCCGACGGCGGCCCCGCTCGCGATGAGCGCGGGCAGACCGTCGGCCAGCGAGATCACCGTCGCGAGGCCGGCCTGCTCCAGCGCGGCGCGGGAACGCGCGTCTCCGCAGAAGGCGACGCGCACCTGCGCGTCGTCGACGATCGCCGCCACCTGGCTCGGCGCCGAGGAGTCGTAGACGGGCACGACGACGCCGCCCGCGAACCAGACCGCGAGGTCGGCGACCGCCCACTCGTACCGGGTCGGAGCCATGATCGCCACGGCATCCCCCGCCTGGAGCCCTCCGGCGAGCAGCCCCTTGGCCACGGCGCGCACCTCGTCGGCGAAGGCGGCGGTGCGGACACCGCGCCAGCTCGCGCCGGCGCTGCGCACGTCGAACGCGACGTGGTCGGGTGCCTCCGCGACGCGGCGGACGAGGAGGTCGGTGACGTTGCGGTAGGCGGTCAGGTCGGCCAGTGGCGCGGTCGTCGCTTCTCTCACGGGCAGAGCTCTCCTTCGGATGGGGCGTGGCTACCTGGTGTTCGGAGCCGAGGCCCGATCGGATGGGATATCCGCAGCGACATCCTCGCACGCCGCGGAAACAGCCCCGGAGGGGTTGCATTACGGTCGACGTATGTGTAGCTGAGCGGGCGCGTTCGGTCGGCCCGCCGTCACACCCACGCCCTCACCGGCGCCCTCGCCGACGGCCTGATCAGGAGATCGCGCCGGACAGGAGCCAGCGCCGGAGCGCGGCGTACGCGGCATCCCTCGGGCCGGGGGCCGACAGGAAAACGTCGTGGATCGCGCCGTCGATGCGCGCGACCGTCACCAGCGGACCCAACCGCGTCGCGGCGCGGGCGATGTCGTCGACGACGAGCACACTGTCGGTCGAGGTCATCTGCGCGCTCCACAGCACGGGCGAGGTCGACCCGGTCGAGAGCATCGTGAGCACGGGCGCGTCGATCGTCACGCCCGCGGCGACCGTGGCGTGGCCACGCATGACCGCGGCCAGCCAGCCCGGATGGGTCGGGAACCCGCGTTCGGGCCGCCACCCCTCAGGGCTGTCGGGCAGGGTGCCGAGCTCGCGCTGCGCGCGGGTGTAGAAGCCGAGGTCGACGACGGGGTGCGCCCCGAGCGGGTCGAAGCGCGCGCGCATCTCGATGAGCGGGGCGATCGCCTGACGCCCGATCGTGCCGGTCTGCAGTTCGAGCCACGGACTGTTGAGCACGACGGCGCTCGCGACGCCCGGATGCCGCGCCGCCCACAGGCTGAGCGTCAGCCCGCCCGTGGAATGCCCCAGGAGCACGAGCCGTCGCCGGCTCGCGCCGTCGTGTCCCATCGCGGCCAGCGCCGCCGCGATGTCGCCGTCGTAGTCCTCGAGGGCGGCGACGTAGCCGGGGGTCTGGCCAGGGCGCAGGCTGCGCCCGTAGCCGTGCAGGTCGAGCGCGTAGAACCGGGCGCCGAGGCCTGTCCACAGCCGGGCCAGCCCGGTCTGGAAGAAGTAGTCCGACCACCCGTGCACGTACAGCACGTCGACGCCGTTCAGGGCGCGCAGCCACGGCATCCGCGGGAGGGAGCGCACGAGGGTGGCGGGACCGGCGTCCGCCTCGAGCTCGAGCGTGAGCTGTTCGAAGCCCGGCCCGAGGATGTCTGCGCCCCACCCGCCCGCCATGCCGCCAGCCTATCGGCGGGACCCGTGCGCGGCACGGATGCCGGCCTCGCCGGCGTGAGCGGAGGAGATTTCTCCTCGGGAGGACGGATGCCGCCAAGACGACCTCCAGACGCGAAATCTCCTCCCGAGCGGTTCATCGTGCACGGTGGAGCCGTTGCGGCCCGACATGATGGCCGCCGTCGATCTGCAGGACGAGCCGCTCACCGATGAGCAGATCGACGCGGTGGCCGGCGATCCAGATCTGGCGCCGCAGCGGCAGACGCATCCACCGCAGCCGGGGCACGACGAAGGTCTCGAGCCCCGAGTCGGACCAGACCTCCGCCGCGGCGAGCACGCGGCGCGCACAGGCCGGAAGACGAAGCCGCGCGAGCGCCGCGGCATCCATCTCCGCATTCCGCAGCGCCGACTCCCACACCGCCAACGCGACCTCGAACGGCTGGCACGCGGCGACAGCAGCGAGCACGTTCTCGGGGGCATCGACCAGGGCATCCGGATGCCGCGGAACCACCGGCCGCGCCCAGTGCACGACCGCGGTGGCCGTCGGCGCCCTCCCCGCGTGCGCGTGAGCGGCGACGTGGACCCGCGTGTCGTCGTCGCGCACCCACCACCCGCGCCGGCGCGCCTGCGTCACGCACGAGATCACCACGCCCGACCGTGCCGCCGCGATCAGGTGCGGGTCGGCATCCGGTACGGCCAGCCAGCCGCGGGCCACGCGCACCAGCTCCCGCCGCGCCACCGCACGGTCGAGCGCACCGCGCCCGTATCCGGCTCGCCCGATCCGTTCGCTGCGGACCACGCCCCCGCGCTCGCGGGCCCACGTCGCGGCATCCATGTGCGACATCGTGACCCGAGCCACATCCGGCGACCACGCACGCCGCGGCATCCGTGCACAACCTGTCGCTTTCGCCCCGCTGGGGAGGAGCCGAAGCAGGCCGACCCGTGCGCGCCAACCGAGGAGATTTCCGTTCCGGAGGATGGATGCCGCGAAAACGACCTCCCGACGCGAAATGTCCTCCCGAACCGACGGCTTACTCGCCGCGGGAGACCCGGACCATCTCGTCGCGGTCGACAACCTTGATGCGGGCGCGGTCCTGGGCCGCCCCGAGGGCGACCTCGTGCTCGTCCAGGCGGTGCCAGCCGTCGAGATCCGTCCACGCGACCCCGCGCGACTCCAGCAGCGCCGGGATCGCCTCGGCGGAGGGATCGGCTGGCTGCCACCACGACGCCTGGTCGTTGATGAGGTGGCTGATCGTCTCCATCGCGTCGGACTTGGTGTGGCCGATCAGTCCCACCGGACCGCGCTTGATCCAGCCCGTGGCATACACACCGGGGACACGCTCGTTGGAGTCCTTGTGCAGCACCTGGCCCTCGTGGTTCGGGATCACGCCGTGCTTCTTGTCGAACGGGACGCCGGGAAGCGGGGAGCCGAAGTACCCGACGGCACGGTAGAGCTGCTGGATCGGCACCTCGCGCAGCTCGCCGGTGCCGACGACGCCGCCCTCCGCATCGGGACGGGTGCGCTCGTAGACGAGGGCCGCGACGCGCCCGGTGTCGTCGGTCTTGACCTCGACCGGCTTGGCCCAGAAGTGCAGGTGCAGCCGACGGGACGCCTCACCGCCGGCGTTGTTCACGCCCGGGCGCTGACGCCACGACTGCAGCACGCGGTCGATGACCATGACCTGCTTGTTGCTCGCGACCGCGGCGCGCGAGGCCTCGTCGTAGTCGAAGTCCTCGTCGTAGACGACCATGTCGACGTCGCGCAGCTCACCGAGCTCGCGCAGCTCGAGCGGCGTGAACTTCACCTGCGCCGGGCCGCGGCGGCCGAACACGTGCACGTCGGTGACCTGCGACGCCTCGAGCCCGGCGTGCACGTTCGCGGGGATCTCGGTGACCAGGAGGTCCTCGGCGTGCTTGGCGAGCACGCGGGCGACGTCGAGCGCGACGTTGCCGTTGCCGATGACGGCGACGGATGCCGCATCCAGCGGCCATTCGCGCGGGAAGTCGGGGTGGCCGTCGTACCAGCTGACGAAGTCGGCCGCGCCGAACGAGCCGACGGCGTCGATGCCCGGGATGTCGAGCTCGGCGTCCTTGATCGCGCCGGTCGCGAAGATGACGGCGTTGTAGTGCTGCTTGAGGTCGTCGAGGGTGATGTCCTCGCCGAAGCGGACATTGCCGAAGATGCGGATGTCGCCGCGGTCGAGCACGTCGCGCAGGGCCGTGATGATGCCCTTGATGCGGGGGTGGTCGGGCGCCACGCCGTAGCGGACGAGCCCGTACGGGGCCGGGAGGTGGTCGAACAGGTCGATCGAGACGTCGAACTTGCGCTCCGCCTTCAGCAGGATGTCCGCCGCGTAGATGCCGGCAGGACCCGCGCCGACGATGGCCAGCCTCAGCTTGGTCATGGGTGTTTCCTTCGTGTTCTTGCGGTCGTTGAGCCCGGGCCGGCCGGCCCGCGCCGACACGCGGTCAGCTGGAGCGGTCGACGATGACGTGGGCGAGTTTGACGAGCGCGTCGCGGACGGGGCCGGCCGGGAGCGGGTCGATCGCCTCGATCGCGGCATCCGCCCATTCGTACGCCTTCGCCCGGGTCGCCTCCGTGACCGCGTGGGTGCGCAGCTGCTCCATCGCCTCATCGAGGATCGCCGGATCGGCGCCGTCGGCGATGCGGGCCACGCCGTCGTCGATCGTCGCCTTCAGCGCGCGCGACGCCGGGTCGGAGGCGCGTCCGAGCAGCAGATACGGCATCGTCGGAACGCCGGCGCGCAGGTCGGTGCCGGGGACCTTGCCGGTCTGTGCGGGATCGTCGGAGAGGTCGATGACGTCGTCGAGCAGCTGGAAGGCGACGCCCACCTTCTCGCCGTACTCCAGCGCGGGCCGGCGGTACTCGGACGGAGCGTCCGAGAACAGGATGCCTGCCTGGGCGGATGCCGCGATCAGCGAGCCCGTCTTGTCGGCCAGCACCTGGAGGTAGAAGTCGACCGGATCCTCGCCCGCCTGCGCGCCGACGGTCTCGTGCATCTGACCGAGCACGAGACGCTCGAACGTGTCGGCCTGCAGGCGGATCGCCCGCTCGCCGATCTGCGCCATCAGCTGGCTGGCGCGCGAGAACATGAGGTCGCCGGTGAGGATCGCGACGTTGTTGCCCCACACCGCGTGGGCGCTGGGGACGCCGCGGCGCACGTCCGCGCCGTCCATGACGTCGTCGTGGTAGAGCGAGCCCAGATGCGTCATCTCGAGCGCGGTCGCACCGGTCACGACCTGCTCGGTCGTGCCCTCGCCGAGCTGCGCGGTCAGCAGCGTCAGCATGGGCCGCACCCGCTTGCCGCCCGCCTCGTAGAGGTAGCGGGTGGTGGCGTCGGCGAGCGCATCGCTCACGCGCAGTTCGCGGGCGAGGGTGTCCTCGACGCGGTCGAGGCCGTCTTCGACGACCGCGAGGAGCTTGCGCATCCGGGGACCGGCGAGCACGCGCTCGGTCAGGCCGAGATTGGCCGTCAGTCGCGCGCCGGCAGCGGAAGGGCTCGGAGTCACCATCCCAGCCTACCCGCGGCCGTCAGGTCCCGCCCGCCGCGGGCTCAGACCAGCGGCTTCACCGCGCGGTGCAGAGCCACGATGCCGAAGGTGAGATCGCGGTGCGCGACGCGGGTCCACCCGGCATCCCGGATCCACGACGACAGGGTCACCTGGTCGGGCCAGTCCTTGATCGACTCGTTGAGGTAGTCGTACGCGTCGGCGTTGGAGCTCACCGTCCGGGCGACGGTCGGGAGGATCCGGTCGTTGTAGAAGCGGTACAGGCCCGCGAAGGCCGCGTTCTGCGGGTGCGAGAACTCGCAGACGACGAGCCTGCCCCCGGGCGCGGTCACGCGCAGCATCTCTGCGAGCGCCTTCTTGGGGTCGTTGACGTTGCGCAACCCGAACGAGATCGTCACGACGTCGAACTCGTCGTCGGCGAAGGGCAACGCCATCGCGTCGGCCTCCACGAACGTGACGTTCGGGACGTGGCCGTGCCGGCGACGACCCTCGGCGATCATGCCGGGAGAGAAGTCCCCGGCCACGACCTCGGCGCCGCTGCGGGCGATCGCCACGGAACTGGCGCCCGTCCCCGCAGCCAGATCGAGGACGCGCTGGCCCGGGCGGGGCGCGATGGCGCGCGTCGTGGCGATGCGCCAGAGGCGGTCGTTGCCGAGGCTGAGGACCGTGTTCGTGCGGTCGTACCCCGCCGCGACCTCGTCGAACATGCCGCTCACGCGGGACGGATCCTTGCCCAGGTCGGCGCGGTGCTCACTCACCCTTCGATCCTAGGCGCGGGTCCCGGCCCACGGTGCGCCCCCGCCGGGCGCGACCGCGTCGAGCACCGCCAGCCAGCGCGCGGCGGTGGCGCCGTCGTACGGTGCCCGCTCCGCGCGGACGTCGGCCTCGAGCGCGACCGCGACGTCCTCCAGGCGGTCGACGATCTCCCGCGGGTACCCATACCGGACGCGGTGCTCGTCCCACTCGTCGCGGTCGTCGATCCAGATGCCCCGGCCGTCGCGGGCGCGCACGACGTCGAGGTCCATGTCGATGCCCGTCGGCGTCGGGATGCCGTCGGCGTCGGCCGCGGCATCCCATCGCAGATCCCACGCGATGTCGATGTAGATCGCGATGCGCGGGTGGGTCGCGTTGAGGGTCGCCGCATACTCGCCGCTCGGCGGGACGAGCGTCACGTTGTCGCCGAGGCTGACCGTGTCGACGCCGGGGCGCGCGCTGCGCCAGCCGTCACGCTGGCCGACCCAGTCGCCGTGCTCGTCGCTGCCGAGGAACACGCACTCGTGCTCCCAATGCGGGCCGCCGTCCCACTTGCGCCAGCGGAAGACGAGCGGGGTGCCGGGCGCGGGGCGAGCGGTCATGGTCGCGAGCCTAACCGGCCGCCACCGTCGCCGCGGCCGGCGCGGACGGGGCGGATTAGGCTGAACGGGTGAGTTCCGCGCCGTCCCGTCCGCCCCGTCTGCGCATCGTGACCCGCGAGATCGCCCCCATCGACGACCCGCTCGAGTACGCCGACCCGGCCGATCCGCTGGTGTGGACCCGGCGCAGCTCGTGGCTGGTCGGTGTCGGCTCCGCCCTGACGCTCACGGCCTCGGCGACGGATGCCGCGACCCTCGCCGACCGCTGGCGCGAGGTCGCGGCGGCGGCGGTGGTCGACGACCACGTCCGGGCGCCGGGAACGGGGCTGATCGCCTTCGGCGCACTCCCCTTCGACACGCAGTCCGCCTCGTCGGCCGTCCTCACCGTGCCGCTGCTGACCGTGGGCTCGCGCGACGGGCGCACGTGGGCGTCGTGGGTGCTGCCCGAGGAGGGCGCCCCCGAACCCGACGAGCCTCGCGCCATCGGCTACGGACCGCACTGGTCGGCCGCGGTCGGCCCCGGCGCGCTCACCCCCGAGGGCTACCAGGACGCGGTGCGCGCGGGCCTCGCGGCGATCGCCTCGGGCGAGGTCAGCAAAGTCGTCCTCGCCCGCGAGCTGGCGGGCACGGTGCCGGCCGACGCCGACCTGCGCCGGCTGGTGCGCTCCCTCGCCTCGGCCTACCCCGACACCTGGGTCTACGCGGTCGACGGTCTCATCGGAGCCAGCCCCGAGACGCTCGTGACGGTCTCCGGGGGCCAGGTCACCGCGCGCGTGCTCGCCGGCACGGTGGCGCGCGGTTCGGGTCCGGATGCCGATCGCGAGGCGGCCCTGCGCCTCGCCACCAGCGCGAAGGACCTGGCGGAGCATCAGTACGCCGTCCGCAGCCTCGTCGACGCGCTCACCCCGCACACGAGCGCGCTGGCCGCCGCCGAACAGCCCTTCACCCTCGCCCTGCCCAACGTCTGGCACCTCGCCACCGACGTCGAGGCGACCACCTCGCCCGAGACGTCGGCGCTCGATCTGCTGGGCGTGCTGCATCCCACGGCGGCCGTCGCCGGAACACCGACGGCCGCGGCGCTCGCGGCCATCCGCCGCATCGAGCCGTTCGACCGGGGGCGGTACGCGGGCCCGGTCGGGTGGGTCGACGCCCACGGCGACGGGGAGTGGGCCATCGCGCTGCGCGGGGCGCAGTTCGACCTCGCGGCGACGGATGCCGGCGGCATCCCGTTCCGCGCCCACGCGGGCGCGGGGATCGTCGCGGGCAGCGACCCCGAGGCCGAGATGCTGGAGACCCGCGTGAAGTTCCGGCCGATCGTCGACGCGCTGGCGTAGGGCGTTTCGCCTCGGCGCTGCGCGCCGCGCTCAACGACCGGGCGCCGCGGGCTCAGGTCGCGGCGAGGCGGACCTTCTCGGCCTCCACGTCGAAGTCCGCCGCGGGCCACTGCGGATCGACGTCCTCGAGGGCGTCGAGCAGGAGCGCCTGGACGGCGAGGCGCGCGTACCACTTGCGGTTCGCGGGCACGACGTGCCACGGGGCGTTCGGCGTGGACGTCCGCTCGAAGACCGTCTGGTAGGCCGCCATGTACTCGTCCCAGCGCTGCCGCTCGTCGACGTCGCCGGGGTTGTACTTCCAGTGCTTGTCGGGACGGTCCAGCCGCTCCCGCAGCCGCTCCTTCTGCTCGTCGGCGGAGATGTGCAGCATCACCTTCACGAGGCGGATGCCGCGGTCGGTGAGGCCCTTCTCGAAGTCGACGATCGCCCCGTAGCGGCGCTCGATCTCCTCGGCCGGGGCCAGCGCGCGCACCCGCCCGATGAGGACGTCCTCGTAGTGGGAGCGGTCGAAGACGCCGATGAGGCCCGGCGCCGGCACGCGCTTGTCGATGCGCCACAGGAAGTCGTGCGCGAGCTCCTCCGGCGTGGGCTTCTTGAAGGCGGCGAGCGCGATGCCCTGGGGATCCACCGAGCCGACGACGTGGCGGACGATGCCGCCCTTGCCGGCGGAGTCCATCGCCTGGAGCACGAGGAGCACGGCGGGGGCGTCCTCCTGGATGCGGCTCTGCGCGTACAGGCGCTCCTGCAGCTCGTCCAGCTCGTCGGCGCCCGCCTCGAGGTCCGACCGGCCGCTGCTCTTGCCCTCCTCGTACCCCGGCGTCGAGGACGGGTCGAGGTCGGCGAGGCGGAATCCGGGGTCGGCGCGGAGGATGTCGGCGGGGTCGGCGCTCCAGTGCTTCTGGCTTCTCGCGGTCATCACCACATCATGGCGCGACCCCGGGGTTTCGGCCAGGGCTCAGCGATCGAGCGCGACCTCGACGATCTGACGGCCGGCCACGCGGGCGGTGAGCGCCTGATCCAGCTCGGTCCGCGTCGCGGCGCGGACGTAGTCCCAGCCGTAGGCCGCGGCGAGCGCGGCGACGTCGACGTCCTGCGGCGTGTAGAGCACCCGCTCCATCGCGGACGGCGCGGCCACCGACGCGACCTCGAGACCGTCGAAGATCGTCCCGCCCCCGTCGTTGCCGACGACCACCTGGAGGCGCGGGGCCTCCTCACCGACCGGCAGCAGCAGCGCCCCTACGTCGTGGAGGAAGGCGAGGTCTCCCGTCAGCACCCGGGTCACCCCGACCGCCGCGGTCGCCTGACTCGCGAGGGCGATGCCGGTCCCGGTGGCGATCGTGCCGTCGATGCCCGCCAGTCCGCGGTTGGCGTGGACCGGGACCTTCTTGCCGCCGAGCACCTCGTCGGCGACCCGCACCAGCCGCGACGACGCGAACAGCAGCCGGTCGTGCGGCCAGGTGGCCCGCCAGACGGCGTCGACCAGCGCGACCCGGTCGATCGGCCTGCGCGCGATCGCCAGTTCCGACGCGATCGCCCCCAGCCGTTCGGCGGGAACGGCCGACGACAGGGCCTCGGCGTCGGGCGCCGGCGGCGCGAGATCGACGGATGCCGCGCGCGACGCCCGCATCCACGCGCCGAACCAGTCGCGGTCGACGTCGCCCACGGCGGCGACGACCGCATCGACCGCGATCGACGACCCGTTGAGATTGAGGGGCTCCCCCGGCCCGCGCACCGCGAGCACCTCGACATCGTCGCGCGAGAGCACCGCGACGACCTCGCGACTGAGCGTCGGATGCCCGAACACGACGGCGCGTTCGATGCGACCGCCGAGCTCCGGGTCGCGGAGCAGGCGGCGGTAGCCGTGCACGAGGTTGCGGCCGAACCGCGCCCCGCTGACGATCTCGGCGACGAGCGGCCACCCGCCGGCGTGCGCCAGCGCCTCGGCGCCGGTCCCGGCATCCGCGCCGGCGATCACCACGGTGCGCGGTCCGCGCACGAGCACATGGGGGTCGCCGTCGGGATCGGTCGGCAGGTTCGACTCGCCGATGCCGCCGCCGCCCTGGTACAGCGCGCCCGACGGCTCGATCTGGACCGGATCCTCCGCGGCGACGTCGGGCCCGACGGGCGCGGTGTCCAGCTCGAGCTCCGGCGTGCCGAGCCACGGCGGCAGGCCGCCGGCCAGCGGGTCGCGCAGCGGCAGGTTGAGGTGCACGGGCCCGGCCTGACGGGTGCCCGCGCCGAGCGCCGCGGCGACCGCGTCTTCCGCCACCCGCCGCAGCATGGCGGACTGCTCCCCGGTGCCGTCGGCATCCACCTCGTCCGGCACCGGCAGATCCTCCTCCAGCCGCATGTTCGGAGCGAACATGCCGGGCTGGCGGGTGGTCTGGTTGGCGCCGACGCCGCGCAGCTCGGGCGGACGGTCGGCCGTCAGCAGGATCAGCGGGACACCGGCATGGTGCGCCTCCAGTGCGGCGGGAAGGAGATTGGCGACCGCGGTGCCGGAGGTGCACACGACGACCGCGGGCATGCCCGACTCGCGCCCGACGCCGAGCGCCGTGAAGCCGGCGACCCGTTCGTCGATGCGCACGTGCACGCGCACGGCGCCGCGGCTCTCCAGCTCGGCCGCGACGAGGGCCAGCGCCTGCGAGCGCGATCCCGGGCTGACGACCACGTGCCCCACGCCGAGCTCGACGAGGCGCCCCAGGAGCGCCGCGGCGGCATCCGTCGCCGGCGCGCGACCGGCGAGAGGGCTCTCGTCCATGTCAGGCGGCGCTGCCGCGACGGTTCTCGTCGGGGTCGTCGTCCGGGGCGGTCGCGGGTTCGTCGCCGGCGCCGCGCCGGCGGTCGGGCTCCGGGCCCTCGGAGTCGAGGGCGGCCAGCTCCGCCTCCAGGCGGCGGATGCGCTCGTCCTGGTCGGCGATCGAGATCGCGCCCAGGCTGCCGAGGAAGTCGGGGTTGTCGTCGGGGGCGCGGAAGGTGCTCGCCCGCTGGGGACGGCCGCGACCGACCACGAACCACATCACGCCGCCGATGATGGGCAGCAGCACCACGAGCAGGATCCAGACCGGCTTGCTGACGCCGCGATGGCGCGTCGGCGGCTGCAGGGCGCAGTCGACGATGCTGTACACCCAGAAGGCGATCAGCAACAGCGCCAGAGGCAGCAGAATGCGCACCACCCCTCCATCCTAGGCGCGCGCCGGCATCCTCGGCGGGCGCGGGCACGGGTACGGGCGCATGGACGACGCGCGTAGGCTGGAGGCATGCGTGTCCGTTCGGCCCTCGTCTACAGCGTGCTGCGTCTCCTGGTGTTCGTGGTGCCGTTCGGGATCATGATGCTGTTCCCGGTCATGCGCGAGTACTACTGGCTGTCGGCGATCTTCGCCGCCCTCATCGGCCTGAGCCTGTCGGTGCTGTTCCTGCGCCGTCCGCTCGACGATCTGACCGCGGGCCTCGCCGAGCGTCGCGCGCGCCGCGCCGCGACCGACGAAGACGTCGAGGATGCCGCGGCCGACCAGGCCGCCGCGGCACCGACGGAGTGAGCGCGGGCGCCGGGTGACCGGTGCCGTCAGCCCGTGAACGCCCAGAACAGCAGCGCCGCGACGGCCAGCGACGTCAGCGACGTCAGCCCGAGCGCCACGACCAGCTCCCGCGGCGCGCGATAGGTCCAGACGATCAGGACGGCGCAGGCCGCGGGGATGAGCGCGAGCAGCGCCAGCCAGGCGAGCGGGTAGAAGACCGCCAGGAACGCCACGATCGCGAAGGCGCCGACCACCAGCACCGTGAACAGGATCTGCGTCGCCCGGCGCCCGATACGCACCGTGAGCGTGCGCTTTCCGGCGAGGCGGTCCTGATCGATGTCGCGGAGGTTGTTGGCCAGGAGCACGGCGCAGGCGAGGAGCCCGGCGATCACGCCGCCAAACCAGCTCTCCTGCGGCACGGTGCCGACCTGGACGAAGGTGGTGCCGACCGTGGCCACCAGGCCGAAGAAGACGAAGACGAACAGCTCGCCGAGACCGGCGTACCCGTAGGGACGCTTGCCGCCGGTGTAGAACCAGGCCGCCACCAGGCACGCGGCGCCGATCAGCGCCATCCACCAGTACCCCGTGCGCACGATGAGGGCGATACCGGCGGCCGCCGCGATGCCGAAGAAGACGAGCGCGACGATCAGGACGGTGCGCGGCTGCGCCTTGCGCGACGCGGTGAGCCGCGCCGGCCCGACGCGGTGGTCGTCGGTGCCACGGATGCCGTCGCTGTAGTCGTTCGCGTAGTTGACGCCGATCTGGATCGACACCGCGACGACGAGGCAGCACAGCGCGACCACCCAGCGCAGCGGCATCCCGCCGAGCAGCGCCGCGCCGGTGCCGATGAGCACGGGCGAGACGGCGAGGGGCAGGGTGCGCAGGCGCGCCGCGCCGATCCAGTCGCGCGCGGTGGCGCGCTCGACGTGCGCGGGGTCGCCGGAGAGCTGCGCCCTCTGCGGATTGCCGCGCGGCGTGTGCGCCGCGGAGCGCCGTCCCGAACGGGCCTTCTTCTTGCGGGTGCTGCCTGCCACGCGAGAATCCTATGCCCGCGGACGCATGAGTCCCCTGTGATGCCGACGCGGCGCGCTCACGCGCCGGCGTCCGCCGCGAGCCGGCGGAGGGCGGCGCGATCGGGCTTGCCGCTCGGCAGCAGCGGGATGGCGGCGACGGGCACGACCGCCCGGGGGCGTGCGGGCGCACCGATCTCGGCCTCGACGGCGGCGCGGATGCCGCGGAGGGCGTCATCGGCATCCCCCGCGCCGGCCGGGACGACCACGACCGATGCCTCGCCCCACCTCTCGTCGGGCACCGGGACCACGACGGCGTCGACGAGCCCGGGAAGGGTCCGCACCACCCGTTCGACGCGGTCGAGCGCCACGTTGATCCCGCCCGAGATGATGACGTTGTCGCGGCGACCGGTGATCGCGAGGCGTCCGTCGAACGCGCCGGCGTCACCGGTGCGGTACCAGCGGGTGCCCGCCGCGTCGCGGAAGAAGGCGGCGTCGGTGCGCGCGGCATCGCCCAGGTAGCCGTCCGCGAGGGTGGGACCCGACAGGAGCACCTCGCCGTCGTCGATGCGGACGCCGACGCCGTCGAGCGGCACGCCGTCGTAGACGCAGCCGCCCGCGGTCTCGCTCGATCCGTAGGTGCGCACGATTCGCACGCCGGCGTCGGCGGCGCGCGCGGCGAGCGCGGGGGCGAGCGCCTGCCCGCCCACCAGCACCGCCGAGAACCCGGCGAGTGCGCGGCGGGCGGCCGGATCGGGGGCGTCGAGGAGGGTCTGCAGCTGCGCCGGGACGAGGGACGTGTACGTCGGCACCGGACGCCCCCCGTGGCTCGATGCCATGGAGGATGCGGCGGCGACGAACCCCGCCGTGCGGAACGGCCCCGACAGGAGCGCGGGCTCGCGTCCGGCGACGAGCGCACGCACGAGCACCTGGACCCCGGCGATGTAGCCCGGCGGCAGCGCGAGCAGCCACGCCCCCTCGCCGATGCGCGCGCTCGTCGCGAGCGCCGAGGCCGTCAGCGCGGAACGGCTGAGCGCGACCGCCTTGGGGTATCCCGACGACCCGGACGTCGTGACGACCACCGCGGTGCCGGCCGGGACCTCCGCGGGCAGCGCATCTCCGGAGCCGGACGGCGCGCCGAGGGCGATCGCGGGGCCCGCCCCCAGCACCGCGCCCCGCAGTCCGCGCAGCACCGCGCGCGCATCGGCGGCATCCACCCGCTCCAGCTTCACCGTCGCCTCCGCGCCGTCGCGTCAGTAGTGGTACGGATAGGGCGACCAGTCGGGGTCGCGCTTCTGCAGGAAGGCGTCGCGACCCTCCACGGCCTCATCGGTGCCGTACGCGAGGCGCGTGGCCTCGCCCGCGAACACCTGCTGGCCGACCATGCCGTCGTCGATCGCGTTGAACGCGAACTTCAGCATGCGGATCGCGGTGGGCGACTTGCCGAGGATCGTCCGCGCCATCGCGATCGCCTCGCGCTCGAGCTCCGCGTGCGGGACCACGCGGTTCACGGCGCCCATCTCGTAGGCGCGCTGCGCCGAGTACTCCTCCGCGAGGAAGAACACCTCGCGCGCGAGCTTCTGACCGACCTGACGCGCCATGTAGGCGGACCCGTACCCCGCATCGAACGAGCCCACATCGGCATCCGTCTGCTTGAACCGGCCGTGCTCGGCGCTCGCGATCGACAGGTCGCAGACGATGTGCAGCGAGTGCCCGCCGCCGGCGGCCCACCCGGGGATCACGGCGATGACGACCTTCGGCATGAAACGGATGAGCCGCTGCACCTCGAGGATGTGCAGCCGGCCGGCGCGGGCCGGGTCGGGGGCGATCGCGTCGTCGGCCGCGTAGGTGTAGCCGTCCCGGCCGCGGATGCGCTGGTCGCCGCCGGAGCAGAACGCCCAGCCGCCGTCCTTGGGGCTCGGGCCGTTGCCCGTCAGCAGCACGACACCGATGCGCGGGTCCTGTCGCGCGACGTCGAGGGCCCGGTACAGCTCGTCGACCGTGTGCGGCCGGAAGGCGTTGCGCACCTCGGGCCGATCGAACGCGATGCGCGCGATGCGGCCGTCGCCGGAGACGTGCGCCGTGATGTCGGTGTAGTCGGCCGCGCCGGGCGCGAGCGTCCACGCGGTCGGATCGAACAGCTCGGAGACGAAGGTGTCGGTCACCCGGCCAGCCTACGCGCGGGCATCGCCATGGCGTCGTGAGGGTGTCGTCATATGGCCGGGACGGGTGGGCGACTCCCCCTACGCTGGGACGGTGACGTCGACCCCCCGCATCCTCGCCCTGTTCGCCGCCGGAGCCCTCGCGCTCGGCCTGTCGGCCTGCGCCTCGACGGGCGGCGGTGCGGCGTCGCCGACCGCGACCGACGCGACCGCGTCGCCGATCACCGCCGGCGCGTGCGAAGGGACCGAGGGCGTCACGCTCGTCGTCGACTCCTCCGCCCTGGCGGGCGGCACCTCCGACACGCGGTGCTACACGACCACCGCCGAGGTCGCCGTCGCCGACATCGTCGCCGCGGCCGGGCTCGAGATCGAGGGCACGAAGGAGTACGGCGACCAGGTGATCTGCCGCGTCGACGGGCTGCCCTCGGCATCCGAGCCGGTCGGCTCCACCCAGGACCCGGCGTATGTCGAGAAGTGCGAGTCGATGCCCGCCGCGTTCGCGTACTGGGCACTGTGGACCAAGCCCGCCGGCGGCGCGTGGGACTACGCCCAGGAGGGCGTGTCGACGCTGACGGCTCAGCCGGGCGAGAGCGTCGAGCTGCTCTTCAGCCTGGACGGGTCGCCCGCGGCTCCCGCGGCCTGAGCGGCGCCGACGCGCGTAATCTCGGCGCGTGAGCTTCCGCCCCGGCCCCCTGCGTGCCGCCGCCGCCCTGGCGGTGGGCTTCGTCGCGGTGCGCGTGGGGTACCGGGTGCTCTTCCACGGCGCCGACGGCGCCGGGCCGGTGGTGCTGCCACTGCCCCTGTGGCGCCTCGCGCCGCCGCTCGCCCACGTCGAGGTGCTCGGCCCCGCGACGGCGGGAGGGCTCTGGGATGCCGCGGTCAGCGCCCTGCCGATCGCGCTGACGATCCTCGCGTTCGGACTGCTCAGCGCCGTGCTCGACCTGCCGCGCCTGCTCGCCCGCGGCGCCCGGCGCGGCCCCTTCCAGGGCCTCGCCCGGGCGCTGTCGATCGGCTGGGCGACGCTGCCGTCGCTCGCCGACGCGGTGCGTTCGGCACGGCGGGCGGCGCGGCTGCGCGGCGAACGGGTCGGCGTCGCGGGCTCGGCCCGACTGCTCGCGCCGGTGCTCGAGGCGACGCTGGAGCGTGCGAGCGCCGTTGCCGCGGCCCTCGAACTGCGCGGCTACGCCGGACGGGGGCTCGAAGGCGACTGCGCGCACCCCGTGGCCGGGCAGGACGTCGCGCTCGGGTTCGGCGCCGGCGACCCGGTCGTCGTGGCGGACGCGGTGGGCCCCGGCATCCGCCCGGGCGCCCTCACGGTGCTCACGGGAGCGACCGGGTCGGGCAAGACGACCCTGCTGCGGGCGCTGAGCGGCCTGCACAGCCATGTCGACGGCGGGTGGATCCGCGGCGGGCTGCGCGTCGCCGGACACGAGCGCAGCGCCACGGCGCCCCGGGATCTGTCGCGCGTCGTCGGCGTCGTGCTGCAGAGCCCGCGCGCCGCCTTCGCGACGACGCGCGTGCGGGACGAGATCGGCCTCGCCCTGGAGCTGCGGGGCGTGGTCCCCGTCGTCGTGGACGAGCGCGTCCGCGAGGTGGCGGTGCGGGTCGGGATCGTGGACCTGCTCGACCGCGAGCTGGGGGCACTGTCGGCGGGGCAGGCGACGCTCGTCGCGATCGCCGCCGCGATCATCGAGCAGCCGGTCCTCCTGCTCGTCGACGAGCCGCTCGCCGACCTCGACCGCACCGCCCGCGCCCGCATCGTGGCGCTCCTGGGCGCGCTCGCCCACGAGGCCGGCGTCTGCGTCGTCGTCGCCGAGCACCGCGGCGACGAGTTCGGCGCGGTCGCCGACGCGTGGCTGCGCATCGACGCGGGTGGTTCCCGCGAGCGGGCCGGGGTGCTCGCGACCGCGGGTGCGGGGCTCGCGCAGGTAGGTCGTCCCCGACCGCCGCGGACGGCGCCCGACGCGGCGACCCCCCGGACTCCCGCCACGGAACCGGTGCTGTCGACCCGCGTCACCGTGCGGTACGCAGACCGCGTCGCCGTCGACGACGCACCGATCGCGCTCCACGCCGGCGAGATCGTGGCGCTCGTCGGCCCCAACGGCGCCGGCAAGTCGAGCCTGCTCGTCGCCCTCGCCACCGGCGCGCACGCCCGCGAGGTGCGATTGGTCCCCGATGACTCCGACGCGCTGTTCGTGCGCGACACCGTCGCCGCCGAGTGTCAGCGCACCGACCGGCGGGCGCGCCTGCCGGCCGGCACGACCGCCCACCGGTTCGCCGGGCTCCTCGGGCGCGACAGCGACGACGAGGGCGGCGTGGAGGCGGCGCGAGAGCTGTGGCACCGGCATCCGCGTGACCTGTCCGCCGGTCAGCGGCGCTGCCTCGCTCTCGCGATCCAGACGGCGACAGGCGCCCCCGTCCTGCTCGTGGACGAGCCGACCCGCGGCCTCGACCCCGACGCGCGCCGCCTGGTCGACGCCGCCCTCGCGCGGCTCGCGGATGCCGGGACCGCCGTCCTGATCGCGACCCACGATCCGTCGGCCATCGCCCGCGCCGACCGCGTGCTGCCCCTGGCGGCCGGGCGGCTCGCCGCCTCGCCCGCCGCCCCGCCCGCCCGCACCGAGCCCGCCCTCGCCGACCCCGCCCGCGCCGAACTCCTCCAATCCGCGACCGCCGACCCCGTCTCGGGGTCCCCGCCCGGCCCCGCGCCGCAACCCGGAGGAGTTCGGGACACGCCCCCCACCCGCACCCCACGGCGAGCCGCAGCCAGGACCCCGCAGCCCCGGCCCCAACCCCGACCGCGGCGCAGCCTCACCGCGGCCCTGATCGCGGCGAACCTCGTCGCGGCGGCCGCGTTCCTGTGGCCCCTCGTGGCGACGGCGGTGCCGGCGCAGGCGCAGGCCGCCGCGCCGGTCATCGCGATGGCGCTCGCCCCTCTCGCGATCATCGTCGCCCTCGCGAGCCTCGACACGACGGTGCGGTCGGCGCACACCCTCGCGCTGTTGGCCGTGCTCGCGGCGGTCGGGGCGGCCGTGCGCATCGCGAGCACCGGGGTGGGCGGCGTGGAGGCGCTGTTCGTGCTCCTGATCCTGGCCGGGCGGGCGTACGGGGCGCGCTTCGGACTGCTGCTCGGCGCGGCATCCCTCGCCCTGTCGGCGGTGCTGTGGGGCGGGGTCGGCCCGTGGCTGCCGTTCCAGATGTTCGCCTGCGGCTGGGTCGCGGCGGGCGCGGGGCTGCTGCCGCGGCGCGTGCGCGGCGGCGCCGAGGTCGCGATGCTCGCGGCGTACGGCGTCGTGTCGGCGTACGTGTTCGGGCTGATCATGAACATGTGGTTCTGGCCGTTCGCCGTCGGCGCCGGGACGAGCATCTCCTACAGCCCGGGCGCGCCCCTCATCGAGAACCTCGGGAATTTCCTCGTCTACTCGCTGGTGACCTCGACCCTCAGCTGGGACACGCTGCGCGCCGTCACCACGGTCATCGGGATCGGACTCATCGGGCGTGCGCTGCTGCGCTCGCTGCGGCGCGCGAAGCCCGTCGCCGGGGCTCCCGGGCCGCCGTCGCCCCCTCAGAGACCCCGCGGAGCGCTCGCTACAGTCGAATCATGACCACGACGGTGCGGCCCCTGACCCCGGACGAGATCGGCTCGGAGGCGTTCCTCCCCCTCCTCTGGGAGGCGGCCGGGGTGGATGCCGACGCGCTCCTGTGGATCCGCGACGCCGAACTGCCCCGGCTCACCGTCGTCGGCGTCGTGGCCGGCGGCATCCTCGGCTTCGCCGCCTTCGGCCCCGACCCCGCCCGCGGCCGCACGGAGCTGCACTACATCGCCGTCGCGCACGAGGCGCGGGGCACCGGTCTCGGGTCCCGGCTCGTGGATGCCGCGCGTCGCGCCGACCCGACCCTCCCGCTGTTCGCGAGCACCGACGACGACGCGGTCGAGTTCTACCGTCGCCTCGGCTTCGCGGTCTCCGATGCGCCGCGCGACCCGCGGTGGCCGACTCGGCAGCGCTACGACTGCACGATCCCGCCGCTCGGCGACCCGCTCGAGCTGACCCTCGCCGTCTACCGCGACCACGCCCTGCGCTACGCCCAGCGCACGTCGGCCACACCGTCGCCGCTCGTCGCGGAGCTGGGGACGCTGCTGCCGGCGCGCTCCTCCGTGCTCGAGCTCGGTTCGGGCCCGGGCCGCGACGCCGATGCGCTGGAGGCGGCGGGCTTCGCCGTCGACCGCACGGATGCCGCGGCATCCTTCATCGCACTGCAGCACGCGGCGGGCCATCGCGCACGCCTGCTCGACGTGCGCGACGCCGACTTCGGCGGCCCGTACGACGCCGTGTTCGCCAGCGCCGTGCTGCTGCACGTGCCGCGGGCGCGGCTGCGGGGCGTGCTGCGGCGAGCGCGCGCCGCGACCCGGCCGGGCGGGGTCATGATCGCCTCGTTCAAGAAGGGCGAGGGCGAGCACTGGTCGGCGCACAAGCTCGACGCGCCGCGACACTTCGTGCTGTGGCGCGAGGATCCGCTGGCCGAGGCCTTCGCCGCCACGGGCTGGACCGACGTCGTCGTCCGCGACACGACGGCCCCGGATGCCGCGGCCACCGACCCGTGGATCACGGTGACGGCTCGCAACCCGGAGGCCGGGTGATGCTGATCGTCGGCTCCGTCGTGATCCGCGTCGACGACCTCGCGCGGGAGACGGCCTTCTGGACCGCGGCCCTCGACTACGTGGTGCGCGAGCCCGCCGGCGACGACTTCGCGCTGCTGCATCCGCGGCACGGTGCCGGGGTGAGCGTGTCGCTGGATGCCGTCGCGGCGCCGCGCGTCCTGCCCCCGCGGATCCACCTCGACCTCTACGCGCAGGACCAGGACACCGAGGTGGCGCGGCTGGAGCGTCTGGGCGCGCGCCGCGTCGTGTGGGACCGGCAGCCGGCCGATGCGGACTACGTGATCATGGAGGATCCCGAGGGCAACCGGTTCTGCGTCGTCGACGCGGCGGAGTGGTCGGGATGGGCGGGGGCGGCATCCACGGTGGCATCCGCTGCGGAGTGAGACCCGCCGGCGGCGCGGCCGTGGGAGAATGGGGCACGGCCGTCGTCCACCCGAGGATGCCGCCGGAAGGGCATGTCGTGCAGATCAGGAACTCCTCGGACTGGCGAGATGCCCTGCCGTTCGAAATCGCCGTCGCCGCCGAGCAGGCCGTGCCGGGCGACGCGACCCGGTGCTCGGGCTGCGGACCGACCAGCGAGCCGTGGCCGCGCGAAGCGCTGTGGGTGATGAAGCACCGGCATCCGAACAATCCGGCCGGATTCGTGCGGTTCTACTGCGCCGACCACAAGCCCGCGGCCAAGCTCGCCGCCGCGCCCGCGCCGACCACGCGCGAGCGTGCCCGCGCCGCCCGTGTCGCCTCGGGCACGCCGCGCACCGTCGCCGCCCCCACCATCCCCGAGCGCCCCGCGGTGATGTGCCCGGACTGCTTCGTGCAGGTGCCCGCGACCGGCATCTGCGGCATGTGCGGCGCTCCCGTCGCCTGACCCTCACCCGCGGGCCGTATCCGAACTGCAAGGCCGCAGCCGCGACACGCCGCCACCCCGCACCCGGCCACGGCGCGTCGCCCGGCATCCCTTGCAGTTCGGTGTGTGCGGCTGGCCGTTAGGATCGCGGGATGGTCGTGCTGCACCGCCTCACACCGTCGTCGGACGGCGCACCTGCAGCGGTCCTGCTGCCCGGGCGCGGATACACCGCGCAGGCACCGCTGCTGCACTGGACCGGCGTCATCCTGGCTCAGAACGGATGGGACGTCTACGCCGCCGAGTGGGCATTGGGTGACGCCGCGGACGACCCGGCCGACTTCGTCGCCCGGGAGTGGGGCGAAATCATCTCGGCCCTCCCGTGCGCGCCCGACCTTGTCGTCGCCAAGTCTCTGGGCACCTTCGCGGCCTCACACGCCGTCGCGGCAGGCATACCTGGAGTGTGGTTGACGCCGCTGGTCGGCCACGATGTCGTGGCTACGGCGCTGCGCGCGGCATCCGCGACTCATCTCATCGTCGCCGGCACGACGGATGCGACGTGGTGGCCCGACCGCATCAGCGAGACCGCAGCCGCGGTGATGGAGATCGCCGGCGCCGACCACGGTCTGCAGTCGGACGGCGATTGGGAGGAGTCGTACGCGGTGCAGCGACGCGTGTTCGCCCGAATCGCGGCGCATGCCGCCGCCCTGGCACGTCGCTGAGCCCGCTTCGGCCCCACCGTCACCTCCACCTCCTCACGCCCCGACTGCAAGGTCGTAGCCGCGACGCGCCGCCACCCCGCGCCCGGCCACGGCGTGTCGCCCGGCATCCCTTGCAGTTCGGCCCGGGCACACCGGATGCCGACCCAGCGCCGCCTCACCCCAGCGCTGTCTCACCCAATCCACCCCGGCCGTCCCACCCCAACCCAATTGCAAGGTCGTAGCCGCGACGCGCCGCCACCCCGCGCCCGGCCGCGGCGTGTCGCCGGCATCCCTTGCAGTTCGGCCAGAGGCCGAGACACCCGGAACCCGCACCCGCCCCACCCGCGGATGCCGCGACCGGCTCAGACCGAGAAGTACTTCGCCTCGGGGTGGTGGAACACGAACGCGTCGGTCGACTGCTCGGGATGCAGCTGCAGCTCCTCGCTCAGCTCGACGCCCATGCGCTCCGGACGCAGCAGCTCGACGACCTTGCGGCGGTCCTCCATGTCGGGGCAGGCCGGGTAGCCGAGCGAGAACCGCGCGCCGCGGTATTCGAGCTTGAACAGTCCCGCGGTGTCGGCGGGGTCTTCCCCGGCGAAGCCGAGCTCGGCGCGGATGCGCGCGTGCCAGAACTCGGCGAGCCCCTCGGTGAGCTGCATGACGAGCCCGTTCAGCTCGTAGTAGTCGCGGTAGCGGTCCTCGGCGAACATCTTCGCGGTGACGGCGTCGATGGCCGCCCCCGCCGTGACCAGCTGCACGGGCAGCACATCGACCTGCCCCGACGCGCGGGAGCGCACGAAGTCGGCGAGGTTCAGGTGGCGGTCGCGCCGCTGCCGCGGGAAGTGGAAGCGCAGCCGGTCGCTGCCGAGGGCGCCGCCCGATCCGCCGTCCGGCGCCAGCAGTCCGGCCGGCCCGAGCAGACCGGTCGGGTCGTCGCCGTGGTGCAGCACGACGAGGTCATCGCCCTCGGAGACGACCGGGAAGTACCCGTAGGCCACCGACGCGTCGAGCATGCGCTCGGCGAGGATGCGGTCGAGCCAGTACCGCAGCCGCGGACGACCCTCCGTGTCGACCAGCTGCTCGTACGACAGCCCGTCCTCCCCGCGCCCGGGCTTGAGCCCCCACTGCCCCATGAACGTCGCGCGTTCGTCGAGGAAGGCCGCGTAGTCGGCGAGCGCGATGCCGCGGACGATGCGTGTCCCCCAGAACGGCGGCGCGGGCACGGGGTTGTCGGATGCCACGTCCGACCGGGCCGGCATGGCCTCGGGCTCGGTGAGGGTCAGGCGCGACCCCGCGGCGTGGATGCGCTTCTTCAGCGGCGGCAGGCCGACGGCATCCGGAGCCTCGCCGCGCGCGATCCGCACGAGCGGCTCCATGAGCGCGAGCCCCTCGAACGCGTCCTTGGCGTAGCGGACCTCGCCGTCGAAGAGCTCCGCGAGATCCTGTTCGACGTACGCGCGCGTCAGCGCCGCACCGCCGAGGATCACCGGCCACCGCGTGCCGAGCCCTCGCGCCGAGAGCTCCTGCAGGTTCTCCTTCATCACCACCGTCGACTTGACGAGCAGGCCGCTCATGCCGATGACGTCGGCGCCGTGCTCCTCGGCGGCGGCGATGATGTCGGCGATCGGCTGCTTGATGCCGAGGTTGATCACCGTGTAGCCGTTGTTGGTGAGGATGATGTCGACGAGGTTCTTGCCGATGTCGTGCACGTCGCCGCGCACCGTCGCGAGCACGATCGTGCCCTTGCCGGCCTCGTCGGTCTTCTCCATGTGCGGCTCGAGCAGCGCGACCGCGGTCTTCATGACCTCGGCGGACTGCAGCACGAACGGCAGCTGCATCTGTCCCGACCCGAACCGCTCGCCGACGACCTTCATGCCCTCCAGCAGGTGGTCGTTGATGATCTGCAGCGGGCTGAGCGGCGCGGCATCCGCATCGCCGGCGCGCGCCAGGTCGAGGTCGGCCTCGAGACCCTTCAGCTCGCCGTCGATGATCCGGCGCTCGAGGCGTTCGCCGACCGGCAGCGCCGCGAGCTCGGCGGCGCGCTGGTCGCGCAGCGCCGCCGTGTCGACCCCGGCGAACAGGTCGAGCATCGTCGCCAGCGGGTCGTAGGTGAGGGCGCCGTCGGCATCCCATTCGCGCCGGTCCCAGACGAGGTCGAGCGCGACCTTCCGCTGCTCCTCGGGGAGGGAGGCCAGCGGCACGATCTTCGCGGCGTCGATGATGCCGCTCGTCAGCCCCGCCTGCGTCGCCTCGTGCAGGAACACGGAGTTGAGCACCGACCGGGCGGCCGGGTTGAGCCCGAACGAGACGTTGGAGACGCCGAGCGTCGTGTTGATGCCCGGGTATTTCGCGACCAGCCCGCGGATCGCCTCGATGGTCTCGATCGCGTCGCGGCGGGTCTCCTCCTGGCCCGTCGCGATCGGGAAGGTGAGGCAGTCGACGATGATGTCCTCGACCCGCATGCCCCACGCCCCGACGAGCTCGTCGACGAGCCGCGACGCGATGCGCAGCTTGTCCTCGGCGGTGCGCGCCTGCCCCTGCTCGTCGATCGTGAGGGCGATGACGGCGGTGCCGTGCTCCTTGACGAGCGGCATGATGCGCCCGAAGCGGGATGCCGCGCCGTCGCCGTCCTCGTAGTTGACGGAGTTCACGACGGGACGGCCGCCGATCAGCTCCAGCCCCGCCTGGATGACGGCCGGCTCGGTCGAGTCGATCACGAGAGGAAGAGTGGATGCCGAGGCGAACCGCGACACCACCTCGCGGATGTCGTCGACGCCGTCGCGGCCGACGTAGTCGACGCACACGTCGAGCAGGTGCGCGCCGACGCGGATCTGCCCGCGGGCGATCTCGACGCAGTCGTCCCACCGGCCCTCCAGCATCGCCTCGCGGAACGCCTTCGACCCGTTCGCGTTGGTGCGCTCCCCGATCGCGAGGTAGCTGGCATCCTGCCGGAACGGCACGTGCTGATACAGCGACGCGACGCCGGGCTCGCGGTCGACCGCGAGGGGCGCCGCGCCGACAAGCGTGGTGCGCGAGCGCGAGGCCAGCGAGGTGTACTCCGTCGCCGCGTCCCCCGGCAGCCCGTCGACGATCCGACGGGAGGTCACCGGGAGGGACCCCACCCGCTCCACCACCGCGGCGAGGTGCTCGGGCGTCGTGCCGCAGCATCCGCCGATGAGGCCCAGGCCGAACTCGCGGACGAACTGCTCGTGCGCCGTGGCGAGTTCCGCGGGCGTCAGCGGGTAGTGCGCACCATCGGCGGTCAGCACCGGCAGCCCCGCGTTGGGCATGCACGCGATCGTCACGGAAGAGTGCTTCGACAGGTGGCGCAGGTGCTCGCTCATCTCGGCCGGACCGGTCGCGCAGTTCAGGCCGATGGCGTCGACGCCCAGCGGCTCCAGCGCCGTGAGCGCCGCCCCGATCTCCGAGCCCATCAGCATGGTGCCGGTCGTCTCGACGGTGACCTCGACGAAGATCGGCAGCCGGATGCCGCGGGCCACGATGGCCTGCTTGCAGCCGTTGATCGCGGCCTTGGTCTGCAGCAGGTCCTGGCTCGTCTCGACCAGGAACGCATCCGCTCCCCCGTCGATGAGCCCCTCGGCCTGGAGGGCGAACGTCTCCTTCAGATGCGCATAGGTGGTGTGGCCGAGGCTCGGCAGCTTCGTGCCGGGCCCCATCGAGCCGAGCACCCAGCGCATCCGCCCGTCGACCGCTTCCGCCGCCTCCGCACGCTCGCGGGCGATCCGCGCCCCGGCGGCCGCGAGCTCCGTGATGCGGTCGTCGATGCCGTAATCCGACAGGTTCGACCAGTTCGCCCCGAACGTGTTCGTCTCCACGGCGTCCACGCCGACCGCGAAGTAGGCGTCGTGGATGTCGGCGACCACGTCGGGTCGCGTCACGTTCAGGATCTCGTTGCAGCCCTCGAGGCCGGCGAAGTCGGTGTCGATCCGCAGGTCATGACGCTGCAGCATCGTGCCCATCGCCCCGTCGGCGATGACGACCCGCTCGGCGAGGGCGTCCAGCAGCGCCTGCGCCCGGGCGGGGCGCGGTACACCGTCGATGTCGAGCGCGAAGCGGGCGGCGGCGAGGGAGGCGGTCACCGCCCGATTCTACGGGCGTCGCCGCCGCAGACGGCGGGCCGCGACGCAGGGTCCCCGCGGCGGCGGCCTCCCGAGGCAGGATGGAGCCATGACCGTCCCCGCACTCGGCGAGCTGCTCGCCACGGCGCACGTGGTATCGCTGCCCCTCGTCACCCGCTTCCGCGGCGTCGACCACCGCGAGGCGGTGCTGATGGAGGGCCCCGAGGGCTGGACCGAGTTCTCCCCGTTTCTCGAGTACGACGACGCGGAGGCCGCCGTCTGGCTCGCCGCGGCGATCGATTTCGGATGGCGCCGCCAGCCCGATCCGCGGCGCGACACCGTCCGCGTCAACGCCACCGTCCCCGCCGTCCGGGCCGACGAGGTGGCCGGGGTGCTGGCCCGCTTCGACGGGTGCCGCACCGCGAAGGTGAAGGTCGCCGAGCGCGGCCAGACGCTCGCCGACGACGTCGCGCGGGTGCGTGCCGTGCGCGCCGCGATGGGCCCGGAGGGGCGGGTGCGCCTCGACGCCAACGGCGGGTGGAACGTCGACGAGGCCGAGCACGCCGTGCACGCGCTGGCCGAGTTCGACCTCGAATACCTGGAACAGCCCTGCACCGGGGTGGAGGAGCTCGCCCAGCTGCGTGCGCGTATCGCCGACTGGGACATCCCGATCGCCGCCGACGAGTCGGTGCGCAAGGCGTCCGACCCGCTGGCCGTCGCGCGCGCCGGCGCGGCCGACCTGCTCGTCGTGAAGGCGCAGCCCCTCGGCGGGGTCGCCGCGGCGCTGGCGATCGTCGCGGAGGCGGGCCTTCCGGCGGTCGTCTCGAGCGCTCTCGACACGAGCATCGGCCTGTCGATGGGCACGACCCTCGCCGCGGCCCTGCCCGATCTGCCCTACGACTGCGGCCTCGGCACGGCCTCGCTGCTCGCGGCGGATGTCACGGCGCGGCCCCTGCGTCCCTCCGGCGGGATGCTGCCCGTGGGGCGGGTCGTCCCGGATGCCGCCGCGCTCGCCCGGCATGCGGCGACGCCCGATCGGCGCGCGTGGTGGCTCGACCGCCTGGAGCGGTGCGCCGCGCTGCTGTGACCGCGGCGGATCGCATCGGCTGTGACCGCGGCGGTCAGCGGTCGGCGTAGCGGAAGGCCCGCTCCCCACCGGCGGCGACCAGCGCCGGGATCAGGGCGTCGAGGCGTCCGCGCAGCGCAGCGGTGACCCCGTCGTCCTCGATGCCCTGCAGCATCGCCGTCGTGCAGGTCTCGTTCGCGACGTCGAGGAGGATGCGCGCCGCCTCCGCCACCGACAGACGCAGGGTCAGCCCGTAGGTTGCGATGATGTGCTCGAGGAATCCTTCGATGCGGTCGAGCATGCGCCGCTGCAGGGTGAGGAAGGCCTCGGCGAGTCGCGGGTCGCGAAGCGCCTGCACGCGGATCTCCGTCATGAGCTGCGGATCCATGCCCTCGCCGAACGGCGCTCCCAGCTGGCCCACGAGTTCGGAGACGTCGACGGGACCGTCGGGCGAGAGGCGGTGGACCCGGCTGGCGACCGCGTCGAGCTTCGCGTCGGACAGGCGGGTCACGAGCGCGAGGAAGAGCTCGTCCTTCGACTCGAAGTTCGAGTAGAACGCCCCGCGGGTGAACCCCGCGCGCTCGCAGATCGCCTCGACCGACGCGGCATCCATGCCCACCTCGGCGAACACGTCGTGCGCCGCGTCGAGAAGACGCGCCCGGGTCTGCTCGCGGCGCTGGCTGGGCGGGCGACTGCCGTCGGCGCGTTCGGCGATGTCCGTCACGGTGCCCTCCCTTCGTCGGCGGGACGCGGCGCTCGGCGCCGGTCCTCAGTTTCACATCGAGTGCTCAGGATTGCGAGAACCCCGGCTCTTAGGATACATCTGTGTATCGGATACAGCGGTGTATCGAGTCCCTGTCCGCCCCCACCCCGATCGTCTGAACCGGAGCACCTGTGTCCACTCTGCTTTACTCGCTGGGCCGCTGGTCCTACCGCCACTCGTGGCGGGTCCTCGTGTCGTGGCTCCTGCTGCTGGGCGTGGTGGGCGGCGCGGTCGGCGTCGGCGTCGCGACCGGCGCCGTGAAGGGCTTCGACAACTCCTTCTCGATCCCCGGCACCGAGGGCCAGGAGGGCCTCGAGCTGCTCAACCGCACATTCCCCCAGGCGAGCGGGACGAGCGCGCAGTACATCGTCGTCGCTGCGGCGGGCGACCGCGTCGACGAGAAGCCGTACTCCGACGAGATCGCCTCGGCGGTCTCCGAGCTGGGCTCTCTCGACGGTGTGCTCGCCGTGACCGACCCGTTCAGCGAGAACGTCGACGGCATGGTCAGCGGCGACGGTCAGGCCGCCCTCATCCGCCTGCAGTTCCAGGGCACCGCGACCGACGTGCCGGCCGCGACGAAGACCACGCTCGAAGACCTGTCCACCTCGCTCGACGCCGCCCTGCCGGCCGGTTCGACCGTGGTGGTCGGCGGCGACCTGTTCTCCACTTCGCTGCCTGCCCTGTCGATCATCGAGGCCATCGGCGTGCTCATCGCCCTGTTCGTGCTGATCGTCACCTTCCGCTCGCTCGCCGTCGCCTGGTTCCCGCTGGTGAGCGCCCTCATCGGCGTCGGCCTGTCGGTCGTGCTGATCTTCGCCTCCACGGCGTTCGCGACCGTGTCCTCGACGACGCCGATGCTCGCCATCATGCTGGGGCTCGCGGTCGGCATCGACTACGCGCTGTTCATCGTGGCGCGACATCAGGATCAGGTGCGCGCCGGTGTCGACCCCGAGGAGTCCGCGGCCCGTGCGACGGGGACGGCCGGCTCGGCGGTCATGTTCGCGGGCATCACGGTGCTCATCGCGCTGGTCGGCCTCGGCTTCGCCGGCATCCCCTTCCTCACGACGATGGGCCTGGCCGCCGCGGGCGCCGTGGCGGTGGCCGTCGTCGTCGCGATCACCCTCACCCCGGCGCTGCTGGGCTTCGCGAAGGGCCGCGTCGTGGGCTGGAGCCGCGTCCTGGGTCGCGGCATCCGCGTCGGTCGCCGGCGCCGCCCGGCGCGCGCGCAGGCGGATGCCGCCGGTGCGGCGCCCGTCACGAAGACGAACCCGTGGGTCGCCCTCGTGACGCGCCATCCCGTCGTCAGCACGCTCGCGGTGATCCTGACGCTCGGCGTCATCGCGATCCCGGCCTCCAGCCTGCAGCTCGCGCTGCCCAACGCCGGCATGCAGCCGACATCCAGCGAGGCCCGCCAGGCGTACGACCTGACGGCGGAGCACTTCGGCCCCGGCGCGAACGGACCGCTGATCCTCACCGGCACCATCGTCACCTCGACCGACCCGCTCACGCTCATGGCCGACCTCAAAGCGGATGTCGAGAAGATCCCCGGCGTCGAGCGCGTGGCCCTGTCGACCCCCAATGAGACGGCGGACACGGGGCTGGTGCAGATCGTCCCGACCACCGCCCCCGACGCGCCGCAGACCGCCGAGCTCGTCCGCGAGCTGCGCGCCCACCACGACGAGTGGCTCCAGAAGTACGGCATCGATCTGAAGGTGACCGGTTTCACGGCGATCGCGATCGACATCTCCGACCGCCTCGGCGCCGCACTGCTGCCGTTCGGCCTGTTCGTCGTGGGCCTGTCGTTCGTGCTCCTGATGATCGTGTTCCGCTCGATCTGGGTGCCGCTGAAGGCGACGCTGGGCTACCTGCTGTCGATCCTCGCGGCGTTCGGCGCCGTCGCGGCGGTGTTCGAGTGGGGCTGGCTCGCCGACGCCCTGCACGTGACGCGCACCGGGCCGGTGATCAGCTTCATGCCGATCATCCTCATGGGTGTGCTGTTCGGCCTCGCGATGGACTACGAGGTCTTCCTCGTCTCGCGCATGCGCGAGGACTTCGTCCACGCGCGCCGCGACCGCGGCGGGCGCGCCGACCGGGCGATGGCGGTCGACGCCGTGCGCAGCGGCTTCACGGCCTCGGCGCGCGTCGTCACCGCGGCGGCCGTCATCATGTTCGCGGTCTTCGCGGCGTTCATCCCCGAGGGCGACACCTCGATCAAACCGATCGCGTTGGGACTGGCCGTCGGCATCGCCGTCGACGCCTTCCTCGTGCGGATGACGCTCGGCCCGGCCATCATGACGCTCCTCGGCGACAAGGCCTGGTGGATGCCGCGATGGCTCGACCGTGTGCTCCCGCACTTCGACATCGAGGGCGCGGCCGTCGAGCGCGAGCTCGCGCTCACCGCATGGCCGGAGCCCGGCTACGACGGCGCGCTGGCCGCCGACGACCTGACCGTCCGCGTCGACGGCGGGGCCGGTGTCGGCGAGGTCATGCTCTTCCGCGCGTCGACGATCCGTCTCGAGCAGGGCGGCACCCTGCTGGCGACGGCGGCCGACCCGCGCGCCGGACGCGCCTTCGTCCTCGCCGTCGCCGGCCGCGTCGACCCGAGCGAGGGGCGCCTGCGCGTCGCCGGGCACCTCCTGCCCGGCCGCGGGGCGTGGGTGCGCGCCCACGTGGGCGTCGCCCTCCTCGACGGCGCCGCCGCTCCGCTCACGGAGCTGCGGCGAGCGCTCGCGGGCGGGACGACCATCGTCGCCATCGACGGCCTGGACACGCTCACTGGCGCCGACCGCGATCAGGCCGCCGCCCTGCTGCGCGACGCCCAGGAGCGCGCCGCCGCGCGCATCTCCCGCGGCGGCGCACACGCCCGCCCGCTCACCCTCATCGCGTCGGCACGTCGCGAGGGCCCCGCCCTCGACGTGCTCGCCGACGCTCATCGCCGGAGCGTGACCGCCCTGTCCCTCACCACCGGTACCGCCGACTCTCCCACGCAGGTGATCTCCGCATGACTCTCCCCCTCGAACGCGCTCGTTCCCGCCGCCCCGTGACCTGGCTCACGGTGCTCGGCGTCCTCCTGCTGCCCGTGCTGATCGGCGGCATCCTCCTCACGGCGCTCTACGACCCGACCGAGCGCCTCGGCAACGTCCGCGCGGCGATCGTGAACAACGACGAGCCCGTCACGATCAACGGCCAGACCGCACCGCTCGGGCGGCAGCTGACCGCCGGCCTCGTGGAAGGCTCGTCGGACGTGCCGAGCAACCTCGACTGGGTGATCTCGAACACCGACGACGCCGCCTCCGGTCTCGCCGACGGCACCTACGACGCCGTGATCACGATCCCGCAGAACTTCTCGGCGGCCGCGACCTCGACCGCGCCCGGCAAGACGCCGGAGAAGGCGACCATCCAGGTGCAGACCGCCCCCGACGGCCGCGTCGTCGACGGCGCCATCACGGCGACGATCACCCAGACCGCGGCATCCGTGTTCGGCAGCGCCGTCTCGCAGCAGTACCTCACCAACGTGCTCATGGGCTTCACGACGCTTCACGACCAGCTCGGTGAGGCCGCCGACGGCGCCGACCAGCTCGCCAGCGGCGCCCAGCAGGCGGCGACGGGCGCCGCGCAGCTCCCGGACGGGGCGACGGCACTCGCCTCCGGAGCGGGCCAGCTCGGCTCGGGCGCGAGCGACCTGTCGAGCGGGCTGGCGACGCTCGCGACCGGTGCGCGCGACTCGTCCGCGGGAGCGGGACAGCTCGCCGGCGGGCTGAACCAGCTGTCGGCGCAGGTCACCTCGACGCAGCCGAACACGCTCGGCGGCACGGTGTCGACGACGGCGCAGTACGCGTCGGCGGCGGCGGCCTCGACGCAGAGCCTGGCGACGCAGTACCAGAAGCTCCTCGTGTCCAATGCCTGCGACCCGACGTCGCCGGTCCAGACACCGACCTGCGCGGCGCTTCTCACATTGGCGGCGGATGTCCAAAGCTCCGCCACCAACGCCGGGTACGCCGCGGGATACGCGAACGGCCTGAAGGACCAGGCGCTGCCCGAGACGGCCGCGGGAATCGCCCAGCTGACCGGTGGAGCCCAGGGGCTGCAGTCCGGTCTCGGCCAGCTCGCCGACGGCATCGACCAGGCGGCCACCGGCGCGACCGGGCTGTCGACGGGTGCCTCCCAGCTGGCGGACGGGGCCACGCAGCTCGCCGACGGCGCGACCCAGCTCAGCACCGGCGTGACCCAGCTCGCCTCGGGCTCCAGCTCGCTGGCGCAGGGCCTGGACTCGGCCGTCTCGCAGATCCCGACGTACTCGCAGCAGCAGGCCGACGCCACCGCCGAGGTGGTGGCGAACCCCGTGAGCGCCGACGGCATCGGCACGAACCTCTTCGGCGCGTCGGCGATCCCGCTGCTGGCGATGCTCGCGCTCTGGTTCGGCGGTCTGGGCTCGTTCATCGCGCTCCAGGCGGTGCCGCGCCACGCCCTCAGCTCGCGCCGCCCGTCGGTGCTGCTGGCGTTGCGCAGCCTCGCTCCGGCCGCCGCCATCGGCGCGGCACAGGGCCTGCTGGTCGCCGGTGTCGCCCAGATCGCGGCGAACTACGACGCGGGCACCTGGTTCGCCTTCGCGGGCCTCGCCGTCGTCGCCGGCATCTCGTTCGCCGCCGTCAACCAGGCGCTGGTCGCGGTGTTCGGAGGCGCCGGCCGGTGGATCTCGACGCTCGTGGGCGTGCTCGCGGTGGCGACCGGGATCGTGTCGACGATCCCGGGCATCCTCGCCTCGATCGCCGGCGCCATGCCCACCTCGCCCGCCTACACCGCGCTGCTCGCGGCGACCACGTCGGCCGGCGGAGCGGCGGCCGGGCTGACGGCCATGATCGCGTGGGCGGTGCTGGCGTTCATCGCGAGCACCATCGCCGTGACGCGGCGCCGCACGGCGAGCGCCCGCGCGCTGCTCGCGGCATCCCCCGCCCTGGCCTGACCGCCGCGGACGGCCCGCGCGGCGGCGGCATGCCGCCGACCGCGGGTCAGTTCAGGCCGCTGTAGACGTGCAGGCCCTTGAAGAACATGTTGACGATCGTGAAGTTGAACATGACCGCCGCGAAGCCGATGATCGACAGCCAGGCCGAGCGCGTGCCCCGCCACCCGCGGGTCGCGCGCGCGTGGATGTAGCCCGCGTAGAGCACCCAGATGACGAACGTCCAGACTTCCTTCGTGTCGAAGCCCCAGTAGCGGCCCCACGCGTCGTTGGCCCAGATGGAGCCGGCGATGAGGGTGAAGGTCCAGAAGATGAAGCCGATGATCGTGAAGCGGTACGCGAGCGATTCGAGCACGTCGGCCGACGGCAGCGTCCGCAGGAAGCGCGGACCGCGGCGGCGCGCCTTGCTCTCCTCTCCCGCGGCGGCGATGGCGGCGATGGCGAGGCGCTCGCGGCGGGCCTGCATGAGCTGCAGCACCGAGAGGGCGAACGCGAGGGCGAACAGGGCCGTCGACAGCGACGCGACGAAGACGTGGATGACGAGCCACACGCTCTTCAGCGGATCGGACAGCGGCACGACCGCGGTGTAGAACCAGAGGACCGTGCCGCCCAGCAGCACGACGACGAGGCCGGTGATGAAGGTGCCGAGGAAGCGCAGGTCGTACTTGAACAGCACGACCAGGTAGACGGCCATGATCAGCATCGTCCCGGTGAGCGCGAACTCGTACATGTTCGACCAGGGCACCCGGCTGGCGGCGATGCCCCGCAGCACGTCGCCGGCGACGTGGAACAGGAAGCCGAGCACCGTCAGCGACGTGCCGATGCGCGCCCACAGGTAGCGCGTGCGGCGGGCGAGCGGCGCCTCCAGCTCCGCCTTGGCCGCCTGCTGCTGCGCCCGCATCTCGTCGAGCGGGCTCGCGGGCGACGTGGCTGCCGTGGCCGACACCCCCGCGGCGGCACCGACGAGCACCCGCTCCCGGGCGGCATCCTTCTGCTGGATGGCGAGGTCGGACCGGCGCCCGAGGTCGATCGCGTAGGCGATGAACGCGAGCGCGTAGATCGCGACCGCGGTCCACACCAGGAGCCGGGAGATTTCGTCGAGGGAGAGGCCGTCGGGCATGACGATCAGTCTACGTCGGCGGTCTGCGCAGCGGTCCGGTCGGATGCCGCGGCGCCGGCGGTTCCCGCGGCATCCATGGCGGCACCGTGCTCGCGCACGAGGTCGGCGACGGCCGCCGCGATCGCGGGGTCCTCGCCGCGCGCGAGGCCGGCGTACTCCAGGTGCACGACGTCGCCGTCGGCGGTCGCCTTCACCCACATGCGCCGACGCGGGACGAACAGCGCGGCGAGCAGCCCGGCGAGGGCGACGATCGCGAAGCCCAGCACCCACGGCGCACCGACGTCGCGGTGGATGGAGAGGGAGACGTAGCGCTTCACCTGCTCGGCGGCCCCGCTGGCCTTGGCGTCCTCGAACGTGATCGTGCCCAGATCGTCGGGCAGGTCCACCGTCTGCCCCGGCGCGAGCTCGAGGGAGGGGACGTCGATGCTGCGGCCCGTGAGCTGCGTCATGCCGCTGACGTCCAGTGCGTAGACGTTGCGCGGGGTGCCGTCGTCGATGCCGAGGTCGCCCGTGTAGACGTCGAGGGTCAGCACGGGGTTCGCCAGGGCCGGGTAGGCCGAGGTGAGCGCCCCCGTGTGCAGCTTGGCCGCGGTGGGATAGAAGAAGCCGACCAGGCCCACCTGCTGCGCGAGCCCGTCGGGCACCTTCACGACACCCAGCGAGGTCATGGTGGCGCCCTGCGGCAGGAACTCGACGTCTTCGCGCAGCACGACATCGCCCGCGGGGTTTCGCACCGTGATGGTCGGCGCGTAGCCGTTGCCCATGAGGTACACGCGGTCGCCCGCCATGTCGACCGGATGGTTGACGCGCACGGTCTGCTGCTGCGCATCGTGCCCCGGCTCGCGCGTGGTCAGGTTCGCCGCGAAGTCGCCCGCCTGCCCCTGCCCGGCCTCGCCGACCGGGACGTACGTGACATCGAAGCTGTCGAGGGTCAGCGAGTAGGGCGGGAGCGCGTTCGTGTCGACGAAGCGTCCGGGGTTGAAGGAGGTGTAGCCCAGGCCCAGGGAGTTGACGAAGCTGTCGCCCTCGACGATCACGGTCTGGCCCGTGTAGGTGAGACCGCCGCCGACGCCCACGGAGATCAGCACGCCGACGAGCGCGGCGTGGAAGACGAGGTTGCCGGTCTCGCGGGCGTAGCCGCGCTCCGCCGAGACGGATGCCGTGGCGGGACGCTTGCCCGTCGCGGGCGTGTCGTACCGCTCGACGCGGTACCCCGCTTTGCGCAGCTGCGCCTGCGCGAGCTCGACGGCGGCCTCGGCGTAGGCCGCGGCGTCCGCGCCCGCGGGCACGACACGGTCGATCTCCGCGTGGTCGTCGAGGCGCGAGAGCCGCACCGGCGTGCGGGGCGGACGCGCGCGCAGCGCGTTGAAGTGGTGCTTGGTGCGCGGGATGACGCACCCGATCAGCGAGATGAACAGCAGGATGTAGATCGCCGAGAACCACACCGACGAGTAGACGTCGAACAGCTGCAGCGTGTCGAGGACGGGGAACAGGTCGGGGTTGTCCGTCTTGTACTGCAGCACGCCGTTGGGGTCGGCGGAGCGCTGCGGCACGATCGAGCCGGGGATCGCCGCGATCGCGAGCAGCAGCAGCAGCACGAGCGCGGTGCGCATGCTGGTGAGCTGACGCCACCCCCAGCGCAGCCAGCCGACCACGCCCAGCCGCGGCTGGGCGATCCCGGTGGCGGGCGCCTCGGCATCCGCGTGGTCGTCCGGACGCAGCGGATCGCTGCCCGCGCGCTCAGAGCGGGAGTTCGACACCGCCGATCACCCCCGTCAGCTGCGACATCGCCGCGGTCCAGAGCCCGGTCACCATCAGCAGACCGAGCACGATCAGAAGCAGGCCGCCGATGACGTTGACCGTGCGGATGTGGCGGCGCAGGAACGCGACCGACCGCGTGGCCCAGCCGAACCCGACGGCCAGCAGCAGGAACGGGATGCCGAGGCCCAGCGAGTACGCGACGGCCAGCAGCACGGCCCGGAGCGGATCGGCCTGCGTCAGCGAGATCGAGAGGATCGCGGCGTAGGTGGGGCCGATGCACGGCGCCCAGCCGATGCCCATCGCGACCCCCAGCAGCGGCGCACCGGCGAGGCCGAGGCCGCTGCGCACCTGCGGCTTGAGCGTCCGCTGGGCGAAGCCGAACAGCCCGAGGAACACGAGCCCCATGACGATGACGACCACGCCGAGGATGCGCGTCAGCAGCTCTCCGTACTGGATGAAGAAGCGGCCGGCGGTGCCCGCCAGCACACCCATCGCGACGAAGACGACGGTGAAGCCCGCGATGAACAGGAGCACGCCGATCAGCAGCCGTCCGCGGCCGGCGCGCACCGTGCGCCCGCGCGCCGCGGCGGCGCCGGATGCCCCGCCGAGGAAGCCGAGGTAGCCGGGGACGAGCGGCAGCACGCAGGGCGAGAGGAAGGAGACGAGACCGGCGAGCATGGCGATCGGGATCGCGAGCCACAGCGCCCCGCTGAAGACGACCTCGGTCACGAGGTCTCCGACAGCGCGTCGTTGACGATCGTCTTGAGGATCGACTCGCTCTCGACGCGACCGACGAAGCGCGCCGCGACGCGGCCCTGCTTGTCGAGCACCAGCGTGATGGGCACCGACTGCAGCGGCGTCCACGAGGCGAAGGCGAGCTTGAGGTCGGCGTCGTCCTTCGCGAGCAGCGACGGGTAGCTGATGCCGTACGTCTGCTCGAACGCGGTCGCCGCCTCCGGCCCGTCGTAGATGTTGACGCCCAGGAAGGCCGCGCCGGCAGGCTCGACCGACTGGAAGGTGTTCTCGAGGGTGGGCGCCTCGGCCCGGCACGGACCGCAGCCGGCGTACCAGAAGTTCAGCACGAGGACCCTGCCCGCGTAGTCGGCGCTGGTGACGGTGGAGCCGTCGACGGCCGTCCCGGTGAATGCGACGGCGGACGTGCGGTCCTCCGGCGCGATCTCCTGCACGCTGCCGTCGCCGGAGATGTACCCCTTGCCGTCGCCCTGCTTGTACTGGTTGGCCAGGTCGTCGTTCGCTCCGCTGCACCCCGCCAGACCGACGGCGAGCGCCAGGGCGACCAGGGATGCCGCGAGCTTCGCGGTCGTCGAGCGCCTCATACCGCCCCCACGTCCACGGCGCGCGATGTCGACGCCGGCTCGGCGTAGGCCACCTCGCGCCAGCCGGCGCCGTCGCGCTCGAAGCTCGTCACGCTGGACAGCGCACAGCGGCGCTTGCGCGGATCGTGACGGAGCGGCTCGCCGGCCACGGCGAGGTGCGTCACCCAGATCGGCAGCTGGTGCGACACGATGACGACATCGCCGCCGTCGGCGTCGTTCCACGCCTCCGTCATCGCGGCATCCATGCGGGCGACGACCTCGGCGTAGGGCTCACCCCAGCTGGGCACGGCGGGGCGGGCGAGGTGACGCCAGTTGAGCGGGTTCAGCACGGCGCGCTTCATGCGCTTGCCCTCGAAGACGTTGGTCGGCTCGATGACGCGCTCGTCGATGATCGGATCGAGGTCGAACAGCTCCGCGATCGGCTCGGCGGACTCGCGCGTGCGCTGCAGCGGCGAGGCGTACAGCGCCGTGACGGGACGACCGAGAGCGGACAGGTGCGCGGCGGCGCTGCGCGCCATCTCGCGCCCGTCGGCGCTCAACCGGAAGTTCGGGAGGCGACCATACAGCACGCGGCCCGGGTTGTGGACCTCGCCATGGCGCACGAGGTGGAGGCGATCGGCGGGCACACCTTCAGTCTACGCGGGCCTCATCTGTGGCCGGGCTGGGAACGGAGCCCGCGGCGGCGCTCAGGCGGGATCGCGATCCGCGGTCCGTCCGCGCAGCTGGCGCACGCGGTTCACCGTGAACCAGACGAGGGCCGCGGCGGCGACGCCGATGACGGCGTACTGCAGCACCCCGGCGTACTCCTCGACGACGTGCCACTGGTCGCCCAGGAAATAGCCGGACAGCACGAACACGGCGTTCCAGAGGAACGATCCGGCGAGGGTCAGCAGTCCGAAGCGCCACAGCGGCATCCGTGTCACGCCCGCGGGGATCGAGATGAGGCTCCGGAAGATCGGGAGCATGCGCCCGAAGAACACCGCCTTGCCGCCGTGGCGCTCGAACCACGCGACCGTGCGGTCGACGTCGTCGACCTTCAGCAGCGGCATCCGTCGCACGAGCGCACGCAGCCGGGCGATACCGAGCCACGCGCCGAGGCCATAGAGCGCGAAGGCGCCCGCGACCGAGCCGGCGGTCGTCCACAGCAGCGCCTCGACGAGCGTGAACGATCCGCGTGCCGCGGCCAGTCCCGCCATCGGGAGGATGACCTCGCTCGGCAGCGGCGGGAAGAGGTTCTCGAGCGCGATCGCGATGCCCGCGCCGGGAGCCCCGATGAGGTTCATGAGGCCGACGACCGCATCGACGAGCGCGGTGAGCCACGAGCCGTCGGATGCCATCGCCATGGCGTCGACGGTACCCACCGCAGGTGACCGGAACCTGGGCGGATGCCGGGTGCGGGGCGTTTCGACTCGGCGCTGCGCGCCTCGCTCAACGACCGGGCCCGCCCTCACCCCCGGTCGTTGAGCGAGCGCAGCGAGTCGAAACGCCGCACACCCCCGGTCGTTGAGCGAGCGCAGCGAGTCGAAACGCCGCACACCCCCGGTCGTCGAGCGAGCGCAGCGAGTCGAAACGCCGCACACCCCCGGTCGTTGAGCGAGCGCAGCGAGTCGAAACGCCGCTCCACGTAGACTGATCCCTCGTGAGTGAACGCACCCTCGTCAGCCAGCTGCAGTCCCGCGAAGACGGCACCGTCTCGGTGTCCGGATGGGTGGAGACCGTCCGCGACCAGAAGAAGGTGCAGTTCGTCATCCTCCGCGACGAGACCGGTGCCGTCCAGCTCGTGAACCCCGCGACGCGTCCCGACCCGGCTCTCCTCGAATCGACGGGCGCCGAGCAGGATGCCGCGGCCCTCGCGCTCACCGCGCTGATCTCGGAGCTGTCGACGGGCACCTTCCTGACGGTCACCGGTCAGCTCAAGCACGACGAGCGGGTCAAGCTCGGCGGCGTCGAGATCAAGATCGCCACCCTGGAGATCGCCGCCGCGGCCCTGCCCGAGACGCCGATCGCCGCCGACAGCGGCCTCGACAAGCGCATGGACTGGCGCTTCATCGACCTGCGCCAGCGCCGCAACAACCTGGTCTTCCGCATCCAGACGACGCTCGAGCACGCGATGCGCACCTACTGGATCGAGCGCGACTACGTCGAGATCCACTCCCCCAAGCTCATGTCCACGCCCGCCGAGGGCAACGCCGAGCTGTTCGCCCTGGAGTACTTCGGCGACCAGACGGCCTACCTCGCGCAGAGCCCGCAGCACTTCAAGCAGATGGCGCAGGCCGCCGGCTTCGGCAAAGTGTTCGAGATCGGCGACGTGTTCCGCGCCGACCCGAGCTTCACGAGCCGCCACGCGACCGAGTTCACCTCGATCGACGCCGAGATCAGCTGGATCGACTCCTACGAGGACGTCGCCGCGATGCAGGAGGAGCTGCTGGCCGCCGCGTTCCAGGCCGTCAAGGACAAGCACGGCGACGAGATCAAGGAGCTGTTCGACATCGACGTCGTCGTGCCGACGCTCCCCTTCCCGCGCATCCCGCTGGCCGAGGCCCGCGAGATCGTGGCGGCGCGCGGCTACGACATCCCCCGCACCGACGGCGACCTCGACCCCGAGGGCGAGCGTCAGATCTCGGCGCACGTGCGGGAGACCTTCGGGCACCAGTTCGTGTTCATCACCGACTACCACCCCGAGATCCGCCCGTTCTACCACATGCGCAACCCCGAGACCGGGCTGACGAACAGCTACGACCTGCTGTTCCAGGGCACCGAGATCACCACCGGCGCGCAGCGCGAGCACCGCATCGACGTGCTGGAGGCGCAGGCGCTCGAGAAGGGCCTGTCGCTGGAGGGCCTCGAGCACTACCTCGACTTCTTCCGCTACGGCATCCCGCCCCACGGCGGCTTCGGCATGGGCCTCGCGCGCGTGCTGATGCTCATGCTCGGACAGGACTCCATCCGCGAGGTCACCTTCCTCTTCCGCGGCCCCACGCGCCTGGCGCCCTGAACCGGCCCCTCGAACACGCGGGCCTAGGCTGGATGCCGTGGCACACGCGATCGAGGGACTGCACAACTTCCGCGACACGGGCGGGATGCCGCTGATCGGAGGCGGCACGACGCGAGCCGGCGTGCTGTACCGCTCCGCCGCGCTGGACCGGCTGACCGACGCCGGCCTGGAGGCGCTCGCGGACAGCCCGATCGGCGTCGTCACCGACTTCCGCACGCCCGACGAGCGCCGTGCGGCTCCCGACCGGCTCCCGCCGTCGCGCCCGATCGAGATCCTCGAGCTGTCGCTTCTGGAGGGAGCGATGGCAGAGATGGCGCAGCGCGTGCTGGCCTCCGGCGGCGCGGCCGACCCCGCGCTCGTGGAGCACGCGCTCGCCCAGCTGCCGACCCTCGACCAGCTGTACGTGGGCATGCTGCAGCACGGCGCGGCATCCTTCGCCGAGGTGGCCCGCCGGGTCGGCGTCTCCCGCGACGACGAGCCCACGGCCGTGCTCGTGCACTGCACCGCCGGGAAGGACCGCACGGGCGTCGCCGTCGCCCTCCTCCTGGACGCCGCGGGGGTCGAGCGCGACGCGGTCGTCGCCGACTACGCCGCGTCGCAGCAGCACCTCGCCGGCGCCTGGGCCGACGGCATGCTGGCGATGATCTCGTCGCTCGGGATGCCGCTCACCCCGGCCCTGCGCACGCTCGTCACCGAGACCCCGCCGAGCGCGATCCGCGCGGCCCTGGACTGGATCGACCGCACGCACGGAGGGGCCGCGGATTACCTCGCCACGGGCGGCCTGAGCGCGGACGGGATCGATGCGCTGCGCCGGAGGCTGCGCGGCGGAGCCTGCTAGACCTCGAGATCCACCGCGACCCGGTCGGCGACGACCGCCCGCACGTAGCCGACGACCGCCTGGTGGTCGGGATGGGTCTGGTAGGCGTCGAGTCCGGCCTGGTCGGCGAAGTCCGCGACGAGCGCGACGTCCCAGTTCGCGCCGCCGACGACGTCCGGGCCGACGGCGATCTCGATGATCGAGGGGACCACGCCGCGCAGGGCCAGCAGGTCGGCGGAGATCTTCTGCGCCTGCGCGGCCTTCTCGACGGGGTCTTCGCTCTTCAGCTTCCACGCGACGACATGGCGGATCATGCGGACTCCTCGGGGGTGGGAGGGACGGGGGATGCCGGTGCGGAGGCGTCCTCGAGCGCCGCACGCAGCCGATCGGGCGACAGGCGCCAGTGCGCGTGCAGCCGGTCGTCGATGAGCACCACGGGGATCTTCTCCCACCACTGCGCATACAGCGCGGGGTCGTCGAGGATCGACAGCTCCTCGACCTCGACGGCATCCTCGGGCAGGTCGGCGACCACGGTGTCGACGATCTCCCGTGCGACGTCGCAGAGGTGGCAGTCGGGCTTGGAGATGATCGTGAGGGTGGTCACGGCATCCATCCTGCCCCACTCCGGCGGGCGGGCAGACACGAAGCGCCCGTCCCGGATCGAAGATCTCGGAGACAGGCGCTCGGTGTCGTTTTGCAGCGTGCCGCGACGAATTACTTCTTGTTGCGGCGCTGGTGGCGAGTCTTGCGAAGCAGCTTGCGGTGCTTCTTCTTCGCCATGCGCTTGCGGCGCTTCTTGATGACAGAACCCACGGAAAACCTCACTATGTCAGGGGTCTGGACGCGGATGGCCGCGTCCGGGAACGGGCATCTCGAAAAATGCCCTCGGATCAGTCTAGCCGACGTCGGCGATGGGACGTTGCACGGCGTCGGTGACGGCCGTCTCGGGCACGCGATAGCTGCGCCCGAAGCGCACCGCGGGCAGCTCTCCGGCGTGCACCAGCCGGTACACGGTCATCTTCGACACACGCATGATGTCGGCCACCTCGGCGACCGTCAGAAAACGCACGTCAGAAAGGTCCGGCATCCCGATTCCCCCACCGATCCCCGATGCGGTGCCTCCGCATTGCTGTGGAACAACATTAGGGTCTCGGTGCGCCGCGTGTAAACCCGTGTGATCCGTGTGACGGATGAGCAGGACGGTGACGCCCCGCGCCGCTCAGCGGCCGGGAAGACGCTTGAGCGCGGTGTCCCAGGCGTGCTTCGCGGATGCCGCGGCCCGCCCCACCAGATCGGCGGCGGCCACCGCGGGCTCGGGCAGGGTCGAGGCGCCCGCCGGCGCGGCCACGAGGTCTTCGTCGAGGAACGGCACGAGCCAGTCGTCGACGGCGTCCAGCGGCGCCGGCGACAGGCTGTAGAAACGGTGCTGGCCCTCTTCGCGGACCGTGACGAGCTCGGCTTCGCGGAGCACCTTGAGGTGCTTGGAGACCGTCGGCTGGCTGACCCCGAGCTCGGTGACGATGTGCGAGACACTCGTCCCGCGCTCGCCCGCGGACGCGCGCTCGCGCAGCAGCTGCAGGATGTCCCGACGGGTGCCGTCGGCGATCACGTCGAAGATGTCCGCCATGACGATAGGTTAGCCCGCGCCGCGCTCCGGAGTACCATGACAACGGTTCTTGGGCAGAGAGGGGCGGACCATGACGGGCGACACCGTCGGTGCCCGTGCGTGGCGCTCCCTGCGCGCATCGATGAGCGCGGCCTGGGACGGCCTCCGCGACGCGACGACCTCGTCGCCCTCGCGCTTCGCCGTGGGCATCTTCCTGGCGCTCATCCTGCTGTTCACCGCCCTGTTCTCCCTGCCCGCGGCATCCGCCGACGGCCGGGTCACCCCCTTCGCCGACGCGCTGTTCACGGCGGTGTCGACGATCTGCGTGACCGGCCTGTCGACCGTGAACATGGGCACCCACTGGAGCGCGTTCGGGCACGTGCTCGTCTACGTCGGCGTCAACGTCGGCGCGATGGGCGTGCTGACCCTGGCATCCATCCTCGGACTCGTCATCTCCAAGCGGCTCGGCCTGCGGGCGAAGCTGATCGCCGCCGGAGACACCAACCCGCTGCGCGCCCACGGCGGCCCGGTCAACGAGGGCCAGACCGTGCGCCTCGGCGAGGTGGGTCAGCTGCTGGCGACCGTCGCGCTGTCGACGCTCGTGATCGAGGCGGGCCTCGCGGTGCTGCTCTACCCGTCGCTGCTGGCCAGCGGCGTCGACCCCCTCAGCGCCCTGTGGGAGGCGCCGTACTACGCGGCGATGGCCTTCACCAATACCGGGTTCGCCCCCAACGCCGAGGGCATCGCCCCCTTCGCCACCAACTACGTGCTGCTCACGCTGCTCATGGCGGGGGTCTTCCTCGGCTCGATCGGCTTCCCCGTGATCTTCGCGCTGTGGCGCCACCACCTGCACGTGCGCCGCTGGTCGCTGCACGCCAAGCTCACCCTCATCACGACGGTGATCCTGTTCTTCGTCGGCGCCGCCGTCTTCCTGCTGCTCGAGTACGACAACCCGAAGACGTTCGGCGGGATGGATGCCTGGGACACGACCTTCCAGGCCTTCTTCCTGTCGGCCATGACGCGTTCGGGCGGCTTCTCGGTCGTCGACATCGGCGAGCTGCACGGATCGTCGCTGGTGGTCGGCTCGATGCTCATGTTCGTGGGGGGCGGCTCGGCATCCACCGCCGGCGGCATCAAGGTGACCACGCTCGCCGTGCTCGCCCTCGCCGTCTGGTCGGAGGCGAAGGGGCGCCCGAGCGTGCAGGCCTTCGGCCGCCGCATCCCCAGCGACGTGCAGCGGGTCGCACTGTCCGTCGTCGCGTGGGGGTCGACGATCGTCGCGGTGTCGACCATCACGATCGCCCAGATCACGCGATATCCGGTCGAATACGTGCTGTTCGACGTGGTCTCGGGCTTCGCCACCGTGGGACTGTCCACGGGCATCACGCAGGACCTCCCCGATCTCGCCGTCTACGTCATGGCGGCGACGATGTTCATGGGGCGTGTGGGTACCGTCACTCTCGCTGCGGCCGTGGCCGCGACGAGCCGATCGCAGCATTACTCGCTGCCCGTCGAAAGGCCGATCGTTGGTTGAGCAGATCCGGAGCGATGCTCCCGTCCTGGTGATCGGCCTCGGCCGCTTCGGAGCCGCGTGCGCCGGCGAGCTCGACCGACTCGATCGCGAGGTGCTCGCGATCGACGACAACCTCGAGCTCGTGCAGAAGTGGTCCGAGCGCGTGACGCACACGGTGCAGGCCGACGCCAAGAACATCGAGGCGCTCAAGCAGATCGGCGCCCAGGACTTCCAGGTGGCCGTCGTCGCGGTGGGATCCTCCATCGAGGCATCCGTGCTGATCACGGCGAACCTGGTCGACCTCAAGGTGCCGCAGATCTGGGCCAAGGCCGTCTCGCAGTCGCACGGCAAGATCCTCGCCCGCGTCGGAGCGAACCACGTCATCTACCCCGAGCGCGAGGCCGGTGAGCGGGTCGCGCACCTCGTCAGCGGCCGGATGCTCGACTTCATCCGCTTCGACGACGACTTCGTGCTGGCCAAGATGTATCCGCCGAAGTTCATCCGCGGCATCGGCCTGAACGAGTCGGGCGTGCGCTCCAAGTACAGCGTGACGGTGGTCGGGGTGAAGAGCCCGGGCAAGCCGTTCCGCTACGCCGAGGCCGACACCGTGGTCACCAACCACGACCTCATCATCGTGTCGGGCACCAACAGCGACATCGAGCGTTTCGCCTCCCTCGACCGCTGACCGCGCATCCGCGGCGGCGCGGGGGCTCCTCCCCAGGCGGGGGTGGGAAGGGGTGGCGGCGGGGAGGGTGGGGACGAGCGCGCGGCGCCGCGGGTGGCGGGGCATGATCTGCGGATGCCGCACCTGCTGACCGACCGCGCCATCACCCGGTCACCGCTCCCGCTCGTCACCTCCGCCGAGGCCCGCGTGCTGCGGCTGGCGCTGGCCGGTCCCGGCTTCGCGCGGGTGCGCCGCGGCGTGTACGTGGATGCCGCCGCGGCGGCGCGGCTGGCGCCGTGGCAGCGGTACGCGCTGCGGGTGCACGCCTTCGCGCTCGTCCACCCGGATGCCGTGCTGTGCCTGGAGTCCGCCGCGGTGCTGCTCGGCCTGCCGCTGTTCGGCGAGACGCGCGACATCCACGTGTTCGATCCGGACCGCACGGCGTCCCGCCGGTTCGGCGACGTGTGCGTGCACACCAGCGTCGACGCGCGGGAGGTCGTGCCGGTCGACAGCATCCTGTGCACGTCGCCGGCGGATGCCGTCATCGACCTCGCCCGCGTGCTCCCACCCGCGCAGGCGCTCGCCGTCGTGGATGCCGCGATCTCGCCCCGACAGGGCGGCGCGCTCGTCGTCGACGACCTCCGGGAGCGGGCCGCGTCGCAGGCCTCCCGCCGGGGCGTCGCGCGGCTGGCGTGGGCCTGGGCGCACGCGGACGCGCGGGCCGAGTCGCCCGGCGAGAGCGTGAGCCGCGCCGTCATCCGCTGGTGCGGCTTCGAAGACCCGGTGCTGCAGGCCGAGTTCCGCTACGAGGGGGTCACCGACCGCACGGACTTCCTGTTCCCGTCGAGCCGCACGGTGGGCGAGAGCGACGGCTGGGGCAAGTACGGCATCGGCGACGGCGACGCGCCCGCGGACGCCGCACGGCGTTTCCGCGACGAGAAGCGCCGCGAAGACCGGCTGCGCCGCGCGGGGCATCCCGTCGCGCGCTGGGAGATGGCGGATGCGGTGCGGGTCGAGCCGTTGGCGACCGCCCTGCAGCGCGCTGGGGTGCGGCTCGTCCGCCCGCGCGACCGCGCCGGACTGGCGAGCCTGCGCCAGACGCCCCGCGCTCTCCCTCACCGACCACGGTGAGAAACCACAACGGGGACGACACACACCTGCGGCGGTGGTTTCTCGCGCCGAAGGTGGTTTCTCGCGGGCGGGGGGCGAGGAGGCGGCGAGGAGGGGGGTCAGGCGCCGGCGGCCATCTCCTTCGCGCGGGCGAGGGCAGCGTCGGTCGCCTCCGCGAAGACGCCGTCCAGGCGCGCGCCCTGCAGCACCGCGATGGCGCGCTCGGTCGTGCCCTTCGGGCTGGTCACCCGGCGGCGCAGCTCTGCGGGGTCCTCGCCCGTGGCATCCAGGAGCGCCGCGGCGCCGATGAAGGTCTGCTCGGCCATGAGGCGGGCGTCCGCGTCGGAGAAGCCCTTTCCACGGGCCGCCTCGGCGAGCTCCTCGATCAGCAGGAACACGTAGGCGGGACCCGACCCCGAGATCGTCGACAGCGCGTCGATCTGCGACTCCGGGACCTCGATCACCACGCCGCACGTCTCGAACAGCCGGCGCACGAGGGCGAGGTCGTCGGCGGATGCCGCGGCACCGGCCGACAGTCCCGTGACGGCCTTGCCGACCACCGCGGGGGTGTTCGGCATCGACCGGATGACGGCGACGTCCTCGCCCACGATGGAGGCGAAGGTCGCGAGCGTCACACCCGCGGCGAGGCTCACCACGATCGTGCCCGGTCGCAGGACCGGAGCGATCTCGCGCAGGAGGTCCGGGACCATCACGGGCTTGACGCCGATGAGCACGATGTCCGCCGCGGCGGCGGCCGTGGTGTTGGCGGCGGCATCCTCCTCGAGGGAGAGGCTCGTCACGCCGTCCAGCGCTGCCAGCGGCGCGGCGCTGGCCGCCGTGCGGTTGGTCACGGTCACGCGGGGTGCCGCGCCCGAGCGGACGAGGCCCTGCAGGATGGCACCTCCCATCGAGCCGGCACCGAGGATCGCGATCGAGGGAAGCGGAGAGGCCATGCCCCCATCCTCGCAGAGGAAACACCCGCCCCGGGAGCCCGCCGCGGGGGTCTCAGTCTCGGAGGGGTCTCAGTCGCGGGGCTCGTTCAGGATGAGCCGCATCGACGGGGCGCGGCCCTTCTCGATGTGGCTGAAGGCGAGGCTCTCGGCGAGGCGGGCGTTGCCGTCCGCGATGGCCGCCAGCAGCTCGTCGTGCTCGTGGGACTGCTCCCGGGCGTCGCGGCCGACGCCGGTCAGGTAGAAGAGCCACACGAGCCGTCCGCTGACGACGCGGGTGAGGGAGGTGAGCAGGGTGCTGTCGGCCATCTCGACGATGCGGGCGTGGAAGGCGGCGTGGGCCTCGGCGATCGCGAGCCGCTCGCCGCTCGTGACCGCGTCATGGGCCGACGCGAGAGCCCGGTCCAACACCTCCACGGGGGCGCCCCGGCCGGCGTTCTGGGCCGCGAGGCGCGCGGCGAGCGTCTCGAGGCTCAGCCGCACGTCGAACAGCTCGTCGATCGAGCGCCGGTCCCACCCGACGATCCGGGCGCTGCGGCGCGGCGCCGTCGCGAGGAACCCGTCGACGCCGAGCTGCAGGATCGCGGCCCGCACCGGGATGCGCGACATCTGCAACTCGTCGGCCAGGCGCCCCTCGGTGATCGCGGCGCCGTCGGCGTAGCGCCCCAGGATGATGGCGGTGCGGATGCGGCGGTACGCCGTCGCCGCCAGAGAGTCGTCGGCTGCATCCTGCGCCTCGGACATGCCGTCTCCCCTCACGGTGCCGCTCACGGCGATCCCGTCACGGGCGGACCAGGGCGGCACGCGCGCTCATGAGCGGATCGCGACCATTGTGCCAGCGCCGACGACGCTCGCGCGCCCGCACAGCAGGTGCGCCGCGTAGAGGTCCTGGATGCCGAGGCCCACGGAGTTGAAGACCGTGAGCCCGCCGCGGCCGCGGAGGGGCGGAACGTCGAGCACGTCGCCGAGCGGGACCAGACCCGCCGGATCGAGCGCACCCGCGTCGCACGCGCCGCGCACGTTGCCCGATTCGGCGAGGGCGACCGCCGGATCGTCGACCACGACGCTACGCGCGTGGGCGAAGACGTCCGCCTGCACCTCGCTGAACATCGGCCGCGGCGGCGAGCCGACCGCGTTGAGGTGCACGTCGGCGCGCAGCATCCGACGCGCCAGGAACGGCTGCTCCGCGGGCGTGAGCGTGCAGACCACGTCGGCGTCCTCCAGAGCGCCCTCGCGACTGTCCGTCGTCACGGCGGGGATGCCGTCGGCGCGCAGCGCCGCGACGCATTCGGCGGCGCGCGGAGCGCTGCGCGACCATACGCGCAGCTCCGCGAAGGGGCGCACGCGCATGAGCGCGCGGGCGTGCTCGGCGGCGAGCGGACCGGCCCCGATGAGGGCGGCAACGTGCGCCGCGGGATCCGCGAGGACGTCGGTCGCGAGTGCCGTGACGGCGGCGGTGCGGATGCGGGTGAGCGCCCGTCCGTCGATCATGGCGACGCACTCGGCCGTCGCCGCGTCGAAGACCGCGACGGTCGAGCGCTGGGCGGGCAGTCCCACCGACCGGTTGCGCGGGGCGTCGGCGAGCACCTTGACGGCGAACATCCCGAGCTCTTCGGAGATCGCGCTCATCGGCACGACGGTCGGGGCGTCCGCCGTCCGGTCGGCGGCAGCGGGGAGCGCGTGCGGCCGCGGCTGCACGGCGCGTCCGGTGCGCAGCGCCCGGTGGGCCGCCGCCATCGCCTCGCGCATGCCGTCGGCATCCGCGAGCGCCTCCACGTCGTCGGAGGTCAGGGTGAGTGTCGTCATCGGATCTCCTTTTGGTATCCCAAATGTAGAACGAGGCCACCGCGGTCACATCACCCCGACTCCCGCTCACAACACCCACAGGGTCATCGCGACGCACGAAGAACCGCGCAAAAACGGCATAAAGGCACACTCGGAGACCGATCGCGATGCGCGAAAGAGTTCACTGCACCGAAACCGCGGGACACATCGCCGTAACAGAAGTGGCGGATTCTGTATCCCAGATTGATGACGGAGAGGAGAAGCCGATGGCACGACTGGTCGTAGGACGACTGATTCAGGCCCTGTCGACGATCTTCGTCGTCGTGACGATCGCGTTCGCCCTGGGTCGGCTGAGCGGCAGCCCGGCGGCGCTCCTGCTCAGCGAGAACGCCTCGCGCGAGCAGATCGACGCGCTCAACGCGAGCCTCGGCTTCGACCAGCCGCTGTGGAAGCAGTACCTCGACTACCTCGTCGGCATCGTGACCCGCGGCGACTTCGGCGACTCGTACCGTCAGAGCGGCGTGCCGTCGATGCAGCTGGTCCTGGAACGGGTGCCGGCGTCGCTCGAGCTCGGCGCGGTGGGCCTGGTGGCCGGTGTGATCCTGGCCGCCGTCGCGGCCGTCGCCGTCCACCTGACCCGCAGCCGGGCCCTGCGCACCACCCTGCTGACCGTCGGTGCGGCCCGACAAGCCATCCCGGACTTCTTCTTCGGGCTGCTGCTCGTGCTCGTGTTCTCCGTCGCGCTCGGGATGCTGCCCTCGCTCGGCAACCGCGATCCGCTCGCGATCATCATGCCGGCCGCCACCATCGCCACGGCGCAGTTCGTGGTGTACCTGCGGCTGCTCGACAACGCGCTGGGCGAGCAGTCCCGACTCGACTACGCCCGCACGGCCTACGCCCGGGGCGAGAGCCGGTTCCACGTGGTGGTGTCGGAGATGCTCCCCAACGCGGTGCTGCCGGTGATGACCATCGCGGGCATCAGCCTCGGCTCGTTCCTGGGCGGTCTGGTCATCGTGGAGAACGTCTTCGCCTGGCCCGGGCTGGGCCAGCTCATGCTGAGCGCCGTGTACGCCCGCGACTTCCCGGTCGTGCAGTCCGGCCTCATCGTCGTGGCCGCCCTGTTCATCCTCTCCAACGCGCTCGTGGACGTCCTGAGCGCTCTGGTCGACCCGAGAGTGAGGCACCTCGCATGACCGCGCCCATCGCTTCGCCGCCCGCGTCGCCCGCCGAGACGGTCACGCCCGCTCCGCCTGCCGATACCGCCGCACGGTTCACGTGGCCCCGCCTGCGGGCGGCCGAATGGGTGGGCATCGGCATCCTCGCCGTCGTCGCCGCCTTCATCCTGATCGTGCCCCTGCTGCCCGGCAGTGACCCCTACGCACAGGATCTGTCCGCCTCCTTCATCCGTCCCTTCACCGACGGCGCGCACCTGCTGGGCACCGACATGCTGGGCCGCGACCTCGCGAGCCGGCTGGCGCTCGGCGGGCAGGTGTCGCTGGGCATCGTGCTGTTCGTCGTCGCCATCAACGCCTTCATCGGCATGGTGGTCGGCATGATCGCGGGGTATGCGGGCGGACGACTCGACAACCTGCTGATGGGCTGGGCGGACGTGCAGCTGGCGATGCCGATCATCCTCGTGCTCATCGCCCTGTCCGCGGCGCTGGGCCCCAGCGTCTGGCTGATGGTCATCACACTCGCGGCGACCTACTGGGTCGGCTATGCGCGCGTGGCACGCAGCACCGCGATGTCGCTGAAGAGCCGCGACTTCGTGGTCGCGCCGCGCATCCAGGGCGCCACCGCCCAGTGGATCGTGTCGACCCACATCGCGCCGCACGTCGGCGTGCAGGTGCTCATCCTCGCCTCGGCCGACATCGGCGGCGTGCTGCTGCTCACGTCGTCGTTCGACTACCTCGGGCTGGGCGTGCAGGCCCCGACGCCCTCCTGGGGACTGCTCATCAGCGAGGGGCAGAAGTACGTGCGCGAGGCGCCGTACCTCGCCCTGATCCCCGGCATCGCGATCTTCCTCGTGGTGATCGGCACGAACCTCGTGAGCCAGCGCTTCACCGCCGAGCGCGACCTGTCCACCCTCCGCCGACGGAAGAAGGCCCGCGCATGACCCGGGATGTGCTGCTGAGCGTCGACGACCTGGTCGTCGGCACGCGCGACGCCGACGGACGCGAGGTGCGTCTCGTCGACGGCGTCTCCTTCCAGATCGCCGAAGGCGAGGTGCTGTGCGTGGTCGGCGAGTCGGGCTCGGGCAAGAGCCTGACGATGGCGGCGGTGCTGGGGCTCCTCCCCGCCGGCGTCGAGGTGCTCTCCGGACGGGTCGACTACCGCGGCGAGGACCTGCTGGCCGCCGGCGAGCGCCGTCTGCGCGAGCTGCGCGGACGCCGCCTCGCGATGGTGTTCCAGGATCCGATGACCGCGCTCAACCCGGTCAAGCGCGTGGGCGCCCAGATCGCGCGCGCCGTGCGACGGCACGGCGACGGCGTGAGCCGCGCCGAGGCCGATCGGCGCGCCGCCGCACTGCTGAGCGCGGTCGGCGTGCCGGATGCCGCGGCGCGCGCCCGCGCCTATCCCCACCAGTGGTCCGGGGGCATGCGCCAGCGCGCCGTCATCGCCGCCGCGATCGCCCACGACCCCGATCTCCTGGTGGCCGACGAGCCCACGACGGCGCTCGATGTCACCATCCAGGCGCAGATCATGCACCTGCTGGCCGAGGCGCGACAGCGCACCGGTGCGGCGATGGCCCTGATCACGCACGATCTGGGGCTGGTGGCGCAGACCGCCGACCGGATCGTGATCATGTACGCGGGCCGCATCGTGGAGAGCGGGACGGTGTGGGACCTGTTCGCCGCGCCCCGCCATCCCTACACGGCCGGCCTGCTCGCGAGCCTGTTGACCTCCGAGAGCGCGGCCGGGCGCGCCTACGCGATCCCGGGCTCTCCCCCGCAGCCGGCGGCACGCCCGCACGGATGCCCCTTCGCGCCGCGCTGCGAGCTGCCCGCGAAGTCGGCGCTGTGCACCGCCGAACGGCCCGCCCTGCGCCTGGTCGCGCCCGATCACGCCTCCGCCTGCCACCACGCGGACGCCGTCTCCGCCCTCGCCGAGGAGGTCGCCGGATGAGCGACGCCGAACCCGTCCTGCAGATCGACGACCTGCACGTGCGATTCACGCGGCGCACCGGATGGCGCCGCCGCCACGTCGTCGACGCCGTCGACGGCGTCTCGCTGACACTGCACCGCGGGGAGACCCTGGGGTTGGTCGGCGAGTCCGGCTGCGGGAAGTCGACGCTCGTGCGCACCGTGTTCGGGCTCAACACCCCGGCATCCGGCGACATCCGCATCCTGGGGCATCGCATCGACGATCTGCCCCCGCTGCAGCGCCGGCGGCTGCGCAACCGCGTGCAGCTGGTGTTCCAGGACCCGTACTCGTCGCTGGATCCGCGACTGAGCGTGCACGACATCGTCGCCGAGCCGCTCACGATCGTGGGGCGCTACTCGAAGGACCGCGTCGTCGAGCTGCTGGAGAGCGTCGGGATCGGCGCCGAGTCGCTGCGGCGCACGCCCGCGCAGTTCTCCGGCGGCCAGCGTCAGCGCATCGGCATCGCGCGCGCCCTCGCGCTGGAGCCGGAGGTGCTCGTGCTCGACGAGCCCGTCTCCGCCCTCGACGTGTCGGTGCAGGCGCAGGTCATCAACCTCCTGCAGGACCTGCAGCGCACCCACGCGCTGTCCTATCTGTTCATCGCGCACGACCTCTCCGTCGTCCGCCACCTCTCCGACCGCGTCGCGGTGATGCGACAGGGACGCATCGTCGAGATCGGCGAGCGCGACCAGATCTTCGACGATCCCCGCCACGAGTACACGCGCACGCTGCTCGCGGCCATCCCGATCCCCGACCCGCGCCTGCGGGCGGATGCCCCACCCGCACCATCCCCTGCCCTCACCCGAACGAACAGAGGAACGTCATGACCCACCGCTCATCCCGTGTCCGCCGCGCGCTCGCCGCGGCCGCCGCGCTCACCGGCGCCGCGCTGGTGCTGTCCGCCTGCGCGGGCGGCTCGGCGTCGACGGCCGAGACCCGCAACCTGACGATCGGCGTCGTCGCGGAGCCCGAGAAGTCGCCCGACCCGATCGTCGACGGCTCGCTGGCCGGCTACAACATCTACTACAACCTCTTCGACCAGCTCACGGTGCTCGACGCCGACGGCACGATCCAGCCGTCGCTGGCCACCGCGTGGACCCCCAACGCCGACTTCACCCAGTGGACGTTCACCCTTCGCGACGACGTGACCTTCCAGGACGGCGAACCGCTGAAGGCATCCGACGTGGTCTTCACCTACGAGACCGTGCTGAACACGCCCGACTCCGACAACCTCGGCTACATGGGCATGCTCGAATCGGTCTCCGCCCCCGACGACCACACGGTGGTCTTCGACCTCAACTCGTCGTTCTCGCCGTGGCCGTCCATCACGACCGCGCAGTCGATCGTCCCGGAGAAGGTCTACACGGCGCTCGGCTCCGAAGGCTTCGCCGCCGCGCCCGTCGGCAGCGGCCCGTTCTCCTTCGTGAGCTGGAAGCGCGGCGTGGACTACGTCCTCAAGCGCAACGACGCCTACTGGGGCGGCGCTCCCCAGATCGACACCCTCACCTTCCAGACGGTGTCCGACGAGGAGGCCCGACTGAACGGGGTCATCTCCGGCAGCCTGGACATCGCCCTGATCTCACCGAACCAGGTCTCGTCGGCCGAGGGCAGCGGCATCGACGTGCGCTCCCGCGCGGCCAACGGCACCACGTTCCTCGGCGTCAACTCCACGTCCGGCCCGCTGGCGGACGAGCGCATCCGTCAGGCCGTGTGGCACGCGATCGACCGTGACGCGCTCGTCAAGACGGTCCTCAGCGGCCGCGCCGTCGCCAACGACCAGATCGTCGCCGCCAACGTCACCGGCTACGTGTCGGACGCGACGGGACCGGCGTACGACCCCGCCGCCGCCAAGGCGCTGCTCGCCGAGGCCGGGTACGCCGGCGAGGCGATCCCCCTGGAGTACGCGACCAGCGGCCGCATCCCGATGAGCGCCGAGATCGCGCAGGCGATCGCGGGCTACCTGGAGGCGGTGGGCTTCACGGTCAGCCTCTCCGGCATGGACCAGGCCACGCTGTCGAACCGCATCTACAGCACGGTCGACATGAAGGGCCTGTACCTCAACACCTGGGCGCCCTCCACCATGGACGGCGACATGCCCGCCACCAACCTGTTCGCGGGAGGACAGAACGACTACGCGAAGAGCCCGGAGACGGCGGCGCTCGTCGCCAGGCAGCGCACCGTCGCGGGCGACGAGCGCATCGCCGCCTTCCGCGACCTCGCCGAGGCGAACTTCCAGGGTGCGTACATCGTGCCGCTGTTCACCCCCGAGGCCGACTACGCGGTCTCGCCGAAGGTCACCTGGACGCCGCGCGTCGACGGCGAGTACGACCTCACCGACGTCGCGTTCACCGGCTGAGCGCCGGCGAGGGGGCGGTCCGCCGCCGCCCCCTCGCCCCGCCGGCCCCGCCCCGCTCCTCCCCGACCCCGAAAGGCCCTTCCGTGCCCCTCACTCTGCTCCGCAACGTCCGCCCCTGGGCCGCCGACGCGTCCGACGTCCTGCTCGACGCCGACGCCATCCGCGCGATCGGCGCACCCGGCACGCTGACGGCGCCGGATGCCGTCGCGGTCGACGGAGACGGCGGCATCCTGATCCCGTCCTTCAGCGACGTGCACGTGCATCTCGACTCGACGCGGATGGGGCTGCCGTTCCGCCCGAACACCGCGGGCGACACGCGCTGGTCGCACATCATGAACGACCGGGAGAACTGGCGGTCGGCGGAGCGGTCGGTCGCCGAGCGGGCGACCTACACGCTCGGGCGGATGATCGCGCAGGGGGCGACCCGGGTGCGCAGCCACGCCCAGGTCGACGCCGACTCCGGCCTGGAGAAGTTCGAGGGCGTCGTCGCGGCGCGCGAGGCGCACCGCGACCGCGCGTCCGTCGAGATCGTCGCCTTCCCGCAGGTGGGCATCCACCTCGAGGACGGGGTGCCCGACCTGCTCGATGTCGCGCTGCGCTCGGGAGCCGACCTCATCGGCGGCATCGACCCGTGCGAGATCGACCGCGACCCGGTGCGCCACCTCGACACCGTCTTCGACCTCGCCGACCGTCACGGCGTCGGCGTCGACATCCACCTGCACGAGGGCGGCTCGCTGGGCCTGTTCTCCCTCGACCTCGTGCTCGAGCGCACCCGCGCACTCGGCATGGCCGGACGGGTCAGCGTGTCGCACGCCTTCTCGCTCGCCGACCGCTCCGCCGGCGTCGACCGCGCGCTCGAGCAGATCGCGGAGCTCGACGTCGCCCTCACCACGATCGCCCCGAAGGGCTCGCTGTCGGTCCCCCTCGACCTCCCGATCGAGCGGCTGCTGCAGCTCGGGATCCGCGTCGGGCTCGGGATGGACGGCCAGCGCGACTACTGGTCGCCGTGGGGCGACGGCGACATGCTCGAGCGCACGTGGATGCTCGCCTTCACGCAGGGGTTCTCCCGCGACGACCTGATCGAGGACTGCCTCGCGATCGCGACCTGGGGCGGCGCGTCGGTGATCGACGCCGACCTGCCGCGCCTCTCCCCCGGCGCGCGCCCGGGCGTCGCCGTCGGCGACCCGGCCGAGCTGGTCGTCGTCCGCGGCGACACCGCGACCGCCGCCGTCATGGACCGTCTCCCGCAGCGCCTCGTCATCCACCGCGGCCGCGTCGTGGCCGAGGACGACGACCTGCGATGACGGCGACGATCCTGGCGGTCAACTGCAACACGGATGCCGCGATGACGTCCGCCATCGCGGCGATCGGCCAGGCCGCCGCCTCGGCGGGGACGAGCGTCGTGGGCGTCACCCCGTCCTGGGGTCCCGCCTCGGCGGAGGGGTACGTCGAGAGCCTCGTCACGGCCGCAGCCGTCATGGACGCCGTCGCGAGCCGCACCGCCCCGTTCGACGCCGTCGTGATGGCAGGCTTCGGCGAGCACGGCCGGGAGGGGATGCGCCAGCTCGTCCGCCAGCCGGTCGTCGACATCACGGAGGCGGCCGTGTTCGCCGCCTGCCTGCTCGGGCACCGCTTCGGCATCGTCACCACGGTCGACGCGGCGGTCGCCGGCATCCACGACAGTCTCGCCACGATGGGCACGAGCGGCCGGTGCCGATCGGTCCGTGCCGCGGAGGTGCACGTCTCGGCCATCGCCGACGACGTCGCCCGCACCGCGGACGTGCTCGAGGCGACCGGACGCGCGGTGCTCGCCGACGGCGCGGACGTGCTCGTGCTCGGCTGCGCCGGGTTCGCGGGGCTGGACGCCGAACTGGAGCGCCGACTGGGGGTTCCCGTGGTCGACGGCGTCGCCGCCGCCGTGCGGTTCGCGGAGGGTCTGATCGCCCTCGGCAAACGCACCAGCACGGCGGGGCCGTATGCACCGCCCCGGGCCGGGAAGGCGTGGCGCGGGCCACGGCTCGGCGCGCTCCACGCGTTCACCTGAAACCCTGTTCATGCACAGGGAGCGGCGGAGTAGGATGCGGTCATGACGCTCCTCGACGGCATCACCTCCCGGATCATCGACACCGATCGGCTGCGCGTCGGCATCCTGGAACGGGTCGGCGACGACGCCGCGGCCGCGGCGGACCAGACGGTCGTCCTCGTCCACGGAAACGTGTCGTCGAGCCTGTTCTGGCAGGAGCTCATGCAGGACCTGCCCAGCGACCTGCGCGTGATCGCTATCGACCTCCGCGGCTTCGGCGACTCCGAGAGCACGCCCGTCGACGCGACGCGCGGCGTCCGCGACTTCAGCGACGACGTGTTCGCGACGCTCCAGGTGCTGGGGCTGGACACCGCCCACCTCGTGGGCTGGTCGATGGGCGGCGGTGTCGTCATGCAGTACGCGATCGATCACCCGGTGCTCTCGCTCACCCTGCAGGCGCCCGTCTCGCCCTACGGCTTCGGCGGCACCCGCCGCGACGGATCGCGGCTCACCGACGACGACGCCGGCTGCGGCGGAGGCGCGGCGAACCCCGACTTCGTGCAGCGGCTCACCGACCGCGACACGACCGACGAGGCGCCGACGTCGCCGCGGAGCGTCTTCCGCTCGGGCTACGTCGCGCCCGGCTACACGAGCGCGCACGAGGACCTCTGGGTCGAGTCGATGAACACCACCTCGACGGCGACGGGCAACTACCCCGGCGACAGCGTCGCGAGCGAGAACTGGCCGGGGTTCGCCGCCGGCAGCATCGGCGTGCTCAACACGATGGCGCCGCGGTACTTCGACACCTCGGGCATCGTCGACATCGCGCGCAAACCCCCGATCCTCTGGGTACGCGGCGACGCGGACGCCATCGTCTCGGACGCGTCGTTCTTCGACCTCAACCACCTCGGCGCGCTCGGGGTGATCCCCGGCTGGCCGGGTGCCGACGTCGCGCCGGCCCAGGAGATGGTGTCGCAGACCCGCGACGTGCTGGAGGCCTACCGTGCGGCCGGCGGTGCCGTCACCGAGCTCGTGCTCGAGGGCGTCGGACACGCGCCGCACCTGGAGCAGCCGGCCGTCTTCCGCCGGGCGCTGCTGGAGAACGTCGGCTACATCGGCCGTCCGGCCGACCCGGCGCCGCCGACCGAGGCGATCATCCTCAGCTCGTCCGACTGACCGCGCACCCGCTCCCCGCGATCGGGCGGGTCAGCGGCGCGCGTCGAAGAAGTCCCGCAGCAGCGCCCGCGCTTCGTCCTCCAGGATGCCGCCGACCACCTCGGCGCGCACGGGCAGGCGCCGGTCGCGCAGCACGTCGTACACCGACCCGGCCGCGCCGGCCTTCTCGTCCCACGCGCCGAACACGACGCGTCCGATGTGCGCCTGCAGGACGGCCCCCGCGCACATCAGGCAGGGCTCGAGGGTGACCGCGAGCGTGCACCCCTCCAGGTTCCAGGAGCCGAGGGATGCCGCGGCCTCGCGCAGCGCCACGACCTCGGCGTGGGCGGTGGGATCGGCCGTGGCCTCGCGCCGGTTGCGTCCGACGCCGATCACGGTGCCCCCGGCATCCCGCACGACGGCACCCACCGGGATCTCGCCCGCGGCACCGGCCTCGGCGGCGAGCGCGAGCGCGCGACGCAGCGCGCTCTCGTCGTCGACGCGGATCGGCAGGCTCACCCCTTCAGCGTAGGGCGACGGATGGGGAGTTCTCCCCATCGAAGCCCGTCACCGGCAGACCTAGACTCGTGTTCCGGAGGACGCGATGGCGGATCTGGAGCTGAACACCGAGCAGGTGCGCGCGGTGGGCGCGGGACTGTCGCGGATCGCCGCGGAGTTCCAGAACGCGAACGTGCGCAGCGACCGCATCGCGGAGGCGGTCGGCCACGACTCACTCGCGGAGGCGGTCCGCTCCTTCGCGCACGCGTGGGACGACACCCGCGAGGAGATGACGTCGTCGATCTCGGGACTCGGCGAGGCGACGACCGCGATCGCCGACACCTTCGAACAGGCCGATCAGGAACTCGCCGCCGCGATGGACGGCACCTCGACGGTCGGCGCCTCGACACCGGCCGGCGGTGGCCGACGCCCGGAGGCAGCATCGTGAGGCCGGCGGACTGGTCGGCGGCCGGCTTCGGGACGGATCCCGTGCCTGGCGACCCCGACGGGGTGCGCCAGGGCGGAGGGAACTACCTCCAGATCGCCGACACCATCGGCGACACGGTGCGCGGGCTGCGCACCCTTGATCTCGGCGGCACCGTGTCGGAGGCCGTCGACGCCCTGGGCGAGACGGCGCGCACGGTTGCCGACGACATCGCCCGGGCCGAGCAACGGTATCGGGCCACCGGCAACGCCCTCGTCGGCTACGCGGCGGCGCTCGCATCGGCGCAGGACGACTCGCTCGCCGCTCTGCAGCGCGCGCACGCGGCGCAGAACGGCGCCGTCGACGCCCAGCGGGAGCGGCGACGCTACCTTCACCTCTCGGAGTCGTCCGACGATCCCGCGGAGGCCCTCCGCTACGAGCGCCTCGCCGACGATGCAGGCATCGATTCGCGCCAGGCCAGCGCCGCCGCAGGCGTCGCTCGTCAGCAGATCCTCGACGCCGCCGCCCGCCGCGACCGGGCCGCGGAAACTGCTCGCGACGAGATCCAGAACACCACCAGCGAGGACGGTCTCAACGACTCCTGGTGGGACGACTGGGGCAAGGACGTCCTGTCCGTCATCACCGATGTCGCCGGTACGATCTCCGCGATCGCCGGCATCCTCGCCCTCGTGGTGTCGTGGATCCCGGTGATCGGCCAGGCACTCGCGGCCGCATTGCTGCTCGTGGCCGGCATCGCCGCGATCATCAACGCGGTCGGCAACATCGTGCTGGCCTCGACGGGCGACCGCACGTGGGGAGAGGCCGCCGTGAGCATCGTCGGCGCCGCGCTCGCCGTCATCGGCCTGGGCGGCGCCGCCCGCGTCGTCGGGAACGTTGCGATGGCGGGCCGTATCAACGCCCAGGCCGCCGCCGAGGTCGCAGCCCGCGGGGGCACCGAGACGTTCGGCGCCCTGACGGCGCAGCAGGCCATCCGGCTGCGCCCGCAGCAGCTCGCCGAGTCGGAGCGTCTCTGGGCGACGACGGTGGCCGACCTGGCGAAGGGGGACGACGTCTTCCGCCTCTACGGCGACGGCGCTGCACAGACCGGCGCCTCCTGGTCGACGCGGGCCCCGTCCACCTTCGGCGACTACCGCAGCGCCCTGGGCCTTCCCGACGTCAACTCCGCGGAGCGACTCGTCCACGCCACCGTCGACGATGTGGGCGCCGTCGTGCTGCAGCGCCACGCCCTGCCGCTGGACGGGATGCCCGGCGGCGCCCCGGAGTACATCATCGTCGGGGGCGACCTCGCGTCGAAGGGACTGACGAACGTGACGGACATCGTCTGGTCGGTGGCGCGATGAGGGTCTCGGAGCTCTCGTTCCCGGTGGCTCTGCGCCTCATCAATACGGTGGCGCCCTTCGACGGCGTCCGCGTGGCCGCGTCGGACGACGCACTGCATGCGGCGGGGGCCTTCATCGTCTACGACACGGGTGCCGGGCCGCAGTACGGCTACATCGACACGCGCCTGGCCCGCGACGTGCGCGGACGGCGATGGGGCATGGGCCTGCTCTACGACGTCGACCCGACCGCATCCGCGGAGAACGTCCGCAGTCCGCTCGACCGGCGGTTCCGCGAGCGCGCGGAGGTCGAGTTCGAAGACGCCGGAGAGCTTTAGGCTGACAACCGTGACCGACGATCCGCTCACGCCGATCCCCACCGCGCCCGCCGTCGACGTGGGCTCGGAGCGCCTCGCCGCCGCCCTGGCGACGAACGATCCGATCGAGATCGGGCGGGCGCTGCGCCACGACGTCGTCGTGATCCCCCTCATGCGTACCCCGGACGGGCAGACACAGACCCTCACGGTGGCCGCCGACGACCCCGACGGCGAGCGCCGCTGGGAGTTGCACCTCTTCTCGTCGTCGCAGACCCTCGCGGCCTGGGCGGCGGGTGAGCGCGAAGCGGCGGAGTTCGCACTGCAACGCGGTCCCGGGCTGGTGCCGCTGCTCGACGCGTACGCGCCGCTGCTGCGTCGTGTGGTGTTCGATCCCGCCGGTCCGCACCCGGTTCACGCCTCGGCGGCGGACGTGCGCGCCGCCCTCGAACCGCAACCCGGCGACGACGACGTCGCATGGATCACGCAGCAACCCGAGCGCGGGCTGCGCGCCGGCGAGCGCGTCGTGGGACTCGACCTCTTCCTCGGCGATGACTGGGCCCAGCTCGATCTCACCTCATCCCTCACGATCGACGCCGATGCGAAGGCGATCGTCGACGCCCAGCTGACCGGGCTTCCTCCTGCGCCGGTGCTGCGCGGGCAGCTGATCGCGTGGCTGCGTCAGTCGGCGCGCACGGCGGCCGGCGCCGGCGGGCGGTCGATGGCCTACCTCACCCGTCGAACGACGGACGCCGCGGCGGCCGTGGCGGTCACGGTGTACTGGCAGGAGCTCGGGCCGGCCGGTGCCGACGACCACATGCTGAGCCTGCGAACCCGCCTCGCGGCCGCGACCGGAACGCAGGACGAGCTCGTCACGGCATCCACCGCTGGCGGCCCCCTGCTGCGTCACACGACGCGGCGCCTCGGACCCAGTGAGCTGAGCGGACGCCCTGTGGGAGTGATCGACTACTGGCTGCAGTTCCCCGACGGACGCGGCCTCTGCCTGGTGAGCTTCTCGACGCCGCACGTCGACCAGCTCGACGCCGTGCGCACGCTCAGTGACGCCGTCGTGCTGGCCGCGGCGTGGCAGCTCGCGCCGTCGGACGACGAGGCGGACGCGTAGGCTGACATCATGCGCGTGCACGTTGCCGATCACCCCCTCATCACCCACAAGCTCACGGTGCTGCGCGACGAGCGCACACCGTCGCCGGTGTTCCGCCAGCTCACCGAGGAGCTGCTGACGCTGCTCGCCTACGAGGCGACCCGCGGCGTGCGTGTCGAGGAGGTCGAGATCCAGACGCCCGTCACGACGACGACCGGGGTGCGCATCTCCGAGCCGCGTCCCCTCGTGGTGCCGATCCTGCGCGCCGGCCTCGGCATGCTCGACGGCATGGTGAAGCTGCTGCCCACCGCCGAGATCGGCTTCCTCGGCATGGCGCGCAACGAGGAGACCCTCCAGCCGTACACGTACGCCGAGCGCCTTCCCGACGACCTCAGCGACCGCCAGTGCTTCGTGCTCGACCCGATGCTCGCGACGGGCGGCTCCTTGGGGGCCGCGATCGACTTCCTGTTCGCCCGCGGGGCGCAGGACGTCACCGCGATCTGCATCCTCGGCGCCCCGGAAGGCGTCGCGAAGATCGAGGAGCTCGTCGGCGACCGCGACGTCACGCTGGTGCTCGGCGCGCTCGACGAGCGGCTGAACGAGAAGGGCTACATCGTGCCCGGTCTCGGCGACGCCGGCGACCGCCTCTACGGCACCGTCTGACCCGCCGCCGACGCCTTCATCCGTCCGCTCCGGTCGCCATCGCCGCGGCGAAGCGGCGCCGCGGGACGGACGAAGCGCGGGTGGCGGTCACAGCCAGCGGCGGCGCTTGAAGATGACGTACAGCACGGCCGGGAACGTGATCATCACCGTGAGGGCGACCGGATAGCCGTACTCCCAGTGCAGCTCCGGCATGACGTCGAAGTTCATGCCGTAGACGGTGCCGATCAGCGTCGGCGCGAAGATGATGGCCGCCCACGAGGAGATCTTCTTGACCTGCTCGTTCTGCGCGAGGTTGACCTCGGTCTGCCGCCGGGCGACGAGCGCCGAGTGCACGGTGAGCGCCTTGTCCAGCACGGCGCGGAACCCGTCGATGCGCTCCGTGACCCGCAGCGCGTGGTCGCGGACGTCGCGCAGCCGGCGCTGCAGCTCGATGTCGACGTGGTACGCCTCATGGCCCCGCTGCAGCCACTCGATGATCGGCACCAGCGGATGCGTCGCGCGCGCGAACCGGTTCAGCTCGCCCGACAGCTCGTAGATGCGGCGGGAGAGCGCGTCGTCGTCGGCGTCGCCGAACAGGTCGTCCTCGATCTCGTCGATGTCGTTCTCGATGCCGGCGACGAGCGGCTCGTACTCGTCGACCACGCGATCCAACACCGCGTACAGGACGGCCTCCGACCCGAGTGCCAGCAGCTCGGGCTGCTCCTCGAGCCGCCGCCGGACGGCGCCGAGGTCGGGCGACTCGGCGTGGCGGATGGTGATGAGGAAGTCGGGGCCGACGAAGAGGTGCAGCTCGCCGATGTCGAGCTCTTCGCGCTCGTCGTCGTAGCGGGCCGGGCGCAGCACCACGAAGAGCGTGTCGCCGTAGCGCTCCACCTTCGAGCGCTGGTGGCCCAGGGCGGCGTCCTCGATGGCGAGGGGGTGCAGCTCGAACTCGGCGGCCACCGAGGCGAGCTCCTGCTCGGACGGCCGGTAGAGACCGATCCAGGCGAAGCCCGCGTGCGCCTCCTGCAGCGCGTAGGCCTCGTCCAACGAGGCCGGCGTCGCGACGCGGACACCGTCCTTGTACACGGCGTTGTCGATCAGGGTCATGTCGGTCCTCCTCCGGATGGCGCGCGGCGCGGGGGTGGCGCAGGCGCGGGTCATCGCGCACCCGTGTCGGGTGGGCGCGGGGTGCGCGCGGCTGACGGCGCGCACGGAAGCGCCGCGGAGGGGCCGGCTCTCAGAGCGAGGTGATGCCGGCGGCGCCCACCGCGGCGCGCCTACTATCGTCTGCCATGGTGTCTCACCGCCTCGGATCGGGGCCCGCCGCGCTCGGATACGCGGTGACGGGCCTCGGTGAGTATAGCCCCCGCGGGTGACGTGACCTCACAGGCGGCTCACGCCTCGGAGCGGCGCCCCGTCTCCTGCTCCCAGAACTCCAGCTGCTGGGTGAGCGCCTTCGCGAGCTCGAACACCTGCTGGGGAGGGATGCGCACCCGTTGGACGACGCGGCCGGGCACGACCGTGACCGGGGCACCCTCGGCATCCACCCCCGCCTGCGGGGGCCGGGCGAGGCAGACGAAGTCCATCACGAACACGTCGGGGGTGTGCCAGACGTTCGCGAAGTCGGCGTACGTGCCCGCCACGATCTCGGGGGGCAGGTCGATCTCGAACTGCCGGGGCGTCTCATCGTTCATGCCGTCCTCCTTCTCGCGGTGCGTCGGCCGCGGCGCCGGGGCCGCCCGCCGGCAGGGACGTCTTCCGGCGAGTCTACGTGCGGTCCGCGCCGACGAGCCGCGCGAACGCGCTGAGGCGGGCGACCCCGTCGGGCGTGCGCGGCAGATCGTCGAGCAGCCCCGTGCCGTACACGACGTAGGCCGTGTGCTCGGCGCGGGAGACCGCGACGTTCAGACGGTTCTGCAGCAGCAGGAACTCGAGGCCCCGCGGTGCGTCCCGCCCGCTGGATGCCGCGAGCGAGACGATCGCCACCGCGGCCTCCTGCCCCTGGAACTTGTCGACCGTGCCCACCGGGACCGTGCCGAACCCGGCCTCGACCAGCGCCGCCTCGACCAGCACCTGCTGCGCGTTGTACGGGGTGACGACGATGAGGTCGTCCGGCTCGAGCGGCCTCGGCGCGGCGCCCGCGGCGGCGGTCCATTCGCGGCCGACGAGGTCGCGCACGAGCGCGACGACCGCCTCCGCCTCCTCCGGCGACTGGGTCGCGTTGCCGGTGTGCGCGAGCGCGACCGGCACGACGCCGGGCAGGATGCCCGCGAGGCGGCGCGCCGCGGTCGACGGATGCGCGGCCAGCTTCCCGTCGTACGACAGCTCCGACACCGGCGCCGCGACCTCGGGGCGCATGCGGCGGGTCTGCGCGAGGAAGAAGCCGCGATCCTCCGCGATGACGGCGGCGCCGTCCATGACCCAGCCGAGAGCCGATGTGTCCACCGGCTCGGGGTGCGTGCCCTGGCTCACCTGCGGGAGCTGCTGGGGGTCGCCCAGCAGCATCAGGCGCGGGGCGGCGACCGAGACGGCGATCGTCGAGGCGAGCGAGAACTGGCCCGCCTCGTCGATGACCAGCAGGTCGAGGCTGCCGCGCGGCACGCGTCCGGCGTGGCTGAGGTCCCAGGCGGTGCCCCCGATCACGAAGCCCCCGGGATGGTCGGCGGCGAAGGCGGCGTAGCCGTCTTTGGCGATGGGGGTGAACGGCTCGGAACCGGACGCGGGCCCCTTGCCCTTCATGGCCTTCGCGACGAGGTCGGCCGGCACGCCCGCCTCGACGATGCGCGCGAGCATGTTCTCGACCACGGCGTGGGACTGCGCCACGACCCCGACGCGATAGCCGTGCTCACGCACCAGCCGCGCGACGACGTGCGATCCGACGTAGGTCTTGCCCGTGCCCGGCGGGCCCTGGACCGCCAGGTAGCTGTGGTCCAGATCGTGCACCGACCGCGCGATGTCGTCGACGTCGTCGCGGGGCAGGTCGCCGGCGATGACCGCCCGCGTGAGCCCGCCCCGACGCGTGCGCGGCGGACGGCGCAGCAGGAGGTCGGTCGCGGCATCCCGCGGGAAGTCCGCGGTGCGGGCGGCGCCGGAGTCGATGAGCCCATCGGCCCACTGATCGATCGCGGCCTGCTGCGATCCTGCCTGGGGCGGGGCGGGCGGGGTCAGCGCGAGGGGCAGCTCCTGCCAGGTGAAGCCCTGCACGGAGTTCTCCTCCACGACCACGCCGTCATCGAGCACGTCGACGATCCGCACCGATCGTGCGGCGTGGATCCAGCGCGGACTCGTGTCGATCGGGAACGGCGCCGGCAGCTCGTAGAGCACGAACGCCGAGCCGTCGGCGCTCAGCTTCGTCCCGGGAGCGAGGTCGCCGCGCAGCTCCACCACGCGTCGCTGCACCCGACCTCCCTCCGGGATGTGCCAGTCGCTCAGGATGCGGCAGCGGTCGTGGTCGAAGACGATGACGTCGCGCGTGTCCTCCCAGATCGACACCGGCTCGCGCAGGCGCAGGAAGTGCGTCGCCCAGAACGTCTTCGCCTCGCGCGGGTAGTAGTCGATCGCGGCCGCGCCGAGCCGGAGGGCGAGCACGGCCGTCTCGTCGGGTGCCGCCGCGGATGCCGCCGCCACCGCCATCCGGTTCAGTGCCTCCGCCCGCGGGGAGGGCTCGTAGGGACGCTCCGCGGCGTCGACGTCCGCCGAGGGCACGAGGCGCGCCTCGCGGGCCCGGTCGACGAGCCAGTTGCGCAGCCTGCGCGTGGAGACGCAGTCGTAGCGGTTGTAGTCCGCGAGGTCGTCGAGGATGGCGGCCCCCGCATCCGGAGCCCCCGACTCGATCGCCGCGCGGGCCTCGACGTACTTCACGATCGAGTCGTCGCCGCGCTGGACGTCGCTCGTGCGCACCTCGGCGCCCATGTAGAGCGGCTCCAGCTTCTTGATCGAGTACGAGCGCGACCCCACCCGCAGCGCCCGGCGCACGATCGGGTACAGATCGACGAAGACGCCCTCGCGCAGCAGCGTGTCGACCTCGGCCTCGCGCACGCCGTAGCGGGCGGCCATCGCGAGCAGGTGGGTCGGCTCGTACGGCGCGTAGTGGTAGATGTGCATGCCGGGGTGGGCGCGCCGACGCAGCGCCACGACGTCGAGGAAGTCCTCGAGCGCCCGGCGTTCCTCGGCGAAGGTGTGCGCCCACAGCGCCGCGTACTGCTCGTCGTCGTCGACCCACCCGAACAGGTAGTCGATCCCCCACATCGCCCCGTTCGTCCCCGTCGCCCCGGTCGTCCCGGTCGTCCCGGGGGCACCGTCGGCGGACTCGGTGTAGAGCGGGTCGCCCTCGAAGTCGAAGAACAGGTCGCCGCGGTCGGGGCGCGGGAGCGCGCCGATGGCTGTCGGGAGCACCACCTCGTAGGTCGGCACCGGCGGCAGCTCCGAGGTCGGCGGCTTATCGCCGACGCCGCCGGCCGGGCTCTCGAGCTGGAGTCGGGCCTGCGTGCGCAGGCCCGCGAACGCGTCCCACGACATGCGCGCCGGGGCCTCGCGCGCCGCCACGAGCGCGTCGATCGTGCGGATGCCGTCCAGGCGCAGCCGATCGCGCTGGACCGGACGCATGCCGGCGACCAGCAGCAGGTCGCGGTGGGCGACGACCTCCGCGTCGCACGTCGCGCACCGGCCGCACGCCACGACGCGCAGGGCGCCGCGGTCGTCGCCCCACGCGATCGGGTCACCGTCGGCACCGGCGGCCAGATCGCGGTCGGCGATGAGCGCACGCAGGCGCTCGCGCCGCAGGCGGAACACCGGCATGAGGTCGCGCACGGCGTGCGTCGAGGTCGAGCCGTCGCCCAGCAGCAGCTCCACCCGGTCGCTGCGCGCGACGCCGAGACGGTCGAGTTGATCGACGTATGCCGCGAGCTGCATGAGCGCCGTCACCCGCGCGCGGCGGGCGAGCTTCGTGTCCTGCACGACCCACGGCGTGGGCGCGGCGGCCGTCGGATCGTCGCGGACGAGGAAGTCGGCGAAGCCCACGAACTCGTCCGTCGCGAAGACGGCCTGATACACGACGGCGACCGTCGGATCGGCCAGCGCCGCGGTGGTCGCGGCGACCGCGACGGCGACGGCCTCGGCATCCGAGGACCGCGTCTCGGGCAGCTCGACCACACGGCCCGGGTACTGCGCGCGGTACGCCTCGAGCTGGCGCCGTTCGTGCTGCGTCCCCAGCCGTCCCGCCCGCTCGAGGGTGAGATCGGTGGGTTCCTCCACCGCGGGCACCCGTCCGAGCTTGGCGTCGATCGCCCGGAGCCAGGCGAACTCGCACTCCGCAGCGGCCTTCAGATCGGTCGCGCTCCAGACGATGCGCGCCCCGCTGCCGCTGTCTTCGATGTATCGCATGTCGCCCTTCCGTCTTCGACGCTAGTCGGAGGCGCCGACATCGCGCACCGCGGGCCGCCGCGCACCCGCCGGAGCGCCGTGCACCTGCCAGACTGGACACGTGATCGAGAACCTGCCGTTCGAGAGCGTCTACCGGCACGGCTTCGCGCGCGTCGCCGCCGCCACGATCCCCGTCGCCATCGCCGACCCGGCGCGAAACGCCGAGGCGGTCATCGATGCGACCCGGGCCCTGAGCGACGACGCGGTCGCCGTCGCGGTCTTCCCCGAGCTCTGCCTCAGCGGATACGCCATCGACGACCTCGTCATGCAGGATGCCGTGCTCGACGCCGTCCACGCGGCCATCGCGACGCTCGTCGAGGCGTCGACCGAGCTCCGGCCGCTCATCGCCGTCGGCGCGCCGCTGCGCCTGGACGCCCGCGTGTACAACTGCGCGGTCCTCATCCACCGCGGCCGTGTGCTCGGCGTCGTCCCGAAGAGCTACCCGCTGACCTACCGCGAGTTCTACGAGGCCCGGTGGTACGCCGCCGGCGCGGGCGCCCCGGCCGCCACCGTCCTCGCGGGTCAGGAGGTGCCGGTCGGCGCCGACCTGCTGTTCGCCGCGACCGACGTGCCCGGGCTCGTCGTGCACGCCGAGGTCTGCGAGGACATGTGGGTGCCGATCCCGCCGTCCTCGGCCGCCGCCCTCGCCGGCGCGACGGTGCTGCTCAACCTGTCCGGCAGCCCCATCACGGTCGCCCGCGCCGACGACCGGCATCTGCTCGCGAAGGCGCAGTCGTTCCGCTGCAACGCCGCCTACGTGTACGCCGCGGCGGGGATCGGCGAGTCGACGAACGACGTGTCGTGGGACGGCCAGACGATGATCTACGAGTCCGGTGCCCTCCTGGCCGAGAGCGAGCGCTTCCCCGACGGCCCGCGCTCCTCGGTCGCCGACGTCGACCTCGACCGCCTGCGCCAGGACCGGCTCCGGCAGGGGACCTTCGACGACAACCGCCGCGTCAGCGCGCCCGGCGCGCGCACGGTCGCCTTCACCGTCGACCCCCCGGCATCCGACATCGGTCTACGCCGCGCGCTCGACCGCTTCCCGTTCGTCCCCGACGACGCGGCCCGTCTCGACCAGGACTGCTTCGAGGCGTTCAGCATCCAGGTCTCCGCCCTCGAGCAGCGCATGCGCGCGATCGGCTCGCCCAAGCCGGTCATCGGCGTCTCGGGGGGCCTGGACTCGACGCACGCCCTGCTCGTGGTCGCCCGCGCGATGGACCGGATGGGCCGCCCGCGCAGCGACATCCTCGCCTACACGATGCCGGGCTTCGCGACGAGCGATCACACGAAGTCGAATGCGATCGCCCTCGCCGAGGCGATCGGCGCGTCGATCGAGACCATCGACATCCGTCCGATGGCGACCGCACTGCTCACGGGCATCGGCCATCCCTTCGCCGACGGCGAGCCGGTCTACGACGTGACGTTCGAGAACGTGCAGGCCGGCGCCCGCACCGACTTCCTCTTCCGACTCGCGAACCAGAACGGCGGCTTCGTCGTCGGCACCTCCGACCTGTCGGAGCTCGCCCTGGGGTGGGCCACCTACGGCGTCGGCGACCAGATGAGCCACTACGCCGTCAACGCCGGCGTGCCCAAGACCCTGATCCAGCACCTCATCCGCTGGGTGATCGCCCACTCCGACGGCGACGGGACCGCCCTCACCGACGAGGCGAAGGCCGTGCTGCAGTCGGTGCTCGACACCGAGATCAGCCCCGAGCTCGTCCCGGCGGGTCAGGACGGCAAGGTGCAGTCGACGGAGGACACGATCGGGCCGTACGCCCTGCACGACTTCACGCTGTTCCACGTGCTGCGCTACGGCCTGCGTCCGTCGAAGATCGCCTTCCTCGCCGAGCGCGCCTGGCGCGACGCGGATGCCGGGACATGGCCGCCCGGCTTCCCGGCATCCGACCGCTACGCGTACGACCGTGACACCGTCGTGCGCTGGCTGCGCGTGTTCCTGCGCCGCTTCTTCGGCTTCGCCCAGTTCAAGCGCACGGCGATCCCCAACGGCCCCAAGGTGCTCGCGGCCGGCTCGCTGTCGCCGCGCGGCGACTGGCGCGCCCCCAGCGACGGCAATCCCGCGGTCTGGCTCGCCGAGCTCGACCGGGCGCTGCCGCCCGCCTGACCCCCGTCGCCGTTCATCCGGTCCCGTGTCGTCGTGTCGCGCCGCGCGAGGCGACGCGAGGGGACGGATGAAGGCGGTGCTCAGGCGGCGGGGAGCGTTCCGATCGCGACCGTGATGACCCAGCTGTCGCGCGAGGCGTCGACCAGGGTGTACTTCATGTTGCGGTCGGGGATCCACCCCTTGAGCCGCCCCATGTCCAGCCGCACGCGCTCGGGAGCGACGCGCACCCCGCGGCCGTCGGCCTCGAGCACCGCCTGCACGCGCACCCAGTGCTGCAACAGGTCGGGGATGTTGTTCGGATCGAACAGGTGCGAGTGCTTCTGCATCAGCCGGATGTCGGCCTGCTCCGGCGTCATGTCGCGGATGTCGATGCCCAGCGGCAGGCCGGGGTCGCAGATCGCGACGACCGTCGCCGCGCGATAGCTCGCCGTGACGATCGCGATCGGCAGCTCCTGCCCGTCGCGCGAGGCGATGAGACGCGTGTGGTAGCCGAAGCCGCGCGGGGCCTCGCGCTCGATGCGGATCTCGGTCATGTCGCAGCCGAGACGCGCGGCGATGAGCTCCTTCGCGAGGATGCGGCGGCGATCGTGCACGCTCGTGCCGGGATCCCACCCGAGACGCGCCGCAACCGAGGAGGGGGTGTCCAGGAGTACCGAGGTGAGTGTCATGTCGTCCTTCCTTCCCCCGTGCCGACGGGGATTGCCACGCCGTCCCATCTTGACCCACATCGGCCTCCCGCAGGGAGGGGATGCGGCGTGAGAAAGCCCGCGGAGCGGGGCGCACTCGATAGTGTCTATGTATCCGCGCATCCTCTCCACGGAGAGCCGTGCTGCGCCGTGACGGACAAGACGAAGGAAAAGTGCATGTCGACACCTCCGCCCACCGACCCCGACGGCGCCCCCGGCGACACCCCGGATGCCGCCGCGCCCGCCCCGGCGGACGACCAGCCCACCCAGGCCTACCCGGCCCCGGATGCCCAGCCGACCGAGGCCTACCCGCCGGCCACCGGCGGCTACGGCGACGCGTACGTCGCGCCGACCGCGCCCCCGCTGCCTCCCGTGCCGCCCGCGGCAGCCCCGTACGGCCAGCCCGGATACGCGGCCGCGCCGTACGGACAGCCCGGGGCGGTGCCGCCCGGCCCCGTCCCTCCGCAGCCGGGACAGCCCGACACCCGGTCCAAGGCGATCGCGTGGACGGCGCTCGGACTGGCGGCGGGAGGAACGATCCTCAGCCTCGTCGGCCTCGTGCCCGTGCCGTGGGTCGGCCTCGTGGCCGTGCTCATCGGCGGTCTGCTGCTGCTGGCGGGCTTCATCTTCTCGATCGTCGGGCTGGCCGGCAAGCGCTACGGCGGCAAGCCGCTGAGCATCACGGCGCTCGTGCTGTCGCTCGTGGGCGCGACGATCGGTGCGTTCGCCCTGATCTGGTCGATCGTGCTTCTTGGCCTCTCCGCGGCCGGGTCGTCGATCGACGACGTGCTGGCCCCCTCCGCGACGCCGTCGGCGGAGGTCACGCCCGGCGCCGGTCTGCCGACCGACGACAGCGAGGCCGACGCGGCCGAGGAGACCGCCGCCGAGCAGGCGTTCATCGCCGACGTCCGCCCGAAGGTCAACGACATCTTCGCCGAGGTCGACCCGACCGCCACGCCGGACGTCATCGAGGAGGTGCTCCCCGACGAGTCGCTCATCATCATCGGCCAGACGCTGCTGGTCACCGGAGACAGCGGCGTCGAAGACCTCGTCCAGCAGACCATCACCAGCATCGGCGCCGATGAGAGCGCCGCCGACCTGCTGCGCACGCTGTACCAGGAGATCCTGGCCTCCGCGAAGACCTACCTGCAGTAGCGCTCAGCGCGCCTCGCGCGCGCTCTCGGCCGAGGGCCGGGCGGCATCCTGACGGATGACGCTCGGCCCTTCGTGCGTCGAGGACACGAGGATCTGGGCGGGCAGCTGCTCCTTCATCGCCTCGACGTGGCTGATGACGCCGACGGTGCGCCCGCCCGCCCGGAGGTCGTCGAGGGTGCGCATGGCGAGCTCGAGCGTCTCGGGGTCGAGGGAGCCGAAGCCCTCGTCGACGAAGAGGGTGTCCAGACGGATGCCGCCGGCGCGCGAGGTGACCACCTCGCCCAGACCGAGGGCGAGGGCGAGCGAGGCGAGGAAGGTCTCGCCGCCAGAGAGAGACTGGGGCGAGCGCAGTCGGCCCGTGTGCGCGTCGAGCACGTCGATGCCGAGTCCCGATGCCCGTCCGCGGGCGGCACGGGCGTCGGAATGGTGCAGGGTGTACCGGCCCGACGACATCTCGGCGAGCCGGACGTTGGCGGCGGCGACGATCTCCTCGAGCTCGGCGGCCAGCACGAACGTCTCCAGATCCATCTTCATCGTGTTGGGCGCGCGACCGGCGACCGTGTCGGCCAGGCGGATGACGGCGGCGGCGTCCTCGCCGCTCTCCTGCACCGCGACCAGTGCCGCATCGACCTGCCGCAGCAGATCGTCCAGGCGTGCGGCGACACCGTCCGCGCCGGTGTGCGCGGCGATCGCCTCGGCGCGGGCCGCGTCCGCCGCGGCCGCGGTCTCGGCGGAACGGGCGAGCGCGTCGGCATCGATCTCGTCGCCGACGGCGTCGAGCTCGAGCTCGAGCAGCCGTGCCCGCGTCGCCGTCAGCCGGGCCGCGTGGTCGGCGACCTCGGCGTCGAGCTGCGCGATGCCGGCGTCGTCGAGGAGTGCCGCACGGACCGCGGCGGCATCCGCGAACGGCGACGTCGCGAGGCGGGTCTCGAACTCGGCCGTCGCGGCGTCGCGGACGCGGAGCCTCTCATCGCGCGCGGCGACGGCGGCCACGACGGCGCGCGCCCGATCCCGCTCCGCCGCCGTCGCGGCGATCCGCGCGGCGACGCTGTCGAAGCCCCCGCGCCCCTCCACGACGGCTGCCGTCAGCCGCGCGATGTCGCTCTCGAGGCCGCGGAGCCGTTCGCGGGCGGCGGCGAGGTCGTCGGCGACGCGCGCGCGTTCGGTCTCGGCGAGGGCGGCGGCGGCATCGAGCTCGCGGCGGCGGGCGTGGAGCTCGTCGAGCAGGGCAGCGGCCTGCGCCGCCGCGGCGGCGACGGCGGCGGCGCTCGCGAGCTGCTCCTCGGCCGAGGCCACCTCCAGGCCCGCGGCCTCCGCCCGGGCCTGAGCGAGCTCGTCGCGCACGCGGGCCGCCGCTTCGCGGGCGGTGCCCTCGGCCGCGACGGCGGCGTCGCGCGCACGCTCGGCGGCGGCGAGCACCTCGTCCGTCACCGGCTCGTCGCCCCTGTGTGCGGGACGGGGATGGGCCGTCGAGCCGCAGACCGCGCAGGGCTCGCCCGGGACCAGAGCGGCCGCGAGCTCGCCCGCGGCCCCGGCGAGTCGCCGGCGCAGCAGGGCGCCGACCTCGGCCGCCGCGGCCTCCGTCGCCGCCGACGCCCGGGCGTACGCGGTCTCGGCGCGGGTCAGCGCGTCCGTGTGCGCCTCGGCGCGGCGTGCGGCGTCGAGCACGTCACGGAGCCGTGCGCGCTCGGCGTCGAGCTCGTCGCGGCGCGCCGCACCGGCCTCCGCCCGGACGATCTGCTCGTCCAGGGCGGCGCGCGCGGCCGGCACCCCCGCGCGCCGCTCGTCGAGGGCGTCGCACGCGGCGCGGAGGTCGGCGACGACGCGCGTCGTCTCGACGTGCGCGGCCGCCCGCTCGTCGAGCTCGCGCTCGTGCACGGCGGCGGCCTCCCATCGCACGAGGTCTCCGGTGAGGGTGTCGACGAGCGCCGCCACATCGGCGTCGGCGTCTCCCCCGCCGTCGGTCCATCGTCGCCAGGCCGCCGCGGCATCCGCCGTGGCCGTCGCAGCGGCACGGTCGGCGCGCTCCGCGGCATCTCCCGGCGCCCGCAGCAGTGCGGCGGCCCGCGCGTCGGCGAGGCGCCGGCGGTCGGCGTCGACGGCGGCGGAGCGCTCCTCGAGCCCGCTCAGCCTCTCGCGGAGCGCCGCGCGCTCGCGCCCGCGCTCCGCGCGCGTCTGCAGAGCGGCGTGCGCGGCCGCCGCGGCCTCGGAGGCGGCGTCGGCGCCGCGGCGCGCGAGGTCCGCCTGCTCGACGCGGTACTGCGCACGCTGGAGCGCCCGCTCGGCGGCGGCCCGCCGCTCGGGCAGGGGCGCGTCGGCCGCGCTCGCGCCGTCGGCGGGCTCGAGACCGTGGGTGCCGATGAGACGCTCGGCCTCGCCCAGGAGGGTGCGGGCCCGTCCGTCCACGGCCTTCAGTGCATCGGCGGCGTCGCGGCGGCGCTGCTCCAGGTCGTCACGGTAGCGCTCGAAGCGCCGCGTGCCGAAGAGCGTGCGCAGCAGCGTCTGGCGTTCGTCGCCCGGAGCGAGCAGGAACCGCGAGAACTTGTTCTGCGCCAGCAGGATGACCTGCTGGAACTGCGCGGCGTTCAGCCCCAGCACCTCGCCCAGCGCCTCGCCGACGGTGCGCGGCTTGGCGGCGCGGCCGACCCAGACGCCGTCGACGAGCTCGTCGAGCTCGGCGCGGGCCGGCGCCGTCGTCAGACCGCCGCCGCGCTTGGCGGGACGGTCGTACTCGGGAGCCCGCGTCACCCGCCACCGCCGCGCGCCCACCGTGAACTCCAGCCGCACCTCGGTGGGGTCGGCGGGGTGGGCGTGGTCGCTGCGCAGCCGTTTCTCGCCGCCCTCGTAGCGGGGCACGGTGCCGTAGAGGGCGAAGCTGACCCCGTCGAGGATGCTGGACTTGCCCGTGCCGGTGCGCCCGGAGATGAGGAACAGGCCGTCGTCGTCGAAGGCGTCGAAGTCGACCACCTGCGTGTCGCGGAACGGACCGAAACCGGTGAGCTCGAGCCGGTGCAGCTTCATGACCGTCGCTCCGCACGCCCGAGGAGGATCACGCGAACGCCTCGACGCGGATGCGCTCGTCGAGGACGTCGCCGAGGAGCTCGCGTTCGCGCGCCGTCGCGCCCTCGCCCTCCCGCACGTGCGCGAGGAAGGCGTCGACGAGCTCGGCGTCGCTGCGCGCGGCGCGCACGCGCTGGGAGTACGAGCGCCCGTCGTCGCTGCGCACCACGGCCGGAGCGTGCACGACCTTGGCGCAGAACGGGAACCGTTCCTGGAGGCGGCGCAGCGGATCGCGCTCGGGCAGCGCGTCGGTGTACTCGACGCTCACCCACGCGTCCTGCGCCGCGGCGTGCGCGGGAGAGGAGAGGATCTCGGCGAACGGGCCGCGCAGCGTGACGAGCCGGCGCGGCACCGGCAGCGCGAGCCACGTCGCCTCGGCCGCACCCTCGGCATCCAGCTCGACCAGCCACGACCCGCGCGGCTTGTCGCCCTCGCCGAAGCTGTAGTGGAGGGGGGCGCCGGCGTAACGCACGTGGGGGGCGAGCCGCTGGCGGCCGTGGATGTGTCCGAGCGCCGCGTAGTCCACTCCGTCGAACACCGACAGCGGCACGACGTCGAGCCCGCCCTGCTGGATGTCGCGCTCGAGGTGAGGGGTCGGCTCGACGCCCGCGGCGAAGCAGTGCGCGATGGCGACCGCGCGCCCGCCCCGGCTGGCCCGGTCCGCGCGCACCCGCCGCATCGCGTGCCCGAGCACGTCGGCGTGCGTGCGCGCCTGGGGCCACGACGCGCGCAGCAGCGCCGGCTCGAGGTAGGGGATGCCGTAGAAGTGCACCGGGCCGTGCGAATCGGACACGGTGATCGGCTCGTCGAGGCGCTCCGGGTCGGTGCGCACGTGGATGCCGTCGCGCAGCAGGCCCGCCTGGAAGCCCAGACGCGCGGCCGAGTCGTGGTTGCCGCTGGTCACGATGACCTGGGCCCCGGTGTCGGCGAGCGCCCGGAGGGTGTCGGAGAGGAGCGTGTAGCAGGCGGCGGCCGGAGCGGCGGAGTCGAAGACGTCGCCGGCGACGATCACGACGTCGACGTCGTGCTCGCGCACCTGTCGCGTGAGCGCCTCGAGCACCCCGCGGAGCGCGTCGAGCGTGGAATGACCGTGGAAGGTCCGCCCGATGTGCCAGTCCGAGGTGTGGAGGATGCGCATGACTCCACGGTAGGCGGAGCCGGCGACATCGCCCGGAAGGCCCGCGGCGGAGCCCTCAGTCCTGGGCCGCGCGGCGCCGCACGCCGAGATCGATGACACCGATCAGCAGGGCGATCGCGACGAAGACGCCCACCGCGACCATCCCGTACGCGTATGCGTTGTGGAAGACCTCGAGCCCGTCGTGCCCCTCGCCCTTCTCCCGGTAGATCGTCGAGTAGAACAACGACAGGCCGATCGCCGTGCCGACGGCGGTCCCGACGCGCTGTCCGAGCTGGCCGACGGAGCCCGCCAAACCGCCCGCGCGGGTGGGGATGTCGGCGAGGGTGAGCGTCTGGTTGGGCGCGACCACGAGTCCGGCGCCCGCACCGGCGACGACCATGACCGCCGCCATCGCGTACTCGACGACGCCGGCCGGCACCGTGTAGGCGACGACGGCGAGGGCCGCGACGCTGACGAGCACGATCACCAGGCCCCACACCACGAGCGGCCGCCCGAGCCGCGCGACCAGGTTGCCGCCGAACCAGGCGGTGATCGCGCTGGCGACCGCGAAGCCGATCGAGACCATGCCCGCGAACACCGGCTCGGTGCCGACCCCGGTCTGCAGGAACAGCGTCGTGAGCAGGAACATCGCCGGGATCGCGGTGAAGTAGGTCGTGACCACGAGCGTGCCGTTGCGGAAGGACGAGATCGAGAAGAGCGAGAACGGCACGAGAGGCAACCGGCCGGATGCCGCGTAGCGCCGCTCCCACCACGTGAACGCGGTCACGAACACCACGAACAGCACGAGCGACCACCACCGACGCGGGTCGTCGCTCGGAGCACCGGTGGTGAACAGGAACGGCCACATGAGCGTGATGATCGTGAAGGCCAGGAGCACGAGCCCGACGGGATCGAGCTGGAGCCGCCCGGGCGTCGAGCGGCGCGTACGCGGCAGCAGTCCGAGCACGCCCGCGATCACGAGCGCGCACAGCGGCACGTTGATCCAGAAGATCCACCGCCAGCCGTCCTGGGCTCCGCCGAGCGCGATCATGAGCCCGCCCAGCGTCGGGCCGATCGCCGTCGCGATGCCGATCGTCGCGCCGAACAGGCCGAACGCGCGCCCGCGCTCGGCGCCGACGAAGATCTGCTGGATGGTCCCGAGCACCTGGGGCATCTGGATGCCGGCCGCCAGTCCCTGCACGAGGCGGCCCGCGATGAGCACCTCGATGGTGGGCGCGACGGCGCACACGATGCTCGTGACGAGGAACAGGCTCAGCCCGACGAGGAACAGGGTCTTGCGGGAGCGCTGGTCGCCGAGGCGCCCGAAGGGCACGAGCGCCAGCCCGAACATCAGCACGTAGCCCGAGACGACGATCTGCAGCTGCGTCGAGCCGGCGCCCAGCGCCTTCTCGATCGAGGGCAGCGCGACGTTCACCTTGCTCAGATCGAGGATGGTCAGCGCAGCGACCGAGACGCAGACCCAGAAGGCGCGCCACCGCTGAGCGCTGTCGAGGGGGATGCTGGCCGTTGCGGGACTCGTCACCGTCCCACGCTAGCGTCCCTGCGCGGCGGGGCGGCCGCGGAACGAGAAGAGGGGTCCGCCTCGCGGCGGACCCCTCCCCTCAGGCGATCAGCGGCAGGAGGCGGCCGCCACCGTCGCCGTCTGCACCGTCGACGACGCGTTGCCGGCGGCCGTGGCCGTCACGGTCACGGTGTGCGCCGCCAGCGCGCTCTCGCGCGTGGTGAACGTCGTCGACACGCTCTTGCCGGCCGGGACGGAGACCGTCTTCGCGCCGGACGGGCTCGCGAGCGCCGCCGAGACCGCGACGGTCTCGTTGTTCGTCACGGTGACGACCTCGACCACCTTGCCGAGCACGCAGCGCGTCGTCGCGGAAACGGCGATGCGCGGCCCGAACGAGACGGATGCCGACGTCGACGCGCTGACCAGCCCGTCGCGGTAGCCGTCGTAGTGCGCCGTGACGGCCGTGACCGTTCCGGGCACCTCGACGTGGGCGGCACCGTCGGACAGCGCCACGGTGGCGCTCCAGCCGCCGCCGGAGAAGGTCACCGTGCCGACGACGTCGCCGCCGTCCGCCGCGGCGACGCGCGCCGTGACCTCGCGGCCCTGGGCGCTCAGCGTGGTGGTGGAGGCCACCGCGGAGACGCCGGTCCACGCGTGCATCGCGTCGAGCACACCCTGGGTGACGCTCACGAACGCGCCGTGCCGGGGGCTGGCGGGCAGGCCGCCGGTGGCCCGCACGTTCCACGTCGACCGCTGCGACAGCCGGTCGCTCTGCGTGCTCGAGGCGATGGCGCCGCCGCTCGTGAGGAAGGCCCGGTAGCCGCCCGCGCCGTAGTTGTCGACGAGGAAGACGTAGCCGTCGCCCGTGTTGTTGGGGTCGCCCTCGTTGAGCTTGACGATCTCGGGACCCTCGCCCGCCTGCCCGGTCTCGAGCGAGGTCATGTGCGTGTCGACCAGCTGCCACGTCGTCGACGGGTCGGCCGTCCAGCTCGACGCGGTCGTGGGCGCCGTGAGCACCTTCGAACGCTCGAGGAAGATGTCCTTGCCCGCCTCGAGGGTGCCGGCGGCGCCGCCCTCCTCGTTCTTGGTGAAGCGGTAGTAGTAGTTGCCGATCTTCGTGACGGTCGAGTCGATGCGGGCGTAGCCGGTGTCCTGCCAGCTCGTCGGCGGGTACGTGAAGGTGCGGAAGTCCCGCGTCAGCACGTAGAACATGCGCGCATACAGGTTGTCGCTGTTGGTGTGGCTGGCATCCGAGTACAGCCGCGACGCGAAGAACACGACATAGGACTGCAGGTCGTCGTCCCAGTACGCCTCGGGCGCCCAGGTCATGCCCGCCGCCGGCTGGTTGACGGTGATGCCCGTGTTCTCACCGTTCGTGCGGCTCCAGGTGACGAGGTCGGTCGACTCCCACACCTCGATCTTCAGGCTTCCCGCCGACTGGGCGGGGCCCCAGCCGGTGCCGCATCCGATGCACAGGTCGGTCGCGACCATGTAGTACTTGTCGCCGTCCTTCGAGCGGAGGATGTACGGGTCGCGCAGGCCCTTCGTGTCGGCGGTGGAGGTGATGACCGCGTTGCCGCCGTTGACGGGCGAGAACGTGAAGAAGTCGTTGCCCGACGTGGCCGCCTGGTAGATCTTCTCGTCGCTGTCGGACTTGAAGTAGGCCGCCGCGTAGCCGGCATCCGGAGCCCAGCGACCGTGCTCGGCGACGGTCACGGTGAAGCTGCGCTCCGCGGTGGCGCCGTTGAGCGTCGCGTGGGCCGTGAGGGTCGCGGTGCGGTCGCCCGCGCCGTAGGCGGGCCGCGCGACGATGCCGCCGCCGCGATACGGATCGGCCGCGCCGACCGCCGGTGCCGTGTAGCCGGGGTCGGTCGGGGTCACCAGCGACGCGTCCGAGGAGGTCCACGTGATGGCGGCGCCGTTGACGGCGCCCTTCGTGGCCAGCGGGAGGTTCTCGGTGGTGCGCGACGCGAGCGTGATGGCGTCGAGGTCGGCGGCGACGCTGGGCGCGAGCACCGTCACGTCGAAGGTCAGCGTGCTGGACAGGCCCGTCTGCGCCGTCAGGGTGACGGCCGTGTTCGCGCCGATGGAGCGGGAGACCACACCGGTGGTCGACACGACCGACGGGTTGGAGGAGGACCAGGTCAGGGAGACGCCGTTCACCGTCGCCGGCAGCGTCAGGTTCGACGACACGCTCGAGAGCGAGGCGTTGGAGCCCAGCATCTGCGCGAGGACGTCACCGCGCAGCAGCGCCGACGTGGTCGCGCTCTTCTGCTGCGCCGTCGGCATGCTCGCCGACACGTCGGAGGACGACAGCGCGACGTCCCAGAACTTGACGTCGGAGACGTCCGCCTTCAGCAGCGGATCGCCCTGGTAGAGCGAGCGGCCGAGGTAGCCGAGCACCGAGCCCGTCGGGATGATCGAGCTGAGCGAGAGCGCGTGCGTGAGCGTAGAGATCTGCACGCCGTCGCGGTACAGGGTCAGCGTGCTGCCCGAGCCCACCATCGTCAGGGTCGTGAAGCCGGGGTTGAGCCCGCCGCCGGCCGGCAGACGGCTCTCGCCGTTGCTGCCGCCGTTCTTGACGCGGATCGCGGACAGCACCTGGTCGGTGTAGCCGCCCTGAGCCGAGCGGGGGCTGAGGAAGATGTGGTTGCCGAGGGCCGTCGTGTTCCACGCGCCCACGCCGTCGCCGATGACCCAGCCGAAGTGGTTCGCGGAGGTCTGCGTGGACACCGTGTACTCGACCGTGAAGTCGTTGTCCGCCGCGGTGATGAGCCCCGACGGGAGGGACGCATAGCCGTCGGCGCGGAAGCGCAGGACGGCGTCGCCGCCCGCGTCGGCGAAGGAGCCGTCCGTGAGGCCCGTCAGCGTCGCGTTGCGCCCGTTGCCGGAGACGTCGAGCAGGGTCGTGCCGCTGTGCGACATGTCGTAGTGCGCGGTCGGGGCGGGCACGCCGGCGGCCGACGCGGCACCGGGGGTTGCGAGGCCGACGCCGGTGAGCGCGAGCACACCGGCGAGGGCGGCCGCGACCGCGCGGCGGGACGAACGCCCGGATGCCGCGGGGGCAGGCGGGAGCAGTGCTGATCTCATCGTCGAGACCTTTCTCTTTCGGGTAGGTGGTGTCGAGGGCGGGCGAGGGGGCTCAGAATCCCTGGGCCAGGCGGTAGTAGGCCTGGTTCCAGCGCAGCTCCTTCTGGAAGCCGCGGACGGTGGTGTCCTCGTCGATCACGAGGAGCTCGGTGCCGGCGATGTCGGCGAAGTCGCGGAAGACCTCGATGCCGACCGCCGTCGTCATGACGGTGTGGTGCGCGGCGCCGGCGGTCAGCCAGCAGGCGGCGCTGGTCGCGAAGTCGGGCGCCGGCTTCCAGATCGCGCGTCCGACCGGCAGCTTCGGCAGGTCGGGCGCGTCGACGTTCTCGACCACGTTGGCGACCAGCCGGAAGCGGTCGCGCATGTCGCTCATGGCGACCACGACGGCGGGGCCGGGGTCGGCGGTGAAGACCAGACGCACCGGGTCGTCCTTGCCGCCGATGCCGAGCGGGTGGATCTCCAGGCGCGGCTTCTGGGTCGTCAGCGACGGCGAGACCTCGAGCATGTGCGCGCCGAGGATCTTCTCGTCCCCGGCGACCATGTCGTAGGTGTAGTCCTCCATGAGGCTCGCACCGCCCGGCAGGCCCGCGCCCATGACGTTGGCGACGCGGACGAGGATCGCAGTCTTCCAGTCACCCTCGGCGCCGAAGCCGTAGCCCTCGGCCATGAGCCGCTGCACCGCCAGACCCGGCAGCTGCGTCAGCGCGCCGAGGTCTTCGAACGAGGTCGTGAAGGCGCCGAAGCCGCCGGCTTCGAGGAAGGTGCGCAGTCCGATCTCGATGGCCGCGCCGTCGCGCAGCGACGCGTGGCGCTCGGCGCCGGGTCGCAGCTCCTCGGCGACGTCGTACTCGGCGAGGTACACCTGCACCAGGGCGTCGATGTCGGCGTCGGATGCCGCGGCGACGGCATCCGCGAGCTCGTTCACGCCCCACGTGTTCACCTGCACGCCGAAGCGCAGCTCGGCCTCGGTCTTGTCGCCCTCGGTGACCGCGACGTAGCGCATGTTGTCGCCGAAGCGGGCGAGCTTGAGGGTGCGGGCGGCCTGCCATCCGGCGGCGGCGCGCTGCCACTGCTCGATCTGATCGCGCACGGCGGGGTTCGAGACATGACCCACGACGGTCTTGCGGGCCACCCCCAGCCGGGTCTGGATGTAGCCGAACTCACGGTCGCCGTGGGCGGCCTGGTTCAGGTTCATGAAGTCGAAGTCGATGTCGTTCCAGGGCAGCTCGACGTTGGCCTGCGTGTGCAGGTGCAGCAGCGGCTTCTGCAGTGCGTCCAGGCCCGCGATCCACATCTTGGCGGGACTGAAGGTGTGCATCCAGGCGACGACGCCGATGACGGAGTCGTCGCTGTTGGCGTCCAGGGCCAGGCGGCGGATGCTGTCGGAGTCGGTCAGCACCGGCTTCCACACGACGCGCACGGGCAGCCCCTCGAGACCGGCGGCGACCGCCTGCGACTGCGCGGCGACCTGCTGCAGCGTCTCCTCGCCGTACAGCCCCTGGCTGCCGGTGACGAACCAGACGGTGTAGTTCTCGAGAGTGGTGGAGAGGGTCATGATGTCTTTCCGGTCGTGGGGACGGGGGTGGGCGGCCGCGAAGGGGCGCGGCCTCAGAGAGCGGTGACGGCCGCCGCCTCGACGGCGAGGCCGGCGCGGTAGCGGTCGAGATAGCGGGCGAATCCCGCGACGTCCGCGGGATCGGGGTCGACGACGGCGGCCGCGGCATCCGCGAACACCACGGCGTCCAGGTAGGCGCCGAGGCCTTCGGCGGCGCGCGCCGCGACCGCGCGACGGAAGGCCGCGAGCACCGCGATGCCCCACGCCCCGCCCTCGGATGCGGTGTCGCCGACGGCCACGGGGGCGTCGAGGGCGGCCGCGAGGAAGCGCTGCGCGACGCCGGCGGTGCGGAAGACGCCGCCGTGGGCGTACATCCGGTCGAGGGCGACGCCCTCCCCGTGCAGCACCGTCATGCCCAGGGCGAGGGTGCCGAACACGCCGTAGACCTGCGCGCGCATGACGTTGGCCAGGTCGAACGTCGATTCCGGCGTGCGCACGAACAGCGGGCGCCCCGCCGTGAGGCCGGCGATCGGCTCGCCCGCGAGGTGGTTGTAGGCCAGCAGTCCGCCCGCGTCGGCATCGCCCTCGAGCGCCTCGCGCAGCAGGACCTCGAACACGGCGTCGTCGTCGAGGGGCGCTCCGGATGCCGCCGCGAACCGGCGGAACAGGCCCGCCCAGGCGGCGAGCTCGCTGGCGCCGTTGTTGCAGTGGACCATCGCGACCGGGTCCCCGGCGGGGGTCGTCACGAGATCGAGCTCGTGGTGACGCCCGGCGAGCGGCCGCTCCAGGACGACCATGGCGAAGATGCTCGTGCCGGCGCTGACGTTGCCGGTGCGCGGAGCGACCGCGCCGGTCGCGACCATGCCGGTGCCGGCGTCGCCCTCGGGCGGGCAGAACGGCACGCCCGGCCGCAGCGCGCCGCGGGGATCGAGCAGCGCCGCACCCTCGGGGGTCAGCGACCCCGCATCGGCGCCCGCGGGCAGCACCTCGGGCAGCAGCGAGCGCAGCGGCGGGAGGGCGGCGCCCTCGCGCGCGATGAGCGCGTCCACGCGCGCGACCAGGCGCTCGTCGTAGTCCGCCGTGTCGGCGCCGATCGGGAACACGCCCGAGGCGTCTCCGACGCCCAGGACACGCCGACCTGTCAGGCGTTCGTGCACGTAGCCGGCCAGCGTCGTGACCGCGACGAGCCGCGCCACGTGCGGCTCGCGGTCGAGCACCGCCTGCCGCAGGTGCGCGATCGTCCAGCGCAGCGGGATGTTGACGCCCAGCAGCTCCGACAGCTCCGCGGAGGCCGGACCCGTGCTGGTGTTGCGCCAGGTGCGGAAGGGGACGAGCAGCTCGCCGTGCGCATCGAAGGCGAGGTAGCCGTGCATCATCGCCGAGACGCCGATCGCGCCCACGGTCTCCAGCCGCACCCCGTACCGGCGCTCGACGTCGGCGACCAGGTCGGCGAAGGCGTCCTGCAGTCCCACCCAGACGGCGTCGAGCGGATAGGTCCAGCGGCCGTCCTCGAGGCGGTTCTCCCACGCGTGGGCGCCGACGCCCAGCACCGTCGCCGGCGCATCGGCGTCGACGAGGCAGGCCTTGATCCGGGTCGAGCCGAACTCGATGCCGAGGCTGGTGCGACCGGCGCGGATCGCCTCCGCGAGGACGGTGTCACCCGTGGTGGTCATCGCCGTTCGTCCGTTCCCTGCCCGTAGACGTTCTGATACCGGTTGTAGAGCGCGTCGATCTTCTCCTGCGGGATCGGGATGAGCTCCCCCGCCTGGCGGGCGATGTGCACGGTGCGGGCGACGTCCTCGCACATCACGGCGGCCTTGACGGCATCCTTGGCGTTGACGCCGATGGTGAAGGGACCGTGGTTCTGCATCAGCACGGCGCGGCTGCGGTGGCCCCGCAGGGTCTCCACGATGCCGCGGCCGATCGAGTCGTCGCCGATGATCGCGAAGGGGCCGATGGGGATCGGTCCGCCGAACTCGTCGGCCATCGCCGTGATGACGCAGGGGATCTCCTCGCCGCGAGCCGCCCAGGCGACCGCGTAGTCGGAGTGGGTGTGCACGACACCGCCGACGTCGGGCATGTTCCGGTACACGTAGGCGTGGGCCGCCGTGTCGCTCGAGGGGCTGCGGTCGCTGCCCGGCGTGCCGGGGACGACGGCGCCGTCGAGATCGCAGAGGATCATGTTCTCCGGCGCCAGGTCGTCGTAGGAGACCCCGGAGGGCTTGATGACGAACAGGTCGCTGTCCGGAACCCGTCCCGACACGTTCCCGCCCGTCCAGACGACGAGGCCGTACCGCACCAGCTCGCCGTGGAGGGCGGCGACATCGGCGCGCACCGCATCGATGCGCTCCTGCAGCGCGGCGTCGATCACGACCGCGCCCTCGTGCCCGCTCATCCGCTTCGTGAGGACCCGCTGGAGCAGGACGAAGGCCAGGAGGATGCCGCCGGTGATGATCGTCAGGTACTCGGGCTTGATGGAGCCGTCCTTCGTGATGATCATCCACAGCGCCGCGAGCACGAGCGTTCCCACGACGGAGCCGAGCACGTAGCCGACGCCGCCGGTCAGGAGGGTGCCGCCGATGACGACCGCCGCGATCGCATCGAGCTCCCAGCCGATGCCGGTGACGTTCTGGGCCTTGCCGCCGACCTCGGCCGTGTAGACGACCGCCGCGACGCCGGCCAGCGCGCCGCTGATCACGTAGATCCAGACGCGGGTGCGGGCGACGGGCAGGCCCATCAGTTGAGCGGACGACTCCGCGCCGCCGATCGCGTAGACGGTGCGTCCGGTGCGGGTGCGGTGCAGGAAGAACACGGCGGCGATCACGATGATCACGGCGACGAAGAAGCCCGGCGTGAGCACGAGGTCGTTCGTCTTGACACCGTCGATGAGCTTGAAGTCGGTGGCGAAGAGGCGGATGGGCGCGTCGTCCGGGGCGTGGACGGGCACCGTCGAGAGCATCGAGGCCAGTCCGCGTGCCAGGAACATCATCGCCAGCGTCGCGATGAACGGCTGCACGTTGAAGTACTGGATCAGCACGCCCGAGACCAGTCCGAACAGCGCACCGAACACGATCATCAGCACGATCGCGAGCCAGCCGTTGACCCCGATGCCCATGAGCATGACACCGGCGACCGAGGTGAACGCGACGACCGCGCCGACCGAGAGGTCGATGCCGCCGGAGAGGATGACGATCGTCATCGCGACGGCGAGGATGATCGTCGGCGCGAAGCTCACGAGCAGGCTCGACATGGTGCCGAGGTGGAAGACGCGGCCGTAGGCGAGCTCCGCGTACACGAGCATGCCGATGAAGAGCACGACGGCGGCGAGGGTCGGGATCAGCGACTGGCTGCGCCCCCAGAGGCGCGACCAGGCCGTGCCCCGGGGCGTGGCGATCGCCGCGGTGCCGCCCGCGGGCTCCGGCGCGGTGCGTTCGCGGGTGGTGGACGCGTCGCTCATGCGACGACCTCCTTCGGCTGCGTGGACTCGGAGAGGGGGGCCTCGGGGGTGCGCGAGCGGTCGCCGCGACGCAGCACGAGGGAGCGGATGCGCTCGGACTGCAGCAGCACGAGGGCGACGATGACGATGGCCTTGAAGGCGGGGGTCGCCGCCGCCGAGACACCGAGGAAGAGCACCGTCTTGTTGAGGGTGGCGATCAGCAGGGCGCCGACCGTCGACCCGACGATCGAGAACTTGCCGCCCGCGAGCGAGGTGCCGCCGATCACGACCGCGAGGATCGCGTCGAGCTCCATCTGGTAGCCCGTCCCCGACACGTCGACGGTCATGACCTCCGACACGGTGAACAGGCCGCCGACCGCGGCGAGCGCCGCCGACAGCACGTACACCGAGATGAGGATGGGCCGCGGACGGATGCCGGCGAGGCGGCTGGCCTGCGGGTTGATGCCGATCGACTCGATCATCAGCCCGAGCGCGGTGCGGCGCATGACGAGCGCCACCAGGATCACGATGGCGATCGCGAGCACGAAGCTCAGCGGCAGCCCGAGGAACTGGCCGTTGGCCAGTGCCCGGAACGGCGCGTTCTCCGCGTTCGTGTTCTGCCCGCCGGTGATGACGCGGGCGATGCCGCGGCCGGCGAGCATCATGACGAGCGTGCTGATGAACGGCTGCAGGCCGATGACCGCCACGAGGAAGCCGTTGACCGCGCCGAGCACCACGCCCAGCAGCACCGCGAGCCCGATGGCGGCGAACATCGCCCCCACCGAGGTGGGCTGGCCCAGGCCGCTCAGGGTGACCATGGCGATCGCGCCGCCGACGGCCATGACCGAGCCGACCGACAGGTCGATGCCGCTGGTCGCGATGACGAAGGTCATGCCGAGCGCGATCATCACGATCGGCGCCGACACCCGCAGGATGTCCAGCACGTTGCCCGAGAGCTGACCGGTCGTGGGGTTCACCCCGACCGCCAGGTAGGACGGGTCCTTCAGCGTGTTCAGGGCGAGCAGCAGGACGATGCCGACGATGCCCCAGAACCACGGTGTGCGCACGAGCGCCCTCAGACGGTTCATGCCTGTTCTCCTTCGACCTCGTCGGCGAGGGCGTCCGCGCGGGCTTCCGCCGCGGCATCCGAGTCGGCGGCGATGATCGAGACGATCCGTTCCGCGGTGACGTCGGGGCCGTTGACGACCTCGCCGACCTTCTGGTGGTCCTTCATGATGACGATGCGCTCCGAGAGGCGGACGACCTCCTCCAGCTCCGAGGAGATGAAGACGACGCTCATGCCGCCCTCGGCGAGCTCGGCGACGGTCTCCTGGATGTCGGCCTTCGCGCCGACGTCGATACCGCGCGTGGGCTCGTCCAGCAGCAGCAGCTCGGGGTCGGTGGCCAGCCAGCGGCCCAGCAGCACCTTCTGCTGGTTGCCGCCGGAGAGCAGACGGATGGGACGGTCGGGATCGTTCGGCCGCACGCTGAAGCGCTCCATGTAGGTCTTCACGAGGCGGTCGACCTCCCGCGCCGGCACGCGGCGCAGCCACCCGCGCTGGGCCTGCACGGCCAGCATGATGTTCTCGCGGATGCTGAGGTCGCCGACGATGCCGTCGTCGCGGCGGTTCTCGGTGGAGTAGGCGATGTGGTGGGCGAGGCCCGAGACCGGAGAGGTGATGCTCGCCTTGGCGCCCTTGAGGCGGACGCTGCCGGCATCCGGCTTGTCGGCGCCGACGATCAGGCGGGCGAGCTCCGTGCGGCCGGAGCCCAGGAGGCCCGCGAAGCCGACGACCTCGCCCTTGTGGATCTCGATGTCGGTGGGTGCCAGGGCGCCCTTGCGCGCGATGCCCTCGGCCGCGTAGACCGGGGTCGCGGTGCGGTCGCGGTCATCGACCTGACGGTTGGAGCCGAGCGCGCGCAGGGCGCCGAGGTCCTTGCCGATCATCTTGGAGATCAGCTCGGTGCGGTCGAGGTCGCGCTTGAGGTACTCCCCCACGAACCGGCCGTTGCGCAGCACCGTGATCCGGTCGCTGATCGCGTACACCTGGTCGAGGAAGTGGGAGACGAAGAGGATGGCGACGCCCTGGTCGCGCAGCTGTCGGATGACGCCGAACAGCGTCTCGACCTCGGCGGCGTCCAGGCTCGAGGTCGGCTCGTCGAGGATGAGCACCTTCGACTTGGTGACCATCGCGCGGCTGATCGCCACGAGCTGCTGGAGGGCGATCGAGATCGACTGCAGCGGGGCGCGGGGGTCGAGGTCACCCAGCCCCATGTCGGTGAGGACCTCGCGGGCGCGGGCGTGGGTCTTGCGCCAGTCGATGCCGAAGACCGAGCGGGTCTCGTGACCGAGCATGACGTTCTCACCGATGGTGAGGTTCGTGCAGAGGTTGACCTCCTGGTACACGGTGGAGATGCCGGCGGCCTGCGCCGACGCCGTGCCGGAGAAGCGTCGCTCCTCGCCGAAGACGAGGATCGAGCCGGAGTCGATCTGGTAGACGCCGGTCAGCGCCTTGATGAGCGTCGACTTGCCGGCGCCGTTCTCGCCCATGAGGGTGTGGACCTCGCCGGGCAGCAGACGGAAGTTCACGTCGTCGAGGGCCTTGACGCCCGGGAACGTGATCGACGCGCCGCGGACTTCGACGATCGGGAGGGGTTCGGTCACCACGTGCAGACTTCCTCGTTGAATGGGTGGGTCACCACTGCGGGTGGATGGTGGGACGGGGACCGCCGCGGGCGGCGATCCCCGTCCCCGTGTGTCGAGCGGGCTCGGTGGCGCGGCTTAGAAGCCGAGGCCCTCGTCCAGGGCCGTCTGCGCGGCCTCCGGCGAGTCGAACGTGGCGCTCTTGACGATGATGGTCGAGTCGACCGTCTCGCCGGCGAGAGCCTTCTTCACGGCGTCGACAGCGTCGGTGCCGAAGAAGGGGTTGTACTGCGCGACGAAGCTCAGGTCACCCTTGGCGAGGGCCTCCAGGGCGCCCTTGGTGCCGTCGATCGTGGCGATCTTGACGTCGGTGCCGGGCTTGAGGCCCGCCGCGGTGACGGCCTGCGCCGCGCCGATGCCCATCTCGTCGTTCTGGGCGAAGATGAACTGGATGTTGTTGTTGTTGGCCTTGAGGACCGTCTCGATGACGGACTTGCCCTCGTCGGTCTTCCAGTTGGCGGTCTGCGCACCGACCTTGTTCCACCCGGACTTGCCGGAGATGGCCGCGTCGAAGCCCTCGTTGCGCTCGTTGACGACGGACAGGCCGGGCACGCCCTCGAGGACGAAGTAGTTCGCTCCGCTCGGGAAGGTGGTCGCGGCCCACTCGCCCACCGACTTGGCGACCTGCGTGTTGTCGGGCGCGATGCGGGTGACGTAGAGGTCCGACGGGGCGTCGACGCCGCGGTCGAGGAGGATGACCGGGATCTCGGCCTCCTTAGCCTTCTTCAGCTCGTCCTCCCAGCCCGACGCCTCGGTCGCGGTGAGGAGGATGACGTCGACCTCGTCGTTGACGAAGGTCGAGAACGCGTCGAGCTGCGACTTCTGGTCGCTGGGGCTCGCGGCGGGGGCGTACTTGAGGTCGAAGCCGGCGTCCTTGGTGAACGCGTCCTTGATGGCCTGCTCGTTGGCGTTGCGCCAGCCGCCCTCGGGACCCACGGCGACGAAGCCGACGGTGATGGTGTCGCTGCCGGCGGCGGCGCTACCGGTGCCGGCAGGCTCCGAGCCGCCCGAGCATGCGCTCAGCCCGACGACCATCGCGCCGGCGGCTGCGACCGTGAGCAGTCCACGGAATCCGCGCTTGCTGATGTCCATTCTTTCTCCTCCTTGAGAGTCCTCCGCGACGATTGCGGAGGATGTGTGTGGTGCCCCGGGGGGCGCATGGGATGCTGCAGGACGATTGTGCGCGCTAACAATTGGCGAACACAAGCCCGGATCGCGGTTTCCGTGACTTTCGTTACCTGTTTGTTACCGCGAACACGCGCGGCACGCGGCGGGCGTCGACGGGGTCAGCGCGCGGGGGGCGCCGTGGAGGCGCGCAGGACCAGCTCGGGGGCGATCAGGGCGTGCATGGCGGTGTCGTCGCCGTCGATCGCCGCGATGATCAACCGCAGCGCGAGAGCGCCCAGCGAGGCGAAGTCCTGACGCACCGTCGTCAGCGGCGGCAGGAAGTGGCGCGCGTCGGGAAGGTCGTCAAACCCGATGACGCTGACGTCCTCCGGCACGCGCAGACCGCGCTCCACGAGCCCGTGCACCGTGCCGAGCGCCATCTGGTCGTTGGCGGCGAACACGGCCGTCGCGGCGCCCAGCTGGCGCGAGCGCCCGATCTCGTAGCCGCGGTCCGACGTCCAGTCCCCCGGGACCATCGGTCCCTCGGGCAGGCCCGCCGCCTGCAGCTCGTCGCGCCAGCCCTGCCAGCGGGCGCGGGCGTCGTACCAGTCGAGCGGGCCCGCGACGTGCGCGATGGTGCGGTGCCCCAGGCCGACGAGGTGCGCCACCGCCATCCGCGCGCCGGTGTACTGGTCGACGGCGACCGTGTGGAGGTGGGGGTCCGGCTCGGCCTTGATGACGAGGGTCGGCATGTTCGAGCTGTGCTCGCGGAAGAGCTCCAGCGCGGAGGAGCGCGGCGCGATGACGCACAGGGCGTCGATGCCCTGCGCGACGAGATCGCTGATGCCGGTCGAGATGGTGGCGGCATCCTCGTCGGACGTCGAGAACACGCTCACCGAGTACGCGCTCGCGCGCGCGGCCTCCTCGATCGCACGCAGCGTGCTGTTCGGGCCCCACTGGACGGGGCTGTCCACGAGCACGCCGATGCGCATGGACCTGCTCGTCGCGAGAGCACGCGCGATCGAGCTGCGCGTGTACTGCATCTCATCGATCGCCTGCAGCACGCGCACCCGCGTGGACTCACGGATGTTCGGATGCCCGTTGAGCACCCGTGAGACCGTCATGTGCGAGACGCCGGCGTGGTTGGCGACGTCGTAGATGCTCGGTTTGGCCCATCCGCGACCGTTCTGGTCAGCCATCTGCGCCCCTCCCCTGAGAAAGCTCCGCATCGGCCACCTGCCGGCGCGACCGTTCCGATGGAGTCGTCACGCGCTCGGGAGCGGATGCCTCATCGTTTCACACTCCATCCGGAGCGCCACCGCCCGACGCGCCGCGCCGGCGCCGGGAGCGCAGCATCATCGCCGCGCCGGCGAGCACGACGGCCACGCCGACGAGGCCGAGCTCGATCGGCGGAGTGCCGCCGGTCGCGGGAAGGGGTGTGCCGGGGGCGGGCAGCGGGGCGATCACGACGTTGACGTTCACGCCCAGGCCGTTCGGATCCGCGACCGGGTCGAGGGGGATGTCATCAGCCACGGGGGGCCTCCTGGTTCAGGTCCGCGGCCGCCGCGCGACGGCCTTCCTCGTGCGCCTGGGCGACGAGCTGATCGATCCGGCGGCGCGATCGTGTGCGCCCCCAGAACAGGGCGAAGACGAGGAGGGCGATGCCGAGGAGGACGATCGCCTGGGGGGCCGGTAGCGCCCACAGCGACGCCTCCGCCGACGTCGGCGCCACGGCGGGGGTGTCGCCGGCGATGGTCACGGCGCGGGGCACGAGCGAGACGGTGGCCGGGACGTAGACCAGCGGCCACACGCCGTCCACCACCACCCGCATCGTCCGCCGGTCACCCGGCAGCAGCTCCGTCGCCGACTCCCCCTCGGCGGGGAACGACACGGTGCGATCGCCCACCGAGACCGTGCCGGCCGCCACCAGCCGGGTGTTGCCGGCGTTGGCGACGTCGAAGGTCACGACCGCCGTCCCCGGCCGCAGCGGGTTCCAGTCGATGTCGTACGAGGCGGCGGTCGCGTCCAGTGCGGCGGCCGGAGCGATCTCGCCCGTCACCCGCGTGAGGACCCGGAAGCCGACGCGGCTCTCCACCCCGACGCTCGCCCCGCCGTCGGCGCGCCGCACCGACAGGACGCTCGCCGTGATGCCCGCCGCGTGGTCGCCCGGTTCGGCGGTGGCGGGCACGGCGATCGTGAACGGGACGACGACGGTCGCACCGGCGGCGACCGTCACGCTCTCCGGGACGGAGATCCAGGTCCCGGCATCCACCGAGGCCGTGCCGTCGGCGAGGATGTCGAAGCGCCCGGCGGGGGTCGTGAACCCGTCCGCCGCGGTCAGGCGGAAGGTGACCTCGGCATCCCCGACGTTGCGCACGGCGAAGTGGTCCTCGACGCTCTGGCCGGGGTCGAGACGCACGTCGACGGTGCGACGGCCGTCGGGACCGGAGGCGTCCGCCGGCACGACCGACCACCGCACGTCCGGCGCCGCGTCGTCCGCGTGCGCCGGAGTCGGCAGCAGGATGCCGCCCACGAGCGCGGCGAGCCCGAGTGCCGCGGCGGCGAGCGCCGCCGCGGCACGGGACGGCGTCCGCGTACTCACCCGCACGCCTGTGCGGCGTAGGCCGCGGTCTGCGGCGCCGCGACGTCCGACCCGCTGCGCGCGGTCACCGACACGGTGCCCGCGGTGGTCGCGGCGGCGCGCGTCGAGACGGCCCACGTGACGGTCGCCCCGGCGGCGATCGAGGAGTAGGCCTTGCTGCCGAACGCGGTGGTCACGTCCGCGGAGATCGCGGCGCTCTCGAGATTCTTGGTCTGCACGGTGACGTAGACCTTACCGGCGACGCAGCGCGTCGTGGCCGACACCGAGATGCGCGGTCCGACCGCGACGGTCTGCGGCGCGACGCTCTCCAGCGTCGGGGTGATCGTCTTCATCAGGCCGTCGGGACCGAACTCCACCCGATCGATCGTCGTCTCGCGGTGCGTGCCGTCACCCGACGGCATCGCGAACCGGTGATACGCGATGTACCAGTCGTCGGTTCCCGGGACGTTGATGATGGAGCTGTGCCCGGTGCCCTTGATGCCGAGGGACAGGTCCTTCTGCAGGATCACGCCGCGGTAGGTCCACGGGCCGTTCATGCTGGTCGCGGTCGCGTAGCCCACCCGGTAGTTCTCCGAGCCGGTGTCGTCGATCGAGTAGGTCAGGTGGTACAGCCCCTGCCGGTAGTTGAAGAAGACGCCCTCCCGGAAGTCGGTCAGCCCGTTGATGCGCTGGTACGTGCCGGGCTTGATCGACACCATGTCGTCGGAGAGCTCCGCGAGCACCGGGCTCCCGTTGCCCCAGCCGAGGTAGTACTTGCCGGTGACCGGGTCGTGGAAGGCGGCCGGGTCGATCGCCTGACCCGACGTGATCGCCTCGTTGTTGAGGATCATCGCGGTGGTCTTCGCCACGAACGGCCCGGTCGGGCTGTCGGCGACGGCGACCCCGATGGTCTTGCGGTCGTACGTGGGGTTGTGCCCGGAGAAGTAGAAGTAGTACTTGCCCGCGCGCTCGATGATCGTCGGTGCCCACGCGTTCCCCGTCGCCCACGGCACGGTGCCATTGACGCCGTCGAGGGTGAGGATCGGCTGCGCCGAGCGCTCCCAGTCGACGAGGTTCTTCGAGCTCCAGACGTAGAACGTGTTCCCGCCCCAGCCCGGCACGCCGTCGCTGGTCGCGTAGATGTAGTACGTGTCGCCGAAGACCGCGATGTTCGGGTCGGCGTAGAGGCCGGGCAGCACCGGGCTCGCGACGACGCGCGCCTCGATCGTCCAGGCCGTCGTCGCGCCCGTTCCGGTGGTCACCGTGTAGGTGACCGGCGACGACAGGTCGACCGTCGTGCCGCTGGCGGGCGACACCGTGGCGGTGGACACGGTCGTGAACGTCGGCGCGAGGCGGGTGAGGTCGGTGCCCTTGACCACCGGCAGGATGACGCGGTGCGCCGCGGCGTCGACGATCGGCGCCAGCTTCAGGGCCTCCGGCTGGGCGAGCGAGACGTCCAGCAGCCGGTCCTCGATGCCCGCGTTGGCGAGGATCTCGGTCTGCGACAGCGCGCGGTTGTAGACCCGCACATTGTCGTAAGCGCCCTGGAAGTAGCCGTCCGCGCTGTAGAGCGATCTGCCGAGGTAGCCGACCAGATCGCTGCCGAGCTGCGACACCGTGGCGCCCAGGGCCGTGTTCTCCCCGAGCAGCGCGCCGTCGGCGTACACCCGCATCGTGCTCTTGTCGAAGACGAGGTCCAGTCGATGCCACTGCCCGGCGCTCACGCTCCCGGTCACGGCCGACTCCGCGGTCCACGAGTTCTGCGTGATGGCCGTGCGCACGTCGCCGCCGCGCAGGCGCAGGAAGGCGTACCGCGTCGAGTCCGTTCCGAACGCGAAGGTGAAGAAGTTGCCGCTGGATTTCTCCGACTTCACGTCGAGGGACACGGTCATCGTGTCGCGCCCGTCGAAGAAACCGGTCGGGAAGGAGGCGTAGCCCCCGCTGGCGCCCGTCAGACGCAGCACGGCACCCCGGTCGGGGTCGTCGACGACGGCCGCCGTGCCGTGGGCGGTCAGGTCGGCGTCGCCGACCTCGTCCGCCAGTGAGCCCCCCGTGAAGGAGTACTGCGCGATGGGTCCCTGCTGCGGCTGCTCCGGCGTCGTCGCGTCGTCGCCGTACGCGGCGAGGAGGCGCGCCTCCTCGGCGGCGGACAGACGCAGCACCGAGCCGTGCCGGAACGGCTTGTCGAACGAGTACTGGTCCGCGCCGGTGCCGGCGCTCAGCTGCGTGAACGACAGGCTCGCCAGCGACGAGGTCGTCTGCGCGTAGTACCCGTTCTGGTCGCCCATGACCGCCCAGCCGCCCTGGGGCAGCGGGTAGACGGTGAGGCCCTCCATCGAGGCGCGCAGACCGTGCGCGGCGGCATCCCCGCGCTCGATGACGCGGGTCCAGGGTCCGTCGAGGCTCGTGGCGGTGTCGACGACGGTCATCCAGTCGGACGTGGAGAAGCGGTAGTAGGTGTCGCCCTCCTTCGCGATCGTCGAGTCGATGATGTTCGGACCGGACTGCCCGTCGCCCTTGTCGTTGAGGGAGGTCCAGATCACCGGCTCGGTGAAGGTCACGAAGTCGCGCGTCTTGGTCAGGTACATCCGCAGCGCCCAGTCGGACGTGCCGTTGTCGGTGCGGTCGCGCGCCGCCCAGTACACGTAGTACTCGCCGGTCGCCTCGTTGTAGGTGGCCTCGGGCGCCCAGACGCATCCGGCATCGTCGAAGCCCGCGAACACGATGCGCTGGTCGCTCCAGGTCACGAGGTCGGTCGACTCCCAGACGACGAGGTTCTTGCTCGCGTTCAGCTGGTCCCACCCGGAGCCGCCGGCCCCGCCGCCCTCGGCGTGGAGGTCGGTGCCGATGATCCAGTACTTGTCCCCCTCCGGCGATCGCACGAGGTGGGGGTCGCGCACGCCGAGGTCTCCGGCGAGGTTGGCGAGGATGGGCTTGTCGTCGTTGAGCTTCGACCAGTGCAGACCGTCGGTGGAGTGCCCGAAGAAGATCTTCTCGTAGCCCCCGCTCGTGGCGAAGTGGGTCCACAGGTAGCCCGCGGAGTAGTCGGTGTCGAGGTTCTGCGGAGCCGCGGTGACGGTGACGTCGATCGAGCGGACCGCGCTCGTGCCGGGCACGGTGGCCGTGAGGGTGACCTGGCGGGTCGTCGCGCCGCGCGTGACGACGCCGGCGGCGGCGGCGCCCTGCGCGGTGGTCGTGATGATGCCGGCCGGCGACGCCGACCAGGCGATCGTGCTGCCGTTGACCGCGCCCGCCGCGGGCAGGGTGATGTTGCCGCGGATGTCCTGCGCGCCGGGGATCGAGAGGGCGTCGAGGTCCTGCTGGGCGCGCGCCGTCGCATCGGCCGCCGGCGAGACGGTCGCCGCGAAGGCGCGGGTGGCGGATGCCGCCCCGCGCGTGATCGTCGCGGTCAGGGTGACGGCGGCGGGAGCGCTGCCCGCGGCGGGGCGGGTGACCGCGCCGGCGGGGGTGATCACGGCGGGGTCGCTGGACGCCCAGGCCACCTGCGAGCCGTTGAGCCCCGTCGTCGGCAGGGTGAGGTCCGACGTCACCGCGCCGAGGTCGCCGAGGGCGAGCGCGGCGCGGTCACGGGCGACCCGCACGTCGTCGGAGGGCGCGAGGGCGGCCGCCTCCGTCGAGGTGAGGGCGTGGTCGTAGATGCGGACGTCGCGGAGGCTCCCGGCGAGGGTGCGGTCGGCGGTGTACACGGACTTGCCGAGGACGTTCGCGGCCGTGAGGCCGCCGCCGATGGATGCCGGGGTGAGGGTCACACCGGACTGCTGGGCCACCTGCACGCCGTCGAGGTAGAGACGTGCGGTGTCGGTGGCGTCGTCCAGGGTGTAGGCGATCGTCTTCCAGACGTCGCGGGGCAGGTTCTGGCCGCTGGAGACCGTCTGCTCGGTGCTCCAGTTGCCGCTGGCGATGCTCGCGCGGTAGCCGTTGCCGCTGGAGAAGAGGTAGCCGTTGCCCACCCCGCCGGCATCCGTGTTCCCGAACCCGTAGATGAAGTAGGGCGTGCCCTGCTCACCGCGGATCAGCACGTCCGCGCTGATCGTGATGGACGTGAGACCGGCCAGGAGGTTCGCCGGCAGCGCGACGTGATCGTCGACGCCGTCCAGTCGCACGCCCTCGCCCCCGGTCAGGGTCGGACCGCCCACGTAGCGGCCGTCGCGCGCATTGCCGGAGGCGTCGCGCGCGACGGTCCCGGAGGTGTCGTCCAGCGGGTAGTGGGCGACCAGTCCGGTCGCCGCGGTCGCCGGGGCCGCCAGGCCCACCACGCCCGCGACGGACATCGCGAGGGTGGTGGCGGCGGCCAGGATCCTGATTCGGGGCGTCGTGCGCGTCATTGCGTCTCCTGGGGGTGAACGGGGTGGAGCGGGGGTGAGGGGTGTCAGTCCACCTGGTCTTCCCAGAGCGTGAGGGTGATCGTGCCCGCGTAGGCGCCGGGGGTGACCGTGCTCGGGACCTTCAGGAAGAGGTCGGCGCCGGCCGTCCAGCTGCCGACGCTCGCGGCGCTCTGCGAGTCGAGGCTCAGCGCGAGCAGCTCGTTGCCGACGAGTCCGACGTTGTCGGCCGGCACGTTGGGCGTGGGGGCGTCGAGGACCGTGTTCACCTGAGCGCCCTCGCCCACTTCGCCGTCACCGGTGTCGGTGATCAGCTTCGGCGCCCAGCCGAGGTGACCGGCGTCGATGCTGTTCGTGCCGTCCGTCAGTGCGCTGGACTGGCCCGTGACGTACCAGAACACGCCCTCCGGCACGCTCTGACGGTCGTCGGTGACCGTGACGTCGGGCAGGGCGCCGTTGAACTGGCGGATGCCGGCGTCGCCCGACGGAACCTCGGTCAGCGAGGTCGAGCCCGATGCGACGCTCAGCGTGAGGGCGCCCACCGCGTCGATCTGCACGTCGACGCCGACCTCCTGGTTGCCCACCGCGTTGTCTTCGGCGGCGAAGGCGGCTCCGGCGCCGCCGATCAGCAGCAGCCCTCCGACGACACCGGCGGCGGTGCGCGCGAGCACGACGTTCTTCTTCATTGCTTGACTCCCGTTCTCAGAGCGGCCTCTGCGCCGCGCCGGATGCTGTCGGCCCGACGGTGGGCCTCGACTCCGAGAAATGTTAGCGATAACGGTTAGCGGAAACAGTAACGCTTTGATAACGCCGTCGCGGCGCGACCGACGGCCCCGACCACGCCCCGCCTTCCCGCGGTCGGGTGCCTTGACACGCCCGCGGCCGCCGCCCTACCGTGAGCCGCGTCGGATTGTTTCCGCTAACACCCACGACCGTCCATCGGCGGTCGACCCCCTGAGCGATGGCGCCCTCCCGCCCCCGCGACGCAGCCGTCGCGGGATCGGACCACCGGCTCGTCGCCGCGACCGAGAACAGCGAGGTACCCGCGCATGACGACGCGCCCGAGAGCCCGATTCCGCCTCCCCGGAGTCCCGAACCGTCCCGCCGCCGCCCGGCCGCCGATCCGCGCCGGCGCCGTCCTGACCGCCGTCGCCCTCGCGGTCGCCGGAGCGACGGTTCCCACGGCCGCCCAAGCGGATGCCGCGGCGCAGCCGATCATCCACTACTCGTTCGACGCGGCCGCCGGCACGACCGTCGCCGACGCGAGCGGCAACGGGAACGACGCCACGATCCGCCTCACCGGCGCCACGGTCGCCGACGGCGCGCTGTCGCTGCCCGGCGGCGCCCGCGCGACGGCGGCCTACCTCGAGATCCCCACCGCCGCGCTCGTGGGCAAGAAGGACCTCACCATCTCGACGTGGCTCTCCCCCCGCACCGGCGCCGCGAACACGGCCGCCGCCTTCATCGGGGCACCGGTCGCCTCCGGCGCGTCGTACTCCTCCGGCTACTGGCTGCTCAACCCCAGCAACCCCTCCGGCTACGTCAAGTCCGTCATCACCAACGCGACCAACGCCGGGTCGCCGTGGAGCACGGAGGTCGGCGCGGGCGCGACCGGCGCCGCGACCGCGGGCGCCCGCACGCCGGCGGGGCTGAGCCTGTACACCACCGTGATCGACGGCACGAGCGGACAGCTGCGCGTGTACGTCAACGGGTCGCGCATCACCCAGAACGCCATCGCGCGCGACGTCGCCTCGTTCGGCGCCACGCTGACGGCGAGCCTCGGCCGCTCGACGTACAACGACACCAACTGGAGCGGTCTGGTCGACGACTTCGCCGTGTACTCCCAGGCGATGTCGGATGCCGACGTCCAGAGCCTCTACGCGGGCCAGGCCCTCGACCGCGCCGTCGCGGGGGTGACCGTCCCCACCACGGCGACGGCCGACTTCACCCTCCCGACGACGAGCGCCGGCGTCGCCGTCGCGTGGCAGTCGGATGCCGCGGCGATCTCCGTCTCCGGGGGATCCGCGACCGTGCGCCGGCCCGCGGGGGGCGCGGGCGACGCGCACGTGACCCTCACCGCGACCTTCACGGTGGGCACGACGACGCGCACGCAGACCTACTCCGTGACCGTGCCGCAGGAGCTGACCGACCAGCAGCGGGTGTCGCAGGACATCGCGGCCGTGCAGGTGAGCGGCCTCGACGACGTGCGCACCAACTTCTCGGTGCCGACGCTCGGCGCGCAGGGCTCGACGATCACCTGGACCGTCAGCTCCGGCGCCGCCTCGGCCTCGCTCCGCGACGGCGTGCGCGCCGACGCGCGCACCGTCGTGGTCGCCCGACCGGCCGCGGGATCCGCCGCGGCCACCGTCGAGCTCACGGCCGTCGCCCGCAGCGGCGACGCCACGGCCAGCCGCACCTTCACGGCCCGCGTGCAGCCGATGCCGGGCGGCTCGGCCACGACCGAGGCCTATTTCTGGACGTTCTTCACCGGCGAGGGTCAGGGCGCGGAGCGGGTCAGCATCGCGGCATCCAAGGGCAACGACGCGCTGAGCTGGAACACGCTCAACGGCGGGCAGCCCGTGTTCTCCTCGACGGTGGGCACGCAGGGCCTGCGCGATCCGTTCATCCTGCGGGCGCCCGGCGGCGACAAGTTCTACATGATCGCCACCGACCTCAAGATCGACGGGCTGGCCGGCGGCTTCACGACGGCGCAGATCTCCGGCTCGCGCTACATCGAGGTGTGGGAGTCGACCGACCTCGTCACCTGGTCGGCGCAGCGCCACGTGAAGGTCTCCAGCGACTTCGCCGGCAACACCTGGGCGCCCGAGGCCTACTGGGACGAGGAGCTCGACACCTTCGTGGTCTATTGGGCCTCGAACCTCTACCCGACCGCGAACGCCGCCGACCGCACCGCCGTCACCTACAACCGCATGATGTACGCCACGACCGACGACTTCGTCACCTTCTCGGAGGCGAAGCCCTGGATCGACGTGCGTCGCGGCACGGGTCTCGGCACGATCGACTCCACCGTGGCCAAGGTCGGCGACGTCTACTACCGCTTCACCAAGGACGAGGCGAGCATGACGATCCGCGAGGAGAAGTCGACGAACCTGCTGGCGACCGTCACGGGCTCGCTGCCGGGCACCTCGGGAGCCGCGGACCAGTGGACGCTCGTCCAGGAGCGCGTCGCCACGGGCCTGTCCAACGGCGAGCCGGGCGGCGTGTACTCCAGCGGCGAGGGGCCGAACGTCTTCCCCGCCAACGAGGGCGACGTGAACGGGCTGGACTGGTATCTGTTCATCGACCAGCCGAACTACCACGGCGGACCGAACCACTACGTCCCGTTCGGCACGACCGACCTCGACGGGGGCACCTGGCAGCCGCTCGGCGCGAAGCTGCGGCAGGGTCTGCCGCAGAACGCCGACGGCGGCAAGCCCCGTCACGGCACCGTCCTGCCGATCACCCGCGCCGAGTACCAGAAGGTGCTGGAGGCGTACGCCCCCGACATCGCGGTCGCCTCGGTCGCGGCGATGGACCTGTCCACCACGGCGGGCACCGCCCCGACGCTGCCGCAGGCCACGCTGACCACGCTCAGCGGCGCCCAGCGCACCGTCGACGTCGTGTGGGACGCGGTCGCCCCGTCGTCGTACGCCCAGCCGGGCACCTTCACGGTGCGCGGCGTCGCGCAGGACGACTCCCGCATGCCGGTGGAGGCCACCGTCACGGTGACGGCCGCGGCCCACGTCGCGGTGACCACCACGGCCCGCTGCGTCCTGGGCAAGGCGACGCTCGTCGTCACGACCGCGAACGAGCGCGGCGGCGACGCGACGGTCACGGTCGTGACCCCGTACGGGTCCCGCAACATCACGCTGGCCGCGGGCGCGACGTCCTCGTACGCGTTCACGACGCGTCTGACGACGATGCCGGCCGGTCAGCTGTCGGCGACGGTGACGCAGGGCGGGGCCGTGTCCCCGCTCACCGTGGCCTACGCCGCCCGCAGCTGCGGCTGACGCCGCCGCATCGTCCGTCGACGACGGGGGTCCGTTCTGTCGGGAACGGGCCCCCGTCGTCATACGCTCGAGGCATGCCTCTGGACGATGCCGCCCCCGAAACACCGGCCGACGCCGTCGACGCGGTCGTGGATGCCGTGGACCGCGCGATCGACGAGATCACCGGGGTGCCCACCGACGACGGCCGCATCGAGGTGTTCGCCGATGCCGGGGCGAGCCTGATCGCGGAGCGCCGCGGCGACCCGCAGGCCGAGCTGACGGTCGTGCTGATCCACGGGATCGGGATGGGACGGAAGGTGTTCGGCGACCTCGTGCTGCACCTGCAGGACCATGCGCTCGTCGTGGCCGTCGACCTGCCGGGCTACGGCGACGCCCCCGAGCCGCCGCGCACGCCCACGATGGAACGCATGGCGGATCTCGTCGCGGCCTACCTGCGACACCTCGACCGCGGTCCGGTGGTCCTGCTGGGCCACTCCATGGGGACGCAGGTGGCCACCGAGGTCGCCGCCCGTCACCCGGAGACCGTGGGCAGGCTCGTCCTCGTCGCGCCGACCGTCGACCGCCACCACCGGCGGGCCCTGCGCCAGCTGTGGCGCCTCGGGCGGGATCTCTGGGGCGAGAGCCCCAAGGTGCTGCTCCTCGGTGCGCGCGAGTACGTGCGGGCCGGGCCGCACCTGCGACGCAAGATGCGGGCGATGCTCGCACACCGCCCGGAGCACGCGTTCCCCCGGATCGCCGCGCCCACCCTCGTCGTGCGCGGGGAGTTCGACGTCGTCGTGCCGGCACCGTGGTTCGACGAGGTCGTCGCCGCGATCCCCGATGCGCGCCCGTTCGTGATCGAGGGACATCGCCACGAGACGCTCATCCGCACGGCCGAGCCGGCGGCATCCGAGCTGCGACGCTGGCTGTCGCAGGACTGAGCTCCGCGACGATTCAGCCGGCGGTGTCGGCGGCGGACAGCTCCGCGATCAGACGCGCGACGACGTCCTCGTCCACGGTGAGCCCGGTCTCCGCGATGCGTCCGCGGACCGCCTTCTCCACCGTCGCGACGTTCTCGCCGAGCACGTCGGCGCGCAGTTGCGCGACCAGCCCGTCGAGCCGCTCCCCCTCCGTCGCGTCGTGCATCGCGAGCGCGGGCTCGTCCTGCGTGGCGCCCTGCGGGCCGCTCGCACCCTCGGGCCGTCCGTCACGGTCGTCGACCATGGTGTCCTCCTCCTCGCCGAGCCCACGTCGTGGCTGAGATCACTGTGCCGCCCGCGCGGCCGGCGGGCCAGGGCCTTGACGGCGCGGTCGGGCCCGCAGTAGGCCCTCAGCCGGCGCGGCGCTCGGCGAGCAGGGACCGGTGCTCGGGGTGAGCGTCGAACCAGTCGGAGACGTACCAGCAGACCGGGCTGATCGCGCGATCGCCGCGGGCGGCGACCTCGGCGACGGCGCGGGCGACGACCTCGCCGGCGTAGCCGTGGCCGCGGAAGGTCGGGACGGTGTACGCCCGCGTCATCGCGACCGTGCGGCCGTCGTCGCGGTAGTCGAGCACGCTCACGATCTGCTCGCCGTCGCGCAGGACGTACCGCGACTGCTCCGCCTCGTTCGTGAAGGACAGGTCGTCGCGTGTCTCTCCGGTCATGCCTCTACGCTACGCCGCGCCGCCGTGACGGGGGCCGGGTGCGTCGCTATCGCCGCGGAGCCTCCGGCAGCGAGCGCACCCACGCGTCGACCTCGCGCTGCCCGCGCAGCCGGACGACGGGATCGCCCGCCGCGATGCGCGCCTCCATCCGCCGGGTCATCGTCGGATGGGTGGTCCACGCCCAGCGGATGATGTTGTCCTCCGGCGCCCACTTCAGCCAGGTCCGCGGGCGCTCGCGGTTGCCGTGCCAGAGCTCTTCGCGAAGGATGCCGCGGCGCAGCGTGCGCCGGATCACCCGCGCCATCACGACCGGCCGCGAGTGGTCCACCCAGACCACGGCGTCGGCGCCGCCCGGGGTGCCGGGCTCCATCAGGTCGCCCAGGCGCGAGTTCCAGTTGCCGTCCGCGACCCACCCCTCCGGGTGCGCCGCGAGGAACGCCCGCACGCGGTCCTGGGCCTCGTCGAGGTCGCGGTACGTCCACCCCTCGTCCCAGAACACCGCGTCGAGCTCGAGTCGGGCGAGCCCCATCCGCGCGGCCACGACCTCCGCGAGCCGGGACTTGCCCGACCCCGAGGTGCCGACGACACGGATGCGATGGGGAGGGGACGCGCGCACGATCATGCACTCTGTCATATTCCGTCATCTTGCGGCGGCGGCATCCGTGCGGTTTGACACATCCGGACACCGTTCGTCATAATCAGGCGCATGACTGACAACGCACGCACTCTGTCCGCCCTGGAGGCGAACGGACATGCCGGCATCATGATGCCGCGCGTTGCCATGTGTTGCCGAATGTGCCACTGACGGTGAACCCCGCCGGGTGCGCCCGCCGACGCTGACCCACACCCTCAGCCGGCGCCACCCCCCGAGCACCGCACCGCGCACAACGCGGATGCCGGCTGTCTCGCACAGGCCCTCGCATCGGATCCGATGCGACATCTTCCTCCGGGCCCCTCGCAACACACACTCGAACCCGCTTCTCGGCCCTCCGCCCGGGTTCCGCCTCCGAAGGACATCTCCCGTGTCGAACTCCGCTCTCCTCGCCTCGCCCGCCCCCGTCCGTCACCTCCGCGCCGTCCCCGACGTCGCCGCCCGCCCTGCCGCTCCCGCTCCTGCCGCTCCGGCGACGGCCGCACCGGCGACCGGCAGCGTTCCCGCCGGCACCGCTCCGCGCGGGTTCGCGCTGTACGTCGGCATCGACGAGGCGAAGGCCGCTGCCGCCGGCGTGTCGCTGTCGACGCTCGTCGAGGCCCTGCGGCGCACGCTCGGCGAGCTCGCCCCGCACGCCGAGACGTACGCGACCGTCGCCCTGGCCCCGGCCGGCGCGGGCGGCCGTGACGTCGACGTCGTCCGCCTCGCCCTGCACGAGCCCAGCGCCGTCGCGCGCACCAAGCAGGAGGAGCCGGAGGACGACCACGTCCCCGGCGGCGTCACGATCGACATCTCGCGTCGGCGCGTGCACATCGAGGGCGAGGCGGCGCAGCTGACGTTCAAGGAGTTCGAGCTGCTGCAGTACCTCGTGCTGCGCGAGGGGCGCACGATCGAGCGGGCCGAGCTCGTCTCGTCGCTGTGGAGCCACGCCGACGCCGAGGAGGCCCCCGGCGAGCGCACCATCGACGTGCACGTGCGACGGCTGCGCTCCAAGCTCGGCCGCTACGAGGACATCGTGCGAACCGTCCGCGGCATCGGCTACCGCTTCGACCGCCACGCCGACGTCGTCATCCGCTACGGCCACGGCACCCCCTCGCCCGACCGCTTCTGAGCCACGGCGCGTCCGGCGCGTCCGACCGCCCGCGGTGTCGGAGGTGGTGACGTAGGGTGTGCGCATGACGACGCGGGAGAGGATGCCGGCGCGCACGGCACCGGCGCGCACCCGTGACCCGCGACCCGCCTCGCCGCGCCCCGTCGAGACCGAGTACCGCCCGCGCCTGCCGATCGATGCGGCGCGAGCGATCCGGCACCAGCAGCGCGGCGCGCACGATCCGTCGCAGCGAGAGCACCAGGGGGTCATCTGGCGCGCGACCCGCACGCCCGAGGGCGTCGCGACGCTCGCGCTGCGCATCGAACGCACCCGCGTGCGTGCCGCCGCGTGGGGACCGGGAGCCGCGTGGGCGCTCGCGCAGGTGCCGGCACTGTGCGGCGCCGATGACGACCCCGCCGGCTTCGAGGCGCACCACCATCCGGTCGTCGCCGAGACCCACCGCCGGCACGACGACCTGCGCCTCGGCCGCACCGATCTCGTCTTCGACGCGCTCGTCAGCGCGATCTTCGAGCAGAAGGTCACGGGCCTGCAGGCCTTCGGCGCCTGGCGGATGATCCTGACCTGGTGCGGCGAGCGCGCGCCCGGTCCCACGCCACTGCCGATGTTCGCCCCGCCCGCCGACTGGCATCGCATCCCCAGCTGGACCTGGCATCGCGCGGGGCTCGAGCCGGCGCAGTCGCGGACGATCGTCGAGGCCGCCGCCCGGCGCGCGTCGATCGAGCGGGTCGCGACGGATGCGGCATCCGCCCATGCACCTCTCACCGCTCTGCGCGGGATCGGTCCGTGGACGAGCGCGGAGGCGCGCATCCGCGCCTTCGGCGACGCGGATGCCGTCAGCGTCGGCGACTATCACCTCGCCCACCAGGTCGGTTACGCGTTGACGGGACGCCGCGTCGACGACGACGGGATGCTGGAGCTGCTCGAGCCCTGGCGCGGGCACCGGCAGCGGGTCATCCGCCTGCTCGGGCTCAGCGGCCGGTTCGAGCCGCGGCGGGGTCCGCGCCTCGCGCCGGAGGACCATCGCGCGCGGTGACGCGGTGACGGCGATCTCCTAGGCTGACGGCATGACGCACAGAGGCTGGCCGCGCGGTCGCATCGGATGGCTGGTCGGCACGCTCGTTCTGCTGGCGGCCGGCGTGGTGTTCGGGCTGATCCTGCAGAACGTCTGGCTGGGACTGCTGCTGGCCGTCATCGTCTCCATCGGCTGGCTCCTCGCCTACGAGTCGTGGCGCGGTCGCACCCCGCGGCTGGACGATCCCTGGGACGACGGCGCGCAGCTCTGACCCCCTCCTTTGGCGGTGTCGACGCCCATCCGGCATAGTAGAGATTAGGTATGCCTAACCTATCTCGCGACGACGGTCGCGTCACACCGCAACCGAGGAGTTCCCTATGACCCTGCGCCGTTTCGCGGCCGCCGTGCCGCTGGCCCTGGCATCCCTGCTCGTCCTGTCCGCCTGCGCCGGCACCTCCACCGCGCCCGCGTCGTCCGCCGCGGCCGCCGCCGACTACTACCCCGTGACGGTCACCGACCTCGGCGGCAACGAGGTCACGATCGAGAGCGCGAACAGCGTCGCGATCACCGACAACCGCCTCTTCCAGCTCGCCGCCGACTGGGATCTGCCGATCACGGTCGCGCCGCGCGATCTCATGAGCCCGAACAACCCGCTGAAGGACGACGAGGACATCCTCAACATCGGCACGCACGGCGAGCCGGACTACGAGCAGATCGTCGCGGCCGACCCCGACCTCGTCATCACGGGCTACCGCTTCGGAGGCGAGGAGACCGCGAAGGGCGTCCGCGACGCGGCCCCCGACGCGGCGATCGTCGACACCGACACCCCCGCCGGGATGTCGGCCGACGAGTACCTCGTGAAGAGCGTCACGCTCATGGGCGAGATCTTCGACCGCAAGAACGAGGCCGCCGCGCTGATCGCGCAGTTCCACGACGCCGTCGCCGCCGCCACGGCCGCCTACGACCCGGCCACGACGGTGATGGGCCTGATCACGACGGGCGGCGAGATCAACTACTCCAATCCGACGGACGGGCGCGGCGCGAGCATCTTCTTCAGCCTGCTCGGGCTGACGCCCGCCCTGGATGCCGCGGGCACGCAGACCGACAAGGGCGACACCCTCTCGCTCGAGGCGCTGGCCGCCGCCGACGCCGACGTGTTCCTCGTGCTGGACCGCGACGCCGCCGTCGGCGACGGGGAGGTCACCCCGGCGCTCGATCTCATCACGGGCTCGACCGCGCTGGCGAACGTCGCCGCGGTGAAGGATCGCGCGATCTACGTCCTCCCGTCCGACTACTACCTGACCGAGGACGTCTTCGCCTACATCTCGGTCCTCAACGGCCTCACGACGCTCTTCGAGAGCCGCTGACGCCCCCACCGGTCGCCGCCGCGACCCCCGGCATCCCGCACGGCGGGCCGGGAGGCCGTGGCGGCGGCCAACGCTCGGAGCCGCCTCCCATGCCCGATCCCACCGCCCTGCGTCGCGTGACGAACGTCGACGCGCTCGCCACCCGGCGAGCACCCGCGCGGATCCGGCGCCGGCGCGCCGTGACCCTCGCCGCGGGCGTCGCCGCCACGGCGGTGCTGCTGGGCGTCTCCCTCTTCGTCGGCGTCGCCGACATCACCGACCCCGCCGGCGCCGACTTCCTGTGGATCACCCGCGTCCCGCGCACCGCGTCGCTCATGCTGGCCGGGGCGAGCATGGCGATGGCGGGACTCGTCATGCAGCTCATGACCCAGAACCGCTTCGTCGAGCCGACCACCGTCGGCACGACGGAGTGGGCCGGCCTCGGACTCCTGCTCGCCGCGGTGCTGGCGCCGTCGGCCGGAGTGGTGGCGAAGATGCTCGCCGCGATCGCGTGCGCGTTCGTGGGCACCCTCGTCTTCTTCGCGTTCCTGCGGCGCGTGTCGCTGAAGTCCTCCCTCATCGTCCCCATCGTCGGCATCATGTTCGGCGCCGTGATCAGCGCCGTCACGGCGTTCATCGCCATCCGCGCGGGGCTGCTGCAGATGCTCGGCGGATGGTTCCTGGGCCGCTTCACCGGCGTCGAGGCCGGTCGCTACGAGCTGCTGTGGATCGTCGTCGCCGTCGCCGCGGTCGTCGCGTTCACGGCCGACCGCTTCACCGTCGCCGGGCTCGGCAAGGAGGTGGCCACGAACGTCGGGCTGCACTACGAGCGCGTGGTGCTCATCGGCGTCGGGCTCGTCGCCATCACGACCGGCGTCGTCACCGTCGTGATCGGGATGCTCCCCTTCCTCGGCCTCATCGTGCCGAACCTGGTCTCGATGATCCGCGGCGACGACCTCCGCGAGAACCTGCCGTGGGTGTTCCTCGCGGGAATCTGGGTGGTGACGGTGTGCGACATCATCGGTCGCATCGTCATCATGCCCTTCGAGATGCCCGTCTCCCTCGTGCTCGGCGTGATCGGGCCGGTGGTGTTCATCGGGATGCTGCTGCGCACCCGGAGGACCGATGCTCGCTGACCGCGCCACCGGCCGTGCCACCGCATCCGCCCCCGCCGCGCCCCGCGCCGTCGGCGCCTACGCGAGCGCCGCGCGGCGCTCGCGCGCGCACCTGCGGACCGCCGCCCTCGTCGCCGTCGCCCTCGCGCTCACGGTGCTGCTGCTGACGTGGGACAACCGGTTCGAGCCGTTCAGCGATCGTTGGTGGCGGGTGACGTCGATGCGGACCACGACCGTCGTCGTGATCGCCCTCGTGACGTTCTGCCAGGCCCACGCCACCGTCGCGTTCCAGACGGTGACGAACAACCGCATCCTCACCCCCTCGATCATGGGGTTCGAGTCGATGTACGTGCTCATCCAGACCGCCGTCGTCTTCGTGTTCGGGACCACGTCGGTGTCGGGCCTGTCCCCGACCTGGCGCTTCGTGCTGCAGTCGGCGGCGATGGTGCTGTTCGCCGTGCTGCTGTACTCGTGGCTGCTGTCGGGACGCTTCGGCAACCTGCACGTCATGCTGCTCGTGGGCATCGTCCTCGGCACGGCCATGAGCTCGCTGTCGACCTTCCTGCAGCAGCTGCTCGATCCCAGCACCTTCGACGTGCTGCGCGCACGCCTGTTCGGCAGCATCGGCAACGCGGACACGGGGCTGCTGTGGCTCGTGGTCCCGATCTGCGCCGTCGCCGGAGGGGCGGTGCTCCTGCTGTCCCGGCGGCTCGACGTGCTCGCGCTCGGCGGCGACATCAGCACGGGTCTGGGCATCCGCCACCGGCGCCAGGTGATGCTCATGCTCACCCTGGTGGCGGTGCTGATGGCGATGAGCACGTCGCTGGTCGGGCCCATGACGTTCCTCGGCTTCCTCTCGGCGACGCTGGCCTACGCCGTCGCCGACACCCACGAGCACCGCCGGGTGCTGCCGCCCGCGTGGCTGGTCGGCTACGTCATCCTGACCGGCGCCTACTTCCTGCTGCGCCACGTCTTCTCGCTCGTGGACAGCGTGACCATCGTCGTCGAGCTCATCGGCGGCATCCTGTTCCTGCTCGTCGTCTTCCGGAAGGGGCGCCTGTGATCCGTCTGGACGGTGTCGTGAAGGACTACGGAGCCACCCGCATCGGCCCCGTCTCGCTCGAACTGCCCGCGGGCGGGATCATCTCCCTCGTCGGGCCCAACGGCGCGGGCAAGTCCACGCTGCTCACGATGATGGGCCGCCTCTCGACGCCCGACACGGGGACGATCACGATCGGCGGCGTCGACGTGCACCGCACGGCGTCGAGAGAGGTCGCGCGCATCGTGTCGATCCTGCGGCAGGAGAACCATTTCGTCACGCGGCTGACCGTGCGCCAGCTCGTCGGATTCGGGAGGTTCCCGCACAGCGGCGGCCGGCTGACCGCCGGCGACGAGGAGAAGATCTCCGAGGCGATCGACCTCCTCGATCTCGCCCCGCTCGAGCAGCGGTTCCTCGATCAGCTCTCCGGAGGCCAGCGCCAGCGCGCGTACGTCGCCATGGTGCTCGCGCAGGACACGCGCTACGTGCTGCTGGACGAACCGCTCAACAACCTCGACGCCGAGCACTCCGTGCGGATGATGATGCAGTTGCGACACGCCGCCGACGCCCTCGGGACGACCATCGTGATCGTCCTGCACGACATCAACTTCGCCGCCGCCTACAGCGATCGCATCGTCGCGATGGACGACGGCGCGATCGTGGTGCACGGCACCCCCGACGAGATCATCCGGGACGATGTCCTCAGCCGCGTCTTCCGCACCCCCGTCACCGTCCTCGACGGCCCGACGGGACGATTCGCCGTCTACCACCGTCCGCCCGTCCACTGAGGAGCCCGCATGACCGCCACCCCCGCCTTCCGCCTCGAGCGTCGCCCCCTGGAGCTGCGGTTCCGCCGCGCGCAGCTGACCGCGCGTCAGTGGCTGACCCCCGCCTACGTGCGCGTGCGCGTCTCCGGCGCGGACCTGCGTGGATTCGACTCCCCGGGCGCCGACGACCACCTCCGCCTCTTCTTCCCCGACGCGCCGCCGGCGTCCCTCGAGGAGCTGCGGGCGGCGCCGAGCCGCGAGTACACCCCCCTCGCGTGGGATGCCGAGGAGGGATGGCTCGACATCGAGTTCGCGCTGCACGGTGCGGAAAACGGTGCGGAAAACGGTGCTGACGGCGGCGACAACGGCGTGGCCGCCGCGTGGGCGCGCGACGCGGAACCGGGCGCCGCGATCGGCGTGGGCGGCCCCCGCGGTTCGATGGTGCTCACCGGCCGGCCCGACGGCTGGCTCCTCGCCGGCGACGAGACGGCGGTGCCCGCGATGCGCCGCTTCGCGCACCTCATGGACGCCGACGCCGTCGGGCGCATCCTCGTCGAGTCGTCCGACGAGGCGCACGAGCTGCCGATCGCGGCGCCGCCCGGGGTGATCGTCGAGCAGGTGCATCGCGGCGGCGCGGCCGCCGGCGTCGCGCTCGCGCACCGGCTCGACGCGCTCGGGGCCGCCGATCGGCCGGCCGGCGACGTCTTCGGCTTCGTCGCCGCCGAGCAGGGGATCGTCCGCCCCGGGCGGGCGCTGCTCGTCGAGCGCTGGGGCCTACCCGCAGACCGCATCGTCGTGAAGGGCTACTGGAAGCGCGGCGAGAGCGAGTACCACGCACCCCACTGAGCCGTCGACCGCCGCCCCGCCCCCTAACATGGGCGCATGATCGTGCGCTCCCGCCTCCTCGCCTTCGGGTATCGCGCCGTCGCGGCGCTCGTCATCGTCGTCGGCATCGCGCGGGTGTCGGGACTGTGGACCGCGTCGCCGACCTGGACGTCGTTCCTGTACTACACGGTGCTCAGCAACGTGCTGTGCCTGGCCTGGATGATCCTGTCGGCCGTCGTGACGCTGCGCGACGCGCAGCGCGAGGGCTGGACCGGAGCCTCGACGCCCTCCGCGCGCTGGGCGGCGGCGGTCATGGAGGCGATCACCGTCACGATGCTGATCTACCTCTTCGTGCTCGCCCCGTCGCTGTTCACCCAGCCGGGCGCCTATCAGCCGTTCACCCTGACCGACAACCTCGTGCACATCATCACGCCCGTCCTCGTCATCGTCGACTGGCTCCTGTTCGTCCCCAAGGGGCGACTGCGCGGCTACGACCCCCTGCTGTGGGCGCTCATCCCCTACGCCTACCTCGTGTTCGCGTTCGGCTACAGCGCCCTCGGCGGCCGCTTCGCGGGCGGCACGACGGTGCCCTACCCGTTCATGGACGTGTCCACGCACGGCGTGGGCGGCGTCGCGGTGTGGATCGTCGGCCTGACGGTCGCGCTCGTCGCCGTCGGCTATCTCTTCCTCGGGCTGGACCGGCTGCTCGCGCGCGTCGGGCCCGCCGCGGAGGCGGAGCCCGCCCGCTGAGCGACGACGCGCCTACATCTCCTCGTGGGTCTCGGGGTCGCCGTCCCACAGGCGGCCGCGTTCGAGCCCGCTGATCGCGCGGATCTCGGCATCCGTGAGTGTGAAGTCGAACACATCGGCGTTCTCCACCTGCCGCGCCGGAGTCGCGGACTTGGGGATCGGCGTCGACCCGAGCTGCGTGTGCCAGCGCAGCACGGCCTGGGTCGGGCTCACGCCGTGCGCGGCCGCGACGTCGGCGACGACCTGCTCGCTCAGCAGCTCGCTGCGCCGCGCCAGGGGGCTCCAGCTCTCCGTGCGGATGCCGTGGGCGGCGTGGAAGGCGCGGAGGGCGTCCTGGGGGAAGTAGGGGTGCATCTCCACCTGGTTCACGGCCGGCGTCACGCCCGTCTCGTCGATGAGCCGCGTGAGCATCGCCGCGGTGAAGTTCGACACACCGATCGAGCCGACCTTCCCGTCGCGGCGGAGGTCGATCATCGCGCGGAAGGTCTCGACGTAGCGATCGACGCTGGGGTTCGGCCAGTGGATGAGGTAGAGGTCGATGCGGTCGAGGCCGAGACGCTCGAGCGACCCGTGCGCGCTGCGGACGGTCTCCTCGTAGCCGTGCTCGCGGCCCGGCACCTTCGTCGTGACGATGAGCTCGTCGCGGATGCCGCTGCGGCGCACGGCCTCGCCCACCTCGACCTCGTTCTGGTAGTTCACGGCCGAGTCGAGCAGGCGGTAGCCGGCTCCGATCGCCGCCTCGATCGCCGCGACGCCGTCGTCGCCGCGCAGCGTGTAAGTGCCGAAGCCGAGCTCCGGGAAGGCGGTGCCGTCGTTCAGGGAGACCGTGGGGATCGTGACCATGACCCCACGCTACGCCCCGCGGCGGACCGTCAGTCGCCGAGCAGCCGTGCGATCACGGTCAGCACGCCGGCCTGCGCGTTCGACGGCGCGCGGAAGCGCGCGACGGCGGCGACCTCGGGATGCGCGTCCGCCATCGCATACGACCAGTCGGCGGCCCGCAGCAGCTCGAGATCGTTCAGGTAGTCGCCGAAGGCGGCCGTCTGCGCCGACGTCACGCCCAACGCGTCCTGCAGCGCGCGCAGCGCGACGCCCTTGTTGACGGTCGGGTTCATGATGTCGACCCAGTGCTGACCGGAGACGACCACCTGATGGGTCGCGGCGAGGTCGGCGAAGGCGGGCGCCGTGTGCCGTTCCCCGCCGTCGACGTCGAAGATCGCCAGCTTGAGGATCTGATCATCGACCTCGAGCAGGTCGGGAACGACCTCCAGCCGCGCGTAGTACTTGTCCACCTCGGCGAGGAACGCCTCGTCCGTGTCCTCGACGTAGGCCGAGCGCTTGCCGCACAGCACCAGCCCGGCCCGCAGGGCTCCGGAGGCGACCAGCGACCGCACGCGCACCACGACCTCGGCCGCGACCGACGGGTCGACGGCGTCGGAGCTGACCTCGACGTCGCCGCGGACGACGTACGCGCCGTTCTCGGCGATGTAGTCGAGCTCCGCGTCGACACCGGCGAACGTGCGCTGCAGCGTCGCGAGCTGCCGTCCGCTCGCGGGAGCGAAGGCGATGCCCCGATCGCGGAGGCGCTCGAGCAGGGGCCACAGGCCCTCCGGCACCGAGCCGTCGGGCAGCAGCAGCGTGCCGTCCATGTCGACGGCGATGAGACGGATGTCGGCGGAGGTCACGCTTCCATCCTCTCCCACCGGCCCCGCCGCGCGTCGCGCGCCGCGACCGGGGGATAACCCGAAACGGAACCGGGGGACCGCTCCCCTGCGCCCGCGGTCGGCCGCGCCCTAGCGTGGAGTCATGCCCCACACCGATCATGCCGGCTCCCCTCCCGCGCCACCGGCGACCGTGCCCGAGGCGACGCCCACGCGTCGGATCGGCCTGCTCGCCCACCTGGGCGCCATCGCGCAGCTCGCCGCGATGGGCCTCGCCGGCACCGCCGTCTTCACCGTCCTCCTCCTGCTGCTGAGCCTCGGGCTGGGCCTGCTGCCCGCCCTCGGCATCGGCGCGGTCTTCCTCGTCGCCTTCGTCTACGCGATGTGGGCCACCGCCTGGCTCGAGTACGCCCGCGTCGACGGGCTCTACTCGTTCGGCCTGCCCGCCCTCCCCCTCCGACACAGCGGCCGTCCCGGGTTCGGCGGCTGGCTGCGTTCGCTGTGGCGTCAGTTCACCGACGGACCCATGTGGCGCGGCATCGCCTCGGCGGCGATCTCCACGATCCTCGGTCTCGTGGTGCTGCCGATCGTCGGCGCCCTCGCCTCCAGCGTCGCCGTGCTGTTCACCCCGCTGGTCGGCGGCGACAGCGTGCGCGTGCCGAGCACCGATGTGCACATCGGAAGCGAGTGGGCCGTGTTGGTCGGCGTCGTCGGCATCCTCGCCGGCCTCGCCCTCCTGGTCGGCGCCGCCCTCCTGCACGGCGTGCTCACCCGCGCCGTCCTCGTGCCCAGCCGCGAGGCCGTGCTCCTCGAACAGGCCCGCACGGCCGGCACCCAACGCGAGAGCGCCGTTCGCGCCGGCGAGGTCGAGCGCACCCGCATCGAGCGCGACCTCCACGACGGCGTGCAGCCCCGGCTCGTGTCCGTCGGGATGACGCTGGGCCTGGCCCAGCAGAAGATCGACTCCGACCCGGCCACTGCGAAAGCCCTGATCGACGAGGCGCACACCTCGACCAAGGCCGCCATCACCGAGCTGCGCCAGCTGGCCCGCGGCATCCATGCGTCGGTGCTGGACGACCGCGGGCTGGATGCCGCGCTGAGCGCCCTCGCCGCGCGTTCGCACGTGCCGGTGAGCCTCGACGTGCGCCTCCCCGCCCCCGCGGCCGGCCGCTGCAGCCGCACCGCCGAGGCGGCCGTCTACTTCGCGATCGCCGAGTCGCTCACCAACGCGGCCAAGCACTCGCGCGGCAGCGAGGTGCGTGTCACGGTGCGTCTACGCGACGGCGTCGACGGCGCGCCGCCGATGCTCTGGGCGCGCGTCGAGGACAACGGCGTCGGCGGAGCCCAGGTGCTCCCCGGCGGCGGGCTGGACGGCATCGCCCACCGCATCGCCGCGGCCGGCGGCATGAGCCGGCTCGACAGTCCCCACGGCGGCCCGACGGCGCTGGAGGTGAGCGTCCCGTGCGCATCCTGATCTGCGAGGACTCCGCGCTGCTGCGCGAGGGGCTGGTACGACTGCTCGACGACGCCGGACACGAGGTCGTCGCGGCCCTGCCCGACGCCGGCGACCTCGTCGCCACGGTCGAGGCGACCGCGCCCGAGCTCTGCATCCTCGACGTCCGCCTCCCCCCGACCTTCACCGACGAGGGCATCCGCGCCGCGGTGCACCTGCGCCGCACCCGCCCCGACCTGGCGGTGCTGGTCCTCAGCCAGTACGTCGAGGAGCGGTACGCCGGCGAGCTCATCACCGAGCAGTCGGGCTCGCTCGGCTACCTGCTGAAGGACCGCGTCGCCGACGTCTCGGACTTCCTCGACGCGGTCGAGAGGATCGGCGCCGGGGCGACCGTGCTCGACCCGGAGGTCGTCGCCCAGCTGCTGACCCGTCGCGGTCGCGACGTGCGCATGGAACGCCTCACCGACCGTGAGCGCACCGTGCTGGCGCTCATCGCCGAAGGCAAGAGCAACCAGGCGATCGCCCAGACGCTGTTCGTCAGCGAGGCGAGCGTCGAGAAGCACATCACCTCCCTGTTCCAGAAGCTCGATCTGGAGCAGGACGAGCACGGCAACCGCCGCGTGCTCGCCGCCCTCATCCACTGGGAGAACGGAACCACCCGATGACCACCCTCACCCCGCCTCCCGTCCCGCCGTCCCCTCCGGCCCCGCCCCAGCCGCCCGCGACCACGCGCTCGGCCTCCCGAGTCGTCGCGATCCTGACGATCGCCCTCGGCGGCGCGCTGATCCTCGGCGCGCTCGGCACGGCCGCACTCGGTGCGCTCGGCTCCGCCACGCGCGGTGCCGGCGGCACGCTGACGGCGGATGCCGCCGGCATCCGTTCGCTCGACGTCGACGTCGCCGCGGCCGACCTCACGATCGTCTACGGCGGCGACGAGGTCACCCTCGACGTCGACGGCGCGGCCTCCGACTGGCGCCTGCGCCGGGACGGAGGCAGCCTCGTGGTCGAGACGCAGCGCGCGTGGTGGAGCGGCATCCGCCCCTTCGCCGAGAGCGACACGGCCGTGCTGACCCTCCCGCGCGCCCTCGAACGCAGCGCGCTCGACGCCGACATCTCCTTGAGCGCCGGCGCGCTGCGCGCCCAGGGCACGTACGGCGAGCTCGACCTCACGGTGAGCGCCGGGTCGATGACCGTGTCGGGTCGGGCGTCCGCGCTGGAGGCGGACGTGTCCGCGGGGCGGCTGGTGATCGACCTCGACCGCGTGCAGACGGCCGACTTCACCCTCAGCGCCGGCTCCGTGGAGGGCAGTCTCACGGGGTCCGCGCCGCGCGCGCTGACGGCGGAGCTGAGCGCGGGACGCCTCGCGCTGGTGCTGCCGGACGACACCTACGCGGTGTCCACCGATGCGTCGGCGGGCGACGTCGAGAACCGACTCCGCGTCGATCCGGCCTCGCCGCACCGCATCACGATCAGCGTCGCGGCCGGCTTCGCGTCGCTGCGCTCGTGAGTCGTCGCCGCCGTAGCTGACAGGACGGTATGCGAACGGTATGCACTCGTCGGGCTCCCTCGGCTCCGTGACCGAACCGTTATACGGTGAAGTCATCGCCGGAACCCGAATACGACTCCATGATCCGGGGGTCGGCGACGCAGGACTCTCCCCCTGCGAATGTGGTGCAACGGATTGCAGGGCCGGTCGTCCTCTCGGACGGCCGGCCCACCGTCGTTGTCGGGCACCGGCGCGGGCCGTGTCTTTCTCACAGGACACACGACTGCGCACCCTCGCCCGCGGGCGCTAGCGTAAGGGCGTGAGCACTCCCATCGACGCCACCCGCACTCCCGCCTGGGCCGCCCTCTCCGACCGCGCCTCGAGCTTCGCGCCCGATCTGCGGGCCTGGTTCGCCGACGACCCGACGCGTGTCGAACGCCTGACCTTCGACGCCGCCGACCTGCACGTCGACCTCTCCAAGAACCTGCTGGACGACGGCATCCTGGCGTCGCTCCTCGCCCTCGCCGACGACGTGCACCTCGCCGACCGCCTCGCGGCGATGTTCCGCGGCGAGCACATCAACACGACCGAAGACCGTGCCGTGCTGCACACGGCGCTGCGCCGTCCCGCCGGCGCGACGCCCGAGCTCGTCGTCGACGGACAGGACGTGGATGCCGACGTGCAGGCCGTCCTGGAGGCGATGACCGCGTTCGCCGACCGCGTGCGGTCGGGGGCATGGAAGGGCGTCACCGGCAAGAAGGTGACGCACGTCGTCAACATCGGCATCGGCGGCAGCGACCTCGGCCCCGCGATGATCTCCACGGCGCTGGAGCCGTATGCGACCGCCGGCATCCAGGCGCGCTTCGTCTCGAACATCGACCCGTTCGACCTCGCCCACAAGACGAAGGACCTCGACCCCGAGACGACGCTGTTCATCGTGGCGTCGAAGACCTTCACCACGCTGGAGACCCTCACCAACGCGCGACTCGCGCGCGACTGGCTGTGGGCGGGCCTGACCGCCGCCGGCGCGATCGACGGGTCGGACGCGCAGAAGCAGGATGCCGTCGCCCACCACTTCGTCGCGGTCTCCACCGCGCTCGACAAGGTCGCGGCCTTCGGCATCGACCCGGCCAACGCCTTCGGGTTCTGGGACTGGGTCGGCGGCCGCTACTCGGTCGACTCCGCCATCGGCCTCTCGCTGATGGTGGAGCTGGGCCCCGACGCGTTCCGCGAGCTGCTCGCGGGCTTCCACGCGATCGACGAGCACGTGCGGACGACCCCGTTCGAGCGGAACGTCCCGGTGCTGATGGGGCTGCTCAACGTCTGGTATACGAACTTCCTCGGCGCCCAGTCGCACGCCGTGCTCCCCTACGCCCAGCAGCTCAGCCGCTTCGCGGCGTACCTGCAGCAGCTGACGATGGAATCCAACGGCAAGAGCGTCCGCTGGGACGGCTCTCCCGTCACGAGCGACACGGGGGAGATCTTCTGGGGCGAGCCGGGGACCAACGGCCAGCACGCCTTCTACCAACTGATCCACCAGGGCACGCGCCTCATCCCGGCCGACTTCATCGCCTTCGTGAACCCCGCCTACGACCTCAGCGACGGCGGCCGCGACGTGCACGGCCTGTTCCTGGCGAACTTCCTCGCGCAGACCAAGGCGCTCGCCTTCGGCAAGACGGCCGAGGAGGTCGAGGCCGAGGGCACGACCGGCGCCCTGGTCGCGGCGCGCACCTTCCCCGGCAACCGTCCGACGACGTCGATCTTCGCGCCCGCGCTCACGCCGCGGGTGCTGGGCGAGCTGGTCGCCCTGTACGAGCACATCACGTTCACCCAGGGCGTCGTCTGGGGCATCAACTCCTTCGACCAGTGGGGCGTCGAGCTCGGCAAGCAGCTGGCCCTGCAGATCGCCCCCGCGATCGAGGGCGACGAGGCCGCGACCGCCGCGCAGGACGCCTCGACCCAGGCGCTGCTGTCCTACTACCGCTCCCACCGCAGCTGACTCCCGCATCCGCGCATCCGCGGCATCCTCGAGAAACCATCGCCGCGTCGAGAAACACGCGCCGGCGTGGTTTCTCGCGGCGGTGGTGGTTTCTCGCCGTCAGGCGAGGTGCGTGTGGAAGCGTTCGCCGGCGGCGCTGAAGATGCTCAGCACCTCGGCGGGGCCCTCCGCGGTCGCGCTGAGGGAGTGCGGCAGACGGGTGTCGAACTCGGCCGCCTCCCCGACGGCGATGGTGTGCTCCGTGCCGTCGAGGGCGAGCCGCACGCGACCGCTCAGCACGTACAGCCACTCGTAACCGTCGTGGATGCGGGGCGCCGGGGCGGCCGCCGACGGCGGGTAGACGATCTTCAGCGCCTGCACGGCGGAGCTCTCCCGCGTGAGCGGTGCGATGACCATGCCGTCGCGGCGCTCGACGGCGCGGTGCACGCGCGGGTCGGCGGTGCGAGCCGGCAGCAGATCGTCGATGCGGATGCCGAGCTGACGCGTCAGCGGCAGCAGCAGCTCGAGGGAGGCCTGCCGCTTGCCGGACTCGAGACGCGAGAGCGTGCTGACCGAGACGCCGCTCGGGCCGGCGAGGTCGTCCAGCGTCCAGCCGCGGGCCCGCCGCGCGGCCCGCAGACGCGCACCGACCTGATCGAGCCCCGTTTCCATGCGCCGATCTTGCCATTACCGCAAATCAGATTGCAACAGCGGCATCCCTCGCGCAGAGTGGAGCCATGCAGGAACGGGAATGGGATGCCGTGGTCATCGGCGGCGGGGCCGCCGGGCTGAGCGCGGCGCAGATGCTGGGGCGCGCCCGGCGCCGGACGCTCGTCATCGACGGCGGCACGCCGCGCAACGCCGCCGCGGAGCACATGCACGCCGTGCTCGGGCACGACGGCATCGCGCCGGGAGAGTTGCTCGCCCGCGGGCGCGACGAGGTGGCCCGGTACGGCGTGCGGGTCGAGGCCGGTGAGGTCGGGGCGGTCCGCGACGAGGGCGCGACGCTGCGGATCACGCGCGTCGACGGCACGGTCGACCTCGCCCGTGCGCTCGTCATCGCGACCGGCGTGCGCGATGTCCTGCCGCCGGTCGACGGCATCGCCGCGCTGTGGGGCCGCAGCGTCCTGCACTGTCCGTACTGCCACGGCTACGAGGTGGCCGATGCCCGCCTGGGCGTGCTGGCGACGTCGGCACAGAGCCTGCACCAGATCGAGCTCGTCCGGCAGTGGAGCGCCGACCTCACGGCGTTCACGGCGGCGATCGAACCGCTCGACGAGACCGTCCGGGCGCGCCTGCGCGCCCGCGGCATCCGCATCGTCGACACCCCGGTGACCGGCGTGCGGAGCGAGGACGGGACGCTGCGGGCGGTGCAGGATGCCGCGGGCGGCAGCCACGGGATCGACGCCCTGTTCGTCGCGCCGACACCGGTGGTCGACGTCGCCTTCGCCGACGCGCTGGGCCTCGCCCGCGCCGATCTGCCGGGCTCACCGCTCGCCGTCGACGTGCTGGGGGCGACCTCGCACCCTCGCGTGTGGGCCGCCGGCAACGTCGTGGCACCCTACGGCAACGTGCCCGTCGCCCTGGCGGCCGGGTCGATGGCCGGAGCGGGTGTCAACGCCGCCCTCGCGGCGGAGGACGCCGACCTCGCCGTCGCAGCGCGCGCCCGGCAGCGCGCCGCCGACTGGGAGCAGCGCTACGCGGAGCGCGACCGCATCTGGTCGGGCCGGGTCAACGCGGCCGTCGCCGCCGTCGCGGGTGGCCTCGAGGTCGGCACCGCTCTCGAGATCGGTTGCGGCGAGGGCGCGGATGCCGTGTGGCTCGCGGAGCGCGGCTGGCGCGTGACGGCGGTCGACCTCTCGCCCACCGCGATCCGTCGCGGCGCCGCCGCGGCGGCCGAGCGCGGACTGGGCGGCCGGATCGCGTTCTTCGTCGGCAGTGGCGCCGATGCCGCCCCGCCCGGCACGTTCGACCTCGTCAGCGCCGGCTTCCTGCACTCGTGGGAGGAGGACTTCCCGCGGATCGCCCTCCTGCGGGCGGCGGCCGACCGCGTCGCCGTCGGCGGCCACCTCCTCGTCGTCTCGCACGCCGCCGCGCCGCCCTGGTCCACCGGTCACGGCGACGGCCACGCGCCACGACTGCTGCCACCCGCCGAGGAGCTGGAGCTGCTCGCGCTCGACCCCGACGCGTGGGAGCGCGTGATCGTCGACATCCGCGATCGCGAGGTGACCGGCCCCGAGGGCGAGCAGGCGGTGCTGAAGGACGGCATCCTGCTGCTGCGCCGCCGCTGACCGCCCCGGCGGACGCGGCTCGCGCCGACGAGGAACCGGATCCGGCGCGAGAAACACCCCGCCACGCGGTTTCTCGCGCTGGTTATGGTTTCTCGGCGGCAGCAGCGGCGGCAGCGGCAGCAGCGGCGGCGCGGCGCTGCCAGGCGGGCGGCGTGCCGTAGCGCTGCGGTGGGATGAGGCGGCCTTCCGCGCAGTCCGCCACGAGCGCGGCGAGGCGGTCGGCGCGGGTCTGGGCGCGTTTGGCGCCGCGCACCCAGTGCGCGCAGACGCGGCGGTAGCCGTCGGTGGCGGCATCCCAGAACGCCTGCGCCGCCGGGACGGCGGCGAGGGCCCGCAGCTCGGCCTCGTCGAGCTCGTCGCGCGTCTCGTAGGAGTAGACGGCGCTGCGGTCGGGGCGGCGCCGCTCGAACGCCGCGAGGCCGGCGGGGTGCATGCGCCCTTCCGCGGTCAGCCGTTCCACGTGGGCGATGTTGACGGCGCTCCACGTCGAGGAGGCCGTGCGGGGCGTCCACCGCTGGATGCGCGCGTCGTCGTCGAGGCGACGGCTGGTCGAGTCGATCCAGCCGAAGCAGAGCGCCTCGGGGACCGCGTCCTCCCAGCGCAGCCCCTGCTCGGGATGCCCCTTGCGGCGGCGCACCATCCACAGCTCGGTGGCCGTGGCGTGGTGCTGCTCGAGCCAGGCCCGGAAGGCCGCGGCATCCGCGAAGAAGACCGCCTCGGGACCGGCATCGCTCATGCCGCGACGCTATCAGCGCCGTGAGACACCGGCCAGAGATCGCTCTGCCGACGGATGCCGGATACACCCCGCGGCCGACGACGCCGACGACGGCGGCGCGAAGACTGGAGGCATGAACACTCCCGTGCTGTCTGCGACCGGCCTCCTCAAGCGCTACGGCGATCTCACCGCGCTCGCGGGCGTCGACGTCGAGATCGCCGCCGGCGAGGCCGTCGCCGTGATGGGCGCGTCGGGGTCGGGCAAGACCACGCTGCTGCACTGTCTCGCGGCGATCATCCCCCCGGATGCCGGTTCGGTGCGCCTCGGCATCCCGAACGCCGCCCCCGTCGAGCTCGTCGGCATGACGGAGAACCAGCGGTCGGCGGTGCGACGCGCGCACCTCGGCTTCGTCTTCCAGGAGCACCTGCTGCTGCCCGAGCTGACGGCGGTCGAGAACGCCGCGCTTCCGCTCCTGCTGCAGGGCCGGCCACGCGCGGCGGCCGAGGCGCACGCCGCCGCCTGGCTCGGGACGCTCGGGCTGGCGGGCATGGAGCAGCGCCGCATCGGCCAGCTCTCGGGCGGCCAGGCGCAGCGGGTCGCGATCGCGCGGGCGCAGGTGACCGGTGCGCCGATCGTGTTCGCCGACGAGCCCACCGGAGCGCTCGATTCCCGGACCTCCGGCGAGGTCATGACCGCACTGCTGCACGCGACCACCGGCCAGGGGCGCAGCCTGGTCGTCGTGACCCACGACCCGGGCGTCGCGGCCCGCTGCGATCGCACGCTGCACATGATCGACGGACGCATCACGAGCCCGACGGCCGCCGCGGACCGCGCGCCCGCCCCGGACGGGAGCGTCGCATGAGCCTCGCCGGAACGCTCCGCCTGACCGCGATGCTGGCCCGCCCGGCGCGCCAGGGGCGCGCGGCGCTCGCGCTGCCCGTGGTCGCGTTCGCCGTGACCACGGCGCTGCTGCTGGTCGTCGCCGGCGGCGTGCGCATGTTCTTCACCGACCCGCGGGCCGCCGGTGACATGGAGATCCTCTATCGCGTGCTCAGCGCGCTCGCCCTCGTGCTGCTGACCGTGCCGATCGCGACCCTCGGCGCGGCGGCGGCACGACTGTCGGCGCGCCGGCGCAACGACCGGCTCGCGACGTTGCGGCTGCTGGGCGCGAGCGTCGGCGAGGTGAGCGCGATGACGGTGCTGGAGGCCGCCGGCACGGCGATGGCCGGCGGCATCCTGGGGGTCGGACTGTACGCGGCGCTGCTGCCCGCGGTGGGCCTGCTGCCGTTCTTCGGCGGTCCGGTCGGCGCGGGCGCGCTGTGGACGGGCGCGGCCATCGTCGTCGCGGCGGTCGCCGGCGTCGTGGTCATCGCGACGGCGAGCGCCGCGCTGAGCCTGCGCAGGGTGCAGCTGACCCCCCTCGGGGTGGCGCGGCGGACCGATCCGCCGCGGCGGCGCACCGCGGCGCTCGTCTTCGGCATCCTGGGACTCATCGCCGTGGCGACCGTGGTGTCGAACATCACGGCGATCGCGCAGGTGTGGGGAGCCGCCGTGGGCCTCATCGTGCTGGTGGGCCTGTTCGGGGCGGCGCTGCTGGTGGTGAACGTCGTCGGGACGCCGCTGATCGCGGCCCGCGGCCGCGGCCTGGCGCGCACGACCTCCTCCCCCGCGCGGCTCATCGCCGGGCGGGAGCTGTCGGCGCACGCCGCCTCGGCCTGGCGTCGCGTGTCGGGAATCGCGATGATCGCGTTCATCGCGGTGGTGGGCGGGGCGGGCGCGAGTCTGGTGATGCTCGCCGGCGACGACGGCGGGACGGGTGCCCAGGCGGTCGTCTTCGCCGACATGCGCACCGGCGTGCTGGTGACGCTCGCGATCGGCTTCGCCCTGCTCGCCTGCTCGGTGGGCGTCACGCAGGCCGCCTCCGTGCTGGAGGATCGCGAGCTGATCGTGGGGCTGGATCGCCTCGGCATGCCGGAGAGGGATCTCCGCCGCGCCCGGGCCCTCACGGTGATGGTGCCGCTGCGGTGGGCGGCGGTGGGCGGCGCGCTCGTCGGAGCGGCACTGGCGCTGCCGATCGTGGGACTCACGGTGCTGGTGGCACCGGCCTCGCTCGCGGTGATCGCGGGCACGTTCGTGGCCGGCATCCTGCTGGTGCGTCTGTCGCTCGTCGCGACGCGGCCCCTCGTCACCGCGATCCGCCGCGGCGTCTGAGGCGTCGGCGGCGGCGGCCCGGACGGGCTCAGGCGAGCCGGGGCCGGTTCCACTGCCCCGGCTCGTCGAACTCCGCGTAGCGCACGTCGACGCCGTCGGGGCCGAGGGATGCCGCGCACACCAGCAGCGACAGGGTCGGATAGCCGAACGGTCGGTTGTCCCGCACGATCGCGCGGTCGTCGGTGGGGCCGACCCCGCTGGTGCGCTCGAGCGTGTCGAGCCAGGGCTCCCACCAGCGCTCGTCCGCGGCGGCGGGCTCGGCGAAAGCGTCGCGCCAGGCGGCGATGCGCGCCGTCGCCTCGTCGTCGATGTCGTCGTGCGCGATCATGTGGATGCCGGGCGTCAGACCGACGCGGCGCAGGTCGGTGCCGTCCCACATCGTCACCGTCGCGCCGGCCCGGGTCACCTCGACGAGGTTGAACCCCTGCGCGTGCGGCGGCGCGACCGGACCCTCCCCCGCGACGGCGTCGAGGACGATCCGTCCCCGCGACCGTGGCGGTTCCGCATGCCCGGCCCCGTCGGCGGGCAGCACGTCGGCGCGGTTGAGGATCACCGCGACCCGTCCGGCCCCGGCATCCGCCGCCAGCCAGGCGCCGCCCGCGCGCCGGTCGCGCACCCCCGTGACGTCGGGGAGCTCGGGCCACCACCGCCCGAGCGGGTCCCACGAGCGGGCGGGGTCCTCGTCGCGCACGGCGAGCAGCCGCACGGGCGCTGCGGGGTCGGCCGGGACGTGGACGATGACGGTGCACACGGTGCTCGTGACCTCTCCGTCCGCTCCTCGTGCCCGCGCCGGCGGGCGTGGGAGGATCGGACCATGTTCGTTGTCGTGGGCGTGACGGGCGGCATCGCCGCGTACAAGACGGTGCACCTCGTGCGCGCCCTCGTGACCAACGGGCACGAGGTGCACGTTGTTCCCACGGCGGACTCGCTGCGCTTCGTCGGGACGACCACGTGGGAGGCCGTCAGCAGGAATCCTGTCACGACCAGCGTGCACGACGACGTCTCCCGCGTACGCCACGTGGCCCTCGGCACCTCCGCCGACCTCGTCGTCATCGCCCCGGCGACCGCCAACACGCTCGCCAAGATGGCCGCGGGGATCGCCGACGACCTGCTCGGGGTCACCCTGCTCGCCACGACCGCCCCGGTGGTCGTGGCCCCCGCCATGCACACGGCCATGTGGGAGCACGCGGCCACCCAGGCCAACATCGCGACGCTGCGCTCGCGCGGCGTGCACGTCGTGGACCCCGCCGACGGCCCGCTCACGGGCGGCGACAGCGGCCCCGGGCGGATGCGGGAGCCGGAGGAGATCGTCGCGGCCGCGCTGGCCGTCGCCGCCGGGCACCCGGCCGACCTCGCCGGACGGCGCATCGCCGTCTCGACCGGCGGCACGCGCGAGCCGATCGACCCCGTGCGCTTCCTCGGCAACCGCTCCAGCGGACGTCAGGGCGCCGAGCTCGCCGTCGCCGCGGCCGCGCGCGGGGCCGAGGTGACGCTCGTGGCGGCGCACGTGGACGAAGGCGTGCTGACCGCGGCATCCCGCCACCCCCGCATCGCGGTCGTCCGCGTGGGGACGACCGCCGAGCTGCAGGCCGCGATGACGGATGCCGCGGCCACCGCCGACGTCGTCGCGATGGTCGCCGCGGTCGCCGATTTCCGCGTCGCGGAGGTGTCGCACCACAAGCTCCGCAAGGAGGACGGCGCACCGCGGCTGGATCTCGTGCCGAACCCCGACATCCTCGCGGGATTGGTCGCGGCGCGGCGGCCGGGCCAGATCGTCATCGGGTTCGCGGCCGAGACGGCGGCCGACGACACCGAGCTGCTCGCGCGCGGGCGCCGCAAGCGGGAGCGCAAGGGCGTCGACCTGCTCGCCGTCAACCGCGTCGACTGGGAGCACGGGTTCGAGGCGACCGAGAACCGTGTGCTCCTGCTGGATGCCTCGGGTGCGGTGGTCGCGGAGGCCGCGGGCTCCAAGCGCGCCGTCGCCGACGCGATCTGGGACGCCGTCGCCGTCGTGCGCTGAGCGGCTCGCCGCGTTTCGACTCGTCGCTGCGCTCCTCGCTCAACGACCGGGGTTCCTCTTCCCGGTCGTTGAGCGAGCGCAGCGAGTCGAAACGCAGAGCGTAGCGAGTCAAAACGCAGAGCGCAGCGAGTCGAAACGCAGAGCGCCTGCGGTCAGGCCTTCTTCTGCACGTCCAGCAGCGGCGATCCGTGGGCCACGGGGCCCAGGGCCACCGGGTCGACGGTGTCGAACGAGTCGCCGTTGAGGACGATCACCGGCGTGATCAGCGGGTAGCCCGCCTTCTCGATCACGGCGCGGTCGAAGGTCACGAGCGGGGTGCCGGTCTCGACACGATCCCCGTTCTTGACCTTCACGTCGAAGCCCTCGCCCTTCAGGTTGACGGTGTCGATGCCGACGTGGATGAGCACCTCGGTGCCGTTGTCCAGCTGCAGGCCGAAGGCGTGTCCGGTCGGCTGCGCGGCCACCACCGTGCCGGCACCGGGCGCGTAGACCGTGTCACCGGTCGGCTCGATCGCCACGCCCGGTCCCATCACACCACCGGCGAAGACGGGGTCGGGAACCTGGTCGAGGGCGACGACGGTCCCGTCCAGCGGCGCGGCCACCTGGACGAGCTCGCCCACGGCCGCAGGCCGCTCGGCGACGGCGGTCGCCGTCGTGGCCGCTGCCGTCTCGCCCGCGACGCCGACGAGCTCCGCACCGCCGGCGACGGCCGGGATGCTGTCGCGAGCGGCGCCCGGGGCGACCGCTCCCGCACCGGCCGTGGCCGTCGCGACGGCCGCGTCGGCCGGCTCGGGGTTCTTGTAGCCCGAGATCATGACCAGCACCATCGCGACCACGAACGCGCCCGCGACGGCGATGAGGTAGAGGCCGATCGGGTTGAAGGCGGGGATCGTCAGCAGCGACGTGAAGACGAACGCCTGCGTCGTGATGCCGTGGGGAAGGCCCAGCAGCAGCGATCCGATGCCGATGATCAGACCACCCGTGAGGCAGCCGACCAGCATGCGCGGATAGATCCGCTTGTACCGCAGATGGATGCCGTACAGCGACGGCTCGGAGATGCCGCCCAGCAGGCCCGCCGCCAGGGCGCCGGTCGCCGTCTGCCGCATCTGCTTGTCCTTCTCACGCCAGGCCAGCACCAGCACGCCGGCGGTCGCGCCGAAGCACGCGAAGTTCCACGCGCCCATGGGGCCCTGGATGAAGTCGTAGCCGAGCGTCTGGATGTTCAGGAGCATGATCGCGTTGATCGGCCAGTGCAGGCCCAGCGGCACCATGAAGGGGTAGGCCAGCGGGATGACGATCGCGAAGATGAACGGCGAGAAGGAGTTGATGGCACTGAGGGCGTTCGCCAGCGCGGCACCGGCGTACACGCCGATCGGGCCGATGAGGAACGCCGTGAGCGGGATCATCACGAGCATCGCGATGAACGGTACGAAGATCAGCTGGATGTTCTCGGGGATGACCTTCTTCAGCCCCTTGTAGACGAGGCCGAGCACCGCGGCCATGAGCAGCGGCGGGAACACCTGGGAGCTGTAGTCGAAGATGGTCAGCGGCATCCCGAACACCTGCACCGTGGTGATGTCGGAGCCCAGGAACGTCGTCTGCACGGCATCCTCGGTCTTCCCGAGCGCCGTGAAGCCGGGGAGCATGACGACGGCCATGATCGCGAAGCCGACCCACGGGTCGGCGCCGATCTTCTGCGACGCGTTGTAGGCGACCATCAGGGGCAGGAAGATGAACACGCACTGCCACATGAGGTTGACGAAGGCCCACGACGGCGGCAGCACCACGCCGGGCGCGTTCCACGCGGGGATCCAGCCGAGCGTCGCCGCGAGGGCCATGAACGTGATGAACAGCGACGCGCCGAGCAGGGCGCCGAGGATCGGACGGAACGAGTCCGAGAGGAACTCGAAGAGGGTGTCGAGCCACGCGTTCGTGCCGCGCGGTCCCTTCGCGCGCTCGCGCGCCTTGATGTCGGCGTCGCTCTCCGCGCTGGCGGGGGCGCCGCCGCCGGCCATGACGGGCAGCGCCATGATCTCGTTGTAGACGGTCTGCACGCCGCCGCCGATCACGACCTGGAAGCGGTCGCCGGCCTGCGGGACCGCTCCGAGCACGCCGGGGATGGCCTCGACGGCGGTCTTGTCGGCCTTGTCGCCGTCGTTGAGCTGGAAGCGCAGCCGTGTGGCGCAGTGCGTAAGACTCGCGATGTTCCCGGGCCCGCCGACGGCGTCGACGATCTCGGATGCCGAATTGGATGCCATGTTTTCGCCTCTTTTTCGTTGTGCGACGTCCTGTCGATGACGATCTGTCGCAGGCGACTCTATATCGCCGTCAGGACGGCGGACAGGCCCCGGACCGTGGCAATCGGGGCCCCTCGACCCGCTCCGCGCCCGGCATCCGCGTTCAGGTTTCACTCAGGTTCCGTGCCGGGGACGTCCAGAAAACGTTGTGAAGCTGTGACCTTCGTGTCCACCCGAGGACGCGCATCGCCCCTTCACCCGCCCCGGGGCGATTCTGATCCACCGGAAGCTGCTCTCTTTATGCCCCGTCTGCCCCACCGTCCCGTGACGTCCGCCCTCCTCGGCCTCGGCCTCGTGATCGGCGCCGCCACGACCACCGCGGGGGCCGTTCCGGCCTTCGCCGTGAGCACCGCCCCGGCCGCGACCAGCGGCTCCGTCGTCGCCGAGTCCACCTCCGCGCCGCTCAGCGCCATCACGGCGGGCGGCATCACCGCCCTCGCCAAGGCCCAGGCCGCCGTCGCCGGCGCCGCGAAGGTCTCCATGGACATCACGGCCTCCGGCCTCGACGTCGGCCGCACCGACATCGTGATCGACACCACGAAGCTCAGCGCGCTCGTCGACAAGCTGCAGGCGCTCGAGGTGACGCCGGCGATGATGATCCCGTCGCTGACCGCGGATGCCACCGCCGAGACCGAGGCCGTGCGCACCCAGACCGCCGACCTGCGCTCCGCCCTCGACGCCGCCAAGCAGCGCAAGGCCGAAGCGGATGCCGCCGCGAAGGCGGCCGCCGAGGCCGCCGCGGCTCAGGCCGCCGCCGAGGCGGCCGCCGCGGCCGCCGCCGCACAGGCGCAGGCGGAGGCGGAAGCCGCCGCCGCCGCGAAGGCCTCGTCGGCATCGGCGTCCGTCCCCTCGGTCGACGTGAACGTCGACCCCGCCTCGGCGCAGGGCATCGCCCGCTCCATGGCGGCCGCCAGCTACGGCTGGGGCGACGACCAGTTCGCGTGCCTCGTGTCGCTGTGGAACAAGGAGTCGGGCTGGCGTGTGAACGCCGCCAACAGCAGTGGCGCGTACGGCATCCCGCAGGCCCTGCCCGGCAGCAAGATGGCCTCGGCGGGCGCGGATTGGGAGACGAACCCGGCGACGCAGATCGCCTGGGGCCTCGGCTACATCTCCGGCCGCTACGGCACCCCGTGCGGCGCGTGGGACCACTCCGAGTCGGTCGGCTGGTACTGACCGCTCCCCCATGCCCCGAGAACGGCCCGGACGAATCCGTCCGGGCCGTTCTCGCGTTCTAGGGTGGGCGCATGACGTGGCAGACGCGCGCTTCGCGCACCGTGTACGAGAATCGCTGGATCCGCGTCGACGAGCACGACGTCCTGGGCCCCCACGGCGAGGGCATCTACGGCGTCGTCGAGATGCAGCATCCCGCGGTGTTCGTCGTGGCGCTCGACGAGGACGACCGCGTCTGCCTGGTCTCGCTCGAGCGCTACACCACCGGCTCGTCGTGGGAGGTGCCCGCAGGCGGTTCCGACGGCGAGGACCCCCTCGTCGCGGCGCGACGGGAGCTGGCCGAGGAGACCGGGATGACGGCGCGCGAGTGGACGCCGCTCGGACGGATGAACGCCCTCAACGGCATCGCGCGTGCGCCCGAGTTCGTCTTCCTCGCCCGCGGCGTCGAACGGGCGTCGGATGCCGCCGCGACCCAGCACGAGGAGGGCATCGACGCGGTGCGCTGGGTGCCGTTCGCCGACGCCCTGCGGATGGTGCGGGACGGCGACATCACCGACGGCGAGACGGTCGCGGCGCTCGCCTACGCCGGCATCCACCTGGGCCGATTCGCCTGAGCGTGCGGGGGACCGATCGGGCTCAGCCCTGGCGTCCCTTGAAACGCGGGGTGAGCTTGTTGATGACGTAGACCCGCCCGCGGCGGCGGACGACCTGTGCGCCCGGCTGCGCCTTGAGGGACTTGAGGGATGCGCGAACCTTCACGATGACTCCTTATTGAGAATACTTATCAATAAAACGCTAGAGTGGTGCGACCCGTCCGTCAACCCGAGAGCAGGATCGTCGTGCCCCCCTCCCCCCTGATCGTCGCCGGACTGTGCACACCCGAGCGCCGCCGCTACGCCGCCGGTCTCGCCCACGCCAGCGGTCGCGGCCTGCTGCGGGTCAGCGCGAGCAGGGGCGGGACGGCACCGACACCCGACGGCCCCGTCGCCGTGCCGCTGCTGCGCGACCGGCGCGAGATCGAGCGCGTCGTCATCGATGCCGACATCGACGTCGACGTGCTGCACCTGGACCTCGTCACGCGTGCGGAGCCCGCACCGATCGTGTGCGTCGTCGACGCCCGGCACCTGCTGGCGGATCTGCGCGATCCCAGCCCGCTCCGCGACGAGGCTCCCGGCGGAGGAGGCGACGCCGACACCGGCGCACGGGCGCGTCGCGCGGTCACGCTCCTGGAGGCCGCGACGCTCATCAGCTTCGTGCACTGGGAGCGGGTCGAGACCGCCGAGCTGTCGCTGCTCATGGCGCTGGCCTCGCACCTGGCGCCGCGGGCGCGCGTCCGCCTATCGCGCGGCCCCGCCGAGGACCTTCCGGCGCTGGCCCACGGGCACCCGGACGGCGTCGGCGAGCCCCCGCTGCCGGAGCGCGCGGGCTGGGTGATGGCACTCAACGACGAGCACGACCCGTACATGACCGATCCGCGCGTGACGACCCTCCGGTACGAGCGCCTGCGCCCGTTCCATCCGTCGCGGCTCGCCGCGGCGCTCGACGAGCTCGACACCGGTCGCCTCGGCCTGCTCGTGCGCTCGGCGGGCTTCTGCCGGCTCGCGACCCGCGCGGGCATCCTCGCCCGGTGGGAACAGGTCGGCTCGGCGATGTGGATCGACCCCCAGGACGCGGGCGAGCACGCGGCCCTCACCGCCCAGGACCTCGCTCTGACGGGACTGGATCTCGTCGCGGATGCCGTCGCGCGCACCCTCGACGGTGCGCTCCTGACGGATCGCGAGCTCGAGGCCGGTCCGGCCGCCTGGGCGCGGTTCGACGACCCGTTGCCCGCCTGGCCGGTGTGGGCCGACGACGCGCGACCCGATGCCCCGCGCGACCCCCGCTCCGATGCGAGCGGGCCGATGTAGCCCTTCACGGCGAACCCGTCAACCCTCTGCCGTGCTCACGGCGGCGCTCCTAACGTCGAGATCGGGAGTCCAGAGAAGGGAAGACATCATGGGTCTCGACGACAAGATCAAGAACGCGGCCGAGGACCTCGGCGGCAAGGTCAAGGAAGGCGTCGGCAAGCTGACGAACAACGAGCGCCTCGAGGCCGAGGGCGAGGCCGACCAGGCCAAGGCCCACGTCAAGAAGGCCGGCGAGGACGTCAAGGACGCGTTCAAGTAAGCCCCCGCTCGCGACGCCCCCACCCCTCGCGGTGGGGGCGTCGTTCTGCGTCGACGGGTCCGCCGCCCTAGAGTGGGACGACGATATCCGAGGTGGAGCGACCATGTCCGAGCACATCGAGCCCTTCTTCACGGTGATCGCGATCGCCTTCGAGATGATCGGCGCCCTCGCGATGGTCGTGGGCTTCGTGATCGCCGTCGTCCTGGCGTGGCGCTCGCTGCGGCGCACGGGCGAGGGACACGCGGCGTACCTGGTGCTGCGCAACACGCTGGGCGCGGCCATCCTCCTCGGTCTCGAGGTGCTCGTGGCCGCGGACCTCATCCGCACCATCACCTCGAAGCCGTCGATCGAGGATGCCGTGATCCTCGGGCTCATCGTCGTCATCCGGACGGTGCTGTCCATGTCGATCCAGATCGAGATCGAGGGGACGCTCCCGTGGCGACGCGCCCTGTTGACCAGCGGCGGCCAGGTGCTGGCGCGGACCATCTCCCGCGAGCGCCAGGATCGGCGCCCCGAGACCCCGGCTACCTAGACGCGTCCCGGTCCGACTCCGACCGCCCCACCTCCCGGCGGACGGCGAGGGTCCGCTCCCGCATCGCGAGGAACAGCGGGAACACGAAGGCGAACGCCGTCACCAGCGACGCCACGACGTACAGCCACGGGCGGCGCATGCCCAGGCGGCGCCCCTCGACGATGATCAGGATGCTGCCGGCCACGGCCGCGACCATCAGGTCGACGCCGATCGAGCCGACCGCAGGGCCGGATTGCACGAGGTCCAGCACGTAGTTGCGCATCAGCACGACCGACCAGACGTTGAGGGCGAACGTGCCGACCAGCCCGACGACCGCGAGCGCGAGGTAGGTGAGGGCGAGGGCGGACCACCGGGGCGTCATGGACACATTCTGGACCGCGGAGCGCTCCGACGGAGCCGGCACGTCCGCGGCATCCTCACTCGGACACCGTCACCAGCACGCGATGCCATCCCGTCGAGCCGTTCGGCGCGATGGGCGCCCGCTCCTGGACCTGCAGCTCACCGTTCTTGTTCCAGGCGCGCACCGCGATGTAGTGCGTGCCCGCCGTGGCATCCCACTCGTGCATCCACTGCACCCAGCTGTCGTCGTTGACGGGGGTGGACATCGTGGCGGGGATCCAGCCGGTGTCGTCGATGTTCACCTCGACGCGCCCGACCCCGACCGGCTGCGCCCACGCCATGCCGGCGACCGCGACGGTGCCGGGCGCGACCGGCGTGTCGATCTTCGGCACGTCGACCCGGGAGGAGAGCTTGATCGGCGCTTCGGCGCTGTAGCCGCGCGGCGTCCAGTACGCCTCGTCGGCGGCGAAGGTCGTGACCTTCAGCTCGGTGAGCCACTTCGTCGCCGACACGTAGCCGTAGAGGCCGGGCACGATCATCCGCACGGGGAAGCCGTGCTCGGCCGGAAGCGGCTCGCCGTTCATCGCGACGGCCAGGATCGCGTCCAGGCCGTCGTCGGTGAGGGCGGACAGCGGCGTGCTCGCGGTGTAGCCGTCGATGCTGCGGGAGAGCACCATGTCGGCGCCGGCCTGGGGACCGGCCATCCGGAGGATGTCGCGCACCGGCACCCCGAGCCAGGTGGCGTTTCCGAGCAGCCCGCCGCCCACCTCGTTCGACACGCAGGTCAGGGTGATGCCGTACTCGTCCAGCCCCATCGCGACGAGCTCGTCGAAGCCCAGCTCCACGCGGCGGTCGACCATGCCGTCCACGACGAGTCGCCAGGTGGCCGGATCGATGGTCGGCACCGTCAGGGCCGTGTCGACGCGGTAGAAGTCGGCGTTCGGTGTGAACAGCGGCGACAGGCCGGGCACGTCGAGCTCGGCGCCCGCGGGGATGGTCAGCGCCCGTCGGGGTGCGGGCAGTTTGAGAGCGTCGCGGATCGCGTCCACCGACGAGGTCGCCGCGGTCACGACGCGTGCGGCGACGCCGACGATCACCGCCGAGACGCCGGCGACGCCGGCGAGGCGGAAGAACCCGCGACGGCCGAGGGCCTGCTCCGACGGTGCGCCGTCGTCGGGGGCGCCGGACTCCCCGGCGGCCGCGCCACGCCAGCGCCGGAGGCGACGGCCGAGCAGCACGAGGACGACGGATGCCGCGACCGTGCCGATCACCGGCGGAACGAACGACAGCGGCGTGACCCCCGTCCGCGAGACGACCGCGGCCGTGGAGAGCACTCCGGCGATGACGACGATCACGACGCCCAGCGGAGCGCGCAGGTACTCGAGCACCCCGCCGATCGCGGAGGCGATGACGACGGCGAGGCCGAGCCCCGCGAGCAGGGCGATCTTGTCGTTCGCGCCGAAGGTCGCGATCGCGAACTCCTTGAACGGCTGCGGCACGATGTCGATCACGAACCCGCCGACCGCGAGGATCGGGCTGGCGGTGCGCGCGAGCAGGAGGGCGAGCAGCTCCGCGACACCGAGGAACACGGCGCCGCTCACCAGACCCGCGAGGGCTGCCAGGGCGAGAGACCTCACACGGCCGTTGCGTGTCGTCACAGTGATCTCCTGCCGCCGGGGTCGGGGTTACGCGTGTTGTTCGTCACCGACGCCGGATCGGATGGGAGGGGCGTCCGCTCTCAGCGGGAGAGGTCCACGGGGACGCCGTTCTCCTCCAGCGCGTGCACGAGCTCCGCCACTCCCACGAAGTGCTGCGAGACCATGCCGACACGGCGCGCTGCCGCGACATGGCCGGGCGAATCGTCGGTGAACAGCACGGCGTCGGGGCCGTCAGCCGAGGGTCGAAGTGACGGACGACGCCGTCGAGATCGAACAGCCGGAGACGGCAGTTCGAGAGCCGCATGCGACTTTCGTATGAAGTCACGAAAAGGTAACGGAAACCCCTTGTGGGCCGTTACCTGGTCGTTATAGAGTGCTCGCACGGTAGTTGTTTTGCTGTGGCAGCTACCGGCATGTGATTGCAGGACACTCTTGGTGCAAGGGACAAGGGCCGGTCGGAAGCCTCTCCGACCGGCCCTTACTCTTGCGCGTCTTCCTCCCCAGTCCAGCCGCCTGTGCAGTTATCCACAAAAGAACTCTGACCAGCCCTTTTCCCGCTCCGGTGTCGGAGGTCCGCGGCAGAATCGAGGCATGGAAGACACCGATCCGCTCACGCCGCCGGACGACCGCGCGCGCCTGAACGCGATCCTCGATGGCCTTCTCGACCGGCGCCGCCGCATCGCCGCGCTACAGGCCGAGGAAGCCGAGCTGCTCCATGCCGCCCAGGAGTTCGCGCTCGCGCGACACGACGCCTTCGCGGCCGATCGCGATGAGCCCGACGACCTCCCGCTGCGTTCGGTGGCGGCCGAGATCGGCGCCGCGACCCTCCAGTCCGACCGCACGGTGCAGGCGCGGATGGGCGACGCCGCCACCCTGGTCGCGCGCTTCCCGGCGACTCTCGCCGCCCTGCGCGCGGGCCTGATCAGCCGCGCGCACGCGGCCGTCATCGTGGATGCCGGGGGTGCGATCCCCACGGACGACGCGCGCGACGCGTACGAGAGCGCGGTACTCGCCGTCGCCGAGCGCGAGACGGTCGGCCGACTGCGTCCCGTCGCGCGACGTCTCGCCGATCTCGCTCATCCCGTCCCCCTCGACGAACGTCACCGCACGGCTCGCCGCGATCGTCGCGTCTGGGTCGCCGACCGCGACGACGGCATGGCCGAGCTCGGCCTCACCGGTCCCGCGCACCTGATCCACGGCGCGTTCGACCGGCTCACGCAACTCGCGCGCGCCGTCACCGACGCCCGCCGTCGCCCGCCCGCCGTCGATCCGGTGAGCGCCACGACCGCTCTCGCGGCCGCCGACACGACTCGACCCACGGCCGACGGCGAACCGCGCGACGCCCTCTTCCCCGCGGAAGACGGCGCGTCCCCCGACACGCGACGCCTCGACGAGGTGCGCAGCGACGTCGCGCTCGACCTGCTGCTGAGCGGGCACGCCACGAGCGAGGCGAGCAACGCGTCCCTGCCCGAGAGCGCGTCGATCCGCGCGCGGATCCAGGTCACGATCCCCCTCCTCACCCTCGTCGGCGCCGATGACCGCCCCGCCGATCTGGCCGGGCACGGCCCCGTGGATGCCGACACCGCCCGGCGCCTGGCCGAGACCGCACCCGGGTGGGACCGACTGTTCACCGCCCCGACCGGCGGGGCCGTGCTCGCCGTCGACCGCTACCGCCCGAGCAACGAGCAGCGCCGCCTCCTCCGGGCACGCGACGAGCACTGCCGCTTCCCCGGATGCCGCCAGCCCACCCCACGCTGCGACATCGACCATACGATCGCCCGAGAGCACGACGGTCCGACGACGGTGGCGAACCTCGCCCACCTGTGCCGTCGCCACCACACCCTCAAACACCATTCCGCGTGGCGGGTCCAGCAGCGGCCGGACGGCACCCTCGAATGGACCAGCCCGGCCGGGCGCACCTACGACGATCGCCCCGCGCGCTCGCTCGCCTTCGAGCCCGCGCCGTTCTGACGCACCCGCCACCCGCCCGAGCCCGCTCGCCCCGCCGGCACAGCCCGCCCGCGCGCCCGTGATGGAATGACACCATGACCGACACCGCGATCTCGCTCACCCTCGACGGCACACCCGACCTGCCGAGCGCGATCCTGCAGGCGCTCTACCGCATCACCGGGCGTTCCACGGTCGAGCTCCGGCGCAGCATCCAGGGCCGGCAGCCGCTGTTCACCGCCGCCCTCTTCGGCAACGCCCACATCGACGTGGTCCCCCGTCTGGAGAAGACGATCGACTACCTCACCGACCTCGGACTGCCGTTCACGCTCCACGAACACGTCGACGGAGACCGCGACGAGATCGACCTCGCCACCCTCCATGCCATCCTCGGCGGCGCTGACGGGCAGTTCGCCTGACCGCCGCGGCGAGCGACCGCCTCAGACGCCGCCGCCCCCGCCGCCGCCTCCGCCCCCACCCGCCGAGCCTCCGCCGCCCGATCCTCCCGACGTCGATGACGACGACATCGCCGCACTGGAGAGCGAGCCGATGCCCGACGAGAACGCCGACGCATCGAAAGCCCCCGAGCCGTAGTACCAGTACGGACCCGTCGCGCCGACAGCCGTGTAGAGCACCGCGAGCTGCGCCGACCACTCCTTCTCCTGACCGAACACGACGGCGTAGGGCAGGAGCTTCTCGTACAGCACCAGCTTCTGTCGCGGGTCGTCCACGTCCACCGGCGCCCGCTCCGCGCCGGAAGGCGACTGCAGCATGCGGATGCGATCGGCCTCGGCCCAGCGGATGAACTCCTCGAGCCCCTTGAGGTGATCGCGCGTCTCGGCGCCCAGCGCGGTCAGCGGCTTACGGGAGCACATCGCGATCACGACGACTGCGATCGCGACGCTGACACCCAGCACCGTCCACGGCACGGCGGGCTGCACGTACGAGCCCAGCGCCACGAAACCGAGGCCCATCGCGGCCCCCGCACCGACGACCGCCAGCAGGATCGGAAGCCAGCGCGCCCGCGCGGGCACCTGTCGGCGCAGCCCTCGGGCACCGAGCTCTACCTCCGCCGCGGCGAGGATCTTCTGGGCCACCTTCGACAGGCGGGTGTCCTGCTTGCCGAACCGGTATTGCTCCCCCGGCACGCCGTCCGGGAACAGTCCGTCGAGGAGCATCCTGCCGTCGCCGTCCGCCTTCGACGGGTCGACGAGCTCCGCCGCCAGCTTGTCCTTGCCGAACCAGCCGCCGTCCGTGTCGAGGATCCGGATCGAGCCGCGCACGGCCTGCTCCAGCACCTCGGCGGGGATCGCCTTCGACGTCTCGCCGAGCAGCACCGCGCTCTCGAGCGCATCGACGATCTTGGGCGGGTCGTACTCGGCGATGATCGTCGGCCGCCCCGGCTCGTCCGCGAGCTGCCGGCGTCGCGCCCGCACGCCCAGCACGCCGCCGGCGACGGCGAGGAGCCCGGCCACCGCCTGCCCCCACCCGAACGGCGACGCCAGGTAGCCGGTGTCGTAGGTCGAGAAGGTGCCGTCCGTGAAGCCGACCGCCATCGTCAGCGTCTCGTACGGCTGCACGTCGTCCGCGACCGCCGTCACGATCGTGCCACCGCCGGCATCCGGCGACGCGGCGATCGACGCGCACGGCGTCGACGAGTTCTGCACCCCCTGATAGCAGGCCATCCGGCCCGTGAGTGCGGGAGCGAGCTCGGACCCCAGGTGCAGCCGCGCCGTCACGGTGCCGAACACCTGCGGCCAGTCGACGCCGTTGACGTCCCAGTAGAACTCCAGACCGGAGTCCGGGAAGACCCACGTGACGTTCTCGAGCGTGTAGGTCAGCACGAACGTCTGCGTCCCGCGCAGGAACCCGTCCGCGCGCGACACGATCGAGAAGGCGCCGTCCTCGCTGTCGATCTCGCTCGGGCGCGGCGCGCCGCTCTCGTCGGTCACGGACACGAGTTCCGGGTGCAGCGGCTGCCCGTTGTAGGTGGTCGGCAGCGACCGACGGATGCCGTGGTTCTGATCGGCATCCGGGAACTGCGCGACCAGCGTCTCGACCACCTCGAGGCGGCTCGTCCCGTCGTCGGCGCGGGTCAGCGTGTAGTCCGCGGTCATCGACGAGAACGAGAAATCATCGGCGCTCGCCGGGCGCAGGGCGGGCGCGGATGCCGCGAGCGGACCCGCCGCAGAGGTCGCCGACGCCGGCGCCGCCGGACCCACGAGCAGCAGCGCCGCGAGAGCCGATCCGATCCCGACGAGCAGCGCCCGTCCGCCTCGCCGATGCCCCATGCGCTCCACCCTAGGCGGCGGTGCCCGGCCCGCGCACTACAGTGGACGCCATGACCGACCGCCGCCTCGCCGTCGCCGCCTGGGAGAGCCTCTTCCGCGCGCAGCACGAAGTGCTCCGCGAGATCAGCGATGACTTCGGCGAGGACGATCTGACGCAGGCCGAGTACGACGTGCTGCTCACCGTGGTGCGCGGCGACGACAACGCCGCCCGACTGCGCGACGTCACCGCGAACATGCTGATCAGCCAGCCGAGTGTCTCGCGCCTCGTCGACCGAATGGTCGCGCGCGATCTCATCAGCAAGTGCACCGATCCGCACGACGGGCGGGGCGCCATCGTCCGGGCGACCGACAAGGGCGTCGCCGCGTTCCGCCGCGTCGCGACGGTCCACGGCCGCTCCATCGCCGAGCGGATGTCGGTGCTCAGCGACGCCGAGCTCGAGCAGCTCCAGCGACTCACGAGCAAACTGCGCGGCGCCTAGGGCTCAGAGGGCTCAGGGGGGCCCAGGGGGCCCAGGGGCGGCTCAGGGGGTGCGCCGCCGCAGGGTGAGGGCGGCGAGCGCGAGGCACAGTACCGCGACCCCGGCGACCACGAGCACCGGGGCCCACAGGTCCCATCCGTCGTCGCCCGCGCTCACGGCGGCGACGGCGTCGATCGCGTAGCTCAGTGGCAGCACGTCGCTGACGGCGCGCAGCACGTCGGGCATCTGATCGCGCGGCAGGAAGAGGCCGCCCAGCAGCAGCTGCGGGAAGACGAGCACGGGCATGAACTGCACGGCCTGGAACTCCGTGCGCGCGAACGCGCTGGCGAGCAGGCCGAACGCCGTCCCCATCAGGGCGTCCACCACCGCGACCACGCCGAGCTGCCAGATCTCGCCGTCCACCTCCAGCCCGCACACCACGACGGCGAAGGCGACCGTGACGACGGCCTGCACGAGCGCCACGAGCCCGAAGGCGAGCGCGTAGCCGAGGATGACGTCGGCTTTGGCGATCGGCGTCGTCATCAACCGTTCCAGCGTGCCGCCGCGACGCTCGCGCAGCGTCGTGATCGAGGTGACCAGGAACATCACGATGAACGGGAAGACCGCCAGGATGCCGCCGCCGAACTGCGCGAAGACCCCCTCCCGGTCGGAGAAGATCCAGGCGAACAGTCCGACGAGCAGCGCCGGGGCGACCAGCATGAGCACGATCGAGCGGGGATCGTGGCGCAGCTGGCGCAGGACGCGCGCCGTCGTCGCGCCCACACGGCGCGCGTTCACGGCATCCCCCCGTCGCCCGCCGCGCGCACGAGCGCGAGGAACGCCGCGTCGGGATCGGTGGTCCCGGTCGCCGCGAGGAACCGCTCCGGCGTGGAGTGCGCCAGCACCCGCCCCTCCCGCAGCAGCACGATCTCGTCGCAGCGCAACGCCTCGTCCATCACGTGGCTCGACACGAGCAGGGTGGCACCGGCATCCGCGAGGGAACGGAAGATGCCCCACAGCGTCTCGCGCAGCAGCGGGTCCAGGCCCACGGTCGGCTCGTCGAGCACGAGGAGGTCGGGCGCACCGAGCATCGCGACCGCGAGCGAGACGCGTCCGCGCTGGCCTCCGGAAAGGGAGCCCACCAGCCGGCGCTGCTGCGGCCGCAGCCCGACGTCGTCGAGGACGCGCGAGACGTCGCCGCGCGTCGCGCCGAGGACCGCCGCGAAGTACTCCAGGTTCTGGGCGACGGTGAGATCGTCGTAGACCGACGCCCCCTGACTGTCATACGCCACGCGGTGGCGCAGCGGCCGCGATCCGGCCGGCGCGCCGAGCACCGTCACCGTGCCCGCCGCGAGGCGTTGCACCCCGACGATCGCACGCATGAGCGTCGTCTTGCCGCTGCCGCTCGGCCCGAGCAGCCCCGTGATCCGCCCCGCGGCGATGTCGAGGTCGAGCCCGTCGAACACCGCGTCGCGTCCGCGCCGCACCACGAGGCCGCGGACGACCACGGCCCGGGCCGACGCTGCGGCCGGGGCGGACGACACCTCGGGAATGCTCGTCATGGGGGCATTATCCGCCTCAGGAGGCGCGCGCGGGGTTCGTGGCCTTGCCGTCCAGCCACAGCGTGTCGCTCGCATCGCTGTGGGTCGACGCGGTGCCCACATGGGTCGACGCGATCTTCGGGCCCTTCGTGATCACGTGCACGAGAGCCATCGCATGCCCGCGGCCGAGGCCGTACTCGTCGGCGAGCCACGCGACGATCTCCCCGGCCTTCGTGCCGGGGCCGAAGCCCTTCTGCGTCGCCTGCTCCACGAACTGGCGCGGGGTGAGCCCGGTCTTGTCCTCGATGTTGTCGAGATATGCCTGAAACGACATCCGTTTCCCTTCCGGCGGTGCCTCCGCCTCGTGTTCAGCTCTACCAGCGATTGCGGACATCCTCGGCGAAGCCCTCGATGCCGTCGAAGTCGATGACCCCGCCCTCCACGGCGACGCGTCCCGACCACCGGCCGAAGCACTGGTCGGTGCGCGAGGCGACGACCCCGAGGCTGGTCGCCGACCGCTTGTCGAACGCAGGCTCGAACACCGCGTCGAGACCGCCGCCGCGCACCCGCCACGGACGCAGCGGCGTGGCGAGGTCGTAGTCCCAGGCGACGGGGACGGAGATCTTGTGCAGCACGCCGTCGACGACCACGCCGTTCTCGGTCGCCCCCGTCCCATCGGTCCAGCGCCCGCCCACCTGGATGCCGAACGTCCGGCCGTCGGCGAGCAGACCCGACCCGGCACCCCAGTTCCACGCCACGTCGTACGGCCAGCGGCCCCGCCCGTGATCCAGGACCGCCCACGATCCGGCCGGCACGTCGTGATCGATCCCGTCGAGGGTGAGCGTGCCGGATGCCGGCAGCGCGACGTCCTTCACGGTGTACTGGAAGCGCCGGGACGACCACGGCACCACGACGGCGAGCAGGTCATGGCCGGGCGGGCGGGTCACGGTGATGTCGAACGACGCGGCGGGGATCTCCGCGTGCAGCCGCCAGAGCTGCCCGCGCTCGGCGGGCGTGATGGTCGCCGCGAGGTCGCGATGACGGGCGATCGTGATGCCCGTGCCGAGCGAGCCGGGCAGCGACACCTCGCGCGAGGGCAGGACGGTGGCGTTGCGGGACCACGTGCGTCCGGTGGCGCGGTCGCGGATCCACACTTCGTGGACCGCGGCGTAGTCGAGCGACGACACGGTCAGCGACACGATGTGCGTGGGCGTGATGACGTTCCAGTACTCCCACCGCTTGTTGCGACCCCACGACCGCACGAACCGGCCGCGCCCCCGGCCGATGCCGTCGGTGTCGACGAGGGGCCTCCGGCTGAACCCGATCGCGGCCGGGTTCAGCCGGCCGTCGGGGCGCGTGAGGGAGACGGGTGCGGTGAGCTCGCGCTCGTGCGCGGCGGGGAGGTCGGGCATCGGCATCCTTGCTGACGTTCCGGGTCGGGTGCTTCGACACTAGCGCTGTCGACGCGAACCGCCCCGGTCCGAGGCGGACGCGGGGCGGTTCGGGCGGTGGCGCAGGGCGCCGACGGTCACGGCTCGACGGGCTGCGGCTCCTGTGCCGACGCGTGGGCCTGGATCGTGGGCGCGCCGCCGTCGGCGACGACCTGGACCTTGCGCGGCTTGGCCTTCTCGCTCACGGGGATCGTCACGGTCAGCACGCCGTTGCTGTAGGTCGCGGCGATGCCGTCGGTGTCGATGCCCTGGCCGAGGTTGAGCTGACGCAGGAAGCTCGCGGTCTCGCGCTCGCGCGTGATCCACTTCACTCCCTCGCCCTCGGTGAGGGTGCGCTCGGCGCGGATCGTCAGCAGCTGGCCGTCCACGTCGATGTCGACCGAGCCCGGATCGATGCCCGGCAGGTCGGCGCTCAGCACGTAGTGGTCGCCGTCGCGGTAGAGGTCCATCGGCATCCGGCGCGGTCCGCGGCGCGTGTCGAAGAGGCCCGACGCGATGCGGTCGAGGTCACGGAACGGGTCATACGTGGCCATTGTTCTCTCCTGTTCGTGTATGGCTCTGTGAGTTCTGAAAGTTGAGCCTCGTCGACTCAACTAGCTTCAGATTAGCACTCACACCAGGAGAGTGCCAACGGTTCACGCACAGCGAACCCTCCGACCTGCCCGGGCTCAGTTGACGCACGAGCCGGAAACCACGCCACCGTTTCCGGCGTCGGCGCCAACTCGCCGGGCAGCGCCCTCCTCCTCCCCAGACGGCGCACCCGCGCACGTTCTCCACGGGGCCTCGCGGCGCGGCGCGCGACGGCAGCGAATGCGCCCACGCTGAGGGGATGCCGCGCCCACCACGCCCGCTTCCGTCGACTCTGCCCCAGGTCTTCACCGCCGCCGATGCGGCGGCGGCGGGCGTCGCCCGCGGACGACTCGCGGCGCGCGACCTGGACGCACCCTTCCGCGGAGTCCGCCTCCGGCGTGAGGCAGACGACGCGGCGACGCTCGGCGAGGACGCCCCGGACGAGATCGCGCGGCGCGCCATCCTGCGTCGCGTCCGCGCGCACGTGCTGGTGCTTCCGCCCCACGCGTTCTACATCGGAACGACGGCGCTCGCGATCCACGGACTCCCCCTCCTCGACGCGGATGCCGCGGCATCCGGCGACCTCGACGTCGCCGTGCCTGCGCCGCACCGTGCGCTCCGGCGGACGGGCATCGCCGCCGTGCAGGTCGCGCCGATGCTCGTCCACTCCACGGTCCGGGCCGGAATTCCCGTCGCGACGCTCGGCTCCACCTGGGCGATGCTCGCCCGTGAGCACTCGACACGCGATCTGGTGGTCATCGGCGACGCGATCATCCGCGTGCCCCGCGACGGATGGGGGCGGCGTGTGCCCGAACGCCAGCTCGCCAGGCCCGAGAACCTGGGTGCGGCCGTCGCCGCAGGACGCCGACAGGGAATCGGGAAGCTCCGGGCAGCACTCCCCCTGCTGCGCACGGGCAGCATGTCGCCGCTCGAGACCGACTGGCGACTGTCGCTCATCGGGACCGGCCTGCCGGAGCCCGAGCTCGACGTCGAGGTGCGCACCTCGGACGGGCGATTGCTCGGCATCAGCGACGGCGCGTTCCGGGCTCACCAGGTCGCCGTCGAGATCGAGGGTGATCACCACCGCACCTCGCGTCGCCAGTGGGCGCGGGACCTCCAGAAGTACGCCGACTACGCGAACCTCGGCTGGGACGTCGTACGCCTGACCTCCGCGCACATCCGTCAGGATCCGTCCTGCGGCGCGGCACTGGTGCGCGCCGCCCTCGCGCGCCGCGCCGCGCCTGCGTGACCGGCCGCTCGGTGGGCCCGTTCGCTAGAAATGGCAGCACGGTTTGCGGCGCGAGCGCCAACCGAGCCGCGGCTGCGAGCCGGTGCTCAGCACTCCACGACGTTGACGGCGAGACCGCCCTCGCTCGTCTCCTTGTACTTCGTCGACATGTCGATGCCGGTCTGGCGCATCGTTTCGACGACGGCGTCCAGCGGCACGTAGTGGGTGCCGTCGCCGCGCAGCGCGAGACGCGCCGCCGTCACGGCGGTGGAGGCCGCGATGGCGTTGCGCTCGATGCAGGGGATCTGGACGAGCCCGCCGACGGGGTCGCAGGTGAGGCCCAGATGATGCTCCATCGCGATCTCCGCGGCGTTCTCGATCTGACGGTTCGTCCCGCCCATCACGGCCGTCAGCCCGCCGGCCGCCATCGCGCACGCCGAGCCGACCTCGGCCTGGCATCCGCCCTCCGCACCCGAGATCGACGCGTTCGCCTTGAACAGCGAGCCCAGCGCCGTCGCCGTCAGCAGGAACCGACGGATGCCGCGGCGCCGGTTCGCCTCGGCGAGCGCCTCGGCAGAGGCCGCGACCGCCTCCGGCACGGGATCGGTCTCGCCGTGCAGGCCGAGCAGCGCCGAGCCGACCAGCTCCCCGTACGGGGTGACGGCGTTCGCGGCGCCGATCCCCGAGTCGGCGAGGAAGCGCCACCAGTACATCGCGACGGCGGGCAGGATGCCGGCCGCACCGTTGGTCGGCGCCGTCACGACCCGTCCGCCCGCGGCGTTCTCCTCGTTGACGGCGAGGGCGAACGCGCCCAGCCATTCCCCGGGCAGCTCCCGCCCGGACGCGGCGACCTCCTCCAGCTGCGCCCGGATCGCTCCGGCGCGCCGCTTCACCTTGAGCATGCCGGGGAGCACGCCCTCGGCGTGCAGCCCCGCGTCGACGCACGCGGCCATCGCGTCCCAGATCGCGTCGAGGCCGGCGGCGACCTCCTCCTCGGATCGCAGCGCCTCCTCGTTGCGTCGGGCGACCTCCGCGATCGTCAGACCGTACTCGTCGCAGACGTCCAGCAGCTGCGCCGCCGTGGAGAAGGGCAGGGGCGACGATGCCGCGGACACGGCCGCCTCCTCGCCCTCGCGGCGGATGAACCCGCCGCCGATGGAGTAATAGGTGTCCTCGCACACCGCCGCTCCCGCGGCATCCCGCGCGACCAGCGTCATCGCGTTCGGGTGACCGGGAAGGCGCGTGCGCGGCGCGAGCACGATGTCGGCGCGCGCGAACGCGACGGCGAGACGTCCGTCGAGCAGCAGGTCCGCCCCGTCCGTCCAGCCCGACCACGCGCCGCGCACGAGAGCCGGATCGACCGTCTCGGGCTCGTGGCCCTGCAGCCCCGCCACGACGGCGTCGGGTGTGCCGTGACCGATGCCGGTGGCGCCGAGGGAGCCGTACAGCGCGCACTCGACCCGGACGATCCCGGCTCCCGTCGCAGCGGCGCGATCGGCCGCGCGGCGCGCGAAGTCGCGGGCCGCGCGCAGCGGACCCACCGTGTGGGAGCTCGAGGGGCCCACCCCGATGGAGAACAACTCGAACGCCGAGACGTACGCACTCACGCTCCGAGCCTACGCGCCGGTTACGCTGAGAACTCGGAGGGGGCACCATGACCGCACTGACGAGGCCGGAGGTCGACCTCCGCGCCGCGCTCGAGGCCTGCGAGGGCGCCGGACGCGTCGACGAGGGGTTCCTCTCCCGCGTCGATGCCCAGTTCCCCCGCCTGCACGAGCTCTTCACCCGTCTGTACGGCGATCGCGCCGACGGCCAGGAGCAGCTCGCGGCGACCGTGGCCGCGGCATCCGCGTCGTGGAACGCACGCCCGCTCGATCTCAAGGTGCGCGACGCGCAGCGCGAGGCCGACCCCGAGTGGTTCCAGTCCGAGCGGATGCTGGGCGGCGTCTGCTACGTCGACCGCTACGCCGGCAACCTCGCCGGCATCCGCGACCAGATCCCGTACTTCCGCGAGCTGGGACTGACCTATCTGCACCTCATGCCGCTGTTCGACGCCCCCGACGGCGACAACGACGGCGGCTACGCGGTCTCGAGCTACCGGCGCGTCAACCCGAGCCTGGGCACGATGCAGCAGCTCACCGAGCTGGCGGCCGATCTGCGGCTGGCGGGCATCTCGCTCGTGCTGGACTTCATCTTCAACCACACCAGCGACGAGCACGAGTGGGCACGCAAGGCCGTCGCCGGCGACCCCGAGTACGCCGACTTCTACCTGATCTTCCCCGACCGCGAGATGCCCGACGCGTACGAGCGCACGACGCGGGAGATCTTCCCCGACGACCACCGCGGCTCGTTCGTGGCGCTCGAGGACGGCCGCTGGATCTGGTCGACGTTCTACCACTACCAGTGGGACCTCAACTACGCGAACCCCGCCGTCTTCCGGGCGATGGCGGGTGAGATGCTCTTCCTCGCGAACCAGGGCGTCGAGGTGCTGCGCATGGACGCCGTCGCCTTCATCTGGAAGCGGCTCGGCACCTCGTGCGAGTCGCTGCCCGAAGCGCACCTGCTGCTGCAGGCGTTCAACGCGGTGCTGGCGATGGCCGCTCCGGGCATGGTGTTCAAGTCGGAGGCGATCGTCCACCCCGACGAGGTCGTCAGCTACATCTCGCCCGACGAGTGCGAGCTGTCGTACAACCCGCTGCAGATGGCGCTGACGTGGGAGGCGCTGGCCACCCGCGACGGACGACTGCTGCAGCAGGCGCTGGATCGTCGCCACGCCCTGGCGCCGGGCACGGCCTGGGTGAACTACGTGCGCAGCCACGACGACATCGGGTGGACCTTCGCCGACGAGGATGCCGCGGAGCTCGGCATCGACGGCTACGCGCACCGGCAGTTCCTCAACCGCTTCTACACCGGACGCCACGAGGGCACCTTCGCGCGCGGCGTCGCCTTCCAGGAGAACCCCGCCACGGGGGATGCCCGCGTGACCGGGACCACCGCGTCGCTCGCGGGCATCGAGGCGGGCGATCCCGGCGGCGAGGACCGGGTCATCCTCGCCCACGCCCTGGCGCTGTCGACCGGCGGCATCCCGCTGCTGTATCTCGGCGACGAGGTCGCGCAGCTCAACGACTACACCTACGCCGACGACCCGGTGCGCCGCGGCGACACCCGGTGGGTGCACCGCGGCAACCGTCCCCGCGACGCGTACGCCCACCGCGGCGACGACACCACGGCCGCCGGCCGCGTCTTCCACCGCCTCACGAAGCTCATCTCCGTGCGCCGGCAGTCGCCGGAGCTCGCCGGCAACGCCCTCCTCCCCTTCCACACCCCGCACGCCGCCGTCGTCGGCTACCAGCGGCCGGGCGCCGAGACGCGCATGCTGGTGCTGGCGAACGTGGGGGATGCCGAGGTCACCATCGACCCGCTGACCCTGTCGGGTTTCGAGCGGACCGCGTTCGACCCGGTGCACGACGTCGAGGTCGACCTCGACGAGGGCGTCGCCCTCCGCCCCCACGGCTTCGTGTGGCTGCGGGTCCGCCCCGTCTGAGGCTCAGCTCAGGCGCCGAGCAGGCCGCCACGCGGGCGGAAGACACCGGCGCGGGCCAGCGCGAGGTACAGCAGGCAGCCCAGGCACAGGCCGAAGGCGGCGTTGAGGAAGGCTGCGATGAACGCGGCGGCCGCAGCGATCGGCAGCGCCCACGCGACGCCGGCGACGTGCAGCACGAGCCCGACCGTCACGACGATGAAACCGACGACCTGCGCGAACCGCGGCGGACGCGGGTCTTCGAGGTCGACCGGCGGCCGCAGGCGCGGCCGGATCGCGACCCGGTACAGCGCGCCCCACGGCGCGGTGCGGGGAGCCGCGAAGCCCCACACGAACAGCAGGTCGACGACCAGCAGGAGCAGGAACGCCGGATCGGTGACGCGCTCCCCGGGCGTCGTCGCCGTCGTGGCCGTGGAGGAGCCGACGAGGGCGAGGAAGGTGCCGACCAGAAGCAGGGCGGCGGTGACGGATGCCGCGAACCGCGGGCCGCGCGGATCGATGCCGGCGGGGCGTGCGGTGGACGGGGCGGAGGAGGTGGTCACCCTCACACGGTAGGCGCGATGGCGGCGTACGGGGCCGTCGCCGTCACAGTTCTTCATGCACGAGCGTCGTCATCGACGGCGTCAACGAAGAAGGCCCGCGGCATGCCGCGGGCCTTCTTCGTTACTGTCTCAACACAGTGTGCGCCCGAAGGGACTCGAACCCCTAACCTTCTGATCCGTAGTCAGATGCTCTATCCATTGAGCTACGGGCGCAGTTTCGGCACCTCGTCGAGGGCCGAGGACCAGCTTAGCCTACGCGCCGGGATGTGACGAATCGAGGCCGACGTCGAGCTCGTCCAGGCCGGGCGTCCCCGCACCCGAGCGCTCCGCGATCTCCGCCGGCTCCACTCCCGCGGCGCGCTGCTTCTGCTGCGCGGCGACGCTGCGGCGGTGGGCGCGCAGTTTCGGCAGGTCGACGAGCCGCAGCGCCTGCATGCGGGCGTTGCGCATGCGGTCGTAGTCGGGGTCGAGGTCGGGGCGGGCGGCCTCGATGCGCAGCGTCCGGTCGATGTTGCTCGCGACCTCCGCCCATGCGGCATCCCGCGCGTCGATCACGAGCTTGCGCAGCTCCTCCTCGTCGTCGGCGCGCACCCGCAGCTCGTGCGCGACGTGCAGCGACTGCTTCTGCCGCCGGCGCAGGTTGCGCACGTCGCGACTGCGATAGTCGTGCGTGCCGTCGGAGTCGGTGTGGCGCCCGCGCGCCGCGCGGCGCTCGCGCTCCGTGCGTGCCGCGTCGTCCTCGGCCTCCGCGGCGAGGGCCTCCAGCGCCGCCTTCGCCTCCGGGAGGTAACGGTCGAGGTCGAAGTCCTCACCGTCGGCGAGGATGTGCACGAGGATGGTGTTCTTCAGGCTCAGACGCGTCGCGGCGGACGCGATGTACAGCCCCTCCGCGACGACGTCACGGGTGCGTACGCGCTTGCTGCTGGCTGCCACGGCACCCCCTCACCCTCGATCCTACGGAACCGGCTCCGCGGGGGTCGAGGCGGGCGCCGTGGGTTCCCGCCTCACGCCGGACGGGAGTAGCGGTCGCCGCTGAAACCGATGACGAAGTAGCCGATCGGCGCGATCACCCACAGCAGCACGAACGAGAAGAAGCCGCCGTGCCCGAAGCCGCGTCCGATGCGCAGCGCGACGATGATCGAGAACACGATGTTGACCAGCGGAACGATCGCGAGCAGTCCCCACCACGCGGAGAAGCCCGCGATCTTGACCTGGATGAACCAGTTCACGATGGGGATCAGCGCGAGGATGCCGGGATACCCGGCCTTGCTGAACACCTTCCACATCGCCACCGCGAGCAGCACGTAGTAGGTGAGGAAGAGCGCGAGCCCCGTCCCCTGCCCGAAGAAGGACTGCCACTGGTCGAGGGTGCCTGCGCTGGTCATCACGGCGCCATGCTAGGGCATCGCCCGCCGACGCATTCGTAAGCGCGACCGACGCGCCGCATAGAAAGTGCATAGCGAGCCCGTCTGTCATGGGAATCCGGACACACACGTCAGGAGTTCCCATGGCCCCCTTCGCCGCCGTCGCCCTCGATCTCGTCGCGATCGCCCTGCTCGCCTTCGCCGTCTACTACCCGCGCCATCGGCGCCGCGACCTCGCGGTCGCCTTCGTGGGGGTGAACGTCGGGGTGCTCGCCGTCTCGATGGTCCTCACCGACACGGCCGTGGGGGCGGGGCTCGGGCTCGGCCTGTTCGGCGTACTCTCGATCATCCGTCTGCGCTCGCGCGAGATCGAGCAGAGCGAGATGTCGTACTACCTCGCGGCGCTCGCGATCGGCCTCATCGCCGGTCTGAGCTCGTCGGTGACGTGGCTGAGCATCGGCCTGATCGCGCTCGTGGTGGGCGTCATCGCGGTCGTCGACAGCCCGGCGCTGCTGCGCCGCTCGCGCGAGCAGCAGCTCGTGCTCGACCGCGCCTACATCGACGAGGCCGAGCTGCACCGGGCCGTCGCCCAGCTGCTGGGCACCCCCGCGCACCGCATCACCACCCGCAGCATCGACCTCGTCGCCGACACCACCGTCGTGGACGTGCGGTACTCGGCTCCGCGACCGGGCAGCGCACCGTCGCGGCATCCCGAGACGCTGGAGACCATCGGCACGCCGGGGCTGGGACGATGAGCCCGCTCACCGCCCTGCAGCCGCTGCAGCACCTCGACACCGTCGATCTGACCGCGCTGAACGCGGAGGCCGCACTGCAGACCCGCGTGGACAGGAAGTACCTCCTCCCCCTCCGCGCACTCCCGGAGGTGCTCGCCGCGCTCCCCGCGGGCGCCCAGGTGCTGGAGGTGGCGGGCGAGCGGTCGCTGCGCTACGCCTCCCAGTACTTCGACACCCCGGCGCTGGACAGCTACTACGGCGCCGTCCACGGCCGCCGCCGCCGTTTCAAGGTGCGCTCGCGCACCTACCTCGACTCGGGCGGATCGTTCCTCGAGGTGAAGACCCGGGGAGCGCGCGCCGCCACCGTGAAGGATCGCGTCCCCGTCGCGGTCCACGCCGCCGACGACGTCCTCGACGACGACGCCGTCTCGTACGCGACCGACCTGCTCGCCGACGCGGGCATCCCCAACGCCGAACGGCTGGCGACGGCGCTCGTGCCGGTACTCGTCACCCGCTACCGGCGCACGACGATCCTCCTGCCCGGCACCGACCGCCACGACCCGTCGCGGGCGACCATCGACACCGACCTCGCCTGGCTGACGCGGCTCGACGGCGACGGGCGGATGCTGCGGCTGCCGGCATCCGTGGTCGTCGAGACCAAGTCGGGCCAGCGCGCGGGGGCCCTGGACCGCGCGCTGTGGCGCCACGGACACCGCCCCGCGACGGTGTCGAAGTACGGCACCGGCATGGCCGCGCTGTACCGCGACCTGCCCGCCCATCGCTGGAACCGCGTTCTCACGCGGCACTTCTCCGCCGCGACGGTCACCACCGTCGCCGCGTGAGCCCCGCTCCTCCACTCCCCCGTCGAAAGGACGACATCATGAACGACACACCCACCGCCCGCACGCCCCGCACCCCTCGCGGCCGGCTCTGGCTGCTCGCCGCCCCCGCACTGGCGGTCAGCCTCGTGCTGGCAGGATGCGCCGCCACGGCGACGTCCTCGCCGACGCCCAGCGCCACCGCGTCCGCCTCCACCGTGGAGACGGCGTCCACGCTCTCCAGCGCGATCACCGGCGCCACCGATGCCACCCAGACGGCCGCCGACGTGCTCGCCGGCAACCAGGAGACCCACGACAAGGCCGACGACGACGCGTACGACGCGGCGACGGCGACCACGATCGCCCTGTCCGGATCGTCCGCGACCGTCTCCGGGGAGGGTGCCGCCGTCAGCGGGGCGACCGTGCAGATCACCGCTCCCGGGACGTACGTGCTCTCCGGCTCGTACAGCGGCCAGATCGTCGTCGACTCGACGGTCGACGGACAGGTGCGCCTCGTGCTCGACGGGGCCCAGATCGCCACGACGGCGGGCGCCGCGATCGACGTTCAGGCGGCCGACGAGGCGGTCGTGATCCTCGCGGACGGCACGACGAACAGCCTCTCCGACGCGTCGAGCTACGCCGACGGGGCCCACAACGCGGCCCTGTACAGCGCCGCCGACCTCACGATCACGGGCACCGGCTCACTGACGGTGACCGGCAACGGCAACGACGGCATCGCCTCGACGGACGGCCTGGTGATCCAGTCGGGCACCGTCGCGGTGACGGCCGTCGACGACGGCATCCGCGGCAAGGACTACGTCGTCGTCCGCGGCGGCGCCATCACGGTGTCCGCCGGCGGCGACGGCCTGAAGAGCGACAACACGGAGGATGCCGCACGCGGCTACGTCTACCTCGCCGACGGCACCACGACGATCACGAGCGGCGACGACGGCATCGACGCCGCCACCGACGTCGTCACCACCGGCGGCACCCTGTCGATCACGGCGGGCGGCGGCTCCGGCGGCGACGCCGACGGCGGCGCGAAGGGCATCTCCGCGGGCGTCATCGCCGTGCTCGAGGGCGGGACGGTGCAGGTGGATGCCGCCGACGACGCGGTCAACACGAACGCGTACGCGCACCTGGGCGGCGCGGCCGTCACCCTCTCCTCGGGCGACGACGGCGTGCACGCCGACCTGCAGCTCGTCGTCTCGGCGGGAACGACCACGGTCGCCCGGGCCTACGAGGGATTCGAGGCGGCGCAGATCACGGTCTCGGGCGGCGACACGTCCGTGACCTCGAGCGACGACGGCCTCAACGTCTCCGAGCCGGATGCCGGCGGAGGGGCGCAGACCCTCGTGATCACCGGCGGGACGCTCCTGGTGGACGCGCAGGGCGACGGCCTGGACGTCAACTCCGGCACGCTGACGATGTCGGGCGGCACGGTCGTGGTGAACGGCCCGACCGCGAACGACAACGGCGCGCTCGACGTCGACAACGGCATGACGATCTCGGGCGGCGTCTTCCTCGCCGCCGGCTCGTCGGGCATGGCGATGGCACCGTCCGCCGACTCGGCGCAGGCCTCCGTGCAGTTCACGACGAGCGGGACCATCGCGGCCGGCACGGTCCTGTCGGTGGTGGACTCGTCGGGAACGGTGCTCGCGACCTTCACGACCACGAAGCAGACGCAGAGCCTCGTCTACTCCGACGCCGCCCTCGTCAACGGCCAGACCTACACCCTCACCTCCGGCGGCACCGCGGGCACCGCGCTGCTGGGCGGGCTCACCAGCGGCGGCAGCTCCGGCGGCACGACGGTGGGCTCGGCGGTGGCCGGCGAGCAGACGTCCTCGGAGATGGGCCCCGGCGGCGGCATGGGCGGCGGCGGCCAGCGTCCGTGACCTGACCGATAGCACGTGTCGGAGGGCCGGACAAGCCCCTCGTGGCGGCCCCGCCGGGGCGCCTACCGTGGAACGGACACTGTACGAGCTGGACGAGGGGAGTCACATCATGGGATTCATCGACGACGCGAAGAGCGCCGCGGAGACGGCCGGCCGCAAGCTCAAGGAAGGCTTCGAAGACACCGTCGACCGCGTCGAGGACAAGATCGACGAGGTCAAGGCGGATGCCGAGGTCAAGAAGGCCGAGGCCGAGCGCGACTCGGTGCACAAGCGCAACGAAGTGAAGGAAGAGCTCCGCGGAGACGCGTGAGACCCGCCGCACGACGAGGGGCCCCGGAGTTCTCCGGGGCCCCTCGTCGTTGCGGTGTCAGCGCGCGAACCCGGCGATCCGCCACGACGCCGCGGCGGTGGCGCCCGGCTCGATGACGACGAGTCCGGCGTCGTAGTCGTAGCGCTCGGCGTTGAAGGCATCCGGCGCGCACGTCATGGGCTCGACCGCGAGTCCGGCCCGGTGCCCCGCGGGCGCGCTGCCGTCGGCGAGCGGCGGGAGATCGGCGGTGTGGATCTGCACCCACGGGCACGCCGCGTCCCAGACCATCTCGACCCCGGTGCCCGACGGGTCGGTGAGGCGCACGACCGCGGCGCCGTCGGTGCGCTGCAGACCGGTGAAGGCGTGGTCGATCTCCACGTCGCCGAGCGTACGCTCCGCACGCCAGTCGAACCGCGGCGACCCCGTGACGTCGGCCAGCCCGATCGGCGCGAGCTGCGCGTCGGTGACCTCCAGCACCTGGTCGGCGGGCAGGTCGAGCGTCCACTCGTCGAGCCGCGCGGGGCCCGCGACGAGGTAGGGGTGCGGGCCGGTGCCGAACGGCGCGGCATCCGCGCTCCGGTTCGTCGCGGCGACGGTCTGCGTGAGGCCGTCGGCGGAGAGGCGGTAGGTGGTCTCGACGTGCAACCGCCACGGGTAGCCGGCCTGCGGCACGATCTCGGTGGCGAGCGTCACCTCGTTCTCGCTCTGCGCCACGACGTCGAAGTCGAGCCACACCGCGAGGCCGTGCAGGGCGTTGGGGCGGCCGGGATCGCTCAGCGCGAGCCGGTGCGTGTGCCCCGCGAAGGTGTACACCCCGTCGACCACGCGGTTGGGCCACGGAGCGAGGGTGGCGCCGCGGTAGGCCGGACGCACCTCGTCGGCGGCGAAGGGGACGACGAGGTCGCGCCCGTCCAGGGTGAGGGCGCGCAGCGACGCGCCGACACTGGCGATGTGCGCTTCGTACGATCCGGAACGGAGGGTGACGTCGGTGCCCGAGGCGGGGACGGACGTCGCAGACAGGTGTGCAGGTGACAGTGGCATCGTCAACATCGTAGTGTCAGGGCCGGTCGCCGATCGCGACCGGCCGGCCGGGGGTATTCGACCACTGGCTCCACGACCCGGGATACAGCGCCGCGTCGTGGCCGGCGACCCGTAGCGCCAGCACGGCGTGCGCCGCGGTCACCCCCGAGCCGCAGTAGACCCCCACCGGCAGGCCGTCGAGATCGGCGTATGCCGCGCGCAGCGCCTCGGCCGGACGGAAGCGTCCGTCGGAGTCGAGGTTCGCGGTCGTCGGCGCGTTGCGCGCCCCCGGGATGTGCCCGGCGGCGGGATCGAGGGGCTCGATGTCGCCGCGATACCGTTCGGGGGCGCGCGCGTCGAGCAGCACGCCGTCGCGGGCGAGGGCGGCCGCGTCGTCGATGTCGAGCCGTCGGCGTCGCCCCGGTCGCACGGTCGCGGTGCCGGCCGGGCGCGTCACGACGCCGGTCTGGAGGGCGCCGCCGGAGCGCGTCCAGGCGCCGAGGCCGCCGTCGAGCACACGCGCGGCGATCCCGGCGTCGGTCAGCATCCACCAGGCGCGCGCCGCGGCGAAGGAGTTCCAGTCGTCGTAGACGACGACCTCGTCGCCGTCATCGATGCCCCACCGTCGCACGGCGCGCTGGAACGCGGCCGCGGACGGGAGCGGATGGCGCCCCTCCCCCGGATCGCCGTGGGCGGCGAGCTCGTCGTCGAGGCTGACGTACACGGCTCCCGGGAGGTGGCCGGCCGCGTAGGCGGCGCTGCCGTCGGGAGCATCGAGCCGGTAGCGGATGTCGAGGAGCACGGGCGGCGTCGGCGAGGACAGCTCGACGGCGAGGGCGCTCGCGTCGACGAGGGGCGTCGGGGATGTCATGGCTCCGACGTTACGCCCGACACGCACACGGGCGGATGCCGGAGTCCCGGCATCCGCCCGCGATCATGCGATCCGACCGTCGATCAGTTCAGGCGACGCCGCCGCAGCACGACCGCACCACCGGCGGCCATGAGCAGCAGTCCCACGAGGACGCCCGCGACGAGACCGTCGGGGGTGCCGCCCGTCGCGGGCAGGGTGGACCCGCCCGCCGTCGTCGCCGTCGGTGTCGGCGTCGGCGTGCCCGACCCGGTGCCGGGGTCGGTCCCCGCCGCGGCGAGCACGGTGATGGCAGCCGAGGCCACGACCTCGCCGTCGACCCGCACCTGGATGGTGTGGGATCCCGGCTCGAGGTCGGACGGAACGGTGACCTGTGCCGAGAAGGCGCCGTCGACGACATCCGCCTGCGCCAGCGCGCGATAGGTGCTGGCGATGCCGACCTCGACGCGGTCCACCGCGAAGTCGCTGCCGGTCACGGTGAGCGCCTCACCGGCGCGCACCTCGGTCGCGCTCAGCGCGATCGAGGGGTCCGTCTGCCCGGGCTCGTCGGACACGGGGGCGAACTCCCAGCTGTCGACCTCGAACAGGCCGTCCTCGACCTCGGCACCCTCGGGCTGCGCGAACACGAAGAACACGTCGCGCGTCCCCTCGGCACCGGTGACGGCGGCCGACACGGTCGTCCACTCGCCGGCGGTGCCCGTCACGGGGATCTCCGCGACGACCGGTCCGTCGACGTTGTCGAGACGCACCTGGATCGACGCGCCCTCCACGAGCGGCTTCACCCGCGCGGAGACCGACTTCGCACCGTCGCCGAAGGCGACCTGCGACAGCGCCGCGAAGTCACCGTCGTCGAGGCTCGACAGCGCCATGTTGCCGCTGCCGTTGTGCTCGGGGAACTCCACCGATGCCTCCGTCGTCGGCACCGTCTTCACACCGAGCTGCCACGCGAGCGTCTCGGCCTCGAACGCGCGGTACGGGTCGAAGTCCTCGATCTGCGCGACACCCTGACGCGTGCCGACGATCGGCTTGATCGTCCCGTCGGCGTTGAAGTCGAGCTTGTCGATGTGCACCGAACGGTAGCCCTGCGTCTGGCCGGGGGTGCCGAGCGCCTGCGCCCACGCCGCCCCGCGCGTCTGCGCGTGGTAGGTGAAGTAGGTCTCGCCCTTGTAGGTGAACATGTCGGAGTGGTTGTTGCCGCCGTTGCCCGCCCCGAAGAACGCGCTCTGGTTCTGGAAGGCCACGCCCGCGTACTTCGCGGACGGCAGGTCCATCGGGTCGTCGGTCATCATGTAGGCGATGCCGCCGCGCGACGGGTACTGGCCCGCAACCTCGTTGACCTGGAAGTTCGACGAGTACGAGTAGTAGTACTTGCCGTCGCGCTTGAACATCGACGAGGCCTCGAACATGCCGGGGCCGTCGATCTCGACGGGGTCGCCGTCGAGGGTGACCATGTCATCCTTCAGCTTCACGACGCGGGTCGACTTGGGGTTCTGCGGCCCCTGGACGTTGCTGCCCGATCCGATCTGCGAGTTGCCGCCGAAGTACAGGTAGGCCTGGCCGTCGTCGTCGATGAAGATCTCCGGGTCGAACAGCCACATGCCGGCGGGGAAGCCGCCGCTGTTGATGTAGTCGCGCGAGACCGTGTCGGGGATGATCTTCTTGCCGAGCGGGTCGGTCCACGGGCCGAGCGGCGAGCCGCCCACGACCACCGCGGTGCCCGTGCCGTTGTCGCAGAAGTACAGGTAGACCTTGCCGTCCTTCTCGATCGCCGCGGGCGCCCAGGAGTTGCGCGACCAGGGAGCGGCCGATCCGGCCCCGGCGATGGGAACGGCGCCGTGGTCGACCCAGTTGACCATGTCGGTCGTCGACATGACGTTCAGCGTCGTGATGGCGCCGTAGCCGTTGGACTGGGTGGGCAGACCATTGGCGTCCTTGCTGTTCGCCTCGTACTGCTGGGTGTCATTGGTCGAGTAGATGTAGAGGCGACCGTTGTAGACGAGGTGGTGCGGGTCGGCGCCGAACTTCTGCCCGACGATCGGGTTGTGGTCGCCGACGGGCTTGGTCTGCACCTTCTCCAGCGAGGTGAACGCCGGCCCCGCGGGGGCGTCGGCCGTCTTCACCAACGACACGTCGTCGAGGAGGAAGTCCTGCAGGGCGGCAGAGCCCCAGGGCGTCTCGACGAACAGCCATGCCATGTCGGCGTGCTTCGCCTCGGCGACGAAGTCGGCCGTGTACGTGCCCCATTCGCCCTTCGTGAAGGTCTGTCCCCGGTCGTCGCAGCCGTTGAAGTTCGACGGGCAGAACGTGAAGTTGAACCGCTGTGTGGCGGGGCCGTCGGTGTATTTGATCTTGCCCGTGAGGCGATAGGAGGCCCCCGGCTGCAGCTTTCCCGTCACGCTGGCGAAGGGACCGGACTGCGTCGCGGTGCGACCCGTGACCTTCAGCGCGTGCGCGCCGCTGGCGGCGTCGTCGCTCAGTGCGAGCGTGCCGCCCTGGACGGTGGTCCAGCCGGTGAAGCCCTCGACGAAGCGACCGTCGGGCAGAAGGTTGCCCGGCACGGCGGGACTCTCCGTGGCCGCGGCGAAGACGTTGACGGCGGGCACCGGCGTCGCCGCCGCGGCGGCGGGGGCCGCCGCGAGGGCGGAGAGCACGAGGGCTCCGATACCGGCGAGCGCGCCGGCCCGCCGCATCATCGGCCGATGCTCGGCGGCGGGCGGTTTCGTGGGTTGACTCACGTCGATGACTCCTTTGATCTGTGACTGCGGTGCGCCCATCGCAGGAGCCTGGCGTTCAGCGCGACCACGCGGTGCGAGGTGTACACTTTCGCCGTTCCGGACCGAGGCGGCATCGCCGCCCCTGCACAGTCAGGAACACTCCGACGACTCCTCGGACGGCGGGTGCACGTGAACGTGCGCGGTCGAACGTGCCGGCATGCACGATCGACCGGACCCCGTCCGGGGAGTCGTCCGGTCCGTGCGGAGACGGGTGCGCTCGGGTGAGCGACACTGCCCCCGACATCCCGTTTCAGATGGAACATTCGTGATGTTACCGCTACCACTGGCGCTCGGCAACGTTTTCGACGACCGTTTCGATGGTTATCGATAACAGACGGCGGTCGCGACTGGACGCACGCCGACCCCGGGTGCATACTTTCAGTATGACTGAAGGTGTGCGGGAACCGGCCCCCTCCCGGCGGGAATGGATGGGGCTTGCGGTGCTGGCGGCCGGCCTCGGGATGATCGTGCTCGACGGCACCATCGTCGGTGTGGCCCTGCCCGACATCATCCGGGATCTGCACCTCGACCTCACCGACGCGCAATGGGTGTCGAGCCTGTACGCCGTGCTGCTGGCCGCACTCCTGCTGTCGACCGGCAAGCTCGCCGACCGCTTCGGACGCAAGCTCCTGTTCCTCGTCGGCATCGTCGTCTTCGTGGGCGGCAGCGTGTGGGCGGCGGCATCCGCCACCGGGGGCGCCCTCATCGGGGCCCGAGCGGTGCAGGCCGTGGGTGCCGCGTTCATCATGCCCGCGACCCTGTCGACGGTGAACGCCGTCTTCCGCGGTCGGTACCGCGCCGCCGCCTTCGGGGTCTGGGGCGCCGTGATCTCCGGCGCCGCCGCGATCGGCCCGCTCGTCGGCGGCGCCCTCACGCAGTACGCCTCCTGGCAGTGGGTGTTCCTGGTGAACCTGCCGCTCGGGGCCCTCATCCTCGCACTCGCCGTGTGGGCGGTGCCCGAGACGCGCGGCTCCGGCTTCCGCCGCGGCGCCGACGTCGACGGGGCCCTCCTGTCGGCGATCGGTTTCGGCGCGCTCGTGTTCGCCGTGATCGAGGGACCCGACCTCGGGTGGTGGACGCCGAAAGCCGACCTCACCCTCGGCTCGTGGACCTGGCCGGCGTCCGCGCCGATCTCGGTCGTGCCGATCTGCCTGGCGGTCGCGGCCGTCGCGCTGACCCTCTTCGTCTTCTGGGAGCGGCACCGCGAGCGGGTGCAGCGCGACGCGCTGCTCGATCTGCACCTGTTCTCCCTGCGCACCTTCTCCTGGGGCAACGTGACCGCGGCCATGGTCGCGGTCGGCGAGTTCGCGATCATCTTCGTGCTGCCGCTGTACCTCACGGCCGCACTCGGCCTGTCGATCATGCAGACCGGTCTCGTGCTGGCCGCCATGGCGTTCGGCGCCTTCGCCTCGGGCGCGGCGGCCCGCCACCTCGCGGCGCGCTTCGGCTCCCCCGGCACGGTGCTGATCGGCCTCGGGCTGGAGGTGGTCGGCGTCCTCGTCCTCGCCGCCCTCGCGAGCGCCACCACCCCGGGCTGGCTCATCGCCCTGCCGCTGGTCGTCTACGGCCTCGGACTCGGCCTCGCCTCGGCGCAGCTGACCGGCACCGTGCTACGCGACGTCCCCGTGGAGATCAGCGGCCAGGGCTCGGCCACCCAGTCGACCGTGCGTCAGATCGGCACGGCGCTGGGCACGGCGTTCGCCGGCGCCGCCCTGTCGATCTCGCTCGCCGTGACCCTGCCCGGCGCGCTGTCGGATGCCGGGATCACCGGCACCGCGGCCACCGAGCTCGCCGATGCGACGCGCACCTCGGCCGGCACGCTCATCTCGCAGCTGCGCGCGCAGGGCGCCTCCAGCATGCTCGGCGCGCAGACGGATGCCGCCGTGCAGGCGCTCTCGGCGGGATTCGCCGACGCGACGCGCTGGTCGCTGCTGGTGGCGTCGGCCTTCCTGCTGCTGGGCCTGGTCGGCGCCGCCCGCCTGCACACCTTCGCCCGCCGCTAGGCTCGGGCCCATGCGTATCGCCGTGACCGGAGCATCCGGAAAGCTGGGAACCGTCGTCGTCAACGAGCTCCGGGAGGCGGGCCACGACGTCGTCGGGCTCGACGTCGTCGGCACGCGCGGCGCCGGCTTCGTGCAGGTCGACCTCACCGACTACGGCCAGACCGTCGACGCCCTCCAGGGCGTGAACGACCAGCACGACGGCCTCGACGCGGTCGTGCACCTGGCGGCGATCCCGGCGCCCGGCATCCGGTCGGACGTCGCCACGTTCCACAACAACATCGCCGTCACGTTCAACGTGCTGTGGGCGGCGATCCGCCTCGGCATCACCCGGATCGTGACGGCGTCGAGCGAGACGGTGCAGGGCCTTCCGTTCGACGTGCCACCGCCCTACATCCCCGTCGACGAGGCCTACGCCGCCCGCCCCGAGTCGGTCTACTCGCTGGTCAAGCACCTCGAGGAGACCCTGGAGAAGGAGCTCGTGCGCTGGCACCCCGAGGTGTCGCTCACGGCGCTGCGCTTCTCGAACGTCATGGTCCCCGCCGACTACGCCGAGTTCCCGTCGTTCGACGCGGATGCCGCCCGACGCAAGTGGAACCTGTGGAGCTACATCGACGCCCGCGACGGCGCCGCCGTCATCGCCCGCGCCCTCGAGGTCGCCCCCGCCGGGTTCGACCACTTCCTCATCGCCGCCGGCGACACCGTCATGAGCCGCCCCAACGCGGAGCTCGTCGCGGAGGTCTTCCCCGACGTCGAGGTGCGCGGCGACCTCGGCGTCAACGCGTCGCTGTTCTCGACGACGAAGGCGCAGCGCCTGCTCGGCTGGACGCCGCGCCACTCCTGGCGCGACGAGCGCTGAGGGCCGCCGATCACGAGGCGGTGACGGCGGTCTTCGCCGGCCGTCCGCGCTTGGGCCGGTCGGACGAGAGCTCCTGCGCGAGCGGCACGAAGGACGGGCCCGAGAGCCGGTCCTCGACGTGGGCGAGCCAGCGCACCTCGCTCTCGGCCGCGAAGAGCGTCGCCGACAGGGGCAACGCCGCGACCACGGATGCCGGGTCGCCGACCTCCACGGCGACATAGCGCGCCGTCAGCTCGTCGAGCCGCCCCTGCGACGCCGCGCGCTGCGCGCGCACCAGCGGGAGCACGTCGACGCCGGGCAGGGTCGCGGCCAGCGCGAGTTTCAGCGTCAGCTCGTCTCGGGCGCCCTCCACCCGCTCCACGGGGGTGTCGAACCAGTCGCGGACGGCAGCGGAACCGGCATCCGTGATGCGCCAGTAGACGTGCCCCTCGGCGTCGACCTCGTCCTTGGAGACGAGCCCGTCGCGTTCGAGTCGTTCCAGCGTGTTGTAGATCTGGCCGACGTTCAGCGAGGCCGCCCCGGTGCGACGCGTGAACTCGGCGCGCAACTGGTACCCGTAGCAGGGGCCCTGATCGAGGATCGCCAACAGGCTCTGCCGTACCGACATCCGCTCCCCCGCTCCCCCGACCGCCCGATGTGCTTTCTCAGTATATGCATACGCGGAAACCACATGGTCGGCGCGGGCGTCACTCCGGCGACCGCCCCCGCACCGCGAGCGCCGCGAACGTGCCGACGGCCGCGCCGACCAGCGTGTCGACGATCCGCTCGAGAGCGAGCGGGAGCGTCTCGACCGTGCCCGTCGCCGCGCCGATGAGCAGCAGCACGAGCGGGGTGATGAACACGAGCGCGAGCGCGTAGTGGCGCACCACGACCATCTCGATGGCGACCTGCAGCACGCCCAGCAGCAGGCCGAGCGCCCACACGGGCAGCGGCAGGAAGGCGAGGGCGAGGTAGAGCGCGCCGCCGACGACCGTGCCCACGGTGCGGTGGATGCCGCGCGTCGTGGCATCCCGCCGTCCCACCGGCAGTCCGACCACGGCGAGGCCGGCGCACACGATCCAGTACGAGCGCGCCGGGTCGACGACCGCGGCGGCCGCCACGCCCACGACGCCCACGACGACGGCGCGCAGCGTGAGCATGCGGGCGACGGCCGACCAGCGCAGCGGGAACAGGACGCCCAGCGATCGCGGGCGTTCCCGTCGATAGCGCGGCAGGAGCAGCGGCGCCGCCACCACGAGGCACGCGAAGGCCCCCGATGCGGCGACGATCGCGAGGTAGATCCACGGATCGACGACCCGCGCACCGCCGCGGACGGCGGTCACCTGGGCCGACAGCCCGAACACCAGCACGAAGAACACCGGTCCGGGAGGGCCCAGCGAGACCGCGCCCGCGAGCGCCGCGGTGACCACCGTGGTGACGAGCACTCCGCCGAGCACCGCGAGCACGCCGCCGCCGGCCGCGAGCGTGCCGGCCGCCGCGCACACCCACAGGGCGAGCGCGAGCAGCGGCGCCACCCGGGCGCGCTCCCGCGGTCGCAGCCACCCGCCGTAGATGACCGCGAACGCGCCGGTCGCCGACAGCAGGGCGAGCTCGGCGTGACCGGATGCCGCGAGCACCACGATCGGCACGGCCATCGCGAGCCCCGCCTGCACGGCCAACGGCCAGCGGCGCCCGCGCGCGGGGCCGAACGTCGCCAGGCTCCGCCCGACGTGCGCCGCCTCCGCGCGCACACGATCGCCGAAGCGGGCGGGCGGGGTGGGCGACGGCATCCCTCCATTGTCCCCCGCCGGTGGGCCGGGTCCTCCGAAGCCCACAGCATCCGCCGAGGAGCGCTCGCTACGGTCGGAGGCATGGAAGCGAGTGCGCCGGGCCTGTCCGTGTCGACCGACGAGGGGATCGCGACGTTCTCCGCCGCGCAGCTGCGGATGATGCGGGACGAGTTCCAGCGCTTCCTGCTGGAGTACCAATTCGGGCTCCGCGAGGTCGAGACCAAGCTCGGGATCCTTCGCGACGAGTTCCTGCTCATGCACGATTACAACCCGATCGAGCACGTCTCCAGCCGCGTCAAGAGCGCCGACAGCCTGGTCGACAAGATCACCCGCAAGGGCGTCGAGCCCAGCTTCGACGCGATCCGCGCCGCGATCACCGACATCGCCGGCATCCGGGTGACGACGAGCTTCACGAAGGATGCCTATCGCCTCTTCGACCTGCTCACCCGGCAGGACGACATCACGGTGCGCGAGGTCAAGGACTACATCGCCCAGCCCAAGACGAACGGGTACAAGAGCCTGCACGTCATCGTGGAGGTGCCGGTCTTCCTCTCGTCGGGCCGCGTCGACGTCGCCGTGGAGGTGCAGTTCCGCACGATCGCGATGGACTTCTGGGCGAGCCTGGAGCACAAGATCTACTACAAGTACGCCGGGGCGGTGCCCGACGGGCTGCTCGTGGAGCTGAAGGAGGCCGCCGAGTCGGCATCCCTCCTCGACGCCCGCATGGAACGGCTCCACGGCCAGTTGCACGGATCGCCGTCAGGGGCGATCCACGCCGTCTGAGCGCCGCATCGGATGCGGAGACGAGCAACGGATGCGGATGGCGAGCGCCCCCGCATCCGCGTCTGTTGCTGATCTCCGATTCTGCGAACGGGCTCAGTCCAGTGCGGCGCGCCAGTCCTCGAGCAGGCGCGCGGTCGTGCGGGTCTGCGACCACGGCATCTCGGGCGCCTCGGTGCGCCCCTCGCGAAGCGCCCGCACGGTCGCGTCCGCCTCGGCGGCCATCGGGCTGACGGTGGCGGTGCGGATCGGCTCGACCGTCCCGTCGGAGCGGCGCAGCACCGCCTCGGCGGTCGAGACGACGCGGCTGCCCCACACGTTCTCGATCTCCAGCTCGCCGGCGGTGCCGCGGATCACGGCCCGCCGCGGCAGGTCGGCGGTGATCGCGGTGGCGATGCGCGCCTCGAACGCGCCGAACGCGATCGTCGCGCGCGCCTGCTCGTCGACGGCGCCGACCACGCCGTCGGCCGCGACGATCACGGGTTCGGCGTCGATCCCCGCCCACGCGGCGAGGCCCACGACGAGGGATGCCGGGTAGCACCCGACATCGAGGATCGCCCCGCCCGCCGTCGCGGGATCGAACAGACGCCCGTCGTGCGCGTCGGCGGCGAAGCCGAGGGTCGAGTCCACCGAGACGAGCTCGCCCAGCGTCCCCGCGGAGACGAGCGCCCGCAGCCGCTCGGGGAACGGGCCGAAGCGGTATTTGAACGCCTCCACCACCGGCAGCCCCACCCGGGCCGCGTGCGCGAGCACGGCGTCGGTCTCGGCGGCCGTCACCCCCAGGGGCTTCTCGCACAGCACCGCCTTGCCCGCGTCGAGCGCGGCGTGCGCGAGCTCGGCGTGGGTGGTGTGCACGGTGCCGATGTAGACGGCATCCACGTCGCCCCGTGCCAGCACCTCGTCGTACGTGCCCGCGACGGGCGCGCCGAACCGGTCGGCGAACTCCCGCGCCCGGATGCCGTCGCGCGCGCCGACCGCGTGGAGCACGCCGTGCTCGGCGTGCGGCAGCGCCGCCAGGAAGTCGCCCGTGATGACACCGGCGCCCAGGACCGCCCAGCGTGCTCTCTCGCTCATGCCTCCATCATGCCCGCAGGGCGCGGTCGAGGTCCTCCAGCAGGTCGGCCTCGTCCTCGATGCCCACCGACAGCCGCACGACCTCCACGGGCACCGCGGCCTCGGTGCCGCGCACCGAGGCGTGCGTCATGGCGTCGGGGTAGTTCACGAGCGACTCGACGCCGCCCAGCGACTCCGCGAGCTGGAAGAGCCGCGTCGACTCCGCGAAGCGGCGCGCCGCCTCGCCCGATTCGAGGGCCACCGAGACGATGCCCCCGAAGCCGCTCATCTGCCGCGCCGCGATCGCGTGGCCGGGGTGGTGGGCCAGCCCGGGGTAGTACACGCGGGCGACCCGGTCGCTCTCCGAGAGGAAGGCCGCGACCGCCGCCGCGTTGCGGCTGTGGCGCTCCATCCGCACCGCGAGCGTCTTGATGCCCCGGGTGGTGAGCCAGGCGTCGAGCGGACCGGAGACGGCCCCGACGGCGAACTGCAGGAAGCCGATCTCGGCCGCGAGCACGTCGTCGCGGTGGGTCTCGGCGAGCACGAGCGCGCCGCCGACGACATCCGAGTGGCCGCCGAGGTACTTGGTCGTCGAGTGCACGACCACATCGGCACCGAGCGCCAACGGCTGCTGGAGCGCGGGGGTCGCGAAGGTGTTGTCGACGACGACGAGCGCGCCGGCGTCGTGACCGATCCGCGCGAGCGTCGCGATGTCGGTGATCCGCAGCAGCGGGTTCGACGGCGTCTCGACCCACAGCAGGCGCGGGGCCCGCTCGGCCACGGCCGCACGGACGGCGTCCTCGTCGCTCATGTCGACCAGGCGCAGCCGCACACCCCACGGGCCCAGCACCCGCGCGAGCAGCCGGTAGGTGCCGCCGTAGACGTCGTTGCCGAGCAGCACCTCGTCGCCCGGGACCAGCACGGCCCGCAGCAGCGCGTCCTCGGCGGCGAGTCCCGACGCGAACGAGAACGCGTGGGCGCCGCCCTCGATCGCGGCGAGCTGGGCCTGCAGGGCGGTGCGCGTCGGGTTGCCGCTGCGCCCGTACTCGTAGCCCTGGCGGAGACCGCCGATCCCGTCCTGGGCGAACGTCGTGGAGAAGTGCACGGGCGGGATGACCGCCCCGGTGCTCTCGTCGGGGTCCTGCCCGGCGTGGACGGCGAGGCTGGCGAAACGGCGGGCGGCGTCGGTGGTCATGCGGATGCTCCTTCGGTGAGGGTGTCGAGAGTGATGCCGCGGGCCGCGAGCCACGCGTCGTCGTAGAGCTTGGTGAGGTAGCCCCGGCCGTGGTCGGGCAGCACGACCACCACGACGGCGTCGGCGGGAAGCCCCCGCGCGGTGCGCAGGGCCGCGACGACCGCCATGCCCGACGAGCCCCCGACGAGCAGGCCTTCCTCGCGGGCGAGCCGGCGGGTCATGGCGAAGCTCTCGGCATCCGAGACCCGCTCGTAGCGGTCGACGACGGACGCGTCGAAGGTGTCGGGGTAGAAGTCCTCGCCCACACCCTCGACGGCGTAGCCGTGGATCGGTCCGCCGGAGTAGATCGAGCCCTCGGGGTCGGCGCCGACGACGACGATCTCGCCCGCCGTCGCCTCCTTGAGGAAGCGGCCGGTGCCGCTGATCGTGCCTCCGGTGCCGATTCCGGCGACGAGGTGGGTGACGCGCCCGTCGGTGTCACGCCAGATCTCCGGGCCCGTCGTCTCGTAGTGGGCGCGCGGACCGTTCGGGTTGGCGAACTGGTTGGGCTTGAACGCGCCGGGGATCTCGCGGGCGAGCCGGTCGGAGACGCTGTAGTACGAGTCGGGATGCTCCGGCGGGACGTTCGTGGGCACCTCCACGACCTCCGCCCCGTAGGCCCGCAGCACCGCGGTCTTCTCCCCCGTGAACTTGTCGGGGACGACGAAGATCATCCGGTACCCGCGCTGGAGCGCGACGAGGGCGAGACCGACGCCGGTGTTGCCGCTGGTGGGCTCGACGATCGTGCCGCCGGGGCGGAGCAGCCCGTCGCGCTCGGCCGCGTCGACGATGTTGCGGGCGATGCGGTCCTTGGCGGAGCCGCCCGGGTTGAGGTACTCGACCTTCGCGAGCACCGTCGCCTGCACCTCGGCGGCGACGGCGTTCAGACGGACGAGCGGGGTGTTGCCGACGACGTCGGCGATGTGCGAGGCGAAACGCATGAGGGGTGTCCTGAGGGTGGTGCCGCGTGCGCAGAGCGCGCGAGAGGGCGGCGGGCTGTCGGGGTCGTCGAAGGGAGCGCGGAGCGCTCAGCGACAACAACGACAGGTCAGGGCCACGTCAGGATGCTAACCCACGGCGAGGGGATGCCGCGAAGTGTTACGCCCGATCCGTCACATTCGTCGCGCCCGCCCTACTCTGTGCTGGTGAGCACGCACGACGACACCGACGACTACGGCTTCGACACCCGCCAGGTGCACGCCGGCGAGGTCGACGAGCGCAACCACGGTGCGCGCATCACCCCGATCTATCTGACGGCGGCCTACCGCTTCGACTCGTTCGCGCAGGCGGAGGACCGTTTCACGGGTGCCGAGGCGGGCCAGCTGTACTCGCGCAACCTCAACCCGACCCACGAGGTCGCCGAGCGGCGCATCGCATCGCTGGAGGGCGGCACCGGGGCGATCGTGGTGGGCTCCGGTCAAGCGGCGATCACCGCGCTGCTGCTGGGGCTCGCGGGCGCCGGTGAGCGGCTGGTGTCGACCGCGAGCATCTACAGCGGCACCCGCATCCTCTTCGACCGCACCTTCGCGCGGTTGGGAGTGACGACCGACTACGTGCGCGACCCGTCCGACGAGGCCGAGTGGGAGCGTCTGATCACGCCGCAGACGAAGGCGATCTTCGTCGAGACGATCCCCAACCCCAAGAACGACCTCGTCGACGTCGCCGCCGTCGCCCGCATCGCCCGGCGCCACACGATCCCGCTCATCGTCGACAACACCGTCGCGACGCCCTACCTCATCCGCCCGCTCGAGCACGGCGCCGATGTCGTCGTGCACTCCTCGACGAAGTTCCTCACCGGGCACGGCGCCGCACTGTCGGGGGTCATCGTCGACGGCGGACGGTTCGACTGGGCGGGCTCGTCGCGCGCCTACCCGGGCCTCACCGCGCCGGTCGCCCCCGGCCGCCCGTCGCTCGTCGACAGCCACGGCGAGCGCGCACTGGAGGCGTACCTGCGCTTCGGCATCGTCAACGACCTCGGTGCCGCACTGTCGCCCGTCAACTCCTTCCTGCTGCAGCAGGGCATCGAGACGCTGTCGCTGCGGATGGCGAAGCATCTCGAGAACGCCGCGGTCGTCGCGCGCTGGCTCGACGCCCACCCCGCGGTGGAGAGCGTCGACTTCGCCGGCCTGGCGTCGAGTCCGTACCATCGCATCGCCCAGGAGCGCTTCGGCGGTCACGCCGGCTCCGTGTTCGCCTTCACGGTGCGCGGCGGCCGGCCCGCCGCCGAGCGGTTCTTCGATCGTCTCCGCCTCATCAGCCGGATGACGAACATCGGCGACGTCCGCTCGATGGCGCTGCACCCGGCCACGACGACGCACGTCTCGTTCTCGCCCGAGGAGCGGGCGCGTCTGGGCATCGGCGACGGTCTCATCCGGCTCTCGATCGGCATCGAGACGGCATCCGATCTCCTCGCGGACCTCGACCGCGCGCTCTCCGCCGCCACCTGAACGCCCTGCCGCGACGCGCGACATGTCGCCGTGTTGCGCGCAGCGGAGCCCGCCCCCGTCGGGGCGCTTACCGTGGATGTATGACCTCGTCGCCCCCCGCACCGATCGACGCACCGTTCGCGGCTCCCGAGCCCACCGACGCCCGCGACGGCCGAGGCGCGGATCTCGCCGCCGCGGGTTTCGCCTCGTCGCTGTCGGCGGACGAGTTCAAGGCGCTCTTCCGGGGCCACCCGGGCGGAGTCGCCGTGATCACCGCCGACGCCGGTGACGGGCCGGTCGCCCTCACCGCGACCAGCGTGTCGAGCGTGAGCGCCGAGCCGCCGCTGCTGATCTTCTCGGTGTCGTCGCAGTCGTCGTCGGCCGCCGTCCTCGCCGCCGCCGAGACGGTCGTGGTCCACCTCCTCGACGCGAACGACCTCGACCTCGCGCGTCTGGGCGCGACGAGCGGCGTCGACCGCTTCGACGGCTCGCGCCCCTGGTCGCGCCTGGTCACCGGCGAGCCGGTGTACCACGACGTCCGCGCGTGGGTGCGCTGCGCCGTCATCGAGCGGATGGATGCCGGAGGCTCCACCGTCTTCGCAGCCCACGCCCTGCAGTCGCAGCTCGAGCGCGATGTCGCCGTCGGCGACCACGGCGACGCGCTGGTGTACCACAACCGCACGTGGCACCGCCTCGGCGACCACTCCCGCCTCTCCTGACGCCCGGCGGCATCGGCGGCCCCCTCGACTAGGGAGCGGGCGGCCGGGCGACGAGGATCTCGCCGCGTCCGCTCACCGTGACGGCGCCCTCGGCCGCGGCGATCAGCCAGGTCGTGCCCGCCGGCGCCTCCTGGCCGCCGAGCCGCAGCTCTCCCGCGCTGACGACGGCGACGGCGAAGCCCGCGGCCAGCGCCCGCTCGCCGTCGAGCGCGTGGCGCTCCAGCCGGAAGAAGGGGTCGGCCGCGGCGGGGAACACCGACCCGTCGGTCTCGGCGGGTGCCGGGTGGACGAGACGGGCCATCTCGGCGGAGCTGCGGGCGCGGTGGGTGACGGCGGTCAGCGCCCGGTCGAACCCGATGCCGACGTGGCCGTCGACGGCGCCGTCCAGCGCGAACCCGCGCCACTCCAGCAGGATCGACAGGTCCTCGGGCTGCTGCAGTTCGAGCAGGAGGACGCCCGCGCCGATCGCGTGCAGCTCACCGGGCGGCACCCACACCACATCGCCCGGACGCACCGCGGTGCGGTGCAGCAGCCCGAGCAGCGCGTCGGTGTCCTGGCGCGCGACGAGCGCGGCCAGCCGCGCCGGCTCGACGTCTTCGCGCAGTCCCAGGTGCACGGTCCCCTCGGAGAGGATGTACCAGGCCTCGGCCTTGCCGTGGGCACGGCCCAGGTGCGCCGCGGCGAAGGCGTCGTCGGGATGGGCGTGCACGGGCAAGCGCTGGCCCGCGTCGAGGAGCTTCACGAGCAGCCGCGTGTCGCTCCCCCACCGGTGCGCGTGCGCGGCGCCCAGCCAGCGCACCGGGTCGGCCGCCACCGCATCGCGCAGCAGCACGCCGTCCGGGAGCACGGTCAGCCCCGTGCGGGTCTCGCCCGCGACGGTCGTCGTCGAGGCGATCCAGTCCTCCGGCTCGCGTTCCTCCGCCTCGCGTCCGGCCGGCCGCGGCGCCCCGCGGAAGAGCGCGATGCGTTCACCGCCGCGATAGAAGCGTGCGGCGGGACGGTTCGCGGACAGACGGATCGGCATCGCGGTCGCCCTCAGTGCGCGGTCGCGGCGTCGACGGCCGCGCGGGTCACGGACAGGAAGCCGCCGACGAAGCTGTCGCCCAGCCCGATGGTGGTGGGGGTCGGGGTGTCGGCGACGACGGCCGCCACGCCCGCGGCATCCGGGCGGTGGGCGCCGACGGCCGCGACGACGCCGACGCCGTCCGGATGCCGCGGCAGGCGCGACGTGACCTCGAGGTCGGCCGCGTCGAAGACGTCGCCGAGCCGGTACCGCGTGGCCGAGACCCGCACGGCCGCCTCGAGGGCGGCGCGATGGCGGGGCGCGTCGGGTCCGACGGCGATCGACCAGAAGCGGGTGTGGACCACGAGCGCCGGCACCGGGATGAGGCCATGCGCCTCATCGAGCGCGGCCGCCACGTCCGCCCCGTCGCGCAGGTCGACCTCGCGGCCGACGTACTCCTGCAGCTCGTCCTCGTTCATGCCGTACACGTCGATGCGCGGGAGGAGGCGGTCTCGGGCGATCGCGGCGAAGTCGCGACGGTAGAACCCGGCATCCTCGTAATAGACGAGCGCTCCCCACGGAAGCTGGCGCATCGCGGCCCAGAGGTCGTCGAGGCGCGACGCCAGGAGCGCCGCGTCCTGCATCGTGTTGAAGCCCGACACGAGGAAGGCGTCCGCGGTGCGCAGGCGATCGCCCAGCTGCGCGGAGATCGCCATCTCCCGGTTCGGACGGTCGTTGGCCACGATGACGCGGTTCGCGGAGGGCGCCACGACCTCGCCGTCGGCGAGCGCGACGGTCGCGCCCTCCGGATACTGCACGATCAGGTGCGGGTCGAGCGTGTCGGTCGTCGCCGAGCACACCCAGTCGATGATCGGCGGCATGAGACGACGCACGTTGTCGTCGATGCTCACCAGGTGCTGGGTGCTGGGGATGCCGAGGTTCGCCAGCGCGATCCCCGCCCGCACCCCCGTGCCGCCGAGCGTCACGGACGTCTCGAACCGCGCCGCGAAGCGCTCGAGGATGTCGGAGGTGGCGGCGAACCGCTCTCCCCCGACGCCGCGCTCGAAGAGGGCGAGGATCGCGACGATGAGCGCGCGCTCGTCGTCGATAGGGGCCGTGGTCGTCAGCTCGGCCCGCCGCACACCGTGCCGGTGTGCGAGGGCGCTGATGACCGCGGCATCCCACCGGATCTCGTAGTCGACGGTGCCGCCGAGGCCGAGGACGAGTCGCGCGCTCATGGTGTCGATGATCTCCCGCCGGGGGTGGTCAGTACAGATCCGCCTTGCCGGTCGCACCGAACAGGTCGATCTTCTCCGCCGCCGTCACCTTCAGCGCGGCGATCGGCTCGGGCTGGATCGCGTTCGGCTCGCGCAGACGCTCGTCGGTGCCGAGGATCTCGCGCATGCGGTTGTGGTAGCTGACCTTGATGTCGCTGGAGATGTTGATCTTGTTGATGCCCAGCGACACGGCGCGGGCGAGCTCGGCGTCGGGGTTTCCCGAGCCGCCGTGCAGCACCAGCGGGATCTTGACGGCGGCCTTGATCTGCTCGAGCAGGTCGTGGCGCAGCTCGGGCTTCTTCTCGGCGGGGTACAGGCCGTGCGAGGTGCCGATCGCGATCGCGAGGCTGTCCACGCCGGTCTCCTCGACGAAGCGCACCGCGTCGTCGACGTTGGTGTAGATGATCTCGGCCGCGCCGGACTCGCCGTAGCTGTCGTTCGCCCCGATCGTGCCGAGCTCGCCCTCCACCTGGATGCCGACGGCGTGCGCGGCCTCGACGACCTTGCGGGTGAGCGCCACGTTCTCCTCGAAGGGCAGGAGCGAGGCGTCGATCATGACGGAGGTGAAGCCGGCCTGGATGGCGGTGATCATCTGCTCGTACGTCCCGCCGTGGTCCCAGTGGATCGCGACCGGCACGCTCGAGCGGTGCGCGCGCTCGCGGATCGCGACGATGAGGTCGGTCGTCACGTGGGAGACCTCGTCGGGGTGGATCGCGATGATGACGGGCGCGTTCTTCTCCTCGCTGACGTCCATGACGCCGAGGAACATCGCCCAGTCGCTGATGTTGAAGGCCGGGATGGCGAAGTTGTTCTGATTGGCGATGTCGAGGATGGACTTGCCGGTGTACAGCACCACGGTGGATTCTCCTGTCGGTGGGGGTGGTTGTGGACGCCTGTGCGGGCGGGTCCGGTCAGCTCTTGACCGAGCCGGCCGTCAGCCCGCTGATGAAGTAGCGCTGGAAGAAGAGGAAGAGGATCAGCACGGGGATCGAGCCGAGCACGCTCATCGCCATGATCTGGTTCCACTCGTACGAGTGCTGGCCCATGAGCAGCTGGATGCCGATGGGGACGGTGCGCATGTCGATCGTGCGGGTCAGCGTCAGGGCGAACAGGTACTCGTTCCACGCGATCATGAACGTGTAGATGCCGACCGAGACGATGCCGGGCACCGAGATCGGCACCAGGACGCGCCACAGCGCGGTCATCGATCCGGCCCCGTCCACGCGCACGGCTTCGTCGAGCTCGCGCGGCAGGGTGTTGAAGTACCCCGTCATCATGATGATCGCGTAGGGCAGCGTGAACACCATGTAGGTGAGGATCAGGCCCGGGTAGGTGTTGTAGAGGCCGAGGCCGACCACGAGACCGAAGTACGGGATGAGCAGCGTGATCGGCGGCACCGCCTGCACGCTCACGATGATGACGTTGAGGATGCGCTTGCCGCGGAACTCGAAGCGGCTGAACGCGTACGCGGCCTGGATCGCGACCAGCAGCGTCAGCACCGTCACCGCGCCGGCGACGACGTAGCTGTTGATGAAGAAGCGGACCGTCTCCGGGTTGGTGAAGATCGCGACGTACGCGTCGAACGAGAACGTGTCGGTGATCAGCCGCGGCGGCAGCTCGAAGATCTCGGTGTTCGACTTGAACGAGTTCGACAGCATCCACAGCACGGGTCCCGCGGCGAAGACCGCACCCAGCAGCAGGCCGAGGTAGATGCCGGCGCGCGCGGTGCGCCGACGGGTCTGCACGGACATGGCCATCTCAATCCCTCGCCTTCTGATGCCGCACGTAGAACACGGCGAGGACCATCGACATGAGCAGGACGAGCACGGCGGAGGTCGCCGCGAGCGAGAAGTCGTACTTCGCGAAGGCCAGCTTGTAGGTGTAGGTGCTCAGCACCTCGGTGACGTCGATCGGGCCGCCGCCGGTGGTCATCCAGATGAGGGCGAACTGCTGGGAGGTCCAGATCAGATCGAGCAGCAGCAGGCTGATGATGATAGGGCGCAGCTGCGGGAGCGTGACGTTCCAGAAGCGCTGCACGCTGCTCGCGCCGTCGACCGTTGCGGCTTCGTAGAGGTCGCTCGGGATGCCCTGGAGCCCGGCGAGCAGGCTCACCATGAAGAACGGGTAGCCCGCCCAGATGTTGATGAAGGTCACGGTGCCGAGCGCCAGCTGGGGCGACGCGAGCCACTCGATGTTGGCGTTCAGGAGGAAGTTGACGACGCCGTTGGGGGCGAGGAGCATGCGCCAGAGCACCGCGATGACGGCGACCGTGAACAGCCACGGCAGGACGTAGAGGCCGCGGAAGATCGCGCGCGGCACGCCGCCGATGAGCGGGCTGTTGAGCATGAGGGCGAAGCCGAGTCCGAGGACCAGGTGCGCGGCGACGCTCACGACCGTGAAGACGACCGTGTTCGACGTCGCCTTCCAGAAGGTGCCGTCGCCCAGGACGGTCAGGTAGTTCTCGAGGCCGACGAACTCGCCGTTCTTGCTGAGGATGACGTTGCTCTGCAGCGAGTAGCCGATGACCATGACGATCGGGATGATCATGAGCACCAGCAGCAGCGCGAGGGTGGGTGCGAGGAACGCGTACGACTCGGTCGTGCGCCGCAGCTGGCGGCGGCGCCGGGAGTGCGCGACGCCGGTCACCAGGACTTCGGTGTCCATCGAGACGGGTGTTTTGAGGGTCATGAGACCGCACGGCTCCTAGTTCTGACCGGTTGAGGGGGCTGAGGCGTGGCGAGCGGTGGACGGGTGCCGCACCGCATCGGCGATGCGGCACCCGGCAGAGGGGGAAGCGCTAGAACGCCGCTTCCCAGGACGTCTGCGCGTTCTTGAGCGCATCGTCCATGGACTGCTGCCCGTCCAGCGCCGTCTGCAGCTGCTGTCCGAGCTGGCGCATGAGGTCCTCGGCCGTGGGCAGGCCCGTGAACTCGTTGGCCGGATAGCCCGCCTTGTAGATGTCGAAGGCCTGCTTGAAGAGCTCGTCGCTGCCCGAGAAGTCCGGCGTGGACTGCGTGTTGCCGGGGAAGGCCTTCGCCAGGGTCGACAGCTTCGAGTTCGTGTCCTTGCTCATCAGGAACGACACGAGCTTGAAGGCGGCATCCTTGTGCGCCGAGTTCTCGGCCACGCCGATGCCCCAGGAGGCGTACGGGATGCCCCGCTCGCCGGTGTAGCCGTCGGCGGCCGGGATGGCGGAGATCGAGAACTTGAGGTCGGGGTTCGACTCGCGGATCAGGTTGATGTGCGCGAGCGAGTCGATCATCATGCCGACGCGACCGTTCGTGAACTCCTCGACCTTGTCCTGCTCCTTCATCGTGAACGAGCCGGACGCGATGACGCCGTCCTTCCAGAGGCCGTCGATGTAGTCCATCGCCGAGGTGACGTCCTTGTTCGTCAGGTCCGGCTTGCCGTCCTTCAGCATCGAGCCGCCCGACGCCCAGACCCACGACATCACGTCGTTCTGCACGCCGTTGGGGGCTTCGAGGGAGAGCGGGAGCACCCAGCCCGAGACGTCGCCGCCGAGAGCGGTGATCTTCTTCGCGGCGTCGGCGAACTCGGTGCGCGTCGACGGGGGCGCGGTGACGCCGGCCTTGGCGAGCAGGTCGTCGTTCGTGAACATCGGGTAGACGAAGTTGACGACCGGGATCATGTAGGTGCTGCCGTCGACCTTGATCTGGCTCGCGAGCTGGCTGTCGTCGTAGCCGCTGTCCTTCATCAGGTCGGTGAGGTTCGCGATGACGCCCTTGGAGGCGAAATCGTTGACCCACGCGCCGTCGAGGCCGACGACGTCGGGCATGGTGCCCGACGCGGCGCCAGCGAACAGCTGCTCCTTGGTCGAGGCGTACGGGCCGCTGACCAGGTTCACCTTGATGCCGGGGTTCTCGGACTCGAACTGATCCATCAGCGCGCGGAACTGCCCGTCGGGAAGCTCCGGCTCCCACCACTGGGCGAACTCGATCGTGACGTCGCCGCCGGCGTCCGAACTGCCGGACGGCGATGCGCTGCTCGAGCAGCCCGACATCGCCAACAGCGTCGTCGCCGCGGCGACCGCGCCGACGACTGTGAGGGCCCTGCTGTGACCCCGCCCCACTCTGGACATCGCTTCTCCTCTTTGAGTATGTGCGCGATCCGCACCGCTGCGGATTCATGCGTCTTTCAGCACCATTATGCCGTCTTTTGCCGCTTCGTCAAGAGCTCCTTCGCAAACAATGCTGACTTCTGCCGCCTTTTGCTGATTTGAGAGGTGAAAACGGCGTGCCCTGTGCTAGTGATGGAGGCATGGACAAAGCAGCCCCCCGCGGCCGACGTCTCCCCGCCGGGCGCAAGGCCGACCTGGCGGCCTACGTCGCCGAACACGGACAGGTCACCGTCGCCGAGCTGTCGGAGCACTTCGACGTCTCGATCGACACGGTGCGCCGCGACCTGGATCAGCTGCACCGCGAGGGCGCGCTCATCCGCACCCACGGCGGCGCCGTGAGCGCCACCGACGGCGCGCTGCGCGACCGGGGGCTGGATGTGCGCCTGCGCGTACAGGTGGAGGAGAAGGAGCGCATCGCCCGACTGGCGGCGGAGATGGTCGACGACGGCGCGGTCATCATGCTCAACGCCGGCACGACGACGCTCGCGGTCGCCCGCGCCCTGCGCAGTCACCGGGATCTGACGATCGCGACCAACAACCTGCGGATCCCCGCCGAGATCGCCCCCTCCGCCTTCCGCGACCTCTACGTCTTCGGCGGCGCGGTGCGCACCATCACCCAGGCGACCACCGGGCCGGTCACGTTCACGATGGCGGCCGGCGGACGCGAGCTCGACATCCGCTGCGACCTCGCGCTGGTCGCGGTGGGCGCCGTCGACGAGTCCGGGTACTCCACGAGCAATCTCGGCGACGCCACCATGATGGCGGAGATGATCGACCGCGCCGACCGCACCGCGGTGCTGGCCGACTCCTCCAAGCTCGGGCGGCGCCTGTTCGCGCAGGTCGCGCCGCTCGACGGCGCCGACTACCTGATCACCGACGCGCCGCCCGCGCCGCCCCTCGCCGCGGCGCTGGGTCAGGCCGGTGTCAGCGTGATGACACCCTGACGCGACGCGACCTACAATCGCAGCGTGGGCACCATCTATTACGGAGGGTCGGCGACGCCGATCCACATCGAGGACCGGGTGCTGGCGCACCTCAAGGTCGTCGTCGCGACGAAACTGCGCCGCGGCGAGAGTTTCACCGTCTCCTGGCAGCACCCCGAGGGCGAGCCCGGCGGTCGCAGCACGATCTGGCTGCATCCGTCCATCGCGCTGCGCTTCGTGTTCGACGACCCCGAGCCGACCGAGCTGAACCGGGCGTGGATCGAGGAGCTGGCGCAGTCGGCCAGCTCGTCCGGCGGCATCCTCCTGACGGAGGAGCAGATCGAAGCCCCCGCCGACGAGGAGGCGCAGGACAACGCGCCGCAGACGGTCGCGGTCGCCGACGCCTGAGGGTCCTCACGTGGCCCGCACGGGCGGGAAATGCGCGATCGGGATCGGCCGACTCGCGGTCGACGACTCCTCCGCCCGCAGGAGGGCGTGGCCGCAGCTCAGACACTCGTCCAGGCGGCGATGGCGCGAGCGGCGCCGCGGACCCCGCATCCACACCGCGTCGTAGCCGTCGTCGCCTCGCTCGATGTACGCCACCACGAACTCCGCGTCGTTGGCGCCCACACGCGTGTCGCACAGTCGCCACGCATCGTCGTCGATGGGGATGAGTTCGAGGGGGCCGTCGATTCGCGCAGGATGCGTCATCACCGTCACCGCCTTCATCCCCCAGTCTGCGCGTCGCGCAGACGACGGACGAGGGGATTGACAGGCCCCTGCCGACGTGAGAGGTGCGGCGCTCAGCCGGTCATGACCTCGCCGCTGTAGGGGCCTTCGGGCTCGGGCACGATCTGGAGCCCGGCGGTGGAGTTCGCGGCGTGGGTCAGCGCCTCGAGCCACGCACGGTTGAGCGCCGGCTGGCGGCTGCCGTGGTACGTGTACACGAGCGACGCGTGCGGGTGCAGCCAGATCGCGGTGCGTCCGTCGCCGAGGCTCGTGTCGTTGCGCCAGCTGAAGGTGAACGTCTCGCCGCGCCGCAGCTTCTGACTGATGACGACCTGCAGGTGCGCGAGCACCCGGTCGTCGAACTCCGCTTTGACACTGCCGTCGTAACTGAACCGTCCCACGGCTCTACCGTACTGCGAGCTTCCGACGCCGGCGCGCCGCTCAGGCCAGTGCCGCGGTGCGGCGGGAGATCTCCGCGCACGCGCGGTCGGCCCCGACGACGTCGGACGCCAGCGAGGTGGTGGCGTCGAGCACCGCCACGGGGATGCCGCTGCCCAGCAGCATCCGGCAGACACTGAGCGATCCGTCGTCGATGCTGGGGAACTCCACGATGTCGGTCGACCCGGTCTGCACCAGCCGCTGGGCGTACGTCAGCACCGCGTCCGCGACGTCATCGGTGGTGAGGATGCGGTGACCCTCGATCAGAATGTCTTTCACGGCTCGGCCTCGCCAGGGAATCGTCAGAACAACGTCGGGTGGGAGTCCACAGTCAACCGAACCGGGCGGGCGACGACGAGGGGGTTGACAGCCTCCGGCGACCCTGTCAGACCCCGGCGCCGCCGACACTCACGCGCGGCGGTAGTCCGCCACCATCGGGCAGTCGAACGGGTCGCGGGCCGCGAGGCCGACGCGGTTGAGGTAGTCGATGACGATGGCGTACGAGCGCCAGACGCTCGTCTCCGTGTACGGGATGCCGGCGCCCTTGCAGTAGTCGCGGACCACGGCACGCGCCTTCGAGAGGTGCGGTCGGGCCATGCTGGGAAAGAGGTGGTGCTCGACCTGGTGGTTCAGACCGCCGAACATCCAGGTCGCCCACCAGCCGCCCGTGATGTTGCGCGACGTGCGCACCTGCTTCGTGAAGAAGTCGAGGCGGGCGCTCGCGTCGACGATCGGCATCCCCTTGTGGTTGGGGGCGAACGAGGCGCCCATGTACACGCCGAACACCGCGAGCTGCACGCCGAGGAAGGCGAACGCCATGCCGAGGGGCAGGAGCAGGAAGACCGGGACGATGACGACGGCCAGACGCGTCGTGATCAGCGCCAGCTCCAGTCCGCGCTTCTTGACCGGCTGGCGCGACAGGAGGTGGCGGATGCCGTGGGCGTGGAGGTTGAGGCCCTCGAGCGTCAGCAGCGGGAAGAAGAACCAGCCCTGGCGACGCGTGATGAACCGGCGGATGCCGCGCGCCTGCACGGCGTCCTCGACGAGGAACGAGATCGTGTCGACCTCGATGTCCGGGTCCTTGCCGACGCGGTTGGGGTTCGCGTGGTGGCGGGAGTGCTTGGAGTCCCACCACGAGTAGCTGATGCCGACGACGCCGGCGGCGAGGATGCGGGCGAGGCGGTCGTTGGCCGGGCCGGAGGAGAGGATCTGGCGGTGCGCCGCCTCGTGGGCGAGGAACGCGACCTGGGTGAGCACGATGCCCAGCGCCGCCGCGATCAGCAGCTGGAACCAGCTCTGCCCCAGGAGCACGAAGCCCGCGACGCACCCGCCGAGGCACAGCGCGAGCGCCGCGCCGACGAGCGCGTAGAACACGGGCGCGCGGCGCAGCAGGCCGAGTTCCTTCACGACCTGCGACACCTGGGTGTACGACCGAGCGACCGACGGGAACGTCTCCGACGTCGCGTAGGTCTGTCGAATCGGTCCGAGAGTGGATGCGGGGGCGATGGTGGCCATGTCCGGCTCCGTTGATCGGCGGTCCATCGCACCACGCGATGCCCGTTGGGCGAAGCCAAAGGCGGATGCCGATCGCTGGTCCCGACACTACGCTTACGTCTATACGGCTCCGGGCATACTCTCCGGCCCGCTCCCCTGCTCCCAGCCCTCAAGGATGCGGCATGACACTCGCACTGGCGATCGATCTCGGCGGCACGAAGATCGAAGCGGCCCTGGTCGACGACGACGGCGCGATCGTCGAGGGCTCCCGGCGACGGACGCCGACGGGGGCCGGCGCCGCCTCGGATGTCACCGTGCTCGCACGCGGCCTCGCCGAGGTGATCGACGGATGCCGCGCGCACCCGCGCTGGAGCGAGGTCGCCGCCGCGGGGATCGGCGCCGCCGGGCCGATCGATCTGGCCGCCGGCACCATCGCGCCGATCAATCTCCCCGCGGCCCACGGCTTCGGCATCGTCGAGGCGGTGCGCGCGGCGAGCGGGCTCGACGGCGTCACACTGCGCCTGGACGGCACCTGCATCGCACTCGCCGAGGCGTGGCGGGGCGCCGCCCGGGGCGTCCGCAACGCGATCGTCTTCGTCGTCTCGACCGGCGTCGGCGGCGGCATCCTGTCGGACGGACGACTCGTCGCCGGAGGGTCGGGCAACGCCGGGCACCTCGGGCAGATGCTCGTCGCCGACATCGACGGCGACCCGGCGGCATCCACCCTCGAGCAGCGCGCCTCGGGACCGCACACCGTCGCGTGGGCGCAGGAGCGGGGTTGGACGGGCTCGACCGGCGAGGAGCTCGCGTCCGCGTATCGGGACGGCGACCGCATCGCCCGGGCGGCCGTCGCCCGCTCCGCGCACGCGGTCGGGATCGGCCTGGCGAGCGCCGCGACCCTGCTCGACCTGGAGCTGGCGGTTGTCGGCGGGGGCTTCTCGTTCGTCGCCGACGACTACCCGCACCAGATCGAGGAGGTCGTGCGCGCCTCGGCGATCAACGGGTACGCCGCGCGACTGCCCGTCGTGCGCGCGGGCCTGGGCGGCGACGCCCCGCTCATCGGCGCGGCGGCGCTCGTGCACCGCGCCGACCTGCTCTGACGTCGGCGGCGCGTGGCCCGCTCGTGTTGACGATGTCGGCACCCGGTGCTTGCATCTGCTCATGCGTCACATCACATCGGCCGACGGCACCGCCATCGCCCTGCACGAGACCGGAACCGGTCCCGCCGTCGTCATCGTCAACGGCGCCCTGTCGACGGCGCGGGATGCCGCGCCCCTCGCCGAGGCGCTGGCGCGCGCCGGCTTCCGCGCGGTGACGTACGACCGCCGCGCCCGCGGCGACAGCGGCGACACCCGACCCTCCGCCCCGCAGCGGGAGGCCGAGGACCTCGCCGCGGTGGTCGCGGCCGCCGGCGGCGCGGCCGCGGTCCTCGGTCATTCGTCCGGCGCCGTGCTGGCGCTGTACACGGCCTCGCTCCCCTCGGGCGGCGGGATCCGTCGGCTGTTCCTCTCGGAGCCGCCGTTCCACTTCGGCGTCCACGAGCCGGCCGTCGACCTCGCCGACCGCATCCAGGCCCTGGTCGACGCCGGCGACGAGGAGGAGGCCGTCGTGCTGTTCCAGCGGGAGGCGGTCGGCCTGCCCGAGGCGATGATCGCGCAGTTCCGCGCGACCCCGATGTTCGCGCAGATCGTTCCGCTCGCGCAGTCCACGGTCTACGACGCCGCGCTCACCCGTGAGCTGTCGACCCCGGACGAGGGGATGCTGTCGGTCGCGGTCCCGGTCACGATCCTCTGCGGGCAGCAGACGTTCCCGATGCTGTCGGCCGCGGCGCAGCGCCTGTCCGCGGCCATGCCGGCCGCGGAGCTTCTCATCGTGCCCGAGTCGGTCGGTCACCGCCTCGACCCCGCCGCCGCGACGACGATCGTCGCCGAACGCTGGGCCTGACGGCGCACCCGGGCAATCCGTTTCCCCGCGAGCCCCGAACAACCTCCGTCACGACACCCGTCGCGACCTGAACAGGAGGTCAGTCATGAGCTCGTCACCGAACCGCCTCGTCGCCGTCGTCTTCGGCGCCGTCTACCTCGTCGTCGGAGCCCTCGGCTTCGCCGTCACCGGCGGCGTGGGGTTCCTCGCCACCGACGGCGGGCTGCTGCTCGGCATCTTCGCCGTCAACCCGCTGCACAACATCGCCCACCTTCTGATCGGTGCCGCGCTCGTGATCGCCGGCCTCAGCGGCGTGCGTGCCGCCAAGACCGTCAACGCCACGATCGGCGCGGCCTACCTGCTGCTCGGCGTGGTCGGCTTCTTCCTGGTCGGCACGTCCGCGAACATCCTGGCGCTCAACGTGCCCGACCACTTCCTGCACCTCGGCAGCGCGATCGTACTGCTGGGCGTGGGCCTCGGCGCGGAGCGCGGCGCACGGTCGGTCACGGCATGAGCGCGCCCTCCCACGCCGCGGCCGCCCCGGGAGCCGCTCTGCGCGCCTGGATCGTCCCGCTCGCGTGGGGGGCGGGACTCATCTCGATCGGCATGGGGGCGGCGGCCGTCACCGCCGCCTCCTCGTCCGTCTGGGGTCGGGGGATCGGTATCGTCCTCGCGACCGCCGGCGCGGCCTGGCTCGCCTGGGGCGCCGCGGCGCTGGCCGCCGGACGTCTGCCGATCCCCCGAACCGCGGCGGCGTCGACGCTCGTCACTGTCATCGGCGTCGCCGCGCTCCTCGCCGCGACCGGAGGCCGCGCGAGCGTGCTGGCCGCCGCCGTCGCGATCGTGCTCCTTCTGCTGGTCGCCGTCATGACCATCGCCGCCGCGCGTCGCGGCCCGTCCGCGCCCGGTGCCATCCGCACGGTGCCGCTGCTGCTCGCCGCGGCGATCGTGGCGGTGGTGGCCACCCCGGCGTTGGGAGCCGTGCAGGACGCGGCGCTGCTGCGCACCGACGGCACCGTCATCGTGGTCGACCCGCACGCCGGCCACTGACGGCGGCGCGGCGCGGGACGGTCAGGAGAGCGTGCGCGCGAAGGGGTCGAATCCGTCCGGCAGCAGCGGGACGTCGGCCACGGTGCTGTCGATCGTGAGCGTCTGCCCGGTGCCGGCGGACTCCTGCGCCGAGAGCATGACGTCCAGCACGTGGTAGCCGAGCTCTCCGGTCGCGACGTGCGGACGGCCGTCCGCGATGGCGCGGGCCATGTCGAGCACGCCGAGTCCGCGGCCGACCACGGTGCCCTGCTCCTCGACCTCGATCCACTCCTGCTCGAAGCGCATGCCGTCGCGGATGACCCCGAGCGGCTTGACGTAGGCCGTCCGCCCGGTGAACGCGTTCGGGTCGGGCAGGACGATGGTGCCCTCCGAGCCGTGGATCTCGATGACGCCGTGGCGCTCCAGCGCCGAGTCGAAGCTCAGCAGGTGGGTGCCGTGCTGGCCGCCGGCGAACGAGGTCAGCACCTGGACCGTGGAGGGCACCTCGACGGGGAAGCTCTCCCCCGCCCGCGGGCCGGTGTGGATCTGGCGCGTCGTCTGCCAGCGCGAACCGCGGGCGGTGACGCCGGCGACGGGGCCGAGCAGGCTCACGAGGGCCGAGAAGTAGTACGGGCCCATGTCCAGGAGCGGGCCGGCCCCCTGGGCGAACAGGAACGCGGGCTCGGGATGCCAGAGGTCGGGACCCTGCGTCTGGAACGACGTCTGCACGAACAGCGGCGTGCCGATGACGCCGTCGCGGATGGCGCGCTTGGCGGTCTGGAAGCCGGGCCCGAGGATCGTGTCGGGCGCCGAGCCGACGCGCACGCCGGCGGCATCCGCCTGCGCGAGCAGCGCGCGCGTGCTCTCACGGTCCAGGCCCAGCGGCTTCTCGGTCCAGACGTGCTTGCCGGCGGCGACCGCCGCCTGGGACACCGCGACGTGCACCGCCGGGATCGTGAGGTTGACCACGAGGTCGACGTCGGGATTGGCCAGCACGTCCTCGCCCGTTCCCCAGCTGGGCACGCCGTGCTCCTCGGCCTTCGCCCGGGCGCGCTCGGGCAGCAGGTCGCCCACCGCCACGACCTCGACGTCGGGGAACGAGGTCAGGTTCTCCAGGTAGGTCTGGCTGATGACTCCGGTGCCGATGACACCGACGCGCAGGGCGCTCACTTGACGTACCCCCCGTCGCGGAGGAAGGCGTAGCTGGCGGCGATGTCCTCGAACACGTCTCCCGGGGCCTTGTCGTACTCGATGACGGCGTAGCGGATCGCGGTGCCCGCGGTCAGCGCCTCCGCGAGCGGGACGTCGGCGGTGCCGGCGTGACGCTGGTCGAGGCTGTCCGAGCCGAACGAGCCGGCGCCCGGAGCCCACGGGTTGGATGCCGGGACGACACCGTCCTTGACGTGCACCGCGACGAGGCGATCGCCCAGCGCGGAGACGAGAGCCGGCACGTCCTGGCCGCCGGTCAGCGCCCAGAAGAGGTCGAGCTCGAGCTGCACGCGCTCGTCGGTCAGCGCGACGAAGCGCTCGTAGGCGGTGGCGCCGTCGAAGGAGGCGACGAACTCCTGCGCGTGGTTGTGGTAGCCGACGCTCAGGCCGAACTCGGCGGCCTTCTCGGCGGCGCGGTTGAGGCGGTCGGCGATGTCGGCGACGCCGTCGGCCGTCAGCCACCGCTCGGGGGCGACGAACGGGTCGATGACCGTGGTCATGCCGATCTCGGCGGCGGCGGCGAACACCACCTCGGGGGCGGGGGTCGGGATCTCGCCGTCCGGGGTCCAGAGCGTGTCGGACAGCAGCGGCGCGTGCCCGGTGGGCGATGCGAGGCCGCTGGCATCCAGCGCGGCGCGGATCTGCGTCGGGCGGGAGACGAAGTCGAACGCCTCCACGTTGCGCAGGCCGATCGCGGCGAGCTTGTCGAGCGAGCCCCCCATGTCGGCGGTGAACTCCTTGGCCAGCGTGTAGAGCTGGACGGAAGCGACGGGCAGTGTCATGACGTGCGTCCTTCGAACCTCGTTGTCTCGTGTGTACGGCGTCGCCGGCTCGTCGTCCGTTCGGCGCTGAGGCGACGGTATCACAAAACCTCCACCTGGAGGTTTTGTTTCCCGCCATCGGCTAGGTTGGATGCCGTGAGCACGGACGACGAGGCGGTGATCGGTCGGCGCGGACTGCAGCCGAAGGGCGTCGCCCGCCGCCAGGAGATCCTCGACCGCGCGATCGAGGTCTTCCGCGAGCGCGGCGCCGACGGCACGTCGCTGCGGCGCATCGCAGAGGCGATCGGCGTCTCGCACGCCGCCCTGCTGCACTACTTCGACTCGCGCGAGCAGCTGCTCGTCGCCGTCTACGCGCACGCCGAGGCCCGCCGCAACGCGACGGCGAGCCCGTCCGGCCCGCCGGGCGTGGACACCATGATCGACGCCGCGATCGCCAACGTCGACGTGCCGGGGCTCGTCCAGCTCTACTCGACCCTGCTCGCCGCCTCGCTGGAGGCCGGCAACGACGTCGGGCGCGAGTTCTTCTCCGCACGCTTCGACCGGGTGCGCGCGGAGCTGACCGCCTCTTTCCGCACGCAGCAGGCGGCCGGCGACATCCGCGACGACGTGCCCGCCGAAGACCTCGCCGCCCTGCTGATCGCGGCATCCGACGGTCTGCAGATCCAGTGGCTGCTCGAGCCGTCCCTCGGACTCAGCGACACCCTGCGCACCTTCGCGCGCCTGCTCCAGTCGCCCCGCTGAGGCCGGCGCCCTAGCCTGGGACGATGACCGTTCCCGACGTCCTGCGCTACGCCGCCTTCACCTCCGACCCCGAGGGCGGCAACCCGGCCGGCGTGGTGCTCGACGCGCGCGGGCTCGACGCGGCGACCATGCAGCGGATCGCGGCCGAGGTCGACTTCGCCGAGACCGCCTTCGTGATCGGTACCCGCGAAGACGGCGCCCGCCGCATCCGCTACTTCTCCCCCATCGCCGAGGTGCCGTTCTGCGGGCACGCGACGGTGGCCACCGCGGTCGCCGTCGCCGAACGCGGCGACCTCGCGGGAGACGCCATCGTGTTCGCCACCCCCGTGGGCGACATCCGCATCGAGCTCGAACGGGACGCCGACGGCATCCGCGCCGCGTTCACGAGCGTGCCGCCGTCGGTGCGTCCGCTGCCGATCGAGGACCGCGACGCGATCCTCGACCTGCTCGCTCTGGCGTCGTCCGACCTCGATCCGGCGCTCCCGCCGCGCCTCAGCGACGCCGGGAACCCCCACCCCGTGATCGCGCTCGCCGACCGCTCCACGTTCGATGGGTTCACCTTCGACCCGGGCCAGGTGCGCACCCTCATGGACGCACGTGGCTGGCCGGCCACGATCACGGTCGCGCACCGCCTCACCGCCGATCGCTTCGCAGCCCGCAACCTCTTCCCGGTGGGACGCATCACCGAGGATCCCGCGACCGGGTCGGCGGCCGCCGCATTGGGCGCATACCTTCGGGATCTGCGGGCGGTCGAGGTTCCGGGCCGGATCACCATCGAACAGGGCGCACACGTCGGACGCCCCGGTCTGCTCGCGGTCGACATCCCTGCGACGGGCGGGATTCGTGTGAGCGGTGCCGCCGTACCGCTGACGGCGATGCGGTAGCAGTCGACGTCGTTCCCTCACGGCGTGACCGACGCGGAGGCTGGTCGGCACGCCGGACGTCAGGACTGCTCGGCGAGCACTTTCTGCAGGAAGACCTGCGCGGTGCCGTCGCCCTGATCGATTCGTTCACTCTCGCGATAGCCGAGACGCTCGTACAGCGCGATATTCTGCGTGCTCAGCGAGCCGGTGAACAGCTCCGCCCGCCGGCATCCGCTCTCGATCCCCCGCTGCTCGACCGCCTCGAGGAGACGCGAGCCGATGCCCTCCCCCTGCTGGTCGGGCGCGATCGCGATGCGACCCACCAGAAGCACCTCACCATCCGCGACGGCGCGCACGACCCCGACCAGGCGCGACGCGGCGAGTGCGACGCAGCCGAGGTTCTCGCGCAGTTCGAACGCGACCTCATCCAGGGTCTGCGTCAGCGGCGCCATGTCGGGGTCGCCGTAGATGAGCGCCTCCGTGACGAACGCCGCGCGCTGAACCGTCAGCACCTCCCCGGCATCGGAGGGACGGATGGGGCGAATGATGATCTCGGACATGGCGTCCATCCGTATCGCTCACCGTCCACCGGGTCAACCCCCTCGGTGCGTCGCGGGCAGGCTTCTTACGTTCGCCCCACCGCATCCTGACGTCCCGCGCCGTCGGAACGGGAGGTGCGACCTCGACCGATGCCGCCTCCGGAGAGGACGCCCGTGATGCAGCCGTCCTCCTTCTTCTGGAAGAGATCATCGTCTGCGGCCGCCTCGTCGGCATCTCGTTCCGCGCGCGCCGCCGGCGACCTACGCTGAGATCGTGAGCGCAGTCGACGAGACGGGTCCCTTCTTCCACGGCACGGTCGCCGAACTGCACCCGGGCGACCTCCTGAGCCCGGGGTTCCGATCGAACTATCGACCCGACGTCGTGATGAACCACATCTACTTCACCGCGCTGCTGTCCGGCGCCGCTCTCGCGGCCGAACTCGCCGCTGACCTCGTCGGCGACGGCCGCGCTCCTCGCGTCTACCTCGTCGAGCCGACAGGCGCTTTCGACGACGACCCGAATGTGACCGACAAGAAGTTCCCCGGCAATCCCACGCGCTCCTACCGCAGCACGGCGGCGCTGCGCGTGGTCGAGGAGGTGGAGGACTGGCCGCGACTGACGCCCGAGGAACGGCAGCGGTGGCGCGATCGCATCACATCGCGACCGCCCAGGGAACGAGGCGAGATCCTCAACTGACGGGGAGCAGCTCCGCCGGAGCGAGAGGAAAGTGGCGGAGACGGAGGGATTTGAACCCTCGGTCCCCGTAAGGGGACTCCACCTTAGCAGGGTGGTGCACTAGGCCTGACTATGCGACGTCTCCACGCGCTGCGCGGCCGAAACCGCGCGAACGCACCCGGCAATCATAACCGGTCCGAGCCCTCCCGCCGAACCGGAAGCCGCGGCATCCGGCCCGTGCCCGCGCGTCAGCGCTGCGCGACCGTGCAGGTGACCTGCGCCGCCGTCTGACCCGTGATGGAGCTCGGCAGCTGCACGGCCTCCTGCGTCGGCGTGGGCGCCGCCGCGGTGGCCCCGGCATCCGCTGTCGCCGTCGGTTCCGGGGTGGCCGGGTCGCTGGGCGTGGGCGTGGCCTCGCCGACGACCTCGGTTCCGTAGCCGTCGCTCGTGGAGCCCGTCAGCTGGATCGGCTGATTGTTGGCGAGGGCATCGAAGAGCACCTTCGCCGCCGACGTCACCGGGTCGACACGAGAGCCGTCCGACGCGTACACCGTCGGATACTGCACGAAGACGATGTCCTGGTAGGGCACGCTGCGCACGGCCATCGCGATCTGCACCATGTTCTGGGGGTTCGCGAGGCTCTTGCTCAGCACGACCTGCGGTGGGTCGGACGTCACCTGCTGCAGCGCCGTGTTGGCGAGGTTGAACAGCGTCGCGGGGTTGCCGAGCACCCCCTCCGACTGCAGCTTACGCACGAGTGAACTCAGGAACTGCTGCTGGTTCGAGATGCGGCCGAGGTCCGATCCGTCGCCGATGCCGTGACGGATGCGCAGGAACTGCAGCGCCTCGGCGCCCTTCAGCGTGTGCTCACCCTTCGTGAGGTTGAGTCCGGTGTGGTTGTCGCTGATGTCGTCCGCAACGCACACGTCGACACCGCCGATGGCGTCCGACATGTTGATCACACCGGTCCACCGCGTCGCGGCCGCGAACCGGATGTCGACGCCGGTCAGCTTTTCGATGGTGGCAACGGTGCAGGACAGACCGCCGTACATGTAGGACGCATTCAGCATCTGACCGCTCATCGCGGAGTACTGCGTGCCGTCTGGGCCCGTGCACGACGGGATCGGGACGATCATGTCGCGGGGGAAGGAGACGACGGTCACGCGACGGGGCTCGTCGGAAATGTGCACCAGCATGGTGACGTCGTTGCGCTCGCCGTCGGTGTCGCCGTTCTGGCAGGCGCCGGACAGCGCGGCGTTCGGCCCTTCACACGAGTCGGTGCCGACGACGAGCATGTTGACGCCGCCCTCGATCTCACCGAGCGTGGGCGGCAGCTGCTCGTCATCGCCGCCGATGGAGACACCGGCGGCCTCCACGGCGCGGGTGGCGTCCCACACGTAGAACGCCCCGACGGCCGTCGTGCTGATCACGGCGACCGCGACGACGGCGGCGAGGATCGCGAGCACCTGCGAGAGCGGGTGGGGCGACTTCAGGATGCCGTGTCGGGCGACGGGCTGCCGACGAGGGCGCTCGGGGCGTGGGCTCACGGGGGACCTTTCGACAGCGGACACGACCGCTCCTGCGGAGGGTGTGGGATTCGAACCCACGGGACATCTCTGCCCACCGGTTTTCAAGACCGGGTCCATCGGCCGCTCGGACAACCCTCCCTGACGGACGCCGCGGCATCCCCAGACAGGCGTCGAGTCTAGTCGACGGACCGTGCCCATCTTCGCGCGTGCGCCTGGGCAGCCGCTGAAAGCGCGGGTCGTGTCGTCGGCAGCTCAGAGCTGCCGCAGGACGTCCGCGACACCGCCGGCGTGGACGGATGCCGTGATCTCCCCCGCCTCGCGGCGCACCTCTTCGGGCCCCTGCCCCATCGCGATCGCGCGTCCGCCGTGCTCGAGCGCCCACCGGAACATCCCGAGGTCGTTGCGCCCGTCCCCCATGACCAGCACCCGGTCGGGCTCGACGCCCAACCAGGTGCGCACGCGCTCCAGCGCGGTCGACTTGTCGACGCCCTGCGGTGCGATGTCGAGCCAGGCCGACCAGCCCACGGCGTACGACACCTTGCTCAGGCCGATGCGGCCGACGAGCTCGAGGAAGTCCTCGTCGGTCTCGTCGGGCGAGACCACGACGACACGGCACACCGGCTGGGCGACCAGCTCGGCGAAGTCGACGCGGCGCGCGTTCGCCAGGTTCCAGTCATCGAGGCGTTCCGTGTAGAGCCGCTCGCCGTCGGCCAGCTCGACCATGTACTTCGCGTGCGGCAGGTGCGCGCGCAGCAGCCCGACCACCTCCGACGGATCGAACGTCTCGATGTGGAAGCGCTCGTACCGGCCCTCTTCGGCGAAGTCGCCGCCGACCCGCTTCATGATGACCGCCCCGTTGGAGCAGACCGCGTAATCGGGAGCGAGCTCGAGCACGTGCTGGATGCCGCGCGTGCCCTCCCAGCTGCGCCCGGTGGCGAGCATCACCTCGTGCCCGGCGCGGTGCGCGTGCGCGATCGCCTCGACGACTCCCGGGCTGAGCGTCTCGTCCTCCAGCAGCACGGTGCCGTCGACGTCGAGGGCGATGAGCAGGCGCTCGGTGACGATCGTCGGATTCTCGGTGTCGTCCGCAATGGTCTCGATGAGGTGAGCCGCGTCTTTCTGCGCGACAACCGACACCGCTCCGGTGTGCGGCAGCTCTTCTCCGGCGCTCCTCACGCGATCGGCTCCGCCACCTCGAGGCCGCCGAGGTAGGGCCGCAGCACATCGGGGATCACGACGGAGCCGTCGGCCCGCTGATGCGTCTCGAGCAGCGCCACGATCCAGCGGGTGGTGGCGAGGGTGCCGTTGAGGGTCGCGACGGGCGCGGTCTTGCCCGCGCCGCCGCCCTCGACGGCGGGCCGGTGCCGCACGTCGAGCCGGCGCGCCTGGTAGGTCGTGCAGTTGCTCGTCGAGGTGAGCTCGCGGTACGAGCCCTGCGTGGGGACCCACGCCTCGACGTCGTACTTGCGGGCCGCGCTGGAGCCGAGGTCGCCCGCGGCGACGTCGATCACGCGGTAGCTCAGGCCGAGGTCCTGCAGCATCTGCTCCTGCAGCGCGACGAGCCGCAGGTGCTCCGCCTCGGCGTCCTCGGGCGTCGTGTAGACGAACATCTCGAGCTTGTTGAACTGGTGCACGCGGATGATGCCCCGGGTGTCCTTGCCGTACGAGCCCGCTTCGCGGCGGTAGCAGGTCGACCAGCCGGCGTAGCGCTTGGGGCCCGCCGTCAGGTCGAGGATCTCCCCCATGTGGTAGCCGGCGAGCGGGACCTCGCTCGTGCCGACGAGGTAGAGATCGTCGGCCTCCAGCTTGTAGACCTCGTCGGCGTGCTGCCCCAGGAATCCGGTGCCGCGCATGACCTCGGGACGCACGAGCGTCGGCGGGATCATGGGGATGAACCCGGCATCCACGGCGCGCTGGAGCGCGAGGGACATGAGCGCGTATTCGAGGCGCGCTCCGATGCCGGTCAGGAAGTAGAAGCGACTGCCCGACACCTTGGTGCCGCGCTCCATGTCGATGGCGCCGAGCTTCTCGCCGAGGGCGAGGTGGTCCAGCGGCTCGAAGTCGAAGGATGCCGGCTCGCCGTGCGTCCGCACCGTGACGAAGTTCTCTTCGCCCCCGGCCGGAACGCCGTCGATGACGATGTTCTCGATGCGCGCGAGGGCCGCATCCGCCGCCTCCTCGGCGACCGTGACGGCCTGCTGCGCGGCCTTGACGCGGTCGCTGAGCTCCTTCGCCTGGGCGACGAGCGCGGGCTTGTCCTCCTTGGGCGCGGCGGCGACGGTCTTGCCGTGGGCGTTCTGCGCGGCGCGCAGCTCCTCGAAGGCGGTGATCGCGGCGCGTCGGGCACGGTCGGCCTCGATCGCATCGTCGACCGTGTCGGGCGACTCGCCGCGGGCCTGCTGCGAGCGCTTGACGAGGTCCGGGTTGTCACGGAGGAGCGCGAGATCGATCACCCGACAAGTCTAGTTCGCGGGGTCGCGCGCGCTCGGCGTGGCGGGTCGCCCAGCGTCCGGGCGGAGTCCTCGAGTGGACGAGCCCGACGGGCCTGGTCTCCCCGGACGTGCCCGCCCCGCCGCTCATGTTCACCGCCGGGTATGTTTAGCCACATGGCACCTGCTGACGTCACTGCGCCCTCCGGTGACGAGGTGCCGCGCCGTCGCGCGGCGCTCGTCTACAACCCCATCAAGGTCGACGCCGACGCTCTGCGCGCCGCCGTCACGAGCCACTCCTCGGATGCCGGCTGGGGCGAGCCCCTCTTCTTCGAGACGACCGTCGACGAGCTCGGCGACGGGCTGGCCCGCGAAGCGATCGACGCCGGAGCCGCCGCCGTCCTCGTGGCGGGGGGCGACGGCACGGTCCGCGCCGTCAGCGAGGCGATGGCCGGGTCCGAGGTGCCCCTCACGATCGTGCCGAGCGGCACCGGAAACCTGCTCGCCCGGAACCTCCAGCTGCCGCTCACCGATCCCGACGCGATGATCGCGGCGACGTTCGAGGGCGACGTGCAGGCGATCGACGTCGGGTTCGCGGAACTCGTCCGCCCCGACGGCGAGCGCGAAGAGCGTGCGTTCGTCGTGATGGGCGGAATGGGCCTGGATGCCGCGATGATCGCCAACACCAGCGGCGACCTGAAGAAGAAGGTCGGCTGGGTCGCGTACGTCGACGGTGCCGCACGCTCGCTCGTGAAGGCGAAGCCGTTCTCGATCATGTACCAGGTCGCCGGTCACCGGATGCATCGCGCCCAGGTGCAGAGCGTACTGTTCGCGAACTGCGGGTCGCTGCCGGCCGGGCTCGAGCTCATCCCCGAGGCGTCGGTGGCCGACGGCCAGCTCGACATCGCGATCTTCCAGCCCAAGACCGCCTTCGGCTGGCTCGCGGTCTGGCGCCGCGTCGCGTGGGACAACAGCGTGCTGCGACGCTTCCGCACGGGTCGCCGGATCCTGCGACTGCGGACCAAGGACAACTCGATCCGGTACGCGCGGGGCACCGGCATCCAGATCGCGGCGGGCGCCGCCACGCCCGTGCAGCTCGACGGCGACGAGTTCGGCGAGGCGACCGCGGTGGACGTCCGCATCCACGCCGCCTCGCTCCGGCTCGCCGTGCCCTCCGGGCACACCTCCCCCGCGCTCTAGCGCGGACGCCGGGCGATGTCGTCGAGATGCGCGACGACCAGGCGGCGCGCCGCCTCCGCGTCATCGTCCCCGCCCCACACCGCGTGCAGGGCGGCGCCGTCCAGCAGGGCGTGCAGCCGCTCGGCCTCCAGGCCCGGGTCACGCCCGGCGCCGAGGTCGCCGGCCTCCCGCAGAAGCTCGATGCACGCGCGGCACGCCGCGGCGACCCCGCGGTTGAGGCGCCGGACCGAGTCGTGCAGCCGCGCATCGGTGAGAGCGAGCACCCCGAGCTGGATCTGGGCGAGCAGTTCCACCCTCCGGTCGTGATCGAGGGGCAGCAGCTGCTTTAGGATCTCTTCGGCGAGCCGCCGTCCTGAGAAGTGCCCGCCGAGCCCGGCGATACGCGCGGACACCCGCTGATCGATGAGCAGCAGACAGTGCTCGCGCAGCGCGTGCTGCGTGGGAAAGGTGCGCCGCAGCGACGCGACCGCGATGCCCGCCTCGTCGGCCACGCCACGCACCGACAGTCCCGCGAGGCCGTCGCGCTCGAGCACGCGCAGCGAAGCCGCGGCGATCTCTCGCGTGCGGGCGTCGTGGTCGATGAGCCGGGGCACGAGAGCTAGTGTGCCCCGACGGCCGGCGACGAGGGGGCGCGCCGCGGCCAGATCGTGTAGCTCACGGCCCAGATCACGTCGGCGGCGAGGATGATCCCGAGGATCCGGACGTTGATCAGCAGCTCGTCCGTCCCGTTGCCGTCGCGGGCGAGCGCGATCAGCCCCCACGTGACACCGCCCGCGATCACGACCATGACGATGGTGCGCAGCACGTCCTTCCAGCACGCGATCGTGTACGCGGTACCCGAGAGTTTGACGGGCGGGGGCCCGGAGGCGAACCGGTGCGCGAAGCGCACGTCGGCCCACGCGATGACCTGATGGCCGAAGGCGACCGAGAAGCCGATGTAGATCGCGGCCAGCCCGTGCTGCCACGAGGCGGTCCCGCCGCGGAGCAGGTCGACGGCCACGAGGGTCAACAGCACCACGTCGATCGCCGGAGCCGCGATCAGCAGCGCCGCCCCCAGCCGCGGCCGCCGCAGCGGGTAGCGCGCGAGGAGGCCGGCGAGCACGGCCACCCAGAACCCGACCTCGCACGCCACGATCAGCGTCACGATCATGCGACCCACCTCTCCCTCTTTGTGAGTACAACTGTACTCACAAAGATTCCCGCCGCGTACCGCCATCCCCACCGCGCACGCAAGGGCTCGCCGCGGCCCGACGCACCCGGCACCATGGAGAGCATGTCGGCATCCCCGAGTCTCGTCTGGTTCCGCGACGATCTCCGCCTCGCGGACAACCCCGCCCTGCGAGCGGCGGTGGACCGCGGCGGACCGGTGGTGGCCGTCTTCGTGCTCGACGAGGAGTCCCCCGGCTTCCGTCCCCTCGGCGGCGCCGCCCGCTGGTGGCTGCACCACTCGCTCGCCGCCCTGGCCGACGGGCTCCGCGAGAAGGGGACCGCGCTCATCCTGCGCCGCGGCGCCGCCGCCGAGGTCATCCCCCGCCTCGCCGCGGAGGTCGGCGCCGGCGCCGTCTTCTGGAACCGGCGCTACAGCGCGCCGGAGCGCGCGGTCGACGCGGGCCTCAAGGAGTCGCTGCGCGCCGACGGCCACGAGGTGAGCTCGTTCGCGGCATCCCTGCTGTTCGAGCCGTGGACCGTCCGCACCGGCGCCGGCACGCCCTACGGCGTCTTCACGCCGTTCTGGAGGGCCTGCCAGCAGCTGCCCGCGCCGCGCGAGCCGCTGCCCGAGCCCCGCGAGATCGCAGGGCCGCCGGCGCCGCCGGCATCCGACGACCTCGACGACTGGGGACTGCTGCCGACGGCGCCCGACTGGGCGGGCGGCCTCCGCGAGCGCTGGACGCCCGGCGAGCCGGCGGCGCGGCGGCGCCTGCACGCGTTCCTCGCCGAGGACGTCGCCGACTACGACCGGGCCCGCGACGAGCCCGCAGGCGGGGCGACCTCGATGCTGTCGCCCCGGCTGCGGTGGGGCGAGCTGAGCCCCCACCAGGTCTGGCACGCGGCGGTGTCGTCGGGTGCGCGCGTCGGCGGCTTCCTCTCCGAGGTGGGCTGGCGGGAGTTCGCGTGGCACACCCTCTTCCACGCCCCCGACCTGGCGACGAAGAACCTCAAGCCCGCCTACGACGCATTCCCCTGGCCGCGGCTGAAGCCCTCGATGCTGCGGGCGTGGCAACGGGGCGAGACGGGCGTGCCCCTCGTGGATGCCGGGATGCGGGAGCTCTGGGTCTCGGGCTTCATGCACAACCGGGTGCGGATGGTGACGGCATCCTTCCTCATCAAGAACCTGCTGATCGACTGGCGCCGCGGCGAGGAGTGGTTCTGGGACACGCTCGTCGACGCGGATGCCGCCAGCAACCCGTTCAACTGGCAGTGGGTGGCCGGGTCGGGCGCCGACGCCGCCCCCTACTTCCGCATCTTCAATCCCGAGCTGCAGGCGAAGAAGTTCGACGCCGACGGGCGGTACGTCCGCGAATGGGCGCCGGATGCCGCGGAGCGCGAGCCGATCGTCGATCTCAAGGAGACCCGCGACGCCGCGCTGGCGGCGTACGAGGAGGTCAAGCGCGCCGGCTGAGCGCTCGCGGAATGCGAGGACCGCCCGCGGGGTTGTCTCCGACGATGTCTCCTGCGCTCTCCGTCCTCGATCTCGTCCCCGTCCGCACCGATCAGACCAGCACCCAGGCGGTCGCCTCCTCCCTCGCCCTGGCCCAGCGGGCCGACGAGCTCGGCTACCGCCGCTACTGGTTCGCCGAGCACCACAACATGCCCGCGGTGGCCTCGACGACGCCGCCGGTGCTCATCGCCGCGGCCGCGGCCCGCACGTCGCGCATCCGGGTCGGCTCCGGCGGAGTGATGCTGCCCAACCACGCCCCGCTCGTGGTGGCGGAGCAGTTCGCCGCGCTGGAGGCGATCGCGCCGGGACGGATCGACCTCGGCCTGGGACGCGCGCCCGGAAGCGATCCGGTCATCACCCAGCTGCTGCGGATGAGCGGCACGTCCAGCGACGTCGACCGCTTCCCCGAGCACGTGCGCGACATCTCGGCGCTGATGTCGCCCGACGGCGCCACGGTGCGCCTGACCGGTCGCGGCGACGGGGACGATCGGTACGGCATCCACGCGACACCGGCCGCCACGGGCGCTCCGGAGGTCTGGCTGCTCGGCTCGAGCGACTACTCCGCCCAGCTCGCCGCGGCCTTCGGGCTGCCGTACGTGTTCGCGAACCACTTCTCGGGCGAGGGCTTGGAGCGCGCGCTGGATCTCTACCGCGCGCAGTTCCAGCCGTCGGCCCACCTCGACGTCCCGCGCACCTTCCTCACCGCCAACGCGGTCGTCGCGCCCACGGCGGCGGAGGCCGAGGAGCGGATGCTGCCGCAGGCGCGCATGATGGCGCGGCTGCGCGGCGGCCGCCCGCTGACGGCGCTCGAGACCGTCGAGCAGGCCGCCGCGGCGGAAGCGGAGGACCGCCTCGCGGCCCCGCTCATCGACGCTCTGCGCCGCCGCTGGTTCGTCGGCACGGGCGAAGAGTCCCGCGCGGCCCTGGCCGCGTTCGCCGACCGCCACGGCGTCGACGAGGTCATGATCTCCCCCGTCTCGGGAGCCTACGACGGTGAGGCGATGGACAGCGCGACCGGCCGCATCCAGACTCTCGAGCTGCTCGCGGCCTGACTCCGGAGCTGCGTACGGCGTTTCGACTCGCTGCGCTCGCTCAACGACCGGCAACAGGCGCACCCCCGGTCGCTGCGCTCGCTCAACGACCGGTAACAGGCGCATCCCCGGTCTCTGAGCGAGGAGCGCAGCGACGAGTCGAAACGCCCCGCCGCAGGCGTCAGGCCTCGGGGGCTCCGGAGATGAGGCCGCGCAGCCAGTCGCGGGCCTCGACGAACACCTCGTCGGAGTAGCGGTCGGGGTAGTGCACGATGGCGCGGTCCGCGCGCGGGTACGACCCCAGGTAGATGACCTTCGGGCTGAAACGGCGCAGGCCCAGGAGGGCGTCGGCCATGCGCTCGTCCTGGATGTGGCCGTCGGCGTCGATGACGAAGCGGTAGCGGCCGAGAGCGTCGCCGATGGGCCGCGACGCGAGCAGCGAGAGGTTGATGCCGCGCGTCGCGAACTGCTCCAGCAGCTCGAGCAGCGCACCCGGGTACTCCTCGGGCAGCTCGACGATCAGCGAGGTCTTGTCCGCGCCGGTGGGCGGCGGCGCCGACACCGTGCGGCTCACGAGCACGAAGCGCGTCACGGCGTTGGCGTTGTCGCCGATCTCCTCGGCCAGCAACTCGAGGTCGTGGTGTTCGAGGATGCCGGGAGGTGCGATGGCCGCGTCCGCGTCGCTCACGCCCTCGATCATGTCGACCGCCGAGGCCACATTGCTCGACGCGGGCAGGTGGGCGTGGTCGGGCAGCGTCGCCGACAACCACCGCAGGCACTGGCCGTAGGCGACCGGGTGCGCGGCCACGAGTCGCACGTCCTCAAGGCGCATGCCGGGGCGGCCGACGAGCACGAAGTTGACTCGCACGAGATACTCACCGACGATTCTCAGCCCGGGCATCGTCGCCAACGCGTCCTGCGCCGTGGAGACCCCGCCGTCGACCGAGTTCTCGATCGCGATCATCGCGGCATCCGAGCGGCCGTCGACGACATCGGCGAGCGCTTCCGCGACGTTGCGCACCGGACGCCAGATCTGATCGCGCGCCTCGGGCACCTGCGCGAGGGCCGCCTCCGTGAAGGTTCCGGCCGGACCGAGATAGCTGTAGGTGCGGCGCGAGGGCAGCGGTGCCGCGGGTGCCGCGGTCGACGAAGGCGCGGAAGTCACGGGTGACAGCCTACGCTGAAGGGGTGATCCGCCGATTCTCCTCTCTCGCCGTCGTCACCGCAGCAGCCCTCGCCCTGAGCCTGAGCGCCTGCGCACCGGTCGACGACAAGCCGGCGACCGAGCCCAGCCCCAGCGGCTCCGCGAGCACCACGCCCACACCCACACCGACGCCGACGCCCTCCCCGTCTCCGACCGCGGATCTCGCCTGTCTCGTCGGCGAGTGGCACATGGGCCAGGATCAGGTGACGGCGTTCTACAACGACGTGAACTCGCTGATGGCGAGCTCGGGTGCCACCTTCACGGCGACCGGCACCGCGGATCTCGAGCTGCGCAAGGACGGGTCGTACACGTGGACCCCCGCGGAGCGGGTCGCGGTCGACATCTCCGGGACGGTCACCCTCATCCAGTTCAAGGGCTCCATCACCGGCACCTACACCGTGACCGGCAACGGCATCGGCAGCCAGACGCAGGACACCTCGGGCATGGAGATCGTCGCGACGATCGACGGCAAGGGCACGGATGCCGGTGCCATCAGCCAGCAGATCTCGAACGCCCCGATCACCGACGCGAAGTACGGCTGCAAGCCCGACACGCTGACGCTGATCAACAAGCTGTCCGACAGCACGGCAGCCTCGGTCCTGCATCGGAAGTGACCGCCGGCCCGCCGCAGTGACAGACTGTGGACATGAGCCGCGCAGGACAGCCAGCCGAAGCCTACGACCTCATCGACATCGATGAGCTCATCGCCGCCTATTACGACCGCAGACCCGATCCGTCCGTTCCCGAACAGCGCGTCGCGTTCGGCACGAGCGGCCACCGCGGGTCGTCGCTGAGCACCAGCTTCAACGAGGACCACATCCTCGCGACCACCCAGGCGATCGTCGACTACCGGGCGGCCCAGGGCATCACCGGCCCCCTGTTCCTCGGTCGCGACACCCACGGGCTGTCGCTGCCGGCCGAGCGCACCGCGGTGGAGGTGCTCGTCGCGAACGGCGTCGACGTGCGCATCGACTCCCGCGACGCGTGGGTGCCGACGCCGGCCCTCAGCCACGCCATCCTCACCTACAACCGCGGCCGCGCCCTGGACGACCCGGGCCGCGCCGACGGCATCGTCGTCACCCCGTCGCACAATCCGCCGCGCGACGGCGGCTTCAAGTACAACCCGCCGCACGGCGGGCCGGCCGACACGGATGCCACCGGGTGGATCGCCGACCGGGCCAACGCCCTGATCGCCGCGGGCCTGGACGGGGTCGCGCGCACCCCGTTCAAGGACATCGATGCGGACACGCTCGGAAGCTACGACTTCCGCGAAGGCTACGTCGCCGACCTCGCGAACATCATCGACGTGGAGGCCATCCGCCGCGCCGGCGTCCGCATCGGCGCCGACCCGCTCGGCGGCGCGTCCGTCGAGTACTGGGCGCTGATCGGCGAGCGCTACGGCCTCGACCTCACGGTCGTCAACCCCGAGGTCGACCCGACGTGGCGCTTCATGACGCTCGACTGGGACGAGAAGATCCGCATGGATCCGTCGTCGCCCTCGGCGATGGCCGCGCTCGTCGCCCGCCGCGACGAGTACGACGTGCTCACCGGCAACGACGCGGATGCCGACAGGCACGGCATCGTGACGCCCGACGCCGGCCTGATGAACCCGAACCACTACCTCGCCGTCGCGATCGACTATCTGTACGCGCACCGCCCGCAGTGGCCGGCCGACGCCGCCGTCGGCAAGACGCTCGTGTCGTCGATGATCATCGACCGGGTCGCCGCGTCGCTCGGTCGGCGCCTGCTCGAGGTGCCCGTGGGCTTCAAGTGGTTCGTCCCGGGCCTGCTGGACGGCTCGGTGGCGTTCGGTGGCGAAGAGTCGGCGGGGGCGTCCTTCCTCCGTGTCGACGGCACCGTCTGGACGACCGACAAGGACGGCATCCTGCTGTGCCTGCTCGCCGCCGAGATCATCGCGGTCACCGGCAAGAGCCCGTCGCAGCGCTACGCGGAGCTGGAGGCCGAGTTCGGTGCGTCCGCCTACCAGCGCGTGGACGCCCCGGCATCCCCCGCACAGAAGGCGGCGCTGTCCAAGCTCGCTCCGGAGGCCGTCACCGCGACGGAGCTCGCCGGCGAGCCGATCACCGCGAAGCTGTCCCACGCGCCGGGCAACGGCGCCGCGATCGGCGGCCTGAAGGTGCAGACCGAGCACGCCTGGTTCGCCGCGCGCCCGTCCGGCACCGAGGACGTCTACAAGCTCTACGCCGAGTCGTTGCGCGGTGAGGAGCATCTGCGCGAGGTGCAGGCCGAGGCCCGCGCCGTCGTCTCCGCGGCCCTGGCCGACTCGTGACGTCGCGCGACGCCTGACGTCGCGTCACACACGGCAGCGGCCCCGTCCCTCCTCTCGGAAGGGCGGGGCCGCTGCCGTGACGCCGCTCAGGCGGTCGTCACGGCGTTCTCAGCCGCGCGCCGGGCGCCGACGCCGCACGAGGGCGGCTCCCGCGATCAGCAGCAGCACCGCGACGGTGAGCGCCAGGGCGAAGGGCGCCGTCGCACCGGTAGTGGCCAGCGTGGTCGGCGGCGCCGTGACCGTGACGGCGTACCAGCCGATCACGGTGCCCGCGGCATCCGTCACGGCGAGGCGGTGCGCACCGGCGACCGCGTCCAGCGGAACGGTCACGGGGATCGTCCCTGCGGCCGAGACCGTCGCGGCGCCGAGAGCCCGCGGGGTCGAGAACAGCCACGCGGCGACCTGCTGGCCCGCCCGATCGGCGCCGACCTGCACCGAGACGGTGCTGCCGGCGGCGATGGATGCCGGGCCCGAGATGCGCCCCTCGAGCGCGGTCGTGAGGTCGGCCTCGGTCGGCGTGGACGTGCCGGGTGCGCTCGTCGCGGTCGCCGACGGCGACGGGCTCGCGGTGGGCGATCCCGTCGGCTCGGGCGTCGCGGTCGGCGTCGGCGTCGGCGTCGGCGTCGCGGTCGGCGTCGGGGTCGGCGTGGCGGTGCCCGGCTGACCGGTGACCGCGTCCGAGGTCGCCGTACCCGCCGTGAAGCCGGGCGCGGTGGCCGTCGCCACGACGGTCAGCTCGTGTCCGACGTCGTCGGTCGTCACGGTGTACTGCGCGCCGTCCGCCCCGTCGATCGCGACGCCGTCGCGCTGCCAGACGTAGGCGAGGTCGGCGGTGGCGGGGTCGACGGTGCCGGGCACGGCGCTGAGGGCGGCGCCGACCGTCGGCGTGCCGCCGATCGTCACGCCCGAGAGCACGGCCGCACGCGCGACGGTCACGGTGTACGACTTCTGCGCACCGGAGGGCGCGGTCACCGTCACGGTGGCCGTCCCCTGCCCGTCGCCGGGCTGGACGACGCGGACGCTCGCGTCCTGGTCGACCGCGGTCGCGGAGACCACCGGCCACGCAGAGCCCGCGACGGCGACCTCGTACGCGGTCGTGTCGGCGGAGAAGTCCTTCACCGACGCCGACCCGACGGTCAGTCGCGCGAGGTCGGCGACCTCCGACGGCGAGGCGGCCGGGGCGTAGATCTCCACCTCCGAGACGATGAGGTGCGTGTTCGGATACGCGTTCATCACCACGCGCACCTGGTCGGCCGAGGCCGCATCGACGGGGACGTCGACCTGCGGATCGCCGGTCGCCGGAGTGCCGACCGTGATCGTGTCGCCGATCACCCACTCCCCGGTGCCGAGGCGGTGGTCGATGTGCATCGTCTGAGCCCACGACGTGCCGCCGTCCCGCTTGAAGTAGACCTTCACGTGGGTGACGGGCGTCGGAGCGGACAGGGCGTAGGTGAGGGTGTCGGAGGCGTTGAGCGTGCCGCCGCGCCAGTTCGACCAGCCCTTGTCGGTCGTCACGCCGTTGATCGTGCGCGTGGCCGGGTAGCCGCTCTCCGTGTAGGTGGCGGTGGGCGTGCTCGTCGGGGCGACGTTCTTCTCGGTGGGCGTCGTCACGATGACCGTCAGCACGGCGTCGAGCGTGCCGCCTCCGGGCACGGCCACGGTTCCCGGCACGCGCACGGTACCGGGCGCGGCCAGCTCGGCATCCGTCACGGCATCCCACGACCACGTGACCGGTGCGGCCACCGTCGCGCCGCCCGTACGCACCTCCAGGGGCACGGTCGGCGGCGCCGCCGCCGACACGGCGTCGAGCGTGGTTCCCGCGTAGGTGGTGAGCGAGACCGGCACGGCCGCGGTGAAGGCGCCGACGTCGACGAGCGCGCGGGCGGTGAACGGTGCGCCGAACAGGTCGGTGCCGCTGCCGGCGACCTCGGTCGTCCCGGCGGACCAGTCGTGTCCGGAGAGGTCCCAGGTCACCGCGGCGGTGCGCGTGAGGCCGCCGAGGTAGCGGACCTGCACCGTGCCCGGGAGGGTGGGAGCCACGCCCGCCTCCGTCGTGACCGTCACGTTCGCGACGGTGTCGATCGCGGTCGGCGCGAGGGTCCACGACTGGTTGGCGCCGTTGTTGGAGGTCCAGAGCCCCACGCTCGTGCCGTCGGAGGTGCCCCCGCCGTTGACGTCGAGCACCCGGGTGCTCGCGACGTTCAGGAAGGAGTAGCTCCGACCGTCGAGGGTGTTCGGCACCCACTGCGCGGCCGGATCGGCCGCCGCCTGCTCGGCACTCTCGGTCGCGAGGGTCAGGGAGGTGCCCGACGAGGCGAGATAGCGCCCGTCGCCCGAGCGCAGCAGCACCCGCTGGCGATCGGTGCCGGCACCGCTGAGGGAGACCGCCGTCCAGGTCTGCGCCGTCGCGGCATCCGCCGTCGTCGCGGAGCTGCGGATCGTCAGCGCGGCGTTCTGCACCGTGAGCGCCTTGCCGCTCTGGGTCCCCAGCAGCTGGTAGGTCGCGCCGTCCTTCACGGCCGGCGCGGCCGCCGCGACGCCGGAGACGCCCGACACCACGAACGTGGTGACCGACTTGGCCGGCACCGTCAGCGTGGCCGTGCGGGTGAGGGGGTCGATCGCGACGTCGCTTCCGCGCACGAGCGCGTTCTGCTCGACCGCATCCGCCGGCGACTGCGTCGTCACGATCGGGGTGACCTTGGCACCGGGAGCGATCTGGCCGAAGTTCGACAGGTCCAGGCGCACCGTGCGGGCGGATGCCTCGGTGTTCACGTGCACGAGGTTCACACCGTCGCCCGCCGCCGTCACGGCCGCCGTGGTCTGGGTGTCGTTGGTCGGGACGATGTGATCGCCGGGCCGGATGTAGTGCGTGAAGTTGCGGATCGTGTTGTACTTCGCGTTCGTCAGCACCTTGCAGGACGCGTCGGCGTCACCGTCGGCGAGGCGTCGGGCGGACTGGTTCTGCGCGTTGCAGTCGAAGTCGATGAAGACGCTGCCCCAGTTGGTCTTCTCGACCTTCTGCATGTTGTACAGGTCCTCGACGGGCTGCCAGAACACCCAGGCGCGCGGCTCGAGCTCGCGCAGGTCGTCGATCATGTGACCGGCCATGCCCAGGCCGTTGTCGATGTTGGTCTGGTTGAAGCCGGCGTTCGAGCTGTCCCAGTTGCCCTCGACCTCGCTCATCCACAGCGGCTTGTCGGAGGTCTTGGCGATGTCGCGCACCATCGTGCGGTTGGACGTGCCGTAGGTGTGGACGTTGAGCTGGGAGACCTCGTCGCGAGAGGTCTGCGACCAGCCGTTCCAGTTCGTCACGAACGTCGAGGGGTTGGTCTCGTCCATGGCCGAGATCGGGACGTCGGTCGTGGTGCCGGGGGCGGCGAGGCGCGCGGCGAGCGCCTGGATCATCTGGTCCTGTCGCTGCGGACCGATGTGCGCGCCCTCCTGGCGGCTCGCGGAGCTCGGCCACGTCGCACCCTGCGGGATCGTGGTGCCCCAGTAGTTCGTGTTCGGCTCGTTGAAGGGGTCGAGCGAGTCGAACTGGATGCCGTAGGTCTCCTCGAGGTGCTCGACGACCTTGACGAGGTAGCCCGCGAACTTGTCCATGTCGGCGGGGGCGAGCTGCTCGGAGGTGGCGTTGTTGATGCCGCCGGAGACGTAGCCGCTCTGCGTGAGGAAGTACGGGGGCGAGTTGCTGAAGGCCTCCCACTTCGTGATCTTGTCCTTCAGCGCCTCGATCCACCAGCGCTGTGTCGAGTCGGCGTTCCAGTCGAAGGCGTCGGGGTCGTCGGGGTTCCAGGCCGCGGCGTAACGGGCGCGGTCGGCGTAGGTGGAGGTGATGGGCCCGGACGCGTCGCTGGCGTTCAGGTCGGGGTTCCACCATCCGTCCACGGCCCCGCCCGGCCGCAGGTACGACGGCACGTCGGTGGCGTTGCCGCCGCCGATGTTGTAGCGGGCGATGTTGAGGTTGAGGCCGTCTTCGCCGAAGACCTTCTCGAGCAGGTCCTGGCGCACCTGCTCGGGATAGCCGCCGGTCGCGTTGGCGAACCAGACGAGGCTCGTGCCCCACCCTTCGAAGGCCTCGGACGCGTAGGCGGGGTTCGGGGTGATGGTGACGGCGGATGCCGCGACGGCCGGTTCCGGCGCCGCGAGCGGCGCCACGAGACCGGTGACGCCGAGGGCGGTCACGGCGGCGAGGGCGATCAGGCCGGGGGACTTCATCGTGGGGGATTCCTCTCTGTATCGCGTCGTCGCGACCGGGGAGCCAATGCATGTTGACGTTAACATGGCTGGGACAAGCCTAGAGGATTGCCGATGTTGACGTCAACATCGATGACGTCCGTGCGTCGTGCCGGCGTCGCGCCGGGTCAGGAGAGGGCGCGGGCCAGCTCCGCGCCCGCCGCGCGCAGCCACAGGACGGGATCGGCCAGGGCGGCCCCGGCCGGGTCGGGGGCTCCGGCGCGGCGCGCGAGCTCGGTGAGCGAGACGGATGCCGCGAAGGCCGTCGTGTCCGCGTCGGGGTCGATGCGCCCGGCGACGAGCGCCGCCGGCACGCCGAGCGCGGCGGCCACGTCCGACACGTGCGCGGGAGCCTTGCCGGCGGCCGACTGACCGTCGAAGGTGCCCTCGCCCGTGACGACGACGTCGGCGTTCGCGACGGCGTCCTCGAGCCCGATGAGGCGGGCGACCTCGAGCGCCCCGGGCGCCAGCGCGGCGCCCCAGACGAGCAGGGCGAACCCCGTTCCGCCCGCCGCGCCGGCACCGGGCGTCGCGGGATCGACGTCGAACAGCGTGGCGTAGCGGGCGAGGATGGCGTCGAGCTCGGCGAGCCGGTCGGCGGCGACGCCCTTCTGCGGACCGTACACGCGCGCCGCCCCCGTCGGTCCGCACAGGGGCGCCGACACGTCGGTGAGCACCAGGGCGCCGCCGGGCGGGAGGGCACGGAGCCCCGCGAGCTCGACACCCCGCAGCAGCGGCAGGTGCCCGGCGCCGAGCCGGGGGGCCTCGACCACGGACGCGTCCGCCCGGAACCGCGCGCCGAGCGCCCGCAGCAGCCCGGCGCCGCCGTCCGTCGACGCGCTGGAGCCGATCGCGAGCACGAGGCGCGAGACCCCGGCATCCAGTGCGGCCGCGATCGCGTCGCCGAAGCCCGCCGTCGAGGCCCGCCACGGATCGCGGCGGTCGCCGAAGAGCTCGATCCCGGCCGTCGAGGCCAGCTCGACCACGCCGGTGCCGGACGGCGCGTCCGGCGTCGCCGGAAGCCGCAGCCAGCTCGCCGCGACCGGTCCGCCCTCCCACGGCGCCGTGACGTCGACCGGCATCCGCCGCGAACCGGGCACCGCGGCGGCGAACGCGTCCAGCGTGCCCTCTCCCCCGTCGGCCATCGGCCGCAGCACGACCTCGTCGGCCGGCCGCACCGACAGCCATCCGTCACGGATCGCGGCCGCCGCCCGCGCCGCGGTGATGGTGCCCTTGAAGCTGTCGGGGGCGACGACGAGGCGGGTCATGGGCCGATGCTACGCGGCGGCCGCCCCGGCGGTCATCGGCCGCCTCCGGCATCGGGCAGGATGGAGCCATGACGTGGCTTGTGACCGGCGGAGCGGGATACATCGGTGCGCACGTGGTGCGCGCGCTGCAGGCGGCGGGCATCGCCCCGATCGTCGTGGACGACCTCTCGAGCGGCCACGCGTCGTTCGTGCCGGAGGGCGTGCCGTTCATCGAGGGCACGATCCTGCACCGCGACCTGCTGGTCGACACCATGCGCCAGCACGGCGTCACCGGCGTCATCCACGTCGCCGGGTTCAAGTACGCGGGCGTCTCGGTGCAGCGCCCCCTGCACACCTACGAGCAGAACGTCGAGGGCACGCGGCTGGTCCTGGCGGCCATGGCGGATGCCGGTGTCCACAACATCGTCTTCTCGTCGTCGGCCGCGGTGTACGGCACCCCCGACGTGCCGCTCGTGACCGAGGATCTGCCCAAGCGTCCGGCGTCGCCGTACGGCGAGTCGAAGCTGATCGGCGAGTGGCTGCTGCGCGACCAGGGCGTCGCGACGGCCTCCGACGCGCACCCGCTGCGGCACACCTCGCTGCGCTACTTCAACGTCGTCGGCTCGGCCGACCCGTCGGTGTACGACACGAGCCCGCACAACCTCTTCCCGATCGTGTTCGAGAAGCTGATCGCGGGCGAGACGCCGCAGATCAACGGCGACGACTACGACACCCCCGACGGGACGAACGTGCGCGACTACGTGCACGTCGGCGACATCGCCGCGGCCCACGTCGTGGCGGCGCAGCGCCTCGAGGCGGGCGCGCCCATCGAGGCCGCGTACAACCTCGGCTCCCAGAACGGCCTGAGCGTACGCGAGATCATGGATGCCGTGGCACGGGTGACCGGCATCGACTTCACGCCGCGGATCGGCCCGCGCCGCCCCGGCGACCCCGACCGCATCGTCGCGACGGGCGAGCTGGCCGCGCGCGACCTCGACTGGGCGAACCGCTACACCGTCGACGAGATGGTGCGCACCGGCTGGGAAGCCCGCCGCGCCGCGCACTGACAGCGCGGGTCGCGCGGCGTTTCGACTCTGCGTTTCGACTCTGCGTTTCGACTCTGCGTTTCGACTCGCTGCGCTCGCTCAACGACCGGCGCTCGCTCAACGACCGGCGCTCGCTCAACGACCGGGAGTACGGATCTCCCGGTCGTTGAGCGCAGCGCGGAGTCGAAACGCGGTGTCAGTCCCCGAGGCGGACGACCGCCCACGCCACGGGCGGCAGGGCGACACGCAGCAGGTCGCCCGCGCGGGTGATCTCCAGCGGCCGCGGGGTCACCCGGTCCGGGTCGGCGAGGGTGTTGGAGGCACGGTAGTCGGGGTCGGTGATCACCCACGACTCGACGAGCGACAGGGATGCCGCGTCCATCTCCCCCAGGTCGATCTCGATGTCCGCCGCCTCCGCCACCGACCGGTTCACGAGGAACACGCTCGTGCCCTCGGCATCCGTGGTCGCGACGGCGTTCACCGCGGAGACGTCGCCGAAGCGGGTGCTCTGCACGCGCGGCGCCCCCTCGAGCTCGAGCCGGCGCGCCGTGCCGCGACCGAGCCGCGACGTGAGCGAGAACGGGTAGAACGTGGTCTGCCGCCAGGCGGGGCCGCCGGGCTCGGTCATGATCGGCGCGATGACGTTCACGAGCTGGGCGAGCGATGCGGAGCGCACGCGGTCGGCGTGCTGCAGCAGCGTGATGAGCAGGTCGCCCACGACGACGGCATCCATCACGTTGTACTCGTCCTCCAGCAGGCGCGGCGCGACCGGCCAGCCGTCGGGCACGAGGTCGCCCGCCTTGGTGCCGTCGTCGGCGAACTGGTACCAGACGTTCCACTCGTCGAACGAGAGCATGATCCGCTTGTCCGAGCCGCGTTCCGCGGCGACCTCGTCGGCCGCGGCGACGACCTCGCGCACGAACAGGTCGGTGTCCACGGCCGACACCAGGAACTCCTGCGCCTGGCCGTTGCGCTCCTGGTAGTAGGCGTGGCACGAGATGAAGTCGACGTCGTCGAACGTGTGGCGCAGCACCTCACGCTCCCACTGCCCGAACGTCGGCATGTCGCGCGCCGACGAGCCGCACGCGACGAGCTCGATCGTCGGATCGAGCATCCTCATCGCCTTCGCCGCGCGCGCGGCGAGCTTGCCGTAGTCCTCGGCGTCACGGTGGCCCAGCTGCCAGGGGCCGTCCATCTCGTTGCCCAGGCACCACATGCGCACGTCGAAGGGCGTGTCCCGCCCGTTCGCGGCGCGCTGGCGGGTCCACGCGGTGTCGGCGGCCACGTTGGCGTACTCGAGCAGGTCGAGCGCCTCCGCGACGTCGCGAGTGCCGAGGTTGACCGCCAGCATCAGCTCGCTGCCGACCTTCTCGAGCCACGACGAGAACTCGTGCAGCCCCACCTGGTTCGTCTCGGTCGAGCGCCAGGCCAGGTCCAGCCGTCGGGGCCGATCCGCGCGGGGACCGATGCCGTCCTCCCACCGATAGCCGGAGACGAAGTTGCCGCCGGGATAGCGGATCGTCGTGACGCCGAGCTCCTGCACGAGCGCGATCACGTCGGTGCGGAACCCCTCCTCGTCGGCGGCGGGGTGGCCGGGCTCGTGGATGCCGTCGTAGATGTGCCGGCCGAGGTGCTCGACGAAGCCGCCGTACACCCGCGGGTCGATCTCGCCGACGGGTCCGGACGCGATCACACGTGCGGTCATGGTTTCTCTCCTCACCACTCGACAGGCCTCACCACTCGACAGGCCCGAGCAGCAGCCGGTCGCTGAACGCCAGGACGTCGGCCCCGGTCGGCTCCAGATCGAGCACGGTGATCACGTTACGGCCCGCCCGGGTCAGCGGCGCCGGCACGAACAGCGAGTGCTGCGGCCCGGTCTGCCAGAACCGTCCCAGGCAGACGTCGTCGATCCAGACGAGGCCCGTGCCGAGCGCGCGCAGATCGAGCACGAGATCGCGGGCGGCGTCCAGCTCGACGACCGCGCGGAACACCGCGGCTCCGGCGACCGGTGCGCCGTCCGCGGCGGCCGCGTCGGCGGCGCGCGCCGGCAGCTGCTCCCACGGCACCACGACCGCGTCCCACGCGGCGGGCGCGGCGCCGCCGACGGTGACGGGTCCGATCAGTCCCTTGTGCTCGCCGATGCGGGGACCGTAGTTCACGCGCCCCTGGTCTTCGACGAGGATGCCGAGCACGCCCGTGCCGCGCGGGAGCACGAGGGTGCGCTCGCGGCGGTCGCGCGAGAGGGCCCCGACCGGGACGCCGTCCAGGCTCACCCACGCGCGGTCGCGCACCTCGCCGATCGCGAGGACGACGGGCGCGTCGCCGTGGGCGAGACGCGTCTCGTAGCGCAGGAACCCGCGCGCGATCCCCAGCTCGTCCATCGTGGGGGCGTGGCCCCGTCGCTGCACCTCGACATCGGCCAGCACGGCGTCCAGCGCGCAGACCGGCTCCAGTGGCACCGACGCGGGCGCCGCGGCGAGGGGCGCCGGCAGGTCGCCGTCGGCGACGTCGGGCACGGGCGCGTACCGCGCGATCACCTCGCGGAAGGCCCAGAACTTCTCGGTGGGCCGGCCCGCCTCGTCCAGCGGGGCGTCGTAGTCGTAGCTCGTGACGGTCGGCTCGAACACGCCCTTGTCGTTGGCGCCGTTGGTCAGACCGAAGTTGGTGCCGCCGTGGAACATGTAGATGTTCACCGAGGCGCCCGCCGCCAGCAGCGCCTCCAGCGAGGCGACGGATGCCGCCGTGGAGGAGGTCCGGTGGAACGATCCCCAGTAGTCGAACCAGCCGCACCAGAACTCGGAGCACATCAGGGGCCCCGTCGGCTGGTGGGTGCGCAGGACCGCGAGGCGTTCGGCGACGTTGCCGCCGAACGATCCCGTGCGGTTCAGCTCGGGCAGGCTCCCGCGGGAGAGCATCTCGTCGGTGGGCTGGTCGACGCTGGTCAGCGGCACGCTCACGCCGGCGGCGAGGTAGACGTCGCGCAGGGCCCGCAGGTACTCCTCGCGCTCACCCGCCGTGAACTCGCCGTACGCGCCGTACTCGTTCTCGACCTGCAGGAGGATCACCGGGCCGCCGCGGTCGATCTGGCGGGGCACGACGATTTCGAGCACGCGGTCGAGGAAGCGGGTGACCGGCGCCAAGAATCGCGGGTCGGCAGAGCGCACCCCGATGTCGCCGTCGCGGAAGAGCCACGCGGGAAGTCCCCCGCCGTCCCATTCGGCGCAGATGTAGGGGCCGGGACGCACGATGGCGCGCAGCCCTTCGGCCGCGACGAGGTCGAGGAAGCGCGCGAGGTCGAGCGCGCCGTCGCTGAGGAACACCCCGGGCTCGGGCTCGTGCTCGTTCCACGGCACGTAGGTCTCGATCGTGTTCAGACCCATCAGGCGCGCGGCCCGGATGCGGTCGGCCCACTGATCGGGGTGGACGCGGAAGTAGTGGAGGGCGCCGCTGAGCACCCGAAACGGCTCGTCGTCGAGCAGGAAGTCGTTCTCACCGATGCGGAAGGAGCCGGTAGCCATGCGGGCCTCTCAGTCACTGTCGTTCACAGCCGCGGCGGTGGGGTGATCGGGACCACCCCACCGCCGCGGGTCGTGCGATGGGCTTACTTGTTGACGCTGAAGCCTTGGTCGGTGCCGTACGACACGTTCTTGTCCTGCCAGGCCGTCAGACCGTCCGCGATGGACGTCTTGTTCAGGTAGGCCTTGCCGACGGTGTCGGCGTAGATGCTGTTCGCGTACGACTGCCACGGCAGGTACTGCCAGCCGGTGCCGACCGACTTGGCCGCATCCACGAGCACCTCGTTGATCTTCTGACCGCCGAAGTAGTCGGAGGTCGTGTTGAGGAACGCGCTCGACTCGAGGTCGGCCGTCGTGGCGGGGAAGCCGCCCGACTGGAGGAAGACGTCGATCGAGTCCTGCGAGTTGTTGAGCCACTTGAGGAAGCCGGCGGCCAGCGCCTGGTTCTTCGAGCCCTTCATGACGACCTCGGACGAGCCGCCGTTCTCGGCGGTCACCGGGGTGCCGTCGTAGGTCGGCATGGGCGCGACGGCCCACTTGCCCTTGCCACCGGGGACGTTGGCCTCGAGCACACCCGGCATCCAGGCGCCGATCGGCAGCGACGCGATCGTGCCGTCACCGAGAGCCTGGAACCACTCGTCGCTCCAGCCGGGGATGTTGCCGAGCGAGCCGTTCTGCAGCAGCTTGTCCCAGACGGCGGTCCACTTCTTGGCTCCGGCGTCGCCGAGGTCGATCGTGACGTTCTCGCCGTCGGTCTTGAACGGACGCCCGCCCGCCTGCCAGATCATCGAGGTGCCGAAGCCGGCGTCGGTGCCCTGGTCGTTGGTGATGTACTTCGTCGGGTCGGCCGCGTGCAGCTGCTCACCGGCGGCGACGAACTCGTCCCACGTCTTGGGCACGGAGATACCGAACTGGTCGAACACCTCCTTGTTGTAGAACAGGGCCATGGGGCCCGAGTCCTGCGGCAGGCCCCAGATGCCGCCGTTCTGCGAGACCGCGCCCCACGTCGAGGCGGTGTAGTCCTTCTCCAGGTCGCCGAAGCCGTAGGCCGTGAGGTCCAGCAGCGAACCGGAGAGCTGGAACTGCGGAAGCGACTGGTACTCGATCTGCACGACGTCGGGGATGCCCGAGCCGGCGGAGATCGCGTTCTGCAGCTTCGTGTTGTTGTCGTTGGCGCCGCCCGTGTTGACGAGGTTCACCTTGACGTTCGGGTACGCCTTCTCGAACGCGGCGACCTGGTCCTTGGCGGAGGGGGTCCACGTCCAGTAGGTGAGCTCGCCGCCGGCCTTGAGGGCCTCGTCGATCGACGAGGCGCTGCCGGCGTCGGTGCTGCTCGAGCTGTTGCCGCCGGCGCAGGCCGCGAGGCCGCTGCCGATCAGGAGCGCGGTGGCTCCGATCGCGACCACGCGCGCGATCTTCTTGGTGCTTGTCATGCTGTGTCCTTCCGCTTCTTCGTCGGATATGGGGTGGGGTGGTGTTCGTCTTGCAGCGACACCCCTGTCACTGCTTGACGCTTCCTGCGCTCAGCCCGGACTGCCAGTAGCGCTGGAGCAGGAGGAAGGCGATGACGATCGGGATGATCGTGAGGAGGGACCCGGTGATGACCAGGTTGAAGATCGGCTGCGAGCTGACCCCGACCGCCTGGAGGTTCCACTGCTGCAGACCGATCGTCAGCGGGAACAGGTTGGGGTCGTTGAGCATGATCAACGGGAGGAAGTAGTTGTTCCAGGTCGCGACGATCGCGAACAGCGCGACCGTGACGACGCCCGGTGCGAGCAGCCGCAGCGAGATCGTGAAGAACGTGCGGAACTCGCCCGAGCCGTCCACGCGCGCCGCCTCGAGCAGCTCGGTCGGGACGGAGTCGACGGCGTAGACCCAGATGAGGTACAGGCCGAAGGGCGAGATCAGCGAGGGGATGATGATCGCCCACATGGTGTTCGTCAGGCCCAGCTGGCTGAACATGAGGAACGTCGGCACCGCGAGCGCGGTCCCCGGCACGGCGATGGCGCCGAGGATGACGGCGAACACGGCGCGCTTGCCGGGGAAGTTGTACTTCGCGAGGCCGTAGCCGGCGAGGGTCGCCAGCAGCGTCGCGCCGCCGGCGCCGATCACGACGTAGATCAGGGTGTTGAGGAACCACCGCAGGAAGATGCCGTCGTTGTAGGTGAGCACCTGGCCGATGTTGTCGAACAGGGCGAACGGTCCCGAGAACCAGAGGCCGAACGAGCCGATCAGCGACTGCTGCGTCTTGGTCGAGCTGATCACGAGCCACAGCAGCGGCAGGAAGGAGTAGACCAGGAACAGCGACATGATGATGGTCAGCAGCGGCGACTTGCGCGGGCCGCGCTCACCGACGTCGGAGCGGCGTCGACGGGGCCGACCGGTCAGCGTGCCGGTGTGATCGAGGGGCAGGCCGGCCATCAGCGGTTCTCCTTACGCGTTCCACGCAGCTGGACGACGTAGGCGATGACGGCGGTGATGACACCCATGATGATCGCGATCGTGGCGGCGTAGTTGACCTGCTGGCCGATGAAGCTCAGGTTGTAGGCGTACATGTTCGGGGTGAAGTACGTCGTGAGCAGGTTCGGGACCAGCGTCTTGAGGATGTTGGGCTCGTTGAACAGCTGGAAGCTGCCGATGATCGAGAAGATCGTCGCGATGACGAGCGCACCGCGCAGCGCGGGGAGCTTGATGGCCCGGATGATGCGGAACTGGCCGGCGCCGTCGAGCGCCGCCGCCTCGTAGAGGTCTTCGGGGATCGTCCGCAGCGCGGAGTAGAAGATCAGCATGTTGTAGCCGATGAACTCCCACGTGATGATGTTGCCGATCGCCAGGAGGATCCACTGCTGGGTGAACGGCGTGACCAGTTCGAAGCCGACGAGCTGGTTGATGTTGCCGGCCAGGCCCAGGCGGTCCGAGTACATGAATCCCCACATGAGCACCGCGACGACGCCGGGCACGGCGTACGGGAGGAAGATCCCGATGCGGAACAGGGAGCTGCCGGCGAGGCGGCGCGAATCCAGGGCGAGCGCCGCGACGAGCGCGAGCAGGAGCATGACCGGCACCTGGATGATCAGCACCAGGAACACGTTGCCGAAGCCCGACCAGAACTGCGGGTCGCTGAAGGCCTGCACGTAGTTGTCCACACCGACGAACGACGTGCCGCCGATCAGCTTGGTGCGGAACACGCTGAGGTAGATCGAGTAGGCGAGCGGCGCGAGGAACGTCACGGCGAACACGATGAGGAACGGCAGGACGAACCAGAATCCCGCCCATTGGCGGTCGGTCCTGCGCGCCCGGCGTCGAGCCGGGGCGGGAGCGGTGAGTACGGACATCTTCGTCTTGCCTTCTGTCGGACGGTGCCATGTTTACGTCAACATGGCGAGGTCGAGAGTAGCATGTTGACGTCAACATGTGTCAAGACTTCCCGGTCGACGCGCGAGGAGGGACGCCGATGAACAGGTCAGCAGACGGCAGCCGCAGCGTCTCCCTGCACGACGTCGCGAGGCATGCGGGCGTCTCCGGGCAGACCGTCTCGCGGGTCGCCAACAACTCCGAGCGGGTGGCCGAGCCGACGCGCCACCGCGTGCTCGCGGCCATGAGCGAACTGGGCTATCGCCCCAACGTCGCGGCCCGGGCGTTGCGCCGCGGGGCCTTCGGGTCGATCGGTGTCGTGGTCTTCAGCCTCGACTCCCTCGGCAACATCGGCACGATCGGCGGCATCCTCTCGGCGGCGGCGGCGCGCGGGTACGCGATCGAGCTCATCCAGGCGCAGCCGGCACTGACGGCCGGCGACGCCGTGGCCTCGGCCGTCTCCCGCCTCGACCAGGACGCCGTCGACGGCATCATCGTCGTCATCGAGTCGCACCTGATGTCGTCGGCGTCGGTCGGCTTCCCGCCGGGGATGCCGAGTGTGCTCATCCAGTCCGGGGCCGCCGACGAGCGCCCCTCGGTCACCGCCGACCAGGTGCACGGCAGCCGCCAGGCGGTCTCCCATCTGCTGGAGCTCGGGCACGAGACGGTGTGGCACATCGCGGGCCCGCCCGAGTCGAAGGCCGCCGAGCAGCGGCGGCTCGCCTGGCAGGAGACCCTGACGGCGGCCGGACGCCCCGTGCCCGACGTACACGTCGGCGATTGGACCGCCGAGTCGGGCTATCGGATCGGCCGCCTGCTGGCCGCGGTGCCCGAGCTGACCGCCCTGTTCGCCGCGAACGATCAGATGGCCCTCGGCGCGATGCGCGCCTTCCACGAGCGGGGCCGGCCCGTGCCGGCCGAGATCAGCGTCGTGGGCTTCGACGACATGGCCGAGGCGGCGTACTTCTGGCCGCCGCTGACGACCGTCCACCAGGACTTCGGCACCGCCGGCTCGCTGGCCGTGTCGCTCGTGATCGACCAGATCGAGGGACGCGAGGTGTCCGGCGGCGTCCACCACGTGTCGACCTCCCTCGTCGTCCGCGGCTCCACCGGCCCGCGCGCCGGGCGCCGTCCCGCCACCGACTTGCGATGAAGGAACCGACCCCCGTGACCTCCCTGCCCGCGGCGCTGCCCGCCCACGTCCACCTGCGCGCCGGGGGCACCAGCGTCGTCGTCGACGTGCGCAGCGCCGACCAGCCGACCATCGTGCACTGGGGGCGCGACCTGGGCGCCCTCACCGACATCGAGCTCGAGGGCATCGCACGGGCGGCGCGACCGCAGCGCGTGTCGGGCGGGCTGGACGCCACCGGTCGCCTCACGGTGCTGCCGCAGGCCTCCGGCGGGTGGCTGACCACCCCGGGGCTCACGGGCGATCGCGACGGCGCCGACTTCTCGACCCGGTTGATGACGACCACCGCGCACGTCACCCCGACGACGGCGACGTTCGTGCTGCGCGACGCGGCGGCCGACCTGAGGGTCGAGGTGGAACTGTCCCTCGGCGTCAGCGGTCTGCTCCACCAGCGCCTGCGCCTGGTCAACGACGGCGACGCCCCCTACCGCGTCGACGGTCTGAGCGCGGGATTCCCCCTGCCGTCCACGGCGACCGAGCTGCTCACCACGACGGGCCACCACCTGCGCGAGCGCGCGCCCGAACGGCACGCCTTCACGGTCGGCGGCCACCTCCGCGAGAGCCGGCGGGGGCGCCCCGGCGCCGACGCCACGCTGGTCGTGATCGCCGGGACGCCGGGCTTCGGATTCGAGCGCGGGCTGGTGCACGGCGTACACCTGGCCTGGTCGGGCGATCACCGCCTGCTCGCCGAGCGCACCCCCACCGGCGACGCCGTCCTGCGCGCCGGTGAGCTGCTGGAGCCGGGCGAGGTGCTGCTGGCGCCGGGCGAGAGCTACGAGACCCCCGACGCGGTCGGCTCGTGGGGCGAGGGGCTCGACGATTTCGCGGCGCGCTTCCACGACGAGCTGCGGGCACGCCCGATGCACCCGACGCGGCCGCGCCCGGTCACCGTGAACACCTGGGAGGCCGTCTACTTCCGTCACGACCTGGACACCCTCCGCGCTCTCGCCGACCGGGCCGCGCGGATCGGCGCCGAGCGCTTCGTGCTCGACGACGGCTGGTTCCACGGCCGCCGCGACGATACCGCGGGACTCGGCGACTGGTGGGTGGATGCCGAGGTCTGGCCCGACGGCCTCGCGCCGCTGATCGACCACGTGCGCGAGCGCGGGATGGAGTTCGGGCTCTGGGTCGAGCCGGAGATGGTGAACCCCGACAGCGACCTGGCGCGGCGGCATCCGGACTGGCTGCTGCGCGCCCGCGACGAGCTGCCGCCGTCGGGACGGCAGCAGCAGGTGCTCGACCTCGCCCACCCCGAGGCGTACGCCTACATCGCCGAGCACCTGCACGCGCTGCTCGACGAGTACCCGATCGCCTACCTCAAGTGGGATCACAACCGCGACCTCGCCGAGCCGGGATCGGGACCCCACGGGCGGCCGCGCGTGCGGGCGAACGTCCTGGCCCTCTACCGCCTGCTCGACGAGCTGCGCGAGCGTCATCCCGGCCTGGAGATCGAGTCATGCGCCTCCGGGGGCGCCCGCGTCGACCTCGGCATCCTCCAGCGCACGCACCGGATCTGGACGAGCGACTGCCTCGACCCGATCGAACGGCTCGACATCCAGCGCTACACCGGACTGGTCGTCCCGCCCGAGCTGATGGGGGCGCACCTGACGAGCCCGATCGTGCATTCGACGGGGCGCACGGTGTCCCTCTCCCTCAGCGCGCTCACGGCTCTCCTCGGCCACTTCGGCGTCGAGTGGGATCTGACGGCGGAGGACGACGCGACGCTGGAGCGGATCGCCGGCTGGGTCGCCCTCTACCGCGAGCACCGCGCGCTCATCGCCACGGGGCGGAGGGTCCACGCCGATCTCGCCGACCCGGCGCTGGACCTGCGCGGCGTCGTGGCGCGCGACGGCGGCGCCGCCCTCTACGTGCACACGCAGGTGCGCACGAGCAGCGCGCACCCGCCCGCCCCCGTCACGCTGCCAGGCCTCGACCCCGACCGGCGCTACCGCATCGCGGTCATGGTCCCGGAAGGCTCGACCGGCTACCTCGGCCAGTCGCCTCTGGCCTGGGAGGAGGAGACGGTCGTGCTGAGCGGGCGCGCCGCGGCATCCGTGGGGCTTCGCCCGCCCGTGCTGCTGCCGCAGGCGGCCGCGCTGATCACCGCCTCCGCGATCGACTGACCGGGCGCGCGCCGCCGACCGGTCAGGCCGGGGCGGGCCCCGTGCTGCCGCGCACGATGAGCGAGGCGGGCATGACGGTGCGCTCCGAGACCGTCGGTGCCTCCGTGCCGGCCTCGATACCCTCCTCCACCTCGTCGAGCAGGGCGACGACGGCCTGCGTCCCCAGCCGGTCGAAGTGCTGGCGCACGGTCGTCAGCGGAGGACGGTAGTTCGCCGCGTCGTCGACGTCGTCGAAGCCGACGACGCTCACGTCTTCGGGCACACGCGCACCGTGCTCGGCGAGCGCCCGCAGCGCGCCGAGCGCCATCTGGTCGTTGGCGACGAACAGCGCGGTGCCGAGCGTCCCGGCGTCCAGGAGGGTCATGGCCGCATCGTAACCGGAGGCCGAGGTCCACGACCCCCGCACGAGGGCGCCGACGGGGCATCCGGCCCGCTCGAGGGTCTCGCGCCAGCCGCGCTCGCGCTCGGCGGCGGCGTACGACGACTCGGGGCCGGCGATGTGGGCGACCGTGCGGTGGCCGTGCGCGAGGAGGTGCGCTGTCGCGGCGGCCGCGCCGCCCGCATGGTCGGTCTCGACGCCGGCGAAGCGGTCGTCGGGCGGGGAGTCGACGACGACGAGGCGGAGGGCGGTGGGCAGGTCGGCGGACCGCACGAGCGCGGACGCCTCGTTGATGACGACGACGCCGTCGACGCCCTGCTCGTTGAGACGCTCCAGCGCCTCGGCGGCGTCGCCCGCGCCGAGCGTCACGACGGCGACGTCGTGGTCGCGTGCGGCGGCGGCGTCGGTGACGGCTTCGAGCATGAGCGAGTTGCCGACGGTGGAGAGCGTCGAGACGACGACGCCGATGGTGCCGGAGCGGCCGGTGCGCAGGGCGCGGGCGGCGCGGTGGATGCGGTAGCCGCTGCGGGCCATCGCCTCCTCGACGCGGGCGCGCGTGGCCGGATCGACGCGGGGACTCGCATTGACCACCCGCGACACCGTCTGCGCGGACACTCCTGCGATGCGTGCGACATCCGCCATCGATGCGCGCTTGTGTGCCATCCCAACCTCCGTGTTGACGATAGCACGCACCTACCCCTATCGTGTTATCGTGAACATGCCGGAGCTGCCATCCATCACCCCCGAGGGGACCCTCCTCGGCGCGGGTGTCGTGAAGCGACCGACCCGTCTCGCCGACGGGCGCGACCTCATCTACTTCGACGATCCCGGCACCACGCTGGGGCCCGAGCGGGCCGCCGACACGCGCGCTCTCGACCCCCGACCGGCGACGGCGACCATGCGCCAGGACGTGCTGACCGGGGACTGGGTGTCGGTCGCCGCGGCCCGACAGAACCGTGCCTTCCTGCCTCCCGCCGAGCTCGACCCGCTCGCGCCGCAGACCGCGACCAACCCGTCGGAGATCCCCTCCGTCTACGACGTCGCGGTCTTCGAGAACCGCTCCCCTTCCTTCGGACCGGCCCTCGCCGAGGCGTTCGGCGACGCGCCCGCCGCCGCCGATCCGCCCCGCGGGCTCGACGACCTCGAGCACCTCGGCCTCGGCCGTACGCGCACGAGCGTCGGCCGCTGCGAGGTGGTGTGCTTCTCCCCCGAGCGCACCGGCTCGTTCGGCACGCAGAGCCCGACCCGGGCGCGCACCGTGATCGAGGCGTGGGCCGATCGCACGGCCGCACTGTCGGCGCTGCCCGGAGTGCAGCAGGTGTTCCCGTTCGAGAACCGCGGCGAGGCCATCGGGGTCACGCTGCAGCACCCGCACGGACAGATCTACTCGTACCCGTACATCACACCGCGCACCAGTCGGCTGCTCGACGCGATCGACCGCACGGCGCCCGACCTGTTCGCGCGCATCCTCGCCTTCGAGCAGGCGGGTCCGCGCGTTCTGCTGCGCGGCGAGCACTGGACGGCGTTCGTGCCCTTCGCCGCACGCTGGCCGCTCGAGATCCACCTGCTGCCGCACCGTCACGTCCCCGACTTCGCGGCGCTCAGCGACGACGAGCGCGATGAGCTCGCGCCCGTCTACCTGCGCCTGCTGCGCGGCGTCGACGCCCTCTACGGCGACCCGACGCCCTACATCGCCGCCTGGCACCAGGCGCCGGTGCACGTCGGTCGCGACACCGTGCGTCTGAACCTGCAGATCACGAGCCCGCGCCGTGCCGCCGACAAGCTCAAGTTCCTCGCCGGATCGGAGGCCGCCATGGGCGCCTGGATCGGCGACGTCCCGCCCGAGACCGCAGCCGACCGGCTGCGCTCCGCCATCGAAGGAGTCCAGCTGTGACCGCCACGGCATCCCCCCAGACCGACGCGCGCGATCTGTTCACCGAGCTGACCGGGTCGGCGCCCGCGGGCTTCTGGTCGGCACCGGGGCGGGTGAACCTCATCGGCGAGCACACCGACTACAACGACGGCTTCGTCTTCCCGTTCGCCATCGACGGACGCACCGTCGCCGCGGTCGGCGTCCGCGACGACGCCCGCATCCGCGTCGTGTCGACCTTCGACCCCGTGCCCGTCGAGGTGCCCGTCGCCGACCTCGACGCGCTCTTCCCCAACCGCCGCGACGAGATCGTGGAATGGGCGCGCTACCCACTCGGCGTCGCCTGGGCGCTGCAGGATGCCGCGCGCGCTGCGGGCCGCGCCGACGCGCTACCGGGCGTGGACATCGCGCTCGCCTCGGACGTGCCCGTCGGCGCCGGCCTGTCGTCGTCCGCCGCGATCGAGGGGGCGACGGCGACCGCGCTGAACGAGATCTGGGGCCTGGGGCTGTCGCCGGTCGCGCTCGCGCAGGCCGGCCGGCGCGCCGAGAACGACGCCGTCGGCGCACCGACGGGGATCATGGACCAGATGGCCTCGATGCTCGGGCGCGCCGACGCCGGCATCTTCCTCGACTGCCGGTCGCTGGATGCCGCGGTCGTGGCTCTCGGCTTCGCCGACGCGGGCCTCGAGGTTCTCGTCGTCGACACCCGCGTGAGCCACGCCCACTCGACGGGCGGCTACGGCGAGCGCCGCGCGGCGTGCGAGCGGGGCGCGCGGATCATGGGCGTCCCGGCCCTTCGCGATCTCACCCCCGCCGACCTCGACCGCGCCCGGGAGCTGATGGACGACGTCACGTTCCGTCGCGTGCGCCACGTGGTCACGGAGGACCAGCGCGTGCTCGACGCCGTCCGGCTGCTGCGCGCCGAGGGCCCGCGCTCGATCGGCGGCCTGCTCGACGCGTCGCACGCCTCGATGCGCGACGACTTCGAGATCTCCACCCCCGAGCTCGACCTGGCCGTCGACACGGCGCGCGCGGCCGGCGCCGTCGGCGCCCGCATGACCGGCGGCGGCTTCGGCGGCTCGGCGATCGCGCTCGTCGACCACGCCCGCGTGGCGGAGGTCGCCGCCGCGGTCCAGGCGGCCTTCGCCGCGGCCGGCTTCGGCGCACCGCACGTGTTCACCGTCCACCCGTCGGACGGCGCCCACCGCGACCAGTGAACGGCTAGCGTCGTGAGCGGGGTGCCGACCGGCGGCGTCCCGGAAGGAGCGACCGTGGCCTACATCACCGTCGGGACCGAGAACTCGGCCGACGTCGAGATCTTCTACACCGACCAGGGACCCTCCGACGCCCAGCCGGTCGTGCTGATCCACGGCTTCCCGCTGAACGGCGAGTCGTGGGACCTGCAGCAGCGGGCGCTCCTCGCGGCCGGCTACCGCGTGGTCGCCTACGACCGCCGCGGCTTCGGGGCCTCGACCAAGACCGCGTCGGGCTCCGACTACGACACGTTCGCCGCCGACCTGCACGCCCTCATCGAAGACCTCGAGCTCGACGACGCGATCCTGGTGGGCTTCTCGATGGGCACCGGCGAGATCGCCCGCTACCTCTCCCGCTACGGCGCGGGGCGCATCGCGAAGGCCGCCTTCCTCGGCTCCCTCGAGCCGTTCCTGCTCATCACCGACGACAACCCCGACGGCGCGGGCGACCAGGCGTTCTTCGACGGCACCGCGGCCGCCGTCGCCGAGGACCGGCACGCGTTCCTGACGGGGTTCTTCCGCGACTTCTACAACCTCGACGACCTCCTGGGCACGCGCATCTCGCCGGAGGCCGTCGCCGCCTCGGTGCAGGTCGCCACCCAGGCCGGCAACGCGGCCCTCGCCGCCGCGCCGCTGACCTGGCCCACCGACTTCCGCGGCGACCTGCCCGCCCTCACGGTGCCGACCCTGATCCTCCACGGCACGGCCGACAACATCCTCCCGATCGACAAGACGGCCCGCCGGTTCCGGGACCTCGTCCCGGAGGGCACGCCCCTCACCTACGTCGAGATCGAGGGCGCCCCGCACGGCCTGCTGCGCACGCACGGCGCCGAGGTGAACGCGGCGCTGCTCGACTTCCTGGCGGAGTGAGACCGACAACGGTGAGACGGATCGGGCGGATGCCGCGACGCGCGCTGGTCGCGGCATCCGCCGTCGCCGCCGCGGGCGCCGGCCTGCTCGCGTTCGGGGAGGTCCAGGCGTGGCGCACGTCGCGGGCCGACTATCCCGCCCGCCCGGCGACGGGCCCCGCGGGCGGGCGCGACGTCGTGCTCGTGCTCGGGTTCCGCTCCCGCGCGGACGGCGCGCTCAACGCGCTCCAGGCGTGGCGCACCCGCATCGCGGTGCGGTCGGCCCCGCCCGGCGCCCTCTTCGTGTTCTCCGGAGGCGCGGTGCGCGGGGTCGAGCCCGAGGCGGTCATGATGGCGCGCTACGCGACCACGCGCCTCGGCGTCGACCCGGATGCCGTGGCCATCGAGCCGGCGGCCGAGAGCACGCGCGAGAATCTCTCGCGGAGCCTGCCGTGGCTGCGGGACGCGCGCAGCATCCGCATCGCGTCGAACACGGCGCACGCCCGCCGTGCCCGCGGCTACCTGCGCGAGCTCGATCCCGGACTGTGGGAGCGGCTTCGTCCGACGCGCGACTTCCGCGTCCTCGAGCTGGGGGTGCTCCGGCTCGCCCTCACGTTCTACGACGCCGTCGCGGGACGCGCGGCGAACAGCTCCGGATCGGGCGCGCCGCCGGCGTTGGCCGTCCGGATGAGCTCCTCGATCTGGTCGTAGCCGAGCGGCATCCCGGGAAACCCCGCGAGGCGCCCGATCGGGAACGACGCCATCATCTTCTGCAGCGCGTCGTCGTCGGGCAGCATCGACGCCGCCGAGCTGTCGGCACCGCCCAACCCAGCGAGCGCGCCGGCCATGAGCTGCTGCACGACCGGCCCCGTGACGGGATGGGCGAACACGTCGGCGACCGACGAGTTCATCGTGAGCGGGAGCACGAGCTCGTCGCCGGCGATCTCCACGACGGTCTCGGCGCGCACGTCGCGGCTCGACGCGGCGACCTCGACGCGGTAGGCGCCGCCCTCGACGACGAAGCGGTCGACGCGGACGTCCCAGTAGGCCAGGTCGTCGCGGCGCACCGTGACCACGGCATCCCGCGTCTGCCCGGGGGCGACCTCGACGGCCGCGAAGCCGCGCAGCTCGCGCGGCGCGCGCTGCACGACGGACCGGAGCGGACCGGCGTACACCTGCACGACCTCGCGGCCGGCGACCGTTCCGGTGTTGGTGACGGGCACCCTCACCTCGACGTCGCCCGCGTCCGTGACGGCGGCCACCGCGTCGCCGTAGGCGAAGGTCGTGTAGGACAGGCCGTGCCCGAACGGATAGGCGACCTCGAGCGCCCGCGCGTCGTACCAGCGGTAGCCGACGAGGATCCCCTCGCCGTAGCGGACGTGGCCGAACTCGCCGGGGAAGTTGCCGAAGGCGGGGGTGTCCTCGATGCGCAGCGGGATGGTCTCGGTGAGCTTGGCCGACGGGTTCACGACGCCGAACAGGACGTCGGCGGTGCCGCCGCCGCCCGCCTGGCCGAGCAGCCAGGCCTCGACGATCGCGGGCACCTCGTCGCGGAAGGGGAGCGCGACCACGCCGCCGTTGGAGAGGACGACGACCACGTTCGGGTTCGCCTCCCGCACGGCCGCCAGCAGCGCGAGCTGGGCCTCCGGCAGATCGAGGCTCTCGCGGTCGAAGCCCTCCGACTCCTGGGCCGCCGGAAGCCCCAGGAACACCACGGCGACCTCGGCCGCCGCGGCGGCGGCCACGGCCTCGGCGCGCAGCGCCTCGCCGTCCCCCGTGCCGTCCAGGGTGAAGCCGGGGGCGAAGGCGACGTCGCCGTCGGCGAGCAGCCGCATCTCCTCGAGCGCCGTGTCCAGGCGGGTGGGGTTGATCAGCGACGACCCGGCGCCCTGATAGCGCGGCGTGCGCGCGAACTCGCCGATGACCGCGATCGCGGCGCCGCGGTCGAGGGGCAGCAGCGCGCCCGCCCCGCCGCGGTCGTCGTTGCGCAGCAGCACGATCGAGCGGGCGGCGGCCTCGCGGGCCAGCGCGTGGTGCGCGTCGACGTCGAGCGGTCCCGCCGCGGCCGGACGCCGCCGGGCCCGCCGGACGAGCTCGAGCACGCGATCGGCGGCGAGGTCGAGCTTCTCCTCGGGGAGCGCGCCACCGCGCACCGCCGCGACGAGCTGGGCGTCGGTGCGGCCGCCGCTGGAGGGCATCTCCAGGTCGAGGCCCGCGGGAAGGCCGACGACGCGGTCGTTCACGGCGCCCCAGTCGCTGACGACCAGGCCCGCGAAGCCCCACTCGTCGCGGAGCACCTGCGTGAGCAGCCACGGGTCCTCCGAGGCGTACACGCCGTTGATGCGGTTGTAGGAGCACATCACGGTCCACGGCTGCTCGTCAGTGACGATCCGCTGGAACGCGCGCAGGTAGATCTCGCGCAACGGCCGCGGGTCGATGTCGGAGCTCGCGCGCATGCGGTCGAACTCCTGGTTGTTGGCGGCGAAGTGCTTGAGCGACGAGCCGACGCCCTGCGACTGAATGCCGCGCACCAGCGCCGCACCGATCACACCGGACACCAGCGGGTCTTCCGAGACGTACTCGAAGTTGCGCCCGCACAGCGGCGAGCGCTTGATGTTGACTCCCGGTCCGAGGATGACCGCGACGTCCTCGATCGCGGACTCCACGCCGAGGGCGACGCCGATGCGCTCGGCGAGCGCGGCATCCCAGGACGACCCGAGGCCCACGGCCGGCGGGAAGCACGTCGCCGGCACGCTCTGCGCCAGACCCAGGTGGTCGGTCGCCCCCTGCTGCTTGCGCAGTCCGTGCGGCCCGTCGGTCATCATGACCGACGGCAGTCCGACGCGGTCGATCGCCCTCGTGGTCCAGAAGTCGGCTCCGCTGGTCAGCGATGCCTTCTCCTCGAGCGTGAGGTCGGATGCGGTGATGTCGGTCATGGGGGCCTCCACGAAAACCATATGTCACTCGGTTTTGGCGGTCAAGGTGGTGTTTACTGGACGCCATGTCGCCGCAGCGCCCCGAACGACGGGGCTCCTACGCCAAGGGCCTCGCCAAGCGCGAGGAGATCCTCAGCAGTGCCCTGGAGGTCATCGCGCGGGAGGGCTACGGCGGCGCGTCGGTGAAGGCGATCGCCGACGCCGTGGGACTGAGCCAGGCGGGGCTGCTGCACTACTTCGACTCGAAGGAGGAGCTCTTCACCGAGATCCTCCGCAAGCGCGACGAGGCCGACGCCCTCTCCTGGCGCCCCGCGTCCGGTCCCACCCCGCTGGACGAGATGCGCGACGAGTTCCTCGCGCTCGTGCGCCACAACAGGGACGTGCCGGGTCTCGTGCAGCTGTTCTCGCGCCTCGCCGTCGACGCCACCGACGCCGGGCATCCCGCCCACGGGTTCTTCCTCCAGCGCAGCGCCGCGCTGCGCGAGGTCCTCGGCGACGCCGTGCGGGCCGGTCAGGCCGACGGCCGTGTCAGCGACCGCGTCGACGCCGAGACGCTGGCCCGCATGGTGCAGGCGCTGGCCGACGGCATGCAGCTGCAGTGGCTCGTCGATCGGGAGGTCGACATGAGCGTTCCCATCGAGGCCCTGTTCACGCTGCTGTCACCGCCGGACGGCATCGACGACGGCGGGCGCGGTCAGCGCAGCGGCGCGAGCGACGCGTAGGCGCCGGCGCGGTCGGCGACCGGCACGTCGTACACGCGGGCGGTGCCGTCGCTCCCCCAGCGCGCCCACGCCGGCTCGCCGCCCGCCACGAACCCCACGGCATCGGCGTGCACGGCATCCGCGAGCCCCTGCGGCGGGTGGGGGCCGGCCAGGGGCTCGACCTGCTCGGCGTCGAGGCAGTCGAAGAAGAACGGCACGTCGAGGCAGTGCTCGGCGAAGCCGAAGACGCCCGAGGGCCACGAGAACCGGTACATCCACGTCGGCGCCGCGCCCCGCCGGTCGGCGAGCTCGACGTTGCGCAGCCGGAACATCCGGTCGGTCACGTAGCGGCCCGCGATCCGCGCGGTGCCGCGGGCGGCCACGTCGGCATTGGCCGCCAGGTACGCGCGCCGCCGCTCACGACCGAGGCCCAGCCGGCCGAGCACGATGGCCCGCGGCACCCAGCGGAGCGTGCGCGCGGCACCCGCCAGCGCCATCGTGAACTCGTCGTCGGTCGTGCCGAGCACGAGCGGCTTGTCGGCGCCGACCCCCGCGGCCAGCGCCTCGCCGGTGGGCCGGGTCAGCAGGTCGCCGTCGATCTCGGGACCGAGCGAGAGCCCCTCGCTCAGCAGGGCACCGACGGCCCGGGGATCGATCGCCGTCGCCTGCTTCTGCAGGGCCAGGAGGCGCTCCTCGTCGATCGACGCGAGACCGTCGCGATCGGCCGTCACGCCCGCGGCGCGCGCGATCCCGGCGGTCAACGCCCGCGCACGCTCCGGGGCGACGTCGCCGAGCGCCGCCGACATCGACCACGCCCGATGGAACAGGTGCTGCGCCGCCGGCATCCCGAGAAGGGTCAGCACCGCACCGCCGCCGGCCGACTGTCCCGCGATCGTGACCCGCGCGGGATCTCCCCCGAACGCGGCGACGTTCTCCTGGACCCACTCCAGAGCGGCCAGCCAGTCGCGCACGCCGCGGTTGGAGGGGGCACCCGCGATCGCACCGAAGCCGTCGACCCCGAGGCGGTACGAGATCGTGACCGTGACGACGCCGTCGCGCGTGAAGCGGCGTCCGTCGTACCAGGGGCTGGCCGGCGATCCGGAGAAGAACCCGCCGCCGTGGATCCACACCAGCACGGGGAGCCCGGCCGCGCCGGGATCGGGGGTGAAGACGTTGACGTTCAGCGTCGACGATCCGGGGATGCTCGGCTCGGGGATCAGCGTGATGCCCGGGTCGCCGCGCTGCGCGGTGGCGCCGAAGACGCCCGCGTCGCGCACCCCGTCCCACGCCGCGGCGCGCACCGGCGCCGCGAAGCGCAGGTCGCCGACGGGCGGCTCGGCGAAGGGGATGCCGAGGAAGGCGGCCGACCGCGTCCCGTCGGCGTCGACCCGCCAGCGTCCGCGAACGCGTCCGGCGGACAGGGTGGTCTCGGGATCGTCGTGCACGCCACCGATCATGGCACGCCCGCCCTCAGTCGTCGCCGATCACGGACGCCCCGGGGATGCGGCGGCGCATGACGGCGATCGCCTCCGGATTGTCGTCGACGAGCACGGCGTGGCGTCCGAGCGCGGCGCACACCGCGCCGGTCGTGCCGCTGCCGGCGAACAGGTCGAGGACGCGGTCGCCGGGACGGCTGGACGCCTGCACGATGCGCCGCAGGATGCCCTCCGGCTTCTGCGTGGGGTAGCCGGTCTTCTCGCGCCCGCTCGTCGGGACGATCGTGTGCCACCAGACGTCGGTCGGCAGCTTGCCGCGCGCGGCCTTCTCGGGGGTGACCAGTCCGGGGGCCATGTAGGGCTCGCGGTCGACCGCCTCCGCGTCGAAGACGTAGGACTTCGGGTCCTTGACGTAGACGAGGATCGTGTCGTGCTTCGTCGGCCAGCGCCGCCGGCTCTTGGCCCCGTAGTCGTACGCCCAGATCAGCTCGTTGAGGAAGCACTCCCGCCCGAAGAGGGCGTCCAGCAGCACCTTCGCGTAGTGGGCCTCGCGGTAGTCGAGGTGCAGGTACAGGGTGCCGTCGTCGGCCAGCAGCCGCCAGGCTTCCCGCAGGCGCGGCTCGAGGAAGTCCCAGTAGTCGTCGAAGCGGTCGTCGTAGCGGCGCAGGTCGCCGCGCAGGCGCGCGTAGCTGGTGCCCCGGAAGCCCGCCTTGACCTCCCCGCGCACGCCGTCGCGGTCGGCGGACTCGATGGCCTTGCCCTGCCGCCGCCCGGTGTTGAACGGCGGATCGAGGTAGATCAGGGTGAAGGCGGCATCCGGCAGCGCCCGCGCGAGCGCCAGGTTGTCGCCCCGATGGATCTCGACCGTGCCCGGCTGGATCTCGACCGTGCCCGGCTCGGCGGCCGTCACGGCACCCGCTGCAGCCACGCGTCGGTCGAGAACTTCTCGGCGACCAGCGCCTCCGCCTCGGCGTATTCCTCTTCGGTGATACGTCCGGGCTCGGCTCCGTAGAGCGTGGAGAAGGTCTGCACGAACCGTTCGATGATCGCCTCGCGCGGAAGCCCGGTCTGGCTGCGGAGAGGATCGACGCGCTTCGCCGCCGACACCGTGCCCTTGTCGCTCAGCTTCTCGCGGCCGATGCGCAGCACCTCGGTCATGACCTGACCGTCCATGTCGTACGACAGCGTCGCATGGTGCAGCACGCCGCCGTTGGCGAGCCGCTTCTGCGCGGCGCCGCCGATCTTGCCCGAGGGCGAGGCGATGTCGTTGAGCGGCTGGTAGGTCGCGTCGATGCCGAGCGAGCGCAGCGCCTGCAGCACCCAGTCGTCGAGGAAGGCGTACGAGTCGGCGAAAGTCAGACCCGCGACCAGGGATGCCGGGACGTAGAGCGAGTAGGTCACGATCGAGCCCGCCGCCATGAGCATCGCGCCGCCGCCCGAGATGCGCCGGACGACGTCGAAACCGTGGCGGGCGGCGCCCTCCGGGTCGACCTCGTTGCGGTACGACTGGAACGACCCGATGACGACCGCGGACTGGTCCCACTCCCAGATGCGCAGCGTCGGGGTGCGGCGGCCGTCGCCGACCCGGGTGGTGAGCACCTCGTCGAGGGCGAGGTTCATCGCCGGCGAGACGGCCTTCTCGTGCACGACCTCCCACCGGAAGTCGCGCCAGCCGGGCGCCGTCACGAGCGCGCGCCGCACGGCGGTGCCGACCGCCTCCGGGGTGAACCCCAGCAGCTGCGCCCCCTCGGGCAGGGCCCCGCGGACGGCGGCGGCGATGCCCGCGGCATCCGTCTCGACAGCAAGGCCCGTGACGGCCGCATCGATGTCGGCGAGGGCGTCGTCGGGCTCGAGGAAGAAGTCTCCGGCGAGGTGGAAGTCGGCGATGCGCCCGTTGTCGACCTCGAGATCGACGACGACGAGCTTGCCGCCCGGAACCTTGTATTCCCCGTGCATGTCTCCAGCGTACGAGGTCCGCGCCCGACGGTGTCCTCAGCCGCGCGCGGGGAAGCGCCGGTCGAGCCACGCCCGCAGATCGGCGATGACGTCCTCGCGGGTGACGTCGTTGAAGACCTCGTGCCGCACGTCCGGGTAGATCAGCGTCGTGACGTCGGTGAGCCCCGAGCGGGTGCGGTAGGCGTCGGCGAGGCGGTGGATGCTGCGGGGTCCGCCAACGGTGTCGTCGCGGCCGACCATGAGCAGCACGGGGACGTCGCGCGGGAGGTTCTTCGCCGGCTTGCCGATGAGCCGCAGGGTGTCGATCGGGCCGAAGAGCCTGGCCAGCGGCTCCGACGTGGTCAGCGGGTCGTCCAGGAAGGCACGGCCGACGGCCAGGTCGGAGGACAGCCACTCGGAGCCCAGGGCATCCGGAGCCTTCCACGGCGCGTTGAGGTCACCCGAGTTGAGCGATCCCGGCCAGCGCAGCGCCGAGCCGGTGAGCACGACGGCGTCGTAGGCCTCGGGGTGGTGGTTCAGCAGCATCTGGGCGAGGAAGGAGCCCCAGGAATGGCCGATCAGGATGAGCGGCAGGTCGGGGTTCTCGTCGCGGATGATGCCGGTGAGCTGAGCGCACGCGGCCTCGGCGGCGCGCAGGCCGCCGGGTCCGAGCCGGCCGAGCCGGCGGGCGTCGCCGTCGTGCTGCGCCATGCCGGTGCGGCCGTGTCCGCGGTGGTCGTCGGCGTAGACGATGTAGCCCGCCGCGGTCAGGGCCGCCGCGACGTGCGCGTAGCGTCCGGCGTGCTCCCCGACGCCGTGCAGCAGCTGCACCACGCCGCGGGCGACGGGATCGTCGGGCCCCGGCACGTAGACATCGAAGACGATGCGGATGCCGTGGGAATCGGTGAACGAGCGTTCTTCGCGCCGCGCCGCTGCCATGGTGCGAGTCTAGGGGTTGGGATTCGCCAGATAGCTAGATAAGCTAGCCATTCATGAAGGACGTCACGTCTCGTCGGTGGTTCGGTCTGGTCTTCATCAGCCTCGCCGTCGCGCTCATCATCGTGGATTCGACGATCGTCAACGTCGCGATCCCCGCCATCGTCACCGATCTGGTCATCTCGTCGACACAGGTGCAGTGGGTGCAGGAGGCCTACACCCTCGTCTTCGCCTCACTGCTGCTGCTGTTCGGGTCGCTGGCCGACCGCATCGGCCGGCGCCGGCTGCTGCTGATCGGCGTCGTGCTGTTCGCGGGCTCGTCGGTCGCGGCGGCGCTCGCCCCGACGGGCGACCTGCTCATCCTCTCCCGGCTCGTGCAGGGCGTGGGCGGGGCGATGATGCTGCCGAGCACCCTGTCGCTGCTGAACGCGACCTTCCACGGCCGCGAGCGCGGCATCGCGTTCGCGGTGTGGGGGTCGACGATCGGCGGGATGGCGGCGGTGGGCCCGCTGCTCGGCGGCTGGCTCACCACCTCGTTCTCGTGGCGATGGGCCTTCGGCATCAACATCCCGCTCGGGATCATCATCGCGATCGGCGTCCTGTGGGCGGTCGCGGAGTCGCGCGCCGCGAACGCGCCGTCCCTCGACGCCGTCGGCGCCGTGCTGTCCGTCGTCCTGTTCGGCGCCCTGGTCTTCGGGCTCATCGAGGGGCGCACCCTCGGCTGGTGGGAGGTGAACGACGCCTTCACGGTCGGCGGCTGGAGCTGGCCCCTCCCCCTGTCCCCCGTGCCCCTCGCCTTCCTCCTGGCCGCGCTCGCCGCCGTCGCGTTCGTGACGTGGTCGCGACGTCAGGCGCGACGCGGCCGGCCGACGCTGCTCGATCCGCGCCTGTTCTCGATCGCGACGTTCCGCAGCGGTAACATCGCGGCGCTGGTCGTCGCCCTCGGCGAGTTCGGCATCATCCTGTCGCTGCCGCTCTGGCTGCAGTTCGTCCTGGGCTTCGACGCCCTCCAGACCGGACTGATCCTCATCGCCCTGGCGGCCGGCTCGTTCGTCGCGAGCGGGTTCGCCGGGGCGTCCAGCGGCCGCATCAGCCCGGTGCTGATCGTGCGTGCGGGCCTCGTCGCCGAGATCGTGGGCGTCGCCGCGGCCGGGCTCGTCGTGGGCTGGGATGCCGGGACGCAGGCGGCGTGGCTCTGGCTGCTGCCGGCCCTGTTCGTCTACGGCTTCGGCGTCGGCCTGGCGACCGCGCAGCTCACGGGCGTCATCCTCCAGGACGTGCCCGTGGAGCTGTCGGGCCAGGGATCGGGCACGCAGTCCACGGCCCGGCAGGTCGGGTCGGCGCTCGGCATCGCGATCCTGGGCACCGTGCTGTTCTCCGGCACCGCCGGCATCCTCTCCTCCGCGCTCGACGCGCGCGGGCTGCCCGCGCAGGAGCGGGATCAGATCGTGTCGGCCGTCGTCGACAGCTCCGGCGGGACGATCGCGGGCCTCGCCGCGAACCCCGAGACGGCTCCGATCGCGCAGGACGCGAAGGCGGCGTTCTCCGATGCCACGCGGTTGTCGGCCTTCACCGCCGCCGGCTTCCTCGTGATCGGGCTGCTCGCGACGATCCCCCTCGGGCGCGAGGGGCGGCGGGACGAGGAGATGGAGGAGATGGAGGATGCGGATATTTAGCATGACTAATGAGCTATGCTAAATATCGGAATGAGCACCGACACCACCCCCGCCGCACCCGAACTGTCCACCGCCGCCTCCGATCTGCGGATGGCGACCTTCCGCCTCGCGCGACGTCTGCGCTCGCAGCGCGCGGTCGACACGATGAGCGACGGCCAGTTCGCCGTGCTCGCGGCCCTGTCGGTGCACGGCCAGCACACCCTCGGCGAGCTCGCCGACCGTGAACGGGTCTCGGCGCCGTCGATGAACCGCACCGTGAACGGGCTGGAGGAGTCGGGCTACCTCACCCGCACCGCCGACGCGGACGATCGCCGCAAAGTGAACATCGCGCTCACCGACACCGGCCGCGCGGTCGTGGACGAGACGGTGCGCCGCCGCGACTCGTGGCTCGAGCAGGCCCTGTCCGAGCTCACCGACGAGCAGCGCGACCTCCTGAGCGCCGCGGCCGAGCTGATGCGCGAGGTGGCCGCGCGATGAGCTCCTCCGCGATGTTCCGCTCCTTCTCCGTCTTCAACTACCGCGTCTGGTTCATCGGCGCCCTCGTCTCCAACATCGGCGCATGGATGCAGGCCACGGCGCTCAGCTGGGTCGTCCTCACCCAGCTGACGCACAACGACGCGGGCGCCATGGGCGTCACGATGGCGCTGCAGTTCGCCCCGCCGCTGCTGCTCGTGAGCGTCACCGGCTGGGTCGCGGACCGCTTCGAGCGGCGCCGCCTGCTGATGGTGACGCAGGGATCGCTCCTGGTGCTGGGCGCGACCATCGGCATCCTGGTCCTCAGCGGCGTCATGACGCTCCCGCTCATGTACGTGTTCGCCTTCGCGCTCGGACTGGTCGCCGCGTTCGACAACCCGGCGCGGCAGGCGTTCGTCTCCGATCTGGTCGACCGCGAGAACGCCTCGAACGCGGTCGCGCTGAATGCGGCATCCTTCAACGGCGCCCGCATGATCGGGCCTGCCGTCGCCGGCATCGTGATCGTCGCGGTCGGCACCGGCTGGGTGTTCCTCGTGAACGCCGTCACCTTCCTCGCGATGATCGTGGCCCTGCGCCTGATCCGCTCCGAGGAGCTGGTGCCGCGGATCACGGCGCCGGGGGCGTCGCGCCTGGCCGACGGGTTCCGCTACGTCGGCGGGCGCCCCGACCTGGTCGTCACGTTCATCATGGTGTTCCTGCTCGGCGCCTTCGGCATGAACTTCCCGATCTTCGCCTCGACGATGGCGCTCGAGTTCGGTCGTGACGCCGACGGCTACGGCCTGCTCAGCTCGATCCTCGCCATCGGCTCGCTCGCGGGGGCCCTGCTGGCCGCGCGCCGCGATCGCGCGCGCATGCGCCTCGTGATCGTCGGCACGGGGATGTTCGCGGTCGCGGGCACCGTGTCGGCCTTCATGCCCGACTACTGGCTGTACGCCCTCACGCTGATGTTCACCGGGTTCGCCGTCGTCACGACGCTCACCACCGCCAACGGCTACGTCCAGACGACGACCGATCCGGCCCTGCGCGGCCGCGTGCTGGCGCTCTACATGGCGATCCTCATGGGCGGGACACCCATCGGCGCCCCGATCGTCGGCTGGGTCGCCGCGGAGTACGGCGCCCGCGCCGCCATCCTCCTCGGCGCCGCGGCGGCACTGGTCGCCTTCGCGATCGGGTTCGGCTGGCTCCTCTGGTCGGGCCGGCTGCACCGCCACGAGTCGCGCCGTTTCGCCCTCTCCCTCGACGAGACGCGACCGCTGACCGTCGTGGCGCCCGAGGAGTTCAGCGACGAGGTCGCCGGGACCACGCCGATCTCACTGCCCGACCCGACGCGGCGGTAAGCGGCGGATGCCGCGAGCCCACGGGGTCCGGCATCGATGTCGCTCTTGCGTGTTTCGAATGTTTGTTCTATAGTGGGGTGAAGAAACCCCGCGCGTGCCCACCTTCTGTTGCGGGTCCTGTCCTCCGGTTGATGCCGGGTCAGGGGTGATGATGCACGCGCTGATCGATCCGCCGTCTTCGGTGTCGTCCCCGGCTGAGCCTGGATGGCCCGGGTTGGATGCCGTGGTGGCCGGTGTCGTGGATGCGCGTCGTCGGGCGGCTGCAGCCCAGGCGGCGGAGGCGAGGCTCCTGGCCGATGCCGTGGGGCTGGTGGCGGAGCGGACGGCGTTGCTGCGTCAGGAGGCGCAGCAGCGGGGTGGGTCGGTGCGGGCGTCGGATGCGGATCTGCCGTTGCGGGAAGTCGCGTTGGAACTCGCGATGGCGCTCCGGGTGTCGGATCGGGGTGTGCAACGGCGGATGTCGGAGGCGTACCTGTTGACGACCCTGTTCCCGCGGACGTTTGAGGTGTGGGCGGGCGGGGAGATCGATGCCGCTCATGCGTGGGCGATCAGCCGCACCGGCACGCTGTTGACGACCGAGGAAGACCGGGGACGGTACGAGACCCTCGCTCTGGAGGCGGCCCGGTCGGAGTCGCCTGCGCGGATGACTGCGGCGGCGAAGGCGATCGCCGCGACCATCGACCCGACTGCGTTCACCGAGGCCGCGCAGCGCGCGTATGAGGAACGCTCGGTGCGGTTGTTCCCGTTGGAGGACGGGATGGCCAGACTCATCGCGGACCTTCCCGCACCCCTCGCCCATGCCATCCACGACACCCTGACCGCGCGGGGTCGGGCGATCCTCGATCAGACCGACGAGGACAGCGACGGTGAGGCGGATGTCACCTCCCGCCCGCGAACGGTGATCGACGACGCCGGTGTGCGCACGACTGCTGCCGGGGGCGCAAGCGACACCCGCCGTGGCGAGACGCTCATCACCAGTCGCGCGCCCGCCACGGGCCCCGCCCGCCCCACCGACGTGACCTGCACGACCACGACCACGGCAACCGCCGTGAAGGACTCTCGTACGCTCGATCAGGTGCGTGCGGACATCCTCACCGACCTGCTCCTGACCGCCACTGCCTCCACCCGCGCCACCGGCGCGGGAGCGGAAGCGGTGACGGCGCAGATCCAGGTGACGGTCCCCGCTCTGACCCTCGCCGGCGACCCCGACGGAGGCCCGGCCCTCCTCACCGGGTACGGGCCCATCGACCCCGCGATCGCCCGCCGCTTGGCAGGGCTCGCCCCCGGCTGGGATCGGGTGTTCACCGACCCGGCCACCGGCATCCCCGTCGCCGTCGACCGGTACCGACCCAGCGCGGAAATCCGCCGCTACCTGGCTGCACGGGATGAACGCTGCCGCACCCCCGGCTGCACCCGCCCCACCCACCGGTGCGACCACGACCACACCACCCCCGCCAGCCACGGCGGCCACACCGCCCCCGACAACCTCGCCCACCTGTGCCGCCGCCACCACACCGTCAAACACCACACCGCCTGGCAGGTCCGACACCTCGGCCACGGAACCCTCCAATGGACCTCACCCACCGGACGACACTACGAAGACCGCCCACCCAGCCTCGTCAGATTCGTCCCCACAGCCGCCACACCGGCCGAGCCACCACCCTTCTGACGCCGCGCGTCGCGGGCGCCTCGGGCGTGTTGTTCGAGAGTGGTGGGGCTCGATGTCGAGGTGAGCGGGAACCATACGATGGGAAAATGGACTTCCTCGCCGCTCCAGTTCTCGGCAACGAGTTCGTGCGTGTGGAACCGCTGAGCGCGGCGCATCGCGCCGACCTGGTCGACGCCGTTCGAGTGGGCAACGTATGGGAAGCCTGGTACACCCACATCCCCTCGCCGGACGAGATGTCGGGGACCATCGAGAAACGTCTCGCCGCGCACGCCGAGGGCTCGATGGTTCCGTGGGCTGTGATCGATGCCGCCTCCGACCGTGCCGTCGGCATGACGTCGTACCTGAACATCGAGCCGACGAATCGACGCCTGGAGATCGGAGGCACGTGGCTGGGCAGGAATGCGCAAGGGACAGGGATCAACCCCGCCGCCAAGCTGTTGCTGCTGAGTCGCGCGTTCGACGATCTGGGCTGCGGGGCGGTCGAGTTCCGCGCGCACTGGCACAACCGACAGTCCCGCACTGCGATCGAGAAACTGGGCGCGAAGCAAGACGGCGTGTTGCGCAACCACACGGTCTTCGAGAACGGGACCATCCGCGACACGGTCGTGTACTCGATCATCGACGGGGAATGGCCGACCGTGAAGTACGGCCTTCAGGAGCGCCTCAATGCCCTCCGCTCCACCGAGAGCTCGCGCTAGCAGAGGCAGGTTCCCGCAACACTCCCTACCGCGACTGCGCGACCAGTCGCCGCACGACGGGGGCGTATCCCTCCGCCGACACGGTGACCGTGATCTCTCCCTCACCCGTGGCGCGCACCACGGCGAGCGCCCGTCCGTCGTGCGTGCGACGCGACGGACCGGCGAACGACTCCGTCGTCCGCGCACGGCTCGACCCGAGCGCCGCCAACTCGCCCGCGCCGGTCACCTGGACCGTCACCTCCGTGTCGCGGTCGCACACCACGGCGCCGTCCGCACCGGTATCGGCACTGGCTTCAGCGGCATCCGCGAGCTCGATCACGAGATGGGCCAGGCCGCCGTCGGCGTCCACGGCATCCTGTTCGGCACGAACGCGCAGCGCGAGCGCGCCCGCGGTGACCAGGTCGGTGCGACCGACCTCCGCCCCGCCCCGCCACGCGATCGCCACCAGCCGCCCCGGGCGGTAGTGCGTCTCGAACCGCGCGATGAGCGGCCGCGGGTCGCCCACCGGCGCCCGGCCGATCAGGCGGTCGCCGTCCGCGTCGACCAGACGCAGCTCGACCTCCTCGGCATCCGCGTACACGTCGACCGTCACCGGCGCGCCCGCCTCGACGGCCCACGACCACGACGACACGACGTCGTCCCACGACCAGGGCGTCTTCTCCACCGGCCGGCCGTGGTGCGCGGGCCGGTGCACGGCGATCGCCGGCGCGCGGCGCAACCCGAACGCGATCTCCCGGTAGAAGGATGCCGGGGTGCGCCGCCCCGTCAGATCGATGTCGCCGCACTGCGCGAGCAGATACGGGTACGGCCCGGCCGTGCCGGTCGAGCGGTACCCGTCGACGTCGGTGTACTCCACCCGACCGATGCCGGCCTCGCCGACGTAGTCCCACCCGGTCCAGGTGAAGTCGCCGATGACGTGCGGCAGCCGGCGCACCTGCTCCCACAGGTGCGCGATGCGGTCGGGGAAGGTCTCCGAGCCGACGATGATGCGGTCGGGGAACAGCTCCGCGTCGAGCTCGTAGCGGACATCGCCGTAGTTGAAGCCGACGACGTCGAGCACGGCGGCCGACTCCTCCGTGGAGCGGGTGATCAGCTCCGACGCGTTCGCGGCGGCCATCTGCGCGCCGAGTCCGGCCATCATCGTGTTCGGGTCGGTCGCGGCGATCTCGCCGAGGATCTCCGGCAGCCGCTCCATGTTCGCGATCACACCGTTGATGCCGTTGGTGACGTAGCGGGTCGGGTCGAGACGGCGGAACTCCTCGGCGATGCGCCGGCTCCACGTCGCGCCGTGCGGCGTCGCCAGCTCGAGGATCTCGTTGCCGATCGAGTACAGGATGACGCTCGGACGGTTGCGGTCCTTCGCGACGAGCGCGGCGACCGACGCGGACCACCGGCCGTCGAAGCCGACCGACGCGTCGAAGCCCGTCTTGGCGCGCGTCCACACGTCGCTCAACTCGTCCATCACGAGCATGCCGTGTCGGTCGCAGGCATCCAGCAGCGCCCGGGAGGCGGGGTTGTGCGCGCTGCGGATCGCGTTGAACCCGGCATCCTTCAACAGCCGCACGCGCCGGTCTTCGGCGTCGGGGTGCGTGATCGCCCCGAGCGCGCCGTTGTCGTGGTGGACGCACGCGCCGCGCAGATCCACCACGACGCCGTTGATGCGCAGACCGTGCTGCGGGTCGAGCTGCAGGCGCCGGATGCCGAAGCGGACGGCATCCTCGTCGAGCACCGCACCGCCGCTCTCCACCTCCTCCTCCGCCGCCTCATCGGCGAGCGTCATCCGCACCTCGTGGAGGGCGGGATCGTCGGGCCCCCACAGCGCGGGGCGCTCGACGATCAGGCGCGCCCGGGCGACGGCCGACGCCCCGGGCAGCACCGTGACGGGCGCGTGCGTCGCGGCGACCGTGCCTCCGCGGGGATCGACCAGCTCCCAGCGCAGCCGGAGCGTGCGGGTGTGACGCGTGAGGTTCGCGACGCGCGTGGCGACCTCGACGACCGCACGCTCGGCATCGATGTCGGGGGTGGTCACCGTCGTGCCGTCCAGGCTGAGATGCACGGGGTCGGCGACCACGAGGTGGACGGGCCGGTAGATGCCGGCACCCGTGTACCAGCGACTGTCGCGATGGGCGCGCGCCTCGACCGTGATCGTGTTGGTGCGACCGAACCGCAGGAACGCGTCGACGGCCACCGTGAACGCCGCATAGCCGTCGGGCTGATGGGCCGCGAAGTCGCCGTTGACGTAGACGACGGCGTCGCGGTAGACGCCCTCGAACTCGATCGTGACGCTCTTGTGCTCCCACGCGGCGGGCACCTCGAAGGAGCGCGCGTAGACGAACACCCCGCCGGGGATGTAGCCGGTGTGGACACCGCCGTCGTTGTCGGCGCCGCGGGGAAGATCGCGCAGCGCATCGTGCGGGATCGCGACCGGCACCGGCGCCGTCGCCGCCTCCCGGCTCTCGAACGCGGCGAGCTTGGGCGCGACCGTCCACCCCTGGTGGAAGGGCAGCCGGATCACGGGGCGACGTCCGGCTCGGCACCCATCCGCGCGTCGAGGATCTGCTCCAGCGCGTCGAGGTCGTAGCCGCGCACGAACCCGCGGAAGAACTCCGCGAGCGCCTCGGCCATGTCCGTCGACGTCGGGTCGAGCAGCCACTGCACCTGCAGGCCGTCCATGAGCGCGGTGGTCGCCACCGCGGCACGGAAGGGATCGATGGTGCCGATCAGACGTCCGTCGGCCTCGATCTTCCGGAAGGCCGCCGCGATGCTGGAGCGGACGTACTCGTAGCGGCGCAAGAAATAGCCGTGCGCGGGGTGCGACGGCGACGTGGCCTCGGCCGACAGGGTGCAGAAGAGCTCGATGACGCCGGGGATCGAGGCGTTGTAGCGGGCGAGCTGCACGAGCGCGCGCAGCGTCTCGACCCCGTCCTCGTCGTCGAAGTCGACGACCTTGCGCGACTGCTCGTCGCGGTGGTCGAGCACCGCGAGCAGGAGCGTGCTCTTGTTCTTGAAGTGGTGCAGCAGGCCGGCTTCGCTCATGCCGACGCGCTGCGCGATCTCCCGGAGGGATCCCGCCCGGTAGCCGCCCTGGGCGAACACCTCCAGCGCCGCATCGAGGATCGCGTTGCGCGTGACCTCGCTCTTGGCGTATTCGCCGCGCTGTGCGCGTCGCGGTGTCGTCGTCTCGGTCATCGTGACCATCGTGCCCCATCCCGGTCGCCGCGGTTCGGCGCCGTCGGCACCAGTGTGCACGGTTTCATAACGAAAACCTAGTAGTCGTTAGATATTTGACTTCAAAACCTAGTGCTCCTTCGGATTTGCTGCTAGCGTCCCCCGACAGGGCGGTCCGCAGGGGTATCGCCCACCCGAGAAAGGGACCAAGGATGTTCCGTTGGAAGGCCACAGCAGCCCTCGCGGTCGTCGCTGCACTCGCACTCACCGGCTGCGCCGGTGGCGGGGAATCCGGCGGCGGCAGCGGGTCGAGCAGTGAGCGGGCAGACCGCCTCACCCTCATCACGATCGCCGCCCCCACGAGCTACGACATCGGCGCGGGCGCCGAATGGGGAAACCGCAGCGAGTACTTCGAGGCGGTGTTCGACACCCTCCTCCGACAGGACTCGAAGGGTCAGCTCCAGCCCAACCTGGCCACCGAGTGGTCCTACAACGACGACAAGACGGTCCTCACGCTCACGCTGCGCACCGACGCGACCTTCACCGACGGCACGCCCGTCGACGCGAAGGCCGTCGTCGCCAGCCTGGAGCGCTTCCGCGACGGCACGTCGCCGCAGGCGGGAACCATGAAGGGCAACGTCTACGCCGCCACCGACGACCACACGGTGACCATCACGCTCACCGCCCCGAACCCGGCGCTGCTCAACTCGCTCTCGCTCGCCCAGGGCCTCGTCGCCGCCCCGTCGTCGTTCACCGACGCGGACGTGGCCACCAAGCCGGTCGGATCGGGCCCCTACATCCTCGACACGGCCGCCACGGTCACGGGCACGACGTACGTGTACACGGCGAACCCCGACTACTGGAACAAGGATGCCGTCAAGTACGACAACCTGACCGTCAACGTGATCGACGACACCACCGCCATCCTGAACGCCATCAAGGCCGGCGAGGCCAACGGCGCGAAGATCGCCGACAACACGACCATCAGCGAGGTCGAGGGCTCGGGCTGGACGATCGCGTCCAACGAGCTCGACTTCCAGGGCCTGCTCCTGTTCGACCGCGCGGGCACGATGAACCCGGCGCTGGGCGATGTCAAGGTGCGCCAGGCCATCAACATGGCCTTCGACCGCGAGGCGCTCCTGCAGTCGCTGCAGAGCGGCTACGGCACCGTCACCGAGCAGGTCTTCCCCACCTCTTCCGTCGCGTACGACGCCGCGCTGGACTCGACGTACGCCTACGACCCCGAGGGCGCCAAGAAGCTGCTCGCCGAGGCCGGCTACGCGAACGGGCTGACGATCAGCATGCCCTCGGTCGCCGCCTTCCAGACCTCGTTCGACCTGATCAAGCAGCAGCTGCAGGACATCGGCGTCACGGTGCAGTACACCGACACCGGGACGAACAACTTCATCTCCGACATGCTGACGCCGAAGTACCCGGCGACCTGGATGGCGCTGCAGCAGGACCCCGACTGGCAGCTGATCAACTTCATGATCGCCCCCGGCGCGACCTTCAACCCCTTCAAGTCCCAGGACCCGAAGGTCGACGAGTACATCGCGACGATCCAGACCGGCTCCACCGAGGAGTCCGACCAGGCACTGAAGGACCTGAACAAGTACCTGGTCGACCAGGCATGGTTCGCCCCGTTCTTCCGCGTGCAGGGCTCCTTCGCGACCGACGCGAACACGACCGTCGACTTCTGGCCGACGAACGCCTACCCGTCGATCTTCAGCTTCTCGCCGAAGAACTGATCCGCCGCGCTGCCCGCCTGCGGCCTCCGCAGGCGGGCAGCGCCGCTCGAACCCGGAGAGAGCCATGCTCACCTTCATCCTCAGGCGGATCGCCTCGGGCGTCGTCCTCGTCGCCGTCATCTCCTTCCTCGCCTACGTGCTGCTCTATGCGGCCGGCGGTGACATCGCGCGCCGCATCCTCGGCGAGACCGCCACGGCCGAGACGGTCGCCAAGAAGACCGAGGAGCTCGGCCTGAACCGGCCCCTCCTGGTGCAGTACTGGGACTGGCTGACCTCGGCGCTCACGGGCGACCTGGGCCGCAGCTGGTTCAGCGGCGAGCTCGTCAGCGTCAGCGTGTCGGGACGCGTCGGCGTGACGCTCTCGATCGTGATCGGCGCCACCCTCGTCTCCGCGGTCCTCTCGATCGTCCTGGGCGTGCTCGCCGCCCGCCGCGGCGGGTGGATCGACGGCCTCGTCCAGTTCCTCTCGCTCATCGGCTTCGCGATCCCCGGCTTCCTCATCGCCCTGGGCCTCGTGCTCGTCTTCGCGATCGAGCTGCACTGGTTCAAGGCGACCGGGTTCGTCCCCCTCACCACATCGTTCAGCGGCTGGATCGCGTCCGTGACGCTGCCGATCATCGCCCTCTCGCTGGGCGCCATCGCCACCGTCGCCCAGCAGGTGCGCGGCTCGGTGATCGACGCGATGTCCCGCGACTACGTCCGCACGCTCCGCTCGCGCGGCCTGTCGACGGGCTCCGTCGTCTACAAGCACGTGCTGCGCAACGCCGGCGGTCCCGCCCTCGCGGTGCTCGCGGTCCAGTTCATCGGGCTGCTCGGCGGCGCCGTCATCGTCGAGCAGGTCTTCGCGATCCCCGGCATGGGCCAGCTGACCGTCAAGGCCACGACGCAGGGCGACATCCCCGCCGTCATGGGCCTGGTGATCGTCTTCGCGATCATCGTCGTCGTCGTCAACCTCCTGATCGATCTCGTTCAGGCCGCTCTCAACCCGAAGGTGCGTCTGTCATGACCGCTGTCGACGTTCCCCCCGCCGTGCCCGTGGCGCCCGTGCGCGTCTCGCTGATGCGCCGGCTCGTGCGCCGCCCGCTCGGCCTCGTCTCCCTCGCGTTCCTCGCCCTGGTCGCCGTGATCGCGATCATCGGTCCCGTCATCGCCCCCCAGGACCCCAACTACGCCGACATCCGCGCGATCCTCGCCCCGCCCGGCGGCGCTCACCTGCTCGGCACCGACAGCGCCGGCCGCGACGTGTTCTCGCGTCTGCTGCTGTCGACGCAGACCAGCATCGCCGCGGCGCTCGTGGCGCTGATCACCGCCCTCCTGCTCGGCGTCGTGGCCGGCTTGATCGCCGGCTACTACCAGGGCTGGTTCAACACGGTGGCCACCTGGGTCACCGAGCTGAACATGGCGCTGCCGGCGATGGTCGTCCTGCTCGCGGCGCGCGCCGCGCTGGGCCCCTCGGTGTGGCTGTCGATGCTCATCTTCGGCGTCCTGCTGTCGCCCGCCTACTTCCGGCTGGTGTTCGCGTCCGTCACGGCCGTGCGCGCCGAGCTCTACGTGGATGCCGCGCGCGTCTCCGGCCTCAGCGACGTCCGCATCATCGGCCGCCACGTGCTGTCGGTCGTGCGCGCGCCGATCATCATCCAGTCGGCGATCATCGCGGGCATCGCCATCGCGATCCAGTCCGGCCTCGAGTTCCTCGGCCTCGGCGACTCGTCGGTGCCCACCTGGGGCGCCATGCTCAACGACGGCTTCAAGAGCATCTACAAGCAGCCCACGCTCATGCTGTGGCCGTCGCTGGCCATCGCCCTGACCTGCATCGCCCTGACGCTGCTCGCCAACGTCATGCGCGACGAGCTCGAGCGGACCGTGACGGTGCGCCGCAAGCGCCGCCGCGCCGTCACGACCGCCACCGGCTCGATCGCCGCGGTGACGACGTCGGTGCGACTCGGCGGCGGCGACCTCGTCGACCCCGACGAGCCGCCGGTCCTCGACGGCGCCGACGTGATCGTGCACCCCGAGGACGCGCGCAGCAAGGCGAGCGCGACGGTGCTCCAGGTGCGCGACCTGCGGGTCGGCTACGACCAGCCGGACCGCTCGCACATCGAGGTGGTGCACGGCGTGTCCCTCGACATCCGCCGCGGCGAGGTCCACGGCCTCATCGGCGAGTCCGGATCGGGCAAGACCCAGACGGCGTTCGCCGTCCTGGGGCTGCTCCCGCGCGGCGGCACCGTCACCGGCGGCTCGATCCTCTACGAGGGCACCGAGCTGGCCGACGCCTCGGAGCGCGTGTACTCCGGCATCCGCGGCAAGCGCATCGGCTACATCCCCCAGGAGCCGATGAGCAACCTCGACCCGTCGTTCACGATCGGCAGCCAGCTGGTCGAGCCGTTGCGCAAGAACCTGGGCCTATCCAAGGCCGAGGCACGCGAGCGCGCGCTCGATCTGCTCGCCCGCGTCGGCATCCCGCAGCCGAAGCGCACCTTCGACGCCTACCCGTTCGAGGTGTCGGGCGGCATGGCCCAGCGCGTGCTGATCGCCGGCGCCGTCTCGACCGACCCCGACCTGATCATCGCCGACGAGCCGACGACGGCCCTCGACGTGACGGTGCAGGCCGAGGTGCTCGATCTGCTGCGCGACCTGCAGGCGGAGCGCAACATGGCGATGCTGCTGGTCACGCACAACTTCGGCGTCGTCGCCGACCTCTGCGACCGCGTGACGGTCATGCAGAACGGCCGCTTCGTCGAGCAGGGCCCCGTGCGGGCGATCTTCACCGACGCGCGGCACCCGTACACGCAGACGCTGCTGGACGCGATCCTCGACGAGGGTCCCGCCCGCGGCCCCCTCCTCCCCACCACGAACGGAGCCGAAGCATGAGCGCGCCGCTGCTGGAGGTCACCGACCTCGTCGTCGAATACCCCGGCAAGGGCTTCCGCGCCGAACCGTTCCGGGCGTTGAAGGGCGTCTCCCTCGACATCCTGCCGGGCGAGACGGTGGGACTGGTCGGCGAGTCCGGATCGGGGAAGACGACGCTGGGGCGCGCCGCGCTCGGGCTCGCGCCGGTCACGGCGGGGACGATCCGCTTCGACGGCCAGGACATCTCGCACCTGGGGCGACGGGAGCGCCGCGCCCTGAGCTCGCAGATCCAGGTCGTCTTCCAGGACCCGTACTCGTCGCTGAACCCGTCGATGACCATCGAGCAGATCCTGACGGAGCCCCTCACGGTCGCCGGCGTCGGCTCGGCGGAGGCCAAGACCCGCGTGCGGGAGCTGCTGGATCAGGTGGGCCTGCCCGGCGATGCGCGCAGCCGCCTGCCGCGTGAGTTCTCGGGCGGCCAGCGCCAGCGCGTCGCGATCGCCCGCGCCCTCGCGCTGAGTCCTCGCCTCATCGTCTGCGACGAGCCCGTGTCGGCGCTGGACCTGTCGACCCAGGCGCGCGTGCTCGACCTGTTCATCGAGATCCAGGAGCGCACGGGCGTCGCCTACCTCTTCGTCACCCACGACCTCGCCGTCGTCCGTCACGTCAGCCACCGCGTGGCCGTCATGTACCGGGGCGAGATCGTCGAGGCCGGCGACGGCGACCAGGTCACCTCTCGGCCGCAGCACCCCTACACGCAGCGGCTGTTCATGGCGGCCCCCGTGCCCGATCCCGACAAGCAGGAGGAGCGCCGCCTCGCCCGACGAGCGGTGCTCGCGGCCGAGGCCGCCGCACGATGAGTCGCCCGAACATCGTCTTCGTGATGTCGGACGACCACGCCGCCCACGCGATCTCCGCCTACGGCAGCAAGGTCAACGCGACGCCGCACCTGGACCGTTTGGCACAGGAGGGTGTGCGCATGGATGCCGTCTATTGCACGAACTCCATCTGCAGCCCGTCCCGGGCCACGATCCTGACCGGCACCTACAGCCACATCAACGGCGTCTCCTCGATCTGGACCGAGATGGACTACCGGGTGCCGACGTTCATCGATGTGCTCCACGGCGCCGGATACCGCACCGCGATGTTCGGCAAATGGCATCTCGGCGAGCACGGCAACGCGCTGCCGCGCGGGTTCGACGCGTGGAAGATCTTCCCCGGACAGGGCGACTACGTCGACCCGGAGATGATCGATGAGAACGGCAGCGGGCCGGTCCCCGGCTACGCGACGGACATCGTCACGGACCTCGCGATCGACTGGATCGACGAGGTCGCCACGAGGGGTGATGAACCGTTCTGCATGATGGTCCACCACAAGGCGCCGCACCGGCCGTGGGTTCCGGACGAGAAGCACCACCACCTCTACGCGGACGGCACGATCCCCGAGCCCGACACGTTCTTCGACGACCACGCGACGCGCAGCAAGGCCGTGCAGGGCGTGCGTATGACGATCGCCGACGACATGGGGGCGGACGACCTGAAGGAGGAGGTGCCGGCGCACCTGCGCGGCCCCGAGAACCGCGAGGCGCGCATGCGCTGGAAGTACCAGATCTACATGCGCGATTATCTGCAGTGCGTGCAGTCCATCGACGACAACGTGGGCCGACTGCTCGACCACCTCGCCGAGCGCGGCCTCGCCGAGAACACGATGGTCGTCTACACCTCCGACCAGGGGTTCTTCCTCGGCGATCACGGCTGGTTCGACAAGCGACTCATGTTCGACGAGTCGCTGCAGATGCCGATGCTCATCCGCTGGCCGGCCGAGATCCCCGCCGCGAGCCGCTGCGCGGGCATCGTCACCAACGTCGATTTCGCCGCGACCTTCCTGGACGTGTGCGGGATCGACGCGGCATCCGCCCTGCCCACCTCGCAGGGCCGCAGCTTCCGCCCGCTGCTGCGCGGCGAAGAGGTGGAGGACTGGCCGGAGGCCGCGTACTACCGCTACTGGGAGCACGACGACCCGATCCATGCCGCTCCCGCGCACTACGGCATCCGTACCGCGACGCACAAGCTCATCCACTACTACGGGGTGGGCATGGGCGTGCCCGGTGCCTCGGATGCCGAGTTCGAGCCCGAATGGGAGCTGTACGACCTCGTCGCCGATCCAGCCGAGCTGCGCAACGTGGCCGACGATCCCGCGTACGTCGAGGTGCGCGCCCAGCTCGAGCAGACCCTTCGCGAGTACCAGGACCACTATCGAGACCTGCCCTATGCCGGCCCCGACACTCCCCGACCCGACTGGGGGCCGTACGACCACGAGCTGCTGGCGCGCGTCGAGCAGTACGTCAGCCAGATCCGCGCATCCTCCTGATGACCGCGACCACACCCACCCCCGGAAGGACCTCCATGACCTCCCCCGTCGACCACCTGCGCCCGCTGCTGGAGGCCCTCACCCTCGAGCAGAAGGCCGCCCTCGTCCAGGGCGCCGACTTCTGGACGACGGTGCCGCTGCCCGAGATCGGGCTGCGGGCGATGACCCTGTCGGACGGTCCCGCCGGCGTGCGCGGGCCGCGCTGGGACGAGCGCGAGCCGTCGCTGAACCTGCCCTCCGGGTCGGCGCTGGCCGCGTCGTGGGATGTGGATCTGGCCTACCGCTACGGCGCGGCCGCCGCGGCGGAGGCCCGCGCGAAGGATGTCGACGTCGTCCTCGGCCCCACCATCAACCTGCACCGCAGTCCCCTCGGCGGCCGCCACTTCGAGTGCTTCAGCGAGGATCCGGAACTCTCCGGCGCGCTGGCGGCCGCCTACGTCGCCGGCCTGCAGGACAACGGCGTGGCCGCCTGCCCGAAGCACTACGTCGCCAACGACTCGGAGACGGACCGCTTCACGGTCGATGTCGAGGTCGAGGACCGCGCACTGCGCGAGCTGTACCTCGCCCCGTTCGAGCGCGCCGTGACCGAGGCGCACGCCTGGAGCATCATGAGCGCGTACAACGCGGTCGACGGCGTCACGATGACCGAGAACGATCTGCTCGAGACCCCGCTGAACAGCGAATGGGGCTTCGACGGCGTCGTGATCAGCGACTGGACGGCGGTGCGCTCGCTCGACGCCGTCGCGGCCGCGCAGGACCTCGCGATGCCCGGGCCCGCCCCCGCGTGGGCCGACCTGGTCGCCGCCGTCGGCGACGGTCGCGTCGCCGAGGAGGACCTCGACCGCAAGGTGCTGCGCCTGCTCCTGCTCGCCGAGCGCGTCGGCGCCCTCGGAGACGCCGGCCCGGCCGGCCGCGCCGCGGTGCCCGCGATCGACGGCCCCGCCTTCGCCCGCGACGCGGCCGTGGCCGGCACCGTGCTGCTGCGCAACGACGGCACGCTGCCGCTGGAGGCGGCATCCCTCGGATCGGTCGCCGTCATCGGCCAGAACGCCCGTGACGCCCGCACGCAGGGCGGCGGCAGCGCCACCGTCGTCCCCGCGCACGTCGTCTCACCGTTGGAGGGTCTGCGCGCGGCGCTTCCCGGCGTCGAGGTCTCCTACGAGCTCGGCGCCCTCGTGCAGGACGGCGTGGTCGAGATCCCGCTGGCCCAGCTGCAGAACCCCGTCACCGGCGAGCCGGGTCTGCGGGTGCGTTTCCTGGACGACGCCGGCACGGAGCTGTTCGCCGAGGATCGCCGCTCGACGGCGCTCGTGTGGTTCGGCGGCGACGCACCCATCGCCGCGAGCCGCACGGTCGTGTTCGAGACCCGCTTCACCCCCGCCGAGACGGGCGCGATCGAGCTCGGGTTCGCGGGCGCGAACCCCGGCCGCCTCTTCGTCGACCGCGAGCTCGTCCTCGACGACAGCCCGGTCATCGAGGGCACCGACCTCGGCGCCGCCTTCCTCAACCCGCCGTCGCTCACGACGACGGTCGCCGTCACCGCGGGCGCGCCCCGCGACATCCGCGTCGAGTTCACGTGCGACCCGCAGGGCGCCCTCGCCGGCGCGCTCAGCGCCACCGTCGGCATCGCGCCCACGCCCACCCCCGACGCCGAGCTCGTCGCCCGGGCCGTGGCCGCCGCGGCATCCGCCGACGTCGCCGTCGTGGTCGTCGGCACCACCTCCCGCGTCGAGTCGGAGGGCTACGACCGCGAGAGCCTGGACCTTCCGGGCGCGCAGGACGCGCTCGTGCGCGCCGTCGCGGCGACGGGCACGCCCACGATCGTCGTCGTCAACGCCGGCTCGCCGGTCGCGCTCCCCTGGGCGCAGGAGGTGTCGGCCGTCGTGCAGGGCTACTTCGGCGGCCAGGAGTTCGGCCACGCGATCGCCGACGTGCTGACCGGCGCCCGCGAACCCGGCGGCCGCCTGCCGACCACCTGGCCCGCGACGCTCGCCGACGTCCCCGTGGTCGACGTCACCCCGCAGGACGGCGTGCTGCGCTACCGCGAGGGCATCCACATCGGCTACCGTGCCTGGCTCAAGGAGACCGCCGCACCCGCCTTCCCCTTCGGCCACGGTCTCGGCTACACGACCTGGTCGTGGGACGACGCGCAGCGCGACGGCGACGCGGTCGCGGTGACGCTGACCAACACGGGTGCGCGCACCGGGAAGCAGGTCGTCCAGGTGTACGCCGAGCGCGCCGCTTCGGCGGTGGAGCGTCCCGAGCGCTGGCTGGTCGGCTTCGCCGCCGTCGAGCTGTCGCCGGGAGAGACGAGCACCGTCTCCGTTCCGCTCCCCGACCGGCGACTCGCGTATTGGGACGGCGGCGGGTGGCGCGTCGAGCCCGGCACGTACACGCTGCGCGTCGGCGCCTCGGTCGTCGATCTGCCGCTCGCGGCATCGTGGACGGTGACCGCGTGAACGCGCCGATGCCCGCCGTCGAGGCGAGCCTGCTGCAGGGCGCAGCCGACGAGCGGCTCGCGGCCGTCGTCGAACGCCTCGACGGATACCTCCGCGAGGACGACGGCCTGTCGTTCCAGGTCGCCGCGTTCCACCGGGGCACCCCGGTGCTCGACGCCTGGGGCGGTCCCGACATCCGCGCCGACTCGATGCTCATCCCCTTCTCGGTCACCAAGAACACGATCGGGCTCTCGATCGGGCTCCTCCTCGAGCGCGGCCTCATCGACCTCGACGAACGCGTGGCCCACTACTGGCCCGAGTTCGCCGCAAAGGGCAAGGATGCCGTCACCGTCCGCGAACTGCTCTCCCACCAGGCCGGGCTCCCCCAGGCGAGCACGCCGCTGACGTGGGAGGAGCTGTGGGACCATCACGCCGCGGCCGCCCGTCTCGCCGACACGCGACCCTTCTGGCGACCGGGGAGCGCGTTCGGCTACCACGCGATCACGATCGGCAGCCTCGGCGACGAGCTCGTGCACCGGGTGACGGGCCGGACGCTGCACGAGTTCTACGAGCGCGAGATCCGTGCCCCCCACGGGATCGACTTCCACCTGGGCCTGCCGGCCGACCAGGAGCACCGCTTCACGCCCCTGAAGCCGATGGTGCGTCCCGTGTCGGCCACGGCGACCCCGCAGTTCTCCGCCCTGGGGCCCGTGGTGTTCGGACCCCTCAGCCGGGACATCGACCACACCAACTCGCCGCGCAACTACCGGTACGGCCACGCCGCGACCGCCGGGACGGGGACGGCCCGCGGGCTCGCGCGCCTGTTCGCCGCCGCGGTCACCGGCGTCGACGGCGCCGCCCCGTTCCTCTCGTCCGACACGGTCGAGCAGATCGGCCAGCAACAGGTTCGCGGCTACGACGAGGTGCTGCACCAGCACGACCGCGCCCACGCGATCGTCTTCCAGAAGCCGTCCCAGCAGCTCGCCTTCGGCGGGCCCCGGGCCTTCGGCCACGACGGCGCGGCGGGGGCGCTGGCGTGCGCCGACCCCGACACCGGCGTCACCTTCGCCTGGACGATCGTGCGCGGCCCGTGGCCGGGCGGCGCCGACCCTCGGGCCGTGTCGCTCGCGCGCGAGCTCGGCACCCTGCTCGGAGCGTGACCGTGAGCACCGTGATCGAGAGCCTGCGCGCCGAGGTGCGCGACGACACCGCCTTCGTCCCGACCGCGCGTCCGCGACTGAGCTGGGTCGTCGGCGGGGACGTCACCGGCTGGCGGCAGGCGTCGGCGGAGCTGTCCGACGGAGCGCAGCAGGTCACGCTCACCGGCGACGAGAGCGCCCTCGTGGCGTGGCCGTTCGCCCCGCTCGCCGCCGGTGAACGGCGCTCGGTGCGGGTGCGCGCCCACAGCACGGACGGCCGGTCCACGCCCTGGAGCGCACCGCGCGAGGTGGAGGCGGGCTTCCTCGCCGACGGCGAGTGGGTCGCGCTGCCCATCGGCCTCGCCGAGCCCGCGCGCGCGGCGCAGCCCGCCGAGGTCCGCACGAGGTTCACGCTCGATCGCCCCGTCACCCGCGCGCTCCTGTTCTGGACCGCGCTCGGCGTCGGCGAGCCCGCCGTCAACGGCGCCCCCGTCACGGCGGACGTCCTCTCCCCCGGCTGGAGCGCCTACCGCGACCGCCTGGTCCTGGAGACGGTCGACGTCACGGCGCTCGTGCACCCCGGCCCCAACGAGCTGTCGGCCGCCATCGCCGGCGCCTGGTACACCGAGCGCTACGGGTTCTTCACCTTCACCGACCGCCTCTACGGCGACCAGCCGTCGCTGCTCGCGCAGCTGCGCGTGACCTACGCCGACGGGACGGTCGCCACGGTGGCCGCCACGGGCCCCGGGTGGGAGGCGAGTGGGGACGGGCCGGTCGTGGACAGTGGGATCTACGCCGGCGAACACCAGGACCTGCGCCGCGACGCCGCCGGCGCATCCTGGAGCCCGGCCCGCGTCGGCCCCGCGGCGCGGCCGGGCTACGACCGGGTCCCGGTGCCCGAGCCGCGCATCGCCCCGCCCGTGCGGCGGATCGAGGCGCTGCCCGTCGCCGCCGTCGTCACGAGCGCCTCGGGCGGCACGATCCTCGACTTCGGTCAGAACCTCGTCGGCCGCCTGCGCCTGCGCGTGCGCGGGGCGGCGGGCACGCGCGTGGTCGTGCGTCACGCCGAGGTGCTCGAGGACGGCGAGCTCGCCCTCCGCCCCCTGCGAAACGCCGCCGCGACGGCCACCTTCGAGCTGTCCGGCGGCGACGACGTCCTCGAGTCGCGCTTCAGCTTCTACGGCTTCCGCTACGCGGAGATCACGGGCCTCGACGTCGCCCCGGAGGACGTCGAGGCGATCGTCCTGCACACCGATCTCACGCGCACCGGCTGGTTCACGGCATCCGACCCCCTCGTCGACAAGCTCCACGAGAACGTGCGGTGGGGCATGCGGGGCAACTTCCTCTCGATCCCGACGGACTGCCCGCAGCGCGACGAGCGTCTGGGCTGGACGGGCGACATCCAGGTGTTCGCGCCGACCGCGACGTTCCTCTACGACTGTGCGGGCTTCCTCGCGTCGTGGCTGCGCGACCTCGCCCACGAGCAGGCCCGCGCCGACGGGGTCGTCCCCCTCGTGGTGCCCTCGGCGCTGCCGGCGTTCGCCGGGGGCGGGCCCACCGCCGCGTGGGGAGACGCGGCCACCGTGGTGCCGACCGTCCTGTGGGAGCGTTTCGGCGACCGCGAGGTCCTCGCCGCGCAGTATCCGAGCATGCGCGCGTGGGTCGAGGCGGTGCTGCGCGACGCGGGCGACGGTGGTCTCTGGGCGGGACGCATGCAGCTGGGCGACTGGCTCGACCCCGCCGCCCCGCCCGACAAGCCGGGCCAGGCGAAGGTCGACGTCGACATCGTCGCCACCGCCTATCTCGCCCGCTCGCTGCAGCAGGTCGCCGACGCCGCGGCCCTGCTCGGACACGAGGCGGATGCCGCGCGCTACGGGGCCCTCGCCGCCCGCTCGCGCGCCGCCTTCGCCGCCGAGTACGTCACCCCCGCCGGCCGCATGATGAGCGACGCGCCCACGGCGTACGCACTCGCGCTGCAGTTCGATCTGGTCGAGGGGGACGACCTGCGCGCGGCGCTCGGCGCACGGCTCGCGGCCCTCGTCCGGGAGGGGGGCTACCGCATCGGCACCGGCTTCGTCGGCACGCCGCTCGTCGCCGACGCCCTCACCGCGACCGGCCACCTCGACGCCGCCGAGCGTCTGCTCACGCAGACCGAGTGCCCGTCGTGGCTGTACCCGATCACGCAGGGCGCCACGACGGTCTGGGAGCGGTGGGACTCGCTGCTTCCCGACGGCACGGTCAACCCGGGCGAGATGACCTCGTTCAACCACTACGCGCTCGGAGCCGTCGCGGACTGGCTGCATCGCACCGTGGCGGGGCTCGGCCCGGCATCCCCCGGCTATCGCCGCCTGCGCGTCGCACCCCGCCCCCTCGCGTCGCTCGACCACGCGTCGGCGCGCCACCTCACCCCCTACGGTGAGGCCGCCGTCGCGTGGCGCCGCGAGGGCGGGACGATCGTCGTCACCGCGACGGTGCCGGCCAACACGGATGCCGAGGTCGACCTTCCGGGGCTGCGCACCACGGTCGGCCCCGGCACGCACGAGTGGCGCGTCGAGGCGGCTCCGCCGGCGCCCCGTCCTCCGCTGCCCGGGCTCGACGCGGACCTCGCCGCCGTGATCGACGACCCCCGCGCCTACGCCGCCCTCCTCGAGGCACTCGCCGCCGCCGCGCCCGAGCGCGTCGCCACCGTGCGCGCCGAGACGACCTGGACGGCCGGGCGCCCGCTCGCGACCGCCCTGATGTTCACCCCGCCCCCGGTGCTCGCCGCCGTGGACGCCGCCGTCCGCGCGGCGACGACGCCGACCGCCTGACACCCACCCGAGGAGCACCATGTTCGACCGCGCCAGCACGTTCGGCGAGACGCTCGACAGTCCCGCCGGCCGCGCGGTGCTCGAGAAGCACCTGCCCGGCATCGCCGCCTCGCCGATGGCGCAGCAGTTCCGCGACGCGCGCCTGGGCCAGCTGGTCGCCCTCGTGCCGGAGCTGGAGGACCCGTCCGCGCGCGACGCGCTGTGGGCCGCGCTGGCCGAGGTCGGCGACGGGACGGCGCGCGCGCCGCACGCGCCCGCGATCGCGCCCGATCCCGCCTACGAGGGCGAGGACGTGCCCCGGGGCTCGGCCGTTCCGGCGCCGGCGGCGCCGACGCGGCGATGGGACCCGCTCGAGGTGCGACTGTCGGGTCCCGCGCACGGCAACCCCTTCGTCGACGTCGACCTCGACGCCCTGTTCACCCGACCCGACGGCACGACGGTGCGCGTCGGCGGCTTCTACGACGGCGACGGCGTGTACGTGATCCGTGCCCTCGCGGATGCCGAGGGCGAATGGCGCTTCGAGACCCGATCGACCGCGCGCTCGCTCGACGGCGTGACCGGACGCCTCGAGGTCGCCGCCGCCCCCGTCGAGGCGCACGGACCGGTGCGCGTCGACGGGTTCCACTTCCGGCACGCGGACGGCGCACGCCACCGCCCGATCGGCACCACCGCCTACGCGTGGACGCACCAGAGCGAGGCCCGACAGCAGCAGACGCTGCGCACCCTGGCCGCGGCGCCGTTCGCGAAGCTGCGCATGTGCGTGTTCCCGAAGTCGTACCTGTACAACGCGAACGAGCCGCTCGACTTCCCGTTCGTCGGCTCACTCGCGGAGGGCTTCGATCTCGAACGGTTCGATCCCGCGCACTTCCGCCGGCTCGAGCGTCGCATCGCCGATCTCGCGGCCCTCGGCATCGAGGCCGACCTCATCCTGTTCCACGCCTACGACCGCTGGGGCTTCTCCGACCTCGGCCCGGCCGTCGACGAGCGCTACCTGCGCTACGTGATCCGTCGGCTGACGGGCTTCGCCAACGTCTGGTGGTCGCTGGCGAACGAGTACGACCTGCTGTGGTCGAAGGACCTCGACGACTGGGAGCGCCTCGCCGTCGTCATCGGCGAGGAGGATCCGTTCGGCCATCTGCTGTCCATCCACAACTGCCGGCCCTTCTACGACTACGGCCGGCCGTGGATCACCCATGTCTCCGTGCAGCGGGTCGACGTGTACCGGACGGCGGAGAACACCGACCAGTGGCGCGAGCGGTGGGGCAAGCCGGTGGTCGTCGACGAGTGCGCCTACGAGGGCGACATCGACCAGGGCTGGGGCAACATCACCGGCGAGGAGCTGGTCCGCCGCTTCTGGGAGGGCGCCGTCCGCGGCGGCTACATCGGCCACGGCGAGACCTACTATCCGCCCGCGCTCCCCGCCGATCCCGCCGACGCCGACGCCGACGCCGACGACCAGGACGACGAGGTGCTGTGGTGGTCGAAGGGCGGCGTGCTCCACGGCACCTCCCCCGCCCGCATCGCCTTCCTCGACCGGCTGATCGGCGAGGCCCCCGACGGCGTGTGGGACCCGCTGCCGGGCGACTGGGACGTGCCCTGGGGAGGCGACGGAGGCGGGCGTGTGCGCGTCGGCTACTTCGGGTTCAACCGCCCGCGCTTCCGCCACGTCATCCTCGGCGACGGCACCTGGCGCGTCGAGGTCATCGACACCTGGAACATGACGATCGAGGAGATCCCGGGCCACCACACCGGTCAGCTGCGGGTGGAGCTGCCCGGTCGCCCGTACATCGCCGTGCGTCTCACCCGGACCGACGCATGAACGCGACGACCTGGACCGTCACGACGCCGGAGGAGCCGTGGCGCGCCGCGCCCCCGCCCGTCCTGGCGGCCCCCACGGCCATGCCCGACGTGATCGTGGCGGTCGACGACCCGCAGCAGGAGATCGACGGCTTCGGCGCCTGCTTCAACGAACTGGGCTGGGCGGCGCTCGGGCTGCTCACGGCGCAGGAGCGCGACGGCATCCTCCGCGAGCTGTTCGCCCCCGGGGTGGGCGCGTCGTTCGGGCTGTGCCGGATGCCGGTGGGAGCCAACGACTTCTCGTTGGACTGGTACTCGTACGACGAGACGCCGGGCGACCTCGCGCTGGCGCATTTCGACGCGTCGCACGACGACGAGACGCTCGTCCCGTTCATCCGCGCCGCACGCGCGCACCGGCCCGACCTGCGGCTGTGGGCGTCCCCGTGGAGCCCGCCGACGTGGATGAAGCGCAACGGCCACTACGCCGGCGCGATGCCGCATCCGTTCTTCGGCGACGTCGACAACGGGCTGCGACCCGAGCAGGTCGGCGCGGAGGGCACCGACATGTTCCGCACCGACGAGGAGCACCTGCGCGCCTACGCCGCCTACTTCGGCCGATTCGTCGACGCCTACGCCGAGCGCGGGATCCCGATCTCGATGGTCATGCCGCAGAACGAGTTCAACTCGCCGCAGGTCTTCCCCAGCTGCACGTGGACGCCGGCCGGGCTGGCCGCCCTGCTGCGCCACCTCGGGCCGCAGATGGCGGCCCGAGGGGTCGAGGTGTACCTCGGCACCCTCGAGCGCGCCGACGACCGTCTGGTGGGCGCGGTGCTCGCCGACGATGCGGCGGCCGCGGTCGTGTCGGGGCTCGGCGTGCAGTGGGCGGGCAAGGGCGCGGTCGCGGCGCTGCACCGCCTGCATCCGGACCTGCGCATCGTCCAGACCGAGCAGGAGTGCGGCGACGGCCGCAACGACTGGCGCCAGGCGCGCTACGCGTGGCGCCTCATGAAGCACTTCCTCGGAAACGGCGCGAACGCCTACCAGTACTGGAACATCGCGTTGCCCGAGGGCGGCCGCAGCCGATGGGGCTGGACCCAGAACTCGCTCGTCGTGGTCGATCCGCAGCGCCGCACCTTCCGGTACACCCCCGACTACCTCGTGCTCAAGCACGTGGCCGCGTTCGTGCGGCCCGGTGCCCGCGTGCTGCCGACGTGGTGCGTCGCGGGCCACGACAATCAGCTGGTGTTCCGCAACCCGGACGGCTCGGTGGTGGTGGTCCTGCACAACGAGCTGGCCGAGCCCCTGCCGATCAACCTGCTGCTGGGCGAACGGGTGCTGTCGCTCGAGCTGCCGGCGGCTTCGTTCAGCACCGTCGTCATTCCGGCCTGAGCGGGTCCGAATCCTCCGAGAGCCGGCGCGAGGCCGTCGCCATGTGCGTCGCCATCGCCGAGGCGGCGAGATCGGCGTCGGCGGCGGCGACGGCGGCCTGCACGGCGGCGTGCTCGTCGATGGCCAGCAGGGCCGCCGCCTCGTCGTGCACCGCGCGGTCGGCGTAGACCTGCAGGAGCGACCGGACGACGTGCAGCAGGTCGACCAGCGTGTCGTTGCCGGCGGCCGCGGCGAGCGTCTCGTGGAACTCGGCATCCGCGCGGGCGAAGGCGCCCAGGTCGGCGGTGCCCGCCCGCATGCGATCGAGGGATGCCGCGAGGGCGGCCCGATGCGCGGCGTCGGCCCGTCCGGCCGCGAGGCGTGCGACGTAGATCTCCAGGCCCGAGCGCAGTTCGAGCAGCTCGGCGGTGTTCTGCTGTCCGATCAGCAGTCCCCAGCGCAGCGTCTGCGGCAGCAGGTCGCTGGCCGTCCCGCGCAGGTAGGTGCCGGAGCCGGCGCGGACGTCGACGATGCCGAGGATCTCCAGCGCGGCGAGCGCCTCGCGAACGGCCGAGCGGCCGACGCCGAGGGTGGCGGCCAGCTGACGCTCGGGCGGGAGACGCGTGCCGGGCGCGAGCGAGCCGCCGGTGAAGAGATCCATGAGCCGTCGGGCGACCTCGGACACGGGCGTCCCGGACGGCAGCGCGCCGAGCGCCGCCGTGATCTCGGCGGAGCGGTCGTCCGGGTAGGCGGGCACGGGACCAACATACGGCAGTCGCCGTCACGGGTGAGATATTGGTCAACCGGTTCTTGCAATTGGTCAACCGGTTTGTCAGAATATCGACGGGTGAGCGGCAGCTCGCCGCCGGACCGATCGACCAGGAGTCACCGTGGACCCACTCCAGAGCACTCGTGCGCACGCTGCGACCGGGCGGAGCGCGCGATGACGCGGCTGTGGAACGATCCGGCCGACTTCGCCGACGAGATGATCGACGGCTTCGTGGCGGCGCACGCCCGCTACGTGCGCCGCGTCACGGGAGGCGTCGTCCGCGCCGCCGGCACCACGCCCGGCCGGGTCGCGGTCGTCGTCGGCGGCGGATCGGGCCACTACCCCGCCTTCGGCGGTCTCGTCGGCCCGGGCCTCGCGCACGGCGCCGCGATGGGGAACCTGTTCGCCTCCCCCTCCGCGCAGCAGGTGCACGCCGTCGCGTCGGCGGCCCACGCCGGCGGCGGCGTCTTCTTCGCGTACGGGAACTACGCCGGAGACGTGCTCAACTTCGACGCCGCGCAGGAGCGACTGCGCGGCGAGGGCATCGCGTGCGCGACCGTCGCGGTCACCGACGACATCATGAGCGCGGCCCCCGCGGAGCGGCACCGCCGCCGCGGGATCGCCGGCGACCTCGCCGTGTTCCGCATCGCCGGTGCCGCCGCCGAGGCGGGCTACGACCTGGACGGCGTGGCCCGCGTCGCGGCGCTCGCCAACGAGCGCACCCGTTCCTTCGGCGTCGCCTTCTCCGGGTGCAGCCTGCCCGGCGCCGACGCGCCCCTGTTCTCGGTGCCGCCCGGCCGGATGGCGGTGGGTCTCGGCATCCACGGCGAACCGGGCGTCGCCGAGACCGACGTCCCGACCGCGGACGGACTCGCCGCTCTGCTCGTGGACGCGCTTCTCGGCGAGATCCCGGACGGCGTCGAGGCGAGCGGCGCCCGGGTGGTGCCGATCCTCAACGGGCTCGGCTCGCTGGCGCACGAGGAGATGTTCGTCGTCTACCGCCGCGTCGCCCATCTGCTCGCCGCCGCCGGGGTGGAGGTCATCGACCCGCACGTCGGCGACTACTGCACGAGCTTCGACATGGCCGGCACGTCGCTCACGCTCCTCTGGCTCGACGACGAGCTGGCCGCTCTCTGGGACAGCCCGGTCGACACCCCCGCGTACCGCCGCGGCGCGACGGCCGCGCCCGGCCCCGCGGCGCCCGCCCCCGCCGCGGTCATCCCTGCCGCGCCGAGCGCCGCGCCCGCGGCGCCTCCCGGCGACGAGGCCTCGCGCCGCTGCGCCGCCACGGTGGTCGATGTGCTCGGCACCCTCTCCGCCACCATCGACGCGAACGTCGCGGAGCTCGGCCGGATGGATGCCGTCGCCGGCGACGGCGACCACGGCATCGGCATGCAGCGCGGCGCCCGTGCCGCACGGCACGCCGCCGCGGAGGCCGCCGCCGCCGGCGCAGGCGCACGCGGGACGCTCCTGCGCGCCGCCGACGCCTGGTCCGACCGCGCCGGCGGCACGTCCGGAGCGCTCTGGGGCGTCATCCTCGGTCGCATCGCGGAGCACCTGGGCGACACCGGCGCGCCGGATGCCGCGGCGATCGCGGCCGGCGTCGCCGACGCCGTGCGCGCCGTGCAGCGGTACGGCGGCGCCGAGCCCGGCGACAAGACGCTCGTCGACGCCCTCTTGCCCTTCAGTGCCGAGCTCTCGCGCGCCGTGGGCGACGGCGCCGGCCTCGCCGACGCCTGGCCCCTCGCGGCCGCCGCCGCCCGCGCCGCCGCGGACGCCACCGCCGACCTCGTACCCCGTCGTGGCCGCGCCCGCACCCACGGCCGCAACAGCGTCGGCACCCCCGACCCGGGCGCGCACTCGCTCGCCCTCATCGCGACCGCCGTGGGCCCCGTGCTCGCCGCACGCCCCTCCGAGAGGACCCCGTCATGACCGCACCCCTGCGCCTCGTCATCGGCAGCGACGACGCCGGCTTCGAGTACAAGGAGGTCCTCAAGCGCGACCTCCAGGCCCACCCTCTCGTCGCCGACCTCGTCGACGTCGGCGTCGACGCCGACGGCCACACGCCCTACCCGACGGTAGCGATCGAGGCCGCCGAGCGCGTCGCCCGCGGCGAGGCCGACCGCGCGCTCCTCATCTGCGGCACCGGACTGGGTGTCGCGATCGCGGCCAACAAGGTCCCCGGCATCCGCGCCGTGACGGCCCACGACTCGTTCTCCGTCGAGCGCGGCGTGCTCTCCAACGACGCGCAGGTGCTCACGATGGGCCAGCGCGTGGTCGGCATCGAGCTCGCGCGCCGCCTCGTCCGCGAATGGCTCACCTACCGCTTCGATGCCTCGTCGGCGTCGGCCGAGAAGGTCGCCGTCATCGCCACCTACGAGAGCACGGGATCGTGCGGGTGAGCCCCGTCACGGTCGGCGTCAGCCTCAAGGCCTACTTCGACCGCGACCGCGCCCGCCGCTGGTTCGACGTCGTCGCCGCCGAGGTCGGCGCCCACCCGGCGGTCCGCGCCGGCGCCGTCGAGGTGTTCGTCGCGCCGACCTACCTGCAGATCGACGACGCCGTCCGTGCCTTCCGGGACACACCGATCGCGGTCGCCGCGCAGGACGTCTCCGCCCACGGCGACGGCGCGTTCACCGGTGAGGTCTCCGCGGCCGAGCTCACCCGCTCCGGTGTGACGCTGGCCGAGATCGGCCATGCCGAGCGGCGGCGCCTGTACCGCGAGACCGACGCCGACGTGGCCGAGAAGGTCGCCGCCGCCCTCGCCGCGGGCGTCGTGCCCGTGCTCTGCCTCGGGGAGAGCGCGCGCGAGGATGCCGCGGCGGCCGCGGCCGCCACCCTCGCGCAACTGCGCGCCGCGACCGACAGCGCCCCCGCCGGACGGCTGGTCGTCGCCTACGAGCCGGTGTGGGCGATCGGGGCCGACGCACCGGCGCCCGTCGCGCACGTCGCCGCGGTGACACGGGCCCTGCGGGTCGCGCTCGACGCGGACGCCGCACGCGCCGGCTCCGCCGTCGTCTACGGCGGATCGGCCGGCCCCGGCCTGCTCGCCCGCCTCGGCGACGCCGTGGACGGCCTGTTCCTGGGTCGGTTCGCGCACGACCCCGCCGCCTTCCGCGCGGTCGTCGACGAGGCCGCGCGGATGCCGGGGCTCGCGCCATGATCGGGCTGGGCACGTACGCCTTCTTCTGGCAGCACTCCGCGCGCGTCGCCCACCCCCTGTCGCTGGTCGGCGCCTTCGAGGCGACCCGCGCGCTGGGGGTCGACCTGTTCCAGATCTGCGACTACGCGCCGCTGGACGCGATGAACGAGCGGGAGCTGCGCGCGGCGGCGGCCGCCGCCCGCGACCTGGGCCTAACCATCGAGCTGGGCACGAAGGGCATCGCCCCGGAGCACCTGAGCCGCTACCTGCGGGTGGCCGAGGTCTTCGACGCCCGCCTGGTGCGGTCCATGCTCAACGGCCCCGGCTCGGCGCCCACGACGGCGGAGGCGCAGACGTGGCTCGGATCGTCCGTGCGGGACTTCGAGCGAGCCGGAGTGACGCTGGCTCTGGAGACGTACGAGCAGATCGCGACGTCGGACCTGCTCGCTCTCATCGCCGCCGTCGGCAGCCCGGCGCTGGGCGTGTGCCTCGACCCGGCCAACGTCGTGGCCCGGCTGGAGACACCGCGGACGACGGTCGAGCTCGCGGCGTCCGCCACGGTCAACGTGCACGTCAAGGACTTCGCCTTCGCGCGGCAGGACGGTTGGGTGGGCTTCACCTTCACCGGCACCCCCCTGGGGACCGGACTGCACGACTACGCGCACCTGCGGGCCGCCGTGCGTCCCGCCGCGCGCGGGATCAACGAGATCGTCGAGCACTGGCTGCCCTGGCAGAGCGACGCCGAGACCACCGTCCGCACCGAGCGGGAATGGACCCGCACCGCCCTGGACTACCTGAGGAGAACCCCATGAGCCACACCATCGCCGTCTTCGGAGCCGGAGGGAAGATGGGCACGCGCGTGTCCGACAACCTCGTGCGCACCGATCACACCGTCCACTACGTCGAGACGTCGCCCGCCGGTCGCGAGCGCGTGAGCGCCGCGGGTCGCGCGCTGTCCGAGGCCGCCGACGCCGTCGCCGACGCCGACATCGTCGTGCTGGCCGTGCCAGACCTCGCGCTCGGGCCCGTGACGGCGCAGCTGGTTCCGCAGCTGCGGCCGGGGACGATCGTGCTGACGCTCGACCCGGCAGCCGCCTACGCGGGCCTGCTGACCACCCGCGACGACATCGTGCAGGCCGTCGCCCATCCGTGCCACCCGTCGGTGTTCCTCGAGCGCACGTCGAAGGAGGAATGGGCCGACACCTTCGGTGGCGTCGCGGCACCGCAGGACGCGATCGCCGCGATCGAGAGCGACGACCCGCGCAAGAAGGCGATCGTCGAGGAGACGGTGCGCGCCATCTACGCCCCCGTCATCGACGTGCACTGGGTGAGCGTCAAGCAGCTCGCCCAGCTGGAGCCCACCCTCGTCGAGACGGTCGCGTGCATGATCGGATCCCTCCTCAACGAGGCGCTGCACGAGGCGATCCACACGATGGGCGTTCCCGAGGCGGCGGCGCGCAGCATCCTGTACGGGCACACGCAGGTGGCGCTGGCCAATGGACTGCGGGGGGACAACCCCTTCAGCGACGCCTGCCTCATCGCGATGGACTACGGTCGCGAGAGCATCATCAAGGACGACTGGAAGAAGATCTTCCGCGACGACGAGCTCGACAAGAACCTCGCGCGGATGCTCCACCTCGACCGCATCGAACGCTGAGGATCGCATGGGACAGCTCACCGGCAAGACCGCCCTCGTCACGGGGGCGGCCAAAGGCATCGGCCTCGCCGTCGCCTCCCGTTTCGTCCGCGAGGGCGCGCGGGTCGTGCTCGCCGACCGAGACGTGGATGCCGCGACCACCGCGGCCTCCGCCCTGGGCGTGCACGCGCGCGCCCAGGGCATGGACATCTCCGACGAGGCGGCCGTCGCCGCCGGGTTCGCCGAGCTGGAGGCCGCAGGGTGGGCGCCGGACGTCGTGGTCGCGAACGCGGGCGTCCAGCTGTTCGGGCAGGACGCCCCCGCCGCCGACCTCGAGCTGGACGTCTGGCGGCGCACCCTCGACGTCAATCTCACGGGAACCTTCCTCACCGTCAAGCACGCCGTGCGCAGCATGCTCCCCCGCGGCGGCGGGGCGATCATCCTCACCGGCAGCCCGACCGCGGTCAACGGCGAGGGCCGGGACTTCACGGCGTACAGCGCGTCGAAAGCCGCGATCCACGGGCTGGGACGCACCGTCGCCGCCGCCTACGCCGATCGGGGGATCCGCGTCAACACGGTGCAGCCCGCCTACACCGAGACCCCTCTGGTCGCGGCCATCACGGACGACCCGCAAGCGCGCGCGGCCATCGTCGGCCGTATCCCGATCGGGCGCGCCGGCACCCCCGACGACGTCGCCGGCATCATGGTCTACCTCGCGAGCGACGACGGCGCCTTCGCGACCGGCGCGGTCTTCCAGGTCGACGGAGGCATGACGTCGCTGTGAGCGGCACGTGGGATGACGAGGCTCGGCGACCCTGGCGCAGCGCGCGGTGGTCGCTCGAGCTGCGGGGCGACGAGCTCGCCGACATCGCCTACGACGGCGTCGTGGTGCTCCGCTCCGCGCGCGCGGTCGTCCGCGACCACGACTGGCGCACCGCACCCCTCGTGATCGACGATGTCGACGCCCGCGACGACGCGATCGTCATCGCCCTGCACTCGAGCGGGCTGGGGTCGTCGTTCGCGGGCACCGTGCAGGTGCACACACACGGCGATCGTCTGGAGATCGTCTGCGACCTGACCTCCCGGCAGCCGTTCGACACCAATCGGACGGGGCTCGTGGTCCTGCATCCGCCGACGCTGGCCGGCACGCCCCTGCGGGTGGTCCACTCCGCGGCGGAGCCGGAGGAGACGCGCTTCCCCGCGCGCATCAGCGCGCACCAGCCCGTGCGCGACATCGCGGCCCTCGCGTGGACGGCGGGCGGCGTCGGCGTCGCGCTGACCTTCGACGGCGACGTGTTCGAGATGGAGGATCAGCGCAACTGGACGGACGCCTCGTTCAAGACGTACAGCCGCCCCCTCGACCTCCCGTTCCCGTACCGCGTCGCGGCGGGCGAACGGGTGACGCAGACGGTGACGATCGAGGCGACGACCTCCGCCTCGGCCCCGGTGATCGAGACGACGGGGCCCGCCCCGGCCGCGGTGATCGAGCTTCGACCGGGCGGCGCGTTCCCGCGCCTCGGCCTCGGCGCCGCGACGGCGCCGGATCCGGCGCCGCCGCTCGGCTCGCCGCTCGGCTCGCACGTCGTCGCCGACATCGATCTCGCCGATCCCAACTGGCGCGCGGCCCTGGACCGGGCGGGCGCGGCGGGACTGCCGGTCGAGGTGCGCCTGGTGCTCGCGGACGACGACCCCGACGCGCTCCGGGCGGCGGCGCGTGCCCTCCGCGGACGGCGGACGGCACGCGTGACGGCCTTCCCTGCGACCGGGCCGGCCCGCCACGTGTCCGACGGCCCGACGATCCGGGCGCTGCGCGCGGCGCTGCGCGCCGCCGACGTCGACGTGCCGGTCGTCGGCGGAACCCGCGCGCACTTCACCGAGCTCAACCGCGAGCACCACCGCCTCCCGGACGGGCTCGACGGCATCGTGCTCAGCAGCACGCCGCTGTTCCACAGCCGCGGCACCGACCAGCTCGTCGAGGCGCTCGCCATGCAGCGACGGGTGGCGCAGGAGGCCGTGGACATCGCGTCGGGGCTCCCCGTGCACATCGGACCGGTCACGCTCCGGCCGCGCTTCAACGACGTCGCGACCACGCCCCCGCCCCGCCCCGGGCGCACCGATCTGGCCGAGGGGTACGGCGCCCAGCTGCTCGACGCCGACGATCCGCGCCACGACAGCGACGAGCTGGCCGCATGGACGATCGCGAGCGCGGCGGCGTTCGCCGTGCCGGGGGTGGCCGCGCTGACCTTCTTCGAGGAGTGGGGACCCCGCGGCATCCGCACCGCCGCGGGCCGGGACCGGCCGGTCGCCGCGGCGCTGCGCGCCCTCGCCGACGTCGCCGGGCCCGACGGGCGAGCCTGTACCCTGCTGCACGGCGACAGCCCGGACGGCCTCGTCTGGGCCGTCGGGGGGCGCGGCGACGACGGGGGGAGCGTCCTCGTGGCCAACCTCGACCGGGTGCCGCGCGTCGTCCGCGTCGAGCCCGGAGGCACCCGCACCGTTCCCGCCGGAGCCTTCGCGATCCTTCCGCTCACGGCACCGTCCGCTCACGACTGATCCGCCCCGACCGACCCGCTCATCGAGGAGCCCCCATGACCGCACCGCACCGCAGCCTGCTCACGGAGTACATCCACGCCGCCACGATCCGGATGACCCGGGAGCCCTCCGGCGTGCTCACCCATCCGTACACGGTGCCCAGCGCCCCCGAGTCCCCCTTCTACTCCGACACGCTCTGGGACTGGGACTCGTGGTTCATCAGCGTCGTCATGGGCCAGGTCGAGGTGGAGACCGGACGGCCCGGCCTGTTCGGCGTCTACGAGGAGGGGACGATCCGCAACTTCCTCGACCACATGGACGAGGACGGCGTCATGCCGATCCTGATCAAGCCGGGCGGACCGCTCCTGCACCGCGATCCGGGACGGGCGGCGGGCTTCACCGAGAACATGCACAAGCCGATCGTCGCCCAGCAGGCGCTGCTGCTGGCCCGTCGGCGCGGGTCGGCCGAGTGGCTGAGACCCGAGCGGGAACGGATCGGACGCTTCCTCGAGCGGTACGTGCACTCGCACATGGACCCGGCGACCGGGCTCGCCTACTGGCAGACCGACTTCGCGATCGGCGTCGACAACGATCCGTCCGTGTACTACCGCCCCGACCGCAGCACGGCCTCGGTCTACCTCAACAGCCTGCTCTACCGCGAGATGCTCGCGTTCGGCGCCCTGTGCGAGGACCTCGGGGATGCCGCGGCATCCCTGCACTGGCGCGGACGCGCCGCCGACCTCGCCGATGCCGTCAACGCGCTGCTCTGGGACGAGCGCGACGGCATGTACTACAGCGCCGACCTCCACCTCCGCCCCGTCGACCCCGAGGACTGGCTGCACCGCGGCGCGCCGCGCCGCTGGAACTCGCTGCTGCTGCGCATCGACAACTGGTCGAGCTTCCTCCCCCTCTGGGCGGGCATCGCTCCGCACGACCGCGCAGAGCGCGTGCGCGCGCGGATCGCGGACCGCCGCACGTTCCGCGCCGCCTACGGGGTGCGGACGCTGTCGCGGCTGGAGCAGCAGTACGACCTGAGGGCGTCGAACAACCCCTCGAACTGGCTCGGGCCGGTCTGGGGCATCAGCAACTACCTCGTCTTCCGCGCGCTGGCGCGCTACGGCTTCGACGCGGATGCGGCGGCGCTCGTGGACGAGACGGTCGCCCTGTTCGGGCGCGATCTGGCGGCCTCCGGCGCGCTGCACGAGTACTACCACCCCGACACGGGCGAGCCGATCATGACCAGCGGCTTCCAGAACTGGAACTTCCTCGTGCTCAACATGATGGCGTGGCAGGAGGGACGCCCCGTCGTCGCGGAGTTCTGAGCCGTCGGCGCGGCCCGTCGCTCTCAGCCGCGCCCGAAGCCCTCGGTGCTGGCCCGCACGACCAGGTCCGGCTGGAACATCCGATGCGGGTCCGCGGCCGACCGGCCCGCGATCGCGTCGAAGAGGGCGTCGACGACCGCGATGCCGAAGCCCTCGTGACGGCCCCGGACGCTGGTGAGCGGGATGAGGGACACCTCGGCGAACTCGTTGTCGTCGTAGCCCACGATGGCCGTCTGGCGCGGCACGTCGATGCCGGCCTGCACGAGCACCTGCATCATGCCCAGCGCGAGGAGGTCGTTGACCGCGAAGATGCCGTCGGGGCGGAACGGCTCGGGGCGCGCGACGAGCGCGCGCGCCACCTCGCGGCCGCCGCGCACCGTGCGGTCGGGCATGTCGATCACCTCGACGGTCGCCGCGCCGAAGGTGCGGACGACCTCGGTCGCCCCGGCCAGGCGGTCGGCCACCTGGGGGATGCCGAGGGGGCCTCCCACGAAGGCGATACGACGGCATCCGACATCGAGCAGGTGCTGCATCGCCTGGCGCCCGCCGGAGACGTCGTCCAGCGACACGGACGGCTGCTCGGAGCTCTCGGCGCGCTGGCCGACGATGACCGACGGGGTGCCGCGTCTGCGCACCTGGGCGAGACGGTCCTCGATCGGCAGGTGAGAGGACACCAGCAGTCCCTGCACGCGGTGCTGCTCGAACACCTCGAGGTACGCGTCCTCCCGCTCCCGGCTGCGATGCGAGTTGGCGAGGAAGACGGTCACGCCGCGTTCACTGGCTCGACGCTCGACGCTCTCCGCGATCTCGGCGAAGTAGGGGTTGCTCACGTCGGGGGCGATGTAGCCGATCACCTGGCTGACGCCGAGCCGCAGCTGACGGCCCGCGATGCTGGGCACGAAGCCGAGGGAGTCGATGGCGTAGCGGATGCGCTGCGCCTTGTCGTCGGAGACGCGGTCGGGATGGTTCAGGTAGTTGGAGACCGTGCCGACGGCGACACCGGCGAGAGCGGCGACGTCACGGATGCCGACGCGCACGCCGGGACGGGTCGACGACGACCCGTTATGAGATTGTGACGTTTCAAACTCCACGTCCCCATCTTGCCCCAGTCGGCTCACCCCTGTCACGGATTTCGCCGCTCTGCCGCTCCGCAGGGCCGGGAATCACTGTTGACAGGGGTCGGCGAGCGCCCTAGCATCCACTATTGAAACGTCTCAAAAGAAGAGATGACCACTTTCAAGGAGGAAATGTGTTCACAGCGAAACGGCGGCGCCCGAACAAGCCGCTTCTCAGCGCCGTGGTGCTCCTGGGCGCCGGCGCGCTGGTGCTCACCGGCTGCTCCGGCGGCGGCAGCGGCGGCGGCACGGACAACCCGACGACGTTCGAGTTCCTGAAGAACGCGGAGAACACGACCACCCAGCCCGTGCTCGACGCGCTGGCATCCGGATCGTGCACGGCCGAGAACGACGCCGCTCCCCTGGAGGTCAACTCGGTCCCGCAGGCGGACCTCGACGCACAGGTCCAGCTCCTCGCGACGCAGGACGGCCTGCCCCCCATGTTCTCGGCCGGCGGCAACCCCGCGGAGGGCGCCAAGCTCGCCAAGGCGGGCTACCTCGTCGACTTCGACAAGGCCCTCACCGAGCTCGGCGTGCGCGACAAGGTCGCCGAGGGCGCCGTGTCGACGATCAAGAAGCTCTACGGAGGCTCCTTCAGCTTCCTGCCCTACCAGTACAACATCGAGGGCATCTTCTACAACAAGGAGCTCTTCGAGAAGAACGGCTGGGCGGTGCCCGAGACGTGGGACGACCTGCTGAAGATCGCGGGCGAGGCGAAGAGCGCCGGGCTCACGCCGTTCGCGGCATCGGGCGAGCAGGGCTGGCCGCTGACCCGCCTCATCTCCGGCTACCTGTTCCGCTCCCTCGGCGCCGACGCCCTCCAGGACGTCGCCGACGGCAAGGCCAAGCTCACCGATCCTGAGTACGTCGCGGCCGCGCAGGCCGTCGCCGACCTCGGCGCCGCCGGCTACTTCGGCTCGAACGTGGCCTCTCTCGACTACGACGCCGCGACGAACGAGTTCCTCACCGGCAAGGCCGCGATGATCTACATGGGCAGCTGGCTGCTGGGCAACATCAACAGCGACAGCAACCAGATCGGTGCCGACAACGTGGGCTTCTTCAAGTTCCCGGGCGTCGCCGGGGGCAGCGGCTCGATCGACGAGTACCCCTCCAACGTCGGCCTGCCGGCCACCTTCAACGCCAAGACCTACGCGGCCGACAACAGCGTCGGGGCGTGGCTGAAGTGCATCACGTCGAACTACGGCAACGAGGCGCTCGCGCAGGGCCAGATCACCGGGTTCATCGCGGACAAGAAGGTGGAGCTGCCCGCGATCTCGCAGACGATCGCCGACGAGATCGCCGGCGCCAAGGACAGCGTCCTCTGGTTCGAGGCCCTGTTCAACGCGAAGGCGAGCAACATCTCCTCGACCAACGCCGCCCTGCTGGTGACCGGTCAGCTCTCCGCCGAGCAGTTCATGAAGCTCGTCCAGGACGCGCTCGACGAGGGGTGACCCTCCCCGCGCCGGCCGGCCGGGGTCCCGATCCCCGGCCGGCCGGCGCCCGACCCCCTTCCGCTCCGCACGAAAGCCGCCACCCATGAAGTCCGTCCTCGGCGACCGCAAGGCGATCACGCTGCTGCTTCTTCCCGCGCTCATCGTCTACACCCTGATCATGCTCGTCCCCGTCCTCTGGTCGTTCGGGCTCACGTTCTTCTCCGGCAGCGTGCTGACCGGATTCGAGTGGAACGGCATCGACAACTTCACCCGGCTGCTCTCCGACCCCTACGTCGGCGACGCACTGGTCTTCACGCTGAAGTACGCCGTGCTGGTGACGATCCTGCAGGTCGTCCTGGGCTACGGCCTCGCGCTGCTGTACCAGTTCGTCCTGCGCCGGTCGTCGGTCCTGGTGCGCACGCTCGTGTTCTTCCCCGTCGTGCTGCCCACCGTCGCGATCGCGATCCTGTACCAGAAGATCTTCCAGTCGGCCCCCAACGACGGTCTCGTCAACGAGCTGCTCGTCAACGTCGGCCTGTCGTCCGTCGACTGGCTGGGCTCGGGCACGACGGCCTTCGTGGTCATCGTCGTGATGGACGTGTGGCGCTCGGTCGGCTTCTACGGGGTGCTCGTCTTCTCCGGCCTCCTCGACATCCCCGACGAGATCGTCGAGTCGGCCCGCATCGACGGCGCCAAGACCTTCTCGCTGTTCCGGCACATCATCCTGCCGATGTCGCTGCCGATCCTGTTCGCCTCGTTCATCTTCAGCATCAACGGCACCATCAAGGTGTTCGACTCGGTCTTCGCCCTCACCGGCGGCGGGCCGGGCAACTCGACCACGCCGCTGACCCTCTACATGTACCGGACCGCGTTCCAGTACAGCGACTTCGGCTACGGGTCGACCATCGCGCTCCTGCTGACGGTGATGTGCCTTCTCGTCACCCTCGCCATCTTCCGCTCGTCGCGCCGCGACAACACCGTCTGAGAGGAGCACCTCATGACCACGACTCTCGACACCATCGCCGTCACGAGCCCCCGTGCCGTCAGGTCGCAGCGACCGACGCCGGCGGGGCGCGCCCTCGCGCTGCTGCGCCGCGTGCCGACCTGGCTGACCATCCTCTTCCTCGTGGTCGTCACGGCCTACCCGCTGTTCTGGATGTTCATCAACTCGCTGAAGTCGAACACCGACTTCCTGAACAACCCGTCGTACGCCTTCCCGGAGACGTGGCGCTGGGACAACTACGCGACCGCCTGGCAGACGGGCAACCTCTCGACGACGGTGATGAACTCGATCATCGTGACGCTGCCGTCGCTGCTGCTCATCGTCGTGCTCGGCACCGCGGCCGGCTTCGCGCTCGAGGTCCTCGTCTTCAAGGGGCGCGGTGCCGTCCTGCTGCTCTTCCTCGCCGGCATCATGATCCCGGGGCAGATGATCATCCTGCCGCTGTTCAACGCCTTCTTCCAGCTCGGGATCAACGGCTCGCACCTGCCGATGATCCTCATCTACACGGCGGGCGGACTGCCGCTGACGGTGTTCATGATGGCGACCTATTTCCGGGCGATCCCCCGCGAGATCTTCGAGGCGGCGACCATCGACGGCGCCTCGATGGTGCGCGCCTTCTTCTCGATCGGGTTCCCGATGATGCGCAACGCCGTGCTCACGGTCGCGATCGTGCAGTTCTTCCTGATCTGGAACGACCTGCTGATCGCGCTGGTGTTCGGCGGCAAGAAGAGCCTCAACACGATCCAGGTCGGCCTGCTCAACTTCTCCGGCGAGTACGGGGCCATCAACTACGGGCCGCTGTTCGCGGCGATCTGCATCACGGTCGTCGGCATCCTCGTCCTCTACCTCTTCCTCAACCAGCGCATCATGAAGGGCCTCGCGGCCGGCGCGGTCAAGGGATGAGCCGGATGCCGGCGGGTCGCGAGGACGGCACCCGCCGGCATCCTTCAGCGCCAGTCGTGCCGGGCGCGGAAGCCCAGCTCCGCGCGGATCTTCCGGGTCGACAGCAGCGACTCGAACGCGCCGAGGTCCTCCGCGACGGGCACGCCCGGGAACCATCGCGCCGCGACTTCGCGCGAGGGGGTCGACAGCCCCGATTCGGGTGCCGCGACGTTGTACACCTCGAATCCGGGGCGTCCGCGCCCGAGGGCGAGGGCGACGGCCTCGGCCCCGTCGCGGGCATCGACCCACGAGCCGAGCAGATCGCGTCGGTAGTCGTCCTCGCCGGCACGCGCGAAGGTGGCGTAGCCGTCCGGGGCGACGACGTTGGTGAAGCGCAGGGCCGTGATCGAGACGCCCTCGCGCCAGCCGGCGATCTGCGCGGCCAGGGTCTCCTCGACGACCTTGCCGAGGCCGTAGGTGTTGAACGCGCGCGTGTAGCCCTCGTCGACGGGCAGCGCCGGCGGCGCGACGTCGAAGGGGAACCCCGCGGCCGTGATGCTCGAGGCGATGACGATGCGCCGGATGCCGGCGCGGTGCGCCGCGAAGAGCACGTGCGACGACGCCGCCAGGTTGTTCTCGAAGGTGGCGACATCCGGGATCAGCCCGTTCACCGGCACCGCGGCGAGGTGGACGAGGGCGTCGAGGCCGTCGTGGCGGGCCGTGACGCCGAGGATCGCGTCGAGCGTCTGTCCATAGTCGGACAGGTCGACGCGCGTGAACCCGGGACCCGCGGGGCCGGCGAGGTCGAAGCCGACGACGTCGTGCCCGTCGGCGCGCAGCCGCTCGACGGTGGCCCGTCCCAGAGTCCCGCTGCTGCCCGTGACGGCGATGATCATGACCGCTCCTTTTGCTATGGTTTGAAACGTACCAATGCTATTGGTTCGCTCTGCGATTCGCATCGCAATCGACAGACTGAAACGTTTCGAGTCGACTCGACCGCCCAACGAGGGGAATGTGACCAATGACGGCCACCGTGTCCGCACCGCGCTTCGAACACCATCGGGAGGCGCTCGGCATCGGCGAGAGCGCGCCGCGCCTGTCCTGGACGATCGACGACGCGGCCCCCGAGTGGCACCAGAGCGCCTACCGCGTGGAGGCCCGCGACCCGCACGCGGCCGCCGATCCCGCCGAGCGCGCCGCGGAGCGCGCCGAGGTGGCCTCCTCCGCGCAGATCCTCGTCGCGTGGCCGTTCGCCGCCCTGCGGTCGCGCGAGCGCCGTGAGGTGCGCATCAGCGTCCGCGGCCACGACGGCGTCTGGAGCGCGCCGGGCCCGTGGGCGCCCGTCGAGATCGGACTCCTCGACCCGTCCGACTGGGCGGCCGCGCCGGTGGGGGCGCTGTGGAACGAGAACCCGATGAGCGACGAGCGGCGCCCGTCGCTGGTGCGCCGGGAGTTCGACGTCGCGCCCGGCCTGGTGCGCGCCCGGCTGTACGCGAGCGCGCACGGCCTGTTCCAGGCGGAGATCAACGGCGAGCGGGTCGGCGACGACCTGCTCGCCCCCGGCTGGACGGTCTACCGGGAGCGGCTGCGCTACACGACCTACGACGTGACCGGGCTGCTGCGGAGCGGGCGCGCGGCGATCGGGGCCTGGCTCGGCGACGGCTGGTACCGCGGGCGCCTCGGCTGGCGGGGCGGGTTTCGCAACCTCTTCGGCGACGACCTCTCCTTCCTCGCCCAGCTCGAGCTCGTCTACGACGACGGCTCGCGCGTGGTCGTCCCGACCGACACGTCGTGGCGGGCCGCGCCGAGCCCGATCCTGCAGGCCGGGCTCTACGACGGCGAGGTGTACGACGCGCGCGAGGAGCAGCCCGGCTGGTCACGCCCCGGCTTCGACGACGCGGGCTGGGAGCGGGTGCAGATGCGGCGACGCGACCCCGCGACCCTCGTGGCCCCGACCGGCCCGCCCGTGCGCGTCACCGAGGAGCTCCCGCCCCGCCGTGTGCTCACCTCGCCGTCGGGCAGGCGCATCCTCGACTTCGGGCAGAACATGGTCGGCGTCGTCCGCCTGCGCGCGACGGCACCCGCCGGCACCACGGTGACCCTGCGCACCGCGGAGGTGCTGCAGGACGGCGAGCTCTACACGCGGCCGCTGCGGGACGCACGCTCCACGGATACCTACACGTTCGCGGGCCGCCCCGAGGGCGAGACCTGGGAGCCGCGGTTCACGTTCCACGGGTTCCGCTACGTGGAGGTCGACGGCTGGCCGGGCGATCTCGACGCGGATGCCGCCGCCGGCGCGCTGCAGGCGCGCGTGCTGCACACCGACCTGGAGCGCACCGGCTGGTTCTCCTCCTCCGATCCGATGCTCGATCGGCTCCACGAGAACGTCGTATGGGGCATGCGCGGCAACGTCGTCGACGTGCCGACCGACTGCCCGCAGCGCGACGAGCGCCTCGGGTGGACCGGCGACCTCCAGGTGTTCGCCCCGACCGCCTCCTTCCTCTTCGACGTGTCCGGCATGCTCGGCGGCTGGCTGCGCGACCTGGCCCTCGAACAGCTCCCCGACGGGACCGTGCCGTGGTTCGTCCCGGTGATCCCGGCCGACACGATGTGGACGCCGCAGCGGCCCGGAGCGGCCTGGGGCGACGCGGCGACGGTCGTGCCGTGGACGCTGTTCTCGCGGTTCGCCGACCCCGAGATCCTGCGCGCGCAGTTCGACAGCGCGCGCAGGTGGGTGGACCTCCAGGCCGAGATCGCCGGCCCGAGCCGCCTCTGGGACACGGGCTTCCAGCTCGGCGACTGGCTCGACCCGGCCGCACCGCCGCAGGATCCGGCGGATGCCCGCACCGACCGCTACCTCGTCGCGACGGCGTACTTCGCGCTGTCGGCGCGGATCGTCGCGCGGATGGCGGCGGAGCTCGGGCGCGCCGAGGAGGCGGGCGCGTACGGGCGGCTGGCCGACGAGATCGTCGAGGCCTTCGTGGCCGCCTACGTCCGCCCGGACGGCACGATGACCTCCGACGCGCAGACCGCCTACGCGCTCGCCCTGCAGTTCGACCTCCTCCCCGCGCACCTGCGCTCCTCGGCCGCGGACCGCCTCGCCCACCTCGTGCGCGAGGCCGGCAACCACATCGCGACCGGGTTCGTGGGCACGCCGCTGGTGTGCGACGCGTTGAGCGCGAACGGTCACCTCGACGCCGCGTACGACCTGCTGCTCGAGCGCGGCTGCCCGTCGTGGCTGTATCAGGTGGAGATGGGCGCCACCACGATCTGGGAGCGGTGGGACGCCATGCTGCCGGACGGATCGGTCAACGCGGGCACGATGACCTCCTTCAACCACTACGCGCTGGGCGCGGTGGCCGATTGGCTGCACCGGACGGTCGCCGGCCTGGCCCCCGACGCGCCGGGCTATCGGCGCATCCGGTTCGCACCGCGTCCGGGAGGCGGGCTGACCTCGGCGAGCGCCCGCCATCTCACCCCCTACGGACCCGCGGAGATCTCCTGGGTCAGCGAGGGCGACGACCTGCGCGTGCGGATGCGGGTGCCCGTCGGCGCCGAGGCGATCGTCGACCTGCCGGGTCGGGACCCCGAACGGGTGGGCCACGGCGTGCACGAACGGGTGGTCCGCCGCGCGGTGGAGGTGGTCGCGTGAGCGCCCCGCGACGTGTCGCCTTCATCCACACCGGCGCCGTCGTCATCCCGATGGTCGCCGCGGAGGCGGCGACGCTCCTGCCGGGCGTGGAGATCGTCAACTACCTGGACGACCGCATCGTCGCCGACCTCTCGCGCGACGAGGCCCCGTCGGTGCCCGCCCGGATCGCACAGCTCGCCCGCGCCGCGCGCGACGCGGGGGCGGAGGCGGTGATGCTCACCTGCTCGTCCATCTCGACGCTGGCCGCGCCGACGGCGGCAGCGGTCGGCATCCCGGTCCTGCGCATCGACGAGGCCATGGCGGATGCCGCGGTCACGGCGGCGGGCGACGGACGCATCGCGGTCCTCGCGACCCTTCCGACCACCTGCGCGCCGACGGCCGCGCTCCTGCGGGAGCGCGCCGACCGCGCCGGAACGCGGCCGCGCATCGATGCCGAGGTGATCGACGACGCCTTCGCGGCCGTCGCCGGCGGCGATCGCGACCGCCACGACCGTCTCGTGGCCCAGGCCGTGGAGCGGGCGGCCGCGGGCGCCGATGTCGTGGTCCTCGCGCAGGCCTCCATGGCATCGGCCGCGGCGGCGGCCGCATCCACGGTCCCCGTGCTGACCAGCGTCGCCCTCGGCGTCGAGCGGCTCGCGCGGACGCTCGACGCGACCGGAACGGAGGCGCGGGCATGAGCGGCACGCTGACTCCCCTCGGCGCAGCCGATGCGCGCTGGGCCGACGGCTTCTGGGGCCGCATCGCCCGGCGCACGGGCGAGGTGACGGTGCCGACGATGGGCGCCATGCTCGCCGACCCGGCCACGAGTCCGGCCCTCGCGAACTTCGAGGTGGCCGCGGGCCTGCGTCCGGGCCGCCACGAGGGTCCCCCCTTCATGGACGGCGACTTCTACAAGTGGATGGAGGCGGCGATCAGCCGGCTGGAGACGGATCCCGATCCGGCTCTCGAGGCCGAGCTGGAGCGCATCGCCCGTCTGATCGCCGCGGTGCAGCGGGAGGACGGCTACGTCCACACGCCGACGGCGATCGCCGCGCGCGACGACGAGCCCGTCTCGGCCCTGGCCGACCGTTTCAACTTCGAGACGTACAACCTCGGCCATCTGATCACCGCCGGTGTGCGCCATCATCGCGTCACCGGATCGCCGACCCTGCTCGAGGTCGCCCGCGGGGCGGCGCGGTTCCTGGAGCACCTCGCGACTGACAAGCCGCGCGAGCTGGCCCGCAGCGCGATCTGTCCCTCGCACTACATGGCCGTCGTCGACCTCTACCGCGCGACCGGCGAGCGCCGCTACCTCACGCTCGCGGAGTCGTTCCTGCGGGTGCGCGACGAGTTCGACGAGGGCGGCGACGACAATCAGGACCGCATCCCCGTGCGCCGCCAGAGCGTCGTGGCCGGGCACGCCGTGCGGGCCAACTACCTCTACGCGGGTCTGGCCGACCTGGTCATCGAGACCGGCGACGAGGAGCTGCACGCCGTGCTGGACACGCTGTGGCGTGATGTCGTGGACACCAAGCTGGCGGTGACCGGCGGCTGCGGGGCGCTCTACGACGGCGCCTCTCCCGACGCCCACCCCTGGCAGGAGGAGATCAGCCGGGTCCACCAGGCCTACGGACGCCCCTACCAGCTGCCGCACACGACCGCCCACAACGAGACGTGCGCGCAGATCGGGATGGTGCTGTGGAGCGAGCGGATGCTGGCGCTGCGCGCCGACGCCCGGTACGCCGACGTCATCGAGACCGTCGCGTACAACGCGCTGCTGTCCGGCATCGGTCTGGACGGAGCCACCTACTTCTACACGAACCCCCTGCGACAGGTACGCGAGCTCCCCTTCCCGCTGCGGCGCGCGGGCGACACGGGGCTGCATCCGGTGCCCGCCCCGCCGCCGTCCGACGAACGCCTGCGCGAGCCGTACCTGTCGTGCTTCTGCTGCCCGCCGAACATCGCGCGCACCCTCGCGCAGTTCCACGAGCGGATCGGCTCGGTGTCCGACGACGGGCTGTGGGTGCACCAGTACGGCGGATCGCAGATCCGTCATGCGTTCGGCGACGGGCGGGTCCTGGGCCTGCGTGAGAGCTCCGACTACCCGTGGGACGGGCGCATCGTCTTCACGGTCACCGAGGCGGAGGGCACGGTGCCGGTGCACCTGCGGATCCCCGGGTGGGCGCGGGGGGCGCGGCTCACCGTCGCGGGCGCGGACGTCGAGATCGCGGCGGCCTCGTCGTACGCGCGGGTCGACCGCGCGTGGCACGCCGGCGACGAGATCGTCCTGGACCTCCCGATGCCCGCCCGCCTCCTCCGCGGTCACCGGCTGGCCGAGGAGCTCACGGCGCAGGTCGCCGTCCAGCGCGGACCCGTCGTGTACTGCGTCGAGAGCCCGGACCTGCCCGCGGGGATCGACCTGGAACGCATCGCCCTGCGTCGCGGCGCCGCGCTGCGCGCCGTGCCGACGCAGATCGCGGGCCGACGCGTCGTCGCCCTGGAGACCGAGGCGGCCGTCCTCCCGCCGACGCCCGCGACGCTGTACGACGAGATCGACGACGACCCGATCGCGACGGCGACGGTGCGGCTGGTGCCGTACTTCGCGTGGGCCAATCGCGGCCCGTCCGAGATGTCCGTCTGGCTGCCGGTGATCTGGTGAGCGCCGCGACCGACGCGGTCGTCGCGACCTACGTCATCGAGACCGGGCTCGACCTCGAGCGGGCCGCGGAGATCCTCGCCGGCGAGCAGTCGACGGGAACCTTCGTGCGGGTGGAGCGGGAGAGCGACGCGCTGCGGGACCGCTTCGCCGCGCGCGTCGTGGAGATCACCGAGCTGCCCCCGGCGGACTCCTCGCCCCTGCCCGGCGCCGTCGGCGACCTGGGCCACCGCCGGCGCGCCCGCGTGCGCGTGCGGTTCCCCCTCGAGAACTCGGGCCCGTCGATCCCGAACCTGCTCAGCACGGTGGCCGGCAACCTGTTCGAGATCAAGGAGCTGTCCGGCGTGAAGCTGGTCGACCTGGATCTTCCGCCGGCCTTCGCGCAGCGCTACGGGGGTCCGCGCTTCGGCCTCGAGGGCACGCGGCGGCTGATGTCGCGGCCGACCGGCGCCATGATCGGCACGATCGTGAAGCCCTCCATCGGACTCTCGCCCGCGGAGCTGGCCGAGCTCGTCGGCGAGCTCGCGCGCGCCGGCGTCGACTTCATCAAGGACGACGAGCTGCAGGGCAACGCGCCGCACGCCCCGCTGGCGGCGCGCGTCGCGGCGGTGATGCCGGTGCTGGAGAGGCATGCCGACCGCACGGGGGTCAAACCCATGTACGCGTTCAACATCACCGACGACATCGACCGGCTCGAAGCCCATCATGACCTCGTCGTCGCGGCGGGCGGGACGTGCGTCATGGCCGTGATCGCGCACGTCGGCCTGGCCGGCATCGCCCACCTGCGCCGCATCTCGGGCGTGCCGATCCACGGGCACCGGGCCGGGTTCGGCGCGCTGAGCCGCTCGGACCGGCTGGGGATCTCGTTCACGGCGTGGCAGAAGCTCGCGCGGCTGTGCGGCGTCGACCACCTCCACACGAACGGCATCTCCAACAAGTTCTACGAGTCCGACGACGACGTGCTCGCCTCCGTCGCCGCCGTGCGCACGCCCCTGCCGGGCCTGACCTCGACCGTGCCGGTGCTCTCCTCCGGCCAGTGGGGCGGCCTCGCGCACGCCACCTACGCCGCGACCGGCACCGCCGATCTGCTGGTGATGGCCGGCGGCGGCATCCACGGCCACCCGGACGGTGCGGCGGCGGGCGTGACCGCCATGCGCGAGGCGTGGTCGTCCGCCGAACGCGGCGAGAGCGTCGCGCAGGCCCTCGCGGCCTCACCGGCCCTGCGCCGTGCGGCCGAGACGTTCGGACCCGTCCGTGAGTGAGCCGGCGGTCGGGTTCTACGGCGACGACGTCACCGGCAGCGTCGACGCGCTGCTGCAGTTCACCCGCCGCGGGTGGCGCGGACGCCTGTTCACCTCGCTCCCGTCCCCGTCGGCGCTGGCCGACGCGGCAGACGACGGGGACGTCGTCGGCATCGCGGGCATCGCCCGCTCCCTCGGCCCCGCGGCGCTGGAGGCCGAGGTGCGGCCGGCGCTTTCGGCGCTGGCCGCGCTGCGGCCCGCGGTGCTGCAGTACAAGGCCTGCTCCACCGTGGACTCCTCGCCCGAGGTCGGCAGCCTCGGCCGCGTCCTCGAGATCGGGCGCGACCTCACCGGGGCCCGCCCCGTGCCGCTCCTGTTCGCCCAGCCCGACTTCGGCCGCTACACCGTGTTCGGCCACCACTTCGCGGCCGACGACGGCGTCGTGTACCGCCTCGACCGGCAGCCGACGATGTCCCGGCATCCGTCGACCCCGATGTCCGAGTCCGACATCGCGCGCCACCTCGGCGCGCAGACCGCGCTCGCCCTCACCGGCATCCCCCTGACCAGCTACACGGATGCCGCGGACCTCGCCCGCCGCATCGAGGCGTGCGGTGCCGACGCCGTCGTGCTCGACGCGCTCGACGCGCACCACCTGCGCCTCATCGGCGAGGCGATCGGCCGGCTCGCCCCGACCGCGTTCGTCGTCGGCTCGGGCGGTCTGAGCGCGGCGATCGCCGATGCCGCACCGCGCCGGCCGGCACCGGCCGCCGTGGCCGCCGCGAGCGGACCGGTCCTGGTCGTCTCGGGCAGTCGGTCGCCGCGGACGCGACGGCAGACGGCGGCGGCCGCGGATGCCGGGTGGTTCGTCGCGCCGCTTCCGCGGGACGACCGCGAAGCCGCACCCGCCCGCGACGCCCTGCGCGCCGGGCGCAGCGTCGTGCTCGCGTCGGATCTCGGGCCGGACGACGACGGCGCGCTGGACGGGCTCACCCGGCGCGCGGCGCGTATCGTGCGCACCGCGGTGGCGGCCGGCGAGACGCGCCGGGTGATCGTCTGCGGAGGCGACTCGTCGAGTCGCGTCGTGCGCCTCCTCGGCATCCGGGCGCTGTCGATCGCCGCCAACCCCTGGGGCAACGTCGCGCTCCTGCGCGCGCACGCCGACGGCCCGCTCGACGGGGTCGAACTGCTGCTCAAGGGCGGCCAGGTCGGGGACGACGACCTGTTCGAGAGGGTGCGGACGGGCGGGGCGCCCTGACCGCGCGCGTCACGCCTGCGTCGACGCGCGCACCACGAGCTCGGGACTGAAGCGGACGTGGCGGGCGGGCGATCCGGGAGCCGCGGCGGCCTCGCGCAGCAGGTCGACGGCGGTCGCACCGATCTCCCGCGCCGGCTGGCGGATCGAGCTGAGGGGGACGACGGCCGCCTGCGCGAAGTCGATGTCGTCGTAGCCGATGATGGCCAGATCCTGCGGCACACGGATGTCGCCCAGGATGGCGGCCCCCTGGAGCACGCCGACGGCGAGGAGGTCGTTGGCGCAGAAGACGGCGTCGGGCCGGTCGGCGGGCGCGCGCAGCGCCAGCTGCTCGCCCACCGCGCGACCGGCGAGCACCGTCAGCGCCGTCGTCTCGATGACCTCGAGCGCGGCATCCGGCGCCGTCTCGAGCGCGCGGCGCGCGCCGGCGAGACGATCGGACACCTGACGGATCGTCAGCGGCCCCGCCACGAAGGCGATGCGGCGCCGTCCGCGGGCGAGGAGATGCTCGACCGCCGCGTACCCGCCCTGCACGTCATCGACCGCGACGGAGGGGATCTGCTCGCCCGGGATGTCGCCGTCGACCAAGACGAGGGGGATGCCGGCCAGCGCCAGCCGTCGCAGCGGCGCGGGGTCCAGGTCGCGCGGCGTGAGCAGCACGCCGTGCACGCGCTGCTCGCGGAAGAGGTCGAGGTAGGCGCTCTCGCGCTGCGCGTTCTGGTCGCTGTTGCCGAGCAGCACCGCCAGTCCGTCGCGCGCGGCACGCTCCTCCGCGCCGCGCGCGACCTCGGCGAAGAACGGGTTGGCGGTGTCGAGCACGACCAGGCCGATGGAGCGGCTGCGCCCGGCGCGCAGCTGCCGGGCGGCGTCGTTGCGGACGAACCCGAGGCTCTCGATGGCCCGGTGCACGCGCGCGACGGTCTCGGGGGCGACTTTCTCGGGCCGGTTCAGCACGTTCGACACCGTGCCCACCGACACCGCCGCCGCCGCGGCGACGTCTTTGACGCTGGCGCTCATCCACGCTCCTCCGAGGTCGTCGTCGCCGCTTGACGAATCGTTTCAACCACACTACTCTTTGAAACGATTCACAGCAGAGATCCGCGGAGGCGCGGATTCCACACCGAAAGCGCGAGAGTATGACGACGCTGTCAGCCGAGAACCTGTCCACGCTCCAGGCCCAGGGGATCGAACTGCCCTCGTGGGCGTTCGGCAACTCCGGCACCCGCTTCCGGGTCTTCCCCACTCCCGGCACGCCCCGCGACCCGTTCGAGAAGATCGCCGACGCCGCCCAGGTGCACCGCCACACGGCGCTCGCCCCGACCGTGGCGCTGCACATCCCGTGGGACGCGGTCGACGACTACGCGGCGCTGCGCCGTCACGCCGAAGACCTCGGCGTGACGCTCGGCACCGTCAACTCGAACACGTTCCAGGACGAGGACTACAAGTTCGGCGCGCTCACCCACCACGACGACCGCATCCGACGCAAGGCGATCGACCACCATCTCGCCTGCATCGACATCATGGATGCGACCGGCTCGCGCGACCTGAAGATCTGGCTCGCCGAGGGCTCCAACTACCCCGGCCAGAACGACATGCGCGCGCGTCAGGACCGCCTGCACGACTCGCTCTCCCTGATCTACGCGCGGCTCGGCGACGCGCAGCGGCTCGTGCTGGAGTACAAGTTCTTCGAGCCGGCGTTCTACCACACCGACGTCCCCGACTGGGGGACGTCCTACGTGCAGGTGGCCGCGCTCGGCGAGAAGGCGATGGTGTGCCTGGACACCGGCCACCACGCGCCCGGGACGAACATCGAGTTCATCGTCATGCAGCTGCTGCGACTGGGGCGCCTGGGCTCCTTCGACTTCAACAGCCGCTTCTACGCGGACGATGACCTCATCGTCGGCGCCGCCGATCCCTTCCAGCTGTTCCGGATCCTCGTGGAGGTCGTCCGCGGCGGCGGGCTGAACAACCCGGACGTCGCCTTCATGCTCGATCAGTGCCACAACATCGAGGACAAGATCCCCGGCCAGATCCGCTCCGTGCTCAACGTGCAGGAGATGACCGCGCGGGCGCTGCTGCTCGATCGTGACGCGCTGGCCGCCGCCCAGGAGGAGAACGACGTGCTGACGGCCAACGCGATCCTCATGGACGCCTTCCAGACCGACGTCCGGCCGCAGCTGGCGACCTGGCGGGAGAGCCGCGGGCTGCCCGCGGATCCGATGGCCGCCTACCTCGCCTCCGGCTACGCCCGCACCATCGCCGACGAGCGCGTCGGCGGCGTCCAGGCGGGATGGGGTGCCTGAGATGACGAACCCCACCGCCGCCGCGCTCATCGCGCGCAGCAACCGCCTGGGCTCCGACCCGAAGAACACCAACTACGCCGGCGGGAACACGTCGGCCAAGGGCGAGGACATCGACCCGGTCACCGGCGCGCCGGTCGAGCTGCTGTGGGTCAAGGGCTCGGGCGGCGACCTGGGCACCCTCGCGCCCGAGGGCCTGGCCGTGCTGCGGCGGGACCGTCTGCGCGCGCTGGTCGACATCTATCCCGGAGTCGACCGCGAAGACGAGATGGTGGCCGCCTTCGACTACTGCCTCCACGGCAAGGGCGGCGCGGCGCCGTCGATCGACACCGCGATGCACGCCCTCGTGGATGCCGCACACGTCGACCATCTGCACCCCGACTCGGGCATCGCGATCGCGACGGCGGCCGACGGGCCCGAGCTGACGCGGACGATCTTCGGCGACCGCGTCGTCTGGGTGCCCTGGCGGCGCCCCGGCTTCCAGCTCGGACTCGACATCGCGGCGATCGCCGCAGAGAACCCGCAGGCGATCGGCACGATCCTCGGCGGGCACGGCATCACGGCGTGGGGCGACACCTCCGACGATGCCGAGCGCAACTCGTCGTGGATCATCGACACCGCGGCCGCCTACCTGGCCGAGCACGGCGACCCCGCGCCGTTCGGGGCCGTCCGTGAGGGATTCGACGCGCTCCCCGCCGCCGAGCGGCGCGCCCGGGCGGCGGCGCTGGCCCCCACGATCCGCGGGCTCGTCTCCACCGATCGCCCCCTGCTCGGACACTTCACCGACTCCCCGGTCGTGCTCGACTTCCTGGCCTCACAGAAGGCGCCCGCCCTGGCGGCGCTCGGCACGAGCTGCCCCGACCACTTCCTGCGCACCAAGGTGAAGCCGCTGCTGCTCGACCTGCCCGCGACGGCGTCGGTCGACCAGCAGCTGGCGCGACTGCGGGAGCTGCACGCCCAGTACCGCGCCGACTACCGCGACTACTACGAGACGCACGCGACGGCCGACAGCCCGGCGATGCGCGGCGCCGATCCCCTGATCGTGCTCGTGCCGGGCGTCGGCATGTTCTCCTACGGCGCCGACAAGCAGACCGCGCGCGTGGCGGGCGAGTTCTACGTCAACGCGATCAACGTCATGCGCGGAGCGGAGGCGGTCTCGACGTACACGCCGATCTCGGATGCGGAGAAGTTCCGCATCGAGTACTGGGCGCTCGAGGAGGCGAAGCTGCAGCGCCGCCCCGCGCCGAAGAGCCACCAGGGCCGCATCGCGCTCGTGACCGGCGCCGCGAGCGGCATCGGCAAGGCCACCGCGGCCCGCCTCGCCGCAGCCGGCGCCTGCGTCGTGGTGGCCGACCTCGACCTCGAGAAGGCCCGAGCGGCCGCCGCCGAGCTCGGGGGCGCCGACGTCGCCGTCGGGGTCGCCGTGAACGTGGCCGACGGCGAGGCCGTGCGGGCCGCCGTGGCCGACGCCGTGCTCGCGTTCGGGGGCCTGGACCTCGTCGTCAACAACGCGGGACTGTCGCTGTCGAAGCCGCTGCTGGAGACGACGGAGGCCGATTGGGACCTCCAGCACGACGTCATGGCGAAGGGCTCGTTCCTGGTGTCGCAGGCCGCGGCATCCGTGCTCATCGCCCAGGGCCTCGGCGGCGACATCGTCTACATCTCGTCGAAGAACAGCGTCTTCGCCGGCCCCAACAACGTCGCGTACTCGGCGACGAAGGCCGATCAGGCCCATCAGGTGCGCCTGCTCGCCGTCGAGCTGGGCGCGCACGGCGTGCGGGTCAACGGCATCAACCCCGACGGCGTGGTGCGCGGCTCGGGGATCTTCGCCTCGGGGTGGGGCGCGAACCGCGCCGCGACCTACGGCGTGAAGGAGGAGGAGCTCGGGCAGTTCTACGCCGCCCGCACGATCCTCGGTCGCGAGGTCGTCCCCGAGAACGTCGCCGACGCCGTCGCGGTGCTGACCGGGCCCGACCTCAGCCGCACCACGGGACTGCACATCCCGGTCGACTCCGGCGTCGCCGCCGCGTTCCTGCGATGACCGCGGCGGTCGCGGCCGTCGACCTGGGCGCGACGAGCGGCCGCGTCATCCTCGGGCACGTCGGCCGGGGGACACTGGAGACCACGACGATCGCGCGCTTCGAGAATGCCCCGCTGCGCCTGGGCGACGGCCTGCACGGCGACATCCCCGGCCTGTACGCCGCGGCGCTGCGGGGCCTGCGCGACGCGTTCCGCGCCGAGCCCGCGATCGCGAGCATCGGCGTCGACTCCTGGGCCGTCGACTACGGGCTGCTGCGGGACGGGCGCCTGCTCGGCCTCCCGTTCCACTATCGCGACGCGCGCACGGAGCGCGGCGTCGGGAGCGCGCACGCCCGCGTGCCGTACCCCGAGCTGTTCGACCGCAACGGCCTGCAGTTCCTGCCCTTCACGACGCTGTACCAGCTCGCCGCCGAGCCGCCCGAGGTGCTCGCGATCGCCGACACGGCGCTGCTCGTCCCCGACCTGATCGCGTACTGGCTCACCGGCCGGGCCCGGGCCGAGCTCACCAACGCGTCCACGACGGGGCTGCTGAACGCGCGCACCCGCCGCTGGGACGACGAGCTCGCCGCGCGGCTCGGCGTGCCGCGGTCGCTGCTTCCCGAGCTGATCGCGCCCGGCGAGCGGGTCGGCGCGCTCCTGCCGCACGTCGCGGCGGCGCTGGGCGGGACGGTCCCGGTCACGGCGGTCGGCTCGCACGACACGGCCTCCGCCGTGGTGGCCGTGCCGATGCGGGCGGACGCGGCCGCCTACATCTCCTGCGGAACGTGGGGCCTGGTCGGCGTCGAGGTGGAGCATCCGGTGCTGGACGACGCCGTCGCGGCCGCGCACGTCACCAACGAGGGCGGGGTCGACGGGCGGGTGCGTCTGCTGCACAACGTGATGGGCCTGTGGATCCTGACGGAGGCGGTGCGCGGCTGGTCCGCCGACGGTGCCGGCGCCGAGCTGTCGGGGCTGCTCGCGGCGGCCGCGCTCGTCCCGGCATCCGCCGTGCCCGTGTTCGACGTCGACGATCCGCGCTTCCTGCCGCCCGGCGACATGACGGCCCGCATCGACGCCTGGTGCGCCGAGCACGACGTCGCGCCGCCGCGCTCCCGCGCCGCCTATGTGCGGGCGATCGTGGAGTCGCTCGCCCAGGCCTTCGCCGACGCCGTCGTCACGACGAGCCGGCTGGGGGGTGTCGCCGTGCGCACGATCCACCTCGTGGGCGGTGGGGCCCGCAACGAGTTGCTGTGCCAGCGCACCGCCGACCGCTCCGGGATGCCGGTGCTCGCGGGCCCCGTCGAGGCGACCGCGCTGGGCAACGTGCTGGTGCAGGCACGCGCCGCGGGCGTCGTCAGCGGCTCGCTCGACGCGCTGCGCGACCTGGTCGCACAGACGCACGCACCGCGTCGCTACCTGCCGCAGACGTGATCGCGGGGCGCGTCGTCAGTGCAGCGACGCGTCGGCGTCGGTGCGCGTCCACTCGGCGAACACGACCTCGAGCCCGGCGCGCATCGGCGCACACACGAACGGGCCGGCCTGGGCAGCGAGCTCTCCCGCGAACGGCGCGACGCGCACGAGACGCAGCGGCTCGGTGTCGATGCCGGCGCGCACCGTCAGCGCGTCGGGTCCGCGGCTGACCCGCACGCGGAGTCGGCGGCCCGCCCACTCCGGCACCGCGCCGACCGACCAGTCGGACATGACGTCGGTGACGACGGCGCCCACGCCGAGCACCCCGTCCGCGTTCTCGACGCCGGCCTTCATCCACCGCTCGTCGTCGGCGCGCACGAACAGGCCCGCCTGATCGAACTGCGCCGTGAAGTCGGCGATGAAGACGACCTCCATCGCCGTGCCGACCTCGAACGGGGCCAGCAGCGCGTGCTCGGTGTCGTGGATGAAGCCGTAGGCCGTGCGGCGCCAGGCGTCGCTGCCCTCGACCGCGACGACGGCCAGCCCGTCCTCGCGCACCACCGCCGCCGCGGGCGGTGTGGTCCAGGTGCCGGCGCTCCAGTCGATGCGTTCGCTCATGCGTCCATCCTTCCGTGCGCGCCGGCGAGCGCGGGCTCCTGCGCCGGGATGCTGCGCGTCTCGACACCGCGGGGCGCCACGCGCAGCGCGCCGAGCTCGGGATCGTCCACGACGACCTCGTCGTCGGTGCGGTTGACGACGAAGACATGGCGACGCGCGGCGTCGACGCGGACGATGACCTCGAGACGGCCGTCGGCGGCGAGGGGGTCACCGGCCAGCGCGCCGATGTCGCCCGCGAGGCGCTCCAGCACCGCGCGCGCCCCGTCACGGCCGGTGTCGGCGGAGACGTACGTGGCCGACCCGGCGCCGACGCGGCGACGCGTGACCGCCGGCATCCCGGCCAGATCGCCCGCGGCGTAGGTGTCGAGCACCTCGACATCGTCGGCGACGTGGCTGATCCGCTCGCTCCAGTGCGTCGCGACGGCCCCGGAGGCCAGTCGCGCCGTCTCGTCGGCCAGAAGCGGGACGAACTCCTCGACGGTGACGCCGAGCACCTCCCGCAGCGCCCCGGGGTAGCCGCCGAGCCACACCCGGTCGTGCTGGTCGACGATGCCGGAGAAGGCGGTGGTCACGAGGTGGCGCCCGCTTCGCACCACGTGCTCGAGCCGTGTCCGCAGGGCGTCGGGCACGACGTGCAGCATCGGGGCGACGACGACGTCGTAGCCGTCGAGGGACGCCGCAACGGGGACGACGTCGGCGCGGACGCCGAGATCGAGCAGCGCCCGGTACCAGGCGAGGGTCTCGTCGTCGTAGCGCAGCGCGTCGGAGGGGTGGGAGTCGCGGCCGCTGACCCACCAGGACTCGTAGTCGAAGACCAGCGCGACGCGCGCGCGCTCGCGGTGCGAGCCCGTGACGGCGCCGAGCTCCCCCAGTCGCGCGCCGAGGGCGGCGACGTCGCGGAACACGCGGCTGTGCTCGCCGGCGTGCGGCACCATCCCCGAGTGGAAGCGCTCGCCTCCGGCGCGCGACTGGCGCCACTGGAAGAAGCAGACGGCATCCGCGCCGTGCCCGACGTGGGTGAGGGCGTCGCGCATCAGCTCCCCCGGGCGCTTCGGCGGGTTCACCTCGCGCCAGTTGACGGCGCTGGGGGCGTGCTCCATGAGGAACCAGGGGCGTCCCTCGGCGATGTTGCCCGTGAGGTTGGCCCAGAAGGAGACGTCGTCGCGGCCCAGCTCACCCGGGCGCAGGTAGTGGTCGTTCGAGATGAAGTCGACGTCGCCCGCCCACGTCGGGTAGTCGATGTCGCGGACGTTCTGGGCGACCATGAAGTTGGTCGTGAAGGGGATGTCGGGGGTGAGCTCGGCCAGCACGGCGGCCTCCGCCCGCAGGTGGTCGCGCACGGCGTCCGAGGAGAAGCGCTCGAAGTCGAGGCGCTGGCCGGGGTTGCGGTGGGTGGGCGCCGTGCGCGGCGGCAGGATCTGCTCCCACTCCGTGTAGTGCTGCGACCAGAAGGCGGTGCCCCACGCCTCGTTGAGGGCGTCGAGGGTGCCGTACCGGTCGCGCAGCCAGGTGCGGAAGGCGGCCGCGGCGTCGTCGGAGTAGTCGTAGAGGTTGTGGCAGCCGAGCTCGTTGGAGATGTGCCACGCGACGATCGCGGGATGGTCGCGATAGCGCTCGGCGAGGGCCCGCACGAGTCGCAGCGCGTGCGTGCGGAAGACGGGCGAGGTCGGCCGCCAGTGCTGCCGGGCGCCGGGCCACAGCACGGTGCCGTCCTCGGTCTGGGGCAGGATCTCGGGGTGACGCTGCGAGAGCCACGCGGGCGGGGATGCCGTGGCGGTGGCGAGGTCGACGTCGATCCCGTTCTCGTGGAGCAGGTCGATGACCTCGTCGAGCCAGCCGAAGTCGAACTCGCCGGGACGCGGCTCCAGCAGCGCCCACGAGAAGATCGCGAGAGAGACGATGTTCACGCCGGCCTCGCGCATGAGGCGCATGTCCTCCGCCCAGACGTCGCGTGACCACTGCTCGGGGTTGTAGTCCGCGCCGTAGCGCATGCGTCCTGCCCCCGCTGCTCCGTCTCGAACCCAGCGATACTCCCGCGCGTGCGTTGCCATGTCGGCATCCTATAACGAATATCGTGCACATGCACGGTTTTTTCGGAGAGCCGCGCGGTACGCTCTGATGCCATGGCCACCTCGTCGCCCGCTCGCCGCGGGCCGTACGCGAAGTCGGCGGAGCGGCGGTCCGAGATCATCGCGTCGGCGACCGCCATCTTCAGCGCGCACGGCTACCGCGGCGGGTCGTTGCGGCAGATCGCCGCCGAGCTCGGCCTCAGCCTCACCACGGTGATGCACCACTTCCCCACCAAGGTCTCACTGCTGGCCGCGGTGCTCGAGCAGGAGGACGCCGCCGACGCCGACTTCCCCGAGCGTGCACGGCGCGACGGCCTGCTCCCGGCCGTGCTCGGCGTCGTCCGGCGCAACCTCGGCCGCCGCGAGCTCGTGCGCATGTTCTCGATCGTCTCCGCCGAGGCGACCTACCCGGGGCACGAGGCGCACGAGTGGCTCCAGCGCCGCTACGCGTCCGTCATCACGGACTACGCCGCGCTGATCGCCCACGACCGCGCCCGCGGGCGGATCGCGCCGATCCACGACGACGACACGGCCCTGGCGGGCCTCATCGTCACGGGATGGGAGGGGATCCAGATCCGCTGGCTCGCCGACGACGCCGATCCCGTCGCCGCGATGGAACTCCTGCTGACCTCGCTCCTGCGCCCGCGCACGGCATAATGGGACAGGCGTGCCGTCAGGCGCGTCGACACCCAGGATCGAGGTCCCATGCCCTACCGCAATCAAGCGACGGTCGAAGCATGGGTGCGCGAGTACCTCGCGGGCCACCCGGCGGCCGAGTCGTCGATCTCCGTCCTCGAGAAGGACTACACCCCCGGCCCCGATTCGGGCCTCGTCGTCGTCGCCCTGAGCAACGCCTCCACCGTCACCTACATCCAGCCCGTCGTCCACGACGAGGGCCCGCGATGGGTGGTCACGTTCGAGGCGCGGGCCGACAGCTTCGACCTGGATGCCGCGGGCGTCGCACGCCTGTCCTCCGATCTCGCCGCCGTCGCCGAGCTGTGCGGCTTCCTGCAGGAGCGCACCGAGAAGGCCATCGCCGAGACCGCGAGCGCCTCCTAGCGCCGGCCGGCCGGCGCGCTCACACCAGCGGTGTCGTGAGCACCGCGGTCGCGAGGGCGCCCAGCGCCACCACCCCGCTGATCGCGGCGGCGGTCTGCCACAGCGCCTGCGCGCGGGGCGACGGCTCGGGTGACGGGAGCAGGGGGCGCGCCTCGTGGGCGCCGCCGACGGCGCGCTGCGCCTCCCCGAGCGACGCGTAGCGCCCGACGGGGGTGGAGCGGAAGTCGAACCCCACGAAGTGACCGTCGGGCGTGCACTCGACGCATCCGACGTAGTCACCGACGCGGGAGGCGACGTAGAAGCCGTCGCTGACGGCCGCCCAGGTCACGCGGCCGGTGGGCGCCGACGCGAGGGCGAGCACGCTCATGCGACGGCCGCCAGTTCGGCACGCGAGGGCACGGCCTCGGCGGCCAGCTCGACGACGATGCCCGCCGCGGAGGCGGCGGCCTGGGCCAGCTCGTTGACGCGCGCCGGCTCGAGGCGGATCGGCTCCGCCGCATCGAACTCGAAGCGCAGCGGGATGGCGCAGTGCACCCAGAGGGCGCTGCGGCCACGCGTCGGCGACGAGAAGGTGAGGCTGAAGCCCTCGGAACGACGCAGCTTCGTCATCGCCACCATCCTCAGGTGAGCCAGGTCGGTGTCGTCGACCTCGATCGCGTCGCTGGTGTTGCCGTAGTACAAGCGTCCCATCGTGACTCCCTCATTCGGTGCGCGTCGGGCTCGGCCTCGCCGCAGCGGTGGATCTGTCGTGAAGTAGGTTATTCCGTGAATAAGTAGTTAGTCAAGCGAGATATATCATGAGCTATATTGGTGTCACCGAACCCTTTACGGGCGCCGACTCTGAGTGGAGGTGAGTGCGGTGACGACCACACACACATCCGGCACGACCGATGTCCTGGATGCGCTCGCGCGCTTCCGGGCCGCGGACGCGCAGATGCATCAGCGCGTCCGGGCCAACGCCGCACTGGGCGAGAACGAACTGCGCATCCTCCAGTACGTCCTCGCCTGCGACCGCGACGGCCTGGACGTCAAACCGAGCGAGATCTCCCGCCACCTCGGCATCAGCTCGGCATCCACGACCGCATTGCTGGACCGCCTGGAGCGTCTCGGCAGCGTGCAGCGCGTGAACCACCCCACCGACCGCCGCAGCATCCTCATCGCGCCGACCGAGCGGGCCGCGGCGGAGGTCGCCGACCTCGTCGACGCCTTCGAGAACCGCGTGGCCGCGGCCATCCGCAGGCTCGACCCGTCGGGGCGGGCCGCCGTGCTGAGCTTCCTGGACGCCGCGACCGGCGCCGCCGACGAGATCGCCGGATCGGTCGTCTCGCGCGACTACGCGTCGATGTGATCCACGGCCACGCGCATCGCATCCAGGAACCGGATGACGGTGTCGCGCTGGTCCTCGTCCATCTCGCGCACGACCGCCATCATGCGCTCGTGCATCGCCGACAGGGTGTGACGCACCTCGAGGTCTGACTTCTCGCTCGACGCGATCAGCACACTGCGCCGGTCCCCCGGGTTCGGCGTGCGCGTGATGTGCCCCGACCTCTCCAGGCGATCCAGCAGCGCCGTCGTGGATGCCGAGGTGATGCCGAGATATCTGCTCAGCGTCACGGGGGTCACCGGCTCGCCCCGCAGTCGCGCCCGGGCGAGGAAGCGCAGGACGAGCAGCTCGTTCTCGCCCATGTCCATCGACTGCTGCGTCCGTCGACGCATCGCGACCTCGGCCGCCCGGTAGGAGCGCATGGCCTCCATGACCGACGTCGACCGCGCATCGTCGTCCACGTACCAGTAGGACGCGGGCTGATCGGGCGTCGTGCTCATCGCATCATTGTGCCCCACGCGCGCCGCGCCGTCCCAGAACGGCGCCGACGGTGGACATTCGGCGGCGCAGGCGCTATGTTCCTGATCGGGTTACTGATTGATAACCGAAATGAGGATGCCGTGTCGACGACGACCACGGACGGGTACCGCGCCCTCGTCGCGGAGCTGCGGGCGAGGCGGGAGGCCGCGGCCCTCGGCGGCCCCGAGCCGTCGCGGCGCCGGCACACCGCGCGCGGCAAGCTGCTGGCGCGCGACCGGATCGATCTGCTGCTCGACCGCGGCAGCCCCTTCCTCGAGCTCGCCCCTCTCGCCGCCGACGGCCTCTACGACGGCGAGGCGCCCGCGGCCGGGGTCGTCGCGGGGATCGGGCTCGTGCACGGTCGGCACGTCATGGTCGTCGCCAACGACGCGACCGTCAAGGGCGGCACGTACTACCCGATGACCGTGAAGAAGCACCTGCGCGCGCAGGAGGTCGCCGCGGAGAACCGCCTGCCGTGCATCTGCCTCGTCGACTCGGGCGGCGCCTTCCTCCCCCTCCAGGACGAGGTGTTCCCCGACCGCGACCACTTCGGACGCATCTTCTACAACCAGGCCCGGATGTCGCGGGACGGCATCGCGCAGATCGCGGCCGTCCTGGGCTCCTCGACCGCCGGCGGCGCGTACGTCCCGGCGATGAGCGATCAGACCGTGATCGTCCGCGATCAGGGGACGATCTTCCTCGGCGGCCCGCCGCTCGTGAAGGCCGCGACCGGCGAGGTGGTCAGCGCCGAAGAGCTCGGCGGCGGCGTCACGCACTCGCGCATCTCCGGCGTCACCGACCACCTGGCCGCCGACGACGCGGACGCGCTGCGCATCGTCCGCGAGATCGTCGCGACGGTGCCCGAGCCGGCACCGCTGCCGTATCGGCTCGGGCCCGCGGACCCGCCGGTGCACGACCCGGACTCGCTGTACGACGTCGTCCCGGTCGAGCTGACCACGCCCTACGACGCCCGCGAGATCATCGTCCGCCTCGTCGACGGCAGTCGCTTCAGCGAGTTCAAGCGCGAGTACGGCGAGACGCTCGTCACCGGCTTCGCGCACCTCCACGGTCACCCCGTCGGCATCGTCGCGAACAACGGCGTGCTCTTCGGCCAGTCGGCGCTCAAGGGCGCGCACTTCGTCGAGCTGTGCGACCAGCGCGGCATCCCGCTGCTGTTCCTGCAGAACATCACGGGCTTCATGGTCGGCCGCGAGTACGAGCACGGCGGCATCGCGAAGCACGGCGCGAAGATGGTCAACGCCGTCGCGTGCGCGCGGGTGCCCAAGCTCACGGTCGTCGTGGGCGGCTCGTTCGGCGCCGGCACCTACTCGATGTGCGGGCGCGCCTACTCGCCCCGGTTCCTCTGGCTCTGGCCCGGCGCGCGGGTGTCGGTCATGGGCGGGCCGCAGGCGGCGTCCGTCCTGTCCACGGTGCGCGGCGAGCAGCTCGACGCCGCCGGCACCCCCTGGACCACCGCCGAGAAGGAGGCGTTCGAGGCGCCGATCCGTGCGCAGTACGAGCACCAGGGCAGCCCCTACTACTCCACCGCGCGCCTCTGGGACGACGGGGTGATCGAGCCCGCGCAGACCCGCGACGTGCTGGGGCTCGCCCTCGACGTCGTCGCCCGCGCCCCGATGCCCGACGCCGGCTACGGCGTCTTCCGGATGTGATCGCATGAGCGCCCTCCGCACCGTCCTCATCGCCAACCGCGGCGAGATCGCCGTCCGCATCATCCGGACACTGCGCACGCTCGGCATCCGCTCGGTCGCCGTCTACAGCGACGCCGACGCCGACGCGCTCCACGTGCGCCTGGCCGACGAGGCGGTGCGGCTGGGGCCCGCCGCCGCCGCGCAGAGCTACCTGTCGATCGAACGCGTGGTGGATGCCGCGCTCGCCACCGGTGCCGAGGCGATCCATCCGGGGTTCGGCTTCCTCGCCGAGAACGCCGCCTTCGCACGGGCCTGCGCCGACGCGGGCCTCGTCTTCATCGGCCCGTCGCCCGAGGCGATCGAGGTCATGGGCGACAAGATCTCCGCCAAACGCACCGTCGCCGCGCGCGGCGTGCCCACCGTCCCCGGCATCGCCCGCGCGGGCCTCACCGACGCGGAGCTGATCGCGGGGGCGGCGGAGGTCGGCTTCCCGGTGCTGATCAAGCCGTCCGCGGGCGGCGGCGGCAAGGGCATGCACGTCGTCACGGAGGCCGCGGGGCTTCCGGCCGCGGTCGCCGCCGCCCGCCGGGAGGCCGCGGCATCCTTCGGCGACGACACGCTGTTCCTGGAGCGCTACGTCACCGCACCGCGCCACATCGAGGTGCAGATCCTCGCCGATGCGCACGGCACGGTGGTGCACCTCGGCGAGCGCGAGTGCTCGCTGCAACGGCGCCACCAGAAGGTCGTCGAGGAGGCGCCCTCCCCTCTGCTCGACGCCGCGACGCGCGCGCGCATCGGCGCGGCCGCGTGCGAGACGGCGAGGAGCGTCGGCTACGTCGGGGCGGGCACGGTCGAGTTCATCGTGCCGGGCGACCGGCCCGACACGTTCTTCTTCATGGAGATGAACACCCGCCTGCAGGTGGAGCATCCCGTCACCGAGATGGTCACGGGCCACGACCTCGTCGAGCTGCAGCTGCGGATCGCCGCCGGGGAGCCGCTGCCGTTCGCCCAGGAGGACGTGCGCCTGGACGGTCACGCGATCGAGGTGCGCGTCTACGCGGAAGACCCGCGCGCCGGGTTCCTGCCCACCGGCGGTCCGGTCACGCGCGTCGTCCACCCGTCGGGGGCCGGGGTGCGGGTCGACACGGCGCTCGAGGACGGCCTCGTCGTCTCGACCGACTACGACCCGATGCTGGCGAAGCTCATCGCGTGGGGCCCCGACCGAGAGGAGGCGCGCCGGCGCCTCGTGCGCGCGATCGACGGGACGGCGATCTTCGGCTTCGAGACGAACCTCACGTTCCTCCGCCTGCTGCTGGAGCGCCCCGAGGTGGTCTCCGGCGCGCTCGACACCGGCCTGATCGCCCGCGTCTTCGACGAGCTGCCCTTCCCCGACGTCACGGAGCGCACCTTCGCGGAGGCGGCGCTCGTGATGCACGCGGCGTCGGCGACCCGGGCCCCCGACGCGACCGTGAGCGGCCCCTGGAGCCGCGCCGACGGCTGGCGTCTCGGCGCGGCGGCGGCCCCGAGCGTGTACGACCTCGTGTCCGCCGACGCCGAGGCCCGCGTGCGGGTGTGGTCCACGCCGCAGCGCGTCGCCGTCGGCGATACGGCGCCGGTCGCGGCATCCGTGCGGCGGCATGGCGCGGACGGCGGGTCGGCCACGGTCGTCATCGACGGTCGCGGCCGCACCTTCCCGGTCGCCGCCGCCCCCGCGGGGCTGTGGCTGCGCAGCGACGCCGGGGCCGTCCTCGTCTCCGAGCGCACGATCGACGACGCCGCGGACGACCGCGCGGACGCGTCGCCGACGATCGCCTCCCCCCTGCCGGGGACCGTCGTGATGGTGGCCGCGCACGACGGCGCGCGGGTGCGCGCGGGAGAGCCGGTCGTCGCCGTGGAGGCGATGAAGATGGAGCACGTGCTGCGGGCCGGCGTCGACGGCATCCTCCGCCTGCGCGTCGCGGTCGGCGACCAGGTGGTGCGCGGCGGCGTGGTCGCCGCGATCGAGCCCGCGGACGAGGATGGGCACGAGGACGAGGACGAGGACGAGGACGAGGAGGGGACGACGTGAGCGAGGTCATCCGGCAGCGGGGACTGTACTTCGAGGAGTTCATCGAGGGGGCGCTCTACGTGCACGCCCCGGGGCGCACCGTGACGGAGACCGACAACGTGCTGTTCACGACGCTCACCATGAACACGCAGTCGCTACACCTGGATGCCGCGTGGGCGGCCGGCACGGAGTTCGGCGAGCGGCTCGTCAACAGCATGTTCACGCTCTCAACGATGGTCGGCCTCTCGGTCGCGCAGCTGACCCAGGGCACGATCGTGGCGAACCTGGGATTCGGGGAGGTACGCTTCCCGGCTCCCGTGCGTCACGGCGACACGCTGTACGCCGAGACGCTCGTCGTCGGCACGCGGCGGTCCGCCTCACGTCCCGGTCAGGGCGTCGTCGAGCTCGCCCACACGATGCGCAACCAGCGCGGCGAGGTCGTGGCGACCGCGACCCGCAGCGTGCTCATGCGGTGCGCACCGACCGAGGAGGGGTGAGCTCAGGCCTCGTCCCGCAGCGCACGCCGCGCCATCCCGGCGAGGATCCGTGCCGCGTCGTCCCCGCTCGCCCCCGCACTGTGCGGCGTCGAGTTGAGCAGGCCGAAGACGCCGAGCAGGCGGGTCTCGCGTTCGGGCGCGCTCAGGGCCGGCGCGGCGGTGGCGAGCACGACGTCCCACTCGGCGACGTACGCGCGCTGCAGCCGCCGCACCCGATGGTTGGTGTCGGAGTCGAGACCGGCGAGCTCGCGATCCTGGATGCGGATGATGTCGGGCGCCGCCGTCGCGAAGCCGATGTGGAAGGCGATGAGCTCGTCGAGCACGGCTCCCGCGGCGACGGCGTCGGACGGACCTGTGCCCGCGACGATCTCTCGGCCGCCCTGCAGCAGCCGCTCGCTGGCGTCGACCAGGAGCTCGGCGAGGATCGCGTCCTTGCTCGGGAAGTGCTTGTACAGCGCCGGGCCGCTCATCCCCACCGCCTCGCCGATCTCGACGGTGGTGACGGCGGCGAAGCCGCGACGGGCGAACAGCGCCGCCGCCTCCACGAGCAGTCGCGCCCGCCGGTCGGCCTTCTGCGAGCTGCGCCAGGTGGTCACGGTGCCAGCGTACCGACGCGGCTCACTGGTGCGCCCCGAACCGGTGGTCCGGGTCGAGACGCTCGCCGAGGACGGCCGTGATCCGCGCCAGGTGGGCGAGGTCGTCCGCGGAGAGCGCGTCGACCACGAGCGAGCGGGCCGTCGCGATGTGGCCGGGGGTGGCCCGGATGAGCTCCCGGCGCCCCGCGCCGGTCAGGGTCACCCGGCTCACCCGACGGTCGGTGGGGCACCCGCTCTTGAGCACGAGACCCCGCGTCTGCAGACGCGAGCACACGTGGGACAGCCGCGACAGCGTGGCGTTGGTCGCCTCGGCGACCTCGCTCATGGTGGCCGTGGCCTCCGGCATGCGCCGGAGGAAGGTCATCACCCCGAACTCGTAGTGCGTCAGGGCGGAGTCGCGCTGCAGCTGCGAGTCGAGCGCGCTGGGCAGCAGGTCGCACACGCGGATGAGCCCGAGCCAGGCCTCTGCTTCGGCGGTGGTCATGCGCGGAACGGGATACACCATGATCCTCAGGCCGCGGGGACGTCGATCGTGTGACCGGTGTGGTCCCGCTTGGCACGCAGGTAGCGCGCGTTCGCGTCCGTCAGGTGCACGCCGGTGGCCACGGCATCCGCCACCTCGACGCCGAGCGCGCGCAGTTGCGCGACCTTGTCGGGGTTGTTCGTGAGCAGACGCAGCCGGTGGATGCCGACGGCGTGCAGCATCTGCGCGGCGGCGCTGTAGTCGCGCTCATCCTCGCCGTGCCCGAGGGCCGTGTTGGCCTCGTAGGTGTCGAGCCCCTCGTCCTGCAGCGCGTAGGCGTCGAGCTTCGCGTACAGACCGATGCCGCGTCCCTCCTGCCGGAGGTAGAGGAGCGCTCCGCCGTCCTCGGAGAGCCGCTCGACGGCCTCGCGCAGCTGCGGTCCGCAGTCGCACCGCTCGGATCCGAAGACGTCGCCCGTGAGGCACTCGCTGTGCAGACGGACCAGCGGTGCGCTCTCCCGCGCGCGGGGCCTTCGTCCCTCGAAGCTCAGCAGCAGGTGCTCGGCGCCGTCCACCAGAGCGTGGAAGGTGTGCACGCGCGCCGTCGTCTCGTACCCGTCGGAGAAGCGCAGCGGCACCGTCACCGCGGTGCGGACGGTCGCCGCCGGCAGCCCGCCGGCCGTGAGCGCCATCAGGCGCTCCCCTCGGGGAGCACGGTCAGCAGCGTCCCCCACGGATCGCGCAGGCGCACCCCGGCGCCGTCGTCCTGCACCGCGATGCCCGCGTGCCGCGCACGATCGGCGAGGGCGAGCACGTCGTCGCGCTCCGGCATCCGCAGCCGCACGTCGCCGAGTCCGAGCGACACGGCCCGCGGGCCGGCGCCCGCACTGTGCCACGTGTTCAGTCCGATGTGGTGGTGGTAGCCGCCCGCGGAGAGGAACAGCGCGGAGCCCACGTCGATCGACACGTCGAAGCCGAGCGTGTCGACGTAGAAGCGCCGGGCGGTGGGGATGTCGCCGACCTGCAGGTGGACGTGGCCGACGGTGGCCTCGTCGGCGGTCGTGCGGGCCGGGTCGAAGTGCTCGCGGAGGAAGGCGTTGGGGTCGATCGCGGTGTTGCGCGGCATCCATCCGGCGGGCTTGTCCTGCCAGACCTCGGTGGGCAGATCCCAGTACAGCTCGATGCCGTTGCCCTCGGGGTCGTGGAAGTAGAACGCGTTGCTGAAGGTGTGGTCGGTCGCGCCCTCGAAGGTGTCGCCGGCGCGGCGCGCCATCGACATCACGGCCGCCGACAGCGCCGCACGATCGGGGAACGCGATCGCCGTGTGGTACAGGCCCGCACCGTGGCGGTCGAACGGCGGGAGCTCGGGGGCGTGCGTGAGCGCGACGATCGGGATGCCGTCACGGCCGAGGGTCGCCTGCGCGCCGGACTGGTCGAGGATCTCGAGCGAGACGGCGTCGCGGTAGAACGCGGTCTGCGCGTCGAGGTCGCCCACGAGCAGCTCGACGGTGTCCATCCGCGTGGCGTCGGCGGCGGCACCCGCGGTGTGCACCGGCGCGGGCCGCCAGTCGAGGGTCGCGGCCCTCATGCCGGCACCCCGCCACCGACGACGGTCAAGGAGACGATGAGCACGAGCGGTCCTTTCGGTGGGCCGTCGGCGACTCCGAGCGGCGATGGTTGATGCAACAACAAAGTGCGATCCGCATTCCCGGCGCCGCGAATCCGTGAAATTTGCACTGTCGCCCCAAGAGTGCAAACATGCACTCTGTGACCGAGAGTGCAAACGGATCCCGCGGGAGACGCATCGCCGAGACAGCGGCCGCGCTGCGCACCGCCGCACGACGGCTGACCGCCGCGCACGGACTCAACGGGTTCACGATCGACCAGCTGTGCGCCGACGTCGGGGTCTCACGCCGGACGTTCTTCAACTACTTCGCATCGAAGGAGAACGCCGTGCTCGGGCTCACGCTGCGCGCGCATCTCGAGGAGCTCGACGAGCGGTTCGTGCACGGCGACGGCGACCTGCTCGACGAGTACCTGCACCTGCACGCCGCCCGCTGGGCACTGATGGGCCACACCCGGACGGAGGCCGAGGAGGTCGGGCGCCTGCTCGCGGACGAGCCGCGCCTGCACGCCCAGCTGATGTCGATCATGGCGGATGCCGAGGTCAACGACATCGCGCTGGTGCGCAGCCGCCCCGACGCGCCGACCGACCCGCTCGTCGTCGACATGCTCGTGCGGATGATCAATCCGCTCCTGCGGTCCGCGATCGCGGCGTTCTTCGACGAGGAGCACCCCGACTTCCTCACCCTCCTGCGCCGCCGCGCCGACGCGGGCCGCGCCGCCCTCTCCCCGACCTCGCCGAAGGAATGACCATGTCCGCCGCCGCCTCGCCGTCCACCTCCCCCCTGCTGCTCACCCCGCGGCGCGTCTGGATCATCTTCGGCGCGCTCATCGCCGGGATGCTCCTGTCGAGTCTGGACCAGACGATCGTCTCGACGGCCATGCCCACGATCGTCGGCCAGCTGGGCGGAGTCGAGCACCAGGTGTGGATCACCACCGCCTACCTGCTCGCGACCACGATCGTCATGCCCGTCTACGGCAAGTTCGGCGACGTGCTCGGCCGGCGCCGCCTGTTCCTCATCGCGATCGCGCTGTTCACCCTGGCCTCGGTCGGCTGCGCGCTGGCGAGCGACTTCTGGATGTTCGTGTTCTTCCGCGCCGTGCAGGGGCTGGGCGGCGGCGGCCTGATGATCCTGTCGCAGGCGATCATCGCCGACATCGTCCCCGCCTCGGAGCGCGGCAAGTACCTCGGCCCGCTCGGCGCCGTCTTCGGTCTCTCCGCGATCGCCGGCCCCCTGCTGGGCGGGTTCTTCGTGGACCACCTGACCTGGCAGTGGGCGTTCTACATCAACATCCCCGTCGGCATCGCGGCGTTCGTCATCGCCCTGTTCGCGCTGACGCTGCCCGACAAGCGCGCGACCCGCCGGATCGACGTCCTCGGCATCGTGCTGCTGTCGATCGCGACGACCTGCCTCATCTTCTTCACCGACTTCGGCGGCGACACCGACTTCGGCTGGACCTCGCCCGCCACCTGGGCGTGGGGCCTGGGGCTGGTCATCGCGGCGGGCGGCTTCGTCCTCGTCGAGTCCCGCGCCGAGGACCCCATCATCCCGCTCCACCTGTTCCGCAACCCGGTGTTCCTCAACGCGACGGCGATCGGACTGACGCTCGGCATCGGGATGTTCGCGGCGATCGGGTTCGTGCCCACGTTCCTGCAGATGTCCTCCGGCACCTCGGCGGCCGAGTCGGGGCTGCTGATGGTGCCCATGATGGCGGGACTGATGGGCACCTCCATCGCCTCCGGCATCCTCATCAGCCGTTCGGGGCGCTACCGGATCTTCCCGATCGTGGGCACGCTGGTGACGGGCGCGTCGATGATCGCGATGACGACGCTCACCGCGGCGACGCCGATCTGGCTCATCTGCGTCTTCCTGTTCTTCTTCGGCGCGGGCCTGGGCCTGATCATCCAGGTCGTGGTCCTGGTCGTGCAGAACGCGGTGCCCGCCGCCGAGGTCGGCACCGCCACCAGCACCAACAACTACTTCCGCGAGGTGGGCGCCGCCCTCGGCACCGCGGTGTTCGGCACCCTCTTCACGACGCGGCTCACCGATAACCTCCGGGACGTCTTCTCCTCCGCGGGGGCCAGCGCGTCGGAGTCGGCGGCGGCCACCGCGAACCTCGACCCGCAGACGCTCGCGACCCTTCCCCCGGAGGTGCGCGACGGGATCGTGAACGCCTACGCGGACGCGCTCGCGCCGGTGTTCTGGTACCTCGTCCCCTTCATCGCGCTCGCCTTCGTGCTGGCGCTCACGCTGAAGCAGATCCCCCTCTCCGACGTCGCCGGCCTCGTCGCGCGCGGCGAGGCGATCGGCGGCGCCGAGGCCGAGGAGCGGGAGCGGGAGCAGCGCGCCGCCGCCGGCACCGGCGCCCCGGCGACCGGTGACGATCAGGACCCGGGCGCGACCAGTCCGCTCTCGTAGGCGGCGATGACCAGCTGGGCGCGGTCGTGCGCGCCCAGCTTGGTCATCACGCGCTTGAGGTGGGTCTTGGCGGTGTGCGGCGAGATGAACAGCTCGGCCGCGATCGCGTCGTTGGAGCGGCCGCGGGCCACGAGCACGAGGATCTCCCGCTCGCGGTCGGTCAGCGGCGCGAGCGAGCGGGGCGCCGCGACCGGGGCCGTCGAGCGCACGAATCTGCCGATGAGCGCGCGGGTGGCGGCCGGCGAGAGCAGCTCGTCGCCGGCGTGGACCGCGCGGACGGCGCGGCCGATCTCCTCCGGCTCGGCGCCTTTGCCCACGAAGCCGCTCGCTCCCGCGCGCAGCGCCGCGACGACGTACTCGTCCTCCTCGAACGTGGTGAGGATGAGCACGCGCGTGTCGGCGAGGGCGGGGTCGCGGCAGATCAGGGTGGTCGCCTCGATGCCGTCCATGCGCGGCATCCGGATGTCCATGACGACCACGTCCGGCCGTCGCCGGCGCACCTCCTCGACGGCGCTCTCGCCGTCCGTCGCCTCCGCGACCACCGTGATGTCCGGCTCGCCGTCGAGGAGGTCGCGCACGGCGGTGCGGATGAGCGCCTGATCGTCGACCACGACCACGGCGATCACGAGGCGACCACCGCATCGATCGGCAGCCGCGCCGCGAGCCGGAAGCCGCCCGGCGCGCGCCCCGACTCGAGCCGGCCCCGCACGGACCCCACGCGCTCCTTCAGCCCCAGCAGGCCGAACCCGGATGCCGGGCCCGACTCGACCGGCAGGCTGCGGTCGACGGGGTTCGTGACCACGACCTCGAGCGCGTCGTCCTCGAGCCGCAGGAGGACGTGCGCCCGCGCGCCGGCCCCGTGCTTGAGCGCATTGGTGAGCCCCTCCTGGATCACCCGGTACGCGACGATGTCGACCGCCAGCGGAAGCGGGGTGTCGACGAGGTCGCCGCCTTCGTCGCGCAGCACCACGTCGAGACCGGCGACCCGCACCGACTCCACGAGCTCCGGCAGCCGGGCCAGCCCCGGCTGCTCCCGCAGCGCGGTCGTCTCATCCGCGCGCAGCACGCTGAGCATGCCGCCGATCTGGCTGAGCACGTCGCGGGAGGCCGTGCGGATCGTCGAGAGCGCCTCCCGCGCCCGCTCCGGGCGGGAGTCGAGCGCCGCCGAGGCCACCCCCGCATTGAGGCTGATCACGGAGATCTGGTGGGCGACCGCGTCGTGCAGATCGCGCGCGATGCGCAGCCGCTCCTCCGTGACGCGCCGACGGGCCTCGGCGTCGCGGGTCTGCTCCGCGCGGCGGGCGCGGTCGACGACGGCCGTGAGGTACGCGCGGCGCGAGCGGACCCCGTCCCCGACCGCGGCCGCGAGCGCCAGGGCGAGCCCGATCTGCAGGAACCGCGTGTCGGCTCTCGTCGCGACGGTGACCCCGATGCCCACGCCCACCACGACGGCGACCACGATCGCGGCCGCCGCGACGGCGGTGCGACGGGAGGTGTCGCGGGCGACGATGAACATCGCCACCAGCGCCGCGAGGGCCGCCCCGGGAGAGTTCGTTCCGCACACCAGCGCGGCGACGTAGGCGGCCGCGCAGAGCGCGAGCGTCACCACCGGCCAGCGCCGCCGCAGCAGCAGCGCCGGGGCGGGCAGGAGGACGAGGACGAGGACGAGCGGAGTCGACGGCCGCAGCTCCGCCATCGGCAGGGGGAGCAGGGCGGGGAGGACGACGAGCACGACCAGGACGACGTCCGCCGCCCACGCCGGGCCCACGGGGTGCGGCGGCGGGAAGGTGTCGTCCGGTGAGCTCACGACTCCAGTCTGACGCCCCGGACACCACAACGGATCGCCCCGGCGAGGGATCCCGGCATCCCCCGCCTGGGGTACGCATCTGCCGCAGCCACGGGATGCCGCCGCGCCGGCCGACGGGAAGGCTGGTCGTCATGACATCCGATCCGGCGCCGTCCGCGCCCCCGCCCCTGCTCTCCGTCCACGACCTGCACAAGTCCTACGGCCGCGGCTCCGCCCGCTTCGACGCTCTCCGCGGCGTCAGCCTCGACATCCGGCGGGGAGAGAGCATCGCGATCGTCGGCAAGAGCGGTTCGGGCAAGTCCACGCTCATGCACCTGCTCGCGCTCATGGACGCCCCCACCAGCGGGCGGGTGCTGCTCGACGGCGTGGATGCCGACACCCTCCGCGGCCGCCGCCTGAACCGCACCCGCAACAAGACGTTCGGGTTCGTCTTCCAGCAGTTCTTCCTGACCTCCAGCGCCTCGGTGTTCGACAACGTCGTGCTGCCGCTGAAGATCGCGGGGGTGAGCCGCGCGGAGCGCCGCCGCCGCGGCATGGCCGCCCTCGCCGAGCTCGACATGGCCGACAAGGCGCGCAACAAGGCGACGGCGCTGTCGGGCGGGCAGAAGCAGCGCGCCGTCATCGCGCGCGCGCTCGTGAACGATCCCGACGTGATCTTCGCCGACGAGCCCACCGGCAACCTCGACTCGGCGACGGGAGCGGTGGTCGAGGACATCCTCTTCCGCCTCAACCGCGAGCACGGCATCACGCTGATCGTCGTCACCCACGACGAGGAGCTCGCGGCGCGCTGCGACCGCCGCGTCCAGATCCGCGACGGCGTGCTCGTCCCCGACGAGAGGAGCGCCGCATGAAGACCGCCGATCTGCTGACCACCGCCGTCGGCAACACGTTCCGCTCGAAGACGCGCACGATCCTCACCATCCTCGCGATCTTCGTCGGCGCCTTCACCCTCACCATCACGAACGGGCTGGGCACGGGCATCAACCGGTTCATCGACAGCACGGTCGCCTCCTTCGGGGCCTCCGACGTGCTGACGGTGACCAAGACCGTCGCCGCGACCGGCGGCGGCCCGCAGGAGTACGACCCCGACGCCGTCGCGTCGAGCCAGCCCGGAGCCCCCGGCGGCGGCACGGCGTCGGTGACGGCGCTCACGCCCGACGACATCGCCGCGATCACCGCCACCGACGGCATCCTGAAGGTGGAGCCGGTGCGCACCGTGACGGCGGACTACATCCAGTACGCGGACGGTCCCCGCTACGTCGCGAGCGTCGGGACGCTCGTCGCCGGTCAGACCCTGCAGCTGGCCGCCGGAGCCGCACCCGACGACGCCGACGGCACGCCGCAGGTCGCCATCCCCCTCGCCCTCGTGGAGCCGCTCGGCTTCGCCGACGCGGAGGATGCCGTGGGCAAGACGGCCACGATCGCCGTCACCGACCCCCTGCGCGCGCAGCACACCGTCACCGCCCGGATCACCGGGGTCACCGAGGCGGCCTTCGCCGCCGGCACCTCCGTCACGCCGAACACCGCCCTCACCGATGCGATGTTCGCGCTGCAGAACGACGGCGTGCCCCAGGACCAGCTGGACCGCTTCGCGAGCGCCGACGCCTGGGTGTCCGCCGACGCGACGCCGGCGCAGCTCGACGACGTCAAGGCCGCACTGTCGGCGCAGGGGTACACCGCCACGACCGTCGCCGATCAGCTCGGCACCTTCACCGCCGTCATCAACGGCATCGTGCTCGTGCTGAACGCGTTCGCGGTCATCGCGCTGCTGGCGGCGAGCTTCGGCATCGTCAACACCCTGCTGATGTCGGTGCAGGAGCGCACCCGGGAGATCGGGCTCATGAAGGCGATGGGCATGGGCAGCGGCCGCGTCTTCACGCTGTTCAGCCTCGAGGCGGTGGTCATCGGCTTCCTCGGCAGCGCGATCGGCGCGCTGGTCGCGATCGTCGTCGGCACGGCGGTGAGCGCGCAGCTCGCCACGAGCCTGTTCTCCGACCTGCCGGGCCTCGAGCTGATCGCCTTCGACCCGGTCTCCATCCTGGTCACGACGCTGATCGTGATGGGCATCGCGTTCCTGGCCGGCACGCTGCCGGCCGCGCGGGCCGCGCGGGCCGACCCGGTCGAGTCGCTGCGCTACGAGTGACGGCGCGGGGCGCTACGCCTCCCGGGTGACGGTGACCTTGACGTGAAGGTTGCTCTTGAACGGGCCGGCGTAGACGCCCCGCAGCGGCGGGACGTCGTTGTAGTCGCGGCCGCGGGCGACGAGCACGTGGCGGTCGCCGATCTCCACGTTGTTGGTCGGGTCGAAGCCCTGCCAGCCGCCGGAGAACCATTCGACCCACGCGTGCGACTCGCCCGTCGTGGGCGCTCCGACCTCGGCGTCCGGGTCGGGGTGCAGGTAGCCGGAGACGTACCGGGCGGGGATGCCGACCGCGCGCAGGGCGCCCAGCGTGATGTGGGTGATGTCCTGGCAGACGCCCTTGCGCTCGGCCCAGGCCTCGGCCCCCGTCGAGTGCACGCCGGTGATGCCGTGCATGTACTCCATCGCGTCGCCGATCGCCGTGGCGATCTCCACCGCCGCGCGGGCCGGCTCGGCGTGCCGGCCCGCGATCGAGCGGGCCAGCTCCACCACGTCGGGGTGCGGCGCGGTCCGCACGGACTGGCCGAGCATCTCGACCGTGCCGATGGAGCGGGCGCTCTCGGCGGCCAGGCGCTCCCAACTCAGTTCGGGGAACTCCAGCGGACGCGGGCGGACCTCCACGAGCGAGCGCGCCGTGATCTCGAGGTCGCGGTGGCCCGCGAGCACGTCGAACGCGGCGACGCGCGTCCCGAAGTAGTCGAGGTAGTAGTTGACGCTCGTCGACGGGTCGATGTCGAGCTGGGAGCTCAGCACGAACTGGCTGTCGGTGGAGATCGGCAGCATCCGCGCCTCGTTGTAGGAGGCGCCCACCTCCCCCTGGTACGCGAAGCCTGTGGTGTGCTCGATCCGCAGGCGCATCATGAGGTCTCTCCGATCCAGCTCGGCTCGGCGTGTGTCGGGAAGAACCGCCCGCGGATGGCCTCCGACGCCTCTCGGGTGACCTTCTGGACCCGCTCCATGTGGTCGGGCAGCTCGCTGAGGATCTCGCCGATGGGACGGTACTCCAGGTCGTTGCGGATGCGGCCGAGCGCGCGCAGCACCGTGTTCGAGTGGCCAACGCGGTCGGCGACGGGGTCGATCGCGCGCATGCACGCCTCGGCCTGCGCGATCGAGTAGATGATCGAGCGCGGGAACAGGCGGTCCAGGAGCAGGAACTCCGCCGCGTTCGACGCGCTCGGCATCCCGCGATACGTGCGGAGGTACGCCTCGTACGCGCCGCACGAGCGCAGGATCGTCGTCCAGGACGGCCCCGAGGCCTCGGTCAGCGCACGCGTGGCGAGCAGCCGCGCCGTCATGTCGGTGCGCTCGATCGAGCGGCCGAGCGTGAGGAACTGCCAGGCCTCGTCGCGGCTCGTGGACGAGTCGGTGATCCCGACGGCGAGCGCGGAGCGCTCGCGCACCCACTGGAAGAACTCGTGCACCTTCTCGTTGTGCAGGCGCCGCGGCATCCGCGAGTTGGTGGTGTTGAGCGTCTCCCACAGCTCCGTCGACACGATCTCGCGGGCGCGGCGCGCGTTCTCGCGCGCCGCCTGCACGGCGTAGGCGATGCTCGACGGGTTGGCGCGGTCGACGGCGAGGCTCGTGAGCACGTCGGAGCGGGTGACCTCGGTTCCCGCCGGCGGCGGCACGGAGCCCATGACGCCCATGAGCGAACGGCAGGCCGTGTCCTCGTCGATCCAGGGATCCTCCAGCAGCAGCTGCAGGTGCACGTCGAGGATGCGGGCGGTCCCGTCGCTGCGCTCGATGTACCGTCCGATCCAGAACAGGCTCTCCGCGATGCGACTCAGCATCCGTGCTCACCCCCGACCGGACGGGAGACCTGCTGTTGCTGCTGCTCCTGCTGCTCGCGCGTGGTGCGGGGGCGATCCTGCGGCGAATGGGACTGCTGCCCCTGCGCGTCGTAGATGATCGGGATCGCCTCGGTCACCGACGCCTGGTCCGCCACCAGCCCGGCGAGACCCCCGGAGGTCTGCACGGCGTAGTCGCCGCGGCGGGGCGCCTCCCCGCCGACCACCCACGTGTCCTTCGAGCCGCCGCCCTGCGACGAGTTGACCACGAGCTGGCCCTCCGGCAGCGCGACCCGGGTGAGCCCACCCGGGAGCACCCAGACCTCGTCGCCGTTGTTGACGGCGAACGGGCGGAGGTCGGCGTGACGGGGCCGCATGCCGTCCTCGACGAGCGTGGGGATGGTGGAGAGCATCACGACGGGCTGCGCGATCCAGCCACGCGGATCGCGGATCAGCTTCTTGCGGAGCTTCTCCAGCTCGGCCGGCGACGCGTCGGGCCCGACGACCAGTCCCTTGCCGCCGGAGCCGTCGACGGGCTTCACGACGAGCTCGTCGAGCCGGTCGAGCACCTCCTCCAGCGCCTCGGGCTCCTCCAGCCGCCACGTGTCGACGTTCTTGAGGATCGGCTCCTCGGCCAGGTAGTAGCGGATGAGGTCGGGCACGTACGTGTACAGCAGCTTGTCGTCGGCGACGCCGTTGCCGACCGCGTTGGCGATCGTGACGTTGCCCAGGCGCGCGGCCAGCATGAGGCCGGGAGCTCCCAGCATCGAGTCGGCGCGGAACTGCAGCGGGTCGAGGAAGTCGTCGTCGACGCGGCGGTAGATCACGTCGACGCGGCGCGGTCCCCGCGTCGTGCGCATGAACACCTTGCCGCCGACGCACTGCAGGTCGCGACCCTCGACGAGCTCGACGCCCATGAGGCGCGCGAGCAGCGTGTGCTCGAAGTAGGCGGAGTTGTAGACGCCGGGGGTGAGCACGACGACATTGGGGTCCTCGATGCCGGGCGGGGCCGACGCGCGCAGGGCCTGCAGCAGCTTGTTCGGGTAGTCGCCGACCGGGCGCACCCGCATGGAGACGAACAGCTCGGGCAGCGTCTGGGCCATGACCCGCCGGTTGGAGATGACGTAGCTGACGCCCGAGGGCACCCGCACGTTGTCCTCGAGCACGCGCATCTCGCCGTGCTCGTCGCGGATGAGGTCGATGCCGGCGACCTGGATGCGCACGCCGTTCGCGGAGTGGATGCCGGCGGCCTGGCGGTAGTAGTACTGGCTCGACGCGATCAGCGCCGCCGGCAGCACCCCGTCGCGCACGCAGTGCTGGTGGCCGTACGCGTCGTCGAGGAACGCCTCGAGGGCGCGCACCCGCTGCTGGACGCCCTTCTCGATGTGCGACCACTCGTCGTACTCGATCACGCGCGGCACGGCATCCAGCGGGAAGGGGCGTTCCTCGCCCGCGAAGTCGAAGGTGACGCCCTGCGCCAGGTACGAGCTGGCGAGCGACTCGGTGCGTCCGCGCAGTTCTTCCTGCGTGAGTCTCGCGAGCGCCTGATGCAGCTCGCGGTACGCCGCGCGTGAGGTCGTCGGGGCGCCGGAGGACGCCGGCGCGGTGAACATCTCGTCGAAGGCGGGCACGCCCGAGACGGTCTTGCGTGGAGCCAGCGTCGAGCCGTATCCGTCGAACAGGTCACCCATGCCATGAGCCTAGTCCGGGCCGTGTTTCCTGAGTGTGACGATGGATGCCGCGGCATCCGCACCCTCATCGCGCCCCCGCGACTTAGGATCAGCGCATGCGCACGCGATCACGAGGTCGAGCCGCGCTCGCCGGCGCCGCCGCGGCGGCCTTCGGAGCGGGCCTCGCCGAGCTCACCGGCGCGATCGTCGGCGCCAGCCCGATCGCCGCCGTCGGCGGAGCGCTCATCGACCTCGCGCCGCCGTGGGGCAAAGACCTCGCGATCGCCCTGTTCGGCACCGGCGACAAGGCGGCCCTGGTCACCGCGGTCGCGATCGTGCTCCTGCTGCTCGGCGCCGCCGCGGGCCTGCTCGCCGTGCGCTCCCGCGGAGCCGCGCAGACGCTCGTGGTCGTGCTCGGTCTCCTCGGCGCCGGAGCGGCCGTCACCCGGGCGGATGCCGCGGCCCTCGCCGTCGTGCCGCCGGCGGTCGGCGCCGGGGCGACCCTCCTCGCTCTGAGCGCTCTCGTGACGCGCGCGATCGCCGCGGCCCCGCCCGCGACCGCATCGGACACGGATGCCGTGGGCTCGGGCGCCTCGCGCCGCACCTTCCTCCTGTGGACGGCCGGCGCGGCAGCGACCGGCGCGCTGGCCGCGGTCGGCGGATGGGCGCTGCAGACCGGTGCGCGCGCCGCCACCGCCGTCCGCGCCGCGATCACCCTGCCGCGGGCCGCCGCCGCGGCGACCGTGCCGGCGGGGGCCGACCTCGGCATCCCGGGATTGGCACCCGTCATCACCCCGAACGCCGGCTTCTACCGCATCGACACGGCGCTCGCGCTGCCGCAGATCGATCCGGCGACGTGGCGGCTGCGCATCCACGGCAAGGTCGACGAGGAGATCGAGCTGAGCTGGGACGAGCTGCTCGCACTCCCCCTCGAGGAGAGCGTCACGACGCTCACGTGCGTGTCGAACGAGGTCGGCGGCGACCTGATCGGCACCGCGCTGTGGCTCGGCTACCCGATCCGTCACCTCCTCGCCCGCGCCGGTGTGCAGGCGGATGCCGACATGGTGCTCTCGACATCGGCGGACGGGTTCACCGCGGGCACCCCGCTGGAGGCGCTGACCGACGAGCGCAACGCGATCCTCGCGGTCGGGATGAACGGCGAGCCGCTGCCGATCGCGCACGGCTTCCCCGTGCGGATGGTCGTGCCGGGCCTGTACGGCTACGTCTCCGCGACGAAGTGGGTCACCGACCTGGAGGTCACGCGGTTCTCCGACGCCCAGGGGTACTGGACGCCGCGCGGCTGGTCGGAGCGGGGACCGATCAAGCTCGCGAGCCGCATCGACGTGCCGCGCCGCGGCGGCACCGTCGCGGCGGGAGAGAGCGTCATCGCGGGCGTGGCCTGGCAGCAGCACGTCGGGGTGCGCGGCGTGCAGGTGCGCATCGACGACGGCGACTGGCAGGAGGCGACCCTCGCGACCGCGATCTCCGCGGACACCTGGGTACAGTGGTCGCTGCCGTGGCAGGCGAGCCCCGGACAGCACACCATCACGGCGCGCGCGATCGGCCTCGACGGCGAACCGCAGACGCAGACGGCCGCCCCGCCGGCGCCCGACGGCGCGACCGGCTGGCCCCGCGTCGAGATCACCGTCGCCTGACGGCGAGCCTCAGCCGGCGAGCACCAGCCGCAGCTGCTCGACCGCCCAGTCGAGCTCGGTGCCGCGCACGACGAGCGGGGGCGCGATGCGGATGGTCTGGCCGTGCGTGTCCTTCACGAGCACGCCGCGACCGCGCAGCTTCTCCGCCACCTCGCGTCCGGTCCCGTGCGCCGGGTCGATGTCGACGCCGGCCCAGAGTCCCGCGACGCGCGTGGCCGTGACGCCGCTGCCGATCAACGGCTGCAACGCCTCCTCGAGGTGCGCGCCGAGGGCGAGCGCCCGGGTCTGGAACTCGCCGGACGCGAGCATCTCGACCACCTGCAGGCCGACGGCGGCGGCCAGGGGGTTGCCGCCGAAGGTCGAGCCGTGCTCGCCGGGACGGATAACCCCGAGGACGTCGCGGTCGGCGACGACGGCCGACACCGGGACGATGCCGCCGCCGAGCGCCTTGCCGAGCAGGTACACGTCGGGCACCACGTCTTCGCGGTCGCACGCGAACGTCGTGCCGACGCGGGCGAGGCCCGACTGGATCTCGTCGGCGATGAACAACACGTTCTCGCGGTCGCAGAGCTCGCGGATCGCCCGCAGGTACCCGTCGGGAGGGATGACCACTCCCGCCTCGCCCTGGATCGGCTCCACGAGCACGGCCGCCGTCGTCTCGTCGATCGCGGCGGCAATGGCCGCGGCATCCCCGTACGGCACCCGGACGAACCCGGGGGTGAACGGCCCGAAGTCGGCGCGCGCCTGCTCGTCGTCGCTGAAGCCGACGATCGTCGTCGTGCGGCCGTGGAAGTTGCCGTCCGCCACGATGACGGTCGCGGCCCCGGCGGCGACGCCCTTCACGCGGTACGCCCACGCGCGGGCGACCTTGATCCCCGTCTCGACCGCCTCGGCGCCGGTGTTCATCGGGAGCACGAGGTCTTTGCCGCAGAGCGCGGCGAGCGCCTCCGCGAACGGTCCGAGCCGGTCGTTGTGGAACGCGCGGCTGGTGAGCGTCACCCGCCCCAGCTGTGCGCTCGCGGCGGCGACGAGGGCGGGGTGGCGGTGCCCGAAGTTGACCGCGGAGTACGCCGAGAGCAGATCCAGGTAGCGTTTTCCCTCTACGTCGGTCACCCAGGCGCCTTCGCCCCGGGCGATGACGACGGGCAGCGGATGGTAGTTGTGGGCGACGTGCGCCTCCTCGGCGGCGATCAGGGTCGCGGTGACGTCGTCGGGCTCGGTGGTGGTGCTCATCGCTTTCCTCGCAGTTCGAGCGTGCAGCATTTGATGCCTCCGCCGCCGAGCAGGAGCTCCGACAGATCGATGGGGACCGGCACGTACCCCCGCTCGGCCAGGTGGGCGGCGAAACCGGTCGCGCGCGGCGAGACGAAGACGTGACGCCCGTCGGATGCCGCGTTGAGACCGAACACCGCCCCGTCGGCGTCGTCGACGCGGATGGCGTCCGGGTAGCGGTCCTCCAGCACGCGCACCGACGGCTCGTCGAACGCGGAGGGCAGGTAGGCGATGTTCGCGGCATCCACCCCGCCGGGGCCCTCGACGGGGTCGAGCACGCAGATCGCGGTGTCGAGGTGGTAGAACCGCGGGTCGACGAGGCGCAGCGACACGACCTCGCGCCCGAAGACCTCCGCGACCTCGCGGTGGCTGTCGCCGGTGGAACGGAACCCGGTGCCGGCGAGGATCGTCTGCCCGACGAGCAGGAAGTCGCCCTCCCCTTCCTGCACCTCGACGGGCTCCACGACCTCGAGGCCGTGCGCCGCGAACCAGTCCATGAAGGGGCGCTCCTCGCCGCGGCGCTCGGCCACGCGGAAGCGCACCCCGAGGGCCCGTCCGTCGATGACGAACCCGCCGTTGGCGGTGTAGACCATGTCGGGAAGCCCCGGCAGCGGGTCGATCAGCTCGACCTCGTGCCCCCGCGCCCGATAGGCGTCGTAGAGCGTCTGCCACTGCGCGACGGCCTTCGCCGTGTCGGTGGGCAGGGCGGGCTCCATCCACGGGTTGATGCGGTAGCTCACCGTGAAGTGCTCGGGCCGGCACATCAGGTACCGGCGGTGCTGCGCGATCCGGTCGGGCATTCTCGCTCCTCGTTCCACGCCAGGTGTCCATTGTGCCAGACGGCCGTTCGGCGCCCCCGTTGCGGAGCGCATGCAGGTGAGTAGATTTCTTCTCATGGCCCGGCGAACGGGGGACGAGACGCGCGCGCTGCTGCTGCGCGTCGGGATGCAGATGCTGCTCGAGCGCGGCGTCTCCGCCGGCGTGCAGCACATCCGTCTGCAGGAGGTGCTGCGCCGCGCGGGGCTGACCACCGGCGCCGCCTACCGTCTCTGGGCCGATCAGAACGACTACCAGCGCGACCTCGCCGTGTCCATGGTGCGGCTGCGGCTGCGCACGAGCCCGACCGCGTACGCGCGTGAGGCGGTAGAGAAGCTCGTGGCGGAGGGCGCCGACGGCGACGATGTCATCCGTGCCGCCGCCGCGGCGCACGTGCAGAGCATCTCCATCGACGCCGACCGCCCCGACCATGCGCTCGACGCGCAGCAGTTCCTCGTGACGCTGGCGCTGCGGGCCACGGCGGAGACCTGGCCCGAGCTGAAGGAGGCGAGCCGCGAGCGTCACGACGGCTCGATCGCCGCGTTCGCGGAGTTCTACGTCTACCTCATGGAGGCGTACGGGCTGCGGATGCGCTCTCCTCTGACGGTCGAGGACTTCACGGCGGTGATGGCGGCGATGTCGGAGGGCTTCGCGCTGCGGGCCGTCGAAGGCATCCCGCATCCGACGTTCGAGGTCGGTGCGGCGGAGGACATCCCCGAAGGCACGTGGACGCTGTTCGCGCTCGGCGTCCGGGCCCTCATCTCCGGGTTCATGACGCCGATCGACGATGCCCGGCGCCCCGGCGCGCACTCCGGGAGCTCTGGGGTCGAGTGATCCCCCCGGCCCCAGAGCGACACTCCCCCCGGCGTGTCGGATGACGGCACGACCGATGCATCCTCGAAGGACGAGGTCGCCGTCCGGCGCTCCCCAGTTGCGCCATAGATATCGTCGCTCGCACAACCTTCCATCGCCAGAAAGATAAGTTGTTTCTCTTTCGGGTGGGACGTCCCGCCCGGCGCCTAGATCACGTCCTCGCTCCACCGGTCGGGGTTGCCGAAACGGTGCGCCGTGATCGAGATCGCCTGTTCGTGCAGGAACGGGAGCAGCTCGACCCGCCCCGCGGTCGTCACCTCGCCGTCGTACACGGCGAGGTCGGGGTCGCCGTCGGTCGCTGCGACGAGGACGCCGTGCGCGGCCGCGACCGAGCCCACCGGCCCGACGAACCGCACGCGCGGCCATCCGTCCTCCTCGCGCGTCGCCGCGAGGCGGGCGATCCACTCGTCGTCGGTCTCGACGTAGACCGCGACGTCGACGTCTCCGAGCGCGCGGCGCACCCCCGCGGGAAGCCCGACCGGAGCGCTGATCGTGATCTCGCCGCCGGCGCGCACCCCCGCGACGACGACCCGGAGGAGCGCGTGCCACGCGGCATCCTTGGTCGCGCGGATCGCGACCGGCACGGGGCGATAGCGGAAGAGGTTGCGCTCGATCACCAGGTGCGAGACGTCCTTGACGCGCCCGAACTCACGATCCCAAGCGACGGCGTCGGAGAGGGCGCCGCGGCGGAGCCACTCGAACGCCTCGTAGTCCAGTGACGGCTGGGCGGCCTCGATGAGCGCGGTGATGCGCGCGTCCAGACCCCGCAGGTGCAGCGTCGACGACGGGGGCCCGCCGGCCGAGGGACGCCAGGAGCCGAGCCCGATCAGGTAGTTCGGCCCGCCCGCCTTCGTGCCCGCTCCCACCGACGAGCGCTTCCACCCGCCGAAGGGCTGGCGCTGCACGATCGCCCCCGTGATGCCGCGGTTGACGTAGAGGTTCCCCGCCTCGACCTCGTCGAGCCACAGCTCGAGATCGGCGGGATCCTGCGTGTAGAGGCCCGCGGTCAGCCCGTAGGCGACGGCGTTCTGCAGCTCGATCGCCTCCGCGAGGGATGCCGCGTGCATGATCCCGAGGACCGGGCCGAAGAACTCCTCGAGATGCGTCCGCGACCCCGGGTGCACGCCCACGCGGATGCCGGGCCGCCACAGCCGTCCCGCGTGGACGGGGTCGGCCGCGTCCACCGGCTCCGGTGCGACGAGCCAGCTCTCCCCCTCCTCCAGGGTGGTCAGCGCCCACTCGAGCTTGCCGTGCGGCACCTCGATCACCGGCCCCACCTCGCTGAGCGGGTCGGACGGGGGTCCCACCCGCAGCGAGCGCACGGCGTCGACCAGCTGGCGGGCGAAGCGCTCGGACCGGGCGACCGGACCGACCAGGATCGCGAGGGATGCCGCGGAGCACTTCTGTCCGGCGTGACCGAACGCGCTCTTCACGAGGTCGGCGGCGGCGAGGTCGAGGTCCGCCGACGGCATGACGATCATCGCGTTCTTCCCGCTCGTCTCCGCCAGCAGCGGCAGGTCGGGCCGCCACGACCGGAACAGCCGCGCCGTCTCCCACGATCCCGTGAGGATGACGCGGTCGACGTCGGGATGGGCGATCAGACGCTCACCGAGCTCCCCCTCGTCGAGGTCGACGAGCGCGAGGACGTCGCGGTCGATGCCGGCGCCCTCCAGGGCCTCCCACAGCGCCTCGGCGACGACCGCGGCGCACCGCCGGGCCTGCGGAGCGGGCTTGAAGACGACGCCCGACCCCGCCGCGAGCGCCGCGATCACCCCGCCCGAGGGGATCGCGACGGGGAAGTTCCAGGGCGGCGCGACCACCGTCAGCGCCGCCGGGACGAAGACGGCCCCCGCGACGCGGTCGAGCTCGCGCGCCGTCGCGGCGTAGTAGTTCGCGAAGTCGACGGCTTCGCTGACCTCGACATCCGCCTCCGCGAACACCTTCCCGGTCTCGGCGGCGGCGACCTCGATGAGCCGGCCGCGACGCGCCTCGAGGCCGCGTGCGGCGGCCTGCAGCACCGCGGCGCGATCGTCGGCCGGCACCGCGGCCCACCGCGCGCCGGCGCGACGGGCCCGGGCGACGACCTCGTCGAGCGCGGCCGGATCGTCGATGCGGGCCGCGGCGATCGCGGCCTCCCCCGCGGTCGAGCCCTCCACCCGCGACAGGATGTCCGCCGCCCACGCGCGGTTCGCGGGCAGCGCGGGGTCGGTGTCGGGGGCGTTCGCGAAGCCGGGAGCCCCCTCCGCGGCGGCGCTCTCGCGGAGGTCGAACACCGCGGTGTCGACGAAGGCACCGCCGTCGTCCCGGCCGCTCGCGATGCCGAGGACGACCTGCGTGAGGTCGGCGTCGGCGTCGGCATCGGCCGGCGCCGGCCGGGTGACGGCGAGGGGCGCCTCGGATGCCGCGGCCTGCGCCCCGCGGTCCTGCGTGCGGAGCGGGCCGGCTGGCAGGGCCGCGTCCACGGCACGATCGAGCGACGCGAGGAAACGGTCGCGCTCGCGCGCGAACATCGCGGGATCGTCGGCGAGGTCGAAGGCCGCGGAGAGGAAGTTGTCGCTCGACGCGTTCTCCTCCAGGCGGCGGACCAGGTAGCTGATGGCGACGTCGAACTCGTCGGGGCGGACGACGGGCACGTAGAGGAGCACGTGGCCCACCTCGGCCGAGACCGCCGCGACCTGCCCCTGCGCCATGCCGAGCAGCATCTCGAACTCGACGTCGGCGCGTACCCCGCGCTCACCGGCGAGCAGCCACGCGAAGGCGATGTCGAAGAGGTTGTGTCCCGCGACGCCCAGCCGGACGGCGCGCGTGTTCTCCGCTCGCAGCGCCTCGTCGAGGCAGCGGATGTACCCGGCGTCGGCGTCGAGCTTGCTGGCGTGCGTCGCGAGCGGCCAGCCGTGCATCGCGGCATCCACCCGCTCCATCGCGAGGTTGGCGCCCTTGACGAGGCGCACCTTGATGCGCGCGCCGCCGGCATCCACGCGCTCCTGCGCCCACGCGGTCAGCCGCCGCAGCGCGGGCAGCGCGTCGGGAAGATAGGCCTGCAGCACGATGCCCGCCTCGAGCCGCTGCAGCCGCGGGTCGGCGAGCAGACGGGTGAACACCGCGATCGTCAGGTCGAGGTCGCGGTACTCCTCCATGTCGAGGTTGATGAAGGTCTGCGTCGCGTCCGGACCCGGTGCGGCTGCGGCCGTCAGATAGAGCGGCAGCAGCCGCTCGACCACCTTCTCGACGACCTCGTCGAACGCCCACATCGAGATGTGGCTGGCGATGGCCGACACCTTCACCGAGACGTAGTCCACGTCGTCGCGCCGGATGAGGTCGTGGATGCCGTCGAGCCGCGTGCGCGCCTCGTCCTCGCCCAGCACGGCCTCGCCCAGCAGGTTGAGGTTGAGACGGGCGCCCGAGGCGCGGATCGCGGCGAGGGCGGGGCCCAGCTTGTCGGGCCGGGCGTCGACGATGAGGTGGCCGACCATCTCGCGCAGGGCACGGCGGGCCAGGGGCACGGTCGGCGCGGGCAGCAGCGGTGCGAGCGCGCCGCCGGTGCGGACGGCGGCGCGGAGGTACCAGGGCAGGAAGCCGGGCACGAGCGGGGCGACGCGCTGCAGGTTCGCGGCCGCGGCGCCCAGCGACTCGGGCCGCATCACGCCGTCGACGAAGCCGATCGTGAACGGCAGGCCGTGCGGGTCCTTCAGCACCCCGGCGAGACGCGCGGCGGCCGGGTCGACGTCCGCCGCGGCGGACTCGTCCACCCAGCGGCGCGCGAGCGCGACGGCGCGCTCGGCGAGCTCGGATGCCGAAGGGGGCGCAGTGTCGTCGTCCATCACGCTTCCAGAGTGCACTGTGTCCATGCGTCCAGCGTGCGGCACGCATATGATTCGGCAAAAGCGATGATCCTCGACGGATATCGTTCGATGAGACCGATGTTTTTCCCGGCGGGTGCGAGGAGCGGACATGTTCGAGCTGCGGCGCCTGCGCCTGCTCCACGAGCTGGCGCAGCGGGGGACCATCGCCGCCGTCGCACAGGCCCTCTCGTACAGCCCGTCCACCATCTCGCAGCAGCTCGCGCAGCTGGAACGCGACGCGGGCGTGGCTCTTCTCACCCCCGACGGTCGCCGCGTCCGTCTCACCGCGCACGGCGAGACGCTCGCCGCCTTCGCGGCGCGCGCCCTCGCCGCGGACGAGGAGATCCGCGGCGAGCTCGAGGAGCTGCAGGCCGGCGTCGCCCCCGTGCGGGTCGCGGTGCTGCAGACGGCGGCGCGCACGATCGTCCCCTCCGCCCTGACCCTGCTCGCGGCGCGGGCTCCCGGGCTGCGTGTCGAGCTCGCCGAGCTGCCGCCCGAGGAGGGCCTCTTCGAGCTCGGCGCCCGGGGGTTCGACCTGGCGATCGCCGAGCAGTACCCCGGGCTGACCCGGCCGCACCGTTCCGAGCTCGACCGCGACGTACTCGGCTCCGACCCGATCCGGCTCGCGACCTCGGGCGAGCCGCGCCCGCTCGCCGCGCTGGGCGACCGCCCGTGGGTGATGGAGCCCCGCGGCACCGCGGCGCGGGAGTGGGCCCTGCAGCAGTGCCGCGCTGCGGGTTTCGAGCCCGACGTGCGCTTCGAGCTCGCCGATCTCGGCGGGCACGTCGAGCTCATCGCGGCCGGTCACGCCGTCGGGCTGCTGCCCGACCTGCTGTGGGGCGGCGGCGTGCCCCGGGTGCGGTTGACTCCCCTGCCGGGCGACCCCGTCCGCGAGATCTTCACGGCGGCGCGCCGCGCCAGCCGCAACCGGCCCGGCATCCGGGCCGTGCGCGACGCGCTCAGCGACGCGTTCGCCGCACGCTCACGCTGAGGCCGGCGCGAGGATCAGTCCCACTCGCTGGGGGCGGGGGCCTTGGTCGAGGGCAGTGCGCTGTCGCGCGCCCAGTCGGCGACCCACTGCGGCAGCGGCGGGAGATCGTCCGGGCGCTGCAGCGCCTCGAACAGCTCGTCGGTGTTGACCACGCCGCCGCTGCGGCGCAGGAACCGCGCGCGCACGATCATCTCGGCGTAGACCTCGCCGTCGACGACGGCCCGGTGCATCTGATAGACCGCCTTGTCGTCGTGACCGTAGAGCCGCGACTCCACCGTGAACCGCTGCCACAGCTGCAGCGACTTGCGGAAGGTCACCGTCTCGCTCGCGACCACCGCGTACCACCCCTGGGCGTTCATGGCGTCCCAGATGCCGGTGCGGATGAGCAGATCGAAGCGCCCGAGGTCGAAGAGGGAGGCGTAGCGGCCGTTGTTCATGTGACCGAGCAGATCGATGTCGGTCGGCAGGGTGCGCAGCCGCAGTCGTCCCACGCTGCGCGGCGGCATCGGCCCCCGGCGGTGCAGCAGCACCTTCGCACGCCAGATCGTCAGCAGGGTCCGCCACCACACGTTCACGAAGCGCGATGCTAGCGGGTTCGACAGGGGTCAGCGGAAATCCGTTGTGGGCATCCCACAGTCCGCTCGACGCGTCCCGGGCCGCGCCGTGGGCCGGGCTGCGCCGATTTCGCGAATTCCGAGGGCCGCCGTAGAGTCTGGCCATGGCAGCCACCACCGACTTTTCAGCGCAGACCGACACCGTCGTCCGTCCCGTTCGCGACGTCGATGCCGAGGCCCTCGGACGCGTCCACGCCAGCTGCTGGCACGAGACCTACGACCATCTGATCAGCAAGGCCGCACTCGAGAACGTCTCGCCGAAGCGCCTCGCCGAGCTGTGGACCCACTGGGCGCAGCAGGGCCCCGAGTTCAAGATGTTCGCCGCCCTCGTCGACGGCGACATCGTCGGCTTCGTGGGATCGGGCCCCGCGCGCGACCGCGACGCCCCGCGCACCCGCGAGCTGTACTTCATCTACCTGCTCGACCAGTTCCACGGCACCGGCATCGGCCAGCAGCTGTTCGATGCCGCCGTCGAGCCCGGCGAGGAGCTGTACCTCTGGGTCGCCGAGGACAACCCTCGCGCGCACCGCTTCTACGTGCGCAACGGCTTCGCCCTCGACGGCGCGAGCCACACCGAGCCCTTCCTCGGCGAGACGCTCACCGAGGTCCGCTTCGTCCGCTGACGCGTCCGCCGGGTGACGGTCAGCGTCCGCTGACCGTCCCGAACAGACGCGCGATGGGCGCCAGCACGAGCGGCCGCGCCGCCACCCAGGCTCCGGCGATCACGACGAGCGAGACGACGAACAGCCAGAAGCCGGTCCAGTTGTCGGCGTAGGCCGTCGGATCCACGGAGCCCTGCGCGGCGTACATGTGGTTGAGGTTGCGCAGCGCCCCCGTCGCCAGCACCAGCACGACGTGGATCACGATGAACACCACGAAGAACAGCATGACCGGGAAGTGCACCTTCCGCGCCCACTCGATGGGGTAGGCGGCGCTGAGCGTGAGGTTCTTCTTCGGCCACATCCCGCTCATGCGGTAGCCCGTGATCGCCGCGAGCGGGGCCGCGATGAAGACGGTCGAGAAGTACGCGAGCTGCTGCAGCGAGTTGTAGTTGACCCAGCCGTTCTCGGTGGGCCAATCCAGCGACACGTACTGCAGCGCGGCGCTGAGCGCGTTGGGGAACACCTCCCAGCTCGTCGGCACGATCCGCATCCACTGCCCCGTGACGAACAGCAGGACGATGAAGACGGCGCCGTTGACCAGCCACAGGATGTCGAGCGCCTGATGGAACCAGATCGTCAGGCTGGTCTTGCCCTTGGGGTTGTTCTTGGGCGCCCAGAACACGGTGGGACGCTTCTCGCGACGGATGGTGAGGCCCGAGCGGATGATCAGCACCATCAGGAACACGTTGAAGAAGTGCTGCCAGCCCAGCCAGGCGGGGATGCCGACGGGCGCACCGTCGGGAAGGTGGTACTCCCCCGGGTAGGTCGCGAGGAAGTCCCGCATGCCGTCCAGGCTCAGCAGGAACCTCACCGCGAGCACGGCCATGCCCGCCGCGAACAGCAGTGCGAGGCCCCCGACGACGACGGCTCCGGCCCACTGCGTGCGGGTGAACGGTCCGACCCGTCGCGGCTCGGTCTTCGGGATGGGGCGGTGGGACACCGCGCGTCCCGCCCACGCGCTCCGCGGCACCGTCAGCGGCGCGCGGGGGCCTTCGGGCACCGCCGGGACCGCGGGTGCAGCGGTCGGCGCGACGACCTCTGCCGGTGCTTCCGCCATCGGCACCGTGGTGTCTGCCGGCGGCCAGGCCTCTCCCCCGGCCACGCGCGGCAGCCCGCGCCGCACCCCGACGCCCTGCTCGCGCACGGGCTCGGCGACCTCCACGACGGCAGGAATCTCCGCCGCCTCGGGCCAGGGCTCTCCCCCGGGCGTGCGCGGGAGTCCGCGCCGCACCGCCGAGGACGCGGCCGGAGAGGGCGCGACGGCCGCAGCGGGGGCCGCCTCCGTCACCGTCTCCACCACCGCCGCCTCAGCGCTCCCGGTGTCGAGGGGCGGCCACGGCTCGCCTCCGGCGACGCGGGGAAGCCCCCGGCGCACCGACGATCCTCCCGTCGCCATCAGGCCTTCCTGGCTTCGAGGGCCGCGATGAGCTGCGGGACGACCGTGAACACGTCCCCCACGATGCCGAAGTCGGCGATGTCGAAGATGGGGGCGTCGCCGTCTTTATTGATCGCGACGATCGTCTTGGCGGTCTGCATGCCCGCCTTGTGCTGGATCGCGCCGGAGATGCCGAGCGCGACGTACAGCTGCGGCGAGACGGAGACGCCGGTCTGGCCGACCTGGTGCGAGTAAGGGACGTAGCCGGCATCCACGGCCGCCCGCGAGGCACCCACCGCGGCGCCGAGCGTGTCGGCGAGCTGCTCGACCAGCGCGAACTTCTCGGCCGAGCCGAGTCCGCGCCCGCCCGAGACGACCTTCGCGGCGCCGCGCAGCTCGGGCCGCGACGACGCGGCGACCTCCGCCTCGAAGCCGGTGATCCGCGCGGCGGGCGCGCCCGAGGCGGCGACCTCCAGCGGCACGGCCTGCGCCGCCGTCGACGCGGCGCGCGCGTCGACGGCTCCCTGCCGGACCGTCACCACGAGGGTCCCGAACGTCGGCGCGCTCGTGACGTTGTACGACCCGCCGTAGACGGAGTGCTGCGCCAGCACGCCCTCCTCGTCGCGGGCGACGCCCACCGCGTCCACCGCGAGCGCCGAGCGGGTGCGCGCCGCGAAGCGGCCGGCGACGTCGCGGCCCTCGATCGAGTTCGACACCAGCACCGCGTCGGGCTGCACGAGCGCGGATGCCGCGGCGAGCGCGTCGACGAGCGGGACGGTGAGGGCGCTGTCCGCACCGCCGAGCGGGGCGGTCAGCACGAGGGGCGCGCCGAGCGCGCCGGCGGCCTCGACGAGCGCTGCGTGGCGCGACTCGTCGGCGACGACCAGCGCGACGGGCGCACCGATACCGGCGGCGGCCCCGAGGAGCCCCGCGGCCGAGCTCGCGAGCTCACCGGCCGGGGTGACGTCCAGCAGGACGAGGATCGAATCCGCGGCGAAGTCCACCATGTCGTTTCCCACCTTGTTCCTCAGGCCAGTCTGTTCTCGACGAGGAACGCGGCGAGCTTGTCGGCGGCATCCCCCTCATCGACGATCTTCACACCCGCGCCGCGCGGCGGCTTCTGTCCGACGGCGGTCATGATCGACTGCGGCGCGGTGGCCGGGTCGACGTCGACGTCGAGGTCGGCGAGCGAGACCGTCTCGAACGGCTTCTTCTTCGCCGCCATGATGCCCTTGAAGTTCGGGAATCGGGCGTCGGGCAGCGCCTCCGTGATCGAGATCACGGCGGGCAGCGGCGCCGTCACGCGTGCCGTGCCGAAGTCGGTCGCCCGCGTTCCGGCGACCTCGCTCTCGCCGATCTCGACCGACGAGAGGGCGGTGGCCTGGGGCACCTGCAGATGCTCGGCGATCATGGCGGGAAGCACCCCGCCCGTGCCGTCGGTGGAGAGGTTGCCGGTGATGACGAGGTCGAACCCCGCCCGTCGGACGGCGGCGGCCAGCACGGCGGCGGTGACGCCCAGGTCGGCGCCGGAGAGCGCGGGGTCGACGACCTGCACCGCGGACGCCGCCCCCATGGCGAGACCCTTGCGCACGGTCGCGGCGGCATCCTCGGAGGCCATCGAGACGACGGTGACCTCGGTGCCCGGGTGCGCGTCGGCGTAGCTCAACGCCACCTCGAGCGCCCGCTCTCCGATCTCGTCGAGTACGCGGTCAGAGGCGCCGCGGTCGGCGAGACCGGTCTCGAGATCGAGCCTCCGGTCGCCATAGGTGTCGGGGACTTCTTTGACCAGCACCACGATCTTCATCGGTTCTCCTTCACGACGCACTCATTCTAGAAGGTGCGACTCAGTATCGCATCCGTTGACACTGAGGCTCACGCGCTAGCGTGAGAGCACACACCCGCTCCGAGGAGGACCCGTGAACCGTGACCCGTCGCCGCGCCGCGACCCCATCGCCGAGGCGCGCCGGCAGTGGGTGGAGCACGGCTGGGCGGATGCCGCGGCCGGCATGACCGCAGTCACGAGCATCATGCGCGCCCACCAGCTGCTCCTGGCCCGTGTCGATGAGGCGCTGAAGCCGTTCGCCCTCACCTTCGCGCGGTACGAGCTGCTGACCCTGCTGAGCTTCACCCGCGCAGGGCGGATGCCGCTGTCCTCGGCGGCGAGCCGCCTGCAGGTGCATCCCACGAGCGTGACGAACACCGTCGATCGGCTCGAAGCGGCCGGACTGGTCACGCGCGAGCCCCACCCGGGCGATCGGCGTGCGACGCTCGTCGCACTGACCCCGGCGGGACGCGAGCTGGCGACGCGTGCCACGGCGGCGCTCAACGCCCGCGTGTTCGCGGCGCCGGGCCTCGACGACGGCGACGTGGAGGCGCTCATCACGATCGTGGCGCGGTTGCGCGCCGGCGCCGGCGACGTGGTCAGCGATTCGTGAACCTCGGCGCGCGCTTCTCGCGGAAGGCGGCCATGCCCTCCTTCTGGTCATCGAGGCCGAACAGCGACGTGAACACCTGCTTCTCGAACCGCAGCCCCTCCGCACCGGTCGTCTCCAGCGACGCCCGCAGCGACTCCTTGGCGGCGTAGAGCACCGGCAGCGACTTCGCCGCGATCTGATCGGCCATGGCCTCCGCCTCGGCGAGCAGGTCGGCGGCGGGGACGACGCGCGAGACGAGGCCGGAGCGCTCGGCCTCCGCGGCATCCATCATGCGGCCCGTGAGGACGAGCTCGGCCGCCTTGTAGTAGCCGATCGCGCGCGGCAGGCGCTGGGTGCCGCCGAGACCGGGGATGACGCCGAGCGTGATCTCGGGCTGGCCGAAACGCGCGGTGTCGGCGGCGAGGATGATGTCGCACGCCATCGCCAGCTCGCACCCCCCGCCGAGTGCGTACCCCGCGACGGCGGCGATGACCGGCGTGCGCACGCGCGAGAAGGCCTCGAGACCGGTGAAGGGGCTGCGCAGCGACATCTCGACCGGCGATTTGTCCTCCATCTCCTTGATGTCGGCGCCGGCGGCGAACGCGCGCTCCGACCCGGTCACGACGATGCAGCCGATCTGCTCGTCGGCGTCGAACGCGACGGCCGCGTCGGCCAGCTCGCCCAGCAGCGTGGAGTTGAGCGCGTTGAGCGCCTCGGGGCGGTTCAGGGTGATCCACCCGACGCGGCCGCGGGTGGAGACGAGGAGGGTGGAGTAGTCGCTCATGTGCTCATGCTCCCAGAACGTCGCGGCCGATGATCACGCGCATGATCTCGTTCGTGCCCTCCAGGATCTGATGCACCCGCAGATCGCGCACCACCTTCTCGATGCCGTACTCCTGCAGGTAGCCGTAGCCGCCGTGCAGCTGCAGCGCACGGTTGGCGACCTCGAAGCCGGCATCGGTCGCGAAGCGCTTGGCCATCGCGCACTGCACCGCGACGTCCTCGGCGTGGGTGTCGATCGCGCGGGCGGCGTCGCGGACGAGCGCGCGGGCCGCCTGCAGCTGGGTCGCCATGTCGGCGAGCGCGAAAACCACGCTCTGGCGTTCGGCCAGCGCCTCGCCGAACGTGAAGCGCTCGTGTACGTAGCGCACGGCACGATCGAACGCCCACTGGGCACCGCCGACGGAGCAGGCCGCGATGTTGACGCGGCCGCCGTTGAGACCGCTCATCGCGATGCGGAACCCGCCGCCCTCGCTTCCCAGCAGAGCGGATGCCGGCACCCGCACCTCGTCGAGGATCACCTGGCGGGTGGGCTGCGCGTTCCACCCCATCTTGCGCTCGTTGGGGCCGAAGCTCAGCCCCACGGCGTCCGCCGGAACCAGGAAGGCGCTGATCCCGCGCGCCCCGGGCTCGCCGGTACGGGCCATCACGACGTAGACCGCCGCGTCGCCGGCGCCGGAGATGAACTGCTTCACGCCGGTGAGCACGTACGCGTCGCCGTCGGCGATCGCACTGGTGGTGATGGCCGCGGCATCCGAGCCGGCACCGGGCTCGGTGAGGCAGTAGGCGCCGAGGTCGCGCAGGGTCGTCAGCCGCGGCAGCCACTCGTGGCGCTGCGCCTCGGTGCCGTGGGTGTCGATCATCCACGCGACCATGTTGTGGATGCTGATGTAGGCCGCGATCGTCGGGTCGCCCATCGCCAGGTGCTCGAAGATCAGCGCGGCGTCCTCGCGCGCGAGCCCGGTGCCGCCGACGTCCTCGCGCACGTACAGTCCGCCGAGCCCCAGCTCACCGGCGTCGGCGAGCACGTCGCGGGGGAAGTGCTTGTCGCGGTCCCACTCCAGAGCGTGCGGCTCGAGCCGGGTGCGCGCGAACTCGCGCACCGCGTCGAGGATCGCTCCGCGCTCATCGGCGGAGAGCGAGGGGGTGAAAGTCATGCTCATCGCGTCACGTCCTTGTGAAACAGATCGACAGCCAGAATCGTGCCGGGTAGGGCACAGCGATCATTTTACATGGACGTCCTAGTAAATGGGACGCCGCCCCCCTACAGCCGTTCGATGATCGTCGCGTTGGCCATGCCGCCGCCCTCGCACATCGTCTGCAGGCCGTAGCGACCGCCCGTGGCCTCGAGGTGCGCGAGCAGCGTTCCGAGCAGGCGCGTGCCGCTGGATCCGAGCGCGTGACCGAGCGCGATCGCCCCTCCCCACGGGTTGAGCTTCGCGGCATCCGCCCCGAGCTCTGCCGCCCAGGCGAGGGGCACCGACGCGAACGCCTCGTTCACCTCGTAGGCGTCGAGGTCGTCGATCGTCAGCCCGCTCCGCTCGAGGATGCGCCGCGTCGCGGGGATCGGCCCCGTCAGCATCAGGAGGGGATCGTCGCCGACGACCGCGAAGGCGTGGAAGCGGGCCCGGGGTGTGAGCCCGAGCTCGAGCGCCTTCTCCTCGCTCATGATCAGCGCCGCGGAGGCGCCGTCGGTCAACGGCGAGGAGTTGCCGGGGGTGATCCGCCAGTCGATCTCGGGGAAGCGCTGCGCCGCGGCATCCGTCCGGAAGGCGGGCGCCAGCCCGGCCAGGGCGGCGACGGTCGTTCCCGGTCGCACCGTCTCATCGACCGTGACCCCGGCGACCGCGAGCATCTGCGAGGCGAACCGGCCCTGCGCCTGCGCCTCGGCCGCCCGCTCGTGGGACTCCGCCGCGAACGCGTCGAGCTCTTCGCGCGAGAACCCCCAGCGCGCGGCGATGAGCTCCGCGGAGACGCCCTGGTTCACGAGCCCGTCGGGGTAGCGCGCGTGCAGCCCCGGCGAGAAGGGCGAGCCCGCGACGGAGGCCGCGACCCCCAGCGGCACCCGGCTCATCGACTCGACCCCTCCCGCGATGACCACGTCGTACTGGCCGGAGATGACGCCCTGGGCGGCGAAGTGCGCGGCCTGCTGGCTCGATCCGCACTGCCGGTCGATCGTCGTCGCCGGCACCCGCTCGTCGAAGCCGGCGGCGAGCACCGCCTGCCGGGCGACGTTCATCGTCTGCTCGCCGACCTGACTGACGCAGCCGAGCAGCACGTCGTCGACCTGCGTCGAGGCGAGCCCGTTGCGCTCCAGCGTCGCGCGCAGCACCTCGGCCGCGAGGTCGACGGGGTGGATGCCGCTGAGCGCCCCGCCCGGCTTGCCGCGCCCGGACGGGGTGCGCACGACGTCGACGATGACGGCGGTGCGCATGTCTGCTCAGCCCTCGGCTTCGGCGGCCCGCAGCGCGATCGACGAGGTGCCGGCCTCGTCGACGAACCCGTCGACGTGCCGCTCGTCGACACCGCTGTAGGCCGACAGCGGACGGATGAGCGCGTTGGATGCCGCCTGCTCCCTGATGTGGGCGGTCCACCCGACCACCCGCGCCGCGACGAACAGCGGCGTGAAGGTGAGCGTGTCGAAGCCCATCAGGTTGTACGCGGGGCCCGACGGGTAGTCGAGGTTGGGGTAGATGCCCTTGCGCTCGACGAACTCGCGCTCGAGCGTCGCGTAGAGCGCTTCGACGTCGGGGCGGTCGTAGTGGACGATGAGCGTGTCGAGGGCGGCCTTCATCGTCGGGACGCGCGAGTCGCCGTGCTTGTACACGCGGTGGCCGAAGCCCATGATCTTGCGCTTCTCGGCGAGGGCGCGATCGAGCCACGGCCCGGCGTTGTCGGCGTCGCCGATCTCGTCGAAGATGTGCAGGACGGCCTCGTTCGCGCCGCCGTGCAGCGGCCCCTTGAGCGCTCCGATCGCCCCCACGACCGCCGAGTACAGGTCGCTGAGGGTCGAGGTGATCACCCGCGCCGTGAACGTCGACGCGTTGAAGGAGTGCTCCGCGTACAGGATCATCGAGCGGTTGAACGCGTCGACGACGACGGGGTCGAACTCCTCGCCGAAGGTCATCCAGAGGAAGTTGGCCGCGTAGTCGAGGTCGTCGCGCGGGGCGATGGGCTCCTGGCCGCGGCGGCGGCGCTGTCCGTAGGCGACGATCGCGGGCAGGGCCGCGAACAGGCGGATGCTGCGGGCGAGGTTGTCAGCGGGCGACCCGCTCGCGTCGAGCACCGAGCCGGTGCCGGCGAGGTCGCGGGCGCCGAGCACGCTGACGGCGGAGCGCACCTCGTCCATCGGGTGCGCGTCGAGCGGAGTCAGCTCGATCACCGCCCTGACGTCGTCCGCGAGCGCGCGGTACCGGCGCTCGGTCGCGCGCAGCTCGGCGAGCTGGTCGGCGGTCGGCAGCTCGCCGTTCCACAGCAGGTAGGCGACGGCTTCGGCCGGCTGCGTCGCGGCCAGCTCGTGCACCGGATAGCCGCGGTAGAGCAGGGAGTTCGTCTCCGGGTTGACCTTGCTGATGGCGGTCGTGTCGGCGACGACGCCCGCCAGTCCCTTGTGGATCTGCTGGTCGCTCATGTCACTCCTTCGTGATCTGGAAGTCGAAGATGCTCGAATCGAAGTGGTTGTAGCCCTCGTAGTCGATGAGGTCGTACAGCTCGGCGCGGTGCTGCATCTCGCCGAGACGGGACGTGAGACGCCCCTCGTCGTTCAGGGTATCCAGCGCGCGGGAGGCCGCACCCATCGCGATCCGCAGGAGGGAGACCGGCCAGATCACGATCTGCACGCCCGCATCCCGCAGCTGGTCGACCGTGAACAGGTCGCTCTTGCCGAACTCGGTCATGTTCGCCAGCACCGGCACGTCGACGGCGGCGCACACGGCCTCGAACTCCGAGAGGTCGCGCATCGCCTCGGGGAAGATCGCGTCGGCCCCGGCATCCACGAGCGCCTTGGCGCGGTCGACGGCGGCGTCCAGACCCTCGATCGCACGGATGTCGGTGCGCGCCATGACGAGGAAGTTCGGGTCGCGGCGGGCGTCGACGGCGGCACGGATGCGCTGCAGCGCGGTGCCGGTGTCGACGACCTGCTTGCCGTCGAGGTGGCCGCAGCGCTTCGGGTTGACCTGGTCTTCGATGTGCGTGCCCGCGAGCCCCGCGTCTTCGAGGGTCTGGATGGTGCGCGCGACGTTCATCGGCTCGCCGAAGCCGGTGTCGGCGTCGATGATCGCCGGGAGCTCGGTCATGCGGGCGATCTGCTGCCCGCGGCCGGCGACCTCCGTGAGGGTCGTGAGCCCGATGTCGGGAAGCCCGAGGTCGGCGCTCAGGACGGCGCCGGAGATGTAGACGCCCTCGAACCCCTTCTGCTCGATCAGCCGCGCCGACAGCGGGTTGAACGCGCCGGGGAAGCGGACGAGCTCTCCCGCGCGCAGGCGTTCGCGCAGCAGGCGCCGCTTCTCGGATGCCGGGGTCTGGCTGTACAGCATCAGTCGGCTCCGTCCTGGGTACTCCGGTCGTTGAGCGAGGAGCGGAGCGACGCGTCGAAACGGAGCATCAGAACAACCCCTTCGGGCTCGGAACCGAGGCAAGTACGCCGTCGCGGGCGACGATGTTGAGCTGCCGCACCTCATCGGCGGTCAGCTCGGGCAGTCGCTCGGCGAGGGCGAGGAACCGCTCGATCTCGGCGGGTTCCAGCACCGGCTCGGCGAGCAGGCGGAACTTGCGGATGTAGTCGGCGCGCGCGAACGGGCGCGCGCCGAGCGGGTGGGCGTCGGCGACCGCGATCTCGTCCACGATCGTCGAACCGTCCGTGAGACGGATCTCGACGCGTCCGCCGAAGGCCTTCTCGTCGGGGTCGTCGGAGTGGTAGCGGCGGGTCCACTCGGCATCCTCGGCGGTCGTGATCTTGTGCCACAGCGCGACGGTGTCCTCGCGTGCCGCCCGCTCGGGCAGGTACGAGTCGACGTGGTGCCAGCCGCCGTCCTGCAGGGCGACGGCGAAGATGTACGGGATCGAGTGGTCGAGGGTCTCGCGGGAGGCCGCCGGGTCGTACTTCTGCGGGTCGTTGGCGCCGGAGCCGATCACGTAGTGCGTGTGGTGGCTGGTGTGCAGCACGATGCTCTCGACGTTCGCGGGGTCGGCGAGCTCGGGATGGGTGCCGTGGAGCTTTCGGGCCAGGTCGATCCAGGCCTGCGCCTGGTACTCGGCCGAGTGCTCCTTCGTGTAGGAGTCGAGGATCGCCCGCTTGGGCTCGCCGGGGGCGGGCAGCGGCACGTCGTACGCGGCGTCCTTGCCATCCAGCATCCAGGCGATGACGCCGTCCTCGCCCTCGTAGATGGGCGACGGCGAGGTCTGCCCGCGCATCGCGCGGTCGACGGCCTCGACCGCCATCTTGCCCGCGAACGCGGGGGCGTGCGCCTTCCACGTGGAGATCTCGCCCTTGCGCGACTGACGGGTGGCCGTGGTCGTGTGCAGGGCCTGCGCGACGGCCTGCGCGATGGTGCCGGCGTCGAGGCCGAGGAGCGTGCCGATGCCGGCGGCCGCAGACGGGCCGAGGTGGGCGACGTGGTCGATCTTGTGCCGGTGCAGGCTGATGGCGCGCACCAGATCCATCTGGATCTCGTAGCCGGTCGCGATGCCGCGCACCAGCGCCGCCCCGTCGGCGCCGACGTGCTGGGCGACGGCGAGGATCGGCGGGATGTTGTCGCCCGGGTGGGAGTACTCCGCGGCGAGGAAGGTGTCGTGGTAGTCGAGCTCGCGCACGGCGACGCCGTTGGCCCACGCCGCCCACTCCGGGCTGGTGCGCACGTCGTCGGGCTCGCCGAACACGGTCGCGCCGTGTCCGCCGCGCGACACGGGGTGGTCGAGCGCCTGCGCGCGGGCGGCGGTCACGGGGCCCCGGGTGAGGGATGCCGCGGCCACCGCGGCATTGTCGATGACGCGGTTGATGATCATCTCGACGACCTCGGGCAGGGCTGCCACCGGGTCGGCGGCGACCTCGGCGATCGCGAACGCGAGCTGATCCTCGCGCGCGAGGTTCTCCTCGCTGCGGTGCACACGGACGTGGTGGGTGACGGTCATGGGGTTCCTTCCAACGAGGCGAGGATCGCGGCGAGCGCGTTGTGCAGGTGGACGTGGGTGGCGTGCGCGGCGAGCTCCGCGTCGCCGGCCCCGATGGCCGACGCGATGAGCCGGTGCTCGGCCACGGACGCCGCGAGCCGCTCGGGGTTGTCGCGTGCGAGGCGGCGCACGCGCACGAGGTGCGTGCGGACCGTCTTCAGCGCCGCGGTCAGGTAGTCATTGGCGACGGCGAGATCGAGCGCGTCGTCGAAGCGCGCGATGAGGGCGTAGTAGGCGTCGGGGTCGGCGGCGGCATCCGTGGCGGCGAACTCTGTCGCCAGCGCGGCGAACGGCGGCGTGGCCCCGGAGCGGACCGCCAGGCGCGCGGCGGTCTCTTCGAGCGCCCGGCGCACCTCGAACAGCTCGCGGATGTCGTCGGCGTCGAGGTCGCTGACGACGGTCATGCGCGGCGACGCCTGCACGACGAGCCCGTCCGCGGCGAGCCGGCCGAGCGCCTCGCGCAGCGGCGTGCGGCTCACGCCGAGGCGCACCGACTGCTCCACCTCGGCGAGCACGGCACCGGGGCGGAGGACGCCGGACTGGATCTCGTCGAGGAGACTGCGGTAGGCCCGATCGCTCGCGCGCACGACAACTCCTCTCGTCGCCATCACTGTATACAAAAGTGGCTCTGAGGGGAAGTCATCGACCCCGAACTGCTACTAGTGCATACAGAAAGTCGCGCGCGCCGCGGTTCAGTGGGGAACGTGGAGCCGATGGGTCAACACGGCGAGGTGTAGGGCCGCGATCTGCTCGCCGTCGTCGAAGTCGATGCCGAGCAGGTCTTCGAGCAGGGCGATGCGCTGGTAGAAGACCGAGCGCGACAGGTGCGCCGCCTCCGCGGCGGCCGTGCGGTTGGACGGGTGCGCCAGCAGGGCCGCGAGCACGTCGAGCAGGTCGCCGCCGCGGCCCCGGGCCTCGGCCAGCACCGGGGCGAGCATCCGGTCCGCGTGCGCGACGAGGCGATGATCGTCGCGCATCGCGGCGACGACCCGGGTCAGGGGCCGCTCGACCGTGCGGCGCCCGTCGCCCTCGCGGTCGCGGCGCGCGCTGCGGACGCCGTCGTCGGCCGCGACGAGGTCGATCGTCTCGCGCAGCGCACCGACGAGCAGGCCCATGCCCCGCTCGTCCTCGACGGAGGGGATGGCGACACCGGGGCCGAGCACGACGCGCGGCCGCGCCGGGCGCGACGGCAGGGTCGTCGCAGAGGCGCCGGCGGAGGCGGTGGCGACGCGCAACGCCTCCTCCAGTGCGGCGGCGAAGGCATCGGCGCGATTGTCCGCGGCGGTCGCGGCGCGGGCGGGGACGGTGAGCAGCACCGGCGTGCGGACGAGGCCCGACCCGTCCTCCAGCGTCGCGCTCGAACCGCACACGGCACGCGCACCCAGGGCGGCGGCGGCGACGTCCGCCGCGGTCGCGACACCCACGGCATCCTCGCGACCGGCCGGGGCCAGCGCGACGAGCGGGAACGCGACGACGCCGGCGAGGGGCAGGCCGGCCGCGTCCAGGCGGGCCGCCGCCGCCCCGAGGCTCGTGAACCGGCCGTCGACGAGCGCGTCGACGACGCGGCGGCGCCCCAGCCGGGACCACTCCTCTCCCCCCGGATCGGCGAGCCGGCCCAGGGCGAGCGCCGTGGCCGCCTGCTCGAGGACGGCCTCCCGTCCGGCCGGGTGCGGTGTTCCGGGCAGCGCGACGAGCCATCCCCACCGGATGCCGCGGGCTTCGACGGCGACGATCGCCCGCCCCTCGTGGTCGGGGGCCGCCGCGGCCGCACGCGACCGGCGTCCCCAGCCGCGGAGGGTCTGCGTCTCGATCGCCCCGCCGACGTGGGCGACCACCACCTCGTGCGCGACGGTCTCCAGCACGACGGGGGCGGCGAGGGCGAGCCCGACCTGCTCGACGATGAACTCGGCCGGCGCTCCGCGCAGCGCCAGCCCGGTGAACAGGGTCCGTACCGCGTCGCGCGCTTCCAGCGCCGTCGTCTGGTCGGCGATGATGCGACGGTGCACGGCCTCGGTGATCGTGACGAACTTGACCTCGCGGTGGAGGGCGACCAGCGCGAGGCCCGCCGAGCGGGCGGCATCCGCGAGGACCGCCGGCACGTAGCGGTAGTGCGAGCCGAGCTCGAGCACGATGCCCGCCGCGCCGACCCGGGCCAGCTGCGTCACGAACCCGGCGAGCAGGGCGGGGTCGTCCGGCCAGCCGGAGCCCGTCGACAGCAGCAGCTCGCCGCCTTCGAGCAGCCGCGCGACGTCGGCGCTGTCGGAGACGTGGACCCATCGCACGGCGGCGCCGAGGGCGTCGCCGCCGACGACCACGACGGGCGCTCCGGCGGAGAACACCGCCAGGGCGAGCACCTCCGCCACGGTCGGCAGAACCGTTGTCGGACGTTCTGTCCGGGAAACGTCTACATCGTGACGAACAGACACCTGCGCCTCCCCCATCGCTGAGTCAGCATAAGCATGGCACGTGCCGGTCGATCTGTCCGACCCGCGTACCCGCCCGTCGTCTCCCCTCCCGTCAGGAGCCCCGCATGGATCTCATCCGTCACCACGTCGCCGGCCGATCGACCGGATCGGCCGAGCGCACCGGCCCCGTCTACGACCCGGCGACCGGCGTCGTGCAGGCGGAGGTCGCGTTCGCCTCGACCGCCGAGACGGATGCCGCGATCGCGGCGGCCGCCGCCGCGCTGCCGGCCTGGCGGGCGACGAGCCTCATCAAGCGCGCCGACGTGTTCTTCCGCCTGCGCCACCTCCTCGTCGAGCGGGCGGACGAGCTCGCCGCCATCATCACCGCCGAGCACGGCAAGGTGCTCTCCGACGCGAAGGGCGAGATCAGCCGCGGCATCGAGAACGTCGAGTTCGCGGCCGGACTCGTCCATCTGCTGAAGGGCGAGCACGCCGAGCAGGTGTCCCGCGGCGTGGACGTGCACTCGGTGAAGCAGCCGGTGGGCGTCGTGGGCGCGATCACCCCGTTCAACTTCCCCGTGATGGTTCCGCTGTGGATGACGGCATCCGCCATCGCGTGCGGCAACACCGTCGTGCTCAAGCCGAGCGAGAAGGACCCCTCGGCCGCGCTCTTCCTCGCGCGGCTCTACGAGGAGGCGGGCCTGCCGGCGGGTGTCCTCAACGTCGTGCACGGCGACAAGGTCGCCGTCGACGCGATCCTCGACTCCCCCACCGTCCGCGCCGTGAGCTTCGTCGGCTCGACGCCGATCGCACGCTCGATCTACGAGCGCGCCGCCGCGAACGGCAAGCGCGTGCAGGCCCTCGGCGGCGCCAAGAACCACATGGTCGTCATGCCCGACGCCGACCTGGATGCCGCGGCCGACGCCGCCGTGTCGGCCGCCTACGGTTCGGCCGGCGAGCGCTGCATGGCCGTCTCCGTGCTCGTCGCCGTCGGCGACGACGTGGCGGACGCGCTGGTCGAGAAGGTCGCGGAGCGCATCGCCGGGCTGACCATCGGCGCGGGCACCGACCCGGCGAGCGAGATGGGCCCGCTCATCACGCGCGAGCACCGCGACAAGGTCGCCGCGTACGTCTCCGGCGCCGCCGCCGAAGGCGCGACGGTGGTCGTCGACGGCACGACGCAGCAGTTCGAGGGCGACGGCTTCTTCATCGGCGTCTCGCTCGTCGACCGGGTCGCTCCCGGCATGAAGGTCTACGACGAGGAGATCTTCGGCCCGGTGCTCTCCGTCGCGCGCGTCGCGACCTACGACGAGGCGGTCGCCCTCATCAACGCGAGCCCCTTCGCGAACGGCACCGCGGTGTTCACGCGCGACGGCGGCACCGCCCGCCAGTTCGAGTTCGACATCGAGGTGGGGATGGTCGGCGTCAACGTGCCGATCCCCGTGCCGGTGGGCGCGTTCTCCTTCGGCGGGTGGCGCAACTCGCTGTTCGGCGACTCGCACATCTACGGCCCCGAGTCGATCCACTTCTACACGCGGAGCAAGGTCGTGACGACCCGCTGGCCCGACCCCAGCGAGAGCCAGATCAGCCTCGGCTTCCCCAGCAACCACTGACCCCGCGGCATCCGAAGGAGACACCATGAGCACCATCGCCCCCGCCGCCGACTCCGCCGCCGACGCGGCCGTCCGCGGCGACGACCGCCGCCACGTCTTCCACTCCTGGAGCGCGCAGGCCCTGATCGACCCGCTGCCGGTCGCGGGCGGCGCAGGTGCGACGTTCTGGGACTACGCCGGACGCAGCTACCTCGACTTCTCGTCGCAGCTGGTGAACCTCAACCTCGGCCACCAGCACCCCGACCTCGTCGCGGCCATCCAGGAGCAGGCCGGGCGCCTGGCGACGATCCAGCCGTCGATGGCGAACGACACGCGCGGCGAGCTGGCGCGGCGGATCAGCGAGATCTCCCCCGACGGCTTCTCGAAGGTGTTCTTCACCAACGGCGGGGCTGATGCCAATGAGAACGCGGTCCGGATGGCGCGCCTGGTCACCGGCAAGCGCAAGGTGCTCGCGATGTACCGCAGCTACCACGGCAACACGTCGACGGCCATCACGCTGACGGGCGACCCGCGCCGGTGGGCGAACGAGCCGGCCGACGCGTCCGTCGTGCACTTCTTCGGTCCGTACGCCTACCGGTCGCCGTTCCACGCGGACTCCCCGGAGCAGGAGGCCGAGCGGGCGCTCGCGCATCTCGAGCAGACGATCATCCTGGAGGGCGCCTCGACGATCGGCGCGATCATCATCGAGTCCGTCGTCGGCACCAACGGCGTGCTCATCCCGCCGCCCGGGTATCTGCCGGGCGTCCGCGAGCTGTGCGACCGCTACGGCATCGTGTACATCGCCGACGAGGTCATGGTCGGCTTCGGACGGCTGGGCACCTGGTGGGGCTTCGAGAACTTCGACGTCGTGCCCGACCTCATCACCTTCGCGAAGGGCGTCAACTCGGGCTACGTGCCGCTGGGCGGCGTCGTCGTCTCCGACCGCATCGCGGCGCACTTCGACACCGTGTCGTTCCCCGGCGGGCTCACCTACTCGGGCCACCCGCTGGCGTGCGCCCCGGGGATCGCGACCTTCGAGGTGTTCCGTCGCGACGGCATCCTGGAGCGCGTCCGCGACCTCGGCGAGCGTGTCGTGCGTCCGCGACTGGAGCAGATGACAGAGCGGCATCCGTCGGTCGGCGAGGTGCGCGGACTCGGCCTGTTCTGGGCGATCGAGCTGGTGCGCGACCGGCAGACGCGCGCGCCGCTGGTTCCGTTCAACGCGGCGGGAGCGGATGCCGCCCCGATGGCCGCGTTCGCCGCGGCGTGCAAGAAGGCGGGGCTCTGGCCGTTCACGCACTTCAACCGCGCGCACGTGGCGCCGCCCTTGATCGTGTCGGAGGACGACCTCGTGCGGGGCCTCGACATCATCGACCGCGCGCTCGAGGTCACCGATGCCGAGGTGGCATCGTGACGCCGTCGACGACCGTGCTCCGCAACGTCGTCGACGGCGTGCCGGTCGCCTCGGTCGGCGCGGCGCTGCCGCTCGTGAGCCCGGTGACCGGCGAGGTGTACGCGCACGCGCCGATCTCGACGGCGGACGAGGTGGATGCCGCGTTCGCGGCGGCATCCCGCGCCTTCGAGACGTGGAAGCGGACGACGCCCGCCCAGCGCCAGCTGCTGCTGTTCCGTCTCGCGGATGCGCTCGAGGCCCACGCGGAGGAGTTCGCCGATCTGGAGTCGCAGGACACCGGCAAGCCCCGGGCGAGCCTCGTGGCCGACGAGATCGTCCAGTCGATCGACCAGCTGCGCTTCTTCGCGGGCGCCGCCCGCGACCTCGACGGGCGGGCGGCGGCCGAGTACGCGGAGGGGTTCACCTCTTATGTGCGCCGCGAGCCGATCGGTGTGGTCGCACAGGTGACGCCGTGGAACTATCCCCTGAACATGGCGGTGTGGAAGATCGGTCCGGCCCTCGCGGCGGGCAACACCGTCGTGCTGAAGCCGAGCGAGACGACGCCGCAGACGACGGTGCGCCTCGCGGAGCTCGCCGCCGGGATCCTTCCCGCGGGTGTCTTCAACGTCGTGCTCGGCGACCGGGAGACCGGCCGGATGCTGGTCGAGCATCCGACGCCGCAGCTCGTCGCGATCACCGGCTCGGTGCGCGCCGGGATGCAGGTGGCCGCGTCGGCCGCGCAGGACCTCAAGCGCGTGCACCTCGAGCTCGGCGGCAAGGCGCCGGCGCTGGTGTTCGCCGACGCCGACCTGGATCGCGCGGCGCGCGGCATCGTGGAGGCCGCGTTCTTCAATGCAGGACAGGACTGCACCGCCGCGACCCGCGTGCTCGTGGATGCCGCGGTGCACGACGACCTGGTCGAGAGACTCGTGGCCCACACGCGCGAGCACGCGAGAGCCGGCGCGCCGGACGACCCCGACGCGTTCTTCGGCCCGGTGAACAACCCCGACCAGCTCGCGCGCGTGCAGGGGTTCGTCGATCGGCTGCCGTCGCACGCGTCGATCGCGATCGGCGGACGCCGACAGGGCGAGACGGGCTGCTTCTTCGAGGCGACGATCGTCACGGGTGTGCGCCAGGACGACGAGGTGGTGCAGCAGGAGATCTTCGGCCCGGTGCTCACGGTGCAGCCGTTCGCGTCGGAGGAGGACGCGCTCGCGCTGGCGAACGGGGTGCCGTACGCCCTCGCGGCGTCGGTCTGGACCCGCGAGCACGCCCGAGCGCTGCGGTTCTCGCGCGACCTCGACTTCGGCTGCGTGTGGATCAACGCGCACATCCCCTTCGTCTCCGACATGCCGCACGGCGGCTTCAAGCACTCCGGGTACGGCAAGGACCTCTCCGTCTACGGCTTCGAGGACTACACCCGCATCAAGCACGTCATGGCGAGCCTGGACTGACGCACACGCACACGGCCGGACCCCGCTCGGCGTCAGAAGGGTGGCGGCTCGGCCGGCGTGGGTTCGGGGACGAATCTCACGAGGCTGGGTGGGTGGTCCTCGTAGTGGCGTCCGGTGGGTGAGGTCCATTCGAGGGTTCCGTGGCCGAGGTGTCGGACCTGCCAGGCGGTGTGGTGCTTCACGGTGTGGTGGCGGCGGCACAAGTGGGCGAGGTTGTCGGGTGCCGTGGGGCCGCCGTCTGCGGCGGCGGTGGTGTGGTCGCGGTCGCACCGGTGGGCGGGGCGGGTGCAGCCGGGGGTGCGGCAGCGTTCATCCCTCGCAGCGAGGTAGCGGCGGATTTCCGCGGAGTGTCGGTAGCGGTCGACGGCGACGGGGATGCCGGTGGTCGGGTCGGTGAACACGCGATCCCAGCCGGGTGCGAGCCCCGCCAACCGGCGGGCAAGTCCCGGGTCGATGGGCCCGTACCCGGTCAAGATCGCCGGGCCTCCGTCGGGGTCGCCGGCGAGGGTCAGGGCGGGGACCGTCACCTGGATCTGCGCCGTCACCGCTTCCACTCCGGCACCGGTGGCTCGGGTGGAGGCAGTGGCGGTCAGGAGCAGGTCGGTGAGGATGTCCGCACGCACCTGCGCCAACGTGCGGGTGTCTGCATGAGCGCAGGGGCGGGAGCCGGTGATGACCCTCTCGCCGTGCGGTCCGTCGTCCGTGTCCGCGCCGGCATCCGATGAAGCACCCTCGTCCTGGTGCGGGACGTCCTCGCCGGGCTGGTCGAGGATCGCCCGACCCCGGGCGGTCAGGGTGTCGTGGATCGCGTGGGCGAGCGGCGCGGGAAGATCCGCGATCAACCGAGCCATACCGTCCTCCAACGGGAACAACCGCACCGAGCGTTCCTCATACGCGCGCTGCGCGGCTTCGGTGAACGCAGTCGGGTCGATTGTTGCCGCGATCGCCTTCGCCGCCGCGCTCATCCGCGCAGGCGACTCCGACCGGGCCGCCTCCAGAGCGAGGGTTTCGTACCGTGCCCGGTCTGCTTCAGAGGTGAGAAGCGTGCCGGTGCGGCTGATCGCCCACGCGTGACCGGCATCGATCTCCCCGCCCGCCCACACCTCAAACGTCCGCGGGAACAGGGTCGTCAGCAGGTACGCCTCCGACATCCGGCGTTGCACACCCCGATCCGACACCCGCAACGCCATCGCCAGCTCCAACGCGACCTCCCGCAACGGCAGATCCGCATCAGACGACCGCACCGACCGCCCCTGCTGCTGCGCCTCCTGACGCAGCAACGCCGCACGTTCCGCGACCAGTCCCACGGCATCGGCCAGCAACCTCGCCTCGGCAGCTTGCGCCTGAGCCGCACGACGCCGCGCATCCACCACACCGGCCACCAGCGCATCCAACCCGGGCCAGGTCGTATCACCCTCACGGGTACTCGTCAGCGCGTGCATCATCACCCCTGACCCGGCATCAACCGGAGGACAGGACCCGCAACAGAAGGTGGGCACGCGCGGGGTTTCTTCACCCCACTATAGAACAAAACTTCGAAGATCGCAAGAGAGAGCAAGAGGGAGATCGCGGAATCCCGCGACCGCCCGAGGCCACCGTCAGGCCCCGTCGAGCGCCTCCGCCTCCACCCCGAGCAGGCCCGCGGCCGCGCGCAGCACGGGCGCGACCGGCTCGATCCCCGGCCCCCAGCCGACCAGCGCGTGGGCGCTGAGACCGTCGATCATCGCCAGCAGGTGCCAGGCGAGGGGCTCCGGATCGGCGGCAGGGATCACCCCGGCATCCATCCCCCGCACGATCTCGTCGGCGAGCGCGCCGCGCCAGGCGTCCATCGCCGCCCGCACCCTCTCGGCGAGCGGCGCGTTGCGCGTCCCCAGCGCCCACGCCTGCACCCAGACGAGGGTGACGTCGCGCCGGGCGGGATCCAGCGTGGTCCGCAGCAGCGCACCGATCCGCACCGGCGCGGGCGCGTCGGGAAGGAGCGCGCGCACCTCGTCGAGCTCGCCGGCCACGATGTCGAAGAAGGTGTCGGCGACGAGGTCGTCCATGCTCGGGATGTAGTGGGCGACGAGTCCCGACGCCACCCCCACGCGCGTCGCGACGGCGCGCAGCGTCACCGCGTCCAGACCGTCGGCGAGCGCCAGGTCGTGCGCGGCGCCGGCGATCTGCTCACGCCGCTGCTCGGCGCTCAATCGCGCGCGTGCGGTGGTTGACGTCTGCGGCATCCGCTCGCTACCCTCCGATGAGTTGATCATGTGATCAATAAGCTACTCCAGGACCGGACGAGAGTCGAGGATGCCGATGAGCTGGCGGATGCCGAGCGAGACCGCGCCGCACGCGCGCACGTGGATGGCCTTCCCCGTCGAGGGGCCGACCCTCGGCGAGCGCGATGCCGACCGCGACGAGGGCTACGCCGCCTGGACGGAGGTCGCCGCGGCGATCGCCCGCTTCGAGCCGGTGACGATGGTCGTCGACCCCTCCGAGCTCGCGCGCGCCCGGCGGATGCTGCCCGGCGACGTCTCGATCCTGGAGGCGCCCGTCGACGAGTTCTGGATGCGCGACCACGGCCCGACGTTCGTCGTCGACGACGAACGTCCCGGCGTCCTGGGGGCCGTCGACTGGATCTTCAACGGGTGGGGAGCCCACGACTGGGCGCGGTGGGAGCGCTCGGCGGAGCACGCCCGCCTCATCGCGGCCGAGGTCGGCGCCGAGCTCGTGTCCTCCACGCTGGTCACCGAGGGCGGCGGCTTCCACGTCGACGGCGAAGGCACGGTGCTGCTGACCGAGACGGTGCAGCTCGACCCGCGCCGCAACCCCTACGCCGACCGGGCCCGCGTCGAAGCGGAGTTCGCCCGCACGCTGGGCACGACGAAGGCCATCTGGCTGCCGCGGGGGCTCACGCGCGACTACGACGACTTCGGCACCAACGGCCACGTCGACATCGTCGCGACCTTTCCCTCCCCCGGCCGCGTGCTGCTGCACACCCAGCGCGACCCCGCACACCCCGACCACGCCGTCAGCGCGGCCCTGCACGAGCTGCTCGCCGCGCAGACCGACGCGGCCGGGCGCCGCCTCGAGGTCATCGAGCTTCCCGCGCCGGCGACGCTGCGCGACGGCCACGGCGACGACGAGGGCTTCGTCGACTGGAGCTACGTCAACCACCTCGTCGTGGACGGCGGCGTCATCGCCTGCGGCTTCGGCGAGGACAAGGCGGATGCCGAGGCTCGCGCGATCCTCGCCCACGCCTACCCGGGACGCGAGGTGGTCACGGTCGACGCCCGCCCGATCTTCGCCCGCGGCGGCGGCATCCACTGCATCACACAGCAGCAGCCCGCACTCGGCGGGCAGGAGACGCCGCGATGATCGACGTCGTCGAGGCCACCATCGCCGACCTCCGCGCCGCGCTCGAGGACGGGCGCACGACGGCCGTCGAACTCGTCGAGGCCTTCCTCGCGCGCATCGCCGCCTACGACGGCCCCGACACGGCGACCGCCCTCAACGCCGTCGTCGTCCGCAACCCCGAGGCGCTCGCGGAGGCCGCGGCCTCCGACGCGCGCCGCGCCCGCGGCGCTGCGCTCTCGCCGCTGGACGGCATCCCGTACACCGCGAAGGACAGCTACCTCGTGCGGGGCCTGACGGCAGCCGCGGGCTCCCCCGCCTTCGCCGAGCTGGTCGCCCAGCGCGACGCGTTCACGATCGAGCGCCTGCGCGCCGCCGGTGCGATCTGCCTCGGACTGACGAACATGCCGCCGATGGCCAACGGCGGCATGCAGCGCGGCGTCTACGGGCGCACCGAGAGCCCCTACTCCCGCGACTGGCTGACGGCGCCGTTCGGCTCGGGCTCGTCCAACGGCTCGGGAACGGCGACCGCGGCGTCTTTCGCGGCCTTCGGCCTGGGCGAGGAGACGTGGTCGAGCGGCCGCGGGCCCGCCAGCAACAACGCGCTGTGCGCCTACACGCCCTCGCGCGGCGTCATCTCGACGCGCGGCAACTGGCCGTTGGTGCCCACGATGGACGTCGTCGTGCCCCACACCCGCACCATGGCCGACCTCCTGGAGGTGCTCGACGTGATCGTCGCCGACGACCCCGACGCCCGCGGCGACTTCTGGCGCACACAGCCGTGGATCTCCCTCCAGACCCCCTCGGCACTGCGACCGGAGGACTACCGGACGCTCGCCTCCGGCGCCGCGGTGGCCGGACTGCGCCTCGGCATCCCCCGGATGTACGTCAACGCCGATCCGGATGCCGGGACCTCCGCCGCACCCGGCATCGGCGGCCCGACGGGGCAGCGGATCCGGACGCGTGCCTCCGTGATCTCGCTGTGGGAGCAGACGCGCGCCGCTCTGGAGGCCGCGGGCGCCGAGGTCGTGGAGGTCGACTTCCCCGTGGTCAGCAACTACGAGGGCGACCGCCCGGGCGCGCCCACGATCGCGACCCGCGGGCTCGTCTCGCCCGCCTACCTGCGCCGCGAGATCGTCGACCTCTCGGCGTGGGCGTGGGAGGACTTCCTCACCGCGAACGGCGACCCCGCCCTGTCCTCGCTCGCCGCCGTCGACGGCGCCCGCATCTTCCCGCACCCGGCCGGCGCCCTTCCCGACCGCTACACCGGCTTCGACGACGACATCGCGACCTACCCCGACTGGGTGCGCGCCCACCCCGGCACCTCCTGGCGCGACATGCCCGAGCTGGAGGAGGGCCTCCGCGGCCTCGAGCGCACCCGCCGGCTCGACCTGGAGGCCTGGATGGACGATCGCGGCCTCGACGCCGTCGTCTTCCCCGCCGTCGCCGACGTCGGCCCCGCCGACATGGACGTGAACCCCGCCTCCGCCGACCTCGGCTGGCGAAACGGCGTGTGGGTCGCGAACGGCAATCTCGCCATCCGCCATCTCGGCATCCCGACGGTGACGGTGCCGATGGGACTCCTGTCCGACATCGGGATGCCGGTCGGGCTGACGATCGCGGGACGATCCGGCGACGACGTCGCACTCCTGCGCCTCGGCTGCGCGATCGAGACACTCACCCCCGAACGACCGGTGCCGCCGCGCACCCCCGCCCTGAAGGACCGCACATGACCGATGCCGCCCGCATGCACGACGTCACCGCCGAGACCCGCCGCATCGTCGATCTCGTGCTCGACTACTCCCGCGAACGCCTGCTCGCCCAGGACACCCCGCTCGACAAGCCGCTCTCCGCGGCGGAGCTGAGCCGGCTCGCCGGTCGGACGATCTCCGAGGACGGCGTCGGCGCGGAGCGCGCGCTCGGTGTGTTCACGCACGTGCTCGCCCCGGCCTGCATCACCACCGACGACCCCCGCTACCTCTCCTTCATCCCCACGGCCCCCACGAAGGCCGCGGCGGCGTTCGACCTCGTCGTGTCGGCGAGCGCGCTCTACGGCGGCTCGTGGCTGGAGGGCGCGGGCGCGGTACACGCCGAGAACGAGGTGCTGCGCTGGCTGGCCGACGAGTTCGGCCTGCCGGCATCCGCGGGCGGCGTGTTCGTGCAGGGCGGCACGCTCGGAAACCTCTCCGCCCTCGTGGCGGCGCGGGAAGCCGCGCGCGCTCGGCACGCCGAAGCGGGAGCGCCCGCCCCCGCGCGCTGGGCCGTGGTCTGCAGCTCGCAGGCGCACTCCTCGATCGCCTCGGCCGCCCGCGTCATGGACGTCGACGTGATCACCGTGCCCACGGATGCCGACGGCATGCTGCGCGGCGACGCGGTGGCCGCGACGCTGGCCGACGTGGACGAGCGGGTGTTCGCCGTCGTCGCCACGGCGGGCTCGACCAACTTCGGCATCGTCGACGACATCGCCGGGGTCGCCGCCGCGGCCCACGCGCACGACGTCTGGCTGCACGTCGACGGCGCCTACGGCCTGGCCGGAATGCTCTCGCCGCTGGCCCGGCACCTGTACGCGGGGGTCGAGCAGGCCGACTCGGTCATCGTCGACCCGCACAAGTGGCTGTTCGCCCCCTTCGACGCGTGCGCCCTCATCTACCGCGACCCCGAGCAGGGCCGGCGCGCGCACACTCAGCACGCCGAGTACCTCGACACGCTGACCGACCGCTCCGACTACAGCCCGTCCGACTACGCCGCGCACCTCACGCGCCGCGCGCGGGGGCTCCCCCTGTGGTTCTCGCTCGCCACGCACGGCGCCGCCGCCTACCGCGAGGCGGTGAGCGCGTCGATCGTGCTGGCGCGCCGCATCGCCGACGAGATCGCGGCGCGCCCCGGCTTCTCGCTCGTGCGCCAGCCTCAGCTCGGCGTCGTCGTCTTCGAGCGCGACGGCTGGACCCGGACCGAATACGAGGCCTGGTCGCAGCGCCTGCTCGACGTGCAGCACGCCTTCGTCACGCCGTCGAGCCACGAAGGCCGGGCGAACGCGCGGTTCGCGATCCTCAACCCGCGCACCACGTTCGAGGACCTCATCGGCATCCTGGATACCATGGAGACCCCCGAGAGCTTCTGAATCAGTCTTGATTATTCACTGCCGCGATTGATATCGTCGCGGATCATGCCTCAGACGACGGAAATCGCAGCTTCGCGTCGACAGACCCTGGATGCCGCATCCAAGCTGATCATCGAGCAGCTGCAGGAGGACGGCCGACGTCCCTACGCGGAGATCGCCAAGGCCGTCGGCCTCAGCGAGGCCGCCACGCGCCAGCGCGTGCAGAAGCTCGTCGACCAGGGCGTGATGCAGATCGTCGCCGTCACCGACCCGCTGCAGCTCGGCTTCGCCCGCCAGGCGATGATCGGCATCCGCGTCGCCGGAGACACGCGCGGCATCGCCGCACAGCTGTCGACCCTGCCGGGGGTCAGCTACGTCGTGTCGACGGCGGGTTCGTTCGATCTGCTCGTGGAGGTCGTCTGCGAGAACGACGACGACCTCATGGACCTGCTCAACGAGCAGATCCGCGCCCTTCCCGAGGTGGTCTCGACCGAGACCTTCGTCTACCTCAAACTCCACCGTCAGCTCTACAACTGGGGGACACGATGACCATCGACGACGCCGACCTGCAGGCCAAGGCCCGCGACCACCTCTGGATGCACTTCGCACGCCAGTCGGTGATGACGGAGGGCCCCGGGGTCCCCATCATCGTCAAGGGCGAGGGCCACCACATCTGGGACTCCCGCGGCAAGCGCTACATCGACGGGCTCGCCGGCCTGTTCGTCGTGAACGCCGGCCACGGCCGTCGCCGCATCGCCCAGGCGGCCGCGAAGCAGGCGGAGGAGCTCGCCTTCTTCCCGCTGTGGTCCTACGCGCACCCGTCCGGCATCGAGGCCGCCGACCGCATCGCGCACCTCGCGCCCGGCGACCTCAACCACGTCTTCTTCTCCACGGGCGGCGGCGAAGCGGTCGAGACCGCGTTCAAGCTCGCCAAGCACTACTGGAAGCTGCAGGGCAAGCCCACCAAGCACAAGGTCATCTCCCGCGCCATCGCCTACCACGGCACGACGCAGGGTGCCCTCGCGATCACGGGCCTGCCGGTCATGAAGCACATGTTCGAGCCCGTCACCCCCGGCGGCTTCCGGGTGCCCAACACGAACTACTACCGCGCGGCGGAGTCGGGGTTCGGCGGCGGAACCCCCGAGGAGTTCGGCGTGTGGGCGGCCGACCGCATCGAGCAGATGATCCAGTTCGAGGGCCCCGAGACGGTCGCCGCCGTATTCCTCGAGCCCGTGCAGAACGCGGGCGGCTGCTTCCCCGCTCCCGCCGGCTACTTCCAGCGGGTGCGCGAGATCTGCGACCGCTACGACGTGCTGCTCGTCTCCGACGAGGTCATCTGCGCCTTCGGCCGCCTGGGCCACTACTTCGGCGCGCAGGCCTACGACTACCAGCCCGACATGATCACGTTCGCGAAGGCCGTCACGAGCGGGTACGCGCCGCTCGGCGGCACGATCGTGAACGACCGCGTCTACGAGCCGTTCGCGCACGGCGACCTGTCGTTCCCCCACGGCTACACCTTCGGCGGACACCCCGTGTCGGCCGCGGTGGCGCTGGAGAACCTCGACGTGTTCGAGGAGGAGAAGCTGCTGGAGAACGTCCGCGAGAACTCGCCGGTCTTCCGCGCCACGCTGGAGAAGCTCCTGGACCTGCCGATCGTCGGCGACGTGCGCGGCGACGGCTACTTCTTCGGCATCGAGCTGGTCAAGGACAAGGCCACCAAGGAGACCTTCGACGACGCCGAGTCCGAGCGCCTGCTGCGCGGCTTCCTCTCCAAGGCCCTGTTCGACGCGGGCCTGTACTGCCGCGCCGACGACCGGGGCGACCCCGTCATCCAGCTCGCCCCGCCGCTGACGATCGGACCCGCCGAGTTCGACGAGATCGAGCAGATCCTGCGCAGCGTGCTGACGGAGGCCTGGACCCGCCTCTGACGGGCATCCCGCGCCCGCCGGGCGGGAGTGGTGTCACCCCAGGATGCGGGTGTCCACCACCTCGCCGCCGCGGATCGACAGGCCGGCGCGCAGCGACGCGTCGACCTCGAGGGCGGCGCCGGTGCCCAGGTCGGCGAGCGCGAGCGTGTAGCGCAGCGTCGCGTTGGTCAGGGCGAGGGTCGAGGTGAGCGGCACCGCGCCGGGCATGTTCGCGACGGCGTAGTAGATCGCGTCGTGCACGCGGTAGGTCGGGTCGGTGTGGGTCGTGGCGTGGGTGCCCTCGAAGCAGCCGCCCTGGTCGACCGCGATGTCCACCAGCACCGAGCCCGGCCGCATCCGCTCGACCATGTCGAGGGTGACGAGCTTGGGCGCCGCGGCGCCCGGGACGAGCACGGACCCGATGACCAGATCGGCGTCGGCGACGAGGTCGGCGATCGTCGAACGGGTGGACACGCGCGTGTCGACCCGACCGTCGAAACGCTCGTCCAGGCGCCGCAGCTGCGGGATCGACAGGTCGACGATCGTCACATGCGCGCCGAGGCCCACCGCCATCTGGGCGGCGTGGGTTCCGGCGACACCGCCGCCGATCACGACGACACGGCCGCGCGGCGTGCCCGGCACTCCTCCCAGCAGGATGCCGCGGCCCCCCGCCGGACCGAGCAGCTGCTGCGCGCCCACCTGCACCGACAGGCGCCCGGCGATCTCGCTCATGGGCGCGAGCAGGGGCAGCGAGCGGTCGGGCAGCTGCACCGTCTCGTAGGCGATCGCGGTGGTCCCGGCATCCAGGAGGGCCTGCGTCAACGCCGGGGCGGCCGCCAGGTGCAGGTAGGTGAAGAGCGTCAGGTCCTCCCGGAGGAAGCCGTACTCGGGGGCGATGGGCTCCTTGACCTTGACGAGGAGGTCGGCCGCGCCCCACACTTCGGCGGCGTCGGCGACGATCTCGGCGCCGGCGGCGCGGTACGCCTCATCGCCGAAGCCCGACCCGACGCCGGCGCCGCTCTGGATGAGCACGCGGTGGCCGTGCGCGGCCAGCTCGTCGACGCCGGTGGGCGTCATGCCGACGCGGCGCTCGCTGTCTTTGATCTCTGCGGGAACACCGATGATCATGGCGGGACTCCTTCGTGCTGGTCCACGGGCGGGTGAGGTGGAGCGGTGCAGCGCGATCACGATGTCAGTCCCGCGGAACCTCGACAAGATCCACCGAAGATTCGTTGACATCGGCACGTTCCACCGAAATAGGATCGGCGCATGGTCGCATCAGGCTCTAATGATTCGATGGATGCCGCGGACCTCCGACTCATCGACGAGTTGCGGGCGGACGCGCGGCAGCCGCTCAGCCGTCTCGCGACGACCCTGGGGCTGGCGGCGTCCACCGTCCACGCGCGGATCGCGCGACTCGTCTCACGCGGCGCGATCCGCCGCTTCACGATCGACGTCGACCCCGCGGCGCTCGGCTACCGCACGGAGGCGCTCGTCTCCGTGCGCATCCGTCCGGGGGCGCGGGCGCAGCTGACGCGCTTCGCGGAGGAGCTGCGCACCCACCCCGACGTCGCCCAGTACTTCTACGTCGCCGGCGCGGAGGACTTCGTGATCCACTTCCGCGGACGCGACAGCGCAGACCTGCGCGCCTTCGTCACCGACCACCTCTCGACCCATTCCATCGTCGCGGCGACCAACACGAGCCTCATCTTCGAACGCACCGACGGCCTGCGCGGCGTCTGAGCCCGCACCGTTCGTCCGCGCGGACGCGATCCCCGGTCGAATCGTCCGGACATGGCGCCGACGCGTCATCCGAGGTGACGGCGACGCTACACAAACGAAACAGGCCGACCCTAGTATTCGAGCACCCGAAAGACCTCATCATCAGGAGGAATCACGAACGAGTCACTGGCCGCCACGTCGGCATCCTCGCGCTCCGCCACCCTCGCACGCTCGCTGGGGGTCTGGTCCATCGTCGGTCTCGGCCTCGGCTACATGACGCCGACGGTCGTGTTCGACACCTTCGGCAACGTGGCCGTCGAGACCAACAACGTCGTCCCCGCCGCCTACGCCCTCGCCCTCATCGTCATGGGCTTCACGGCGATCAGCTACGGCAAGATGGTCGGGGTCATCCCGAGCGCCGGCTCCGCCTACACGTACGTGCGCGAGTCGATGCATCCGAGCCTCGGCTTCCTCGTCGGCTGGACCTCGCTCATCGACTACCTGCTGCTGCCGATGGTGAACGCGCTGATCCTCCGCAGCTACATGGAGGCGCTGTTCCCCGACATCCCCGGCTGGGTGTGGGTGGTCGCCTTCACGGCGGGCGTCACCGGGATCATCTACCTGACGATGCGCGGCACGTCGAACGTCAACATGATCCTGCTGATCTTCTCGATCGTGGTCATGGCGGTGTTCGTCGTGATGGTCATCGTCCAGCTCGTGCAGGGCGCCGGCGCCGGCACGGTCGCCTCGGTGCAGCCCTTCTTCCACCCGGAGGTGGAGTTCGGCGCGGTCCTGGCCGGCGCGACGATCGTGTGCTTCTCGTTCATCGGCTTCGACGCGGTGACGATGTACGCCGAGGAGGCGAAGAACCCCAAGACGATGCCGCGCGCCATCCTGCTCACGGTGCTCGTCGGCGGGGCGATCTTCCTCATCGCGGCCTACTTCACGCAGCTGCGCTTCCCGTCCCACGAGGCGTTCCCGCCCGAGGCGATCGCCGACTCGACGCTGCCGGAGATCGGCTCGCAGGTCGGCGGCATCGTGCTGCAGTCGGTGCTGACGGCGGCGGGCTTCGCGGCCACGCTCGCGTCGTGGCTCGCCTCGCACGCCTCCGTCGCGCGGATGCTGCTCGTGATGGGCCGCAACGGCGTGCTGCCCAAGAAGTTCTTCGGCTACATCAGCCCGCGCACCCACACGCCGGCCTTCACGGTCGTCCTGGTCGGCATCGTGAGCCTCGCGGCCATCGCGTTCACCCTCGACCAGATCGTCGACTACATCAACTACGGCGCCCTCATCGCGTTCACCTTCGTGAACATCTCGGTGATCGCCTGGTTCGCGATCCGCCAGGGACGACGCCACACACCGCGCGACGTCGTCAACTACATCGTGATGCCCGCCATCGGCATGGCGCTGACCGGACTGCTGTGGGTGAACCTCGACGACCACGCGCTCATCGTCGGCCTCATCTGGACGGGCCTCGGCCTGCTGTACCTCGTCTTCCTGACGCGGGGCTTCCGCCGGCCGGTCGTCTCGTTCGACGAGAACCAGCCCGTCACCGGCTTCAACAAGATCGTCGAACCGGGGCCGCGCTCGCAGATCTGAGCGCCGTCCCCGACGCACCGGGGGAGAGGGCGGGTGTCGCATCTACCGCGGCACCCGCCCTCGGCGTAGCATCCGGCGCATGACCGCCGTCATCCGCACGGACGCCCTCACGAAGCACTACGGCCGCGTGCACGCCCTCGACGGGCTCGACCTCACGGTCGACGAGGGCCAGGTGCACGGCTTCCTCGGCCCCAACGGCGCCGGCAAGTCCACCACCATCCGCATCCTGCTCGGGCTGGCGCGGCCGACGTCCGGCTCGGCGACCGTGCTCGGCGGCGATCCGTGGGCGGAGGCCTCCCGCCTGCACCGCCGCATCGCCTCCGTCCCCGGCGACGTGAGCCTGTGGCCGAACCTGTCCGGAGGCGAGGCGATCGACCTGCTCTGCCGCCTGCGCACGGGCGGCGGCGGGGCGGATGCCGCGGTGCGACGCCGGCTCTGCGCGGACTTCGATCTCGACACCCGCACGAAGGGCCGCGCGTACTCGAAGGGCAACCGTCAGAAGGTGGCGCTCGTCGCGGCCTTCGCCGTCCCCGCCGACCTGTACGTCTTCGACGAGCCCACGAGCGGCCTCGACCCCCTCATGGAGGTCGTCTTCCGTCAGGAGGTCGCCCGGGTGCGGGATGCCGGGGCCACCGTGCTGCTGTCCAGCCACATCCTGTCGGAGGTCGAACTGCTGTGCGACCGCGTGTCGATCGTGCGCGGCGGTCGCATCGTGGATGCCGGGACGCTCGCCGAGATGCGCCACCTCACCCGGACGGAGGTGTCGTTCGTCGCGACGGATCGTGCGACGCTCGCGGCGGCGCGCACGGTGCCCGGCGCCGAGGACGTCACGCAGGCCGCGGGCCGCATCTCGCTGACCCTCGCGAGCGATGCCGTCGCGGCGGCGCTGCCGCGCCTGGGCGCGCTCGGCGCCGAAGGGCTGCGGGTGGCTCCCCCGTCGCTCGAGGAGCTGTTCCTCCGCCACTACAGCGCCCAGCCGACCGAGGGGCCGCGATGACGACGCTGGCTCCGCTCCTGCGCCAACGCCTGCGCCGCGATGCCGTGCAGCTGAGCGTGTGGATCGGGGGCACCGCCGCCCTCGCCGCGGCCGGCTACCCCGGCGTGCGCGGCTCGTACGGCGACGAGCAGGAGCGCGTGGCGCTGTTGGCGACGGTGATGGCCAATCCGGTGATCCTGCTCTTCCGCGGGCTGCCGTCGGGGGCGGGTGAAGCGCAGATGGTCGCGTTCCTCCTGCTGCCGTGGCTGCTGCTGCTGGGAGCGCTGATGAGCTCGTTCCTCGCGGTGCGGCACTCCCGCGGCGACGAGGAGGAGGGTCGTCTGGAGCTGGTGGCGGCGACGCCGGCGGGCCGGTCCGTCCCACTGGCGGCGACGGTGGTGCACGGGGCGGTCGCCGCGGCGGTGCTGGGCGTCGTGGTGAGCGCCGTGTTCGTCGCCAGCGGCGCTCCCGCGCTCGGATCGGCGCTGGCCGGGGCGGCCTGCCTCGTCGTGGCGCTCGTCTTCCTGGGCGTGGGTCTGGCGGCGGCGGAGCTGCTGCCCACCGCGCGCGGCGCGAACAGCCTGTCGGTCTGGGTGCTGCTCGGGTGCTTCGTCGTCGCGGGCGTCGGCAACGCGCTCGGCACCCCGAGCGACGACCTCACCCGCATGACGAGCTCGGGCCTCTCCTGGGCGTCGCCGTTCGGCTGGGCCGAGAACGTGCGCCCCTTCGACGCCGACGATCCCCGGCCCCTGATCCTCGGCGCGGTGGTCGCGGCGGTCCTGATCGGCGCGGCGGCGGCGCTGCACGCCCATCGCGACCTCGGGGCCGCCTTCCTCCCCGAGCGGCGCGGTCGCGCGCACGCGCGCCCCGCCCTCGCCTCCCATCTGGCGCTCGTCGCCCGCCAGAGCCTGCCCTCCGTCATCGGCTGGACGGCGGCGGGGGTGCTCGTCGGCGTCCTCTCGACCTCGCTGGGCTCCGTGGCCGACCGGATCGGCGACGACAACCCGGCGGTCACCGCCGTCCTGCGGGCCCTCGGGGGCGCCGGCGCGGATCTCGCGCGGGGCCTCGTCGTGGTCTTCTTCGTGATGCTGGGCGTCTTCGCGGCGTGCGCGGCGACGCAGACGGTCGTCCGCGCCCGCCAGGACGAGACCCGCGGCACCGCCGAGCTGCTGCTGTCGTCGGGCGTCGCACGCCGGCGGTGGCTGGGCGATCACGTCGTCGTCGCGCTGGTCGCGGCGACGCTCACGCTCGTCGGCGGCGTCCTGGGGGCCGCCGCCGGCGCCCAGGCGGCGAGCGACGGCGCGGGGCTGGTGCGGGATGCGGCGATCGCGGGGGCGGGTCAGCTGGTGCCCGCCTGGCTGTTCGCGGGGCTGGCCGCCGTGCTCGTCGTGGTGCTGCCGCGACTCGCGATCCCGACCGCGTGGGCCCTCGTCGCGATCGGCGCCGTCGTGGCGCTCTTCGGCCCGCTCTTCGGGATGAGCGCGGCGCTCGTGGACGTCGCGCCGTTCGCGTCCGCGCCGGTGCCGACCTCCGACGGCGTCGATCTCCGCGGCATCCTGCCCCTCGCTCTCGCCACCGCCCTCGCCGTGGCCGCCGCCCTACTGGCGATGCGGCGCCGCGAGCTGCGCGCCTGAGGGCCGCACCCGATCGCGACTTCCTGACAGAGCCGCAAGAACGGAAGTTCTTTACGCGCCCAGCGCGCAGAGGGAAGGGTCATCTTTCGTAGCCTCGGAACAACCGGTCGATCGGCCGGTCTCCCCCCGAGGCGACGAGGAGCACCCGCGTGACCCCCACGACGCCCCGTGCCGCCTACTTCGTCTCCGACTCCACCGGCATCACCGCCGAGACGCTCGGCCGCGCGCTGCTCGTGAACTTCCCCGGGGTCACGTTCCGCCGCCACACCGTGCCGTTCGTCGACTCCGCCGAGGGCGCCGCCGCCGTCGCCCGCGAGATCGACCGCGCCGCCGCGGCGGGTGAGGAGCCGATCGTGTTCCACACCGTGCGCTCCCCCGCGGTGGCCCGCGTGCTGGGCGGAGCCCGGGCGACCCACATCGACCTGCTGAGCGGCCACCTCACCGAGCTCGAAGCGGCGCTCGGCACCACGGCATCGGAGCAGCTCGGCTCGTTCCACACCGTCGGCGACACGGAGCAGTACTTCGCCCGCATGCGCGCCGTCGAGTACGCGATCGAGCACGACGACGGCCAGAGCATGCGTGCCCTCGACCAGGCGGACGTGCTCATCGTCGCACCGTCGCGCTGCGGCAAGACGCCGACGACCATGTATCTGGCGCTGCAGTACGGGCTGCTCGTCGCGAACTACCCGCTGACCGACGACGACTTCCCCACCGAGGGGCTGCCACGAGCGGTCGCCCCCTACGCCGCGCGCTGCTTCGGACTGACCACGACGCCGCTGCGCCTCAGCCAGGTGCGCCACGAACGGCGCCCCGACTCGACCTACGCGAGTCTCGCGCAGTGCACGCTCGAGCTGCGCCGCGCCGAGGACCTCTACCGCCGCACCCACATCCCGTTCGTGAACTCGTCGACCAAGAGCGTCGAGGAGATGTCGGCGGTGATCATGCAGTCCCTCAAGCTCCGCACCTGAGCGTCCCACCCCTCCCCGCGCCCCCTCCCACCGAAAGGCCCGACACATGAGCAGCATCCTCTGGTTCGATCAGCTCGGCATGGCAGACCTCCCCGCCGTGGGCGGCAAGAACGCATCGCTCGGCGAGATGGTGTCGCATCTCGCCGCTCTGGGGGTGAGCGTGCCCGGCGGCTTCGCCACGACCGCCGACGCGTACCGGGAGTTCCTGGCGGAGGGCGGGCTGCGCGAGCGGATCGCCGCGGCCATCGCGGACGTGGACGTGGAGGACGTCGCGGCGCTCACGCACGCGGGGACCCAGATCCGGGCGTGGATCGAGGAGCAGCCCTTCCCGGCCGAGCTGGAGGCGTCGATCCGCACGGCCTACGCCCGCCTCGCGGGCGAGAACCCCGAGGCCTCCTTCGCGGTGCGCTCCTCCGCGACCGCCGAAGACCTGCCCGACGCCTCGTTCGCCGGCCAGCAGGAGACGTTCCTGAACGTCGCGGGCATCGACAACGTCCTCGCCGCGATCCGGTCGGTGTTCGCGTCGCTCTACAACGACCGGGCGATCGCGTACCGCGCCCACCACGGGTTCGACCACGACGAGGTCGCACTGTCGGCCGGCATCCAGAAGATGGTCCGCTCCGATGTCGGCGCCGCCGGCGTCATGTTCACCGTCGACACCGAGTCGGGCTTCGAGGACGCCGTGTTCATCACGAGCTCGTACGGACTCGGCGAGGCGGTCGTGCAGGGTGCGGTGAACCCGGACGAGTTCTACGTCTCGAAGGTCGCGCTGCGCGCGGGTCGCCCCGCGGTGCTCAAGCGCTCCGTCGGCGAGAAGGCGATCGCCATGCGGTACACGGATGCCCGCGAGGCGGGCGCCTCGACACGGTTCGAGGACGTCCCGGCATCCGCTCGGCGTCTGTTCTCGATCGACGACGCCGACCTCGTCGAACTCGCCCGCCAGGCGCTCGTGATCGAGGAGCACTACGGACGTCCGATGGACATCGAGTGGGGCAAGGACGGGATCGACGGACGGCTCTACATCCTGCAGGCGCGCCCGGAGACGGTCGTGTCGCGGGTCGAGGCGGGCGTGATCCGGCGCTTCGTGCTCGGCGCGCGCGGCGAGGTGGCGACGGCGGGCCGTGCGATCGGCCAGCGCATCGGTGCGGGACCCGCGCGGGTGCTGCGCAGTCTCGACCAGATGGCCGACTTCCAGCCGGGCGAGGTGCTCATCGCCGACATGACCGATCCCGACTGGGAGCCGATCATGAAGCGTGCGAGCGCGATCGTGACCAACCGCGGCGGGCGGACCTGTCACGCGGCGATCATCGCGCGCGAGCTCGGCATCCCCGCCGTCGTCGGCACGGGGGATGCCACGACCATCGTGTCCGACGGCGACGAGGTCACCGTCTCGTGCGCCGAGGGCGACACCGGGTTCGTCTACCGCGGCATCCTCCCGTTCGAGGAGGAGATCACGCGGCTGGACTCCATGCCGGAGGCGCCGGTGAAGATCATGATGAACGTCGGCACGCCCGACCAGGCCTTCTCGTTCTCGCGGCTGCCGCACCGCGGCGTGGGCCTGGCCCGGCTCGAGTTCGTCATCAACCGGCAGATCGGCATCCACCCGCGGGCGCTCCTGGAGTTCGACACGCTCGACGGCGAGCTGCGCGAGCGGGTGGCCGACGCCACGGCGGCGTACGACACGCCGCGCGACTACTTCGTGCGCCGCGTGGCGGAGGGGGTGTCGATGATCGCCGCCGCCTTCTGGCCGGAGCCGGTGATCGTGCGTCTCAGCGACTTCAAGTCGAACGAGTACGCGAACCTCGTCGGCGGCGAGCTGTACGAGCCGCACGAGGAGAACCCCATGCTCGGGTACCGCGGGGCGTCGCGGTACATCTCGCCCGATTTCCGCCCCTGCTTCGACATGGAGTGCGAGGCGCTGCGGTTCGTGCGCGATGAGATGGGCTTCACGAACGTGCAGGTCATGGTGCCGTTCGTGCGCACCGTCGGCGAAGGGCACGCGGTCGTCGAGCTGCTCGCCGAGAACGGGCTGCGCCGCGGCGAGAACGACCTCAAGGTCATCATGATGTGCGAGCTGCCGTCCAACGCGCTGCTCGCCGACCGATTCCTGGAGTTCTTCGACGGGTTCTCGATCGGCTCGAACGACATGACGCAGCTGACCCTCGGCCTCGACCGCGACTCAGGGCTCGTGGCGTCGACGTTCGACGAGCGCGACCCGGCCGTGCTGCGCCTGCTGTCCATGGCGATCAGCGCGTGCCGCGCGGCCGGCAAGTACGTGGGCATCTGCGGGCAGGGCCCGTCGGATCATCCCGATCTGGCCGAATGGCTCGTCGCCGAGGGCATCGAGTCGGTGTCGCTCAACCCCGACACCGTCGTGGAGACGTGGCTGCGGCTGTCGAAGACCGCCGAGGCGACGGCCCCGCGCGCCGGGTGATCACCCCGCGCGCCAGACCCGCCCGAGCCGCTCGATCGCGACGTGGAGCAGCTCGTCGGGAGCGGTGAAGGGGATGCGGATGTGGTCGTCGGCGGGTGCGGATGCCGCGAACTCCGAGCCGCCGGCGACCGCCACACCCGCCAGAGCCGCGCGCCGCGCGAACGCGGTCGCCGACCCCGAGGGCAGGCGCGCCCAGAGCGAGAGGCCGCCGCGCGGCACGTCGAACGTCCACCCCGGAAGGTGCTCGTGCACCACCGGGACCAGCCGCTCCAGCGCCGCGGCGTGGGTGGTGCTCGCGTCGCGGCGCAGGGCGGGCGCCTCGTCGAGAAGACCCAGCGCCATCCGCTGCGCCGGCACGCTGGCGGCCTGGTCGACGAGCTGCCGCGATGCGCGCAGTCTCCGGATCAGCACGGGATCGGCGCGGGCCCACCCGATGCGCAGGCCCAACCACGCCCACTTCGACAGCGAGTCGACGACGATGACGGGCGCGTCCGACCGCAACGCCGCCAGCGACACCGGCACGACGCCGTCGAAGGAGATGTTCGCGAGCACGCGGTCTTCGATGACGCGCACGCCGTAACGGGCGGAGAGCTCGGCGACCGCCAGACGGGATGCCGGCGGCATCCGTGATCCGGTCGGGTTGTGGTGGTGGGGGTTGAGGGCGATGAGGACGGGGCGCAGGGCCACGATCGCGGCCTCCAGGGCATCCACGTCGACGCCGTCCGGCGTCATCGGCACCCCGTGCACGCGCGCTCCCCGCCGCCGGACCGGGTCGACGAGACCGGGCCAGCTGAGCTCCTCGCTCAGCACGACGTCGCCCGGCGCGACGAGCTCGTCGATCACGAGGCTCAGCGCCTGCTGGGCGCCGCTGGTGACGATCACCTGCTCGGGCGTCGTCGGCGTGCCGTCGTCGCACAGCAGTCGCGCGATGCGCTCCCGCACCTCGGGCAGGCCCGCGGGGTCGGAATCGGCGGCCGTCGCGGCGACCAGGGCGGCATCGAAGCCGCGCACGATCTCGATCGTGCGCGGGGGGATGCGCGGCACCGCGCGCAGGAGGTCGATGGAGGCGGGCGCGGCTTGGAAGAGGCTCTCGCCCTGCGAGCGCCGGGCCGGCAGAGCGATCGCCGCCCCCGCGACGCGCGTGCCGCTGCCCTGCCGCCGTTCCAGCACGCCGCTGTCGGCGAGCGCGGCGTAGGCCGCCACGACCGTGCCGCGTGAGACCGCGACGGCCGCGGCGAGCGCACGCTCCGAGGGCAGCCGGTCACCGGGGCGCAGTTCGCCCGAGCTCACGAGCGCGCGCAGAGCGGCGGCCAGACTCGCCGTCAGCGACCCGTCGGAGTCGACCCAGCGCCCCAGCCGCGCCGCCAGCGCCGCGGGAGACACCACTGCGGTGCGGTCCGCATCGGCCAATCGTGTGACCACTCGCGGAGAAGTGGCCCTGTCGTGAGCGTCCATCGAGACCGATTCTGGTCCAATGACCCACCCCCGCGTGACCCCACACCCGCAGAATCAGCCATCCCCCATGCCACTTCTGTCGGAGTGGACCATCGCACGCGTCATCGATTGGCTCGCGGACGACGACCGCGGCGGCGACACGGACGGTCACGAGGCCCTCGACGCCCACCGCGACACGCTCGGCGCGATCGACGCCGGCATCGCGCGTCGGCTCCGTCAGCCCGCGTGCCCGCCCGGTGCGCGAACGCCGATGCTGGTCCGATCCATCGCGACCGCGACGCGGCGGCATCCGGCCCTCCGCGCGCTCACGGTCGGCGACCTCGTCGCCGGGGCACCGACCGACCCCGCGGCGCGTCAGAGCGGCAACGGCACGCCGGCGGCGGGCACCCGGAGCCTGTCCGCGAGCCCCGCGTAGGCGAACTCGCGCTCGAGGCGGTCGATCGTCTCGCTGAAGTGGTGCCAGCCCTCGGCGTGCACCGGAACGATGATCGCCTCCCCCAACGCCCGCGCCGCCTCGACCGCGGTGCGGGCGTTCAGGGTGAGGTCGCTGTCGCCGAAACGGCCGACGTTGGCCGCGCCGGTGAACAGGACGGCGATGTCGATCGGTCCGACGCGGTCGACGATGTCGGCGACGAGCGCGGGCGACGCGTTGTCGCCGGCCACGTAGACGACGGGCCGGTCGGGGGCGCGCAGGACGAATCCGGTGACCGGCCCGGAGAGCTCCTCGGCGCCGTCGGGACCGTGGAGCGCGGGGACGGCAGTGACCTCGACGTCGCCGACGGTGCGGGTCTGCCACGGTTCGAGGCCGTGGACGCCGGGGATGCGGGCCGACGCGGCGGGCGTGGAGAGCACGGCAGCGGCGCGCGGCAGGAAGGCGCGACCCGCGGCATCCAGGTTGTCGGGATGCTGATCGTGCGACAGCAGCACGACGTCGATCTCGCCGACCTCGTCCACTGCGAGCGCCGGACCGGTGAGCTTGTGCAGCGTGACCGCGCCGGACGGGTAGTCGCCCGGCTCGTCGAACGTCGGGTCGGTGAGCAGGCGGATGCCGCCGTACTCGAGGATCGCCGTGGGACCGCCGATGAGAGTGAGAACAGGGCGCGGAGAGGTCATGCTCCCATTCTCGTGGCGGTGGCGTGCGCTGGGCGCGGGGCCACTCAGATGAAGGGTCAGCCGCCGAGGACCATCATCCGCTCGGGATTCGGCAGCGGCACGAAGCCGACCTTCGCATAGACGCCGTGGGCGTCGGCGGTCGCCAGCATCGTCCGCTTCAGTCCCCACGGTCGAACCGTGGCCGCGATCGTCTCGGCCAGCAGCGTGCCGACACCCGCACCGCGCGCAGAGGGAGCCACGAACACGTCGCACACCCAGGCGAACGTCGCGGCATCCGTGACGACGCGCGCGTAGCCGACCAGCGCACCCTCGGCATCCAGAGCCCCGAAGTTCAGCGACGCCCGGGCGGCGCGTTCGACGAGCTCACGGCTGCGCCCGAGCGCCCAGTACGCCTCCTCGGAGAGCCAGCGGTGCACGAGGCCCAGGTCGATGTCGTCCAGCTCGGTCGTCACGCGCACACCGGTCATGTCGTCAGCATACGAGAGGAGCCACGACGCGCCCGCGGCGTCCGCCGCCTGCCCCATCGAGTACCGTCGAACGGTGACTTCCGCGACCGACCCGAACGACACCTACACCGTGGCCACCGACGGCGCCTGCAAGGGCAACCCGGGACCGACCGGCTGGGCGTGGGTCGGGGAGGACGGCCACTGGGCCGCCGGCGCGATCCCGAGCGGCACCAACAACATCGGCGAGCTCATGGGGCTACTGAAGGCCATCGAAGACCACGCCGACACCGCGCACCTCGTCGTGCAGGCCGACTCCAAGTACGCCATCGACACCTACTCGTCGTGGATGGACGGGCACCGCCGCCGCGGATGGAAGACCTCCACGGGCGCGCCGACGAAGAACCGCGACCTCCTCGAACAGCTCATCGCCGCCCGCGACGCCCGCCGCGCGGCGGGCCTGCCCGACGTCGTGCTGGAGCACGTCCGCGGTCACCAGGGCCACGTGCTCAACGAGTGGGCCGACGAGCGCGCCGTCCGCGGTGCCGAGCACGCCGCAAAGGGCACCGCGAGCGCGTGGTCGTCGCTGGGCGGCCTGCACCCGCAGCTCGACGTGTCGGCGGCGCCGAAGAAGAAGCGCTAGTCCTGGGTCGTGCCCTCGAACAGTCCGATGTGATTGCCGTCGGGGTCGACGATGATCGCCCACCAGCTCTTCGCGGTGATCGGCTCCTTCGCCATGGCGACGGTCGCTCCCGCCGCCTCGGCCTTCGCGATGGTGTCGTCGATCGAGTCGACCTCGACGTACGACCGCGGCTGGGTGAACCCGTCACTGCGCGGCGCGAGCCCGCCCCCGCTGATGCCGTTGGGCGCCGACCACATCGGGTAGCCCTCGAAACCGGGCGGCTCCGCGATCTGCCACCCGAACAGATCGGAGTAGAACGCGGCCGCCTTCGCGAGGTCCGCGACGGGGATGTCGATGTGGGTGATGTCGCCGTGCGCCATGATGGCTCCTTCCGCCGCGCACAGTCTGCGCCGCGGACGGTGCGACCACAAGAGGGTCACTCCTGGCGCAGCAGCACGTCCAACGCGTCGAGCGCCGGCCGCTGACCGGCGACCAGGCGCGGACGAGCCTCGGCGAGCGGCATCCACTCGGCGCGATCGACTTCGGGAAAGCGCTGACGACGCCCCGACCGCGGCGGCCACTCCATCTCGAACGACCCGAACACGAGCGCGGCGCGCTCGGCGGCGGAAGTCAGGAACCCGGAGCCGTCGCGGCAGAACACCGTGACCGTCTTGCGCCCCGACGCGTACGCGAAGGTTCCGAGCTCGACGTCGTCGACCGCCGGCGGGTCGACGCCCAGCTCCTCGCGGAACTCGCGCACCGCGGCATCCCGCGCCGACTCCTGCGACGGGTCGAACTCGCCCTTGGGGATCGACCAGGCACCCTCGTCCTTGCGCGCCCAGACGGGACCGCCCATGTGCGCGACGAGCGCCGACACCGTGCCGTCCGGATCTCTCCGGTACAGCAGGATGCCGGCGCTCGTCGTGACCATCAGCGTCAGGCTCCGCGACTCGCGGCCGGGACGATCAGAGCGGGCGCGAGGCGGGCGAGACCGTGTAGGTCTCCTCGGGGTCGGTGACCGCGACCGGCGCGAGGGCCGCGTCGATCGCCGACATGACCTCGGCGTCGAGCACGACCCCGGAGGCCTTGACCGAGTCCTCGAGCTGCTCGGGGCGCGACGCGCCGACGAGCGCTGCCGAGATGTTCGGGTTCTGCAGCACCCACGCGATCGCGAGCTGCGGCATGGTGAGGCCCGCCTGCTCGGCGATCGGCTTGAGCTTCTGCACGGCGGCGAGCGTGTCGTCGTTGAGGAAGCGCTTGATGAAGTTGGCGCCGCTCTTCTCGTCGGTCGCGCGCGAGCCGTCCGGAACGGGCTGTCCGGGCAGGTACTTGCCGCTGAGCACGCCCTGCGCCATCGGCGACCAGACGATCTGCGAGATGCCGAGCTCCTCGGAGGTCGGGACGACCTTGCCCTCGATGACGCGCCAGAGCGCCGAGTACTGCGGCTGGTTGCTGACGAGCTGGAAGTTCAGCTCCTTCGCGAGCGCCGCGCCCTCGCGCAGCTGCTCGGCCGTCCACTCGCTCACGCCGATGTAGAGCGCCTTGCCCTGGCGCACGATGTCGGCGAAGGCCTGCATCGTCTCCTCGAGCGGGGTCTCGTAGTCGAAGCGGTGCGCCTGGTACAGGTCGACGTAGTCGACGTTCAGGCGGCGCAGCGAGCCGTGGATGCCGTCGAAGAGGTGCTTGCGCGACAGGCCCTGGTCGTTCGGGCCCTTCTTGCCGATCGGCCAGTAGACCTTCGTGAAGACCTCGTAGTCGGTGCGCTCGAGGCCCTTCAGCGCCTCGGCCAGCACGACCTCGGCGGCGGTGTTGGCGTAGGCATCCGCCGTGTCGAACGACGTGATGCCGAGGTCCAGTGCCTTGTGCACGGTGGCGATGGCGGCGTCGTTCTCCACCTGGGAGGCGTGGGTCACCCAGTTGCCGTAGGTGATCTCCGAGACCTTGAAGCCGCTGTTGCCGAGATAGCGATAGTTGACCATTCCTCAACGCTACCGCCGGCGCGCACCGGGCCGGGTCAGTCGACGGGCACGGATGCCGCGACGGCGCGGTCCTCCTCGGTCGCGACGAGCTGGCCGCAGGCGCCGTCGATCTCCTTGCCGCGGGTGTCGCGGAGGGTCGTCGGGATGCCGGCCTCGTTGAGTCGCCGCACGAACTCGCGCTGCACCTCCTTGTCGGACGCGGTCCACACCGACCCGGGCGTGGGATTCAGCGGGATCGGGTTGACGTGCACCCAGCCGCGACCGCGCTCGTTGAGCTTGGTGGCGAGCAGGTCGGCGCGCCAGGCGTGGTCGTTCATGTCCTTGATGAGGGCGTACTCGATCGACACGCGGCGGCCGGTCTTCTCGAAGTAGCCGCGGGCCGCATCGAGCGCCTCGTCCACCTTCCAGCGCGAGTTGATCGGAATCATCTCGTCGCGCAGGTGGTCGTCCGGCGCGTGCAGCGACAGGGCGAACGTCACCGGGATGTCCTCGGCGGCGAGCTTGTTGATCGCCGGCACGAGACCCACGGTCGACACGGTCACGCCGCGCGCGCTCATCCCGAGCCCGTGATCCTTGTCGACCATCGTGCGGACGGCCTGCATCACCCGGTTGTAGTTGGCGAGCGGCTCCCCCATCCCCATGAAGACGATGTTCGTGACGCGCTCGTCGGCGTGCTCGGCGGGGCCCAGCTCACCGGCACGGATCGCCGCGTTCGCGCGGACGACCTGCTCGATGATCTCCGCGGCCGACATGTTGCGGGTGAGCCCCGCCTGACCGGTCGCGCAGAACGGGCAGTTCATGCCGCAGCCGGCCTGGCTCGACACGCACAGCGTGATGCGGCCGGGATAGCGCATGAGCACCGACTCGACGAGCGCCCCGTCGTGCAGCTTCCAGAGGAACTTGATCGTGTCGCCGCGGTCGGTCTCGAGCCGTCGCACCTCGGTGAGCAGATGCGGCAGCAGGCCCGCGACCAGCTCCTCCCGTCCGGATGCCGGCAGATCCGTCATCGCGGCGGGGTCGGACGTGTAGTGCTGGAAGTAGTGCTTCTCGACCTGCTTGGCCCGGAACCCCGGCAGCCCCAGCTCCTTCACCCGCTCGACGCGCTGCTCGGGCGTCAGGTCGGCCAGGTGCACGGGCGGCATCCCGCGCTTGGGCGCGGCGAACTGCAGCAGGGGTTTGCCGTCGGCATCCACCCGCTGGGTCCAGCCCTCGGTGCGGGGGCGCACCTGTCGGGGACGGGTGGTGCGCACGGGGCTGGACTCGGTCATGTCTCCAGGGTACCGAGGCCGCCTGGATGCGCGGCGGGAGGGCGGAGGTCGGCGCCGGGCGCGCCGTCATCGATCGGGCGTCGGCGCAGCCGCCCCCAGCCGAGGGTCAGCCCGAACGCGACCACGGCGCTGGTCGCCACGCTCGCCAGATAGGGGATGCCGAGACCCGGGGCGATGGAGGCGATCCCGAGCACGCCGGCCGCGCCCAGCGTGACGGCCTGCACGTTCCACGCGGCGAGCATCGCGCCGCCCGCCGCCGAGGCGATCACGGCGGCCACGAGCGGGAACTGCAGCCGCAGGGTGATGCCGAAGATGGCCGGCTCGGCGATGCCGAGGCACGCGGGCAGGCCGGCGCCGGCGGCGAGCGCCCGCATCGACGAGCGTCGCCGGGCGAGCAGCGCCACCGCGAAGCAGGCACCCGCCTGGGCGAGGTTCGCCGCGCCCGCGACGGGGAAGATGAACGACCCGCCCTGGCCGAGCAGGCCCAGCTCCACCGAGACCAGGCTCTGATGGGTCCCCGTGACGACCAGGAGCGGATACAGGGCGCCGAAGAGGGCGCCGCCGATCATGCCCGTGGCCTCGTACGCCGCCGTGAGCAGGGCGGCCAGACCGTCGCCGAGCCAGCCCAGGACCGGCCCGATCACGAGGAAGGCGAGGAGCCCCGTGACGAGCAGCGTCAGCGTGGGGACGAAGAGGTAGCGCGCCGTGCCGCCGAGCAGGCGCGTCCACAGCCGTTCCACCCGCGCGAGCACGTAGGCGACGGCGATCATGGGCACCACCGTGCCCCGGTAGTCGATGCCGAGCACATCGACGCCGGCGATGGTCCATCCCCCGGCGCCGTCGAGCCGCAGCGCGGGGAACACCCCGGCATCCACGAGGAAGGGTGCGACCACCAGGGCGGCGCCCATCGCGGCGCCCAGGTACGGACTGGTCCCGAACCGCAGCGCGGCCGAGAACCCGACGATCACGGGAAGGAGCGTGAAGACCCCCACCCCGAGGATGCCGATCAGGGCGGCGATCCCGCTGATCCCGGGCAGCGCCTCGACCGCCGCCGCCGGTCCGAGGATGCCCGGCGCCGTCAGCAGGTTGTGGAGCCCGAGGAGGAGTCCGCCGGCGACGAAGGTCGGCAGCAGCGGCACGATGACGTCCATCACCACGGTCACGGGTCGCAGCCAGCGCCGTCCCGAGGCACCGTCGGCCTCATCGGGCACCGGCGCCTCGCCCGGCGCCGGCGCGGCGGCGGCCGCGGCGTCCACCAGCTCGCGGAGCGCTTCGTGCGTCGATGCGACCCGACGCGGCCCGACGACGATCTGCACCTGCTCGCCCACGCGCGCGACGCCCAGCACGCCGTCGATCCCGGCCAGGGCGCGCTCGTCGACGGCGGCGGGATCGACGACGGCGATGCGCAGCCGCGTGGCGCAGTGCGTGGATGCGGCGATGTTGCTCACGTCGCCGAGCGCGGCGACGATCCGCTCCGCCGGCACCGGGCTCTCGTCGATGGCGACCTCCCTCGGTCGTCCTCAGCGTAGCCAGGGGCCCGCCCGCCTGTCCGTGCGGACACGGAAGGCTCCCCTCCCACGAGGAGAGGGGAGCCTTCCGCGACGAGCGTCAGCCGTGCACGGTCACCGCGTCGGACGCACGTCCGCGGTCGCCGGGACGTCGTTCGCGTAACCCGAGGGGATGTCGGCCCACTGCCCCAGGCCGTTGTCGCCGTACGCGCGGTCGACCGTCACGGAGGACCCGTCGATGTCGACCTTCACGGTGGGGGCGAGGGTGCCGCCGCGGACGAAGTCGTCGCTCGTGCCGATCGTGTCGATGAACGACTGCACGAGCCCGCCCGGCATGACGTAGTGCGAGTACGCCTGGAACTGGCCGGGGTGCTGGTTCACGTCGGGGGCGAACGGCGTGCCCGCGGCGAAGTTCAGGTTCGACGGGCTCGCCAGCGCCAGACCCGATCCGCGGTTGACGGGCTGGAAGTCGCTGCGGATGCCGTCGCCGACGAAGCCGTAGACGCCCTCGGGCCCGTCGACGCCCGCGGCGTAGGTGCCGCGATGGGTGATGGTGAACAGGTAGTACTTGCCGTCCTTGATGTAGATCTGGGGGCGCTCGGTCTGGTCGTTCACGCAGTTGGCCGAGAGGATCGGCGGGAGGAAGGTCCACTCGGTCAGCGCGGCGTTGTCGGCCACCGCGAGACCCACGTTCGCCAGCTGGTAGTGGGCACCGCGGTCCATGACCTCGGCGGCCGTCTCCGCGTACGGGTCGCCGGTGCGGTAGCCCATGTCCTCCTCCGTGCACACGCGCTCGCCGCGCGGGGCGGCGGTGTTGCCCTCGAACACCATGAAGGTCTTGCCGGGGTGGGCCGGGTCCTCGAAGGTGAACGGGTCGCGGAAGTTGAAGAACTCGTTCTGCGCACCGGTCTGGTAGTACGTGCCGTCGGCCTGCAGCATGTCGTGCTGGTCGCGGAATCCGGTCAGCCAGACGCCGTTCTCGTCGGCGAAGATGCGACCCTCGCTCTGCACGATGCGCGGGTCGTAGGGCTTGCGGTTGCTGCCGTCCTCGTTGCGGTAGAACGCCACCGCGGTGTAGAAGATGCGCAGCTTGTTGCCGTCGAAGATGCGGGTGGAGCCCGACCATTCGGTCTGGTGGCTGAACGACTGGTCCTCGAAGATCGCTCCCGACGCCCCGTCGGGGAAGACGAGGCCTCCGTAGGTCCATCCGCCGTCGGCGGGACGCTCGGCCACTTCCGCCTTGCGGAAGAAGTAGCCGAGGCGCGCGAAGGTGTGGCGGTCGTCGAACCCGAGGCTGCGATCCGCGACGAGCGAGAACACGACCTCCCACCCCTTGAAGCTCGGCTGGGCCGCGGTCTCGTCCGTCAGCGTCCAGCTGTCCCAGACCCAGACCTGGTCGTTGCTCATGTCGGGGAAGTCCTGCGGAACCGTGGGCATCGTGTACTCCTCGGGCAGGGAGTTCTGCCGCGGAGCCGCGGTCGGATCGCTCATCGCGGCGATCTGCCGCGCGTCGGCACGGGTCCAGCGCGCCGTGAAGTCGGCGGCGGGATCGTACGCCTGCTGGGTGTGCACGGTGGGAGCGGGGTGGCCGGGAACGGCGTCGATCTCGTCGGCGGCCTGCACGGGCGATGCCGCGAGCAGCGTCGCCGCGGCCGCGGCGGTCGCGACGATCGCCAACGCACGCGCGAGGGGGCGGCGCCGGCGGCGGGGGTCAATGGTGGTCACGTCTGTCTGCTTTCTCAGAAGGGCGGAAGGCGTGGTCGTCTCTCGCGGCTGAGCCTAGGGCGAGAGGGCGCGATATGTCAAACGTTTGACATATCGCGAGTCGCCATGGTTCACTCATCCGTGGAGACCTCCGATCCGGAGGGACCCGTGGATCGACTCTCGGGGCGCACGCCCATCTCTCATCCCCCCTCGCACCGTCGCGCCCCCGGCAGTGCCCGCGGGCGGCGGTGCACCGACAGCACCAGGGAGTGCCATGTTCCATCTCCGCACGACGCGCGAACGCCGCGTCCTCGCCGCCGGCGCCGCCGTCGGCCTCGTGGCCGCCGCGGCGTTCGCCGCCTCGGCATCCGCCGCCACCGATGTGACGACGCTGGAGTCCATCTCCGTCCAGGATGCCGCGGCGACGCTGATCGGCAGCAACATCCAGCTGCGCGACGCCGCCATCGCGCACGGGCGCGCCGTGCAGATCGGCACCGTCACCGGCGCGGCGCTCGACCCCGCGATCGGGTCCGGCGTCGCCCTCACCACGGGGTCGCTGCGCGCCGCCGATCCGAGCTCGTCCGCCGACGTGGACTTCTCGCGGTCCGCGCTCACCGGGCCGAACAGCACGCTGACGACCACCGGCGACCTGGGCGGCCAGGGCTCCGCGGAGCTGTCCGCGGCGATCGGCGCCACGACGTACGATGCCGCGCAGCTGGCGTTGACGGTGGTCCCCGCCGGCGACACTCTGTCAATCGTTTACCAGTTCGGGAGCGAGGAGTACGGCGTCTGGGAGGCCAAGGACTACACCGACGCGCTGGGCATCTTCGTCGACGGCACACGGTGTTCGCTGATCGACGGCGTGCCGGCGGGCATCGACACCATCAACGCGACCCGCAACGCCGCGTCGTTCGTGTCGAACGCGGACGGACGCACCCCGTCGACCGCGCACGACACCGAGATGAACGGCTTCACGACGGCCCTCACCTGCACGGCCGCGGTGACGCCGGGAGCGGAGACCTCCATCGTGGCGGCGGTCGCCGACACGGTCGACGGCCACCTCGACACGACGCTGATCCTCGCGTCCGGCGGCATCTCGTCGTCCGCCCCCGCGGCGACGCCGACGCCCGACCCCTCGGCGTCGGCCGCCCCGACCGGGGCGCCGGCCGCAGCGACGTCGACCCCGCTGGCGGACGCGCAGCGCAGCGGGTCGCTGGCCCGCACCGGCGGCGACGGCGCCCTCGTCGCCGGGGCGGTGATCGGGGGCCTCGCCCTCGCCGCCGCCGGTACGACGCTCGCCCTGCGTGCGCGCCGCCGGGCCACCCCGGAGGTGGGAGCGGAATGATCGGCGCGACCGCGAGCCGGGGGATGATCGGCCTCGGTACGACGATCCTGGCCGCGGTCGTCACGATCGCCGGTGGCGCCTCCGCCCGGGGCGCCACCGGCGACGACCTCATCGCGACCAGCACCACCGGCGTCGGGGCCGACACCGTCACGACGTCGACGGTGTGGGAGCTGCCCGACTCCGCCCGGGGCGGCGACACCGTGCGGCTGGCGCTGCCCGACCACGCCTCGTCGAGCCTCGGGGACGGGCGCTGGATCGCCGCCTCGGGGGCGGTGATCGGCATCGCCGTGCTCGGCCCGGACGGCGACCTGTCCATCACGCTGACCGACGCGGCCGACGACCCCGCGAACCGACGAGGAGAGACGATCGTGACGACCACGGCATCCACGACACCCGGCACCCCGGAGTCGTTCACGTCCTCCGCGACGAGCCGTCTGCGCGCCGACGATGTGCCGGGCGCCTTCCACGGCGTCGTCGACCGGGATGCCGCGAACAAGTACGGGCTGTGGACGTCGACCGAACCCGCGGTCGTCCGCTGGAGCATCGACACCCCGCGCGGCCCCTGGGACACCGTCGAGGTCGTCGACACGGTGACACCGGGCCAGGACATCGACTGCGCAGCCGGCGTGAGCGTCCGCTCCACCACCCGGATGGAGCCCGACACCGGCTACCTCGTCGATCTGACCGACGTGGCCGCCGACCGCGTCGAGGTCTCGTGCGTCTCGGGGAGCCTCCGGGTCGCCGTCACGGCGGTGCAGGACGGCGAGATCGTGGAGGTCGCGTTCGACGCGACGGTGGCCGGTGGGCCGCGCGACGTCGAGAACACCGCGGTGGTCACCGCGACCCGCGCGACGGCGCCGACCGTCGTGAGGGCGACCACGCTCCAGGCGATCACGGCACCTCCGCTCACCCCGGAGGTGCCGGCGGAGCCCGGGCCCCGTCCGGGTGAGCGGCTCGCCGCGACCGGCGGATCGATCGCCGGAGCGGCCGCGGGCATCGCCGTCGCCGTCGCGCTGGGCGCCGCGGGCGCGCTCGCGCTGCGAAGCGCGCGTCGGCGGGACCGCCGGAGCACCTCGTGAGCACGCCGCGGCGGCGGGGCGGGTCGCGGCGGCGCGCCCTCGTCATCGCCGCCGCGGCGGCCCTGGCCGTGATGCTCGTGGTGGCGGCCGTCGTCGTGGCGGGCCGCGACGACCGCGGCCCGTCGCCGACACCGACACCGACCGCACCGGGCGGGGACGCGCTGACGTTCGACCGCCCGGCCGACTGGGAGCGGTTCCGCCCCGGCTTCCACCTCACGCCCGCCGCGCACTGGATCAACGATCCGCAGCGCCCCGTGTTCGCGGGCGGCACGTGGCACCTCTACTACCTCTACAACGCCGACTACCCCCACGGCAACGGCACCGCCTGGTACCACGCGACATCCGACGACCTCGTGACGTGGCGCAACGAGGGCGTCGCGATCGAGAAGTACCGCAACGGGCTCGGCGACATCCTCACCGGATCCGCGGTCGTCGACGAGACCGGCAGCGCCGGGTTCGGCGCCGGAGCGGTCGTCGCCCTCGTGACGCAGCAGGACGACGGCGTGCAGCGCCAGTCGCTCTTCTTCTCCACCGACGACGGCTACACCTTCCAGGAGTACGACGGGAACCCGGTGATGGACAACCCCGGCGCCGTCGACTGGCGAGACCCCAAGATCGTGCGCGACGACCGCCACGACCGCTGGGTCATGACGCTCGCGGAGGGGCAGCGCATCGGCTTCTACGTCTCGAGCGACCTGCGCTCCTGGCGCTACGTCTCCGACGTCGACGCGGACGGTCTGGGGCTGCTCGAGTGCCCCGACCTGTTCGAGATGGTGGACCCTGCCTCCGGCCGGCGCACCTGGATCCTCGCCGCCAGCGCCGACGGGACGCGCGAGGGACGCACGACCGGCCTGGCCTACTGGACGGGGAGCTGGGACGGCGAGCGTTTCAGTGCGGATGCCGCCGACCCGCAGTGGCTCGACGACGGCGCCGACTTCTACGCCGCCGTGACCTGGGACGATCCCCGCCGATCCGCGACGGACCGGCTGAGCGAGCGCTACGCGCTCGGGTGGATCAACAACTGGGCGTACGCGAGGGATCTTCCGACCGAGGGCTGGCAGGGCGGGGCGCTGTCGGTGACGCGCCGCATCGTCCTCGACGACAGCGACGGTCGGCTCCGACTGCGGTCGCGTCCGGCCGAGGCTCTGCGCGGGCTGGAGGGGGACGCATCGTCGGCTCCCGCGCAGACCATCGAGCCGGGCGCGATCGCGCCTCTCGCGGTGCAGCCGGCATCCGCGTCCTACCGTCTGCGCGTCACGCTGGACCCGTCCGGCGGCACCCTGCGCCTGCGACTGGGAGAGGCCGGCGGCGATGTGACCGTCGGCTACGACGCGGCGGCGGGCGCGGTCTTCGTCGACCGTGCGCACGACACGGTGGCTGGGCGGCTCTCCGAGACCTATCGCACGGTGCGCACGAGCGCCGTGGATGCCGGGGGCCGGCTGGAGCTCGACGTGCTCGTCGATGCGTCCAGCATCGAGGTGTTCACCGGCGACGGCTCGTCGCTGACGATGGCGGCCTATCCCACCGCGACGACGCCGGTCAGCGTCGAGGCGGTCGATGCCCCGGTGAGGATCGACGCGATGTCGGTGACCCCGCTCGCCGTGGTCGACCCGCAGCGCTGAGGCCGGTCAGCTCGTCCAGCCGAGCCGCAGCTCCACCGGCAGCGGCGGCTCGGCGGCGGGTGGGGCGTCGGGGTCGGCGATGCGGTCGACGATGAGCTCCGCGGCGCGCGCGCCCAGGCGGGCGATCGGCTGACGCACGGTGGTCAGCCCGGGCATGCCGAGCCGCACGGCCGCGGAACCGTCGTAGCCGACGATGCGGACGTCGTCGGGAACGCGCCGCCCCGTCTTGTGGGCCCACTCCAGCGCCATCAGCGCGGTGAGGTCGTCGGTCGCGAACACGGCGTCCGCCCCGGTCTCGGCGAGCCAGGTCTCGATGAGCGCGCGACGCTCGTCGGCGGGAGTCGAGTACCCGTAGGCCCGCACGCGCGGCTCGATCCCGTGGGCGGCGACCACGTCGCGGTAGGCGCGGGCGCGGTCGTTGCCCGGGTGGTCGGTCGCGGTCACGAGCAGCGGCCGGCGCGCTCCGCGCGCGAGCAGGTGCTCCGTGGCCAGGCGTCCGCCGGCGGCGTTGTCGCCGCGGACGATCGGCACGCGCGGGCCGATGCGGCGGTCGACGGCGACGAGGGGCAGCTCGGCGGCGTCGTAGCCGCGGACCTCGCGATTGTGGGTGGAGGTGATCACGCCGTCGACGCGGTTCGCCTGCAGGAGATCGAGGTACTCGGCTTCGCGCTCGGGGTTCTCCTGGCAGTCGCACAGCAGCACCTTGTACCCGCGCTCGGCCAGGGCGTTCTCGATCGCCGCCACCAGCTCGCCGAAGAAGGGGTCGGCGACCGTCGGGACGATCACCCCGACCAGTCCCGACTTGCGTCCGATGAGCGAACGCGCGATCCCGTCGGGGCGGTATCCCAGCTCGACGATGGCCGCGTTGACCCGGGCCCGCACCTCGTCGCTGAGATAGCCGCGATTGTTCAGCACGCGCGAGACCGTCGTGACGGAGACGCCGGCGCGCGTGGCGACGTCCTGGAGCTTGGGTCGCGCCATGTCGCCTCTCCTTCGTCGCCGGCGGGTCCGCCCACCCGCGGACCCGCCTCCGACGCTATCCCATCGTCGCCCCGCCGCCCCGCGCGAGCTCAGTCGCTCAGGACGACGTGGTCGACCATGAGGTGTCCCCACGCTCCCGTCGCGTCGTCCAGGATCTGCAGCTGCGCCGTCCGCCCCGCGAACGCGCGCACGTCCCAGTCGACGGGGCGCAGTGTCGCGGAGTCGTCGCCGGTGGCCGTGCGCACGGGCTGTCCGTCGATCAGCAGCTGCACCGACGTGGCCGGCTCGACCCCCAGCGGATGCCGTCCGCCGGCGATCAGGAGGTGCAGGTGATCGCGGTCCACGACGAACGGGGGCGAGGTGAGCACGCCGGTGGCCGCGTCCGATCCCGCGAAGGTGTCCGCGACGCGCGCACCGACCTGGCCGGGAAGCTCCGCGGCGGACGGGCCGATCCCCGCGAGGCTCCCGGTCGCGGTCCAGCCGTCACCCCACGTCGTCCCCTCGAAGTCGGCGATCACGCGCGCCGGTCGCTGCGCGAGGCCGGCGAACTCCGTGATGGTGAGGTCGTGGAACACGGCCGGTCCCCCGCTCGTGTACAGCGCCAGGCCGCGATCGGCGGCGGGAGCGAACACCTGGCTCGACTGCACGTAGCGTCCATCGTCGACGAACACCTCGATCGTCGTCCGGTCGACGAGGATGCGGAGGGTGACCTCTCCCGCCCCGCCGTCGAACGGGGTCCGGCTCTCGAGTTTGTGGGTCGGCGAGGGATGCCCCGTCTGACCGCGGTTCAGGTACGCGTACGAGGAGGTGACCCCGGCATCCGCGTGCCGGCTGCCGTCGGCGGAGCGGCGCAGCTGCAGACCGATGTTCTGGGCCGTCTGCCGACTGACGCGCGTCGTGATCTCGTACGCGTCGCCCTGGTACGCGAGCTCGCGGAAGCCGTCGACCGTCACGTCGCCGAGCTCGTGGCGCGCGGACGCGTACTGCTGCAGCGCCGCGACCGGCTGCGAGGCGAGCGTGTAGCCGGTCCCGGCGCGCACGAGCCGGATCTCCCGCGTGATGGAGTCGGTGCCGGTGAACCCGTCCGAGGGCCAGGTCACGGAGGAATGCGCGTAGTCCCAGTTGTTCATCCAGGCGACCGCGTACCGCCGGTCGTCGGGGGCGGACGGGTCCTCCCAGGTGACGGCGCCGTACCAGTCGAACCCGTGGTCGAGCCACTGCGGGGCGGTCCGGTCGGGGGTGAACCGCTCCCCGTCGAAGGAGCCCGTCCAGTACGCGAAGGTCGCCGGCTCGCCGGTCGCGAAGCCGTTGGCGCTCACCCCGAACACCCAGTGGGACGTGCCGTCGTCGGCGCGGATGCGGAACAGGTCGGGGCACTCGATCGTGCCGATGCCGGTGTTCACGTACTCCGACCGACGCGTCCAGGAGTGGAGGTCGGGGGAGGTGTAGAAGCTCACCCGGTCGCCTTCGGCGATGAGGGCGACCCACCGCTGGTGGTCGGGATCCCACACCACCTTCGGATCGCGGAAGTCGCGCCGCCCGTCTCCGGGTATCACCGGCTGGTCCCCGTCGGGGCGGAACGTGCGGCCTCCGTCGATCGAGTACCAGAGGAACTGCGCCTGCTGCCCCGACGCGTCGAGCTTCTGGGCCGGTGTCGGATGGTCCATCTGCGTGACGAGCATCACGACGGCGCCCGCACCGAACCCCGCGGTGCCGGCGTGATCGACCACGGCCGAGCCCGACCAGAGGTCGTAGTTCGCGTTGGTGCCCTTCGGCGCCGCGATCCCCTGATCGGCGAAGGAGACGCCGTCGGTCGTGGTGGCGAGCCGCCACGCCGTGCCGAAGTTGGCCGACGGGTTCGCGTCGTAGTCGGCGTTGTACAGGTAGTAGTAGTGGAACGCGCCGTCGATGTAGACGGGTCGCTGAGGGTCGTTCTTCCAGTGGTCCGGCACCGTGAAGTGGTACTGCGCCCGCAGGCTCGGGGCCGGCTCGGATGCCGAGGCGGTGACGGCGGGGGCGGCGGCGAGCGCCACGACCGTGCCGAGGGCGCAGACGACCCCCCGCACGGTTCGCAGCGCGGTCGATCGGGTGGTGGCGGAACGCTGTCCGCGGAGGCGAGGATGCATCGTCGGATCCTTCTGTCTGTATCGGTCAGGACGGTCGGGTGAGTTCCCGCACCGTGAGGCGGCCATCGACCCAGCCGACGGGCAGGGGGTCGGTGATGCCCCCGACGAACGCGCCGTGCTCGTCGAGGTTGTGGAACGCGAACAACAGCCACTGGCCGTCGTCGCGCCGCCGCAGCAGCCGCCCGACGTAGAGGCTCTCGTCGGTGACGGGGTAGGCCTCCTCGACCTCGAACGGCCCGAGCACGCTCGCCGCGGGAACCGCCCACGTGCCGCCGCGCTCGACGGCGCGAGCGGGCATCGCGTGCTCCGCGAGGCAGGAGAACAGCAGCACGGGCCGCCCGTCGACGACCTCGACCTGCATGACCTCGAGCTGCCCGAAGCCCCGCTCGCTGGGCGCCGACAGCGGCGGGCGCAGCTCCCACGTCTTCAGATCGGGCGACCAGCCGTGGCCGATGACGCCGCGGCCGAAGGCCGGACCCTCGGGTGCGCGGGCGGTCACGAGCATGTGCCAGCCGTCGCCGTCGGGATCGGCGAACACCCACGGGTCGCGGAAGGCCTCGTCGTGCCAGTCGCCGTCGGCGAGCGTCTCGTACCAGGGGCCGGATGCCGACAGCAGCGGTCCCGGCACCTTCGTCCACACCAGGAGGTCGGGCGAGGTCGCGCAGCCGATCCGCTGCACGTTCTTGCCGTCGGCGGCCAGCGACGACCCCGTGTAGAAGAGGTACCAGAGCCCGTCGTCGCCACGGACGGTCGAGCCGGTCCAGGTGGCGAGGTCGTCGAAGCTGCCCGCCTCGCCGCGGACGATGGCGTCGGCCACCGGCGTCCACGTCAGGAGGTCGTCGGACACGGCGTGGCCGACCGAGGCCCGGTAGTGACGCGCGTCCGGGTCGTGCAGGGCGCGCGAGGCGTAGAGGAAGAAGAGGTGGTAGGTCTCGCCGTCGTCGGCGAACCAGTAGTCCCACACCCAGGATGAGGAGAGGTCGAACATGTGCGCTTAGCCCTTCACTCCGCTGGCCGCGATGCTGCTGACGAACGCGCGCTGGAAGACGAGGAACACGATGAGGACGGGGAGGGTGATCAGCGAGGTGTACGCCATGACCTCTCCCCACGCCGTGTTCAGTTGGAAGAAGTACTGCATCCCGACCATCACGGGCCGCAGCCCCTCCTTCTGCACCACCATGAGCGGCCAGAGGTACTGGTTCCAGGCGGGGAGGAACGTGAGGATCGCGACCGTCGCGAACGCCGGCCCCGACAGGGGCACGATGATCCGGCGGTAGATCGTGAACCAGCTGGCCCCGTCGATGCGCGCCGCCTCGTCGAGCGAGGCCGGGATGGTCGAGAAGTACTGGGCGAACAGGAAGATCGAGAACGCGTTGGCGATGAACGGCACGATCTGCACCTGGTAGGTGTTCAGCCAGCCGAAGTCGTACTTGAGCACGCCGCCCTCCATGACGAGGGTCGGCAGCTGGGAGACCCAGTAGACCATCGGGACGGCGATCGTCTCGAACGGGACGATCAGGGTCGCGATGATCAGCGCCATCACGACGAGGCGTCCCTTCCACCGCAGGCGCGACAGGGCGAAGCCCGCCATCGAGTTGACGATGAGCCCGAGCCCGACGGTCAGCACGGTGACGAGCACCGAGTTGAACATGAACTGGGCGACGGGGACGCGGTCGAACACGCCGAAGTAGTTGTCGAGGCTGATGTCGCCGACGGGCAGGAACGCCGCGGGCGAGTTCACGTCGCGGAGGATCTGGGCATCGGGCTTGAGGCTCGAGACGAACATGAACACCAGCGGGAACAGGAACAGGATGCCGAAGCCGCTCATCACGACGTACGTGAGGATCCGGCCGAGGCGGCGACGACGGCTCTCGCTGGCGTCCTTGCGGACGCGAGCGGCGAGGGGGGTGACGGTGGCGGTCATGACTCAGTCCTTGTCTCGCGTGAGCCGGCGCTGGATGAGCGCGATGATCAGTACCGCGACGAAGAAGATCAGCGAGATCGCCGCGGCGTACCCGATCTCCTGCTGCTGGTAGCCCTTGCGGACGGCGTGGTAGACGATCGTGGAGGTCGAGCCGGTCGGCCCACCCTGCGTCATGACGTCCACCTGCACGAACAGCCCGAGCGCGGCGATCGTGATCGTGACGAGGACGAAGACCATGGTGGGACGCAGTCCTGGCCAGGTGACGCTCGTGAACTGGCGCCAGGGGCTCGCGCCGTCCATCTTCGCGGCCTCGTAGAGCTCCTCCGGGATCGTCTGCAGACCGGACAGCCAGATGATCATGTGGAAGCCGACCGCCTGCCAGATCGACAGCACGATGATCGCCGGCAGCGCGGTGGTGGGGTTGTTGAGCCAGTCGACGCTCTGCCAGGCGCCGAAGGTGAGCGTGTCGATGAACGAGTTGATGAGCCCGTCCTTCTGGTACATGAACTTCCAGAGGATCGAGACGACGACGATCGAGGTCACCACGGGGATGAAGAAGATCACGCGGAACGCGGTGACGCCCCGCATCCGCCGGTTGACGAGCACCGCCAGCAGCAGGCCGAGGCCGGCCTGCACCGGCACGACGACGAGCGCGAACAGGAAGGTGTTCCAGGCCGACTGCAGGAACATCGGGTCGGCGCCGAAGGCACGGGCGAAGTTGTCGAGGCCGACGAAGCGCGGCGGGTTCGGCGAGATGAGGCGCGCGTTCGTGAACGAGAGCCCGAAGGCGAGCAGCACGGGGATGACGAGGAACAGGACGAGGAGGATGCCGGCCGGGGCGATCATCGCCAGGCCGGCCCACGTCTCGCGTCCGCGGATGGAGCGGAAGCGGCTCAGGGCGCGGCGCGGCTTCTCGGCCACGGCCGTGGCAGGGGTGACAGTCATGGTGACTCTTTCGAGGTCGTCGAGCGGAGCGGGTGGGACGCGAGGTCCCACCCGCTCGGGCTCACTTGGTGAAGCCGTACCCGTCGTTGGACGAGATGTTGGCGTCGATCTCGCTGACCGCCTGGTCGAGCGAGGTCTTGACGTCGGCGCCGTTCATGATGTCCTTCGCGGCGGTCTCGAACGTCGTGGAGATGACGGCGTAGGCCGGCGTCGCGGGACGCAGCACCGCGAACTTCTGCGACAGCTCGACGAAGGGACGCAGCACGCCCTCATCGTTGAAGTACTTCGAGGCCTGCGCGGCCGAGTCAGTCGCCGGGATCACGATCTGCTGGTCGGCGAACTGGGTGATGTACTTGTCCTGGAAGCTGAACTCGAGGTACTTGCGGGCACCGTCGGCGTCGTTGCAGCCCTTGGAGATGGCCCACTGCCACGAGCCGCCGCCGATCTTCGGGCCGGTGCCGAGGTCCGGCGGGGGCAGGATCAGCAGGTCGTCGCCGACGGCGTCGACCGAGGCGAGCGCGTTCCACACGCCGGTGTAGCTGAGGGCGACCTTGTTGTCGACGAACTCCTGGTTGCCGACCGTGCCGTTCGCGTTGGCGTAGCCGTCGCGGAAGAGGTTCTGGAACCACGTGCCCCACGCGACGGCGTCGTCGCCGTTGAGCGCGCCCTCGGCGGTGAGCATGCTCGAGCGGTCGATGAGGTCTCCGCCGAAGCTCTGCAGGAAGGGAGAGTAGGCGTAGGGCCACCACTCGCCCTTGTCCTCGGCGCCGATGTCGATCGGGGTCTCGTAGCCCGCGGCCTTCAGCGTGGCCAGCACGGAGCCGAACTCGTCCTTCGTCCAGGGCTTGTCGACGGTCGGGATGCGGATGCCGTTCGCCTCGAGAACGGACTTGCGGGCGAAGATCGACAGCGCGGCATCCCAGTAGCCGGCCGAGTAGATCTGTCCGTCCCACGTGCCGACGGCGGTCGGCAGCAGGGCGTCGGTGATCTTGGTGTCGATGCCGAGCGGCTGCAGGTAGCCGGCCCACGCCCAGTTGGGCATGATCGGCCCGTCGAGGTCGAGGAGGCAGGGCAGGTCGCCGGATGCCGCCGCAGCGACGACGGCGTCGTTGTAGGCGCCCTGCGGGAAGGACTCCTCGACCACCTCGTACTGGTCCTGCGACGCGTTGAAGTCCGAGATGATCTGCTGGTAGACCGCGAGCTCGGCCGGGTTTCCGGCCGAGTGCGTCCACATCGTCAGCTTCGTACGACCGTCCTCGGTCGTGCTGTCACCTTTGCCGGCCTGACCGCAGCCGGTCAGTGCCAGCACCCCGACGAGCCCCGCCGCAGCGAGGACCGACACGGATGTGCGCTTCATTGTGATTTCCTTGTCTCGTGATCGACGCGTGCGTCGATCACCGATCGGGGGTCGCCGAAAGCGACCGCTCGGTGTGTTGTGAGGTCCGTCGCCGGTTCGGTTTGGCGACATGCGCCGGCGGCGGGCCCACGGAGTCTCGTCGGACGACGGGACACTCCATCTGGTGAACGGCATCCTCTCCCCCCTCACGGATGCCGAGTGCGACCTCCATCGCCCAGCGGCCCATCTCGTAGTGGGGCAGCGCGACGGTGGTCAGCGGGGGGTCTTGCTCGGCGGCGATGAACTGCTGGTCGTCGTAGCCGATGATCGAGATGTCCTCGGGGATGCGCAGCCCGCGTGCGTGGATCGCGGTGTAGGCCCCCGTGGCCATGCGGTCGTTGAAGCAGAAGATCGCCGTCGGGCGGCGCTCCGACGGGAGATCGAGCAGGCGCTCGGCGGCGCCCCGCCCGCCGCGGTGCGAGGTCTCCCCGTGCACGTGCAGCTCGTCGTCGACGACGATCCCGGATGCCGCGAGCACCTCGCGATAGCCCTCGAGGCGGAGATCCGCGGCGATGGGACGACCCGGGTCCTCGTCGGTGTCGATGTACGCGATGCGCGTGTGGCCCGCCGCGACGAGCTCGCGGGTCGCCGCGGCGCCGCCGGCGCGGTCGTCGGGCACGACGCTGGGAAAGCCCGTCACGCCGTCCGCCGGACGGCAGTCCAGCAACACCGTGTCGGCGGGCAGCTTCACGTCGGCCGGGACGATGCGGTGCCACATCGCCGCGTAGATCAGCGCGTCGACCTGCTGCGCGGTGAGGGCCCGGATCGCGGCGTCCTCCACCGCGGCGTCCGATCCCGTGTCGACGAGGAAGACGAGGTGTTCGTTCGCGCGGGCGACGTCCTGCGCACCGGCGAGCATGCGGCCGGCGAAGGGCGTGGTGGCGATCTGGTCGGAGATGAGCCCGACGGTCTTGGTGCGCTGCTGGCGGAGGCCGCGCGCGAGGGCGCTCGGCGCGTAGCCGACCGCGGCGGCGGCGGCGCGCACGCGGTCTCGTGTCTCCTGCGAGATCCGCGACTCGACGTCGTTCAGCACGAGCGAGACCGTCGTGACCGACACACCGGCCGCTGCCGCCACGTCGGAGATGCGTACGCGGGCCATGTCACCACTTCCTCGTGATAAATCGATTTAACGTCTGGAGTGATTATTGACCCGAGCTCGCCGGTTCGTCAAGCATCGATGCCGAAACGACACCGACCGTCGCGTCAGGCGGTGCGCCGCTGCGCCTGGACGAGGGGATCCGGCACGGGAGAGGAGGCGATCAGCGCCGACGTGTACGGATGCCGCGGCGCGCGCAGCACCTGCGTGCGCCGCCCCTCCTCCACGACCCTGCCGTGCTGCAGGACGACGATGCGATCGCAGAGCTCGTCGACGACCGCGAGGTCGTGACTGATGAACAGACACGCGAAGCGCAGCTCCCGCTGCAGTTCGCGCAGGAGCTCCAGCACGGTCGCCTGCACCGAGACGTCGAGCGCGCTCGTGGGCTCGTCGGCGATCAGCAGCCGCGGGCGCAGCGCGATGGAGCGCGCGATCGCGACGCGCTGACGCTGACCGCCCGACAGCTCGTGCGGATACCGGCGTCGCCAGGCGGCGGGAAGGCCCACGGCATCCAGGAGCTCGGCGACGCGCGTGTCGAGCGCGGCGCCCCGCAGCCGCGCGTGCACGCGGAGGGGTTCGGCCACGGCGTCACCGACGGTGCGGCGCGGATCGAGCGCGGCGGTGGAGTTCTGGAACACGACGCCGACCTGGCGCTTCACGGCGACGGCGCGACGTCCGCTGACGGCGCGCAGGTCGACGCCGCACACGCGCACCGTCCCGGCCGAGATGGGCGTGAGGCCCAGGGCGCAGCGCCCGATGGTCGACTTGCCCGACCCCGACTCCCCCGCCAGCGCGACGATCTCGCCCTCCCGGACGGCCAGGGTGACATCGTCCACCGCCGCCACCGCGTGCCGGCCCCGCCCGTAGACGACCGACAGGGCGTCGACGTCGAGCACGACGGTGCTGCCGGAGGGATCATCGCGCTCGGGCGCGCCGAGGCGCGGCACCGCGGCGAGCAGCCGGCGCGTGTAGTCCGCGGTCGGCGCCGAGAACAGCTCCTGCACGCCCGCCGCCTCCTCGACGAGGCCGTCGTGGAGCACGACGACGCGGTCGGCGATGTCGGCGACGACGCCCATGTCGTGCGTGATCATGATGATCGCCGTGCCGACGCGGTCGCGCAGCCGACGCAGCACGTCGAGCACCTCGCGCTGCACCGTCACGTCGAGCGCCGTCGTCGGCTCGTCGGCGATGAGGATCTCCGGGTCGCACGCCAGGGCGATCGCGATCATGACCCGCTGCGCCTGGCCGCCCGACAGCTGGTGCGGGTAGCTGGAGAGGCGTTTGCGGGGCTCGGCGATCTCGACCATCTCCAGCAGCTCGATCACGCGGGCCCGTCGCTGGGCCCGCGTCATCTCCGGCCGGTGCACGATGAGCATCTCCTCGATCTGCGCGCCGATGGAGAACACGGGATCGAGCGCACTGCCCGGATCCTGGAAGATCACGCCGATGCGCGTTCCGCGGACGGCCTCGCGCCGGGCCGGCGTCATCGTGAACAGGTCCTCGCCGTCCAGCAGCGCCTCCCCGCGCACGACGGTGTTGCGCGGGAGCAGCCCGACCAGCGCCAGCGCGCTCACGCTCTTGCCCGATCCCGACTCGCCGACCAGGGCGAGCACCTCCCGGCGCTCGAGCGCGAACGACACGCCCCGGACGGCCTGCGTGGTCTCGCCCCCGGTGACGAAGTCCACCGCCAGGTGGCGCACCTCCAGCAGCGACGTCACGGCGCGACGTCCTCGTCGATGTCGGCGTCGCGGTACGCCTGCCAGTCGGCGAGCATCTTGCGGTGGTAGCCCATCAGCCAGATCATGTAGCGTCGCGCGTTCTGCAGGCGCGTGCGGGGTCCGGAGGCGGCATCGGGGAGGATGTCGAGACCGTACTCGATGGTCGAGGTGACCCGCCGCGCGTAGTCGCGCTCCCCGGCGAGGAAGCTGCCCCAGACATCCTCCTCGACGCGGAAGTAGCGGTTGCGATCGCCGGGCAGCGAGTGCGGCTTCAAGAACCCGAGACTCACGAGGGCGCGCGTGGACATCGAGACGGCGCCGGCGCTCGCCCCGAGCATCTCGGCGATCTGTGCGGAGGACAGGAACGGTCGGTCGACGATGAGCAGCAGGCCGAGCACCCGCCCGTCCATCCGCGGGTTGCCCGCCGCGCCCCACGAGAAGGCGAAGTCCTCGACGAACGTGCGCGCCTCTTCGCTCAGCTGCTCCGCCTGACGGTCGGTCTCCTCGCTCATAGCGACATCCTCTCCAATACCGTCCCCGGCTCCGGGAGCGCCATGGCCGCCTCGAACACGGCCTGGGGCCACATCGTCATGCCGCTCCACACGATCGATTCCACCCCACCGCCGGGCGCCTTCGCCACCTCGATCGGCTCGCCGGTCGCGCCGAAGCCGTCGCGGCGCGCCTGGTGCATGCGTCCGGAGGCGTCGACCTCGATCTTCTCGGCCGCGCGCGCCGGGTCGTCCGCGACCGGGTGCAGCGCGAAGGTGGCGCCCCCCAGGTGGGCGATGTCGAGCACGCTCCACAGGCTCGCGAACCGCTCCTCCGGCAGATCGGCGCGCGCATCGGCATCCGCGTGGGTCAGGGCGAGCCGGATGATCGCCATCGCCCCGGTGGCCAGCAGGTCGGCCGGGCCGTCGATGGCGTTGGTGAAGACGCTGACGGCGATCCCGTCCTCGGCATCCAGCCAGGTGCGCGTGATGTGCCCCGGGTAGCCGCCGCTGTGTCCGACGAGGCGGCGTCCGCCGAGGGTGTGCAGTTCGAAGCCGAGGCCGTAGTCCCGCGTCACGCCCCCGATGTCGATGCGCGAGTGCGCGTGCTGGGCCTGGCGCTTGCTGTCGTCGGCGAGGAGGCGATCGTCGCCGAGCGCGTGGGCGGCGATGTAGGCGGTGGTCTCCGCGGCCGTCGAGTACCAGCCCGTCGCGGCGGCGAGCGCGCGCGTGTCGACGTGACCGATCACGCGACGCTCGCCGTCGGCCAGTCGCGCCGTGTGACCCGCGGCGTACTCGCTCTCGCGGGCGCCCTGCCAGTCCGACCCCGAGCGCACCAGCCCCAGCGGCGCGCAGATGTGCGTGCGGGTGTACGCGTCGTAGTCCACGCCGGATGCCGCCTCGATGACGAGCCCCAGCAGTCCGTACGCGATGTTGGAGTACTTGAAGAACTCGTTGCGCGCGAACACCCGCCCCTCCGCGCGGCAGATCTCGACCAAGCGCGCACGATCCGGGAAGGGCCCGCCGCGCTGCCAGTAGTCGGCGTCGCGTCCGTCGCGGACGACACCGCCCTGATGCGCGAGCAGCTCGCGGACGGTCACCGCCGAGAGCTCGGTGTCGACGAGCTCGGGCACCCAGGCGGCCACGGTGTCGTCGAGACGGAGATCACCGCGTTCGGCGAGCTGGAGCACCGCCGTCGCGGTGAAGGTCTTGGAGTGCGACGCGATGCGGAACAGGTGCGCGCCGGTGAGCGGGGTTCCGCTCGCGGCGTCGGCACGGCCCCACGCGAAGTCGAGGACGAGCTCGCCGTCGACGCGGATGGCGGCCTGGATGCCGGGCACCTCCCGCTGGGCGCCGAGGAAGGCGAACCACCGGGCCGCGTAGCGCGCGGCATCCTCGACGGCTCGGCGTCGACGTGCGGCGGTCTCGTCGTCGGAGGGGGAGGCGGAGGCGGTCACAGACGACGTCCTTTCGGGTCGAGCGCATCGCGGAGGATGTCGCCGAGGGTGATGAGCGCGAAGACGGTCACGCTCAGGAAGAGAGCGGGGAAGAAGAGCATGTGCGGGGAGGTGCCGAAGTACGACTGGGCGTTCGCCATCTGCAGCCCCCACGAGATCGACGGCGCGCGCAGGCCCACGCCGAGGAAGGTGAGGGTCGACTCGGCGACGATGATGCTGCCCACCATCGTCGCCGTGATCGCGAGCACCGGGCCCAGCGCGTTGGGGACCACGTGCGTGAGGAGCGTCCGGGTGTGGGAGATGCCCATCGCGCGTGCCGCGCTGACGTAGTCCGTCCGCCGCACGGTGCGCACGGAGGTGCGCACGAGCCGCGCGAGCGTCGGCCAGCTGAACACCGCGAGCACGACGGCGACCACGAGCGGCGTGCGCTCCCCCACGCTGTTGAGCACGATGATCGCGCCGAGGATGAAGGGGAAGCCGAGGAAGACGTCGGTCAGGCGGGAGATGATCGCGTCGGCGATGCCGCCGTAGTAGGCCGCGACGGTGCCGACGACGATCGCGATGACCAGCGCGATGACCGTCGCGGTCAGGCCGATGAACAGCGAGGTGCGGGTGCCGTGGATCACGTTGGCGTAGACGTCGCAGCCCTGCAGGTCGGTGCCGAACACGTGCGCGGCGCTCGGCGGCTGGGCGCTGTCGCGCAGCGTGCACGCGCGGGGGTCGGGCTGGCCGAAGAGCCCGCCGATGACCGACGGGAACAGCGAGACGAGCGCGAGCACCGCGAGGATCGTGGCACTGAGCCAGAACAGGACGCGACGGCGCAGGCTCATCCACACGCCGCGGCGGACGGTGATGTGCTCGAGGGCGGTCACAGCGGTCTCAGTCATGACGGCTCCGGGGGTCGAGCAACGCGTTCAGGAGATCGACGAGCACGTTCAGCACCAGGAAGATGAGGATCAGCGTCGTGCCGACCCCCACGATCGTCGGTCCCTCGTGCGTGCGGATGGCGCCGAAGAGGAGCTGTCCGATCCCGGGGAGGTTGAAGATGCCCTCCACCACGACGGCGCCGCCCAGGAGGAACCCGAGGTCGATCGCGACGAACGTCAGCACGGGCGCCACCGAGTTGCGCATGACGTGCAGTCCGACGATGCGGCGGCGGGGCATGCCCTTGGCCCGCAGGGTGCGCACGAAGTCGGAGTCCATCGAGTCGACGACGCTGCCGCGCATGAGCCGGGTGATCGAGGCGAGACCGAAGAGGGCGATGACCAGCGCCGGCAGGAGGTAGGACGCCGGCCACCCCGCATCGGTGCCCGCGATGGGGAACCAGCCGAGCTGCAGTCCGAAGACCAGCTGCGCGGTCACGGCCACCACGAACACGGGGATCGACGTCGCGAGGATCGTCCCGAAGAGCACCGTGCGGTCGATCGCGCTGTCGCGGCGCAGACCCGAGAGCAGGCCGAGCGCGACGCCGAGCACGACTTCGATCACCCACGCCGTCAGCGCGAGCGTGATCGTGACCGGCCACCGCGACGCCATCCGATCCGCGACCGGCACACCGCTGAAGGTCGTGCCGAGATCTCCGGAGAACAGCCCGCCCAGGTAGCGCAGGTACTGCTGCCAGAGCGGCTCGTCGAGGTGGAACTGCGCCCGCAGCTGGGCGACGACGTTCGCCGGGAGGGGCCGGTCTCCGCCGAGGGCGGCGATCGGATCGCCCGGCAGGGCCCACACGGTGGCGTAGATGATGAAGGTGACGCCGATGACGACGATGACGAACTCCGCCAGGCGTCCCCCGATGCGCCGCGCGCCGATCATGCGAGCCTCCGCCGGACCGTTGCGAACAGCGCCGCGAGCTGCACCCCGACGAGGGCCTCGACCGGAACGGGCGGCAGGTCGGCGTGCGGGTCCTCGGCGAGCCACCGCTCCCACTGCGCCGCGAGGGCGTCGCGCGCGCGGCGGATGTCGGCGGCGGCCGTGCCGGCGTGCACCTCGGCATCCAGCGCGCGACGCAGGATGCCGGCGAAACGCAGCCGGAAGGTGCGCACGACCTCGGTGTTGCCGAAGACCTCCGCGACGGTGGCGGGACGATCCGCGGCGGCCGCCGCCGACCGTCGCCGCTCGGCGACGGCGACCGCGCCCATGCCCGGCGCGAACGCCTCGCTGGCGCGCAGGAACGGCGAGTCGATCGTCAGCAGCGGGCGCACCGCGTCGAGGGTGCCCGTCAGCAGCGCGTGCAGTTCGTCGAGGTGGTCGGCCTTCGTGCGCAGCACCTCGCGGTAGGCGAGGTCGGTGGCGGTCGTGTCGGCGGCGTCCGGGTGGATCCAGTAGGGCAGCTCGGCGATCATCGTGGTCGTCCCGTAGCGCTCGAGGTAGTCGGCGGTGCCCGCCCCGCCCGCGCGGGCGTCGAGGCCGAGGCCGGACGCGAGGCGGTGATCGATCAGCTCGCGCGTCAGCGGTGCCCGGAAGACGGCGTCGGCCAGCGGCGTCAGTCCGTCCATCTCGGGCTCTCCGACGTCCAGCGGCAGCCCGAACGCGGCGGGGATCGCGCTGAGCTCGCGGGCGAGCGCGGGGTCGGCGTCGTTCGTGTAGAAGTAGACGCCGCCGAACTCGCCGTTGTGCAGGCCGACGAACACGTCCGGCCGGACGCGGTCGAACAGCCCCATCAGGGCGAGCGTCTCGGGGATCGGGGCGTCGAAGCGCGCCCCCCGGTAGGCGAACGGGAACGACCACTCCACCTGCTCGGACGGTGCCGGCCGGTAGAAGCCGCGGTAGTAGTCCGCCCGGCGAAGCGGCGGGGCGAACCAGCCCTCGTTGAGCCGCGTGCCGTCGGGGTCGGCGCACGGGACGAGATGCCACGTCGCGCCGCGGGAGTGCTCGGGCTCGGTGAGCAGCAGGCGGGCGAGCCGCTGGACGGTGCGGAAGCCGATCGGCTCGTTGGGGTGCACGCCGGCCGCGACCACGACCTGCGCCGGCCCGTCGCCGATGGTGATCACGTCGATGGGCGCACCCTCGCGCGAGTGTCCGATGACCGATGCCGTCGCCCGGTCGGGATGCGCTCGGCACAGCTCCTGCAGATCGGCGCGCAGCGCGTCGACGGTGGGGAAGCCGTCGATCGCGTCGGCGGCACCGGGAGCGGCGGCGGGGAGGAAGGTCATGAGCGCTCTCGTCTGGAACTGGAACGGCCCCGCAGGGGGGTCGAGGGCGGGTGCGGCCGGGGCGGGTGCGGAGCGTCGGGCGGGACGCTCCGCACCCCGACCGTCATTCGGTGAGGACGATCGACCGGTAGGTGGGGTTGCCCACCGGCGAGGTGACGAGCTGTGCGACGCGCGGGGAGGTGACGTAGGAGTACTTCTCGAAGAAGAGCGGCACCGCCGGGAACTCCTTCTGGATGATCTGCTGCACGGCGGCGTAGGCGGAGCCGTCGGTGGACAGATCGGCGTCGGCGGCGGTCATCGCCGAGGCGACCTCATCGCTGTACCAGGGGATGCAGTTGGTGCAGCCGCCGCCCTTGATGAAGAAGACGCGCAGCGTCGCCTGCTGGCTGGGGTAGAGGGCGCCCCACCGCGAGAAGAACGGACCGGTGATGTTCTCGTCGTTGCGGTTCTGCAGGAACTCGGCCCAGTCGGCGCTCGGGGTGGCCGTCGCGTCGATCCCCAGGTTCTGTCGGAGCTGGTTCGCGATCGCCTGGTAGAGCGGGTCCAGTCCGCCGCCACCGGGGTAGTAGATCTCCATCGGGCCCGAGAACCCGCCGGCCTCGGCCAGCAGCGCCTTGGCCGCCTCGGGGTCGAAGGAGCAGTAGTCGCCGCAGATCCCGGTGGGCGTGCCGGGCTCGATGGCCGGCGTCCACGCCGTCGCCGGGGCGTACGTGCCGCCGTAGATCACGTCGATGATCGCCTCGCGGTCGATCGCCATGGAGATCGCCTCGCGCACACGCACGTCCTGGTAGGCGGAGTTCCACAGGGGCAGGCCCAGGAACGAGATGCCGGGCGCCTCGAACGAGTACAGACGCTGCCCGAAGTCGGCCGACGCCTGCGTGAGCTTGGAGGCGGGGACCCCCGCGACGTCGAGGTTGCCGGCGAGGACGTCGGTGTAGGCGGTCTCGCTGTCGGTGTAGGGCACGAACGTGATGCGGTCGATCGTGGGCTTGTCGCCCTTGTAGCCGCTGTAGGCGTCGAGGACGATCGGCTCGTTCTCGACGTAGTCCTGCGCGAACTGGAAGGGACCGTTGCCGACCGGATGCGTGTTGTAGGCGGTGAAGTCCGCGAACGCCGAGGCGGGCATCGGGAACATCGCGGTCTGCGCCTGCGTCACCTGCAGCGGGAACTGGCTGTCGGGACCGATGAGGGTCACCGTGAAGGTGAGGTCGTCGACGACCTTCAGCCCGGACATCTCGGTCGTGGACGGGGTGCCGGATGCCGGGTTGAGGTCGGCGTAGCCGACGATGTTGGCCAGCTGTCCGGAGTTCTCGAACGCGTTCGGACCGTACGCCACCGCGTTCCACGAGTCGACGTAGCTCTGCGCCGTCACGGGGGTGCCGTCCTGGAAGGTCCAGCCCTCGCGCAGGGTGACGGTCCAGGTCGTGGCGTCCTGCGACTCGATGGACTGGGCCTGGACGTACTCGAGCGAGCCGTCGGAGTTCAGGAACGCGAGCGGCGCCCACACCGCCATGTTCACGTCGTAGGCGACGGATTGGCGGCCCGGGACGATCAGCTGCGGGTCGGTGGAGGCGACGCGGATCTCCTTCTTCTGATCCGCGCCGGAATCGGACGGTGTCGCACTGCAGGCGGACAGTGCGAGGGCGGCGGCGACGACCGTGGCCGCCGCGGCCAGGAGCCTCTTGTTCATGGTTTCCTCATTGCGGGTTGCGGGACGGGTGAGGTGCTGCGCCTCACCGGCGAGGAGCAGGACCGGCGAGATACCCACACAGTAGAGGCGAAAGCTTTCGAACTTTCAGTACGTAATGAAACCTTTACAACCACGAAATCGTCGGAGCGGTCGGCGGCGCGACTTCTAGACTTCTCCACATGAGCACCCCCGACGCCGCGGCATCCGCTCGGCGCACCCCCGCGACGCACGCCGTCCCGGTGCACAAGGTGCTCAACAACAACGTCGTGATCGCCGTCGACGAGTCGGGGCGGGAGCGCGTGCTGATGGGACGGGGGCTCGCCTTCGGGTTGAAGCCGGCCGACGTGCTCGATCCCGCCAAGGTGGAGAAGACGTTCATCCTCGACACCGGCGCGGACGGCGAGCGCGAGCGGCGCCTGCTCACCGACGTCCCGTACCCGATCGTCGAGGCCGCCACGCGGGCGGTCGACGAGGCCGAGCGCCGACTCGGCCGCGATCTGGGACGGCGGTTCACGATCGCCGTCATCGACCACGTCGCCTACGTGATCGAGCGGCTGGACAAGGGGATGCGGATCACCACGACCTCGATGCCCGAGCTTCGCGTGCTCCACCCCCAGGAGTTCGCCGCCGCCGAGCACATGGCGGGATCGATCGCGACGAGCCTGGACCGCGAGCTTCCCGCCGAGGAGGCGGTGTTCCTCACGATGCACCTGCTCAACGCCACCCGCGACGAGCCCAACGGCACGGCCGCGCTGCTGTTTCGCCGCGTGCAGCACGTGGTCGAGGTGGTGGAGCACTCGCTCGGCGTGCGCCTGGACGTCGACGGCCCCGACTACGCGCGGTTCATCCTGCACGTGCAGTTCCTGCTGCAGCGGCTCGTGAGCCGCACCATGCTCGCGAGCGGAGACACCTCGTTCTTCGAGTTCGCCAAGCACAGCTACCCGCGCTCGTACGCCATCGCCGAGGAGGTCAAGGCGTACGTCGGCGGCGCGACCGGGTCGGAGCTGACCGACGAGGAGCTGCTGTACCTCATCGTCCACGTCGAGCGTCTGAAGAGTCAGATCGCCCCTGGCGCTGAACCCGACCCTGTGGTAACTTGATCGCAGATCCCTGGATCGTTACCGCATCAGCGGGCGAAACCTGGACTCACCGAGAGCTTCGGCACTCATCGAGTCCAGGTTTTTTTGTTGCCCGGGCAGAGGTGCCCGGGCCTTCCACACACAAGGAAAGGCGAATCCGATGGCGGATTACGCGAAGACCGCGGCCGGCGTGCTCGCCGGCGTCGGCGGCGAAGACAACGTCAGCTCGCTCGTGCACTGCGCGACACGTCTGCGCTTCGTCCTCAAGGACGAGAGCAAGGCGGATGCCGCGGCGGTCAAGGCCACCCCGGGCGTCATCACCGTCGCCCAGGCGGGCGGCCAGTACCAGGTGGTCATCGGCAACGACGTGCCCGAGGTGTTCGCCGAGATCGGCAAGGTCTCCCGCTTCGGCGGGGGTCACGACGCCGCGGCCGAGGACACCGGGCCGAAGGGCAACCTGTTCAACCGGTTCATCTCGATGATCTCGGCGATCTTCACCCCCGTGCTGTGGACCCTCGCCGGCACCGGCCTGCTGAAGGCGTTCCTGTCGGCCGCCGCCACGTTCGGCTGGATCGACGCCGCCTCCTCGACCTACCTCGTGCTCAACGCGCTCTCGGACGCGTTCATCAACTTCCTGCCGATGGTGCTCTCGATCACCGCGGCGCGCTACTTCAAGGCCAACGAGTGGACCTCGCTCGCGATCGCCGGCGCCCTCGTCTACCCGACGGTGGTCGCGGCGAACGGAGCCCCCGACCTCACGTTCTTCGGCATCCCCTTCACGATGGTGAGCTACGTCTCGAGCGTCATCCCCATCATCATCGTCGTGTGGCTGCAGTCGCACGCCGAGAAGTTCCTCTACGCGAAGCTCCCCGCCGCGATCCGCCGTTTCGTCACCCCGATGATCGTCGTGCTCATCGCCGTGCCGCTGGTGTTCGTCGTCATCGGCCCGATCTCCGACCTGCTCTCGCAGGGCGTCGGCAACGCGGTCAGCTGGGTGTGGGATGTCGCCCCGTGGGCCGGCGGCGCGATCATGGGCGGCCTGTGGCAGGTCTTCGTCATCTTCGGTCTGCACTGGGGCCTCGTTCCCGTCTTCCAGGTGGAGTTCCAGACGACCGGCCAGATCCTGCTGCTCGGCCCCGTGTTCGCGGCCGTCCTCGCGCAGGCCGGTGCCGTCGCGGGCGTGTGGGTGCGTGCGCGCAACAAGAACCTCAAGTCGCTCGCCGCCCCCGCCACCCTGTCGGGCTTCCTCGCGGGCATCACCGAGCCGGCGATCTACGGCCTCAACCTCCCCCTCAAGCGGCCGTTCGCCTTCGGCATCGTCGGCGGCGCGATCGGCGGCGCGATCATCGCCCTCGGCGGCGTGTTCTCGAAGTCGTTCGTCGTCCCCTCGGGCCTGGCCGTGACCGGGCTGCTCGGCAACGGCAACATGGTGATGCTGGGCCTCGGCCTGCTCGTGGCCATCGTGCTCCCGTTCCTGCTGGTCGTGCTCATCGGCTTCAAGGAGCCCGCCGAGGACGCCGCGACGGAGGCTCCGGCCCCCGCCGCCGCCAACGACGTCACGGTGCTCTCGCCGATCGACGGCACCGTCATCCCGCTCAACGAGGTGGCCGACGCCGCCTTCGCCGACGGCGCGCTCGGTCAGGGCGTCGCGATCCAGCCGCGCTCGGGCGCCGTGTACGCCCCGTTCGACGGCACCGTGGTCGCCGCCTTCCCGACCGGCCACGCGTTCGGGCTGCGCCACGCCGACGGCACCGAGGTGCTGATCCACATCGGCCTCGACACCGTCAAGCTCGGCGGCGCGCACTTCTCGGTGAAGGTCACGACCGGCCAGCAGGTGGCCGCCGGCGATCTGCTCGTCGAGTTCGACGGCGACGCCATCGAGAAGGCCGGGTACGACCTCACCACCCCGGTCATCGTCACCAACCCCGACCTCTACCCGGCTGTCGCGGATGCCGCGTCGGGCCCGATCGCGCACGGCGAGCCGCTGTTCACCGCGGTCTCGGTCGACTCGGTCGCGGCGACGAAGTGACCCCCGGCGACGTAAGGAGAACCACCATGACCACCACCGCACCCGCCTTCCCCGACGGCTTCCTCTGGGGCGGCGCCACCGCCGCCAACCAGCTCGAAGGCGCCTACGACGCCGACGGCAAGGGGCTGTCCGTCCAGGACGTCATGCCCCGGGGCATCGTCGGCCCCCGCACGGCCGCGCCGACGCCGGACAACCTCAAGCTCGTCGGCATCGACCACTACCACCGCTACGCGGAGGACATCGCCCTCTTCGCCGAGATGGGGTTCAAGACGTACCGGTTCTCGATCGCGTGGAGCCGCATCTTCCCGAACGGCGACGACACCGAGCCCAACGAGGCGGGACTCGCGTTCTACGACCGCCTCCTGGACGAGCTGGAGAAGTACGGCATCGAGCCGCTCGTGACGATCTCCCACTACGAGACGCCGCTGCACCTCGCCGAGACGTACGACGGGTGGACCGACCGCCGCCTCATCGGGTTCTACGAGCGCTACGCCCGCACGCTCTTCGAGCGCTTCGGCGCCCGCGTGAAGTACTGGCTGACGTTCAACGAGATCAACTCGCTCCTGCACGCCCCCTTCATGTCGGGCGGCATCAACACGCCGAAGAGCGAGCTCAGCGAGCAGACGCTCTACCAGGCCATGCACCACGAGCTGGTCGCGTCGGCACGCGCCACCCGCATCGCGCGGGAGGTCGCACCGAACGCGCAGATCGGCTGCATGGTGCTGTCGATGCCGGTCTACCCGCTGACCCCGTCGCCCGCCGACGCGCTGGCGGTCATGGACTTCGACCACTCGAACCTGGTCTACGGCGACGTGCACACGCGCGGCGCCTACCCGGGCTACTTCCTGCGGACCCTCCGCGAGAAGGGCATCGAGCTGGAGATCACCGACGAGGACCGCGAGGATCTCCGCAACACGGTCGACTTCGTGTCGTTCAGCTACTACATGTCGGTCGCCGCGACCGCCGACCCCGCCAAGAAGGTCGCCGGCGAGGGCAACATCATGGGCGGCGTGCCCAACCCCACGCTCGAGGCGAGCGAGTGGGGCTGGCAGATCGACCCCGTGGGGCTGCGCATCGTGCTCAACCAGTTCTGGGACCGGTGGCAGAAGCCGCTGTTCATCGTCGAGAACGGTCTGGGCGCGAAGGACGAGCTCGTCGAGATCGACGGCGTCAAGACGGTCGCCGACGACTACCGCATCGCCTACCTGAACGACCACCTGGTGCAGGTCGGCGAGGCGATCGCCGACGGCGTGGACGTGCTCGGCTACACGACGTGGGGCTGCATCGACCTCGTCTCGGCATCCACCGCGCAGCTGAGCAAGCGCTACGGCTTCGTGTACGTCGACCGCAACGACGACGGCTCCGGCACGCTCGACCGCCACAAGAAGAAGTCGTTCGCCTGGTACGCCGAGGTCATCCGCACGAACGGCGGTGCGCTGACCGCATGACCCGTGCGATCTTCCTCGACGTCGACGGGACGATCCTGCAGGACGGACGGCACATCCCGCCGTCCGCGGTCGAGGCCATCCGCGCGGCCCGCGCTCGGGGACACCTGGTGTTCCTGAGCACGGGCCGCGGGACGGCGGAGCTGCACGCCGAGCTGATGGACATCGGCTTCGACGGCGCCGTCACCAACGGCGGCGCCTTCGCCAGCCTGGGCGAGCGGATCGTCTCGGCGACGCTGTTCACGCCGGAGGAGGTCGCGCGCCTGCGCGACTATCTGGCGAGCACCGGCCTGCACGGCTACTTCCAGTCGTACGACGGCCTGTTCGCCTCGGAGGGCCTGGCGGAGCTGCTCGCGGAGCGGTTCACGGCGGCGGGCTTCCCGTCCAAGTCGTTCCACGACGACGCTCAGGTCGACGACACCCTCATCGCGAAGCTCGTCTTCCTCACCGACGACGAGGATGCCGCCGCCCGCGCGCTCACCGAGCTCGCGGAGGACTTCGAGGTCGTCGGCGGGACCATCCCCGTCGCCTTCGCCGCCTCGGGCGAGGTCGCACCGCGCGGCGTGCACAAGGGCGCGGCGATCCAGGCGCTGCTGCGCGAGCTCGACCTCGACCCGGACGACGCCGTCGGCATCGGCGACAACTGGAACGACGCGGAGATGTTCGCGGTCGTGGGCACCTCCATCGCGATGGGAAACGCCGTCGACGGCGTGAAGGCGCTGGCCGATCAGGTGACGACGGCGATCGACGAGGACGGCCTGCGCACCGCGTTCCGCCGCAACGGGCTGATCTGACGCGGTCGTACACTGACGCCATGGTGCCGTTCGACAACCTCCTGGCGTTCACGCTGGCCGCCCTCGTCCTGATCCTCATCCCGGGCCCGGCGGTGCTCTTCTCCGTCGGTCGCACCCTCGCACTGGGACGCACCGGCGGGCTGCTGAGCGTCGCCGGGGTGAGCCTCGCGCTCATCCCGATCGTCGCGCTCGTCGCCGTCGGGGTGGGCGGTGTCGTGGCGCAGTCGGTGGTGCTGTTCACGGTGCTGAAGATCGCGGGCTCGCTGTACCTCGTGTACCTCGGCATCCAGGCCATCCGTCACCGCAAGGATGCCGCGAGCGCTCCCGATCCGACCCGGCTGCCCACCGGCCACGGCCGGCAGCTCTGGCAGGGCTTCGTCGTCGGCATCACCAACCCGAAGACCATCGCCTTCTTCGTCGCCGTCCTCCCGCAGTTCGTCGACCTGCACGCCGGATCGGTGCCGCTGCAGCTCATGGAGCTGGGCGTCGTGTTCGCCGTCCTCGCCCTCGTCTCCGACTCGATCTGGGTGCTCGCCGCCGCCGCGGCGCGCGCCTGGTTCGCCCGCTCGCCGAAGCGCATCGAGAGACTGACGGCGACGGGCGGTGGGCTCATGATCGGCCTGGGCGGCATCCTGCTGGTGACGGGCCCGAAGCACTGACGGATCCGGGGACAATGGAGGGGTGACTCCTCCCCCTTCGCGCCGCCGGATCGTCTTCATCGACATCGACGGGACCATCCTCGAACACGGGGCACGGATGTCCCCCTCCACGCCGGTCGCCATCGCGACCGCCCGCGCGAACGGCCACCTCGTCTACCTCTGCACGGGACGATCGGCCGGCGACATCAACCCCCGCGTCCGCGAGATCGAGGTGGACGGCGCCATCACCAACGGCGGAGCGTTCGCCGTGCGCGGCGACGAGCAGATCGTGGCCCACCTCATGCCCCGTCCGCTCGTGGACCGGATGGTCGCCTACTTCGAGGAGCAGGGCGCGCACTACTTCCTGCAGACCGATCGCAGCGTCTACGTGAGCCCCGGCGTGCTCGAGCACGCGCAGCGCTTCCTGCGCGCCCACCCGCCGGTCGACCCGCGCGGCGAGCACGCGGCGGAGACGGAGGATCTGGCCCTGCTGAACCACTACCGTCCGCTCGACGAGGTCGACCTCGACACGGTCGTGAAGGCGACGTTCCTCAGCACCGCGAGCGACACCTTGTCGCGCGCGGCCGAACAGCTCGGCGACGAGTTCCACGTCATCCCGGGATCGATCCCGCTGCCCGGGGGCTCGAACGGCGAGATCTGCCAGCAGGGCGTCAACAAGGGCGCGGCGATCCTCGAGGTGCTGGAGGTGCTCGGCATGGATGCCGCGGACGCGGTCGGCATCGGTGACAGCTGGAACGACGTCGAGATGTTCCAGGTCGTGGGCACCGCCGTCGCGATGGGCGGCGCCGATCCCGAGCTGCAGGCGATGGCCGATCTGGTCACCACCGGCGTGCTCGAGGACGGGGTCGGCAACGCGCTGGCCCGCCTCGGCTTGATCTGACCGGGGTCGCTCTCCCCCGGTCGTTGAGCGAGGAGCGCAGCGACGAGTCGAAACGCAGAGGAGCGCAGCGACGAGTCGAAACGCAGAGCTCAGAGGAAGATGTCGGGGAACAGCTCGTCGTCGGGCGTGCCCGGTGTCGCCGCGTAGCGGGAGAAGTCCGTCACCCCGGCCTCCCGCAGCACCTGCTCGACGATGAGCGTCTGACCGGTGCGCTCACGCGCCGGGCGGATCAGCACCTCGTACGCGGCGTCGGCGTAGACCTCGGGCGTGCGGCTGACCTTCATCATCCGGTCGCCGCCGAGCGCGAACTGCACGGCCGCCGTCGCGATCGTCGTCTCGGGCCACAGGGTGTTCGCCGCGATGCCGTCGCGCGCGAACTCCGCGGCGATCCCCAGCGTGGCCATCGTCATGCCGTACTTCGCCAGCGTGTAGCCGGTGTGAGCGCCCAGCCAGCGCGGCGTGATGTTCAGCGGCGGCGACAGCGACAGGATGTGCGGGTTCTCGGCATCCTTGAGGATCGGCACCGCCGCACGGCTGAGCATGAACGTGCCGCGGACGTTGACGTCCTGCATGAGGTCGTACTTCTTGGCGGCGAGCTCGATCGACCCCGACAGGTCGATGACCGACGCGTTGTTGACGACGATGTCGATGCCGCCGAACTCCCCCTGCGTCTTCAGGACGGCGGCCGTGATGTCGTCGTCGTTGCGCACGTCGCCGACGATCGGCAGCGCCCGACCGCCCGCGGCCTCGATCGCCTCGGCGGCCGAGTGGACCGTGCCCTCGAGCTTCGGATGCGGGGTGTCGGTCTTGGCCAGGAGGGCGATGTTCGCGCCGTCGCGGGCGGCACGCAGCGCGATCGCGAGGCCGATGCCGCGGCTGCCGCCGGACATGAGGATGGTCTTGCCGGCCAGTGTCATGCGTGTCCCCTGTCGTGCGTGGTCTTGGCGGAGGCCGCGGCGAACGCGGCCACGCGCGCTGCGGCATCCGGGGTGTCGAAGCTCGCGCCGATGGTGCGCGCCTCATCGTCGAGGTTGTCGGCGAAGGGGCGGCGCGCGCCGGCGCGCACGAGCCGCTTGGCCTGTCCGAAGGCGGCGGTCGCGCCGTCGAGCCAGAGGCGCGCGATCTGCTCGGCGCGGGCGGCCGGGTCGTCCGCGACCTCGGTGACCAGCCCCCACTCCAGCGCCGTCGCGGCGTCGATGGTCAGGTCGTCGAGGAGCATCCGCAACGCGCGGGTCTGCCCGATCGCCGCCGGCAGCAGCGTCGAGACGCCGAGGTCGGGGGTGAGGCCGATGTTCGCGTACTTGCTGACGAAGCGGGCACGGTCGCCGGCGACGATGTAGTCGGCGGTCAGCATGAGCCCGAGTCCGCCGCCGGCGACGGCGCCCTGCACCGCCGCGACGATCGGGATCCCGGACTCGACGAAGGTGCGGATGCCGTCGTGGATCACGTGCGCCATCGCGGTGATGTCGGCGCCGCTCGAGCCGGAGGCGGCCATCTCGACGACATCGCCGCCCGCGCAGAACGCCGGGCCCGCGGCATCCAGGAGCACGGCGCCGACCGACGGGTCCGCCGTGATCTCGTGGGCGAGGTCGCGCCAGCGCGTGCCCATCTCGAAGCCCATCGCGTTCAGCGATGCGGGCCGGTTGAACGTGAGCCGCGCGAGCGCGCCGTCGCGGGTGTGGATGATCGAGGCGGTCATTTCGGCGCCATCCGGATCGCGCCGTCGAGGCGGATGGTCTCGCCGTTGAGGTAGCCGTTGCGGATGATCTCCGCGACGAGGCTCGCGTACTCGTCGGGCCGTCCGAGGCGGGCGGGGTAGGGCACCTGCTGACCGAGGCTCTGCTGCGCCGCCTCGGGCAGGCCCGCGAGCATGGGCGTCTCCATGATGCCGGGGGCGATCGTGACGACGCGGATGCCGTGGCGCGCGAGCTCGCGGGCGATCGGCAGCGTCATGGCGTGCACACCGCCCTTGCTCGCGGAGTAGGCGGGCTGGCCGATCTGCCCGTCGAAGGCCGCCACCGAGGCGGTGTTGACGATGACGCCGCGATCGCCGCCGTCGGTGGGCTCCGTCGTCGCGATGGCGGCGGAGGCCTGCGCGATCACGTTGTAGGTGCCGATGAGGTTGACGCGCACGATACGCTCGAAGTGGGCGAGGTCGGTGGGGAGGCCGTCGCGGTCGAGCACCTTGGCGGGTGGGGCGATGCCGGCGCAGTTGACGACGACCCGCAGCGGCCCCTGCGCGGCGGCCGTCTCGACGGCGGCGGCGATCTGCGTCGGGTCGGTGACGTCGGCCGCCACGAAGGTGCCGCCGAGTTCCGCGGCCCGCTCGGCGCCGGCAGAGGCGCCGAGATCGACGATCACGACGTGGGCGCCGGCGTCGCTCAGACGGCGGGCGGTGGCGAGGCCGAGGCCGCTGGCCCCGCCGGTGACGAGCGCGGATGCGCCGGCGATGTCCATGGATTCTCCTTCGAAGTCCGGGCCGCTCCCGTCGCTCAGCGACGGGAGGCGCTACTGAGTGCCAGCATACGCGGTACCAGGTTTCAGCACGCTCTCTCAGTGCGCTCGGAGGATCTCCCCCAGCCGCGCCAACAGCTCGTCGGGACGGGCGAGCAGCACGCGTGCCTCCGGCGCGGCGACCAGGTGATCGACGAGGCGCCGGGCCACCGCGGCATCCCGCCGCCGATAGCCGGAGAGGTAGTGCGGCGTCGCTCGCCACTCCAGGACCGCCCCGTCGTCGGTGGTGACCCGGACGGGAAAAGTCGGCGTCTCGGCGATCTCTCCCGACGCGCCGCCGAAGATGCCCTCGATCAGCGGCACGAGGGTGTCGCCGAGCGCGGGATGCGGCCACCACGTCATCGGCACCTCGGCGACGACCGCCCGCACCTGCGCCCAGGGCACGAAGCCCGCGGGCGCGTCGCCGAGCGCGGGCTGCAGGCCGTCGGCGCGCAAGCGGACATGGCGGGCCGCGGCATCCCCGAGGGCGACAGCCGGCCCGTCGGCGTCGTCGAGAGCGGTGAGCACGCCGACACGGCGGGCGACAGAGGTGGGCACAGCCCATCTCACCACGGACGCCGCGGCGGGCGCGAGAGGCAGGATGGATGCCGTGCCGAGCGCCTGCGGTTCTCCCGCGACCTCGGGAACGCGACCTGACCGCCCCGTACGCGCCGATACGCGAAATCGGGGCCGCATGCGGTGGTGGAGCCTCACGAGAGGCGACCGCATACGACCCCGATCGGGCTATCGCGCTGAGCGAGATCAGTTCACGTCGGCGTCCACCCAGTCCATCGACTTCGTGACGGCCTTCTTCCACAGTCGCAGCTGGCGCTCGCGCTCGGCGACGTCGTCGTTCGGCGTCCAGCGCTTGTCCTCCTGCCAGTTCGCCCGCAGCTCGTCGAGGTCGTTCCAGAACCCCACGGCGAGCCCGGCGGCGTACGCGGCGCCCAGCGCGGTCGTCTCGGCGACGACGGGACGCACGACCGGGACGCCCAGGATGTCCGCCTGGAACTGCATGAGCGTGTCGTTGGCGATCATGCCGCCGTCGACCTTGAGCTCCGTGAGGTCGACGCCGGAGTCGGCGTTGACGGCATCCAGCACCTCGCGCGTCTGGAAGGCGGTCGCCTCCAGGGCGGCGCGGGCGATGTGGTTGCGGTTCGCGAAGCGGGTGAGGCCGACGATGGCGCCACGGGCGTCGGGACGCCAGTAGGGCGCGAACAGGCCCGAGAAGGCGGGCACGAAGTACACGCCGCCGTTGTCCTCCACCTTCGCGGCGAGCTCCTCCACCTCGGGCGCGGACGAGATGATGCCCAGCTGGTCGCGCAGCCACTGGATCAGCGAGCCGGTGACGGCGATCGATCCCTCGAGGGCGTAGTGGGCCGGCTCGTCGCCCAGCTTGTAGCCGACGGTGGTGAGCAGTCCGTTCTCCGACTTCACGATCTCGGTCCCCGTCTGGAAGATGAGGAAGTTGCCCGTGCCGTAGGTGTTCTTGCTCTCGCCCGCGTCGAAGGCCGCCTGGCCGAACGTCGCCGCCTGCTGGTCGCCGAGGATGCCGGCGACGGGGGTCTCCCGCAGCAGCGACGTGTCGCGCGCCTCGCCGTAGACCTCGCTGGAGGAACGGATCTCCGGCATCATCGAGCGCGGCACCCCGAAGTCGGCGAGGATGTCGTCGCGCCATGCGAGCGTCTTCAGGTCCATGAACAGCGTCCGGGAGGCGTTGGTCACATCCGTCGCGTGCACGCCGCCGTCGGCACCGCCGGTGAGGTTCCACAGCACCCAGGTGTCGGTCGTGCCGAAGATGAGGTCGCCCGCCTCGGCCTTCTCGCGCGCGCCCTCCACGTTCTCGAGGATCCACACGATCTTGGTGCCCGAGAAGTAGGTCGCCAGCGGCAGGCCGACGATGTCCTTGTACCGGTCGACGCCGGCGTCGCCGGCGATCCGGTCGACGATCGGCTGGGTGCGGGTGTCCTGCCACACGATCGCGTTGTAGACGGGAATGCCGGTGTTCTTGTCCCACACGACGGCGGTCTCGCGCTGGTTGGTGATGCCCACCGCGGCGATGTCGTGACGCGTCAGGTTGGCGCGACCGAGGGCGATGCCGATGACCTCGCGCATGTTGTCGCGGATCTCGATCGGGTCGTGCTCGACCCAACCGGCGCGCGGCATGATCTGCTCGTGCTCCTTCTGGCCGACGGAGACGATCGAGCCCTTCTTGTCGAAGACGATGGCGCGGCTGGAGGTCGTGCCCTGGTCGAGGGCGATGATGTACTCACTCATGAGGTGACGTCCTTGTCTGGGTGTGGATGGGGATCAGGCGTGGGCGAGGTGGAGCAGGACCGGAGCGGCGAGCGCGGCAAGCGTACCGCCGACGAGCGGACCGACGACGGGGACCCACGCGTAGGACCAGTCGCTGGAGCCCTTGCCCTTGATCGGCAGCACCGCGTGCGCGATGCGGGGGCCGAGGTCGCGGGCGGGGTTGATGGCGTACCCGGTGGGGCCGCCGAGGGAGGCGCCGATGCCGACCACGAGGAGCGCGACGGGCACGGCGGTCAGCGGGCCGAGGGCGCCGGGGACGCCGATCTGGACGTCGCCGTAGTCGGCGAACGCGAAGATGACGAACACGAGGACGAAGGTGCCGATGATCTCGGTGATGAGGTTCCAGCCGTAGGAGCGGATCGCGGGGCCGGTGGAGAAGACGCCGAGCTTGGTCGCCGCGTCGGGCTCCTCGTCGAAGTGCTGGCGGTAGGCGAGCCAGCACAGCACCGCGCCGATGAACGCGCCGACCAGCTGGGCGGCGATGGCGACGAAGAACTGCGCGACGCCGATCTTCCCCCCGATCAGCAGGGCGATCGAGACGGCGGGGTTCAGCTGCGCGCCGGAGTAGGACGAGACGAGGACACCGGCGAAGACCGCCAGACCCCAGCCCCAGTTGATCATCAGGGTGCCGCCGCCGAATCCCTTGGATTTTGCGAGGATGACGTTGGCGACCACGCCACCGCCGAGCAGGAGCAGCATCGCCGTCCCGACGAGCTCTGACACGAAGTAGAGCCCGAGATTGATGTCGTGCATGTCAGCATTGACCTTTCTGCATGGATGCCGCGGGCGACGTCGCCGCGCGAGGGATGGCCTGATCGGTTGCCGGCGTCAGGCCGCGCCGGGGCTGGGCGGTCGGATCCTCACCGACCCGAGGGGGCGAGGTGGGACGTGCGGACGTCGATGCGATGGCGCTCCTGCAGCACGCGGGCCGCCTCGTCGACCTGCGCCCGCACGGCCTCGCCGTCCCAGCCGAGGGCCGGGGCGGCCGCCTCCGCGACCTCGGTGAGGGTCTCCACGCCCACCCCGCCGACGAAGGCGATGTGGGTGCGGCGCAGCAGGAGGTCGATGAGGCTCACGACCTCTTCGCGGCCGGCGAGGAAGGCGATCTCCTCGGCGGAGTAGCCGGGTGCGTGTTCGAGGGGGCGCTGCGCGACCGGGAGCGTGCCGAGCACCTCGGAGGCGTACGTGCCGTAGCGCTCCAGCATCCGGTCGGCGAAGGCGCTCGTGTGCGCTCCGCGGTGCGCGTCGAGCCAGCGCGCCCGATCCGCCTCGGTGCGCGGGTAGCCCGCTCCCCCGCCGATCGGCAGGTCGAGCGTCGAGATGCGGCGCGTGCGGCCGAGGGCCGTCATCACGTCGTCGGACAGGTGCTCGGCGAGGGCCCGGAACGTGGTCCACTTGCCGCCGACGAGGCTGAGCACCGGCACGGCGCCGAGACGCGACAGCTCGATGCGGTAGTCGCGCGAGACGAAGCCCGGTGCGACGTCGTCGTGGCGGGGCAGGGGACGGATGCCGGAGAAGGTGTACACGATCTGCGACCGGTCCACCGCGATCCGGGGGAACACCTGGCCGATGAGGTCGAAGAAGTACTCGATCTCCTCGTCGGTGCAGACGGTGGGCTGGGCGGGGTCCGCATCGATGTCGGTCGTGCCGACCATGACGCGGCCCTTGAGCGGGTAGATCAGCACGATGCGGCCGTCGGCGGCCTCGAAGAAGATCTCGTTGCCGCGCGTGGCTTCCAGCAGCGCCGGGTTGTCGAGCACGATGTGCGAGCCCTTCGTCCCGCCCATGAAGCGGGTGGGGGCGCCCAGCGCGCTGTTGGTGATGTCGGTCCAGGGTCCGCTGGTGTTGACGATGACGTCGGCCGTGAACGGGAACTCGTCGCCGGTGAGGGCGTCGCGGATGATCACCGCCGAGCCGTCCGCGCCGACGACGGGGGCGTAGTTCGCCGCCCGTGCCGATTCCTCGCGGGTGCCGTCGCGCAGCACGTCGAGCGCGAGCCGCTCGGGGTCGTGCATCGAGGCGTCGTAGTAGGTCGCGGTGTAGCGGAAGCGGTCGTCGAGGTCGGGGAAGAGCTCGCGGGAGCGCCGGCGCCCGTGGAAGCGGTGACGCGGCACCGCGCCCCCGTCGCGGGAGAAGGTGTCGTACATCACCAGGCCGAGCTTGATCAGCAGCGCCCCGCGCTCGCGCGGCTTGCCGCGGCCGTGGGTGACGAGCAGCCGGAAGGGCGCCGTCAGGATGCCGGAGATCGTGCGGTGGATCGGGATGGTGGTGGGAAGCGGACGCACGAAGTGCGGGGCGTTGCGCACGAGACGGTTGCGCTCGGTGACCGACTCGCGCACGAGGCGGAACTCGCCGTTCTCCAGGTAGCGCACCCCGCCGTGCACCATGTGGCTGGAGGCGGACGATGCGCCGCTGACGTAGTCGTCGCGTTCGACGAGCGCGACGTCGACGCCCTGGAGGGCGAGGTCGCGGAACGTCGCGATGCCGTTGATCCCGCCTCCGATGATGAGGACCTCGGCGTGGGGGCGCTCTCGCAGCGCCTGGATGTTCGGACGGGTGGTCGCCATCGACTCGGTCATCGCTCTTCCTTCCGCGGCTTCGCGTGGTCTCGCCGCGTGTTTTTCACGGTGGTCGCGATCTACACTGAGACCTGGGTGAACGAACGCGCAACGCACGTGAACATACGTGCACCGCGAGGCGTGCTGTGCACGGATGTGCACGACGAGGAGGACACGTGACCGGCGAGATCGATCCCGAGGCGCGGGCGCGCGACGCCCTCCACGCGGCGCAGCTCTACTACGTGCAGGACCGGACGATGGAGCAGATCGCCGCGGAGATGAAGCTGTCGCGATCGTCGGTGTCGCGCCTGCTCGCGCACGCGCGCGAGATCGGGCTCGTGGAGATCACGGTGCACTCGCCCCAGGAGGCCAACAGCGTGGTCGCCCGCCGCCTCGGCGAGCGCTTCGGCATCTCCGTCCACGTCGTCAGCACCCCGCCCCGCTCGACCGACGCCGAGCGCCTCGAGCGCACCGCACGCACGGCGGCGCACGTGCTGTCGACCACCCTCGACCCGCAGACGAGCATCGGCATCGCGTGGGGCGCCACCGTCTCGGCGATCGCCCGCCACCTCCCCACCAAGCGGCTGCAGGAGTCCCAGATCGTGCAGATGAACGGCGCGGCCAACGAGTCGACGTCGGGCATCAGCTACTCCGGCGCCATCCTGGAGCGGTTCGGCCAGGCGTTCGGCAGCGACGTGCAGCAGTTCTCGGTGCCGGCGCTGTTCGACGACCCCCACACCAAGCAGCTGCTCTGGCGGGAGCGCGCGATCCGTCGCGTCGTCGAGGCGCAGGCGCGGGTGCAGGTGTTCGTCTTCGGCCTCGGCTCACCGCAGGCCGACGTGCCCTCGCACGTCTATGCGGGCGGCTACCTCACGGGCGAGGATCTGCGGATGCTCCTGCGCGACGGGGTGGTCGGCGACTGCGCGACGGTCTTCTACCGCCTGGACGGATCGACCTCGGGGATCGAGCTCAACGACCGCTCGAGCGGTCCCGGGTTCGACGTGATCCGCCGCATCCCGCGCCGCCTGTGCGCCGTGTCGAGCCTGTCGAAGCTCGATGCGCTGCGCGGGGCGCTCGCGGCGGGCCTGATCACGGAGCTCGTCGTGGAGGAGGCGCTCGCCCGCCGCATCGTGGAGCTGCCGCACACCGCGGGCCGCGGCTGACTCCGCAGCGACGGGCTAGAGGCTGAAGACGAAGACCCAGGTCCCCGCGAGCACGGCCGCGGTGACGGATGCCGCGGCGATCGCCACGGCGATCAGCAGCAGGACGGCGTCGGCTCCCGACATCCGCGACGGGCGCGCCCACGTGCGGGCCGTGTCGGCGCCGAACCCGCGGGCCTCCATGGCCGTCGCGAGCTTGGTGCCGCGGCGCACGGCGAGGACGAACAGGGCGAAGGCCTGGCTCAGGAAGCGGCGGATGCGGCCGTCATCGGCGACGCCGCGGGCGCGACGGGCCATCGACAGCTCTCGCCAGTCGTCGATCAGGAGGCCGACCATCCGCAGGCCCGCGAGCGCCCCCAGCACGAACCGCGGCGGCAGGCGTACGATCTGGGCGAGCCCGTCGGCGAGGTCGGTCGGATCGGTCGTGGCGAACAGCACGACGCTCGGCACCGCGATCGCGAGGACGCGCAGCAGGATCGCCAGCGACAGCGCGATCGAGCCGTCGCTGATGCGCACGAGCCCCCACTCGAGGTACACCTGACCCGACACGCGGCCGTACAGCACGGTCGCCGCCGCGCCGATGGCCGCCGCCGCGGCGATGGGCCACAGCCGCAGCAGCAGCTGCCGCGCCCGCAACCGCGCCAGCGGCAGCAGCGCGAGGGTCGCCGCGAGGGTGACGCCCGCCGAGACCGGGTCGATCGACAGCAGCAGCGTCATGGTCACCACGAGGGTGGCGGCGAGCTTGGTCACCGGGTTGATGCGCCCCAGGGGACTGCGCGCCACGTCGAGCGAGAACAGGCTCATGCGCCGCTCCCGAGGCGGGCGACGGTCAGGGTCTCGTCGGCGAGCGCGGACACGAGCGCGGGGTCGTGGGAGACGAACGCGATCGCCGAGCCGGCCGCCCTCAGCTCGTCGACGAGGTCGGCGAGCTCGCGCCACGTGCGGGCGTCCTGTCCGTAGGTGGGCTCGTCCAGCAGCAGCACGCGGGGTCTGCTCGCGAGGGTCGCGGCCACCGTGAGCCGCCGCTTCTCGCCGCCGGAGAGCGTGAACGGGTTCACCTCGGCGAGACGGGTCAGCCGCAGCCGTTCGAGCAGCGGCTCCACGCGCGCGGCGACCTCGGACGCGGAGAGCCCGAGGGCGCGGGGGCCCACCGCCAGCTCGTCGCGCACACGCGTGGTCAGCAGCTGATGCTCGGGCTCCTGGAACACCGTGCCGATGCGGGTCAGCAGATCGCGGGCGCGCCAGCGCACGGGCGCGTCGCCGCGCCCCGTGCCGGCCGCGAGCGAGGCGCTCGCGCGCACGGTCCCGGATGCCGGGGGCACGAGCCCCGCGAGGGTCATCGCGAACGTCGACTTCCCGGCCCCGTTCGCCCCGGTGATCGCCAGGGCCCGCCCGGCCCGCAGCCGGGCGTCGATGCCGGCCGCGACGATCCGCGGCATCCGCTCGCCGAACGGGCGCCGGCCCACCGCGACGGCGTCGGCGCTCAGCAGGACCTCCCCCGTGCCCGTGCGCGGCCGGGGGTCGATCACGACGGGGACGTCCGGCACCCAGACGCCCGCCTCGGTCAGGGCCGCGCCGTGCGCGCCGAAGACGCGCTCGGCGCTCCCGTCCGCGAGCACCCCGCCGTCGGATCCGAGCACCACGACGCGGTCGATGTGCTCGGCCCACAGCGCGACGCGGTGCTCCACGACGACGAGCGTGGCGCCCGTCCGCGACGCCGCCTCGACGACCGCGTCGCGCACGGCGACGGCCCCGGCCGGGTCGAGGTTCGCCGTCGGCTCGTCCAGCAGCAGCAGTCCGGGCCGCATCGCGAGGGCGCCGGCGAGCGCGAGCCGCTGCTTCTGTCCGCCGGAGAGGGCGGCGGTCGGGTGGTCGCGCGGCACGTCGAGGCCGACGGCGCGGACGGCCTCGTCGACCCGCCGCCAGATCTCGTCGGCGGGGACGCCGAGGTTCTCGCACGCGAAGGCGACGTCGTCGCCCACCCGGGCGAGCACGACCTGCGCATCGGGATCCTGGAGCACCAGGCCCGCCCGTCCGCGCACCGCGGCGGGCGCGTGGCCGTCGATCAGGAGCGCACCGGCATCCTCACCGTCCTCCGCATCGCCCAGCACGCCGGCCAGCCCGCGCAGCAGCGTCGACTTGCCCGAGCCGCTCGCGCCGAGGAGCAGGACGTGCTGGCCCGGCTCGATGTCGAGGTTGAGCTCCGACACGGCCCAGCGCCGACGGCCGGCGTGACGCCAGCCCCACCCTCGTGCGCTGACCGCCGCGGGCGCCGCGAGCGAGGCCGGGCTCACGCCGCGTCGGGCGCGTCCGCGATACGTGCCTCTCGACCCGCCGCGAACCGGTCCAGCGCGCCCGTGGCGGCCAGGGCACGGGCGATGAGCCACGACACCAGACCCGCGACGAGGATGCCGGAGACGACGGCGGCACCGAAGTAGATCACTCGCGGCCCGAACTCGTAGGCGGCGATCGAGGAGAAGTTGGTGTCGAGAAGGGCCACGGCGAGGCCGGCGAGGGCGCCCGAGGTGAGCGCCGCGATCAGACGGTAGTTCGCGTACGCGAACAGCGCGAACCCGAGCTCGGCGCCGATGCCCTGCACGACGCCCCAGACCAGCGTGAGGAAGCCCCACTGCGTGCCGACGGCCATCGACACCACCGCGGCGACGACCTCGGTGTACAGCGCGGCGCCGGGCTTGCGGATGATGAGACCACCGAGCACACCGGCGAACAGCCACCCGCCGGAGAGCAGCCCCTCCAGCCCCGGTGCGAACGCGAGGATGCTGCTCAGCGGCGTCCACGCCTGGCCCCACAGCCAGAAGACGACACCGGCGGCCACACCGATGACGCTGGCGACGACGATGTCGACGACGCGCCAGCGCAGGCGGCCGGTGCGCGCGGCGGAACGGGATGCCGCGGCATCCGACGAGACGGTGGACGGGGACGCAGACGCGTGCATGTTTCTCTCCTCCCTGCGCCGGCATGATCCGGATCAGGTTCGACGGTCGAAGCGTGGATCGCTTCCTCTCAGCCCGGCTCACCGGACTCCCGTGGTTGTGCGCTCGAGTATAGCGGCGACCGGGTACGTTGGGCGGGTGACCTCGGACGACGCGCCCCCGCCGTCGCGACGCGCGCTGCGCGAGTCCACCGCACCGACCGACATCGTCATCGTGCGGGGCCGCGACGGACGTCAGGCGCTCGGCTGGCTCGACGACACGACCGTGACGGGGACACTCGCCGTCGCGAACACCGCGCCCGCACCCGACCTGCTCACGAGGCGGCCGCGCCGATCGCCCCTGCGGGCGGGGGTGATCGCGCCGATCCTCACCACCATCGCCGTCGCGGGCGCGTACGCCGCGGCGACCCTGCTCTGGCCGCTCTGGGCCGTCACGCCGACGGTGCGCGCGATCGACCCGGACGGTCCCGGCTCGCCGGCGACCGCCGTGGCGTGGCCGACGGAGGGGGCCGGCGCCGTCGGGGTCGGGGGCATCGACGCGGTGGCCGCCTCGAGCGATGCGGCGGTCTCGATGGCGAGCATCTCGAAGCTCGTGACGGTGCTGATGATCCTGGACGAGATGCCGCTGAACGTCGGGGAGCAGGGGCGGGAGTTCGCGTTCACCTCGCGCGACCGCTCGACCTACTACGACTATCTGGCCAACGACGAGTCCGCCCTCGACGTGCCCGTCGGCGGCTCGCTCACGGAGTATCAGATGCTCCAGGGCATCCTCATCGGCTCGGCCGGCAACTACACCGATCGCCTCGCCGGCACGATCTGGCCGACCGACGAGGTCTTCTCGGCCGCCGCGCGCGCGTGGCTCGACCGCCACGGACTGCCCGGGATCACCCTGGCCGAGCCCACCGGGATCGACCCCGCGAACGCCGCCGATCCGGCCGCGCTCATCGCGCTCGCGCGGATCGCGCTGGCCCACCCGGTCGTGGCGGAGATCGTCCGCACCCGGACGGTCGAGCTTCCCGGGGCCGGCGAGGTCACCAACACCAACGACCTGCTCGCCGACCCGGCCGTGGTCGGTCTCAAGACCGGCAGCCTGGCGGGGTTCTACAACCTGCTGGCGGCGAAGGACGTCACCGTCGGCGCGGTGACCGTGCGCGTCTACGCGACCGCGCTCGGCCAGTCGTCCGACGAGGCCCGCGACCAGGAGACGGCGCGCCTGCTGGCCGACGTGGCCGCCGAGGTCGCCGCGCCGCGCACCCTGCCGGCCGGCACCCTCGCGGGCGTCGTCTCGACCGCGTGGGGGGCGACGGCGAACATTGTGACGGATGCCGACGCGGCGGTGATCCTGTGGAACGGCGCGGCGTCCACCGTGACGACGGACCTCGATCTGGGCGCGGCGCGCACCGTCGACGCGGCCGTCGGCGAGGTGCGGGTGACGGGACCGCTGGACGCGGCGACCGTCGGCGTGCACCTCACCGCCGACATCCCCGATCCGGACGCGTGGTGGCGTCTGACCCACCCGCTGCAGCTGTGGGGTCTGGCCGACTGAGCCGCGGGCCGCGACGCGGTGGCGCTAGAACGGCCAGATCAGCGGCACGTACACCACGGCGACGAGGAGGTACACCGCCATCAGCGGCAGGCCGAGCTTGCCGTAGTCGCCGAACCGGTAGCCGCCCGGCTGCATCACCATCAGGTTGGCCGGAGTCGCCACGGGCGTGAGGAACGCGGCGGCGCCGGCCACCGTCAGCGCCATCATGAACGGCTGCACGCTGGCGCCGAGCGTCTGGGCGATGGCGACCGCGATCGGGAGCACGACGAGCACCGTGGCGACGTTCGAGATGAACTGACCCAGCACCATCGTCAGCACGCACAGCACCAGTAGGGCGAGCTGCGGCGAGCCCGAGCCGATGACGCCCAGCACGGCGTCGGCGACGATGTCCGCCGCCCCCGTCGTGATGAACGCCGACGACAGCGGGATCATCCCCGCGATGAGGATGACGGTCGTCCACGAGATCGCGCGGTAGGTCTGCGGCACCGTCAGCACCCGCAGCAGCACGAGGGCTCCCGCCGCGAGCAGTCCGGCGACCACCGCCGGCACGAGCCCCGTCGCGAGGAGCACGACCATCGCGCCGAGGACGCCGATCGCGCGCTTGGCGCCGCGGCCGAGCGGCACGGCACGCTGCAGATCCTGGGGCGGGGTCACCGCGATCACGTCCGGCGACTGGGCGTAGCGGGTCAGCGCGGCCCAGGGTCCCTGCACGAGCAGGGCGTCGCCGGCCTGGAGCACGAGCGCGCCGGCCACTCCCGTGCCCCGCGACGCGTTGGGGCCCTCGTCGTCACCGCGGCGGACGGCGAGGATCACGAGGTCCTCGCCGCGGGTCGTCATGCCCGCCGACACCGTACGTCCGATCAGTCGCGATCGCGGCGCGACCAGCACTTCGGCGACGCCCTCGCGTGCGCTGAACAGCAACCCGGTGTCGAGGTCGACGTCGTAGCTCGCGCGGAGCGCCTGCGCGTGCTCCCGCGGGTCCGGCGCCACCTCGCCCAGCCGCTCCGCCGTCCGCTCCGGCAACAGCCGGCCGCCGCCGAGCGCGACGACCGCGACGGTCAGCAGGACGAGCGGGATGCCGGCGAGCGCGAACTCGAAGAAGCCGAACTCCCGACCGCCGGCGGCGGCCGCCGCCTCGCTGACGACGATGTTGACGGGCGTTCCGGTGAGGGTCAGCAGCGACCCCGCGCTCGCGGCGAACGCGAGCGGGATCAGCAGCTTGGAGGGGACGATGCCGGCGCGCACTGCGACGACCACCACGACCGGCAGCAGCGCCGCGACGGCGCCGTTGATCGAGATGAAGGCGGTCAGCACCGCCGCCAGCAGGCCGATGATCGCCGTCAGCCGTCCGCGTCCACGGCCCGCGCGCGTGACGACCTGCTGTCCCAGCCAGGCCGTGACACCCGTGGCATCCAGTGCTTCGCTCACCACGAACAGCGACGCGATGAACAGCACGGTGGGATCGCCGAAGCCCGCGAACGCCTCGCCCAGCGTCAGCACCCCGGTCGCCCACAGCGCCAGGGCGACCCCCAGCGACACGAGGGCGAGCGGCACGCGACCGCTGACGAAGGCCACGACCGCGAGAGCGAGGATCAGGAAGGTCCAGGCGGCGGGGTCCATGCCCTCACCCTAGACGCGACGCCGCGGCCTCAGACGAACCGCACCGTCTGCTGCAGGCGGGTGCGGACGTCGAACAGCTCGTTTCCGCCGATGTCGCGTGCGCCGGTGAGGCCGCGCCGCAGCACGGTCGACAGCGCCGAGCGGGCCACGACCGCCACGGGCAGTCCGCGCACCTTGCCGATCTCCTCGATCGCGGTGACGACGTCGTCGTCGGGGAGCACCACGATCGCGCCGCTGAACCGCACGCGGGCCGCGCGGGCGAGCGCCCGCACCCCCGCCACGAGGTCGGCGATCGGCGCGCCCACGCCGTCGCCGATCAGCTCGCCGCGGCGCAGACGCACGGGACCCCCGAAGTCCTCGCTGAGCAGGGCGTAGAGGCCGCTGGGGCCGAGGACGATGTGGTCCAGCTTCAGCGACGGGTCGCGGGGGTCGGCGGCGACGTCGTGCCACACCGTGTAGCCCATACCGAGCTCGCCGACGATGCGCGCGGTCGCCTCCTCGGCGAGGGCGTCGGCGAGGAGGCGTTTGAGCTCGCGGGGCGCCGCCCGCACGAGTGCCGGGTCGTAGGGGTCGGCGAGGGCCGTGCCCCGCCCCGCCCACTCCCGGATCAGGTCGAGGTAGCGCTCGCGGCGCCAGCCGCCGGGCTGTCCGAACGATCGGGCCCGCGGCCTCGTGTCGGCCGGGCGGGCCGGCGGCCGCCACCCGCCGTCCGCCGCGGCGTCGGGGCCGTAGGCGGCGACCTCGACCCCGCCGAAGCCGTGCCCGCGGTCGTACGCCGCCCGCGCCTCGGCGCTGCCGACGAGCTCCCAGGCCCGCTGCACCTGCACGAACTGCGCCGCATCGCCGCCCGTGTCGGGGTGGGTCTGGCGCAGCCGCAGCCGATACGCCCGGCGCAGCTCGTCTTCGGCGACGTCCGGCGCGACGCCGAGCACCTCGTAGGCGGACGCGGAGAGCGGACTGTCGAACACGGGATCCCTCAGCGCTTCTCGTTGCGACGTGCGTAGGCGGCGGCGCTGCGGCTGGACAGGGCGAGCAGAACCAGGATGTCCAGCGCGAGGGCGGGCAGCGTCGAGAAGAGCGTGATCTCCTGGTCGCGCACCCACCAGCTCGCGAAGGCGGCCGAGATGGAGAGGGTGGCGACGGTCATGACCGCGACCCGGGCGAGGTTGCTCCCGCGGTAGAGCAGCAGCACGCACGCGAGCTGGATCGCCGCCCCGATCGCGAACACCGCGAGCACGAGCAGGAGCGAGGCATCGAGCACGTCGGGCGTCACCTCGATCCCGTCCAGATCGAGCTCCAGCTCGCCCGCGTAGGCACGCCAGTGCACGGCCAGATCGATCATCGACACGATCCCCACCAGGGCGCTCAGCAGCACGAGCCCCGCCCCCGCGACGGTGGTCGCCGGCCGCCGCATGCCGGGGTCGTGGGCGACGGGCTGGAGCAGTCGGGTGACGGGCTCGTACGAGGGGCGCTTCTCGTGGCGCTGCCGACGGCCGCCCTCCGCCGCGCTCATGCCGTCACCGCCCGCACGTCGACGACGGGCAGGTCGCCGTCGGTGCGGATGCTGTCGCCGCCGCCGTTGCGGGCGTGGTAGCCCGTCGAGAAGTCGGCGATGAGGTCGACGTGCACGGCCGGCTCCCCCGCGCGCAGGGTGGCGACGATGTGGTCGCGCTCGACGTCGGTGTCGGCGTCGATGCGGTGCGTCACCTGCAGCGTGAACAGCGACAGCCCGACGGAGGTGTCGAAGGTGCCGGCCGCGAGCCAGTCGACGCGGCGCCCGCCGGGCAGCAGCCATCCGTCGGGACACTTCCAGAAGCGCACGTGGTGACGCTGGGCGGGGTTGCCGTCGACCTCCTGCTGATAGGCGAAGTCCTGCTGGCGGCCGAACAGGAAGAGAGGGCTGACCGGGGCCTCGTGGTAGCTGCGGCGCGCGAGCGTGGAGGTCACGATGCGCCACGACGACCGCAGCGTCACGGGGTCGGCCTTCGTCCAGCCCGCCGCGCGCATCGCCTGCTCGATCTGCTCGCCGTCGCCGAGGAAGGCGAGGTTGACGGGGTCGCCGAGCAGGCCGTCGCTCGTGCGGGCGCGGCCGATGAAGTAGTCGGGGACGTAGACGGTCGTCAGGATGCGGTGCAGGCGCGGGAGGACCAGGTAGGCGAGCAGCACCCAAAAGAGGATGAACCCGACGATGCCCCACCACCCGATCGTGAGGCTCTCGGTGAAGCCGAGGTAGGCCAGCCAGATCGCGGCCAGTCCCGCGAAGACGAAGAAGAACTGGTCGATCGCGACCCCGATCGACCAGCGTCGCTGCGCACGGCTGCGGCTCACGGGACCGCCCACAGGGGCGCGGGCGGCTGCGAGGCCAGGGCGCGCGCGGCGAGGTCTTCGTCGACGTCGGCGAGCGCGGCAGGGTGCCACCGCGGATCGCGGTCCTTGTCGACCAGCTGCGCCCGGATGCCCTCCGGAAGATCCGGCTGGGTCTGCGCGAACCAGAGGACGAGCCCGTACTCCTGCGCGAGGGCCGCCCGGAGGTCGGGGAGCGTCCGCGCCGCGCGGACGGCGGCGAGGGTCACCGTCAGCGCCGTCGGCGACGACGCCTCGAGCAGGTCGGCGGTCGCCCCCGCCTCGGGCTCGGGGCGGCGGCGCAGCCGTTCGATGATCTCCGCCACGCGGGGAGCGGAGAACGCCTCGTCGATCCACCCGCGCGCCGCCTCGAGCCGCGACGGCCCGGGGGTCTCGTCGAACAGCAGCACGATCTCGGCCGGGGTGCCCGGATCGGCGCGGTCGGCGAGCGCGGCGCGCAGATCGCCGATCCGCTCGCTCGGCACGAGCGCGTCGGCGAAGCCGGCGTAGAGGGCGTCGGCGGCATCCATCGCCTCGCCCGTCAGCGCGAGGTACTCGCCGAGGCGACCCGGCGCGCGGGCGAGGAGCCACGACCCGCCGACGTCGGGGGTGAAGCCGATGCGCGTCTCGGGCATGGCCAGCCGCGACCTCTCCGTCACGACGCGCACGGCGGCATGCCCGGCCAGTCCGATGCCGCCGCCCATCGTGACGCCGTCCGCGACGACGACGATCGGCTTGCGGTACTCCGCGATGCGGGCGTTGAGCGCGTACTCGGCCCGGAAGAAGTCCGCCGTGGCCGCGACCGCCCCGGCCAGGATCTGCTCGCGCAGGCCGCGCACGTCGCCGCCCGCACAGAGCCCGCGCTCGCCGGCCCCGTCGAGCAGGACGAGATCGATGTCGGCGTCGTCCTGCCAGCGGTCCAGCGCGGCGGAGAGCGCCTGGATCATGCCGAGATCGAGCGCGTTGATGGCGCGCGGCCGGTTGAGGGTCACGTGTCCCACCCCGCGGTCGGTGCGGACCAGCACGGTGGGTTCGGCGGCGTCACTCACGCTGGCAACGTTACCCGCGCGGTCGGCGTCGCGCCTCCGCGGGCGTCGGGGCGCGCATCGGGCAGGATGGAAGAGGCACGTGACTGCGCGTGCCTCCAGGAGAGGACGACGATGCCCGAAGGACACCTCCTCGAGTTCCGTGACGTGACGAAGACATTCGGGGCGATCCGCGCGGTCGACTCCTTCTCGGCGCGTGTCGAGCCCGGACGCGTCACCGGTTTCCTCGGACCGAACGGCGCCGGCAAGACGACGTCGCTGCGGATCCTGCTCGGCCTGGTCCGCGCCACCTCGGGAAGCGCCACCATCGGCGGCACCCGCTACGCGGAGCTGCGTCACCCGCTGCAGACGGTCGGCGCCGCCCTGGAGGCGTCGAGCTTCCACCCCGGCCGCAGTGCCGCCGGGCATCTGACGGTGTCGGCGCAGGCGGCGGGCATCCCCGCCTCGCGCGTGGACGAGGTGCTGGGTCTCGTGGGTCTCGCCGACGCGGCCGGACGCAAGGTCGGCGGCTTCTCGCTCGGCATGCGCCAGCGACTCGGCCTCGCCGCCACGCTGCTGGGCGACCCGGGGGTGCTGGTGCTGGACGAGCCCGCCAACGGCCTCGACCCCGAGGGCATCAAGTGGCTCCGCGGCTTCCTCGCCCAGCTCGCCGCCGAGGGCCGCACCGTGCTGGTCTCCTCGCACATGCTCGCCGAGGTGCAGCAGACGGTGACGGCGCTGCTGATCATCTCCCACGGGCGCCTGGTCTACGAGGGCGACGTCGCGGGCCTGACCGACCCCGACGACGTGGCGACGGTGATCGATGCGCCGGACCGCGCCGCGCTCGCGGGCGCCCTGGATGCCGCGGGCATCGCGTACGCGCCGCTGCGGACCGGCTTCACGGTGCGCGGCCGCGAGCCCGTCGAGCTCGGGGCCGTCGCGGCCGCCGCCGGGGTCGCCCTGTCGGCGCTGCACCGCCGCGGACCTGCACTGGAAGAGGTGTTCCTCGATCTCGTCAACGGCACGCGCGTGCACGCCCCGCGACCGGACGTCGCGGCGGTATCCACGCCGGCGTCCGCTCCGGTGTCCGCTCCTCCCGTCGCCGCCGCCCCCGCTGCCGACGCCGAGTCGTGGGAGGAGCCGGCCGTCGACGACACGGAGTACGTGCACGCCGTCGAGGACGATCCGATCGAGGGGGACGTCTCCGACGATCCGGGCCACGACGAGGAAGGGGCGCACCGATGAGCATCGTGAACGCGACGCGGTCGGAGATGACGAAGCAGTTCACCACCGCGATGTGGTGGATCCTCGCCGCCGTCCTGCTCGCCTACGTCGGCGTGACCGCCGGTGGGCTCGCCGCCACCTTCGGTGCGCTCGCGACGGGCGCGCTCGACACGAGCGCCACGAACACGCCCGCCCTTCCCGCGGACGTCGTCCCGCCGCTCGTGTACAGCCTGGCCACCTCGGTCGGGTACGTCTTCCCGTTGCTGATCGGCACCCTGCTGGTCACCAACGAGTTCCGCCACAAGACCCTCACCCCCACCTTCCTCGCCACGCCGCGGCGCGGCGTCGCACTCGGCGGCAAGGTGATCGCGGGCGTGCTCATGGGGCTGCTGTACGCCGTGGTGGCCCTCCTGGCGGCCGTCGGCATCGGCGCGGGGGCGCTCGCGCTCGTCGGCGTCGACACCCGCCTCGGGGAGGGGGAGACCTGGGCGATGATCGCGCGGATGGTCGTGGCGTTCGTCCTCTGGGCGCTGATCGGGATCGGCGTGGGCACGCTGGTGCGCAACCAGGTCGCCGCCGTCGTCGGGGTGCTGGCGTTCACGCAGTTCGTCGAGCCGATCCTGCGGACGGTGGCGGGCTTCGTCGACGGCCTCTCGTCGGTCACGACCGCCCTGCCGGGAGCCGCCTCCGACGCGCTGGTCGGCGCGAGCATCTACACGAGCATCGGCGGCGCCGCCGGCTCGACGCTGACCTGGTGGGGCGGCGGACTGATCCTGCTGGCCTACGCCGTCGTCCTGCTCGGGCTCGGGTATCTCGTCAGCTGGCGGCGCGACGTCGCCTGAGTCGTCTCAGGCGCGGTCGGCGATCTCGGCGACGTCGACCGGGGCGTCGTCGCCGTCCAGGCGCAACGCCTGCACGAGGGCGAGGCCGTGGCGCGTGGTCAGCACGAGCCGCTCGAACTCGGCATCCGGCGCCAGGTCGACGACGACGGCGGGCCGGCGCCGGCGGACCACGACGAAGTCGCACCCGCTCGCCGAACGCCAGGTGCCCATGGCGACCGTCCCGCGCACGAGGGTGCCGGGGGCGGGCACGCCGCGCAGCCAGGTCCAGGCGTCGTCGGTCAGCTGCACCCTCAGGATGTGCGAACGGTCGACGCGGACGCTCTCCGATCGCCGTGACAGAGCGCGTTCGACGCCCGACAGCACGACCTCGAGCTGCGTCGCGTCCAGCAGCAGGGTCACCATGCCATCAGTCTGCCAGCGCCGCCATGTGCGGATGCTCACAGCACGGCAACGATCCGGTCTCGCCAGGCGATATCGTGAGGATTCGGCGGAGCAGACGCCCCGTCCGACCGCCAGCACGGAGCCCGCTATGCCACGATTCGACCTCGATCCCGACGCCCTCGAGACCTACCGCCCCGACGTGCGCGAGCCCGCGGACTTCGGCGACTTCTGGTCGCGGACGCTCGCCGGCGCCCGGGCCGCGGGCGGCGAGGTGACGCTGGAGCCGGTCGAGACGGTGCTGACGACCATCGACGTGTTCGATGTGACCTTCCCCGGTTACGGAGGCGAGCCGGTCAAGGCCTGGCTGCGCGTTCCTCGCGCCGAGGCCGGGCCGCTGCCCACGGTCATCGAGTTCAACGGCTACGGCGGCGGCCGGGGGCTTCCGACGGAGCGGCTGGGCTGGGCCTCGTCCGGCTACGCGCACCTGTTCATGGACACCCGCGGCCAGGGCTCGACGTGGGGCTCCCCCGGTGCGACGCCCGATCCGCACGGCACGGGCCCGTCGACGAACGGGTTCATGACCCGCGGCATCGAGTCACCCGACGACTACTACTACCGTCGCGTCTTCACCGACGCCGTGCGCCTCATCGATGCCGCGCGCACGCTGACGATCGTCGACGCCGACCGCATCGCGGTGACCGGCGGAAGCCAGGGCGGCGGCATCACGCTCGCCGCCGCGGGCCTGAGCGACGGCCTCCTCGCCGTCATGCCCGACGTGCCCTTCCTCTGCCACTTCGAGCGCGCGATCGGCATGACCGACCGCGAGCCGTACCACGAGGTCGTGCGCTACCTCTCGGTGCACCGCGGCGCCAGCGCCGGCGTGTTCGAGACCCTCTCCTACTTCGACGGCGTCAACTTCGCGCGGCGCGTGAGCGCGCCGTCGCTGTTCTCGGTCGGGCTGCTCGATCCCGTCTGCCCGCCGTCGACCGTCTACGCGGCCTTCAACCACGTCGACCGCGACGACAAGCAGATGCGGGTCTACGACTTCAACGAGCACGAGGGCGGACAGGCGTTCCAGTGGGACGAGCAGGCGCTGTTCCTCGCGAGGCTCCTCGGCTGACGCCCGGCATCCGGGCGCCTCACGCCCGCGCGCTCAGAGGTGGAACTCGTCGTTGGCGTGCGGCAGGGGGAAGCTGGAGACGGCCGCGATGAGGCCGTCGACGGTCTGCTCGCGAGCGACCGCGCTGACGCCGAGCCCGACCTTGCGGGCATCCTTCGCGGTGCGCGGGCCGATCGCGGCGATGACCGTCGTGTCGGGGATCTCGGGGAACTGCAGCCGCACCTGCTCGGCCACCGAGCCGCTGCTGACGAGGATGGCGTTGATGCGGCCGTTCGCGACGTCGTGGGCGATGCGTTCGGTGACCGGCACGCCGACCGTGCGGTAGGCGACGACGCTGCGCACGTCGTGACCGGCCTCGGTGAGCCTGCGCGTCAAGACGGGCTTGGCGATCTCGCTGCGCAGGGTGAGGATGTGCCGCGGCTCGGGCTCGAGATCGATGAGCTGACCGGCCATCCCGGCGGCGGAGTTGTCGTCGTCGGGCACCAGGTCGACGCGGTACCCGACCGCGCTGAGTGCGGCCGCCGTGGTCTCGCCGACCGCGGCCACGCGCGTGGTCGCCGGGATGACGGCGCGGTACGCGTACAGGACGTCGACCGTCGTCGCGCTCGTGAGGGTGACCCAGTCAAACGCGCCGGCGGCGAGGGCGGCGAGGGCCGTCTCGAGGGTGGCCTGGTCGGTCGACGGGGCGAAGTTGATGAGGGGGGCGATCACCGGCACGGCACCCTGGGAACGCAACGTCGCGGCCACGGAGTCGCCCCACGGTCCACCGCGGGGCACGAGCACTCGCCACCCCTTGAGGGGCTTGGCGGCGTGCGGGTCAGGGATCATGCTCGACTCTCGTGATGCTCAGTCGGGACACACGGTTTCGCGCGTCCGGCAACGACGGGGCGTGCACGCGCGAACGCCAAGGCTGCGCGGCTCGGGTCGTCGTTGCCGGCAGCTTGCGCACCATTGCCGCTGCCTGAGACACGAGCATACCCCGGGGCGCGGGACGCGCGGACACGGGTTGACAGCGCCTCGCCGACACGCAATATCGCGCGCGTGCGGGCGTCGCGCGGGGTCAGCGGGTGTAGGCGCGGACGATGCCCCACACCGTGAGCCCCACCAGCGCGGCGGCTCCCAGCACGGCGGCGGTCGCCGGAGCGGGCTTGCGGCGGGCGAACCGGCGGGCGTCGCCGACCGCGCGGTCGGCGGCGTTCGCGACCCGCTTCGGGACGTTCGCCTTCTCTTCGATCGCGGCGAGGGCGGCCTTGAGCTCGGCGCGGGCGCTCTCCACCGGGTCGGTGATCCCGAGGGCGACCGCGGTGCGCGGAATGGGCTGGTCAGAACTCATCGGCCACGTCCTTCACGATGCGCGCGTCGACCTTCACGGCGTCGACGGGGTTGGTCGAGCGGCTCAGATGCTTGAACCGCAGGAGTCCGAGCCAGGCGAACACGGCCGCTCCCACGAGGGCGATCACCACGACGATGAGGCTCGCGAGCCACGCGGGCATCCACGACGACAGCCCGATGATGGCGAACGCGGCCAGTGCCGGCAGCGACCAGAAGAGGAAGAAGAGCGCGACGATGAACCAGACGCCGCCCATGCCGGCATCCTTGCCCGCCTTCTTCGCCCAGTTCTTCGCCGAGTCGACCTCGGCGACGACGAGGTTGCGGACGAGCTCGGGGACCTCGCCGACGAGTGTCAGCAGGCTGTCGTCGGAGCGATCGCGGAACCCTCGGGATGCGGCCATCTCAGTCGCCCGCCACCTTCTTGGCCTCGCTCTTCGCGTCGGCGACGGCCTTGTCGGCCGCCTTCTTGACCTCGGCCGCCGTCTTCTCCGCCCCGCGGGCGACGTCGTCGGCCGACGCGCGCCCCGCCTTCAGCGCGGAATCGAGCTTCTGTCCGGGGGTCGAGCCCTTGCCGGCCGCGCGGGTGACCTTGACGGCACCGTCCCACAACGCGCTCGGCAGGGCGAGGGCGGCGCTCTTTCCGAGCTCCTTCGCCTTGACGACCTGCTTCTGCACCGGCGGGGTGTTCCAGAGCTTGAGGGACGCCGCCTTGATCTGCTCGTAGCGCTCACGCCCGGCGCGGGAGCCGAGTACGTAGCCTGCGGCGAGTCCCACGACGATCCCGATCTTGCCCCTCATGGCGTCTCCTCGTGTTCGAGCCCGTGGTGCTTCGTTCCTCCAGGGTAGCCCCATATTCCGATTCCGGCATCCGATCGGTGCGGGGCTGTCCCGCGGGGGCGCGCTGTGCTAGGGCCGGCCCCACAGAACATCGTGGCGGACACGCTCGACCTCGTCGATCGTGTCGGCGACGACGCTCGAGATGCCGCCTCCGGCCAGGTCCTCCCCGACCGCGACGATGCGCCCGAGCGGCGCGATGCGGGCGCGCAGGGCGGCCGCACGCTCGGCGTGACCGAGCGTCGACGACGGCGGCGCGAGGAACGCGGTGCGCTGCGCACTCGCCCGGATCGCGCCGATGCCCGGCCACAGCCGCGTGAGGTCGCGCGCCGCGAGAGCCAAGGGGTCATCGCCGCCCTGGTCGGGATCGACGGTGACGCGGAAGACGCGCCGCGCGGGGCCGGACGCGGCACGCACGCTCGGCCAGGCGGCGCCGGCGTCGATGACGGATGCCGCGGCCATCGCGCCCGGCACCGGGTACACGGTCGCCGGGCCGGCGGCGCTGGTGCCGGCATCCATCACGAGGGTGACGACCTCGCGGGCGGGGCGGGCGGGGGCGTCGAGCGTGACGCCGAGCGGGGCGAGCAGGGTCGACGCGGCGGGCGCACCGGCCGCGAGGACGACGATGTCGGCGGGCAGCGGCTGAGGGACGCCGTCGTCGCCCCGATCGACGGCGTCATCGCCGCCGTCGACGTGGACGAGCCAGCCCGTCTCGGTGCGGGAGAGCGCGGTGACCGCGTGCCCGACGCGGATGTCGGCGTCGAGGGTGAGCAGCCGCTCGGCGAGCGCCTGGACGAGGCGGCCCATGCCGCCGCGCAGGGTGGCCCTGCGGGCCCGGGGCGGCTCGGCGCCGTCCTCCGACCGCGCCGGGAGAAGCTGGTCGACGGCGCCGCCGAGCGAACCCGCCCGCGTCAGCGCTGCGCTGAGGCCGGGCACCGCGAGGTCGACGTCGATCTCGTCGGGGTCGACTCCCCAGGTGCCGATCGTGAGCGGGGCCACGAGCCGGTCGCGGATGCGCGCTCCCATCCGTGTGCGCACGAGGGCGCCCAGGCGACGCTCGCGGCCGATCGTCAGCGGAGGCCGCAGGCGGTCCAGGTAGGCCCGCCAGACGCCCGCGCTTCCCACGAGGCGGCGCACGGCCGGCGCCCACACGTTGGCGGGGATGCCGGCGCGGTTGGCGGGCAGCGGCACGACGTGCAGACCGTCACCGGCCGCGACGGCGACGGCGACGCTCTCGTCGGCCGCGGGCTCGACGTCGGCGCGCAGCTCGAGCTGGTCGATCAGGTCGGCGAGGGCGGGGGCGGAGAGCGAGAACACCTCGGCGGCCAGGTCGATGTCGATCCCGTCGAGCGTCGCGGTCTCGATGGCTCCACCCACGCGGGTGCCGGCTTCGAGGAGGACGACCGGCATCCCGATGCGCGCGCACTCCCACGCGGCCGTCAGGCCGGCGATCCCCCCACCGACGACGACCACGCGGGTGGCGCGGGCACGGTCGGCGAGGGTGGGTTCGGCGCGCTCGGACACGTCCCCATCCTCCCATCCCGTCTGCGCCGGGGCGCCCGCGCACGACGTGACCCGTGCGTGGTGCTCAGAACGGTGGTGGGTCGTCGGTGTGCGGGACGAATCGGACGCGTCCGGGTGGGTGGTCCTCGTAGTGGCGTCCGGTGGGTGAGGTCCATTCGAGGGTTCCGCCGCCGAGGTGTCGGACCCGCCAGGCGGTGTGGTGCTTCACGGTGTGGTGGCGGCGGCAAAGGTGGGCGAGGTTGTCAGGTGCTGTGGGGCCGCCTTCTGCGGCTGCGGTGGTGTGGTCGCGGTCGCACCGGTGGGCGGGGCGGGTGCAGCCGGGGGTGCGGCAGCGCTCATCCCTCGCAGCCAGGTAACGGCGGATTTCCGCACTGGGTCGGTACCGGTCGACGGCGACGGGGATGCCGGTGGTCGGGTCGATGAACACCCGATCCCAGCCAGGTGCGAGCCCCGCCAGCCGGCGGGCCATCGTCGGGTCGATGGGCCCGTACCCGGCGAGCAGGGCCGGGCCTCCGTCGGGGTCGCCGGCGAGGGTCAGCGCGGGCACGGTGACCTGGATTCGTGCGGTGATGGCATCGAGGCCGGCGCCGGTCGCGGTCGTGGACGGGGTGCTCGTGAGGAGCAGGTCACTGAACACGTCCGCGCGGACCTGATCGAGCGTGCGAGCATCCGTCCCGCCGGTGGGACCGGTCCGCAGACACTCACCACCCGCATCGCCGCCGCCTACATCGCCGCCATCAGCATCGTCGTGACCACCGTTGCCGTCGGGATCACCGTCAGCCGGCTGGTCGAGGATGCCGCGGGCACGGGTCGTGAGGCTGTCGTGGATCGCCTGGGCGAGCGGGGCGGGAAGATCCGCGATCAACCGCGCCATCCCGTCGCCGAGGGGGAACAGACGCACCGACCGGGAGTCGTACGCGCGGCGGGCGGCCTCGGTGAACGCGGCGGGATCGATCGTCGCCGCGATCGCCTTCACAGCCGCCGCCATCCGGGCCGGGGACTCCGACTGCGCGACATCCAGAGCGAGGGCCTCGAATCGGGCACGGTCGGCCTCGGTGCGCAGCAGCCCGCCCGTGCGACCGATCGCCCACGCGTGACCGGCATCGATCCGCCCCTGCCCCCAGATCTCCAGCGTGGTCGGGAACTGCTCCCGCAGCAGGTACGCCTCCGACATCCGTCGCTGCACGCCCCGATCCGACACCCGCAGCGCCATCGCGAGCTCCAGCGCGACTTCCCGCAAGGGCAGATCAGCCTCACCCGACCGCACCGACCGTCCCTGCTGCAGCGCCTCCTGACGCAGCAGCGCCACCCGATCCGCGACCACATCGACCGCCGCCGCGCACAACCGCGCCTCCGCCGCCTGCGCCCGGGCCGCACGACGGCGCGCATCGACGACGCCGGACACCAGCACGGCCAACGCCCGCCACACCGATCCCGGCGATCCCGGCGCCTCCACCACAGCGCGCATGACTCCCCCACCGGCACACGCCGGAGAACACGACCCGCATCACGAAGGGGGCACGCGCGGGGCTTCTTCATCCCAGTATAGAACAAATCTTCGAATCCCGCACGCAGGAACGCGGGAGTGCGGACCTAGAGTGGAGCCGTGCGGCTCACCTACTTCGGCGGTCCGGCGTGGGATGCCGGCCCCCTGCCGGCGCGCGGACGCGGGCAGGAGGGACTTCTCTTCCGTCTCGCCGTCGACGCGGGCACCGTCGTGTCGGTGCGGGCGCTGGCCGACGACCTCTGGTCGTTGGATGCGCCCGACGACCCGCGCGCCGCGCTGCAGTCCCTCGTCTCGAGGCTGCGCCGCGCCCTCGGGGCCGCGACGATCGCGTCGGTGTCGGGCGGCTACCGCCTCACGATCGGCCGAGACGAGATCGATCTCACACGCTTCCAGGATCTCGTGTCGGAGGCCCGGGCCGCGGGCGACCCCGCCGCGGCGGCCGCGCTCGCACGCCGAGCGATCGCCCTCTGGGTGGGCGATCCGTGGGTGCCGGACGGGTTCGACTGGGCCCTGCGCGACCTCCTCGAAGACCGCGCCCACGCGGAGCGCCTCGTCGCCGCGGACGCCGCGACACCCGCCGCCGCACCGGACGCCGACGCCCCCGCCGCCTCCCGTGCGCCCGCCGTGCCGGCGGCGCTGACGCCGCTCATCGGCCGCGGCGACGAGCTGACGACCATCGCGGCGCAGCTGCGCGCGGAGCGACTCGTCACCGTCATCGGTCCCGGCGGCGCCGGCAAGACCACGCTCGCCCTGGAGACGGCGCGCCGAACGCCCGACACGCTCTTCGTCGAGCTCGCCCCGGCCGCGGCGGCCGAGATCTGGGCGGCCATCGCGGCGTCCGCCGGCCGCGGCATCCGGCTCGGCGAGACCCCGCCGCGTCGCGAGGAGAGCGACCGCGACCGCGTCGTCGAGGCCCTGCGCGGCCGTGACGTGCTCGTGGTGCTCGACAACTGCGAGCACGTCAGCGCGGCCGCGGCGGCCGTCGCGCGAGATCTGCTGGCCGCCCTGCCCGCGGCGCGGATCCTCGCCACGAGCCGCGAGCCCCTGGGCGTGCCCGGCGAGGCGTTCGTCGCGCTGGGACCGCTGCCCGACACCGACGCCGTCGAGCTCTTCGAGCGGCGCGTGCGTGCCGCGCGCGGCACGCCGCCCGACGCCGCCGAGGCGGAGACCACCGCGCGCATCGTCCATCGGCTCGACGGGCTCCCGCTCGCGCTCGAGCTGGCGGCGGCGAAGGCCCGCACGCTCACCCTCGCGGAGATCGACTCCGGCCTCGACGACCGGTTCGCTCTCCTGGGCTCGGGGCCCCGCGTCGCCGATCCGCGGCACCAGACCCTGCGCGCCCTGATCGACTGGAGCTGGGAGCCGCTGCCCACGGACGAGCGGACGGCGCTGACGGCGGCATCCGTCTTCGCGGACGGCGTCGGCGTGCGGGATGCCGCCGCCGTCGCCGCGGCGTTCGGAACGCGACCCGAGGCGTTCGACGCCCTCGTGGACCGCTCCCTGCTGACGCGCACGCACGGGCGGTTCCGCCTGCTGGAGACCGTTCGCGAGTACGGCCGCGAGCGTCTGCGCGCGGAGGGCCGCGAGCGCGAGGCGCAGATCGCCGCCGCGCGCGTGCTCGCGGCGCTCGGCGCCCAGCACGAGCAGCAGCTGCGCGGTCCCGGGGTGCGCGACGGGCTCGCCTGGTTCGACGAGAACGACGAGTCGCTGTCCGCCGCGATCCGGCTCACCCAGACCGACCCCGACCTCGGCGACCTCGGCCGGTCGCTCGTGCGCGCGACCGTGTGGCCGTTCTTCATGCGTGAGCGGTTCGGCGAGCTGCGCGGCGCGATCGAGCGGGTCGCGCACACCGACGGCGTCCCCGAGAGCGAAGCGGCCGTCGTGCTCGACGCGCTGCTGCTCATGATCCCCTCCTTCACGGTGGCGGCGTCCGCCGATCCGCTCCCTCCCGCCGAGGTGGACCGCTTTGCCCGCCGCGCCGCCGAGATCTCGACGGGCGCCGCCCGGCACCCCTCCGAGCTGTCCCTCGCCGTCGCCGCCCTCCTGCGGGCGGCGTCGCGCTCGCTCATCGAGAGCGGCGGCCGCCGCATCCGGTCGTGGAACTTCTCGGCCCACGACGAGGCCGCCGCCGATGCGCCGCCCTGGACGCACGCCTTCCTGGCCGTGCTCGACGCGGCATCCGCGCAGAACAGTGGCGACATCGCGACCCTCGAGACGGCGAGCGCCCGGGCCCTGCGGATGTTCGAAGACCTGCAGGATCCGTGGGGCCTCGCGCTGGCGAGCCAGCTGCGCTCCGAGTGGCTCGTGCTGCAGGGCCGCCTCGACGAGGCGCTCGCGGTGTCGGACGCGGCGGCGGAGGGGTTGGCGGGCCTCACCTCGATCTGGGACGTCATCCAGCAGAGCTCGCTCACCCTCGGCATCCTGGCGCGGCTCGGACGCTTCGACGAGGCCCAGCAGCGCCTGGAGGAGGTGCGACGCCTCGCCGAGCTCGACGGATCCAGTCGTGCGCTGTTCCAGTACCACTCGACGGCCGCCTCGCTCGCGATCGCCGCCGAGGATGCGGAGGCGACCCTTCGCCATCTGGAGGCCATCCCCGCCGCCGCGATCGGCGACCCGCAGCCGCAGCTGCAGGCCTGGGCGGGTGCCCGCCGCGCCCAGGGGCTGCTGCTGCTCGGACGGACGGACGAGGCGCGCGATGCCTTGCGCGAGACCCTGCCGGTCGCCTTCGCCGCCGACGATCAGCCGATCGCCGCCGACGTGGTGCTCGCGACGGCGGCGTGGCTCGCCGCCGTCGGCCGTACGGATGCCGCGCGGCGGGCGTTCGCGGCATCCGTGCGTCTGCGCGGCGGCGCCGACGTCACCGACCCCGCCTTCGCGCGGCTGCGCGCCGCGCTGGGCGATCCCGATCCGGCACTGCCGCTGCGCGACGCAGAGGACGGCGGCGAGGACGTGGATGCCCTCGCCGCCTTCCTCGACTGACCCCGCGGTCGGTCAGGCCTTGCGCATGTAGGCGCGCACCGTGAGCGGCGCGAACACCGCGACGATGACCGCAGCCCCCACCAGCGAGGTCCAGAAGTCCGTCCCGATGGTGCCCGCGTTGGCCAGGTCGCGCACCGCCGTGACCAGGTGCGAGATCGGGTTGATGCTCGCGAACCAGGCCAGCGGCGCGGGCAGCGAGTCGATCGGCACGTAGGCGTTCGACAGGAACGTCAGCGGGAACAGGATCAGCATCGAGATGCCCTGCACGCTGGAGGCGGTGCGGGCGACGACCCCGAAGAAGGCGAAGATCCAGCTGATCGCCCACGAGCAGGCGATCACCAGCAGTCCCGCCGCGACCACGGCCCCGAGGCCTCCGGCCGGACGGTAGCCCATGAGGAAGCCCACGACGAAGGTGATGGTCGTGGCGATCGCGTAGCGGAGGGTGTCGGCCAGCAGGGCGCCCGACAGCGGGGCGATGCGGGCGATCGGCAACGACCGGAACCGGTCGAAGACGCCCTTGTCCATGTCCTCGCGCAGCTGCGTGCCGGTGACGACGGAGGTCGTGATGACGGTCTGGACCAGGATGCCGGGAATCAGCGCCGGCAGGTAGCTCTCGACGTTTCCGGCGATCGCCCCGCCGAAGATGTAGGCGAACATCAGCGTGAAGATGATCGGCTGCACCGTCACGTCGACGAGCTGCTCGGGCGTGCGGCGGATCTTCACGAGACCGCGGTAGGCCATGGTCAGGGTGTTCTCGACCGTCTGGCGCAGGCTCGTGCGGTTCGACAGGCGACGCTCGGATGCCGGGGTGATGGGGGTCAGGGCGATCGGGGTCGGGGTGATGGTGGTCATGCGCGGACCTCCGTGGTGGCGGCGTTGGCGGTGGGGGCGTCGGCGGACGCGGGGTCGGTGGCCGCGGCATCCGCCGGTCGGCCGGTGATGGTGAGGAACACCTCGTCGAGCGTCGGCTTCTGCACGCTCATCTCGGTGAGGTGGATGCCGGCCTCGCGCAGGGTGATGAGCAGGTCGGCGACCCGGTCGGGGTCGGCCATCGGCGCCGTGATGCGCGCGGCCTCCGGCGACAGCGCGCCGCGCACGCCGAGCACCTGCGCGATCGCGCGGAGGGCGTCGTCGGTGTCGGCGGCGTCGGCGAGCCGCAGGATCAGCGAGGAGGTGCCGACCGACGCCTTGAGGTCGTCGGCGGTGCCCTCGGCGACGACCCGGCCGTGATCGATCACGGCGATCCGGTCGGCCAGCTGGTCGGCCTCGTCGAGGTACTGCGTCGTGAGCACGACGGTGGAGCCCGTCGCGACCAGCTCGCGGATGGTGTCCCACATCTGTCCGCGCGTGCGCGGGTCGAGGCCCGTCGTCGGCTCGTCGAGGAAGATGAGCGGCGGCTGCGCGAGAAGGGATGCCGCGAGGTCGAGCCGGCGCCGCATGCCGCCGGAGAACTTCTTGAGCGGCCGGCGCGCGGCATCCGTCAGAGCGAAGCGCTCGAGCAGGTCGGCCGCCTTGCTCTTCGCCTCGGCGCGGGACAGGCCCAGCAGCCGACCGAAGATCATGAGGTTCTCGGTCGCCGACAGGGTCTCGTCGACCGAGGCGAACTGGCCGGTGACGCCGATGAGCTGGCGCACGACGTTCGGCTCGCGCATCACGTCGTGGCCGAAGATCTCGGCGCGGCCGCCGTCGGGACGCAGGAGCGTGGCGAGCATGTTGATGGTGGTGGTCTTGCCGGCGCCGTTGGGGCCGAGCACACCGTAGACCGTGCCGGCCTCGACCGTCAGGTCGACGCCGTCCACGGCCCGGTTGTCGCCGAAGACCTTCACGAGGCCTTCGGCGCGCACCGCGAGGGTGGGTGTGGAAGTGGAGGAAGTGGTCATGTCATCCACTGTGCGCCGGAGGCGCTGCCGCCCCGCTGTCACGAGCAGGATGCCGCTGTCACGGCGCTGTCACGGTGCGTCTGCGGGTGACACACTCGATGTATGAGCCTGCACATCACCGACGACCCGGCCGCCGACACCCTGCTCACCGACAACCCGCTCGCGCTGCTGATCGGCATGCTGCTCGACCAGCAGGTGGCCATGGAGACGGCGTTCAGCGGCCCGTTGAAGATCGCGGAGCGCATCGGCGCCGTGGATGCCGCCACCATCGCCGGCTACGACCCCGACGCGCTCGTCGCCGCCTTCCAGCAGTCGCCCGCGGTGCACCGCTACCCCGGGTCGATGGCGGGTCGGGTGCAGACCCTCTGCCGCACCCTCGAGCAGGACTGGGGCGGGGATGCCGCGGCGCTGTGGACCGAGGGCGAGCCCGACGGCCCCACCGTGCTGAAGCGGCTGAAGGCGCTGCCGGGCTTCGGCGAGCAGAAGGCCAAGATCTTCCTCGCCCTGCTCGGCAAGCAGTACGGCTTCACGGGCGCCGGATGGCGCGAGGCCGCCGGGGCCTACGGCGAGGAGGGGTCGTACCGGTCGGTCGCGGACATCGTCTCGCCCGACTCGCTCGCCAAGGTCCGCGAGTTCAAGAAGGCGGCGAAGGCGGCGGCGAAGCGCTGAGGCGTCGCGGCCGGGAGGAAGACCCCCGGCCGTTGAGCGAGCGCAGCGAGTCGAAACGCCCCCAGCGCACCGGCTCAGCCCTGCACGAACAGATACCCGCGCTCGTCGTCGAAACCGCCGATGACCAGGCCGCGGCTGTAGTGGCCGAGCATCTCGTCGCGCACGCGCAGTCGCCACGCGGCCGCCTCGGTCGGGTCGGTGCGCCGCAGCGCCTCGATGTCATCGGGGATCTGCACCGTCGCCACGACGTCCGCGGCATCCGGCTCGCGCACTGGAGCGGAGGCGAGCGCCCACGCCACCAGCAGGCGGTCGCTGTCGACGCCCTGGCCGCGCTGGTCGAGCTCGGCGCCGTCGTAGGCCGAGCCGTACTGGTCGACGAGGTACTGCACGAACCGCACGCCGATCGTCTTGGCGTTGAAGTGGGCGTTGCGGCGCACGAGCGGGTCGAACGTCCAGGTGACGGTGCCGATGTCGCGGGCGATGGCCCACTGGCGCTGCTGCTGCTTGAGGAGGCGTCCGAACCCGCGGCGCTGGTACTCCGGCAGCACGCCGGTCACGTGCGAGTGCATCGCGTGCTGCTCGGGCGGCGAGAAGAACGCGACGGATGCCCCGACGATGCGATCGCCGTCGTAGAGACCCACCACGTAGTTGCCCGAGTACTGCAGCGCCCGCATGAGCGGCGCCGGCAGCGGATCGCGCCCACCCCAGATCTCGACGAGGATGCGATGCGCGGCGAAGATCTCGTCGAGCGTGTCGAGATCGCGGATGCTGAGCGTGGACTCGGATGCGCCGGATGCCATGCCTCCACGGTAGCCGTTCGACGGCGACCGTCGCGGCGGCGATCGGTGGATGCCGCGGCTCAGGCGCCGCGCAGGCGCTCGCCGAGGTAGCCCACGAGCGCGTCGAGGGCGATGCGCTCCTGCGCCATGGTGTCGCGATCGCGCACGGTGACGGCCTGGTCGTCGAGCGAGTCGAAGTCGACCGTCACGCAGAACGGCGTGCCGATCTCGTCCTGCCGGCGGTAGCGCCGACCGATGGCCCCGGCGTCGTCGAAATCGACGTTCCAGCCCTGCGCGCGCAGGTCGTCGGCCACCTGGCGCGCCAGCGGCGAGAGACGCTCGTTGCGCGAGAGGGGCAGCACGGCGACCTTCACGGGAGCCAGGCGCGGGTCGAGCGCGAGCACCGTTCGGGTGTCGGTGCCGCCCTTGGCGTTGGGCACCTCCTCCTCGCGGTACGCGTCGACCAAGAACGCCATCATCGCGCGGGTGAGACCGAACGAGGGCTCGATGACGTAGGGCGTGTACTTCTCACCCGAGGCCTGGTCGAAGAAGGTGAGCGACTGGCCGGACGCCTCGGAGTGGCTCTTGAGGTCGTAGTCGGTGCGGTTGGCGACACCCATGAGCTCGCCCCACTCCTTGCCCGGGAAGCCGAAGCGGTACTCGACGTCGATGGTGCCGGCGGAGTAGTGCGCGCGGTCCTCCTCGGGCACGTCGAACCGCTTCATGTTGGCGGGGTCGACACCGAGGTCGACGAACCAGTTCCAGCACGCCTCCACCCAGTGCTCGAACCACTGGTGCGCCTCGGCGGGCGGCGTGAAGTACTCGATCTCCATCTGCTCGAACTCGCGCGTGCGGAAGATGAAGTTGCCGGGGGTGATCTCGTTGCGGAAGGCCTTGCCGACCTGGCCCACGCCGAACGGCGGCTTGCGACGCGACGCCGTCAGCACGTTCGAGAAGTTGACGAAGATGCCCTGCGCCGTCTCGGGGCGCAGGAAGTACAGGCCCGACTCGTCGTCGACGACACCCAGGTAGGTCTTGACGAGACCGGAGAACGCCTTCGGCTCGGTGTACTGGCCCTTGGTGCCGCAGTTGGGGCAGGGGATGTCGGCGAGACCGTTCTCGGCGGGGCGGCCCTTGCGCGCCTCGAAGTCCTCGATGAGGTTGTCGGCGCGGAAGCGCTTGTGGCAGTGGAGGCACTCGACCAGCGGGTCGGTGAACGTGGCGACGTGGCCGGAGGCCTCCCAGACGCGCTTGGGGAGGATGATGCTCGAGTCGAGCCCGACCATGTCGGCGCGGCCGCGCACGAACGTCTGCCACCACTGACGGCGGATGTTCTCCTTGAGCTCCGTGCCGAGGGGGCCGTAGTCCCACGCCGACCGCGATCCGCCGTAGATCTCGCCGGCCTGGAAGACGAAACCGCGATGACGGGCGAGGGCGATGACTTTGTCGAGGCGGGACTGCTCGGCCACAGGTGGCTCCAAATGGTCGTGTCGCGAATGCGAAAAGGGTGTGGATGCCGAGAGCTCCGGCATCCGTCGAGTCTAGTCTTCCGCCGCAGCGGCTTCCCGGCCCACCCGTCCACGGATGAAGAACACCAGCACGAGCCCGACGATCATGACGGCCCAGTTCCCGAGGCTCGCGATCGTCCCGAGAGAGCCCGCCGCCGGGTACTGCGCGTGCATGAAGATGCTCGGGTCGGTGCTCGCGTGCAGCAGGATCGGCGCGATCAGCGTGCGCGTGACGCGCAGCGCGAGGTACATCATGATCCCGAAGAAGAAGGTGTAGATCAGCTGGATCGCCGTCGCGATCAGCGGCTGGCCGCTGAGCAGGTTGGTGGCGTGCAGCAACGCGAAGACGCCGGCGGACACGAGCGCGACCGCGATCTCCCGGTGTCCCGCCTCCCGCATGATGCGCACCACATAGCCCCGGGTGAGCGTCTCCTCCGCGAAGCCGATGAGGAGACCCGCGAGCATCCAGGTGAGGAAGTAGTCGAGCCCGACCTGGCTGTAGTCGATGCTCAGCAGGTGGAGGATGTTGAAGCCGACCACGATCGCGACGGCGATCCACATCCACCAGCGGCCACCGATCGGCTGCGTCGCGAACAGCCCTCTCAGCCAGCCGACGGAGGCACCGAAGACGACGAGGATCACGCAGCCGATGAAGATCGGCACGGCGTAGAAGATCAAGACGTTCGCAGCCGTCCCCGCCTCTCCCGCCAGGGGGACGAGCGGCGTCAGCGCCAGGGAGGCAAGCTCGTACAGAACGAGATAGCCGACGGCCAGGATGACCGCTTTCCACCACTGCCCGCGATTCCAGAACCGCGCCCACGCCGGTCCTGCGGAAAATCCACTCACTGCCTACTCCTCGTCACGCGTCTCCAGGCTGCCGAACCCTAGCGAAGCTAGACGCGGCGAACGGGGTTCGGCAACCGCGTTGCCCGGCCTGTTGAACTGAGGTATGCGAGCGGGCGGGTCCGGCGTGTTCGCGGGCCGGCTCAGTGCGCCCGGGCCGACCGCTTCGGCGTGCGGACGAAGAGCGTCTCGCTCTGCTCGAGGGGCATGCCCTTCGTCTCCGGGATCTTCCAGAGGACGAAGACGAAGGACAGCGCCGCGAAGACCGCGTACATGCCGTACGTGAACGGGAGAGAGAACGCCGCGAGCTGCGGGAACGTCCACGAGACGAGGAAGTTGGCGATCCACTGCGCCCCGGCCGCGACGCCGAGCGCCTTCCCGCGGATGCGGCTGGGGAAGATCTCGCCGAGCAGCACCCACACGATCGGGCCCCAGGAGGCGCCGAATCCGACGACGAAAAGGTTCGCCGCCACCAGGGCGATCGGCCCCCACGCCCCGGGCAGCGTGACCTCGCCGTCCACCGTCTGGGCGAACGCGAAGGCGAGCGCCATCGTGCCCAGGGAGAGCGCCATCAGGAGCGAGCCGGTCATCAGGATGGGCTTGCGGCCGATGCGGTCGACCAGGAAGATCGCGATCAGCGTGACGAGCACATTGGTCACGGACGTGAACACGCTGATCAGCAGCGAGTTGCTCTCATCGAAGCCGACGGCCCGCCAGAGCGTCGTCGAGTAGTAGAAGATCACGTTGATGCCGACCAGCTGCTGGAACGCCGACAGGATGATGCCGATCCACACGACGGGCTGAAGGCCGAGTGCCGAGCCCCGGAGGGAGGCGGTCCGGTTCTTGCGATCGTCCTCGATGCCGCTGATCAGCTCGTTCATCGTCTTGTCGAGGTCGGCCGCCGGGACGAGACGCTCGAAGATCGCCCGCGCCTCGTCGTTGCGCCCCTTGGCGAGCAGGAAACGCGGAGACTCCGGCATCGTCAGGGAGAGGATGCCGTAGACCGCGGCCGGGATGACGCCGATGAGGAACATCCAGCGCCAGGCCTCCAGCCCCCACCAGAGCACGTTGTCGGCGCTGCCGGCGGCGCCGGCCAGCACCGCGTTGCTCAGCAGGGCGGTGAAGATTCCGAGCGTGATCGCGAGCTGCTGCAGCGAGGCGAGGCTGCCGCGCACCTGGCGCGGCGCGACCTCCGCGATGTAGGCGGGGGCGACGACCGAGGCGATGCCGATCCCGATGCCGCCGAGCACGCGCCAGACGATGAGATCGGGGACGCTGAAGGTCAAGGCCGACCCGATCGAGCTGGCGAGGAACATCGCCGAGCCGAGCAGCATGACCCGAAGGCGCCCCCAGCGGTCGGACAGCGCGCCGGCGATGACCGCTCCCAGCGCACAGCCGAGAAGGGCGACGGCGACGACGAATCCGGTGAGGAGCGCGTCCTTCGTGTACGTGGACTCGATGGAGGAGACGGCGCCGTTGATGACGGAGGAGTCGAAGCCGAAGAGGAACCCGCCGACCGCGGCGGCGACCGACAGTGCGGCGGCCCGTCGCCCGTAGGGGCTCCTCATCGAGAACGTTCCGGCGGGGAGGGAGTCGGTCGTGGTCACTCGGAAAACGATAGCTCCGCGCCGCGGGGTGCGGGCGGACCTCCGCTCCGTCGGCGATCAGCTGAGGAAGGAGATGGCCACCGGGTAGGTGTACCACTCGCCCTTGTTCGCCTTCACGGCGGCGATGATCGAGAAGACGATGCGCACGACGTAGACGAGGGGGACGACGAGGAAGCCGATCAGCACGATCATCAGCACGTAGCCGACGACCTCGGCGATGAGCAGGGTGAGCTGGAAGTTGAGCGCGGTCGCGGTGTGCGCGCGCACGAACGGGCCGCGGTCCTTCAGCACGAGGTAGCCGATGAGCGCCGGAAGGAATCCGAAGAGGGCCCCGCCGACGTGCACGAGGGTCGCCCACATCTTCTCGTCGGACGGGTTCATCGGCTGCGGGCCGGGCTGCGGATACGGCGGAGTGGTCATGCGACCAGCGTAGAGGTCTGGACACGCCGGGTCCGAGGGGGTTATCCCGAGATCTGGGCGTTCCTCGGCATCCGGGGGCATCGTTCGATACGGTCGAAGGACATCGGCAACGCAAAGGAAAGTGGGTTCGTAACGTGGAGATTCTTGCCGCTGGGGGAACGCTCGTGATCGTCGGCATCGCCGTGGTCGCCGCGATCGTCCTCCTCATCTTCTTGCTCATCATGGTCCGCGCCTGGTACAAGGTCGCCAAGGCCGACCAGGCCCTGGTCATCGTCGGCAAGAACCAGAAGAACGCCAGCGGCGAGTCGTCGCGCATCTCGGTGATCACCGGGGGCGGCGCCCTCGTCAACCCGCTGACGCAGCGCGCCGAGATGATCTCGCTGCGCGCACGTCAGATCAAGATGGAGCCGACGGCGCAGGCCTCCAACGGTGTGACCGTCAACGTCTCGGGCGTCGCGCTGGTGAAGATCGGTTCGGATCCCGAGTTCGTCCGCCGTGCGGCCGAACGCTTCCTCTCGCAGGACGGCGCGATCGAGCAGTTCACCACCGAGCAGTTGGAGGGCGCGCTGCGCGGCGTCGTCGCGACCCTCACGGTCGAGCAGCTCATGAAGGACCGCCAGAAGCTCTCCGACCAGATCGCCGAGGGCATCAAGAGCGACCTGCTCGCGCAGGGGCTCATCCTCGACTCGTTCCAGATCCAGGGCGTCACCGACAAGAACGGCTACATCGACGCCCTCGGTGCCACCGAGGTCGAGCGCGTCCGCCGCGAGGCCGAGGTCGCCCGCATCAACGCCGCGCGGGAGGTGCGCGCCCGCCAGATCGCGACCGACGAGGCCAACCTCGTCGAGCAGACCGCGTTCGACAAGAACTCCGCCGCGGCGGCCGCCGAGGTCGGTCGGGCTCGCGCCGAGGCCGAGCAGGCCGAGGCCCTCGCGCGGGCCGAGCGCGAGCAGGCGGTGCTGCTGCAGGGTGCCGAGAACAAGCAGGCGCAGCTCGACGCCGACATCAAGAAGGTCGCCGATGCAGACCTCTACCAGCGCCAGCGCGCCGCGGATGCCGCGGCGTATGGCGAAGTGAAGGCCGCCGAGGCGCGTGCGCAGATCGCGGCGCAGGAGGCGGAGGCCACGCGCCTGCGCGCTCAGGCCGAGGCCGACGCGGTGCGCCTCGTCGGCGAGGCGCGGGCGTCCGCGATCGAGGCGGAGGCCGAAGCCCTCTCGAAGAACCAGGAGGCGTTGCTCGCACAGCGCGCCCTCGAGGCGCTCGTGCCGATGATGACCGAGTTCGCGCGCGGCTTCGACAAGGTCGGCTCGATCACGGTGCTCGGCGGCGAGGGCGCCTCCAGCCACATGGCGGCGGAGTCGGCCTCGAGCATGCGGGCGAGCTTCGACGCGATCCAGGCGGCCACCGGCATCGACCTGCGTCAGGTGATCCAGGGGCAGGCGACGGGTCGGGGGATGGCCCAGGGCCTGCGCGAGGAGCAGGCATCGCGCACGGATGCCGCGGCATCCGCCGAGGTCCCCACCCCCTGATCGGAGATGAAGCGAGGCGCGGGCGCCGGTCGTTCAGTGACCGGCGCCGTCGCCCTCGCCGCACCAGGCGGTGACCCACGCCAGCAGCTCCCCCTTGAGGGCAGGGCCGGCGGCGAGGGCGAACTGGCCGGGTTCGCCGTCGACCACGACGTCGACGACGAAGACGGTGCCGCGCTTGTCCTCCTGCACGGCGTGGGGGTCGCAGCGCGCCGGCACGAGCGGCAGCGCGATGGTCGTCGGGTCACGATGGCCGTCGGCGAGATCGATGTCCAGCGCGTACACGCCTCCCGTGGCGGCGGGAAACGTCAGCAGGTTCGTCTCGCGGATGCCGGTGAGCTCGACGTCGGCGGTGCCGCCGCGCGGGACGATCGACACCGACAGCGTCGCGGGCGCTCCCGGGGCCGACGGGGCGAACGCGGTGAGGTCGACGTCGGCGACCTGGCGCACGTGCTGCTCGACGCAGTCGCGCCGGTGGAGCGCGGCGAGGAACGGGAACAGCTCCGGCGCCGGCCCGGTCGCCCGGCCCGCCCGTCCGTCGATCACGTAGTCGAACGTCACGGTGCTCGCGGCATCCTGCGGGGCGTCGCACACCGCGCCCGGCAACTGCACGCGGACGTCGACCGTCGACCCCGGACCCAACGGAGAGACCCTGTCGACGATGCGCGTGGCGGGCGCCGCGAACCGGGGATCGTCGAGTCGGACCGCACCCACCTCGATCGCGACGTCGCCGTGGTTCTCGATCCGCACCTCGGCCTGCCGGTCGGCGACATCGGACCGCTGCTGGGTGACGACCACCGCGACCCCCGCCGGTGGCGGCCCCGGGCTGACGACCGGCGCCGCGTCGGCGGCGCACCCCGCGAGCAGCGCCGCCGCGATCACGGCCGCAGCGACGGCCGACCGGTGCCGCACGCGGCTCACCGCCGCAGTTCCACCCGCGCGACCGTCGCATCGTCGAGGGCGACGGGATCGATCTCCACGCCGATGCCCGGCGCGGTCGGCACGCGCACGTACCCGTCTTCCAGCACGATCGGGTCGCGCACGATGTCGCGCGCGTAGAAGCGGGAGGATGCCGAGACGTCGCCCGGCAGGGTGAAACCGGGCAGCGCCGCGAGGGCCGCGTTCGCCGCACGGCCGATGCCGGTCTCGAGCATGCCGCCGCACCACACCGGGACGCCCGCCTCTCGACACAGGTCGTGGACGCGGACCGCTTCGAGGTAGCCACCGACGCGTCCGGCCTTGATGTTGATGATGGCGGCGGCGCGCAGGGCGAGCGCGTCGCGCGCGGCCTTGGCCGACACGATCGACTCGTCCAGGCAGAGGGGCGTGCGCAGCCGTGCCGCCAGCGCGGCGTGGTCGACGATGTCGTCCTCCTGCAGCGGCTGTTCGATCAGCAGCAGGTCGAACCGGTCGAGCTCGGCGAGGGTGTCGGCATCGGCGAGCGTGTAGGCCGAGTTCGCATCCACCTGCAGCGCGATGGCGCCGAAGGCGTCCCGCACGGCGGCGGTGTCGGCGACGTCTCGGCCGGGCTTGATCTTGATCTTGATCCGTACGTAGCCCTCGTCGAGGTAGCCGGCCACGACATCGACGAGCGCGGCCGGGTCGCGCTGGATGCCGACCGACACCCCGCTCGGCACGCGGTCGACCGTGGCGCCGAGGTACTCGCCCAGCGGGCGCCCCTCGGCGCGGAGGGCCGCATCGAGGACGGCGAGCTCCAGGCCGGCCTTCACCATGCGGTGGCCGACGAAGGGCTCCAGCACGGCCGACACGTCCTCGGGCGAAAGGCCGCCGGAGGCGGAGGACCCGGCATCCAGCAGCGCCGGCACGAGGAAGCGCTGAGCCACGTCCCACGCGCCCTGCGTGTACTCGCTGGAGTACAGCGGCGCCTGCTGGGTGACGATCTCGCCCCACCCGTCGCCGCCGGCCGTGCGGGCGCGCACGACGATCGCCTCCCGCACGGTCTCGGTGCCGAACGACGTCGTGAAGGGCGAGACCAGCGGCAGGTGCACGACGCGCAGCTCGACGGCGTCGAGGCGCACGGGTGCGGCGGGGCGGGCGATCGGCATGCGCTCAGGCTACGCCGCGCGCGGGTGCGGCGGGCTCGTGCTCAGCGGTGGGCGCGCAGCACGGCGAAGCGCGGCGCGATGTAGGTGCTGCGACGCGGCGCCCGGGGCAGCAGGGCTCCGGTGATGGCGGTGATGAAAGTGCGCACGGCATCCGTCCTCTCGAGGTCTTCACTCAAGAGAGGGCGGATGCCGTGGCTTATGACGCGGGTTCGCGAAATCAGTCGTCGACGACGGTGACCGCGACCTCGATGTTGCCGCGCGTGGCGTTCGAGTACGGGCACACCTGGTGGGCGGCGTCGGCGAGCTGCTGCGCGACGGCGAGGTCGACGTCGGGGATGTTGACCTCGAGCGCGACGGCCAGCTGGAATCCACCCTGGCCGTTGGGGCCGATGCCGACGCGCGAGCCCACGCTGGAGCCTTCGATGCTCACCTTCTGGGCGCGAGCGACGCTCTGCAGGGCGCTGTGGAAGCAGGCCGCGTACCCGGCGGCGAACAGGAGCTCCGGGTTCGGGGCCTCACCGGCGCCGCCCATCTCCTTGGGGACGCGCACGTCGAAGTCGAGGATGCCGTCGGTGGTGCGGACGTGTCCGTTGCGGCCGCCGCCGGTGGCGAGGGCTTCTGCGGTGTAGAGGGTGTCCATGGTGGTTCCTTTCGTGGAGGTGGGAGGCGCGCCGCTCAGGCGGCGGTGCGCAGGTCGGCGGCGAGCGCGCGCATGTTGGCGGTGATGGCGGCGAGCTGTTCGAGCAGCTCGCCGAGGCCGCGGCCGCTGTCGACGAACGCGGGCACGAGGCAGCCGGCAGCCGCCACGACGTCGGCGTGGACCTCGCGCCCGGCGGCGGTCAGCGCGACGCGCACGACGCGTTCGTCGGCGGCGTCACGGCGACGCAGGACCAGACCGCGGTCCTCCAGACGCCGCAGCAGCGGCGAGAGCGTGCCGGAGTCGAGGCCGAGTTCGTCGCCGAGTCCGCTCACGGTGCGCTCGCCCGCGGCCAGCACGATCAGCGCCAGGTACTGCGGATACGTGAGCTTCCACGGCTTCAGCACTTCGCGATAGGCCTGCGTCGTGGCGTGCGAGGCGGTGTACATCGCGAAGCAGACGAACTCGTCGAGCGTGGCGGGAGCGGACATGAGGAAAGCATTGCACACAATTCAGTTGTGCACAATTTGTCTCGGGAGACGTGTCAGCGCGACAGCGTGAACCCGTCCGGATCGCCCTCCCGCGGCGGCCGCAGCTGCGGCGGCAGCGGCCACGGCAGGACGATCCCCTCGTGCGGCCGGCTCATGTCGCCGTAGTCGTCGACCTTGACGACGATCCGCGCGGGCGTCACCTCGACGAGCCGGACGCGCACCGGCTGCCCCTCACCGCGCTCGAGCATCCACGGCTCGGCCAGGAACGCGAGACCCCGCCGCTCGAGCGCGTCCTCGGCATCCAGCCAGTCGACGGATGCCGCGACCACCCGCCCCAGCACGTCGATCGCCGTCCAGGCGTCGCCGTCCGGCCGTATCCAGCCGAGACGTTCGCCGTCCTCCCGGCGGTGCACCGTCCAGTCCTCCGGAACGACGCCGCCGACGCTCACGCCGTCACCCCCTCACGGACGAACAGGTAGCCGCGGTCGTCGAATCCGGCGACCCTGAACCCGTCCTCGGTGAGCCCGAGGAACGCCTCCCGCACGCGGTACCGCCAGTCCAGCGCCTCACCGGGTGCCTCGCGTCGCAGCCGTTCGATGTCGGCGGGCACCTCCACGGTGGTGACGATGTCCTGCTCGCGCGGCGGGGCGGCGGGCGCATCCAGATCCCAGACGGCGAAGATGCGGTCGGTCTCGTCGCCGCGGTTCACCCCGTCGTCCATGGCGCCGTAGTGGTCCACGAAGTACGCGCCCACGCGCGCGCCGAGAACGCGCAGGTTGAACGACGCGTTGCGGGCGACGAGCGGATCGAAGGTCCAGGTGATGTGGTGCACGTCGCGCCCGAGCGCCCACTCCCGCTGATGCTGCTTGAGCAGGCGCCCGAGTCCCCGCCCCCGATACCCGCCGACGATGCCGGTGATGTGCGAGTGCAGCGACCGGTCGTCGGGAGCGGCGAAGAACCCGACCGACGCGCCGATCATGCGCTCCGCCGCGGGATCACCCTCCGTCGGGGCGGCGTACAGCCCGACGGCGTAGTTGCCCACGTGCGCGAGCGCCCTCAGGAGGTTCGCGGGCATGCCCGTGCGATCGCCGCCCCACACCTCGCTGAGCACGGCGGACGCCGCCGTGATCTGGGCCATGGTCTGCAGGGGTCGGATGCGGAACCCGTCGGGGGTCCGGCTGTCGAGGTCCGCCATGACGTCACCCTACGCCGGACCCCGACGGAGCCACCGCGCCGACCGGACGATAGCCTGAAACGATGGCTACCGACGACTCCGCGCGCAGACGGCTGGCGCGGATGCCGCCGCAGGGCGCCATCGTCGCCGTGCTGGCGCTGGCCGGCCTCGCCTCGTCGTTCATGTTCACGCTGGTCGTCCCGATCCAGACGCGCCTGCCCGACCTCCTGCACGCCGACCGCGACGACACGGCGTGGGTGGTCACCGCGACGCTCCTCGCGGCCGCCGTCATCACGCCGATCGCGGGGCGTCTGGGCGACATGTACGGCAAGCGCCGCATCGTGCTGGTGCTGCTGGCGACGCTCGTCGTCGGCTCCGTCGTCGCGGCGCTGTCGACGGGACTGGTCTGGCTGATCGTCGGCCGCGCCCTGCAGGGGGCCGTGACCGGCGTGATCCCCCTCGGCATCTCGATCCTGCGCGACGTGCTCCACGAGGACCGCGTCGACCCGGCCATCGCCCTCATCAGCGCGACCCTCGGCGTCGGCGGCGCACTCGGACTCCCCGTGAGTGCGCTCGTGACCGAGAACGCCGACTGGCACGCCCTCTTCTGGACGGCCGCCGCCCTCGGCGCGATCGTGTTCGTGCTCGTCCTGCTCGTCGTCCCCGTGAGCGTCCTGCGCACGGCGGGCCGCTTCGACTACGTCGGCGCGCTCGGTCTCGCGGTGGGCCTGCTCGGCATCCTGCTCGCCATCTCGCGCGGCGACGCCTGGGGGTGGGCGTCACCGGCGACCCTCGGCTGCGGCCTCGGCGGTGTGGCCGTCCTCCTCGTCTGGGGGTGGTACGAACTGCGGATCGCCGAGCCTCTGCTCGACCTGCGCGTCGCCGCCCGGCGCCCCGTGCTGCTGACGAACCTCGCGTCGGTCGCGATGGGGTTCTCGCTGTTCTCGTCCAACGTGTCCTACCCGCAGCTGCTCGAGCTGCCCGCACCGACCGGCTTCGGGCTCACGCTGCTGGCGGCGAGCCTGGTGATCATGCCGTCCGGCCTGGTCATGATGGTGCTCTCCCCGTTCTCCGGGCGCCTCGCGAGCACGGTCGGGCCGCGACGGCTGCTCATCCTCGGCGCGATCGCGCTGATCGCCGCCTACGGCTTCAGCCTGCTGTTCGCGTCGGCCGTCTGGCACATCCTCATCGCGAACCTCCTCATCGGCGTCGGCATCGGGTTCGGCTACGCCGCGATGCCCATGCTCATCATGCGCTCGGTGCCGCAGACCGAGACCGGAGCCTCCAACGGCCTCAACGCCCTCTTCCGCTCGCTGGGGACGAGCTCGGCCGCGGCGGTCGTCGGGGCGGTGCTCGCCGGCATGTCGACGGTGCAGGACGGACGCGCCGTGCCCACGGCATCCGCCTTCCAGGTGTCGTTCTGGCTCGGGCTCGCCGCCGCGGTCATCGCGCTCACGGTCGCGGCCTTCATCCCGCTGCGCCCCGCCGACGAGCACCACCCCGCGTTGCCGGCGGACCACTAGCCTCGCACCATGAGTCCGCGCCAGCCCGTCCTGCCCGCGCCCGCGTCCTCCGGAGACCGCGACACCCGGTTCTTCGGCCAGCCGTGGGCGCTCGCCCACGTGTTCGGTGTGGAGATGTGGGAGCGGTTCAGCTTCTACGGCATGCAGGGCATCCTGCTCATCTACCTGTACTACTCGGTGAGCGAGGGCGGCCTCGGCGTCGATCAGGGCGTAGCCGCCGGCATCGTCGGCGCGTACGGCGGCGCCGTCTACCTCTCCACGATCCTCGGCGCCTGGATCGCCGACCGGATCCTGGGCGCGGAGCGCGTGCTGTTCCTCAGCGCGATCGTCATCATGGCCGGCCACATCGCCCTCGCGCTGCTGCCGGGCTTCGTCGGCGTGGGCGTGGGCCTCGTGCTCGTCGCGATCGGCTCCGGCGGGCTGAAGGCCACCGCGACCAGCGTCGTGGGCACCCTCTACGGCCCGGACGACACCCGCCGCGACGGCGGATTCTCGCTGTTCTACCTCGGCATCAACCTGGGCGCGTTCGCCGGGCCGCTGCTGACGGGCCTCCTCCAGTCGAGCCTCGGCTTCCACTGGGGCTTCGGCCTGGCCGCCGTCGGCATGGCCCTGGGGCTCGTGCAGTACTCGTTCGGCCGCCGCCAGCTGCCCGCCGAGGCACGCGCGGTGCCCAACCCGCTGCCGCGCGAGCGCTACCCGCTGATGATCGGCATCGCGGTCGCCGGCGTCGTCCTCATCGTCGTCCTGGTGCTGCTCGGCGTCATCCGCGCCGACAACCTCGCCCTGATCGTGATCGTCACCGTGATCGGGGCGGCGATCGCCTACTTCGCGGTCATCCTGTCCAGCCGCCGGGTGGATGCCGAGGAGCGCAGCCGCGTGTGGGGATTCGTGCCGCTGTTCCTCACCTCGGTCGCCTTCTGGTCGCTGTACCAGCAGCAGTTCACGGTGCTGACGGTCTACTCCGACAAGCGGTTGAACCGCGACCTGTTCGGCTGGGAGATGCCGGTGTCGTGGGTGAACTCCATCAACCCGGTGTTCATCATCGTGCTCTCCGGCGTCTTCGCCGCGGTGTGGACGAAGCTCGGCGCGCGCCAACCCGCCACTCCGGTGAAGTTCGGCGTCGCCGCCATCGTGATGGGCGCGGCGTTCCTGCTGTTCCTGCCCTTCGCGGGCGGCGGCGAGAACTCGACGCCGCTGCTGGCCATCGTCGGCATCCTGTTCGTGTTCACCGTGGCGGAGCTGCTGCTCTCGCCGGTGGGCCTGTCGGTGACGACCAAGCTGGCCCCCGAGGCCTTCCACACCCAGATGGTGGCGCTGTTCTTCCTGTCGGTGGCGCTCGGCACCGCGATCGCCGGCCAGCTCGCGACCCTCTACGACCCCGACGACGAGGTGCCCTACTTCTCCGTGCTGGGCCTCATCGCGATCGGCGTCGGCGTGCTGCTGCTGCTCTTCGCGAAGCCGGTCCTCCGGCTCATGCGCGGCGTGCGCTGAGGCGGCATCCGCCCACCGGACGCGGGTGTCACCCGACGTCACACGTCCGCGCGGACGGCGCCGGTCGCCGTATCCTGGCGGTGGCTCGAAAACCGGAAGCCTCCGCCTTGAGCAGCCTGCGCCCCTCGCCGCTGCAAGAGCATTCTGACACTCGCCCGCCCCGCGGGCCATCGTCCTCAGGAGGAGACCCATGTCCGTCGCCACCACGACCTCCGGCAGCCTGCCCCGCACCGCCGCCCTCATCGAGGCGAACGCCTCGCGCACCCTCGCCGACGACGGCTTCACGCTGCAGTCGACGCCCGCGTTCGAGTCGTTGACCGCCCAGGCGGTCGCGGACGTCGTGGAGCGTCAGCGCGCCGCCGGCATCACCCTCGTCGGCGACGGCGAGTTCGGCAAGGCCATGTCGAACGCGGTCGACTACGGCGCCTGGTGGTCGTACTCGTTCCAGCGGGTGAGCGGCCTGTCGCTCACCGAGGTCAACGCGTTCAACGAGCCGCCGGTGCGCTCCGCGCCCGGCGAGATCCGCCTCACGAGCTTCCTCGACCGCCGCGATCGGCAGCTGTTCCCGGCCGTCTACGCCGAGGCCGTCGAGGCGGGGCGCACCGCCACCGCGTTCCCCACGACGACCGGACCGCTCGCGTACCGGGGTCACGATGCCGTGGCATCCGACATCCGTCACCTCACCGGCGCCCTCCGGGACGGCGAGCGGGGCTTCCTCACGGCCATCGCGCCCGGGTCTGCGGCGCGCGTGCGCAACGAGTACTACGCCGGCGACGAGGAGCACATCTTCGCGTGGGCCGACGCCCTGCGCGAGGAGTACCGCGCGATCGTCGACGCCGGGCTCATCCTGCAGCTGGACGACCCGTCGCTCGCCGAGAACTTCGACCAGATCAACCCGGAACCCTCGATCGCCGACTACCAGGCCTTCACGAAGATCCGCATCGACGCGATCAACCACGCCATCGCCGGGCTCCCCAAGGAGCAGGTGCGCCTGCACCTGTGCTGGGGGTCGTGGCACGGGCCGCACACCACCGACATCGAGCTGAAGGACATCCTGCCCGTCGTACTGCAGGCGAACGTCGGCTCGATCTCGTTCGAGGCCGGCAACGTCCGCCACGAGCACGAGTTCGGTGCGTGGGCGGATGCCGCCGTGCCCGACGACCTGGTGCTCGTGCCCGGCGTCGTCAGCCACGCGACCAACGTCGTGGAGCACCCGGAGCTCGTCGCGCAGCGCATCCGCCGGTTCACCGACATCGTGGGTGCCGACCGCGTCATCGCCTCGACCGACTGCGGGCTCGGTGGACGCCTCCACCCCGACATCGCCTGGGCGAAGCTCGAGACGCTCGGCGAGGGCGCCCGCCGCGCCTGATGGCACTCCGGCGCGTCCCCCGGGACGTTTCATGCCGGAATATCGGCTGCGCTCCGGCGAGGCGGGACAGAATCGAATCGGAAGCAGGTCGGGTCCGCGTCGACACCGTCGACGGCCCGCGAGTACGGCGCAGCGGGGGGATCAGCACCCTGCGCGATCGCGAGCTTGCGCAGCGACTCCACGTCTCTCGCACACCCGTCCGCGAAGCACTGATGCGCCTGGAGCGGATCGGCCTGGTCGAGATCGAACCCAGCCGTTTCACCCGCGTGACAGCGGTCGATGAGGCAATGGTCCGTCACCACCGCGAGCTCGCCGGCTACATGGCCGGGGTCGCCGCGCACATGGCCATGCCGCGATCGCGTTGACGCGGGTGCTGGGACGCGGACCGTTGCGCCGCGTCGCCACCGAGGTGCAGCATGTCGAGTGCGCCGAGCTGCGCACCGCGATCGTGACGCGCGACGTGGAGCGGGTCGAGCGGCTGATCCGCGTGCTGCACGGCATCCCGTGAGCGCGCACGAGACACGGGCGCCGATCCGGCAGAATCGATCCATGGCTCCCGTGCACGATCCCCACCTTCCCGCCGACCACGCGTGCCTCATCGTGCACGGTAGCGACAAGCCCGGCATCGTCGCGGCCGTATCGGCGATGATCACCCGCATCGGCGGCAACATCGTCGCCTTCGACCAGTTCTCCGACGACCACCGCGGCGGCGCGTACTTCCAGCGGGTCGTGTTCCACCGCCCCGACTTCGCCCTCGAGCGCCCCGCGATCGAGGCGGACATCGCTCAGACCCTCGCGGGCTTCGAGCTGGAGTGGTCGCTGACCGATCAGTCGGTACCCAAGCGCATGGCCATCCTCGCCTCGAAGCAGGACCACTGCCTGCTCGACCTGCTGTGGCGCCACCGCCGCGGCGACCTGCCGGTCACCATCCCCATGGTGATCTCGAACCACACGACGACGGCCGAGGACGTCCGCAGCTTCGGCGTGCCGTTCTTCCACGTGCCGTCGGTCGCGGGCCCCGACAAGTCGGCGGCGGAGGAGGAGATCCTGAAGCTTCTCGTCGGCAACGTCGACTTCGTCGTGCTGGCGCGCTACATGCAGATCCTCTCGCCCGAGTTCCTCGAACGCCTCGGCGTGCCCGTGATCAACATCCACCACTCGTTCCTGCCCGCCTTCATCGGCGCCGAGCCCTACAAGAAGGCCAAGGAGCGCGGCGTCAAGCTCATCGGCGCCACCTCGCACTACGTGACGGGCGATCTCGATGAGGGACCCATCATCGAGCAGGACACCGTGCGGGTCACCCACGCCGAGTCGTCGGCGGAGCTCGCTCGGCGCGGTGCGGACGTCGAGCGTCAGGTGCTCTCACGTGCCGTGCTGTGGCACGCCGAGGACCGGGTCATCCGCCACGGCAACCACACGATCGTCTTCTGAGCGGCGGCCCGGCCCGGCGGGCAGGTGACGGCCCGACCCCGGCGACCCGCCCCGCCCCGCCCACGCCGTGACGATCGTCGGACTTCTGGCTCCAGACGACCCCGGCAGGCCGCCCGCGGCGCCGACGCGCCCGGAATCCCCGACGAACGTCACGGGCCTGAGCGGCGGCCCGGCCCGGCCGGCGTCAGTACACGTACTCCATGAGGTCGAGCCCGAGGGCACGGAACGCCTCGTGCGCGCGCAGCCGGTGCGCGACCGACAGATCGTCGAAGCACACGATGAGGGCGTAGGCGGCGCCGGAGCGCGGCCCGGCGATGACTCCGGCCTCGGCGCGGATGCCGTCGCCCCGGCCGGTCTTGTTGACGAAGAGCAGACCGTGGCGGTCGTCGTCGTGCGCGAAGGGGTCGAGCGCCGTGCTCGCGGCGACCAGCGCCAGATCCTGGTTGAGGCTCAGCCACTCCGACACCTGTGCGCTCACCGCCGGTGAGACGACCTGGGCGTTCACGAGGCCCGCGAAGAGGGTGACGAGCTCTCCCGTCGAGGCGAGGCCGACGTGCGGGGCGTCGTCGAGGCCGCGCTGATCGCGGAAGCCGTCGATCAGGGCCGTCTTGACGAGACCGATCTGCTCGACGCGCGCACGGACGGCGTCGAGCCCGACGCGCTCGAGCAGGGCGTTCGCGGCGGCCGCGTCCGACGCCGCCGCCGCCAGCACGGCGAGGTCGCGCACCGGCAGGGCGGGCGCCGCCAGCCGGTGCCAGAGGCCGCCGACCGTGACCGGCGGCACCGACGTGCGCTCGATGATCTCGAGGGGATCGAGCGTGCCGGCATCCATCTGCGCGGCCACCTCGATGAGCAGCGGCACGACGCCGATGCCCGCCACGGGGAGCACGAGGTGGGCGTCGCCGGCGAGCACCGTCTCGCCCGAGTCGAGGTCGGTCACGCACACCGAGACCTGCGCACCGGCGGCCGCCACGGCGTCGAGCGCGGCGAGCGCCGTCGAGAACGATCGCGTCCGCCCGCCGGATCGCCGCGGCGAGCGGCGGGATGCGGGGCGCTCCCCCCGCCGCGGCGATGCGGTGGTCACCAGATCGTGACGCGCTGGTCGGCGTCCAGCCACAGCGCGTCGGTCTCGGCGACGTCGAACGCCCGGTAGAACTCGTCGACGTTGCGGACGATCTGGTTGCAGCGGAACTCGTTGGGCGAGTGCGGGTCGATCGTCAGCAGACGGATCGTCTCGGCGTCGCGCCCCTTCTGCTGCCAGATCTGCGCCCAGCTCAGCAGCAGCCGCTGGATGCCGGTGAAACCGTCGATCACCGGCCCGTCGGCGCTGTCGTCCGTGACGTCGGCGCCGCTGTCCAGACCCAGCGAGAGCCGGTACGCCTTGATGGCGATGCCGAGCCCGCCGAGATCGCCGATGTTCTCGCCGATCGTGAGCGCCCCGTTGACGTGGTGCTCGGCGGCGAGACCCTGCGGCACGAGCTCGTCGTACTGCGCGATCAGGGCCGCCGTGCGCTGCTGGAACGCCGCGCGATCCTCGTCGGTCCACCAGTCGCGGAGGGCGCCGGTGCCGTCGAAGGCCGACCCCTGATCGTCGAAGCCGTGGCCGATCTCGTGGCCGATCACGGCGCCGATGCCGCCGTAGTTGGCCGCGGCATCCCGATCGAGCTCGAAGAACGGGTACTGCAGGATCGCCGCGGGGAAGACGATCTCGTTCATCAGCGGGTTGTAGTACGCGTTGACCGTCTGCGGGGTCATGTACCACTCGTCGCGGTCGATGGGTGCTCCGAGCTTGGCGATCTGCCGCTCGTGCTCCCACGCGTTGGTGCGGCGGACGTTGCCGATGAGGTCGGCGGCGTCGACCTCCAGAGCGGTGTAGTCCTTCCACTTCTGCGGGTAGCCCACCTTGGGCGTGAAGGCGGCGAGCTTCTCCAGCGCACGGTCGCGGGTCTCGGGCGTCATCCACTCCAGCGTCGCGATCGACGCGCGATAGGCCTCGATGAGGTTCGCCACCAGCTCGTCCATCGCCTCCTTGGCCGCCGGCGGGAAATGGCGATCGACGTACACCTTGCCGACCGCTTCGCCCATGGCCGCCTCGACGAAGCCGACACCGCGCTTCCAGCGTTCACGGTTGACCGGGACGCCGGTGAGCTCGGTGCCGTAGAAGGCGAAGTTGGCCTCGACGAACGCATCGGACAGGAACGCCGCCGACGCGCGCACGACGTGCAGTCGCAGCCAGGCCTTCCAGTCGTCGAGGCGGTCCTCGACGAGCAGGCCGCCGAGGCCGGAGAAGTAGCTCGGCTCATTCACGTTGATCTCGGCGAACCCATCGCGGCGCCCCGGCGCGACGGCGTCGAGCCAGGGATCGAGGTCGACGCCGACGAGCCCCTGCACCTCATCCCAGGTCATGAGGTTGTAGGTGGCGACCGCGTCGCGCGTGCGCACGTTGTCCCAGTGGTGCGTCGCCAGCTCGGTCTCGAGCGCGAGCACCCGGTCGGCCTGGCGCCCGGCATCCTCGCCCGCGGCGTCGACGCCGGCGAGCGCGAGCATCGTCTGCACGTAGTCGCGGAACGCGACACGGGTCTTGTCGAAGTTCTCCAGCCGGTAGTAGCTCTCATCGGGCAGCGAGAGCCCGGACTGGACGAAGAAGGAGACGTAGCGCTCGGGGTTGCCCGGGTCGGGCTCGATGTACACGCCGATCATGCCGCCGACGCCCTCGCGCTCGAGCTCGCCGACCGTGCGCAGCAGCGCGGGGACGGAGTCGATCGCGTCGACCCGGGCGAGCTGGTCGCGCAGGGGCTCGGCGCCGCGCTGCTCGATCCGCTCCGTGTCCATGAAGCTCGTGAACAGGTCGCCGATCTTGCGCGCCTCGGTCCCCGGCTCCGCCGCCGTCGACTCCTCGATGATCGCGCGGACGTCCTTCTCGGCCTGCTCCGCGATGAGGTGGAACGAGCCCCACCGCGCCTTGTCGTCGGGGATCTCGGTGCGTTCCAACCAGGCTCCGTTGACGTGGCGGAAGAGGTCGTCCTGAGGACGGATGCCGGGGCTCAACGCGGACAGCTCGATACCCGAGCGCAGGGAGGGATCGGTCATGCCGTACAGGATACGCGCCGGTTCTGACCGCGCGATCCGTGTTCACCCGTCGTTCGTCGTACATCCGTCGGGCACCGGCTCGCTCTCGAACCGGGCCCGCGTCCACGCCAGCAGATCGGCGGTCGTCGGGGCGTAGCCCTCCATGATCTGGGCGTGCTCGTATCCGTCGTAGCGACGGTAGTCGACGCGCTGGCCGGCGTCGCACATGCGCGCGACGGCGTCGTCCTGCGCCCCCACCGAGATGATCGTGTCGGCGCGCCCCTGACCGACGAACACGGGGGGACCGATGAGCGCGGGGGCGGTGCTCTGGCGCAGCCGGGCGCCGAGCGGACCCGTCGTGGGGTCGTCCGCGAAGATGTCGCGGTCTTCGCTGAGTCCGACGACCGCCAGCACCGACAGCGCCATCGTGGGCTCGTTCAGACAGCGTTGGGACATGGCCCGGACGACCGTCTGCGCGCCCGGGCGGATGTACCGGTCGTAGGTCACCTCGGGATCGATCGCCTCGTAGGCGGCGAAGGCGTAGGAGGCGAAGATCGTCCCGCCCGCCACCTGCGAGACGTCGCGCACGAGCCGCAGCGGATCGACGGCGGGAGCGAGGGCCGCCACGCCGCGCACCCACAGGCCGGGGGCGTAGGAGCGGGCGAGCGCGCCCGACCAGAGCGCGGCACCGCCGCCCTGGGAGTGGCCCCAGATCACGGTGTTGCGGCTGAGGTGCGCGTCCTCGAGCTCCCACGCGGCGCGCACGGCGTCGAGCGAGGCCCACGCGCTCGCCTCGCCGAACAGGTACGGATGCGGCCCCGTGGTGCCCAGCCCGCTGTAGTCGGTCGCGACCATCGCCCACCCCTCGGCGACGACTTTGCGCGGGTAGTACATCGCGCCGACCCAGAACGGGCGCTGCTGCAGGGTGGGAGCGCAGTGCTGGGCGAACCCCGTCGTGCCGTGGTTCCACTGCACGACCGGCCAGCGTGTGCCCTCCGCGCGGTCGCGCGGCACCATGACCATCCCGCTCGCGACGCGGAGCCGTCCGTCGACGCCGGTCGTCGTGTAGAGGATGCGCCAGGCCCGCGCCTTCGCGGGGACCTCGTTCGTGAACTCCTCCGCACGGATCAGCCGGCCCGGCTCGGACGGCACGTCGCGCGGAGCGGCGTAGAACTCGTCGACGACCGTGGAGCCGTCGCGCAGCGGCGTCGTCACGATGGCGACGGTCACCGCGAGGGCCACGGAGCCGAGGGCCATGGCGGTGCGCCCCCAGCGGCGCTGCGGCGCGGGGCGCCGGGGGTCACGGCGCTCGTCGCGGCGCCGGCGGAGCGCCGCCCACAGGTCGACGCTGCCGCGGATGATGAGCGAGGCCCCGAACACGACGGCGACGACGAGCAGCGTGATGTCGGGCCAGACGAGCGCCAGGACGCCGAAGATCAGGCCGGTCGCGCCGAAGGCGGCATCCGAGATCCGCTCATCCCAGCCGCGGCCCGCCCGGAACGCGGACAGCACCCCGATCCCGCCGTTGACGAGCAGCAGGATGCCGGTGATGTCGGCGACGGCCCGCACCGTGAGCCCGGGCCACACGAGCACGAACAGCCCGAGGGCGAACCAGCCGATCGCGACCGGCCACCGCCACCAGCGGCCGCCGCGCTCCTCGGCACGGCCGTTCGCCTCCAGCACGCCGGTGAGCACCATGCCGCCGCCGAGGAGGAGGGCCAGCACGTCGAGCGCGGTCGTCGGGCGCCAGACGATCACGGCGCCCAGCGCCACGGTCGCGATCGCGAGCGCGATCCGCAGCCCTTCCGGCATCCGCGCGTGCAGCCGCCACAGCGGGAGGTCCTGCAGGATGCCGTGCCGCGCCATCGATCCAGGCTAGAGGAGTCGCGCTCGCCCTCCGGACGGGGTCGGCAGCGGCCCCTAGGCTCGGAGTATGGCCACCCCCACCCTCAACCGCGAGATCCTGCGGCTGGCGGTTCCGGCCCTGGGCGCGCTCGTCGCCGAACCGCTCTTCCTCATCGTCGACGCGGCCCTGGTCGGCCACCTCGGGGTCGTGCCGCTGGCCGGTCTCGGCATCGCCTCGGCGGTGCTGCAGACGATCGTCGGCCTCATGGTGTTCCTCGCCTACTCGACGACACCCGCCGTCGCGCGGCGATTCGGCGCCGGCGACCAGACCAACGCCGTCCGCGCCGGCATCGACGGCCTCTGGCTCGCGCTCGGCCTGGGCGCCGTGCTCGCCGTCGCCGGATCGCTGCTGACCCCCTGGCTCGTCTCGCTGTTCGGCGCGGGCGCCGACGTCGCCGCGCAGGCCGTGATCTACCTGCAGCTGTCGATGTGGGGCCTGCCGGCGATGCTCATCGTGTTCGCCGCGACGGGACTGCTGCGCGGCATGCAGAACACCGTGACGCCGCTGTGGATCGCCGGGCTCGGGTTCGGCTTGAACGCGCTGCTCAACGCCGTCTTCATCTACGGGTTCGGGTGGGGCATCGCCGGCTCCGCGGCGGGCACCGTGGCCGCGCAGTGGGCCATGGTCGGCGCGTACGCCGTCGTCGTGGGCCGGCTGGCCCAGCGCCACGCGGCATCCCTGCGCCCCCAGCGCGACGGACTGCGCGGATCGGCGCGGGCGGGTGGCTGGCTGTTCCTGCGCACCGTCTCGCTGCGCGCCGCGTTCCTGGCCACGGTGTTCGCGGCGACGGCCCTCGGCACCGACGAACTGGCCGGCTGGCAGGTCGCCTTCACGATCTTCTCCACCGCCGCCTTCGCGCTCGACGCGCTCGCGATCGCGGCGCAGGCCCTCATCGGGCGCGGGCTCGGGGCGGGAGACGAGACGTTCGTGCGCCGCGTCCTCGGCCGCACCGTGGCGTGGGGCGTGTGGTTCGGCGTGCTCGTGGGCGGCGCCATCGGCGCCCTGTCGGGGGTGATCGGTCTCGTCTTCACCGGCTCGCCCGACGTCGCCGCGCTGGTGCAGCCGGCACTCGTGGCGCTGGCGGTCGCGCAGCCCGTCTGCGGCGTCGTCTTCGTCCTCGACGGCGTGCTCATGGGCGCGGGCGACGTGCGCTACCTGGCGCTGGCCGGAGCGGTGAACCTCGTCCCCTACATCCCCGCGCTCGCGGTGCTGTGGATCGTGCATCCCACGGGCGCCTCGGGCCTGATGTGGCTCGCGATCTGCTTCTTCGGCGTGTACATGCTGGCGCGGCTGGCGACCCTCGGCTGGCGGGTGCGGCGGCCGGAATGGACCACCGCGGGCGCCTGAGCACGACGGCGGCTCACGCCCAGCGGCGACACCACTCGTACATGACGACCGCCGCGGCGGCGCTCGCGTTGATCGAGCGGGTCGATCCGTACTGCGTGATCTCGACGACGGCGGATGCCGCCGCCACCGCCTCGGCCGACAGTCCGGGGCCCTCCTGCCCGAACAGCAGCACGCACCGCTCGGGCAGCTCGGCCCGGTCGACCGGCAGAGACCCGTCGACGTTGTCGACCGCGATCACGGGGATCGCGGCCTCCCGGGCCCACGCGGTGAAGGCGGCGACGTCCTCGTGGTGGCGGACGTGCTGGTAGCGGTCGGTGACCATGGCGCCGCGGCGGTTCCACCGGCGCCGGCCGATGATGTGCACCTCGGCCGCGCCGAACGCGTTGGCGCTGCGGACGATCGAGCCGATGTTCATGTCGTGCTGCCAGTTCTCGATGGCGACGTGGAACGGATGCCGGTGCTCGTCGAGGTCGGCGACGATCGCGGCCATGGTCCAGTAGCGGTACCGGTCGACGACGTTGCGGCGGTCGCCGTCGGCGAGCAGGTCACGGTCGTACCGGGGGTCGTCGGGCCAGGCGTCCGCTCCCCCGGGCCACGGCCCGACGCCGACGGGCAGCTGCGGCTCGCCGTCCGCGTCGGGCGCGGCATCCGGCGATCGCGCGGGGTCGGTCATCGCTCCAGGCTACCGATCCGGCCGGTCACGGCCCTCCGGCCTGCACAACTCCGCCCGAGCCGGTCTCGCGGCCGGTTACACCCCCACCTGTCGCCGCTCGGGCGGAGTCACGCAGACGCCGCACCTCCGACGGGCGAGATTTCGGCGCACCGAAATCTCTGCTAATTTTTCGGCATGCCGAAAAATCCTCCCTCGACGCTGGAGACGGGTAGCCGTGCGACCCGGCCTGCGCGGCCCGCAGCCGTACCGGCGAGGACGCGGCGCGCGGCGTGGTTGCTCGGGCCGGCGCTCGTCGCGGGGGTCGCCTATCTCGACCCGGGCAACGTCGCGAGCAACATGACCGCCGGCGCGCGCTTCGGCTACCTGCTGGTCTGGGTGGTCGTCCTGGGTAACACGACGGCGTGGCTCATCCAGTACCTGTCGGCCAAGCTGGGCATCGTCACGGGCCAGAGCCTCGCCGAGACCCTCGGCACCCGCCTGCGCACCCCCTGGGCCCGCCGCCTGTACTGGCTGCAGGCCGAGCTCGTCGCCATGGCGACCGACGTCGCCGAGGTGATCGGCGGCGCCGTCGCCCTCTGGCTGCTGTTCGGGGTGCCGCTCCCCGTCGGCGGGCTCATCACCGGGGCGGTGTCGATCGCCCTCCTGCTCGTTCAGCAGCGCCGCGGCGCCCGCAGCTTCGAGTTCGTCGTGATCGGCCTGCTCGTCGTGATCTCCATCGGCTTCACCTACGGGGTGTTCGTCGCCCCACCGGATGCCGCCGGCGTCGCCGCGGGCATGGTCCCCCGGTTCGAGGGCTCCGAGTCGGTGCTGCTCGCGGCATCCATCCTGGGTGCGACGATCATGCCGCACGCGATCTACGCGCACAGCGCGCTGGCGCGCGACCGCTTCTCCGCGCCGGGCGCGCGGGCGGAGGACCGCGCGCAGTCGACCCCGACCCTGCTGCGCGCGACCCGGTGGGACGTGACGATCGCGCTCGTCGTGGCGGGCACCGTCAACCTCGCGATCCTGCTGCTGGCGGCGGCGAACCTCGCCGGGGTGGCCGGGACCGACAGCCTCGAGGGTGCGTACGCCGCCCTCTCCGCCGGCCTCGGCGGGGTCGTCGCGACGATGTTTGCCGTCGGCCTCCTCGCGAGCGGGCTGGCCAGCACGGCGGTCGGCGCGTATGCGGGGGCCGAGATCATGCACGGACTGCTGCGCATCCGCGTGCCGCTGATCGCGCGGCGGCTCGTCACCCTCGTGCCGGCCATCGCGATCCTGGCGCTCGGGGTCGACCCGACCTGGGCGCTGATCCTCAGCCAGGTGGTGCTGAGCTTCGGCATCCCGTTCGCGCTCATCCCCCTCGTCGCGCTGACGGCGCGGCGCGACGTGCTCGGCGCGCACCGCAACCGCTGGTGGACGACCGTCGCGGGCGCGCTGGCCTCGGCGTTCCTGGTGGCGCTGAACGCCGTGCTGCTGTGGCTCGTGCTGTCGGGCGGATAGTCCCGGCGCGCTAGCCTGAAGACGTGGCTGCGAACTCCGTCGCGATCGACGACTACCTGAAGACGATCTACCACCACACCGAGTGGCAGACCACGCCGATCACGTCGTCGCAGCTGGCATCCGAGCTGAAGCTCGCTCCCTCGACGGTGACCGAGATGGTGCAGAAGCTCGTCGGCCTGGGCCTGGTCGACCACCGCCCGTACGGTCCGGTGTCCCTCACCGAGGCGGGTCGGCTCCGGGCGGCATCCATCATCCGCCGACATCGCCTCATCGAGACGTGGCTCGTGCAGGAGTTCGGCTACGCCTGGGACGAGGTGCACGACGAGGCGGAGGTCCTCGAGCACACGATCAGCGACCGGCTGCTCGCGGGCATCGACGAGCGACTGGGTCACCCCCGGTTCGACCCCCACGGCGACGCGATCCCGGATGCCGCGGGCGACGTCCACCGCCTCCCGTTCGTGCTCCTGGCCGCCGCCGACCTGGGCCACACCGGCGAGGTGCTCCGCGTCAGCGACCGCGATCCCGAGCTGCTGCGGGCGCTGGAGGGAGCGGGCATCGATGTGGGGCACCGCCTCGTGGTCGCGGGAGCCGACGTCGTCCGCGTCGACGACGGCGCGACCGTGACGCTTCCCGCCGGCGCGGCCGGTGCGGTCTGGCTGACCGCCTGACCCGGGTGGCCCCCGCCCGCCGCCCCGGCAGGGATGGTCCGCGACAGGCATGTCCCAAAAGAGGTCCCCTGCGGGCCCTCCGCACCGCACAATCTGGGACGCACCCCGCTATAAGTGGGACACGGTCGGGGCGAGGGGGGCATCGCGACCGGGACCGCGGAGAAGCTGGCGGCGGGCTCAGCGCCGCCAGGGGCGGCGGGTGCGACTGGCCTTCAGGTACGGCCAGGTGATCCCCGTGGCGTGCTCGCAGTAGGCCCACAACCGCGCGGCGATGTCCTCGTCGCGCGTGAGCTTGCTGGCGGTGCCGAGTGCCGGCGGCCCGGCGACGAGGCGCGACGGGCCCCAGAACTGACCGCCCGTCGCCTCGGGGTCGACGAGCGCCCGCACGAGCGGCCAGGCCCCGTGCTCCTTCGACTGGGTGATCGGAGCCTGCAGGTTGTCGACGAAGCGCGTCATCCGCGACGGCTCGTTGACCCCCAGGATGCCGCGGGTGCGGCCGCTGATGGCGTAGCCCGGGTGCGCGACGACACTGTCGATGGGCACGTTCGCGGCGCGCAGCCGCCGGTCGGCCTCGAAGCCGAGCGCGGTCGTCGCGACCTTCGACTGCACGTATGCGCGCCACGGCGAGTAGTTCGCCTCCAGCTCGGGGTCGACGGGGTCGTAGTTGCCCATGGCGGTGGACATCGAGCCGACCCACACCATGCGTCCGCGCCCCGCGGCGAGGGGCAGCAGCAGTTCGCCGGCGAGCGCATAGTGGCCGAGCGCGTTGGTCGCGAAGACGACCTCGTGCCCATCGGCGGTGGTCTCGCGATGGCGCGGCGGGTGCACGATCCCGGCGTTGAGCAGCAGGCCGTGCAGGCCGGCGCGGCCGCGGACGGTCGCGGCCGCCGCGCGCACCGACCCGAGGTTGCTCGTGTCGAGCAGGAGCGTCGCGATCTCGGCATCCGGCACCTGACGACGCACCGCCGCGCGCGCGACGGCGAGCTTGTTCGGATTGCGGCCGGTCATGATGACGTGGGCGCCGGCACCGGCCAGCTGCAGCGAGGAGAAGAAGCCCAAGCCCGCCGTCGACCCCGTGACGAGGTACCGCTTCCCGGACAGGTCGGGGAGCGTCGTCGGGTCCCAGTCATCGCGTGCCACGCGTCGAGACTACGACCGGACGGCCCCGCTAGGCTGGCCCCATGCGGACACGCGCCGATATCGAATGCTGGCTGACGGACATGGACGGCGTCCTCGTCCACGAGAACAAGCCCATCCCCGGCGCCGCCGAGCTGCTCGCGCAGTGGCGCGACGCCGGCACGCCGTTCCTCGTGCTGACGAACAACCCGTTCTACACGCCGCGCGATCTGAGCGCGCGGCTGCGCATCTCGGGCCTCGAGGTGCCCGAAGACCGCATCTGGACGTCGGCGCTCGCGACGGCGGACTTCCTGCGTTCGCAGCAGCCCGGCGGCACGGCGTTCGTGATCGGCGAGGCGGGGCTGACGACCGCTCTGCACGAGGCGGGGTACGTCCAGACGGAGACGCAGCCCGACTACGTCGTCATCGGCGAGACCCGCAACTACTCGTTCGACCGCATCACGCAGGCGATCCGCTTCATCAACGCCGGCGCGCGCTTCATCATCACCAACCCAGATGCGACCGGTCCGACCCCGACGGGCGTCGTGCCGGCGACCGGCTCGTTCGCGGCGCTCATCACGCACGCGACCGGCAAGGAGCCCTACGTCGTCGGCAAGCCGAACCCGATGATGTTCCGCTCGGCGATGAACCGCATCGGCGCCCACTCCGAGAACACCGGGATGATCGGCGACCGCATGGACACCGACGTGGTGGCCGGCATCGAGGCGGGCCTGCACACGATCCTCGTGCGCACCGGCATCTCCGACGACGCCGAGATCGAGCGCTACCCCTTCCGCCCCGACGAGATCGTGGACTCGGTCGCCGACCTGCTCGCCGCCGAGCCGGCGGAGTCCGAGATGCCCGAGGGCCTGTGACGGAGCGCAGCTCCGGTCGACGGGTCACCCTCACCGAGGTCGCGGAGCGGGCGGGCGTCTCCCGCTCGGCCGCATCGTTCGCCCTGAACGGACGCCTCGACCAGCGCCTGTCCGAAGAGACGATGGCGCGCGTGCGCAAAGCCGCCGACGATCTCGGCTACCGCGCCAACGTCACGGCCAAGACGCTGCGCACGGGCCGGTCGGGCACCGTCGCCCTGGTCTCGGACTTCGTCAGCTCGACGTCGTTCGCCAACTCGATGGTGCGCGGGGCGCTGGAGCGCCTGCGCGAGGCGGGGCTGCTCCTGTTCACCGTCGACACGCAGGGGGATGCCGAGATGGAGCGCCGCTTCCTCGACGACCTCGTCGCCCGCGACATCGACGGCATCCTGTACGCCTCGATGTTCACGCGGCGCGTGACACCCCCGGCATCCGCCCGGCACACGCCCCTCGTGCTCATGAACTGCGAGGCCGACGCGCCCGCGATCAGCTCGGTCGTACCCGACGAGCGCGCCGCCGGAGCGGCGGCCGCCCGCGCGCTGCTGGACGCCGGCCACGACCGTGACATCTGGTTCGTCGGCACGCTGGCTCCGGGCCGCACGGGCGGCTCCGCCTGGCACGAGTGGGGTCCCGTCGCGCTGCCGCGGCGCCTCGAGGGCATCCGCGAGACGCTCGCGGGGGCGGGCATCGAGCTCGCCGGCGACGTGGCGGTGGACGACGACTGGACCGTGCACGACGGCCGGGATGCCGCGGAGCGCCTGCTCGCGACGGGGGCGCGCCCGCGGGCGATCATCTGCGTCAACGACGCCGTCGGCGTGGGGGTCTTCCAGGCCCTGCGCCGTGCGGGGCTGCGGGTGCCCGACGACGTCTCGCTCGTGTCGTTCGACGGCGGCGTGCTCGCCGAGGCGACCGACCCGCAACTCGTCTCGCTGCGCCTGCCCCAGGCCGAGATCGGCCGCCGGGCGGCGGATCTGCTGCTGTCCCCGGGCGAAGGCGTGCGTCACGAGCTGGTCGAGATGCCGGTCAGCGCCGGCGGCTCCATCGCCGCACCCCGGGCGTGAGCGCCGAGGTCGAGACCCGAGTCCGATCCGCGGCGTGACGATCGCCGGAGAATCCGCACGCTGTCGGCCGAACCGGGCCGACCGCGGGGGCATCGAGCGCGGGAATCCGACGTTCGTCACGGCCGACCTCCGCCACGTCGAGGATGCCGCCCCGGCCGCTCCGATTCCTCCGGCCCGTACGGCGACATTCGCGCTTGCATCGCGGTGCTATATCGGTATAGCTTGTCTCTCGACGGCGTCGGAGCCCGGAGTTCGGACATGCATGCGGATGACGCCAGCCACCTCCATCCCGCACGTACAAAGGAGTATGACCATGAGCGCACTCACCGCTCGCACCGCCCCCAACCCCTGGTGGGTCGGCTTCGTCTGCGGGATGGCGACGTTCGTCGACGCCGCCGCGACCACCGGCATCGGTGTCGCCCTCGTCCTCTTCCAGTCGTTCACCCCCGGCACCCCCGGGCTCACCGCGGACCAGGTGGGCCTGCTGACCGGCGTCCTCACCGCCGGGGTCGCGATCGGCTCGCTCCTCGGCGGGCGCCTGGCCGACCGGTTCGGCCGCCGCCGCGTCTTCCTCGTGACGATGAGCCTCATCGTGCTCGGATCGCTCACGCCGTTCTTCGGCGTCTCCTTCGGGCTCCTCCTGCCCGGCATCGCGCTCATCGGCCTCGGCGTCGGCGCCGACCTGCCGGCGGCTCTCGCCTCGATCTCGGAGGCCGCCGACGACCGCAACCGCGGCAAGATCCTCGTGTTCTCGAACCTCCTGGGCGGCTTCGGCATCCTGCTGGCCGTGCTCATCGGCATCTTCTTCGGCGCGCTCGGCGAGACCGGCGGCCGCATCATGTTCGCCGCCTTCGGCGGCGTGGGGCTCGTGGTGCTCGCGCTGCGACTGACGATCCCGGAGTCGGCGACCTGGCTCGCCGCCCAGCAGGAGCGCCGCACCGGCGTGCAGACCGTCCGCGCCGAACGCGGGCGCCTGCGCGACTTCGGCCGCCCGCAGTACCGCCGCCCGTTCGTCACGCTGCTGATCTACTACACGCTCGCATCCATCGCGATCAGCGTCGCCGGCAGCTTCGGCACCTTCGTCGCCGTGAACGTCGCCGGCATCCCGGTGAACGAGTACCAGACGTGGACGCTGCTGGCGATGCCTGCCGCCATCCTCGGCGCGGTCTGGTTCATGGCCGTCGCCGACACGACGTTCCGCATGAGCTACTACGTGGCGGGCGCGATCGCGGTCGTCGTCGCGAACCTCGTGCCCGTGGTGTTCGGCTTCACCCTGCCCGCCCTCGTCGTCTCGGTCGTCGTGACGACGTTCGCCGGCGCGTTCTGCTTCGAGACGATCATGAAGGTGTGGACCCAGGAGTCGTTCCCCACCATGCTGCGCTCCACGGCGCAGGGCACCGTCTACGCCGTCGCCCGCTTCGCGACGGCCGGGTTCAACGTCGTCACACCGGCTCTTCTCGCCCTCAACCCGAGCGCCGTCTACGTCGCCGTCTCGGTGGTCGCCGCCGCCGGCTTCCTCATCGGCTGGATCGGCTTCCGCCGCGGCGTGACGAACGCGTTCGACGTGGAGTCGGAGACGGTCACGGCATCCACCGACCTCCCCCGCTCTGCGACGCTCGCCCGCTGACCCCGACGAAAGAACTCCCATGCGACTCGTTCCCTTCGAGACCACCGTCCGCGCACGGACGCTGCGCGGCACGCACTACCTGCCGGATGCCGCGGCGGGCGCGGCCCGGGAGCCGCGACCGACCGTCGTGTTGCTGCACGGCTTCGGCGGATCGCGGGTGGAGACCACCGGCGTCTTCGTGACGCTCGCCCGCGCGCTGGTCGCGGCCGGGTTCGGCGTGCTGGCGTTCGACCGCGCCGGCCACGGCGAGAGCGACGGGGAGTTCTTCGACACGACGGCATCCGGCGACATCGCCGACACGGCCGCGGTGCTCGCCGCCCTGCGCGAGAGCCCCGCGGTGGATGCCGCGAACCTGCATCTGGTGGGCATGAGCCTCGGCTCGGTCATCGCGGCGGCCGTCGCGGCCGAGGCGGGGGGCGGGGGCGCCATCCGGTCGCTGACGATGTGGTCGACGGCGGCGGTGTTCGTCGACGACATCCGCTCGGGGCAGATCCAGGGACGTTCGCTGGCCGCGCTCGACGGCCCGGACGGGTTCTTCGACTTCCTCGGCATGCGGATGGGGCCGGCCATGCGCGACGACGCCCTCACGTTCGACCCGTACGCGCGGGCCGCCGGGTACGGCGGGCCGGCGCTCCTGTTGCACGGCACGGCGGACTTCGTGCCCGTCTCCTATGCCGAGCGCTACGCCGCGGCGGATGTGTTCGGCGAGCGCGCCGAGGTGGTCGTCGTCGAGGGGGCCGATCACGGGTGGGCCGAGCTCCCCCAGCGCGACGAGCTGATCTCCCGCACCGTCTCGTTCATCCAGATCCACTCCGAGAGGACCGCATCGTGAGCACGTCCGTCACCTCCACCCGCGCCACCGACACGACCGGGATCGGCGAGGTCGTGCGCCTCGGCGAGGCTCAGGTGCTGCTGGAGGGGCACCTCGACGTCGACGAGAGCCGCGGCATCCGCCCCCTGCGCCTGCCACGCAGCACGTGGGCGCAGTTCCCGCCGAACGGCGAGATCCTGCGGGCGATCACGGCGAACGCCAGCGGTGTGCGGCTGCGGTTCACGACCGCCGCGACGCGGCTGTCGCTGACGCTGCGGTGCACGCAGCTGTACTTCGCCGAGCTCGCCGGGCCGGTCAACGATGTGGTCGTCGAGGTCGACGGCCGGCCGGTGCACACGGCGCGCGCCCCCATCACTGACCTGCGGCGGCTGTCGTGGACCGGGGATGCCGCGGCCGACGAGCCCGTCACCGAGCCCGCGACGCTGGAGATCGCCCTGGACGGTGAGGGCGACACGGGCGGCACGGGCGACTCGGGCGGTGCGGCGACCGAGAAGGCCGTGAGCGTGTGGCTGCCGCAGGGGATGATCGTCGATCTGCTCGACCTCCGGGCCGACGCCCCGGTGACCGCCGCGGAGCCGTCGCGCGCACCGGTGTGGATCCACCACGGCAGCTCGATCAGCCACTGCGTCGAGACGCCGTCGCCGACCGGGGTGTGGCCCGTGATCGCGGCGCGGACGAGCGATCTCTCGCTGATCAACCTGGGTTTCGGCGGACAGTGCATGCTCGATCCGTTCGTCGCCGACACCATCGCCGCCACGCCCGCCGACGTGATCACGCTGAAGGTGGGCATCAACATCGTGGGAGCCCGGTCGTTCGATCAGCGCACGTTCACCCCCGCGGTGCACGGCTTCCTCGATCGAGTGCGCGCCGGACATCCCGACACCCCCATCGTGCTGGCGTCGTCGATCCTCTGGCCGGGGAGCGAGGACAACCCCGGACCATCGGACGTGGAGTTCTTCGACGACGGTCACGTCCGCTGCTATGCCGCCGGGGATGCCGCCGACGTCGCCCGCGGCGCGCTGACCATGACCGAGTCGCGGCGGCAGCTGGCCGAGGTGGTGCGGATGCGCGCGGCATCCGGGGAGCGGATCGCGTACCTCGACGGACTGAGTCTCTACGGCCCCGACGATCAGGCGCGCTACACGCTGCCCGACAGCCTGCATCCCGACACGGAGTTGTATGCCGAGATCGCGGCGCGGTTCGCCGCCGCGGTGTTCGGCGCGGGCGGGCTCGTTCCGCGGACCGGGCTCGTTCCGCGGACGCGGCTAGGCTGAGACTGCCCGCCTCCACGCGGGCGGAGGAGACACCGTGAACGCGACCGAGCAGACCCTGCTGTTCGCCTCGACCGCCCTCGTGCTGGCCGGGACGCTCGTCGTGTTCGTCATGCAGGTGATCCGCGGCCGCCGGCGCGACCGCGGCGACGGGAGCGACCAGTGATGGCCATCGTGTTCGTCGTCACGGCGATGATCCTGCTGATCGTCGCGCTCGTGCTGTTCGTGCGCGGCCGCCGCGACGCCCCGCAGGGAACCCCGCTGCCCAACGGCCGCGGCATCCTGCTGCTGACGCTCGCGGGCCTCGTGTTCGCACTGGCGTCGCAGCTGCCCATCTTCCGCTGAGCCACCTCTCCCCGGTCATCGTCGCCGGAATCGGATGCCGAGAACGGATTCGGATCTGCCGGCCGACGGCATCCGAATCCGTCAGCGATCTCCGAATCCGTTGCGGCGCGGGACGCGCGAGCCGCAGGCCCTTACTGCGCCTGCAGGCCCAGGTCGTCGAGGTCGATGATCGACCGCCACTCGTAGCCGGCGGCCTCGACGGCGGCCTGGGCGCCGGTCTTGCGGTCGACGACCGTGACCACCGCGACGATCTCCGCACCCGCGGCCGCGGCGACCTCGGCGGCCTTCAGGGGGGAGCCGCCCGTGGTGGAGGTGTCCTCGACGATCACGACACGCTTCCCGGCCACCTCGGCGCCCTCGATCTGGCGACCGCGGCCGTGGTCCTTCGGCTCCTTGCGCACGACGAACGCGTCCACGGGGGTACCGGCGGCGACCGACGCGTGCATGACGGCGTTCGCGATCGGGTCGGCCCCCAGGGTGAGGCCGCCCACGGCATCCACGTTCAGGTCGCGCACCGCGTCGAGCACGAGCCGGCCGATCGCGGGAGCCGCGCGGTGGTCGAGCGTGAGCTTGCGCATGTCGACGTAGTACGTCGCCTTCTTGCCGCTGGAGAGCGTGAAGTCGCCGTGGAAGACGGCTTCGGCGGCGATGAGGTCGACGAGGGCGCGGCGCTCGGACTCGAGCTCGGGCGTGGAGGCGGCGGTCATGCACACGAGTCTACGGAAGCGAAGAACCGGGATTATTTCCGCGTCATCACCCGCCGCGGCATCCGCCTCGCGCCCTAGAGTCGGGAACGTCACCCGGCGCGGTGCCCGGGCGATCCCGGACGCTCCGCCCGACCCGATCGAAGGAGCACCATGGCCCGTATCGGCATCGTCCGCGAGCGGGACGGCGAGACCCGCGTCGCCGCCTCCCCCACCACCGTCGGCAAGATCCGCGCGCTCGGCTACGACGTGAGCGTCGAGACGGGCGCGGGCGCGGCATCGTCGTTCCCGGATGCCGCCTACACCGCCGCCGGTGCGACCATCGCCACCCGCGACGAGGCCTGGGGCGCCGACGTCGTCCTGTCGGTCGCGGCCCCGACGGATGCCGAGATCGCGCTGCTGCAGCCGGGGGCGACGCTCATCGGCATCCTGAGCCCCGCGCTCAACCCCGACCTGCTCGCCGCCCTCGCCGCCCGCGGCGTGACGGCCCTCGCCATGGACGCCGTGCCACGCATCTCGCGCGCGCAGTCGATGGACGTGCTCAGCTCCATGGCCAACATCGCGGGCTACCGCGCCGTCGTCGAGGCCGCGAACGAGTTCGGCCGCTTCTTCACCGGGCAGGTCACCGCCGCCGGCAAGGTCCCGCCCGCGAAGGTGCTCGTCGCCGGCGCGGGCGTCGCCGGACTCGCGGCGATCGGCGCCGCCTCGAGCCTCGGCGCGATCGTCCGCGCCACCGACCCGCGCCCCGAGGTCGCCGACCAGGTCGCCTCGATCGGCGGCACCTACCTCGAGGTCGTCGTGCCCGACGAGCAGAAGGAGGTCTCGGCCGACGGCTACGCCAAGGCCACCAGCGCCGCCTACGACGCCGCGGCCGCGAAGCTGTACGGCGACCAGGCCGCCGACGTCGACATCGTCATCACGACGGCGCTCATCCCGGGTCGCGCGGCCCCGCGACTGATCACCGCCGCCGACGTCGCGGCGATGAAGCCGGGCAGCGTCATCGTCGACATGGCCGCGGGCCAGGGCGGCAACGTCGAGGGTTCCGTCGCCGGTGAGCGCGTCGTCACGGCGAACGGCGTCATCGTCCTCGGCTACACCGACCTCGCCGGACGCCTCCCCCAACAGGCGTCGCAGCTCTACGGCACCAACCTGCTGAACCTGCTCGCCCTCCTCACCCCCGGCAAGGACGGGCAGCTCGTCATCGACGACACCGACGTCGTGCAGCGCGCCGTCACCGTCACGCGCGGCGGCGCCGTCACCTGGCCGCCGCCGCCCGTGCAGGTCTCGGCCGCGCCCGCGACGCCGGGGGCGGATGCCGCGGCATCCACCCCCGCACCGGCCGCCAAGAAGGGGCTCTCGGCGGGAGCGAAGACCGGTCTGATCGTCGCCGGCATCGCCGCGCTGTTCCTCGTGTGCGCCGTCGCGCCCGCGCCCCTGCCGCAGCACATCCTCGTTCTCACCCTGTCGGTCGTGATCGGCTTCTACGTCATCGGCAAGGTCGCCCACGCCCTGCACACGCCGCTGATGAGCGTCACCAACGCGATCAGCGGCATCATCGTCGTCGGCGCCATGACCCAGATCGTCGTTCCGAACCCCGTGGTGCAGGTGCTCGCGGCGATCGCGGTGCTCCTGGCATCCATCAACATCTTCGGAGGCTTCGCGGTGACCCGTCGCATGCTCGCCATGTTCCAGAAGGGCGACCAGAAGTGACCGCGCTCGCCCAGTCCGTCTCGACCGCCGCGTACATCGTCGCGGCGCTGCTGTTCATCCTCGCCCTCGCCGGCCTCAGCAAACAGGAGACCGCCCGTCGCGGCGTCGTCTACGGCATCGCCGGCATGACGATCGCCCTGCTCGCCACTCTCGTGCTCGTCATCGCGAACGGCACCCTCCTGCCCGACGGCGCGACCGCCGCGCTCGGGGTCGGGCTGCTCGTGGCCGCGGTCGTGGTCGGCGGCGCCATCGGCCTGTGGCGGGCGCGCGTGGTCGAGATGACCGGCATGCCCGAGCTCATCGCCCTGCTGCACTCCTTCGTGGGCCTCGCGGCCGTGCTCGTCGGCTGGAACGGCCACCTGTACGCCGACGGGATCGCGCCCGAGCTCGTCGGCATCCACCACGCGGAGGTGTTCATCGGGGTGTTCATCGGCGCCGTGACCTTCACCGGCTCGATCGTCGCATTCCTAAAGCTCTCGGGGCGCATGTCGTCGAAGCCGCTCATGCTGCCCGGCAAGAACACCCTCAACGTCGGCGCGCTCGTGCTGTTCCTCGCCCTGACCGTCTGGTACGTCGCGACCCCGTCGATCTGGCTGCTCGTCGCCGTGACCGTGCTCGCCCTCGCTCTCGGCTGGCACCTGGTGGCCTCGATCGGCGGCGGCGACATGCCGGTCGTCGTCTCGATGCTCAACAGCTACTCCGGCTGGGCGGCGGCCGCGGCGGGCTTCCTCCTGAACAACGACCTGCTGATCGTCACCGGCGCCCTCGTGGGCTCGTCGGGTGCGTACCTCTCGTACATCATGTGCAGGGCGATGAACCGGTCGTTCCTGTCGGTCATCGCCGGCGGGTTCGGCATCGAGGCGCCCCGGAGTGCCGACGCCGAGGAGGGCGAACACCACGAGACGGATGCCGCGGCCGTCGCCGAGCTCCTCCGCGACGCCCGGTCGGTCATCATCACCCCCGGCTACGGCATGGCCGTCGCCCAGGCGCAGTACCCAGTCGCCGACCTCACGAAGCGGCTGCGCGAGCGGGGCGTCGAGGTGCGCTTCGGCATCCACCCCGTCGCCGGGCGCCTGCCGGGCCACATGAACGTGCTTCTGGCCGAGGCCAAGGTCCCGTACGACATCGTGCTGGAGCTCGATGAGATCAACGACGACTTCGCCGACACCGACGTGGTGCTCGTGATCGGGGCGAACGACACGGTCAACCCGGCCGCGGCCGAAGACCCGGGTTCTCCCATCGCCGGCATGCCGGTGCTGCACGTGTGGGAGGCGCGCAGCGTCATCGTGTTCAAGCGGTCGATGGCCTCGGGCTACGCCGGCGTGCAGAACCCGCTGTTCTTCCGCGACAACACGCAGATGCTGTTCGGCGACGCCAAGCAGCGGGTGGAGGACATCCTGCGGGCGCTGTGACCCGAGGGTGCCCGGCTCCTCCGGGCCGAGCCGCCATAATCGATCCATGGCGAGAGGCCGCAAGAGCCCGCAGTTGCTGGTCGATGCGTTGCGGAGCGCGTCATCGACGTCCGAGCGGAAACGGGCTCGTCGCGCGGCGGTGTCGCGACTGCGCGCGGGCCGGTTCCGCGGCGACGTCGACCTCACCGCACTGCGGATGGCGCTGGCCGCGCACGACCGACGTCACGGTGAGCCGTCGCAGGCGGGCCGATGGGGCATCGTGACCGAGGGGTGGGCGACGGCCCGCGAACTGCGCGATCTGCGCCGCTACCTCCTCGGCACGTTCCGCGGGGGCGACTACGTGCGCGACGCCCTGTTGCTGCCCCCCCGACGCGCCCCTGCCCCGGGCCGTCGCCGACCTCGTCGATACGGCCTTCCGTCCACCGCGCGCCGGCGAACCGGCGGTATCCGGCCCGGGATGCGCCCTCCCCCTCGGCGCGACCATCAGCGGGCTGACCGCGATCATGTTGCTCTCCGCGATCGTCTGGAACGTCCTCACGATCGGAGTCGTCGCGTCGGCTCCGACGCTGGCGCTCCTCAGCGCAGCGGCCGCCCTCGTGTGCGTAGGGTTCGTGCTCGCGGACCGCGCGCGGGGGCGTCGCCCATCGACGCCGATCTCGCCGGACATCGAGCCGCAGGATCGCTTCTTCGGCACCTCGCTCGCGTGGCGGCTGCACGATGCCGGCGACGATCGCGCCAGCAGGATCCTGCTCCGGCGCATGATTGACATCGACGTCGACGGCGCGAGGGCCGCGATGGTCGAACAGAGCCGAATGGCAGGACGGCTCGACGAGGCGGGTCGGTGGGGGTGCGCGAAGCCGGGACTCAGCACGCCCGCGGAGCGCACCGCCTTCGCGGGGCAGCTCCGGGCCCGCCCCGTCGAATCGAGGCTGCGTGAACTCGCCGGCATCTTCTCTGACCGTCCCCTGTCGGCCGATGCCGCCGACGTGCTGCGGCGCGCAGGGGGATCACCCGAACCGCCCGTGCCCACCCCCGCTGATCCGGGCGACGGGTTCGGCACGCGCTGGCACGCACTCCCGCGAGTGACCGTCGTGGTGCTCGGCCTCGCGATCGCCGTGGCCCTCATCGTCGCGATCGCTCAGGCCCCCGACGCGACGCGCATCGCCCGGCTCGCTCTTGCCTGCGGGGGCGCGGTCGTCGGCATCCTGTGGATCATCGAAGGATTCCGCCAGCCGCGGCGCCGAGCCGCCTCGACGGTCACGGTGGCTGTGGGCGCGCTCGCGCTGTCGGTGATCGTCGGGGTCTCGGCGATCCTCGGCTGACCCCACGCGTCGGCACCCGCCCGCCGGGAGCTCGGCCCATCGATCCTGCCTGCACAACTCCGCCGGAAGCGCGCGGCGCGGGTACCGAGACGGCACTGCCGCCGGCTGGGGATGAGTTGTGCAGGCGGGCGCCGGGTGACCGGGGCGTCGGCGGGGGCCAATACGCTGGATGCCATGCGCATCGCCACCTGGAACGTCAACTCGATCCGCGCCCGCGTCGTCCGCACGGTCGACTTCGCCGTCCGCGAGGGCATCGACGTGCTGGCGATGCAGGAGATCAAGTGCAAGCCCGAGCAGTTCCCGTACGAGGCGTTCGAAGAGGCGGGCTACACCGTCGAGGCGCACGGGCTCAACCAGTGGAACGGCGTCGCGATCGCCAGCCGTGAGCCGATCGAGGACCTGCAGGTCGGGTTCCCCGGTATGCCCGGCTTCGCGAAGGGCCACGACGGTCCCGGCGCTCCTCTCGAAGCCCGCGCGCTCGGTGCCACGATCGGCGGCGTCGAGGTCTGGAGCCTCTATGTGCCCAACGGTCGCGGACTCGACGACCCGCACTACCGCTACAAGCTCGACTGGCTGGAGGCGCTCCGCGGCTACACCGCCGACACGCTCGCCGCCGACCCCGACCGAGCGCTGGCGCTCACCGGCGACTTCAACATCGCCCCGACGGATGCCGACAACGGCGACCCCACCGTCGTCGAGGGCGTGACCACCCACGTCTCGCCGCCCGAGCGCGCCGCGTTCCAGGCGCTCCTCGATGCCGGACTGGCCGACACCGTCCGTCCGCTCGTTCCCACGGGCTACACCTACTGGGACTACAAGCAGCTGCGCTTCCCGCGCAATGAGGGTCTGCGCATCGATTTCATCCTCGGTTCGCACGCCTTCGCCGACGCGGTGACCGCGGCCGCCATCCATCGCGACGAGCGCAAGGGCGAGATTCCCAGCGATCACGTACCGGTCGTCGTCGACCTCGACCTCGCGGGTCCGGACGACGACGACCGGCCGATGATCTGGTGACCGGGGGTCAGGTCATGTCGCCGGTCGTGACGTCGCCGTCGGGCGCGTAGCGCAGCAGCAGCGTGCCGGTGGGGCCCGACACGGCCGGGGCGATCAGCCGTAGCCGCGCCGGTGCGGCGCCGTCCGGGAACACCTTCTTGCCCTGTCCGAGCACCACCGGATGCACCCACAGCTTCAGCTCGTCGTAGACGCGGGCGCGCAGCAGGGTCTGGGCGAAGTCGACGCTGCCGATCACGTGCACCTCCGCGTGGCGGTCGCGCAGCGCGTCGACGGCCGCGACGACCTCGGCATCCGGGCCCGTCAGCACACTCGTGCCCGCCCACCCCGGTTCGAGGCCGGCCCGGGTCGCCACTTACTTCGGGATGGCATCGAAGTGCCGACCGATGAACCCCTCGGGCCCGTCGGTGTGGTGCGGCCAGTACCCGGCGAAGATGTCGTAGGTGCGTCGTCCCAGCAGGAGGGCGTCCATCCGTCGGATGCCGCTGCCGACGTCCTCGCCGATGACGGCGTCCTCGAACGGCGCCTGCCATCCGCCGAACGGGAACCCGCCGCTGGTGTCCTCCTCGGGGCCGCCCGGTGCCTGGGCGACGCCGTCGAGCGTCGTGAACAGGTCGATGACGATCCGCCCGCGCATCACGCGCCGTCCGCCTCGCCGCCCGACGCGTCGGCGTCCTCCGGCGGTCCCTGCTCGGCGGCGACGGGATCCATGTACAGGAAGCCGAGGCTGTTGCCGTCGGGATCGTCGAGGTCGCGGCTGTACATGAAGCCGTAGTCCTGGGCGGGGCGCGGCTCGGTGCCGCCGGCGGCGACGCCGGCCTCGACGATCGCGTCGACGTCCTCCCGCGAGTCGCGCGAGAACGACAACGACGTCTGGGCCCATTCCTTCGGCTCGCCCACCGGCTTGTCGGTGAAGGTCGCGAAGTACTCGCGACGCAGCACCATGAAGTAGATGTCGCCCGACCAGACGACGCACGCGGCGTTCTCGTCGGTGAAGTTCGGGTTGATGTCGCAGCCGAGGGCCCGGTAGAAGTCCATGCTGCGCTCGAGGTCGCTCGTCGGGATGTTCACGAAGATGCTCGTCATACAGCGAGCATGCACCGCGCCGCCCGCCGCGTCGAGACCCTCTCCGTCGCACGGGGGATGCCGCGGCATCCGCCTCGCCCTAGCGTGGAGGGATGAGCTCGACCGACCTCGCCCGCACGACGACGCCCGCCCAGCGGCGCAACGACGTCTGGCTCGCGCTGGCGCTGCTCGTCAGTGCGGTGATCAGCGCCTGGCTCGGGAAGGTCGCGGGGTTCTACGGCGAGGACACGCCCGCCTTCGGATGGGCCCTGGTGTACGTCGCCGCCCTCACGCTCCCGCTCGCGCTGCGTCGTCGCTTCCCGGAGATCACGCTGATCGTGGTGGCACTCGCCTTCTTCGTGGGCGTCTCGGCCCGCATCCCCGAGGTGTACGTCAGTAACGTCGCGGTGTTCATCGCGATGTACACCGTGGGCGCCTGGGTGAGCGACCGTCGACGCGCGACCGTCGTGCGACTGGCCGTCGTGGTCGGGATGTTCCTCTGGCTGCTCGTGACGACGTTCCAGGCGGCGATCGACCCGGACGGCGCCGGCCCGTCGCGCGCCGGACTGTTCTCCCCGTTCGCGGCGTGGATGATCATCCAGTTCCTCGTGAACGTGGCGTTCTTCGGCGGCGCGTTCTTCTTCGGGGAGCGGGCCTGGGCCGACGCGCGCTCGCGCGCCGTGCTGGAAGAGCGCACGCGAGAGCTCGAACGCGAACGCGAACTGACCGCCGCGCAGGCCGTCGCCCTCGATCGGGTGCGCATCGCGCGCGAGCTGCACGACGTCGTCGCCCACCACGTCTCGGCCATGGGGGTGCAGGCCGGCGCCGCCCGCACCGTGCTCGATCACGACGCCGACGCCGCCCGCGAGGCGCTCGTGACGGTCGAGGCGTCCGCCCGCGAGGCCCTGAGCGAGTTGCGTCAGCTGCTCGAGACGCTGCGCACGCCCGACGCCGACACCCCCGCGGCGTCGACGGTGCGCCTCGCGTCGATCCCCGAGCTGGTCGCGCACGCCAACGACAACGGGATGCCGACGACCTTCGCCGTCGTGGGCGACGCCGTCGAGCCGCCCGAGCTCGTGCAGGTGAACCTCTACCGCATCGCGCAGGAGGCGCTCACCAATGCCCGTCGCCACGGCGGGCCGGATGCCGCGGCCGATGTCCGCCTGCGCTTCGCCGACGACCACGTCGAGCTCGAGGTCGCCAACAGCGGCCGCGAGCACGTCGCCGGGCGCGCGGGGCTGGGCATCGTCGGCATGCGCGAGCGCGCGGCCGCGTCGGGCGGCACCCTCGAGGCCGGTCCGCGCCCGCGCGGCGGGTTCCTCGTCCGGGTGCGCGTGCCGGCGCGGGCGAAGGAGGCGCGGTCGTGAGCGCCCCCGTGCGCGTGCTGCTCGTCGACGACCACGCCGTGATGCGTGCGGGGTTCCGCATGATCCTCGAGGCGCAGGGCGACATCGTCGTCGTCGGGGAGGCGGGATCGGGCGCCGAAGCGCTGACCGCGGCATCCGCCCTGCGACCCGACGTCATCTGCATGGACGTGCAGATGCCCGACATGGACGGCCTCGAGGCGACCCGCCGGATCGTCTCCGATCCCGACGTCGACGCGGTCGTGGTCATCGTGACCACCTTCGACCGCGACGACTACCTCTTCCAGGCGCTGCACGCCGGCGCGAGCGGCTTCCTCCTGAAGAACGCCGGCCCCGAAGAGCTCGTCACCGCCGTGCGTGTCGCGGCAGCCGGCGACGCGCTGCTCGCGCCCGCCGTGACGCGCCGCGTGATCGAGCGCTTCGCGGCATCCCCCGCGTACGCGGCCCCGTCGGCGGCGCCCGCGGCGCAGAAGCCGCGCGCCGCGCTGGTCGCCGAGCTGACCGATCGCGAGGCGGAGGTGCTGCGGCTGCTCGCCGACGCGCGCAGCAACGCCGAGATCGCGACGGCGCTGTTCATCGGAGAGGCGACCGTGAAGACGCACGTCTCGAACGTGCTGCAGAAGCTCGGCGCCCGTGACCGGGTCGCCGCGGTGGTCTACGCCCACCGGCACGGTCTGGTCTGACCGGCGCCGGGTGCGTCAGCCGCGGATGGCGACGGGGATCGAACCGGTCGTCGCCGTGGTGGCGGCCCGCGAGAGACGCTCGCGCAGCGACACCAGGGTGGCGTCGGGCCGCCACAGCGCCACGAGGCTCCAGCCGAACAGACCGACCAGCAGGACGTTGCGCGCGAGCAGCACGCCCGCGGCGAACGGGTGCGCATCGATCAGCGGCAGGTAGAGCACCGGGAACACGAGCGTCGTCAGGAAGCAGGTGACGGCCAGCCAGACGGCGACCGAGGTCCAGGCCTTGCGATCGATCAGCAGCCCGGCCGCGACGATGGGCGCCAGCCACAGCATGTACTGCGGCGAGCCCACCTTGTTGAAGACGATCAGCGCCGACGTGAGCGCGAACGCCCCGCGGAGGATGAGGTGCTGCTCGCCGATGAGCGACAGCGCGCCCTCCTGCACCGCACGGCGACGCGCGCGCCACAGGAGCACGACGATGACGGCGAACGCGATCGGCATCGCGTAGCCGACGAGCACGCCGGCGGCGGCCGCGCCGGGGCCGGCGACCTCACGGGTGGCCAGCACGTAGTTCTGGTGGATCTGCGCGCCCGGCAGACCCAGCACCGTCGCCCACACCCACGGGGTGGCGACGGGGGCCTCGAGCTGGAGGGCGCGGTCGCCCTGGATCGTCGCGAAGCTGAAGAGGTTCGCGCCGCCGCCGAGGGCGACGACGATGCCGGCGATGGCGGCGCTCAGCGCCAGGCCGCCGGCGATGATCCGCATCCGCATCGACGACACCACGACGGCCGCCGCCGCGAGGGCGGCGGGGGCCACCTTGATCCACGTCGCGGCGGCGATGAGCACGCCCGCGACGAACGGACGACGCACGAGCCAGACGAGACCGGCGATGGCCAGCGGCGCGGCGAAGCCCTCGAGGCGCAGCATGGACACGGGCGCCAGCAGCACCTGGATCGCGAGCCAGTACCAGGCGGCGACGTAGCCCTTGCGGTTGCGGAGGTTGTCGGTGAGGGCCAGGACGGCGACGAAGTTCGCCCCGACCATCATGAGCAGCCAGACGAGCTGGTAGTTCCACGGCCCGGCGACGATGGCCGCCATGATGGGCGCGAGAGCCCCGGCCGGGTAGACCCAGGGCATGTCGATGACGGGCCAGTGGCCGTGCATGGCCTGCTCGGCCCACAGACGGTACAGCGGGAGGTCGCCCTCGGTGCCGCCGAAGATCATGACCTTCAGCAGCGCCAGGAAGAAGAGCGCGTGCACGACGGCGAAGCCGATGAGCAGGCCGCGACGCGTGAACGCGAAATGGAGGGCCCGGGGCCACCATTCCCGAGCACGGTCGGATACACGGGCGCCGAGGGCGCGGGTCACCTCAGGAGCGCTCGTCACCCGACAGAGTGTAGAAGAGATCACCTGGGGGAATGGTGGACGCGGTGTTACCTGTTCCTGACAATTCGCCGAGTGCACCGCGGTTCTGCGCCGTGAGAACTCCCCCGCGCGACGGATGCCGCGGCCTCCCCGGCAGCGGAGGCGAGCCGGATCCCCACCGTGCGGGGGAGGTCTGCGGCATCCGTTCTCCCTAGCGTGGAGACGACGGCGACGGCGCGGGACGACCCCCTCCCCGACAGCGCCGCGTGAGGAGGAGAACATGCTCGAACTGACCGGCATCACCAAGAGCTACGGCACCACGCGTGTGCTCGACGACGTGAGCTTCCGGGTGCCCTCGGGCCGTCTGACGGGATTCGTCGGCGGCAACGGCGCGGGAAAGACCACGACGATGCGCATCGTGCTCGGCGTGCTCGGCCGCGACGGCGGCGAGGTCGCCCTCGACGGCGCCCCCGTCACGGCGGCCGACCGACGCCGGTTCGGCTACATGCCCGAGGAACGCGGCCTCTACCCGAAGATGCGCGTGCTCGAGCACATCGTCTACCTGGCCCGGCTGCACGGGTTCGACAAGGCCGAGGCGACGGCGCGCGCCGAGGCGCTCCTGGTCGAGCTGGGACTCGGCGAGCGCCTGCGCGACAACGTCGAGACGCTCTCGCTCGGCAACCAGCAGCGCGCCCAGATCGCGGCCGCGCTCGTGCACGATCCGCAGGTGCTCATCCTCGACGAGCCGTTCTCGGGCCTCGATCCGATGGCCGTCGACGTCGTGGCCGGTGTGCTCCAGGCGCGCGCCGCCGAGGGCGCCGCCGTGCTCTTCTCGTCGCACCAGCTCGACGTGGTCGAGCGCCTCTGCGACGACCTCGTGATCATCGCGGGCGGCACGATCCGCGCGGCCGGCACACGCGACGCGCTGCGCGCGGAGCACGCCCAGCATCGCTACGAGCTCGTCTCGGCGGGAGACCTGGGGTGGCTGCGCGATGAGCCCGGCGTCGACGTGCTCTCGTTCGACGGCGGCTACGCCCTCTTCGACGTCGACGACGACGCCGCCGCCCAGCGCGTGCTGCACCGTGCCGTCGCCGCGGGCGCCGTCGCGAGCTTCGCCCCGAAGCAGCCCTCTCTCGCCCAGATCTTCAAGGAGGTCATCCAGTGAACACCAGCGCTCCGTCCTTCGCCCAGAGCACGTGGCTCGTCGCCGAGCGCGAGGTCGGCTCGAAGCTCCGCAGCAAGGCCTACCTCATCTCCACCGGCATCCTCTTCGTGCTCGCGCTCGTCGGCGTGCTCTGGGGAGGCTTCTCCGCGCAGTCCGACAATCGCACGCCGATCGCGGTGACCGCCGAGACCGCGGCGTCGGTCGCCGACAACCCCGCCCTGAACCCGACGGAGGTCGCGGATGCCGCGGCCGCCCGCGCCCTCGTGCAGGACGGCACCGTCGAGGCGGCGCTGATTCCCGGCGGCGCGGCACCGTTCGACTACACCGTGGTCGCCAAGGATGCGGCTCCGACGTCGCTGCTGCAGGTGCTCAGCCTGACGCCGCAGGTGGAGCTGATCGACCCGTCGGGCACGAACCCGGCGCTGCGCTACCTGGTCGCCCTCGGGTTCGGGATCATCTTCTTCATGGCCGCCCTCACCTTCGGCTCGACGATCGCGCAGTCGGTGGTGGAGGAGAAGCAGACGCGTGTCGTCGAGCTGCTGATCTCGGCGGTGCCCGTGCGGGCGCTGCTGGCCGGCAAGGTGATCGGCAACACGATCCTCGCGATGGGTCAGATCATCGGCCTCGCCGCGATCGCGATCGTGGGGCTCACGGTCACGGGGCAGAGCGATCTGCTGGCGGGGCTCGGTGCGCCGCTCGCCTGGTTCACGGTGTTCTTCCTGTTCGGCTTCATCCTGCTGGCGGCACTGTTCGCCGCCGCCGCCGCGATGGTCTCGCGGATGGAGGACATCGGCTCGACCACCACCCCGCTGACCATGCTCGTGATGGCGCCGTACTTCCTCGTCATCTTCTTCAACGACAACCCGCTGGTGATGACGATCATGTCGTACGTGCCGTTCTCCGCCCCCGTCGGGATGCCGGTGCGCATCTTCCTCGGCGATGCGCAGTGGTGGGAGCCGGTGCTCTCGCTCGCGATCATGCTCGTCACGTGCGCCGCGGCGATCTGGGTGGGCGCGAAGATCTACCAGAACTCGCTGCTGCGGATGGGCGCGCGCGTGAAGCTCTCGGAGGCCCTCGCGGGCTGACCGCGCAGGATCAGTGCTCGGCGGATGCCGGTGGCTGCGCGGACGACGCGAGCACCGGCATCCGCCGATTCACGACCTGCGGGATGACGATCCCGTGCAGGAGGATGCTGCCGACGACGGTGAGGACCATCACCGCGAGGACGTCGTAGGCCTCGGTGTCGGGGAGCTTGTTGAAGGCGAGCAGGCCGAAGACGATCGTCGCCGTGCCGCGCGGACCGACGAAGCCGACGAACGTGCGCGAGCCCCACGACAGCGACGAGCCGAGCAGCGCCGCGTACACGGGGACGACGCGGAACAGCGTCAGGGCGAGCACGACCATCACCAGCAGACGCGCGTCGAAGCCGTTGAACACGACGACCGTCGTCATGGCGCCGAGGACGAACCACACGATGTTGGCGGCGAGGGTGCCCGCCTCTTCGACCAACAGCACCTCCTGGTGCGGGATCGTGCGCTCGTCGGTCCGCCGCGTACGGGCCAGCCGGTACACGATGCCCGCGACGAAGGCCGCGACGAACCCGTTCGCCGCGACGGCGCTGAGCGTGGCGACGCCGAACGTGATCAGCGGCACGAGCAGCATGACGTAGCGGATGCCGGGCGCATCCGCCCAGCCGCGACGCGACGCCCAACGGACGCACAACCCGAACACCCCGCCGATCACGGCGCCGACGACGATCGCGAACAGGGTGGCGGGCACCGCCCCGAAGAAGGCCTCGAAGAACTCACCCATGCGCTCCTCGAGCTGCGCCTCGTTCTCCGCGGACAGCGTGTCGGAGTTCACGGCCGCCAGGATCGTGGGCCACGCGATGGCCGCGGCCAGCCCCATGCCGAAGATCGGCGAGACGAGACCGTCGTTGTAGCCGCTCTCGACGTTGAGGATCTGCCGGATCCGCGCGGGGATCCGCGGCGAGCGCAGCAGCGTCGCGGCGGGGGCGAAATCGGTGGGCATGATCACGCAGGCGATGACGATGAGCACGAAGACGCTGAGCTGCGGCAGCAGGAAGACGCCGCTGAGCACGACGGCGAGCAGCGACAGCGGCAACGCGATGAGGACGAGGCGCGCGATGATGCGGCCCTCGCCGCCGAAGACGCCGCCGCTCACCTCGCAGGCGTCGACGAACAGCAGCACGGCGAGGATCAGCTCGACCACGTGCTCGGCGGAGTCGCTGCCCACGGCATCGGCGAAGCCCGTCACGTCGATCAGCACGAGCGCGGCCCCCGCGACCGCGAGGACGGCCGGTCCGGCGACGCCGGTGCGCTCGAAGCGATGGGCGACGACCGACCAGAGCCCGATCACGACGAAGCCCAGCAGGAAGATCAGCGGCACCGTTCACCCTCTCGTCGCGCGGGGTGAGCACGCCCCGGTTCGGGGATCAGTCTGCCAGTCGTCGCCTCAGTCGGTGACGATCACCGAGAGCACGTTTCCCGCGGGGTCGCGGAACCACGCGATGTCGGGGCCGCGTCCGCGCGAGACCCCGCGCTCATCGGTGCCGAAATCCGGGTCGGTGTAGATCTTGGTCACCACGCCCGCCGCGTTCAGCGCGTCGACCGCGGCGTCGACGTCGTCGACCACGAGGTTGAGGACGGTGAACGCAGCCGGTCGGTGATCGGGCTTCGGGTAGGCGATGACCCGGCCGCCTCCGGGGAGGTCGATGTCCAGGATGCCCATCGCGTTGCGGTGCACGGCGAGGCCGAGCACCTCACGGTAGAACCCCTCCGCGGCGTCGATGTCGTCGACGGAGAACCCGGAGAAGGCGGAGGCGAACGCGATCATCTGACACTCCCGAAGTGGATGCGGCGGCGCTCTCAGCATCGACCTCCGGCGAGGACCGCGCAAGACCCTCAGCGCTCGACGAGGATCCCATCGGCATCCGCCCACACGTGCGCGCCGGGGCGGAACACGACGCCGCCGATCTCCACCGGCACGTCGAGCTCGCCGATGCCCGCCTTGGCGCTCTTGCGGGGGTTCGAGCCGAGGGCCTTGACACCGAGATCGAGCGCGCCGATCGCGACGCGGTCGCGGATCGCACCGTGCACGATGAGGCCGGCCCAGCCGTTCTCGACCGCGGATGCCGCGATCAGGTCGCCTACGAGCGCCGACTCCAGCGAGCCGCCGCCGTCGATCACGAGCACGGCGCCGTCGCCGGGGGTCGCGAGCGTCGCCTTGACGAGGGCGTTGTCACGGTGGCAGCGGATCGTGCGGATCGGGCCGTCGAACGCCGCCCGTCCGCCGATGTCGTGCAGCTGCAGGGCGAGGGAGTCCAGCGCGTCGCCGCGCTCGTCGTACAGGTCGGCCGTCGCGATGGTCATGGGGCCACCGTAGCGACCGGCACAGGCCGCGGTGCCCTCGGCATCCGAGGAAGATCCGCGGTCCTTCCGCGGACGGCAAAAGCCGGCGCCTTCTCGGCGGGAACAGATCGCGTGTGCATACGGTTGCATCGACCGGGCCGATGGCGTCCCACCGACAAACCGTCCTTCATCCTTCTTCAGGAGACGACCATGAGCACCATCGCCGCACACCCCGCCGACACCGACGCGCCGATTCTCGACGTCCTCGCCGAGCGCTGGAGCACCCGCATCTTCGACCCCGCGACGCCCATCGACGAGGATGCGCTCGCCAGCGCGCTCGAGGCCGCCCGCTGGGCGCCGTCCGCCAACAACACGCAGCCGTGGCGCTTCGTGGTCGCCCGCCGCGGCTCGGCCGCGCACGCGCAGATCGTGGACGCCCTGATGGGCTTCAACCAGTCGTGGGCCACGGATGCCGCCGCCCTCGTCGTGTTCGCCTCGTCGGCCGCCCTCGACGGCAAGCCGCTGCCGTGGGCCGCGTACGACACCGGCCAGGCCGCCGCGCACTTCACGGTGCAGGCGCACGCGTCGGGCCTGCACACCCACCAGATGGGCGGCTTCGACCGCGAGGCGATCGCCGCGGCGTTCGGCTTCGGCGACGACATCGTCGCCGTGACCGTGATGGCCGTCGGCGCCCTGGGCGACATCGACGCCGCCCCCGAGGCGCTGCGCGAGCGCGAGCTGGCCCCGCGCGTGCGCCGTCCGATCGCCGAGTCGCTGATCGCCAACGACTGACGCCCGGCACGCGGCCTCCGCCGCGCCGGCCCCGCGAGAAACCACTCCCCGCACGAGAAACACGTGCAGGAGTGGTTTTTCGCATCTGCAGGTGTGTCTCACCCGGGCGGGTGATCAGCGCGGCGGCGGGTTGAGGTCGGGATGCGTGATCACGACGAGCGAGTAGGGCTCGCCGTCGACGTCCGGCGGGCGATCCTTGTACTCGTCGAGCAGCGCCGTGACGCGGCGGTCGAGCTCGTCCTTCGCCTCCGCGTTCAGGCGCAGGCCCAGCCACGCGAGCTGCACCGTCTCGGGATCGGCGAGCGCGACCTGCTGCCGCACGGTCTCCATCATGATCGGCACCCCGTCGTCCATGGCGGCGTCCCAGGATCGGCCGGTCGCCAGGTACGGGACCTCCCGCGCCCCCTGCGCGCCGGCGCGAGCGGGCTGAGGCTGCAGGAAGCCGGCGTCGACCAGAGTGCGGACGTGATGCAGCATCGTGCCGGGATTGGCCTCGAGCAGGTCGGCGAGCTCCTTGTTGGTGCGCGCATCGAATCGGCACAGTCGCAGGATGCGCATCCGCAGCGGGGAGCTGAGTGCTCGCGCGGCCGCGCGGCCGGAGACGTCGTCCATGCGCCTCATCCTAGCAACTGATTGACTTTCCCAATCAGTAGCCCATACTGATTGACATGTCCCAATCGGATGCCGCAGCGCCGGAGACGATCCCCGCGCCGACCCCCGCCGGTCACGGCGGTTCGCTGTGGCGCGACCGCAACTTCCTCACGATGTGGTCGGGGCAGGCGCTCAGCCAGTTCGGCGCGCAGGTCGTCGAGCTGGCGATCCCCGTCCTCGCCGTGCTCCTGCTGCACGCGACCGATGCCCAGGTCGGCTATCTCACTGCGGCGGCGACGGCTGCCTTCCTCGTCGTGGGGCTCCCGGCCGGCGCGTGGATCGACCGCATGCGCAAGCGTCGCGTCATGATCGTGGCCGACGGCGCCCGGGCGCTCGCCCTCGCCGTCGTCCCCCTGCTGCATCTGACCGGACGGCTCGAGATGTGGCACCTCTACGCCGTGGCCCTGACCGTCGGAGTCGCGACCGTGTTCTTCGACGTGTCCTACCAGAGCATCGTCCCCTCGCTCGTGCGCGGGGACCAGATCGCCGAGGCCAACGGCAAGCTGGAGTCGACCAATCAGCTCGCCGGACTCGCGGGCCCTGCGGCGGGCGGGTGGCTCGTCGGCATCCTCTCCGCGCCCTTCGCGATCGCGGCGACCTCGCTCACGTACGTGCTCTCCCTGGCCTCCCTGGCCTTCACGCGGGACCATGAGGTGCTCCGCTCCCCAGTCGACCGCGCGCCGCTGCACCGCGAGATCGGGGAGGGTCTGCGATGGGTGCTGGGACACGGACTGCTCCGGCGGATCGTGGCGACGACGGCGATCTCGAACCTCTTCTCGACGATCGTCTTCACTCTCGTGCCGATCTACGTCCTGCGCGTGCTCGGGTTCTCGCCCGCGGCGATGGGCCTGCTGTTCTCGCTCGGCGCGGTCGGGGGGCTGCTCGGGGCCGCCCTCTCCGGCCGCATCGCCGCGCGCGTCGGCGAGGCACGCGCCATCCCGCTGAGCGCCATCGGGTTCTCGCTGGCGACGATCCCGCTGCCGCTCGCGGCGCTGCTGCCCTCGGGTCCCGCCTTCGCGCTGCTCGCCGCGCAGTGGGCGGCCATGAGCTTCGCCGTCGTGCTCTACAACATCACGCAGGTCACGTTCCGCCAGCGCATCACCCCGCGGCGCCTGCTGGGGCGGATGAACGCCTCGATCCGCTTCTGCGTCTGGGGGGTGATGCCGCTGGCCGCACTGGCCGCCGGGGCTCTCGGCACCGCCATCGGCACCGTCCCCACGATCTGGATCGGCGCTCTCGGCGCGCTGCTGTCGGCACTGCCCGTCGTCATCGGCCCGTTCTGGCGGATGCGGACCCTCCCCGCGGACGCCGCCTGAGTCGGCGGACCCGGGCGTCGTCAGTCGTCGAGCAGCTCGGCCTCGATCACGTCGTCGTCGGATGCCGCGGCATCCGTGCCCTCGTCGGGCGCCGCTCCCGCACTGGTGAGCACGAGGCTCGCACCGTCGGCCGCGACGTCCACCCGCACCAGGTCGCCGTCGCGCACACCGCCCGAGAGCAGCGCCATCGCGAGACGGTCCTGGATCTCGGACTGGATGAGCCGGCGCAGCGGCCGCGCACCGAAGATCGGGTCGTAGCCGCGCTCGGCGAGCCACGCGCGGGCGTCGGGCGTGACCGCCAGCGTCAGCCGGCGATCGCGCAGGCGCCGCTGCAGCGCGTCGACCGACAGCTCCACGATCTGAGCCAGGTCGTCCTGGCTCAGCGCCTGGAACATGACGATGTCGTCGAGGCGGTTCAGGAACTCGGGGCGGAACGCCGTCCGCACGAGGGCCATCACCTGCTCGCGCTTCTGCGCGACCGACAGCGTCGGGTCGATGAGGATCGGCGAGCCGAGGTTCGACGTCAGGATCAGGATCGTGTTCGTGAAGTCGACCGTGCGCCCCTGCCCGTCGGTGAGGCGGCCGTCGTCCAGCACCTGCAGCAGGATGTCGAACACCTCGGGATGCGCCTTCTCGACCTCATCCAGCAGCACCACCGAGTAGGGACGGCGCCGGACGGCCTCGGTGAGCTGACCGCCCTGCTCGTAGCCGATGTATCCCGGAGGGGCACCGACGAGCCGCGCGACCGAGTGCTTCTCGCCGTACTCGCTCATGTCGATGCGCACCATGGCGCGCTCGTCGTCGAACAGGAACTCTGCGAGCGCCTTGGCGAGCTCGGTCTTGCCGACGCCGGTCGGGCCGAGGAACAGGAACGAACCGGTCGGCCGGTTCGGGTCGCTGATGCCGGCGCGCGAGCGGCGCACCGCGTCGGACACCGCCTTCACGGCGTCCTTCTGCCCGATCAGGCGCTTGCCGAGCTCGGCCTCGAGGTGCACGAGCTTCTCGCTCTCGCCCTGCAGCAGGCGCCCGACGGGGATGCCGGTCCACGCCGCGATGACGGCGGCGATGTCGGCATCCGCGACCTGGTCGCCGACCATCCGCTCGCCGCCCTCGGCGGCCTCCGCGTTCTCGGCCTGCGCGACCTGGCGCTCCAGCGCCGGGATCTCCGCGTAGTACAGCCGGGACGCCTTCTCGAGGTTGCCCTCGCGCTGCGCCCGCTCGGCCTCGACGCGCGCCTGGTCGAGGCGGGTCTTGAGGTCGCCGACCGCGTTGAGGGAGGCGCGCTCGCGCTCCCACCGGGCCTGCAGCTCGTCGAGGCGGGCCTGCTCGACCTTCAGGGTCTCGCGGAGCGTGGCCAGCCGCTCCTTCGACGCGGCATCCTTCTCGCGCTTGAGCGCCAGCTCCTCCAGCTTGAGCCGGTCGACGTGACGGCGCAGCTCGTCGATCTCCAGCGGTGCGGAGTCGATCTCCATGCGCAGCCGCGACGCGGCCTCGTCGATCAGGTCGATGGCCTTGTCGGGGAGCTGACGGCTCGGGATGTAGCGGTTCGACAGGGATGCCGCGGCCACGAGCGCCCCGTCGGCGATCGCGACCTTGTGGTGCGCCTCGTAGCGCTCCTTCAGGCCGCGGAGGATCGCGATCGTGTCCTCCACGCTGGGCTCACCGACGTACACCTGCTGGAAGCGGCGCTCGAGCGCGGCATCCTTCTCGATGAACTCGCGGTACTCGTCGAGCGTCGTGGCACCGATCAGGCGCAGCTCGCCCCGGGCGAGCATCGGCTTGAGCATGTTGGACGCCGCGACCGACCCCTCGCCGCCGCCCGCGCCCATGAGCACGTGCAGCTCGTCGATGAAGGTGATGATGCGACCCTCGGACTCGGTGATCTCCTTGAGGACGCTCTTGAGGCGCTCCTCGAACTGGCCGCGGTACATCGCGCCGGCGACGAGGGCGGAGATGTCGAGGGAGACGAGCTCCTTGTCCTTCAGTGACTCCGCGACGTCGCCCGCGACGATGCGCTGCGCGAGCCCTTCGACGACGGCCGTCTTGCCGACGCCGGGCTCGCCGATGAGGACGGGGTTGTTCTTCGTGCGGCGGGTGAGCACCTGGCTGACGCGGCGGATCTCGCTGTCGCGTCCGATCACCGGGTCGAGCTTTCCCTGCCGCGCGCGGTCGGTGAGGTTGATCCCGAACTGCTCGAGGGCGCTCTGCTGCTCCTCCTGCCCGGGCTGGGGCTGTGCGTTCATCGTTTCTCCTTGAAACTCGTGAGGAAATCTGCGAGGCTCAAACTTGAGCCATCTGGACTCAACTTTATCAAAACGTGATGCGGGCGGCAAGGGGGCGGCAGATGGGGACTCCTCCCCATCGCGATGCCCTGCGGGGCCGCTTAAAGTGACGACGTGGCCGATCTCGTCGTCAACACGGAGAACCTCCGAAACCTTGCGCACCAGCTCGCGACCGTCCACGGCACCCTCACCGCCGCGGACGGCGACGCGCGCGACCTGGCGGGCATGATCCCCCACGCCGGGCTCGCTTCCGCCGTCGACTCCTTCACCTCCGGGTGGGACCGGCGCCGCAAGGACCTCGCCGATCGCGTGGACCAGCTCCAGCAGCGCGCCGACGGCGCGGCGGAGGCGTTCGACGGCGTCGACGGCCAGCTGGCCGACAAACTCACGGACGGGAGCGACGGATGACCATGGCACCCCTCGGCGGCGATGTCGCCGGCATCCGCGGGCACGCCTCGCGGTACAGCTCGACCGCCCGTGCGGTGTCGGACGCGGTCGAGATGCTGCAGGCGGTGATCGACGCGTCCGCGCAGGAGACGAGCGAGGCCGTCGAGGCCTTGGCCGGCACGATCGGCGACACGAAGACCTATCTCTCCCGTATCCGGGAGCGCTACGAGGTCGCCGGCTCCGCGCTGGCCACCTTCGCGGACGAGCTCGAGCAGGCGCAGCAGCAGGCGGCATCCGCGATCTCCGCGCACGACGACGCGCAGCGCCGGCACACCTACGCGCAGCGCAACCTCTCGGAGGCCCGCGAAGCGACCCGGCAGACGGTCGATCCCGGCGAGCTCGCCGAGGCCACGGATGCCGCGCGGCGGTACTCGTCGCTGAGCACGACGGCCGCGACCGACCTGTCGCAGGCGCAGGCCGCGTACGACGCCGCCGTCGAGCGCGTGCAGCGCGCCGGCGACACGGCGGCCTCGACGATCTCGCGGACCGTGTCGAGCGACGAGCTCAACGACTCGGCCTGGGACAACGTGCTGGATTGGGTGAACCAGAACGCCGAGTGGCTGAAGGTCGTCAAGGACGTGCTGACCATCGTGACCGCGATCGTCGGCGTGCTGTCGATCTTCTTCCCCGTCCTGGCCCCCATCGCCCTCGGCCTGGCCGTCGTGTCGATGGGACTGAGCTTCCTCTTGGCGTCGTCGGGCGACGGGTCGTGGTTCGACTTCGCACTCGACGCGATCGGCGTGCTGACCTTCGGCGTCGGCACGGCCGCCCTGGCCGGCATCAAGCTCGGCACCGTCGCCCTGCGCGGCGGCCGCGCCGCGACGCTCGCCGTCCGCAGCCCCGGAATGGTGTGGGGCAACGGCGCTCGCCAGGTCGTCGGCAATCTGCTCGACCGCGGCCTGGTGGGCTCGATCCGCCAGCCGCTGCGCATGGTGGCCGAGGAGAGCGCGAGCGTGCTGTCCGCGCGGCCGAACCTGGCACAGGTGGTGACGCGCTGGGGCGACGACGCCATCAAGGGCATCCGCGAGTCGGACAGCATCATCATCTCCGAGTTCGACCAGATCGCCGCGCAGGCCCGACTCGGCGCCGGGGGAGCCGTCGACGACCTCGTGACGAGCAGCGTCGACGGCCTGAAGGCCGTGGTCGGGACCACGGGCAAGATCGGTTCGGCGCTGGACGGCTACAACGTGCTCGGCATCGGCATCAAGCTGGGCGACCAGATCGTGCACGGCGTCGAGGACCAGACGGGGGTGCAGACCCCGCTGGGCGCCCTCACGACGGGCCTCAACGAGGTGTACGGATTCGTTCCCGGCCTCTTCGAAGCGCCGATGGGGGCGGACTGGCGCACCCCCTCCGCCCCGTGAGGCTGCAGCGCCAGGTGGCGTGGGAGGCCCGCTTCGGCGACGGCCTCTTCGTCGCGACGATCCTGTGGATCGTGTTCGGAGCCCTGCCGACGATCGGGCTGCTCATCGGACAGCTCGTCACCGGTGCCGTCGTCGAGAACGGCAGCGTGCCCGACGGCTTCCCGGCCTTCATGCCCCCGTGGTGGGCGGCGTACCCCCTGACACTGCTCCTCGTCGTGCTGGCGCTCGGATCTCTGCCGCTGCCGCTGCGGGGACCCCGGGCGACCACACGCAGCACGCTTCTGACGGTGCTCGTGCTCAGCGTCAGCACCACGCTGGTCATCGCCGCCGCGACCGCCGCGGCCGAAGCCCACCAGGGCCGCGTGAACTTCTTCGGCGTCGACACCCTCGTCTTCATCCAGTTCTTCCTCATCCTCCTCACCGTCGCGCGCATGCTCCTGAGCGCGATGCGCCTGCTGCCGCGACCGTGGCGGGAGTACATCGACGAGGACGGTACCGTGGTGGCGCCGAAGGAGATCGTGCGTCGCACCCCGCGCCGCCCGTGGGACTGGAATCGGGACCGGGCGCAGCGCCGCCCTCCGAGACCGCGGAGGACACCGTGACCGCGAAGGACTCCGTGACCGCGACGGGCACCGTGACCGAGATCGCTCCCCCGCGCTACCGGCTCGTGCTGCCGCCGGGGTTCCTGCTCATCCCCGTGGCGCGCTCGACCGACGCCGAGATCGCCGACCTCGTCCGTCGGCACTACCGCGACCTGCCGCGCGACAGCTACGGCCCGCAGATCGACAGGACCGCCGCCCAGCTCGTCGCCTCGGCCCGCAGCGCGCGCAACGCGGGCGTGCTCGATCTCATCGTCCCGATGGGCGTGCCGTGGCGCGCGCCCGTGTCTCTCGCGATCGCGATCAGCACCGGCCCGGCACCGACGACCCCCGAAGACGAGGAGGCGTCGGCATCCGAGGTCCGCGAGAGCGTGACCACCTCCGCCGGGCAGGCCGAACGGGAGACGGCACGGTTCGCGGCGCCCGCCGACACCGCGGAGATGGCGCCGCTCCTGCGCCTGCGTTTCGCCTGGCCGATCCCCGGCACCGACCGCCGGTTGCGCGCGGTGTGCACGGTCAGCGGCACAGCCGACCCGCAGCTCGCCCCGATCGTCGACGCCCTGGCGGAGCTCGGCGACCTTCTGCTGCGCACGCTCCGCTGGGACTGAGAGGATCCTCATGGCCATCGACATGGACTACGACCTGGACCGGTGGGTCTACGTTCCGAACGTGTTCCCTTGGGAGTCGTTCGCCGACGAGGAGCAGTGGGCGGATGCCGTCGCGCGCGCCTTCGGCGGAGAAGGACGCACGGCCGCACCGGCCGAGCTCGTCGACTGGCTGCGCGCGTACCTCGTGGGCGCGGTGCGCAACAACCGGTCGGGCACCATCCGCTTCGCGCACCTGCCGAACATCACCGCGCCGCACGCGATCGTCGACGTCTACGACCTGCCGCGCCGCGAGGACGTGGCTCTGACCGACCTCACCCATGAGAACCAGGGGCCCGCCGTGCGCGAGCCCGAGGTCGTCCCGTTCGCCTCCGAGACGCTGGGGACGGGCACGAAGTCGACGCGGTGGATCCGCACTGCGGGTGACACGATCGTCCGGGCGACCAACTGGGTGTGGCGCACTCCCGAGCGCGACATCGTTGTGCTGACGGCCGGCTCGGATCTGCCGCTGGCCGAAGCGCTCGACCCCGTGGTCGACGAGCTGGCACGCAGCATCCGCCTGGCCTGACGCCGACGGTCAGGACGCCATCGCCGCCATCGACTCCTGCGCCGGCGTCGCGCACGTGAAGCGCGCGCGGTAGGCGGTCGGGGTGAGCCCGAGGGTGCGCGCGAAGTTCTGCCGCAGCACCGCCGCCGAGCCGAAGCCGCAGGCGGCGGCGATGGCGTCGAGGCCGAGATCGGTCTGCTCGAGCAGTCGCTGCGCGTGGATGATGCGCTGGCGCCCCAGCCACGCGGCCGGGGTCGTGCCGTAGTCGGCCTTGAACCGCCGGGCGAACGTCCGCGGCGACATGTGCGCACGGGCGGCGAGCTGGTCCACCGACAGGTCGAGGGTGAGGTTCTCCAGCATCCATTCGGTGACCGGCGTCAGCGACAGCGACGTCGACTCGGGCAGCGGCTTGGCGATGAACTGCGCCTGCCCGCCGTCGCGCTGAGGAGGCACGACCATGCGGCGCGCGATCGTGTTGGTCATCTCGGCGCCCAGCTCGATGCGCAGCAGGTGGAGGCATGCGTCGAGGCCCGCGGCGGTTCCCGCGCTCGTGATGATGCGGCCGTCCTGCACGTAGAGCACGTTCGCATCCACGTCGATCTCGGGGTACATCGCGGCCATCGTGTCGGCGTAGCGCCAGTGGGTCGTGGCCCGGCGGCCGTCGAGCACCCCCGCGGCGGCCACGACGAACGAGCCGCTGCACACCGTCAGCACCCAGGCGCCGCGCTCCACGGCGCGGCGCACGACGGCCGCGACCCGCTCGTCCACGTGGGCCCACTGCTCGCGCGGGATGGGCGTGATGACGACGAGGTCGGCCTCGTCGGCGAACGTGAGGTCGTCGTCGACGTTGATCGAGAAGCGCAGGTTGCTGGGCACGGCGCCCGGATCGGGCGCGACGACGCGGAAGTCGAAGCTGGGGATGCCGTCGTCGGACCGGTCGAGGCCGAACGCCTCGCACGCGAGCCCGAACTCGAACGGGGCGAAACCGGGCTGAACGACGCAGGCGATGGTCTTCATGGCAGGAATCCTACTCTCTTGAGCAGTCCTGCCACTCGTGGCAGAACTAAGCCCAGCGTAGCTTTTCTGCCATGCTTGCTGTGATCATCCCCCTCGCGACCCTCTCGCTCATCGCGATCGGCGCCACCGTCCGCGCGCTTCTCACCGACGGCCACCGGCAGGTGCCGACGGACCCGAACCGGCTGCCGTGACTGGCCGGCCGCAACTCCTCCACCGCGGGGCGTGACGCCCCTGATCCGCGCCGATCTGACCCGCGGAGGGTCGGAGTGGAGGAGTTCGGGACGCGCCCCGCTCAGCGACCGCGGGCGACGCCGGAGACCCGGGTGACCGCGTCGAGCAGCACGTTCGCCGACCGCTCCCAGGAAAACCGCGCGATGCGGTCCGTGCCCGCCGCGATCACGGCGGCGCGGCGAACGGGATCGTCCAGCTCGCGCACCGCGGCGGCGAAGGCCGCGGCATCCGTGCCGGGGGCGTACAGCGCGCCGCCGCCCGCCACCTCGCGGAAGATCGGCATGTCGGTCACGACGGCCGGCACCCCGAGCGCGAGCGCCTCGGCGACCGGCAGTCCGTAGCCCTCATCGAGGGATGCCGACACCAGCACCGCCCGGTCGGCCAGCAGGGCGGCGTACTCGGCATCCGTGACGCCGTTGTGGAAGCGCACCGTCCCCCCGCGACCGTCGGCGAGGCGTTCGAGCTCGGCGCGCCGCTCGTCGGAGATGCGCGACAGCAGGTGCAGCGTGCGCCCGGGCAGCTCCGCCATCGCGCGGATGAGCGTCTCGACGTTCTTGTAGCCCATGAAGGAGCCCATGTAGACGAGGTTCTCCGCGCCCGGCTCGACGACGATGCCGTCCGGCAGCAGCTCCGCGAGACGCTGCGGGGCGTTCGGGATCACGACGACGGGCCGCGTCGTCAGCCGCACCCGGGCGAACTCGGCGGCGCTGGTCTCGCTCACCGTCGCGACGATGTCCGCGGCGTTCAGGGTGAGGCGCTGGGGCACGTAGGACAGGTGGAACAACCGCCAGCCGACACGCACGTACCAGGGGAGGTTTCGCGGCGGGGTGCGGTGGCGGTAGTAGATCGTGTCGTGCAGCGTCAGGATCAGCCCGAAGCGCCGGCCGAGCGTGCCGATCGTCTGCATCGGCGAGAAGACGGCATCCGGGCGGTACCGGTTGAGCACGAGCGCCGTGAGCGGCTCCCGCACGGCGGTCGGGGCGTGGATGCGCAGTGCACGTGCGCCGTCGGGGAGGAACGCGCGCTGCGCCTCGTCGTGGATGAGGTACGCGACCTCGACGTCGCGCTCGGGCGCGAGGGCGGCGACGGCGGCCGCGAGCTCCGCGGAGTAGCGGCTGATGCCGTCGTGGAAGTCGGTGCGGATGTAGCGGGCGTCGAACAGCAGGCGCATCTCAGCCGCCGATCGGTTCACCGCGATACAGCTTCTCGAAGGTGTCGAGCGTCTTCTCGATGTCGTGGATCTCCACGCCGTCGAGCGATGCCTGCTGCATGCGCAGGTACTCCTCCGGCGAGGCCGTGAGCACGCGCCGGAGCTTGTCGGCGAGGTCGTCGACGTCGCCCGGCTCGAACAGGTAGCCGTTCTCGCCGTCGCGCACGAGGTGCGGGAGGGCGACGGCGTCGGCGGCGACGACGGGCAGGCCCGAGGCCATCGCCTCCATCGTCGCGATCGACTGGAGCTCGGCGATCGAGGCGATCGCGAAGACGTCCGCACGCGTGTAGGCGGCGCGCAGGTCGTCCTCTTCGACACGTCCGTAGAACGTGACCCGGTCCTGGATGCCGAGGCGCTGCACGGCCTGCTCGAGGGCGCGGCGCTGGTCGCCGCCGCCGACGATGTCGAACGTGATCTCGGGCAGCTCCGGCGCGAGCTTCGCGACCGCGGCGAGCGTCACCTCGACGTGCTTCTCGGTGGTGAGCCGTCCGACGAACAGCACGCGGCGGTGGGTGCGCGGGGTCAGGTCGGGCGTGTAGTTGCGCTTGTCGATCCCGCAGCTGATCGGGATGACGCCCTGGATGTCGATGGTGCTCTCGAGGAACTCCGCCGCCTTGCGCGTGGGGGTGGTGACCGCACGCGACATGTCGAAGGTGCGCTTCGCGTCGTCCCACGCGAGCTTGACGACCACCTTGTCCAGCAGCGGCGGCAGGGTCGTGAAGTCGAGGATGTTCTCGGCCATGACGTGGTTGGTGGCGACCACGGGGATGCCGCGTTGACGGGCGATGCGGGTCAGCGCGCGCCCGAGCACGATGTGCGACTGACTGTGCACGACGTCGGCCGGCACCTCGTCGAGGAGTTTGCGGGAATAGTGCTTCGCCATCCACGGCAGCACGAAGCGCAGCCAGTCGTGCGGAGGCCAGCGCCACCCCGGCGGGCGGTGCACGGTGATCTCCTGACCCTCGATCGTCTCCCGGAACGTGCCATGCACGGAGTGCTTCACACTCGGCGTCATGATGTGGACGTCGTGGCCGCGCCCGGCGAGTCCGGCGGCGAGGCGCTCGGCGAAGCGGGCGGCGCCGTTGACGTCGGGGCTGAAGGTGTCGGCGGCGATGACGATCGTGAGCGGCCGATGCAGGGGGGTCGGGTCGTCGGGTGTCGCGGATTCGGTCACGGGGTGCGGGGCCTATCTGTGCGGCGGCGGCGAGACCGCGGATCGCGGAGCCACCGCCGTCGAGTCTACCCGAGGGCCTTCTCTGGCCCGGGAGGAGCCGCGCCGCGTAACGTGGTGCCATGGCTCGACTCACCGCGGATGCGGACCCGGCTCGCTGGGTCGCCGTGACCGACTCCTTCGGCTTCTCCGGGCGTCGCGCCCGCAAGAAGGCGATCCGCATGCTGCTCGGCCAGGCGAACGCGGCCGTCGGCGCGCAGCCCCGGCCCGGCGGCGGGTTCGCGGCCTGGGCGATGAGCCAGGCCGCCCCCGCCCTGATGCGCAAGGCGGCCGGACGCGTGCTCGTCTGGGTGTGGAAGTCCGATCCCGAGCTCGTGGTCGTCATGGCGCAGATCCAGCAGCTGACGCCCCAACTGCGCACCGCACGGGCGATGATGCCGATCGAGTACGACGACACCGAGAGCTTCCGCGGCACCTACCTCGGCGTCGGCGAGCGGCTCGTCATGCCGACGCCCCCGACGCGCGAGGGGGGCACGACGCCGCCGCCGTTCGCGACCTACACGTGGGACACGGGCACGCACCTGGTCACCGTCACGGCGACCGGCGGAGACCGCGAGCGGTTCGGCACGGTGGTGCCCGCCGTCGACGACCTCGCGCGGTCGCTGCGGGTCGTGGACGACCTGTCGGTCGGCGAGAGCGCCACGGTGCTCCGCATCGACCCGGCATGATCGCGCTGGAGCCGGCGGACGGGCCGGCCGACCCGCCGTCCTCGCGCCCGCACACGGGGGTGCTGGGCGGCACGGTGTTCCGCTACCGGTTCCGTCCGGCCGACGGCGTCGTCACCGTGGTGGTGCCGGGACTCGACGAGGTCGCGTGCACGGACGACACCGTGCTGCACTGGGCCTTCTACGCCGACGGGGATGCCGCCGTGCACGCCCCGTGGGCCGCACTGGCGGTGGCCGTCGACGCCCGCAGCGGCGAGGACCGGCTGAGCGTTGACCCCCGTGTGCGTGATCGATACGACTTCCCGATCGCCGCGGAGGCGCAGTTCGCGGCCCGGTGGAGCCTGCCCGAGCAGTGGAATGCCGACAGTGTCGGCCTGGCGCCGTTCGCCGGACGCACGGCGGCGGTCGAGGTGATTCTGGGCGCGCCGGGCCTGACCGGCGTCGACGAGGTCAGCGGCTACGTCGAGGTGCGCGTCGAGCGGATGCCGCACGGGGACCGTTCCCCAGCCGAACGCGTCGACACGCGTCGTGGTTCGCACGCGGGCGACCGGTTCTCGCGGGGGAACACGATCCCGGCCGTCGCCGTCCCGCACGGGTTCACCTTCCTCGTCCCGGCCACCGATGCCCGCGACCAGCGCTGGCCCTACCGCCCCTTCGTGCACGACGACGATGCGGGACGACGTCTGGAGGCGGTGCAGTTCTCCCACCAGCCGAGTCCGTGGATCGGCGACCGCGGGGTGCTCCAGGTGATGCCGTTCGACGGCTCCCCCGCCTCCGCCCCGGCCCGCCGGCGCCGATGGATCGCGCCGGGCTCGGAGCGCGCGCACCCGCATGTGTGGATGGCGAGCCTCGACGGCGGCCTGCGCGTGGAGGCGACGGCGACCGACCACGTGGGGCTCTTCCGGGTGTGCGCGCCGCACGCCGATGGGGACGTCGGACTCGTGATCGACCAGCCGGGTCGCCACGGCGCGCTGACCGCGACGGCGGACGCCGTGCACGGCTGGGTCGGCGAGGGCGATGCCGAGTGGGGCAACGGCGGCCGGACGTTCTTCGTGGGCGTCGTGCGGACGACATCCGGGCGGGCGGGCCGCCTCGACGACGACGGACGCGGCGACCGGGCCGGCTTCGTCGCGGGCCGCGGCGAGCTGGAGCTGCGCATCGCGATCTCGTTCGTCTCGCTGGAGCAGGCTCGCCGCTCCCTCGCGCTGGAGGCGCCGGAGCACCTCTCCTTCGATCAGCTGCGCGAGCGCACCCACGCCGCCTGGAACACCGTCGTCGATCGCGTGCGGATCCCCGACCTGCCGGCATCCGAGCGCCCGTTCCGCGGGCTCGCGCACGACGACTCCCGCGCGCAGCTGGCCTCGGCGCTGTACCGGCTGCACCTGTATCCGAACGCGGCCCACGAGAACGCGGGCACGGCGGAGCAGCCCGCACCGGTGTACGCCGACCCGTTCGTCCCGTCCGGCCCGCACTCGGCCGAGGCGACCGGCGCGCCGGTCGTGGCGGGACGCCTCGCCGTCAACAACGGCTACTGGGACACCTACCGCACCGCCTGGCCGCTGTTCTCGCTCGTCGACCCGGACGGGGCGCGACGACTGCTGGACGGCATCCTCGAGCAGCAGCGGCGCACCGGGTGGATGCCGCGGTGGTCGGCGCCCGGATACGTCGACGCGATGGTCGGCACCTCCAGCGATCAGATCCTCGCGGACGGCGAGCGCTGGGGGCTGCTGGACGATGCGGAGGCGGCGTTCGCCTCGGGGTGGCGCAACGCCGGGGAGCGCGCACCGGATGCCCGCCGCGGACGCAAGGGCATCGGCCGCGGCCGCTTCCTCGGCTACATCCCCCGCGACACGCACGAGGGCATGAGCTGGAGCGTGGAGAACGCGATCAGCGATGCCGCGCTCGCCCGGCTCGCCCGGCGGCTCGCGGCGCGGACCCCGGAGCCGTCGGCATCCCGCTACGACGCCCTCGCCCGCTGGCTCGCCAACCGCTCGCTCTCCTACCGGCAGCTCTTCGACCCCGCCGTGGGCTTCTTCCGGGGGCGGGACGCCGACGGCGCGTTCCCGGGCGGGCGATTCGATCCGCGCGTCTGGGGCGGGGACTACGTCGAGACGAACGCGTGGGGCATGTCGGTCAGCGCGGTGCACGATCCGGCGGGGCTGGCGCAGCTGTACGGCGGACCGCGGGGACTGCGCACCCACCTCGATCGGCTGTTCGCGGAGCCGGAGACGGCCGACCGCGCCTACGCCGGCTCCTACCACCAGGTCATCCACGAGCAGCGCGAGGCCCGGGCGCTGCGCAGCGGGATGTGCGCCGTCTCGAACCAGCCCGCGCACCACATCCCGTACATGTACACCGCGAGCGACGAGCCCTGGCGGGCGGGCGGGGTGGCGCACGGACTCGCGCGGCGGCTGTTCACCGGTGGCCACATCGGCCAGGGCTTCCCGGGCGACGAGGACAACGGCGAGATGAGCGCGTGGTGGCTCTGGGCGGCGCTCGGCCTCTACCCGCTCGACCCCGCCTCGGGCGCGCTCGTCATCGGCTCGCCGCTCTTCGACGACATCTCCGTGGCGCGCTCCGACGGCTCGCGCCTGCGCATCCGCACGCGGCGGAGCGGTCCGGGCGCCCACGTGCTGCGCTCGGCGAGGGTGAACGGGATGCCGCTCGGCGCGCCGACGCTGCCGGTCGAGGTGCTCGCGGGCGACGTCGAGCTGGAGCTGGATGTCGGCGAGGTCCCGGAGGGAGCGCTCTGGACGGCGCCGACGCCGCCGGCCGCGCCCTGGCACCGTGATCTCACGGGCACCGCCGGGCGCGCCCTCCGCTCCCGCGGGGTCTGGTTCGCCGGACGACTCTTCGACGACGGCGCGGCGCGCGGCGACCGCGGCGTGCGTCTGCGCACCGGGGCGTGGGCCGGGTGGGCGTTCCCGGCGACGACCGTCGTGACCGATGCGACGGTGACCGCGGTCGGCGCGGTCGAGGCCGACGCTCTGCAGTGGGAGGCGAGCGAGGATGCCGTGTCGTGGCGGCCCGTCGCGGAGACCGCACCGACGGCCCTGGCCCCCGACCGGACCACCCCGTTCCGCTTCGCCGAGCCGGTGCGCGCCCGCTTCCTCCGGGTGCGCGCCCGCCAGTCGGTGCGGCTGCGGCAGATCGAGCTCTTCGACCTCGGCGACGCGCGCTGACGCGCCTGCAGACGGCCGCTAGGGTGGCCGCATGAGCGAGAGGAAGCGCCGCCGGCGGCCGCTGTCGCCGCGTGTGCTGCGGTGGGAGGACCGGACGGCCTGGCCGATGTTCGCCCTGTCGCTGGTGTTCTTCGCGGCGTGGGTCTGGAGCCTGGCGGACACGAAGCTGACCGTGCACCAGCAGAACCTCCTGGTGGGACTGATCGGCGTCCTGTGGATCGTGTTCATCGCCGACATCGTGGTGCGCCTCGCGATCTGCGGGTCGCCGCGGGAGTTCCTGCGCACACGATGGTTCGAAGCGGTCGCGCTGGTCATCGTCTACCTGCGTCCGTTCGTGATCCTCGCCTACCTGTGGCGGCTGCCGTGGTTCCGCGCCAGCGCCTCGCGCCAGCGGCTGCGCCTGGTGATCCTCGTCTCGATCTTCACGCTGCTGTTCGTGTTCACGGCGTCGACGCTCGTGTGGCTCGCCGAGCGGCAGGACGCCCACGCGAACATCGTCAACCTGGGCGATGCGATCTGGTGGGGCTTCTCGACCCTGGCGACGGTCGGCTACGGCGACTTCGTCCCGGTGACACCGCTCGGTCGGACGATCGCCGTGGGGCTCATGATGGGAGGGCTCATCGTGCTGGGTGTCACCAGCGCCACGGTGATCTCCGCGCTCACCGACCAGATGCACCGGGTGGGCCAGCGTCTCCAGCACGAACGCGCGCTCGACGCCGCCCGCGGCTCGACGCCGGGGGACGCCGACGATTCGATGCCATCATGAGCGCATGACCCTCGCTTCCTGGACAGCGCCCACGAGCCGGCAGAGCGCGCACGAGGAAGGCCGCCGCGAGCGCCGACGCTTCCCCCGGAGGATGCTGGCCGAACTGCCGACGCACCGGCGCGACCCCCTCGGCATCCTCTCCGCCCAGAACGCCGCCCGCGTCCCGGAACTCGTGCCGCTGCGCGACGAGCGCATGTCGGCCAGCCCGTTCGCGTTCTATCGCGGCACTGCGGCGCTCATGGCGGACGACCTCGCGGCGGGGCCGAGCAGCGGCATCCTCGTCGCGTCGTGCGGCGACGCCCACGTCGCCAACTTCGGCTTCTACGCCTCGCCCCAGCGCACGCTGGTGTTCGATCTCAACGACTTCGACGAGTCGGCGTGGGCCAGCTGGGAGTGGGACCTCAAGCGCCTGGTCGCCAGCATCGTCGTCGCCGGTCAGGCGACCGGACGCGACGACGCGGTCACCGCGGATGCCGCGCGCGCCGCGGTCGTGCGCTACGCGCGGGCCCTCGCCGTCGGCGACACCACGACGCCGCTCGCGCGGTTCTACCAGCACTTCGACGCCGCGGGCGGCCTGATCGGCGGCGACAAGGCGTCGCGGAAGGTGCTGCGTGCGGCGATCGCGGACGCCGAGAAGCGCACCGGCGACAAGGCCGTGCGCAAGATGACCGCCCTCGATCCCGACGGCCGGCTGCGCTTCGTGGAACAGCCGCCGACGATGACCCACGTCACCGACGAGATCGTCGCCGCGGTGGATGCCTCCCTCGCCCAGTACATCGCGACCACCCGCGCCGATGTGCAGCTCGTCCTGTCGCACTACTCGCTGTCGGACGTCGTGCGACGCGTCGTCGGCGTGGGCAGCGTGGGCACGCGCTGCTACGTGGCCGTGTTCGTCGACGGCGACGGGGCCGCCCTGCTCATGCAGGTGAAGGAGGCCGGCCGCAGCGTGCTCGAGGAGTACGGGGGCGCCGCGCAGCCCGCCGAGCTCGCCTCGTTCGTGGCGAGCCACGGGCAGGGCGGCCGGGTCGTCGCCCTGCAGCGGATCCTGCAGGGCTCGTCCGACCCGTTCCTCGGGCACTTCCGCGGCGCGAGCACCGACTACTACGTGCGCCAGTTCCGCGACATGAAGGGCGGGATCGACGCGGAGACGCTCGAGGACGCGCCCTTCCGGCTCTACGCCCAGGCGTGCGCCACGGTGCTGGCGCGTGCCCACGGCCAATCCCCGAACGCGGCGCGCGTGGTCGGCTACCTGGGTGCGGGGCGGGCCGCCGCAGAGTCCATCGTGGAGTGGGCGTACGGATACGCGGCGCTCTCCCGCACCGACTACGGCGCCTTCGTCGACGCCGTCGGCACCCGCACCGTCTAGTCGCCGCTACTGCTCGGGATCGGCGTCCGCCGCGGGCAGCGGTCGCCACAGGACGACTTCCGTCGCCCGGCGCACGCGCGTGCCGTGGCGGAGGGTCACGACCGACCCCGTCGCCCCCGCCGCGAAGACGCGGGAGCGACGGGCGAGCTCCTCCTGCAGCCGCTGCTCCAGCTCGGCGACGCGACGGCGCAGGCCGCGCGCCTCGTTCTCGAGCTCGATCAGCCGCGAGATGGCCGGCAGGCTCATGCCCTCGGCCGAGAGCGCGGCCACCTCGCGCAACTGCTTGACGTGACGCAGCGAGTAGCGCCGCGACCCGCCCTGGGTGCGGCCGGGGACCACCAGCCCCAGCCGGTCGTACTGGCGGAGGGTCTGCGGGTGCATGCCGGCGAGCTCGGCGGCGACGGCGATCGCGAAGATCGGGGCCTCCTCGTCGGGCTGCTCGTCGCTCATCGTCACTCCCGGGCCTTGGCCATGAGGTCGGCGCGCGGATTCTCCTTCGGCTCCAGCTCGTGGAAGCGCTCCAGCGCCTCCTTCGCCTGGTCGTCCAGGTGCGCCGGGACGGCGACCTGGACCTCGGCGAGCAGATCGCCCGTGCCCTTCGCGGTGTGGACACCTCGGCCCTTGACCCGCAGCACGCGACCCGACGGGGTGCCGGGCGCGACGCGGAGCTTGACGGGATCGCCGCCGAGCGTCGGCACCTCGATCGTCGCCCCCAGCGCCGCCTCCGTGAAGGTCACCGGGACGGTCACGCGCAGGTTGAGCCCGTCACGCGTGAACACCGGATGCGGCCGCACGGTGACGCTCACCACGACATCGCCCGCCTCGCCGCCGTCGGGCGACGGCCGTCCGCGTCCGCGCAGCCGGATCTTCTGGCCGTCGGAGACCCCGGCCGGGATCTTCACCTTGAACGGCTTGCCGTCCTCGCCGGCCAGCGTGATGGTCTCGCCCTTGACGGCGGTCTGGAAGTCCAGCGTGGTGCGCGCGGTGACGTCGGCACCGCGCTGCGGACCGCCGTAGCCGCGGAATCCCCCGGTCGACTGACCGAAGCGTCCCGAGCCGAAGCCGCCGCCCTGGCCGAACATCGAGAACAGGTCGTCGAAGTCGGCCGACTGCGCCGACCCGCGCGACTGGCCGAAACGGCTGAAGACGTCCTCGAACCCGCCGGCACCCGCGCCGGGCGCCTGGAAGCGTGCGCCTCCGGCGCCCATCGCGCGGATCTGGTCGTACTCCTCGCGCTGGGCCTTGTCGGAGAGCACGGCGTACGCCTCGCTCATCTCCTTGAACTTCGCCTCTTTCGCCGGGTCTCCCTGCGTGGAGTCCGGGTGGTAGGTGCGCGCGAGCTTGCGGTACGCCTTCTTCAGGTCGGCCTCGGACACGTCTTTGGAGACGCCCAAGACCTTGTAGAAGTCCTTGTCGAACCAATCCTGACTGGCCATGGACACCTCCTCCCGTCAGTCGGCGGAACCGGCGACGACGACCTTGGCCGGTCGCAGTTCGATCGTGCCCAGGCGGTAGCCGACCTCGACGACATCGAGGATGGTGCCGTCCTCGACCCCGCCGGGGTTCGGGGCGTGGAAGATCGCCTCGTGCTGCTGCGGGTCGAAGGCCTCGCCGGCGACGCCGTAGGTCTCCACCCCGAGGCGGGCGACGACGGCGCGCAGCTTCTCGGCGATCGCCAGCAGCGGCGAGCCCTCGACCAGATCGCCGTGCTTCTCGGCACGGTCGAGGTCGTCGAGCACCGGCAGCAGTCCCTTGGCGACCGAGCCCTTCGCACGGGCGATCTCCACCTCGCGCTGCTCCTCGGTGCGCCGTCGGTAGTTGGCGTACTCGGCCTGCACCCGCTTGAGATCCAGCAGCAGGTCGCGGTCCTCGGGGGATGCCTCCGCCACCGCGGCCTCGTCCGTCTGCGCCGTGTCGAGGATGTCGTCGACGGTCAGCGCGTCGCCGTCATCCGCGGCCCCCTGCGAGTCGGGGCCGGAGGCGTGCGCCTCCGACCCCTCGTCACCGGGGACTTCGTCGATCGGCTCTTCGAAGTCCTTGTTCGTCATGGCTCGATTCTCTTACTTCTTCTCGTCCTCGTCGTCGACGACCTCGGCGTCGATCACGTCCTCCTCGGGGTTCGGCACGCTGCCGTTGCCCGGGTCGGCCACCGTGGGGTCGCCCTGTTCGCCCGCCGCCTGCGCCGAGGCGTAGATGGCCTCGCCGAGCTGCTGCTGCGACGCGTTGAGCTTGTCGAACGCGTTCTTCACGGCATCCTCGTCGTCACCGGCGAGCGCGGTCTTCAGCGCGTCGACGTCGGCCTGGACGGAGGTCTTCACCTCGGCGGGGAGCTTGTCCTCGTTGTCCTTGATCAGCTTCTCGATCGAGTACGAGAGGGTCTCGGCCTGGTTGCGGACCTCGGCGGCCTCGCGGCGCTTCTTGTCCTCGGCGGCGTGCTCCTCGGCCTCGCGCACCATGCGCTCGATGTCGTCCTTGGGCAGCGACGAGCCGCCGGTGATCGTCATCGACTGCTCCTTGCCGGTGCCCTTGTCCTTCGCGGACACGTGCACGATGCCGTTGGCGTCGATGTCGAAGGTGACCTCGATCTGCGGGATGCCGCGGGGAGCCGGCGCGATGCCGGTCAGCTCGAACGTGCCCAGCGGCTTGTTGTCGCGGGTGAAGTCGCGCTCGCCCTGGAAGACCTGGATCGCGACCGACGGCTGGTTGTCGTCGGCGGTCGTGAAGGTCTCGCTGCGCTTGGTCGGGATGGCCGTGTTGCGCTCGATGAGCTTGGTCATGATGCCGCCCTTGGTCTCGATGCCGAGGCTCAGGGGGGTGACGTCGATGAGCAGCACGTCCTTGCGCTCACCCTTGAGGACACCGGCCTGCAGGGCGGCGCCGACGGCGACGACCTCGTCCGGGTTGACGCCCTTGTTGGGCTCCTTGCCGCCGGTGAGCTGCTTGACCAGCTCGGTGACCTGCGGCATGCGGGTCGATCCGCCGACGAGCACGACGTGGTCGATGTCGCCGACCTTGATGCCGGCCTCGGCGATGACGTCGTTGAACGGCTTCTTCGTGCGGTCGAGGAGGTCCTTGGTGAGGTCCTCGAACTTGGCGCGGGTGAGGGTCTCCGACAGCGACACGGGGCCCGAGTCGGTCAGCGACAGGTAGGGCAGGTTGATGGAGGTGCTCGTCGAGCTCGACAGCTCCTTCTTGGCCTGCTCGGCCGCCTCCTTCAGACGCTGCAGCGCGATCTTGTCGCCCGAGACGTCGACGCCGGTGGTGTCCTTGAACTGCTTGATGAGGTAGTCGACGACGCGCTGGTCCCAGTCGTCGCCGCCGAGGCGGTTGTCACCGGCGGTGGCGCGCACCTGGATCGTGGAGAAGTCGTCGTCCTTGCCCACCTCGAGCAGGGACACGTCGAACGTGCCGCCACCGAGGTCGAAGACGAGGATGAGCTCGTCCTCCTTGCCCTTGTCCAGGCCGTAGGCGAGAGCGGCGGCGGTGGGCTCGTTGATGATGCGCAGGACGTTGAGGCCCGCGATCTCACCGGCATCCTTCGTCGCCTGACGCTCGGCGTCGTTGAAGTACGCGGGGACGGTGATGACGGCGTCGGTGACGCTGTCGCCCAGGTACTCCTCGGCGTCGCGCTTGAGCTTCTGGAGGATGCGCGCGGAGATCTCCTGCGGGGTGTACTGCTTGCCGTCGATCGACTGGGTCTTCCAGTCGGTGCCCATGTGCCGCTTGACCGACGAGAGCGTGCGGTCGACGTTGGTGACGGCCTGGCGCTTGGCGGTCTCGCCGACGAGCACCTCGCCGTCCTTGGTGAAGGCCACGACCGACGGGGTCGTGCGGAAGCCCTCGGCGTTGGCGATGACCTTCGGCTCGCCGCCCTCGAGGACGGAGACGACGGAGTTCGTCGTCCCGAGGTCGATACCCACTGCACGTGCCATTGTGTTCCCTTTCGTGAAACGGATCTGAGGAAGTCTGCGGGGTTGAGTCCTACCGGCTCAACTTCGATGTGTTCCACGATAGCCCCGGCACCCACGGCTGTCAAACCCAAGTTGATATGAATCGGCTCAACTTTCGCGACGGATGCCGGGAGTAACGTGACCTGCACGCGCGATGACGCGCCACCCGGTGTTCACCGAAGGGACATACCGTGACGAACATGTCACTGCCCGACCAGCCCGCCCCGCCGGCACCCCTCGCCCGCTCGACCGGTCGTGGCGCCGTGCTCGCGTGGGGGCTGTGGGACTGGGGATCGGCCTCGATCAACGCCGTCGCCACCTCGTTCGTGTTCACCGTGTACCTCACCGGCAGCGCCTTCGGCGACGCGGCGAGCACGTCGCAGGCCCTGTCGCTGGCCCTGACCCTCGCCGGCCTGGTGGTGCTCATCACGGCGCCCATCACAGGACAGCGCTCGGACGCCTCGGCGCACCGCAAGCGGTGGCTCGCCATCAACACGGGCGTCGTCGTGCTCATGCTGGCGCTGATGATCTTCGTCCGCGAAGACACCGCCTACCTGTGGTTCGGGCTCACGCTGCTCGCGGTCGGCACCATCTTCTACGAGCTGGCGAGCGTGAACTACAACGCGATGCTCTCCCAGATCTCCACGCCGCGCACGGTGGGCAAGGTCTCCGGCTTCGGCTGGGGGATGGGCTACCTGGGGGGCATCGTGCTGCTGCTCGTGCTCTACTTCGGGCTCATCAAGCCCGACGTAGGACTGTTCGGCGTCACGGGGGCCGACGGCATGGCCGTGCGCGTGTCGATGCTCCTCGCCGCGATCTGGTTCGCTCTGTCGGCCCTCCCCCTGCTGTTCGCGGTGCCGGAGAACACGCCGTCCACGCCCGGCGCGGCGCGCATCGGCTTCTTCGCCTCCTACCGGGTGCTCTTCGGAACGGTCGCCTCGCTGTGGCGCGAGAGCCGTCCGACCGTCTGGTTCCTCCTCGCCAGCGCGATCTTCCGCGACGGACTCACGGGCGTCTTCACCTTCGTCGGAGTGCTGGCGACCGGCACATTCGGGCTCACCGCCGCGGACGTGCTCATCTTCGCCATCGCCGCCAACGTCGTGGCGGGCATCGTGACCATGGCGTCGGGCTTCTTCGACGACCGGTTCGGACCGAAACCGGTCATGATCGTCTCGCTCGTCGCGCTCGTGGTCGGCGGCATCCTGATCTTCGTGCTCCACGACGGAGGGCCTGCCGTGTTCTGGGGCCTCGGTCTCGCGATGGCGATGTTCGTCGGCCCCGCCCAGTCCGCGTCGCGTACGTTCCTGGCCCGCAGCATCCCCACCGGTCGCGAGGGAGAGGTGTTCGGCCTCTATGCGACGACCGGCCGCGCCGCCGTCTTCCTCGCCCCGATGATGTTCGGCGTCTTCGTCACGCTCGGAGGCGATCAGTACTGGGGCGTGCTCGGGCTCGTCGCCGTGCTGCTCGTGGGGCTGGCACTGCTGATCCCCGTGCGTCCGCCCGCCCGCTGATCTCGCCGCCCGGTCGCTGAGCGAGCGCAGCGAGTCGAAACGCGGCTCCCGCGCCGATAGATGCCGAGCCGCGCTCAGTCGCGGCGCGGGCGCCGCTCGCCGCGGTCGGGACGCTCGCCGCGGTCCGGACGCTTGGCGGAGCGCTGGAACCGGTCGGGCTTGATCTCGATGAGGCGGCCGCTGATCCGCGTGCCCTCGAGCCGCTGGAGCGTGTCGCGGGGGAGGTCGGCGGGCAGCTCCACGAGCGAGAAGTCGGGACGGATCTGAATCGCGCCGAAGTCCTCGCGACGCAGGCCGCCCTCGTTCGCGAGCGCACCGACGATCTGGCGCGGCTCGACCTTGTGACGGCGCCCGACCTCGATGCGGTACGTGGCGGTGGGTCCGCCGCTGCGCTCACGCCGGGGCCGGTCGCCGCGGTCACCGCGGTCACCGTCACGGACGGGACGGTCGCCGCGGTCGCCGCGGTCCGCGCGCTCGCGGCGCGGCTCGGGGGCGTCCGCATCCAGCAGCAGCGGGGTCTCACCCTGCGCGACGACGGCGAGCGCGGCGGCGACATCCGCCTCGGGCACGTCGTGGTGCGTGACGTAGTGGTTGATGATGTCGCGGAAGCGGTCGATGCGCTCGGTCTCGGCCAGTGCCGCCGTGATCGCGTCGTCGAAGCGGGTGAGGCGCGTCGCGTTGACGTCCTCGGCGCTCGGCAGCGACATCTCGGTGAGGGGCTGGCGCGTCGCCTTCTCGATGGAGGCGAGCATCCGGCGCTCGCGCGGCGTGACGAAGCTGATCGCGTCGCCCGAGCGGCCGGCGCGGCCGGTGCGGCCGATGCGGTGGACGTACGACTCGGTGTCGATGGGCAGATCGAAGTTGACGACGTGGCTGATCCGCTCGACGTCGAGACCGCGGGCGGCGACGTCGGTGGCGACGAGGATGTCGAGCTTGCCGTCCTTGAGCTGGTTGACGGTCCGCTCGCGCTGCACCTGCGCGACGTCGCCGTTGATGGCGGCCGCGGCGTATCCGCGCGCCCGCAGCTTCTCGGCGAGGGTCTCGGTCTCGTTCTTCGTGCGGGTGAAGACGATCATGCCCTCGAAGTTCTCGACCTCGAGGATGCGGGTGAGCGCGTCGACCTTCTGCGGGTACGACACGATCAGGTAGCGCTGGGTGATGTTGGTCGCGGTCGAGGTCTTCGCCTTGACGTTGATCTCTTCGGCATCCTTCAGATACGTGCCGGCGAGGCGACGGATCTGCGCGGGCATCGTCGCGGAGAACAGCGCGACCTGCTTGCCCGCGGGGGTGTCGGCGAGGATCGTCTCGACGTCCTCGGCGAAGCCCATCTTCAGCATCTCGTCGGCCTCGTCGAGCACGAGGAACCGCAGCTCGGAGAGGTCGAGGGTGCCCTTGTCGAGGTGGTCCATGATGCGACCGGGGGTGCCGACGACGATGTGCACGCCGCGGCGGAGCGCCGACAGCTGCTGCCCGTAGCCCTGGCCGCCGTAGACGGGCAGCACGTGCACGCCGCGGAGGTGACCGGCGTAGGACTCGAACGCCTCGCACACCTGCAGGGCGAGCTCGCGGGTCGGCGCGAGCACGAGCGCCTGCGGCGTCTTCTGCGACAGGTCGAGCTGCGAGAGGATCGGCAGCGCGAACGCGGCCGTCTTGCCGGTGCCGGTCTGCGCGGTGCCGAGCACGTCGCGGCCCGCGAGCAGCGGCGGGATCGTCGCGGCCTGGATGGCCGACGGCGTCTCGTAGCCGACGTCCTTCAGCGCCTTGAGCACCGCGGCGTCGAGGCCGAGGTCGGCGAATCCGGGCGCCGCCGGAGCCTCGGCGGAGTCGGCGATGCGGGTGTCGGGCGCGGGAGCGGCCTCGACGGGATCGGTGGAGCTGTCAGAGGCCATGTGACCACGGTAGTCGCCCGGCGCCGTCACCACCCCATCGAGCCGGGCACTCCCTTGAACGGCCCGACGACGTTCGCCGTCACCCACCCGCCGTAGAACCCTCCCGGCTGCGGGGTGACGACCTCCCCGTCGACGGTGCACGCGTCCATCGGGGCGGCGTAGACGGCCACCCGATCGCGCAGGATGCCGTAGCCCGCCGAGGGCTGCGGATAGTTCCAGGCCGCCCCCGGACGGGTGAGGCCGCCGCCCACCACGTCGAGGTAGCGGGCGGCACCCTTGAACTCGCAGAACGAGGAGCCTTCGGCATCCACCAGCGCACCCGGGGCGAAGTCGGCGATCGGCAGGTAGTAGACCGGCGGATGACTGGTCTCGAGCACGCGCACCGCGTCACGCGTGTCGGCGATCAGCTCACCGCCGAGGCGGATCGTCACCCGTGCCGCGACCGGCTCGACGCGGGGCGGGCGGGGGTAGTCCCACACCGACTCCTGCCCGGGAGCCGGCGTTTCGGGGAGAGGGCGGGGCATGCGCCCACTGTACGTGCGTCGGTGTTGACTGGACGCATGACCGTGATGCCGATGTTTCCTCTCGGGGCGGTGCTCTTCCCCCACACGCCCCTGCCGCTGCGGGTGTTCGAGCCGCGGTATCTGCAGCTGATGGGCGAGCTGCTCGACAGCGACGACCCGCAGTTCGGTGTCGTGCTGATCGAGCGCGGACACGAGACCGGCGGCGGCGATCAGCGGTCCGACATCGGCACGCTGGCGCGCCTCGTCAACGTCGCGGCCGGGGCGGACGCTCTGCAGGTGGTCGCCGTCGGCACCGACCGGTTCACCGTCGACGGGTGGCTCGACGACGCCCCCTACCCGCGGGCGGAGGTGTCCCGGCGGGATCCGCTGGTATGGAACGACGCGCTGACACCGCTGCGCACCGAGGCCGAGGCGATCGTGCGGCGGGTGCTCGGCCGGTTCCCCGACGCGCCGTGGGGAGCGCACATCGAGCTGTCGTCCGACCCGGTGGCCGCGGTGTGGCAGATCGCCGCGATCGCCCCGCTGGTGGAGTACGACCAGCAGCGGCTCCTGCGGGCGACGACGATGGGCGGCCTGCTGCAGCAGATCATCGATCTGACGCTCGAGGTCGACGAGATCTGGCCCGCCGACGACTGACGACGGCGCTCAGCCTCGCGGCCAGGCGGCGGCGAGCTTCGTGAGCAGTCGGGCGAGGTCGGCGCGTTCGGTCTCGCTGAAGTCCGCGAGGGCGGCGGCGAGGTGCTCCCGGCGCCGTCCGCGGAACCCCGTCGCGGCCCGCTCCCCCGTCGGCGTGAGCGCGATGCGCGTGCGACGGGCGTCGTCGGGGTCGGCCTCGCGCCGCACCAGACCCATCTCGACGCTCTGCTGCACCAGCCGCGACGCCCGCGGCTGATCCACTCCGATCGCCTCGCCGAGCTCGCTCACGCTGAGCGGGTGGGATGCCGCGTGCAGCGCTTCGATCAACCGCAGCCGTGCCGGGCCGCCCATGCGGATCGCGGGGCCGCCCTCTCGGGCGCCGGGCCAGGACGGCGGCGTCCCGACGTCGTGATGACCGCCGTGGCGACCGCGTCCGCCCCTCATCCAGGGCGGGCCGCCCGCTCCCTCCTCCGCGCCCGGGGGACGCCCGTGGCGGTCACCGCCGCCGGGGCCCGGACCCCGCCCGCGCAGACGACCGAGGGCGGCATCGATGGCATCGAGGTCGGCGTCGGAGGGTGAGGAGTCGGCATCCGGCATACCTCGAATTTACATGTCTCTTGACATGTTCCGGCATTGCATGTCACACTGCATGTACATGCACATTGACATGCAAATGGATCGCACCCGCGATCCCTCACGAAAGGACCTCCCATGGAGAACCTCACAGACATCCCCGAAACCACCCCCGCCGCCCCCGACCAGCGCGCCTTCGCCCGCGAGGTGCGCAGGGTCGCTCGTGCCCTCTGGCAGGAGCGCGCCGCCGCGTTCACGGCCGACGACATCGGCCCGCGCGAGGCGCGACTGCTGCACCTGCTCGCCTCCGAGCGCGCCGCCGACCTGCCGGAGCACCTGCCGCACGGCGGCAAGCGCCTTCGCCGGCTGGCCGAGCGCGGCTGGGCGACCGAGACCGACGGCACCTGGACGCTGACCGAGGCCGGCCGCGCCGCCGCCCAGCGACTCACCCAGCACCTCACCCACCGCAGGGAGGAGATCGGAACCCGCCTCGCCGAGGCCGTGTCGGCCGACGACCTCGCGTCCGCCACGACGACCCTCGAGGCCGTCGCCCGTGGGCTCGGCGCTCCGGACGGCGACGGCCCGGAGGGCCATCCCCGACACCGCCGCCACGGCTTCGGCCCCGGCGCGCACGGCTTCGGACCGGGCGCGCACGGCTTCGGACCGGGCGCGCACGGCCGGGGCCGGGCTCATCACGGCGAGGGCTGCCGCGACCACGCCCCGCGTCAGCGCGACGCGGAGAGCGCGTACGAGCGCGGCTTCGCCGCCGGTTTCAGCGAGGGCCGCACCGCCGCCGGCGCGTGAGCTCGTTCCGAACCGCCGTGCGCCCGTCCCGAACTCCTCCGATCGTCGCCCTCACCGTCGCCGCAGCCCCGCGTCCACGCGGTTCCTGCGGCGGCACGGGACGCCATTGGAGGAGTCCGGGACCGCGCCCGGGCGCCCCGCGCGTCAGCGCGGCGTGCGCCGCCACCAGGACGGCATCCGGACGCCCTGCTCGTTGCCGCTCTCGACGTCGAGCCCGTAGTGCTCGCCGACGTAGTCGACGAGCTGGGCACGCTCCGCACGGTCGTAGACACGCCGCTCCCGGCGGAAGGCGATGACGGTCGACCAGCACATGAGCAGCATGACCACGCTGAACGGCAGCGCGATCGTGATCGCCGCGGTCTGCAGCGCCGACAGCCCGCCGGCGAGGAGCAGCGCGATCGCGAGCGCCGCCGTGGCGAGCGTGAAGAAAACCCGCACCCACCGCTTCGGCTCCGCGTCGCCGCCGGTCGCCAGCATCCCCATCACGAGCGCGCCGGAATCGGCGGAGGTGACGAAGAAGATGCCGATCAGCACGATCGCGCCGATCGTCAGCACCTGCCCGGCGGGCAGATGCGCGAACAGCTGGAACAGCGCGCCCTGCAGATCGACGCTGCCGTCCGGGAGCAGCATCGACCCGGGGGCGTTCAGCTCCTGGTAGAGCGCGGAGCCTCCGAGCACCGCGAACCAGATGATGCCCACGAGCGTCGGCACGATCAAGACGCCCAGCACGAACTCCCGCACCGTGCGCCCCTTGCTCACGCGAGCGATGAAGATGCCGACGAACGGGGCCCACGAGATCCACCAGCCCCAGTAGAACGAGGTCCAGGCCGCCTGCCACTGCTCCCCCGCTTCGCCCTGGAACGCGCTGACGGTGAAGCTCAGCCCGACGAAGTTCTGCAGGTACGCCCCGATCGACTGCACCCATTCCCGCAGCAGGTATTCGGTCTGCCCGACGACGAGCACGAACACCAGCAGAAGCGCCGCCAGCACGAGGTTGAAGGTCGACAGCCACTTCATGCCCTTGGCGACGCCCGACAGCACCGAGAACAGCACGAAGACGGTGATGACGCCGATGATGACCACCTGCATGAGGGTGTCGGGGGTGCCGAACCCGGCGCTGGAGAGGCCGGCGCCGATCTGCATGACGCCCAGGCCGAGCGAGGTGGCGACGCCGAACACGGTGCCGACCAGGGCGATCGTGTCGATCACGTTGCCCCAGGTGCCGCGCACGTGCCGTCCCAGCAGAGGCTCCAGCGCCCAGCGGATCGAGATCGGCCGCCGGCGGCGGTGGATGGCGTAGGCCAGCGCGACCCCGACGACGACGTAGATGGCCCACGCCTGCACGCCCCAGTGCAGGTAGGTCTGGATGAGTGCGCTCTGCGCGAGCTGCGCGTCGGTTCCGGTGACGCCCGGCCGGGGCGAGACGAAGTGGCTGAGCGGCTCGCTCACGCCGTAGAACACGAGCCCGATCCCCATGCCCGCCGCGAACAGCAGGGAGAACCAGGCGCCGACCGAGAACTCCGGCTCGTCGTCGTCTTTGCCGAGCTTGATGTCGCCGAAGCGGCTGAAGCCCAGCACCAGGGCGAAGGCGACGAAGAAGGCCGAGATCAGCACGTAGTACCAGCTGAATGTGCGCACGATCGTGGCCTGCACCGCGGCGAACGCGCTCTCGGCGGTCGCCGGGAACAGCACCGCGAAGGCGGTGACCAGGACGATGATCGCCGCCGCCGGCCAGAACACCCAGCGGGCGAGCGGGCGTGAGGCCAGCGGGTCGGCCGCCGGCGCCGCCGGGCTCGCCCCGCTCATGCGCCCCGCGCTCCGGCGTCGGTGGACCCGACATCCGTGCGGTGGAAGTTCTGGAACGACCGCGACGCCGTCGGACCGCGCTGGCCGTGGTAGCGGTTGAGGTACGGGCCGGTGCCGTAGGGGTTCTCCGCCGCGGACGACAGGCGGAAGAAGCAGAGCTGGCCGATCTTCATGCCGGGCCACAGCTTGATGGGCAGCGTCGCGACGTTCGACAGCTCCAGGGTGACGTGGCCCGAGAAGCCGGGATCGATGAACCCCGCCGTCGAGTGGGTCAGCAACCCGAGGCGGCCGAGCGAGGACTTGCCCTCCAGCCGCGCGGCGATGTCGTCGGGCAGCGTCACCTGCTCGAACGTCGACCCGAGCACGAACTCGCCGGGGTGCAGGATGAACGGCTCGTCGGGCCGCACCTCGATGAGGTGTGTCAGATCGGGCTGGTCCTCGGCCGGGTCGATGAACGGGTACTTGTGGTTGTCGAACAGCCGGAAGTACCGGTCGAGCCGCACGTCGACGCTCGACGGCTGCACCATCGCGGGGTCCCAGGGCGCGAGCCCGACCCGTCCGGTGGAGATCTCGGTGCGGATGTCACGATCGCTGAGCAGCACGCCGCCAGCCTACTGGCCGTGTCCGGCGACCGCCTCCGGGTCAGCCGTCGACGGATGCCGCGACGGCCAGAGCGGACCGGGTCAGAAGCCCGGTGATCTCCTCCGCGGGGCGATCGGAGGCGATGGCGAGCTCGATGAGCACGTCCTCCGCGAACGCGACCCAGGCGCGGGCCGCCACCCGCAGCGTCGCCGAGTCGGCGTGGCCCAGTTCCCGGAAGACGTCGAGGATGCGGCGGGCGTTCTCGTCGCGTGCCTCGTCGACGAGCTCGCGCACGACGGGGTCGCCGCTGGCGACGCCCCGCACGAGCGAGTAGAAGGTCCCGGTGTGGGCGCGCACGAACGCGACGATGCGTGCGACGGTGTCGTCGAGGCGCTCGCGCGGCGGCAGCTCCTCGCGCGGCGCGGATGCCGCGATCAGCGCGTCCCGCGCCGTCGTCACCACCGCGGTGTGGAGTCCCTGACGCGAGCCGAAGTAGTGGAACACGAGCGCCCGGGAGACGTCCTCCCGCGCGGCGAGGGCCTCGATCGTGAGGTCGTCGAGCGGCTGGGAGACGAGGAAGGCGACCCCCGAGGCGATCAGCTGGGCACGACGATCCTCCCGCGACAGGCGTCGACGCTGGTCGGAGGACATGTCCCGACCCTACCGAGCCGCTCCCCGACACCGAGGGGCCGGGCCACGTCGCAGGGGTCGGTGAGAGTTCTCTCACACTCGGTCGGCCTTATTGACTGATTGTCAATTCCGGCGCACAGTCGATGATCGAGCGCGTCGGCAGCGGAGCCGGCGCCCACGGCATCCGGAGGATCGATGAGACTCTCGAACCCGACCCGCTCCCGCGCAGGGCGCATCACCCTCGCCACCGTCCCCGTCGTCCTGGCCTCGACGTTCCTGCTGGGCGGGGTCGCGCAGGGCGCCGTCCCCGTCTCGTTCGCCGTCTCCGGCAGCCAGTTCCAGATCAGCGCCTCCAAGCTCGAGGGCACCGGCTTCTCGCAGTACGCGGGGGTCACGCAGGACACCGCGGGCGGCTCGCACAACGTCGCGATCGCGAACATCGCGTCGGCCCAGCTCTACGACCTCTGTCAGTCGGTGATCTCCGACACCCCGCTCGGCAAGGTCGGCGTGCGGATCACCGCGGGCGGCGGCGGGAATCCCGCCTCGGCGACCGATCTGCAGATCGGCATGACCGACCTCAAGGGCGACTCGTCGTTCTCGAACATCCGCATCGGCGTGGACGCGTCCACCGTCAACACGGCGGCGAAGGGTTCCGTCGGCGACTTCGCTCAGGATGCCGACAGCGTCACCATCGACAACCTCCAGCAGATCTCCTGGAGCACGCAGGCCTCCGTGTTCACGCTGACCGGCATGTCGCTGACACTGACGGACGGATCGACCGGATGCTTCTGACACGTCGGGCGGCCCGGGCGCCGCGCTCCCCCGGCCGCGGTCGGAGCTGGCGGCGCGAACGGCCGCTGGTCGGCGGCATCCTGCTCATCCTCGGCGGCCTCGTGATGTTCGGATCGAGCCAGCTCGACTTCGGCCGGCTGCACATCCACCTCGGCATCGAGGGGTTGCAGGCCGTCGTGATCCCCCTGCTGCTGATCGTGCTCGGCGCCCTGGTCATCGCGACACCGGCGCACCGCATCCTCTACGGCGTCATCGCGCTGGCGACGAGCGTCTACTCGATCGTCGGCGTCAACCTCGGCGGCTTCCTCGTCGGTTTCCTGCTGTCGGCCGTCGGCGGCATCCTGGCCGTCTCGTGGATGCCGAGACCCGGCACCGACCCCGCCGCGGAGGCAGACGCGGACGCGGACAGGGAGCCCGAGGGGGCGATCGTCCCCGACGAGGCGGTCGCGCGATGACCGGTCGTCCGCGCGCCCGCGCTGCGGCGGTCGCGGCGGCGCTGCTCGCGCTCACGCCCGCCGTCATGGGGGCCGCGATCGTGCCGGCGACGTCGGTCGCGGCGTCGACCCCGCATCCGGCGGAGTGGTGCATCCCGATCATCCTGCCGTGCCACGGCGCCTCCTCGCCGTCGCCGAGTCCGTCGCCGTCGTCGTCACCCACGGAGACAGCCCCCGCCGTCCCGGATCCCGGGACTCCTGCGCCCGCACCGCCTCCCGCCCCGTCTCCCGCTCCGTCGGAGGGGAGCACGCCCCCGGCGGTCGCGCCCGTCGCCGACGAAGACGGGCCGGTGTTCACGCAGCCGTCCGCACAGCTCGGGTCGACGTCGCTGTCGTTCAGCGGGCTGCGGGGGATCTCGGTCGTGACGGTCCCCCTCGCGGACGGTTCGCGGACCACCGCGCTCAAGCTCGAAGCCGACCGCATCACGATCTCGGGCTTCAGCCTGACCGTCCGCCACGAGACCGGCCCGATCCTGACGACGACCGCCGACACGATGACGCTCGAGGGCCACGTGGCCGTCTACCTCAACTCGCTGAGCGCGACGCTGCCCGGGGGCCGGCTGCTCACCCTGGGCGCCGACACCCCGCCGCCCGCCGAGGGCCTCGAGTCGATGTTCGGCGTGACCCTCGGTCTCGTCGGGTCGACGGCGGACTCCATCACCTACACCAACACGGTGCAGCACCTGTCGGAGTGACGGGGCGGGCGGCGGCCTCCGGTCGGTTTGCTAAGCTGGCCGCGCACCTCCCGGTGCATGGGGCTGTAGTTCAATGGCAGAACTTCTGCTTCCCAAGCAGACAGCGCGGGTTCGATTCCCGTCAGCCCCTCCACAAAGGTTGTTCGCAGAAGTGCGCGGCTCTGTTCGCATAGGTCCTCGAACAGCTTCAATCCGAGCTGCGAACGGCCTTTCCCAGCTCACCGGCTCGATGCGTGGCCTCTGCGCGAATTTCCGGGTCGGCTCAGCCTCAGCCAGAGGCAGGTGTATGCCGTTCGAGAAGGCCGGGAGCGTCTCGCGCAGGGACTTTGGCAAGAGCCGACTGTCCGCCTACCCCTGGGCGAGGAAGACGCCTCGTTCGTCCCTCGCGATCCGACCCGTTTTCACCGCGCGGGTCAGCGCTGCCGTGAGGATTGCGTCGATACCCGCCGTCACCCGCTTGCCGCCGAACATGTTGAGGGCCTGCCTCTTCAGCTCTCCCTCTGCCATCCCGCCTCCGAGCTCCGCGGCGACAGCCATCGCATTCGCGATCTCGTCGAGCGGCACGTGCTCCAGCGGACGACCGTCACCCGGCGAGCTCACTCGGACATCACGCCATCGGTCAGGCTCGATACCGCTCGGCCAGGCACACGACTTGTCCGCCGCGCGCACATGATCTGATGAAAGGCACCGCAGGATGGCATCCATCCGCGCTGGCGCGACCCGGCTCAGTCCGAAGCTCTCTGCGGCGAGTCGCGCGAGACGCTCACGATGGATCGGACCCTCCGATTCGACGATCTTGGTGATCACCGTTCGCACCTGATCCACGGCCCGACGATCGGGAAGATCGTCGAGGGTCTCAATCGACCCCGACCTGCTCGGGGTCCAGGGCGTGAACTGACGCACGCGCGGATGCCGCAGCTCGGCACTCGCGACACCGGATGTCGGCGCCGGCGCGGATCTGACCGGGGCGGGCACTTCCGGCGCGGCGCCGACCCCGATGTCGGCGACATCGCGAATACCAAGCTCAGCGTCATCCTCGCTCGACACCGGGAGTGTCGCCACCCCAGTAGCCTCAGCTGCCACAGGCTCAGCAGCCTCGACACCAGCTTTCGCGGCCTCAACTGCCGCGCCCAGACGATCGATCGTCTCCTCACGCTGCTGCATCCATTCGGGCAGCCATACGCGTTCGACCGCGGGCCATCCCATGAGCCCCTTGAGCACGTCGACCGGCAAACCGTCACGATCCGCGACTGTTCGACGCGCCCGCCAGCTCTCCCCGTCTAGCAGCACCGCGACGAGCGGCAGGGCGGGCTCTGCGGCATCCGCTATCGAGATGTCGACGCGGAAGTCCGAAAGGCCGATGTCCGTACGCACCGCAAACCCCCGGGAACGCAGCGCAGCTGCGATCTCGTCCCGGTGACGGTCGACGAGACGCTCACGACTCATGCCGTCGCTCGACTCGACACCGGATGCCGCCATCTCAAGGTACGCTCGCAGGTGCTTGATGCCGACCGAAGAGGTCTCTTCAGCTCGCAGATCAGACGGGTCAAAACTCGCGAAGAGCACGACTTGACGACGCGCGCGGGTGATGGCGACATTCAGCCTCCGTTCCCCACCGGCCCGCGAAAGCGGACCGAAGTTCAGGGGGACGACGCCTCGATCGTTCGCGCTGAAGGCGACTGAGAACAAGATCGTGTCTCGCTCGTCTCCCTGTACGTTCTCGAGATTCTTGACGAACAATCCATCCCGTTCGTCAAGCGCCTGCGCGATTCGTTCGTTCGGCGACTCTCGGAGGAGCGCCTCAATGTACGTGCGTTGCTGCGAGTTGAACGTGATGATCCCTACCGAAGGTGTGCTCTCGACGGACATCTCGAACCGGCGGGTGACCTCTCGGACGATGGCCCCTGCCTCGGCTGCGTTCGTGCGCAGGTCCTTGCCGCGACCGGAGCGATTGAACCGCCCGTCGACTCGCACGAGCGAGATCCCATGATCGGCGCGCGCGTTGTCACCCGCGTGCGGCCACGGAGCGGGGAACGACGAGAGTCGACTGTCGTAGTAGGCCTGGTTGCTGAAGCTGATGAGCGCCTCATCCTGGCTGCGGTAATGCCACGAGAGCCACTTTCGCGACACCCGCGCCTGCACACACTCGGTGAGAATCGACTCCTCATCGAGGACCTGATCCGCGAACGACGAGGGGTCGGACTCGATGTCGCTACTGACCTCCGCGAAGCTCGAGGGCGGCATCTGCTTGCTGTCCCCGACCACCACGACCGACCCGGCCCTGCCCATCGCCCCGACCGCATCAGCCACGCGGATCTGCGACGCCTCGTCGAAAACCACGATGTCGAACATCGCAGCGCGAGCCGGGAAGAAGCGGGCAACCGACTCCGGGCTCATGAGCACGCACGGGGCAATCTGCGTGATCAGATCGCCGTAGTGTTCGAAAAGCGTACGGACCGCCATACCACCGCGTTGACGACCCAACTGACGTTTGAGTTCGCCCATCATCCCGCCGTCGAAGGCCGGATCGATTCGACGCTGGGCAAGGATCTCCGCAGGAATCGCGCGGGGCAGTTCGGCACGGATGGATGCTGCGCTCGTAGTGAACCGCGTGATGGCACGGTTGTGCGCCGCGACGTCGAATGACACCATGGCCTGCGACTCCTCGCGCTCTCGAATCGACGCATCCGCAATTCCGCGCTCCAGCGCGAGGTACGCAAGGTCTGCGGGGACCGCTCCTGTCAACAGCGAGTTGTGGGCACGCGACATCCCGAAGCCGAGTAGCGGCTCGAGGTGTTGCAGGAAGGCAAGCCATCGGTCGAGAGTGACGGGCTCGGACGTCGCGAGGTTTCGACCCCCTGATGTCGAACGCCAGACCGCGAAGAGTTCCCCCGGTGGGGCCCACGCCGCGAGGGCACCCGAAACGCCATCGCGACGATCGATGTCGCCGATCGCCGCTGCCAAGCCACGCCACGCCGCCGCGAGACGAGTGAGCGCCCCGGCGAGGTCGGGGGCAGGCGACGAAGCAGCATAGTTGCGTCGCAAACCGACCTTGAAGTCCGCACCGCCGCCGGACAACGCGTCACCCAGCCACACCGCCCAGGCGAGCGAGGTTTTGACCGAGTCGGTGCCCTCTTCGCTGTACGGAGTCCATGTCGCACTCACAAGCGGGAGCGGGAGACTGATCAGTTGCGCGCGGAGAGACCCAATCTCTTCGGCGGCGCCGACAACCTCCGCGACGAGCGGGGTGACATCGCGCGCCGGGTAGGTGCGGGGATCAACGCGAAGTGCCGAACCGAATCCCGCGAGGGCAGCCCGCTGGCGCTTCCGTCGACCGAAGAATCCCGAGGCGTCCGCCGCGACGGCTGCCCGATACACCTCGTGAACGTCGCTGAGGAGCACCTCCGGCCCCACCGCCGAGAACCAACCTCGCGCTCCGCCGGTGGACTCCAACAGGGCCTGAATCGCTCCGATCTCGCCTGTGAGCGCGCGCCCGTGGACCGCATCCAACGCTTCCACCGAAAACCGCGGCGCATTCGCCACCACAGCCCACTGCTCGAGATGCTCCGGGCTCGAGGCAGTTGCCAGCAGCGTCTGCGTTTCGCCTTCGGTCGGAATAGCGTTCAGTGCAGCGTCAAACTCCCGCGCAGCCGCGTGCACCGCGACACTGTCCTGCACGGACGAGGGCACGAACCCCCAGGGATGCAGCCGCGACGGGTGTGCGAAGTCTGCCGTCTCAGGAAGTGTCCGCATGAGCTCACGCAACCGGTCGAAGTCCCCTGCGGCGCGGGACGCGACCAGCGCTTGAGGAATCTCCAACGGCTCCGCATCGTCAGCCAATGCGAGCAACTGCGCGCGCGCGGCGTAGAGGGAGAGCCCCGCGGTGTTGGGTTCGTGCAGTCGCTGCGCGTAGCGTTTCAGCGCCCCGCGACTTGAGTCCGCTGTCGCTCGGTTCGCGCTGAGAGCCGCCTCATCGGGCCTTGCGATTGCATCGATCGCGGCACGGATCTGGGCCCGCACCGCAGCGGGCCGCGCCCCCTTGTCATGGAGGTCGAGAGCGAACGGCCCGATACCCACAGCATCCAGTCGGTCTTTGACAACATCGAGCGCTGCCCGCTTCTCCGCGACGAAGAGCACCCGCTTCCCCTTCGCGAGAGCGTGTGCGAGAAGGTTCGTGATGGTCTGCGACTTTCCCGTGCCGGGAGGTCCTTCAAGGACGAAAGTCCGTCCGGCTTCCGCCTCCGCGACCGCCTCGAGCTGAGAGGAGTCAGCTGCGACGGGGACCGCGTTGTTGAGTGCGTCGAGGTCGACATTCCTCGGCCCGGGCGCCGGATCTGAGAACTCCGCGGTCGGCGTGTATATGAGGTGGTTGACGAGCGGGTTCTTCGCGAGCTCACCCCAGTTGTCGTCGAGGTCTTTCCACAGTCGATACTTCGCGAACTGCAGGATCGCCAGGTCAACCGTGTCGTCGACGGTGAAAGGCAACTGCGCCGCGGCGAGGGCCCGACGGGTCGCTGAGAACGCCGCCGCCAGGTCAATGCCGGATTCGTCGCGCGCGGGATTGGCGAGCCCTGGGATATCGAGTCCGAAGCTCAGGCGGAGCTTCTCGAGCAGACAATAGTTCGGAGTGGACTCACCCGATTCGTCGAGCGTGATTCGGAACGTCCTGCCGGCGCCGGCTGCTTCGAGAGAGACCGGAACCAGCACGAGGGGGGAGCGCAGATCGCGGTCGCCACTCCTCCAGCGCAACATCCCGAAGGCGAGGTAGAGGTTGTTGGCGCCGGTCTCTTCGCGGATGGTCCGCGCTTTGTACGCGAGCGCACGCAATCGGGTGGCATAGGCCGCCTCGGTCACCCCGACGTAGACTTGCTTCCGCTCTGCGAGCTGAGCGGCGCGCATCGCTTCCGACAGCTCCTGTCCATAGCGGATGCCGCGAGTTCCATCGACAGTGGGGATCCGGTCGCTCGGGACGAGGCTGATCGAAGTACCCTGATTGACCATGTCCTCGAACGCAGCGATCGAAGGCTGCGGCACGGCAAGGGGATAGCCCGCCTTTTCGCCGTAGTTGATCAGTCGGTTTCTCAGGCTGAGATCGAGAAGCGCGTTCTTCCACTGCCCTACTCGCGCCGGGACGTCGCGCAGCGATCCGCCCGCGATTGCCTGCTCGGACGGGGCGTAGTGAAGCGCGGCAGGGCCCTGCCGCACTGCATACTCGACGATCTTCACTTCGCCCGACTCTGTGACGGTGCGACTCGGGAGCGGGTAGATGCGGGAAAGCCGCGATTGCATGATGTCGGTGATCCCGAGAATCAACGACGTGTCACGAGCGAGAGTCTCCGTGTGGTGGTGACGCCGCGCATCGGCGAAGGGCCTCGACGACGCCCCTCCGGTGAGGAACGTCGTCTCAACGACCTCGATCTGTCCGAGGCCAACGTAGTTGACGGCCTCTGCCGCATCCATCTGCGCAGGGCCGTCGAGACTCGCATCATCGCGCCAATAGCCGAGGAAGATGTGTCCGTCGAGCAACCACAGAGTCGAGTTGATGCCCGCCTCTTCGAGAGCAGCGGCCAAAGTGACCGTGGTGTCGAGACAGGTACCGATACGCCCGTCGAGGACCTCGGCGGGCGTCCGGACCTTCTGCCCGTCGAGCCCCCAGCTCGCGGGCGGCGCGGAATATCGAATGTCGCGAGCTCGCATGCTCTCGTAGATCGCCCCCACGATCGAATCCACACGCTCGCGCGACCCCTGCTGATATCCGTCGAGCGCTGGGCTGCCCGTCGTCTGCTGAAGTCGGTCGGACGCCTCGACGAGCAGCGGTGCGATCGCTGGCGAATTCGGCTGAACGAATGCCGCCAGAAGTTCGATTCCGAGCTGCAACGGGTTTGCTCGCCACTGATTCCCGGCGAGCACGGCGACCGGACTCTCGTGGCGCGCGACGGGCACGCCCGCGGCGTCGCGCAGCGTCACGCGGATCGAACCTGGCATCGGGTTCTCGACCGAGAGCATGCGAGAAGGGTCGAGGGTCAGATCAACTCCGCGCAGCACGGAAGGTGCGCGACCGTCGAGGTCAGCCAGCACGACCTTCGGGTCCCCCAGCGGACCGAGCGCACAGATCGCGTCGATCTCGATGGACGCAGCCCGCAACTCAGGGCCTCGGTAATCGACCGTCACCTCCGAGACGACAGGGATAGCGCTCAGCGCCTGGGCGTAGCTCAGGTCGGGCAGCGAATGTACATGTATGCGAGCCTTGCCTTCAAGCTCCGCTGCCGCAGCAGACATCTGTGGAAGCAAACTCACCGTCGGGTCGCTCTCGTCGGCGGTCGACGCTGCCGCGGGCGGCTCCGAACGACTGTCGACCGGGGCGACTGTGACGGGTTCTGTCGACGAGGATGATGCCGGGATGTCGGATGCCGCTGCGAGGGCCGCGAGCACCGGAGCCTTGCGTCGATGCGCCTCATCTGCTTGCTGCTCTGCCCCGACATCACGCAGGAGCATCTCCGCGGAGTCGAGCGCGCGATACGCCTCCGCGGTCGAGAAGTCCTCGTTGTGCGCCCACCGGTTGCGGACGTCGCGGAGCTCACTCGCAAGGCTCCTCCCGCGGCGGCTGAGCGAGTCCGCGAACGGGTACCCGAACGATCCGAAGGACTCTGTGAACGCGCGGAGGATCAGCGACAGGTCACGCGGGTTGTACCTCGCCGAGCCTCGACCCGCCTGACGGTCCCTGGCTTCGATGACCTCTGTCCACTCACCCATGCCCGGTGCGAGTTCGTCGAACCGAGCCGCCACCAGTGGCGCCAGACCGTCGACGAGCACGTCGAGGACAGCCTCGATCTCAGCGCGCGCGTTGAACTCCCCCATACCCACTCCTCTACCGCTCCCCCGCATACCGCGGAGCCATCGATTCCATCTGGTCCATGACGAGCTTGATAGCCTCGGGCTGCTTGTCCGGCGGGTACTTGTACTTCACGAGCAGCCGCTTGATCGACGACCGCAGCTTCGCGCGCACGTCATCGCGCACGGTCCAGTCGGTGCGGACATCACGACGCATCACGGCGACGAGCTCCCGGGCGATCTGCGCGAGCACGTCCTCACCCTGCACATCGATCGCCGACTCGTTCGTGGCGACGGCGTCGTAGAACGCCAGTTCGTCGCTAGAGAGCGGTGGGGAGAAGTGGGTGCCGCGCGACGCTTCAGCGGCGACCTCCTTCGCGAGCTCCACCAACTCCGCGATCACCTCAGCGGAGGTCAGTTGCTGGTTCGTGTAGCGGTTCATGATCTCGGCGATCCGTTCCGAGAACGCCCGTTGGCGAACAAGGTTGCCGCGTGTCGCGCTCGCGCCGGCATCCGTCAGCGACTTGCGCAGCGCTTCGATCGCGAGATGCGCGTTCGGCGCCGCCTGCGCCTTGGCGAGGAAGTCAGGACCGAGGTTGTCGAGCGCCAGCCGCGGAAGCCCGGCCGCGTCATAGATGTCGAGAACTTCCCCGGGAGCGATGGACTCGGCGACGAGCGATCCGAGGAGGCGCGAGATCTCCTCGGGAATCGGTTCGTCGCGGGCCTGCCGTTCAGCGGCGTCGAACTTCGCCATCCAGACGCGAACCTCTTCGTAGAAGGCGATCTCTTCGTGCAGTTCAGCAAGTCCGTCACGGCCGGACGCGAGTGCCCACGCCCGAGCCAGCTGACCCGTCGCGGTGCGGTATCGCACCGACAGCCGGTCGATGCCGAGCTCAGGGTCGTTCAGCGGATTCGCGGCGTCTCGCAGGAAATTGGTTGCGGTCGTTGCTGCCGTTCGCCAGGCGCGAGAGCCGCCGCGCGCGACGATCGCTCGCCAATCGCAGTCGGCGAGCATCTCGCGGATCTCAGCAACGAGCTCAGTCGCAATAGCAACCGCTTCGTCGACATCTCGGCCGACGGGCTTGTTCTCCTGATCCGATGTCGTGTACTCCGCAAGAGCGTTCGCGAGGTTGTCGGCGAGCGGCGCGTACGCGACGAGCAGCCCGTCCTCCTTTCCTCGGAACGTGCGGTTCACCCGCGCGAGGGTCTGCATCAACAGGGCACCCTTGAGGGGTCGGTCGAGGTAGAGCGTGTGCAGCGGCGGAGCGTCGAAGCCGGTCAGCATCATGTCCTTGACGATGACCAGTTCGAGCTCGTCGTCGGCATCCTTCAGCCGCGCCTTGATCGCCTTGTTCTCGGAGTCTCGGCGCACGTGGTCGCTGACCGGCGGCTGGTCGGATGCGGACCCCGAGTAGACGACCTTGATCTTGCCGGAATCCAGCGCGTCGGAGTGCCAGTCGGGCCGCAGACGCACGATCTCCGCATACAGTCGCGCGCAGATCTCACGCGTGCCGCCAACGATGAGGGCTTTGCCAGGGGAGGCGAGGAAAGGCTTCATCCGCTCCCGCCGCTCTTCCCAGTGCCGCACGAGGTCGGCCGCGAGCGTCTCGATGCGCTCCGGCGCGCCGTAGACGGCGTTGACGACGGCGACGGATGCCTCGAGCCGCGCCCGCTCTGTGTCATCCAGCCCCACGGTGTATTCGTCGGCGGCACGGTCGATATCGTCCTCGCTCGCACCTTCGGCGAACGACACCTTGATGAGCCGCGGCTCGAAGTAGACAGGGACGGTCGCGCCGTCGCCGACGGCCCGCGTGAGGTCGTAGATGTCGATGTAGTCGCCGAACACTGCGCGCGTATCGCGCTCCGCGAAGGAGATCGGCGTACCGGTGAAGGCGATGAGCGTCGCGTTCGGCAACGCATCACGCAGGTGACGGGCGTAGCCGTCGAGGTCGTCGTAGTGGCTGCGGTGGGCTTCATCGACGACGACGATCACGTTGCGCCGGTCGGTGAGCAGGGGATGCTGCGTGCCAGACGCTTTCTCTGCCTCGGTGAGCCCGAACTTCTGCAGCGTCGTGAAGTAGATGCCGCCGGTGACTCGGTTGCGCAGCTCGTCGCGCAGTTGGGCGCGTTCGCGCACCTGGACGGGCTTCTCGGCGAGCAGCAGACTCTGGTCGAACGTCTGGAACAGCTGCCCGTCGAGCTCGGTGCGGTCGGTGACGACGACGACGGTGGGGTTCTTGAGTTTCGGATGCCGCGATACGAGGTTCGCGTACAGCTCCATCTCCATTGACTTGCCCGAGCCCTGCGTGTGCCAGACGACACCGGCCTTGCCGTTGGTCTCGACGGCCTGCACGGTGCTGCCGACCGCCTTCGTCACCGCGAAGTACTGGTGCGGCTTCGCGATGCGCTTCGTGAGGCCGTCGGCGTTCTCGTCGAACGCCGTGAAGTTGCGCACGAGCTGGAGGAACCGCTCCTGATTGAACAGGCCGTTGAGAGCGTCATCGATCGGCTCGACCGACACACCGTCCTCGATCCGCGGCTGCGCGAGCGGTTTGCCGTCATCGTCAACGTTCCAGGGCGCGAAGTGGTTCAGCGGCGTGAAGGGCGTGCCGTACTTCGCATCGATGCCGTCGGTCGCGAGGGTGAGTATGCAGAAACGGAACACCATCGGGAACTCGCGCAGATACGTCTGCAGCTGTGCATGCGCCGGGGCGACGCCGGTGGATGCCGAGCCAGCACGCTTCAGCTCGACGATGACGAGCGGCATCCCGTTCACGAACAGCACGATGTCGAGTCGACGGTGGAGGTCACCGCGCCGGAGCGTCAGCTGGTTGACGGCGAGCCAGTCATTGTCGGACGGGTCGGTGCCGAGCAGTCGGAGCCGCGGATTCTGTTCGGTGCCGTCGGTGTCGATGTAGCTCAACGGATATCCGCTGACGAGGTACTGATGGATGCGGTGGTTCTCGGTGATCGCATCCTGCGACTTCGGCGCCGCGATCTCCGCGACCGCTTGCTGCAAGTACTCGGCAGGCACTCCGGGGTTGAGTCGCCGCAGCGCGTCGAGCAGACGCGGACGGATCAGCAGGTCGTCCCACGTGTCGCGCTCACCGCTCCCGGGTGCGACTTCATCGCCCTTCGCCGGTCGCCACCCCAACGGCTCGGCGAGCGTTTCGAGAGCGTCCTGCTCCCACGCAGCTTCAGGTAGCGCGGTCATCACTCATCCCTTTCGAGCAACTTCGCGAGTCCGTCTTCGCTGACGATGGGGATCCCGTAGTCGCGCGCCTTCTTCGCCTTGCCCGAGAGCGAGTCGGGATCGGCGGCGACGACGAGCGTGACCTTCTTGGTCACGGTGGGGTGAGGCAGGTAGCCGCGGTCGCGCAGTTCCGCCTCCCACACGTCGCGTGGGCGCACCATGTCGCCGGTGAGCACGATCAGATCCCCCGTCGCGAGAGCGAATGCTTCCGAATCCAGGGGGTCGGCCGCGGGCCGCACATCATCGACGGCCGCGGCAATGTCGTCCGTACCGAGCTGCAGCAAGGCGCCCACGGCACGGAGGTCCGCCTTCTCCTCCTCCGTCAGCACTCCGTCTGCCCACGCGCGTCGCTCAAGTTCGACGAAGTAGTCGCGGTGGATGCCGTGGACCACAGCTCGCGTGAGGCCGAGCTCCGTGGCAACCTCACCGAGCTGTGCGCCTTCGCTCACCGAGATGATTCCGTCCAGCAGACAGCGGTCGAGAAGCGCTGTGTATCTCGCCGCCGCTCCCTCAACCGCATCCCGCACAGACTCAGTCGAGATTCGCTCGAGGAAGCTCGCGGGAGCGACAGCTGCCGTAGACCGAGGCTTCGCCGTTGCACTGGTTCGGCGACCCACGGGGTACTCGTGCGCCCGCCCGGCCTCTGCCGTGCGTTGCCAGTACTCCGCCCATCCGGGCCACGTGGAGCTGGCCCGCTGGTAGTGCGAAAGCAGCTGAGCGGTCGCGTACGAATCGGAGCCGGCACTGTGCGAGAGGCCGGGCTCGATGGAACACGTGACGCACGCATGCGCCAGGGAGCAGGACGCTCCGAGACCGAAGCTCGACCCCAATGCCATCGTGCAGACGCTCGGTGTATCGGCATGCAGCCCGTAACCGGCCCGTTCGAACTCGGCGTGCAAGAACCGCAGATCGAACGTCGCGTTGTGCGCCACGAACACCCGTCCGCGCAGCAGATCGGCGAACTCCGCGGCGATGTCGGCGAAGACCGGCGCATCCAGGATGTCAGCGGCGCGGATGCCGTGGATGCTCTGCGGCCCCAGGTCGCGTTCGGGGTTGATCAGCGTCTCCCAGCGTGCGGTGATCGTGCCGTCATCCTCGACGTGCGTGACACCGATCTCGACGACCCGGTGGTGGTACGACGGCAGGATGCCCGTGGTCTCGAAGTCGACGACAGCGAAGCTCATGATTGCTCCTCATCGGCGTCGCTTTTGGCCGCGGCGGAGGCGGCCTTCTCCGCATTCTGCCGACGGTTCGCGAGCTTCTCAGCCAGTCGTCCCGTTGTCATGCGGGCGCTCTCGAGCGTCTCGGTGCTGAAGCGACCGGCGGCTTGCAGGCCGACCTTGCTCGCGCCGACCATGTCATCGCGCACATCGGCGGCCGCGGCGGACCAGCGGCGGGCTTCGAGGAAGTCGCGCTCGTCAGCGAGCCCGAGAGCGAGGTGAAGGTCTCTGACACCGGACGCGACCTCGTTGCTCGCCTTCACGACGACCTTGGCCGAAACGGGGTTCAGCAGCACCTTGGCGTTTGCGCGCATCGCGGCTGCGTCCATCCTCGAAACGAGGTGCGACGTGGCCTTCGAGATCGCATCCTGTCGTCGCTGGCGCGCCGCATGCAAGGCAAGCCGGTGACTATCGATGTCGTCGGGTGAACTGTCGAGCACACGATCGATCTCCAGTACCGCCATCGCGTCCTGCAGCTGGAAGCAGCGCGCAAGGACCGCAAGCCACTCGACGACCGTGTCCTGCGCGTGCTTCGACAGCCCTGCGAGGTCGCCCACCTTTGTCTCTTCCTCGAGCTTCTCGGCCAGCGCATCGAGCTGACGCAGCGCGTACGCCTGTGTGCGAGCGATGGTTGCGGCCGAGCCCTGCACTTTCGACCAGGTGACTTCCGACACGCGGCCGACTTCTGCGCGAACGGCCATCGCCTCGTCGAGCATCAGTTCTACGCCGATCATGTCGGCGAGCACGGCGTCCTTCTGTGCGCGAAGGATGTCATCGACCTTGGCGTCGATCTTCGCGAGGTACTCGGTGATCTCCTCCATCTGCTTCTGCATCGCGTACTGCGCCATGATGCCGCCGACCCCGGCGAGAATCGCGGGGTTGGTGAGGAACGCACCCGCATTTCCAGGCTTGATGAACTGCAGGTTCTTGGCGAACTGGCCGTTCGGCCCGCGAGTCGTCGCTTGGACGAACTGCCCACCCGAACGCTGAACGAGGTTCGCGCTGTGGGCAGCACGCGCCGACTCCTCGGTCAGCTTCATCCACCGTCCGGCGTTGGCCGAAATCTCCGACGCGGTCTGCATTGCCGACCCGCCCTTGGCGACCGCCGAGTTCAGTCGTCGCAGATCGAGCTCGCGCGACGGCACCCCCGCCGACGCGACGAAGAGCTCGACGGCCGCCGGTGAGCCGATGACGACGAGCCCTTCGCCGTCGCTGATCAGTTCGATCTCATTCCCCGGGCCACTGTCGGGTGGTTCGTGGAGTTCGGAGTAGTCGGTCATGCGGTGAATCCCCCAAGATTCATGCAGCGGTGCAGTTCTGTGAATGTATCGGCTCTCGGCATCGCTCGCGCTCAGACGCCAGCTGCCGCGACCGCTTGCTCGGCATCACGGACGCGCAGCTTCCCGGACATGAGCTGCGGCAGCAGCGCGTCGCGGGTCGCGGCGAGGGTGCGGTTCTCGCGTGCTTGCGCAGCAACTGCGGCGAAGAGCGCATCGACGCGTCTTCCGAACTGATCCAGCCAGGCAAAGTCGGGCGTCGGCAACTCGAAGGCTGCGAGGTCGGAAGCAGCCACGCGCTGACGTCCGGAGGTTCCAATCATGTGCTGAATGGCGAACTCGCGGAACCGTGCTTCCGTCGCCAGAAGAAACGAAACCGGCGCTGCGATGCCATGGCGCGTGCGCATGACAATGAACTCAGTTGAGCCAATACCGACTTCATCATCTTCCAAATGATTGACGAAGCCAGTCTTGCGGTTCTCCAGGCACGGAGTGATGCGAGCGAGAAGCGTGTCACCATTCCTGAAGCGTGCCCCACCTCTCGGCTCGCGATGGTCGTAGCCGTCGATAGACCAACCCGACTCGGGAAGCCGCTTCATGTCTACGTAGACCGCGGACTTACTGCGCGGAACACTTACCTTCGGATTCAATTCAACAAACTCGGCGAGTGTCGATGATCTGTCCTCTCTGCGCAACCACGCCACGTCGATCTCGGCTCTAAGAACCTGCTCTGTATTGGCGGCGAGGGCGGTGTTGGCGGCGATCTTGTCGTCGAGGACCCCCAGCACCTCGGCGATCGCCTGCTGCTCAGGAACGGCAGGTAGCAAGAACTCATAACCAAGGAAGTCCGCGCGACTCAGGTCGAGGTTGGTTGTGCCCGTTCCTCGCATCCGGCAATAGGCGCGGTAGTCAGGTGACCGAAGGAGCCAATAGAGATAGTCAGCATCGACTTCGGGGCTCGTGACCTGGAGGCGCACCGTATCTTGTGTCAGTCTCCCGAGCGGTACATCCGCGGGAACACGTGCCACAGCACCGAGCAACTCCGCTTTGTGTGTGACGTCCTTCAGCGAAAGGTAGAGGTCGCCGGGGCGCAAAAGGATCCGGTCAGGTGACTCGCCACCATACGTTCGAAGCGACCCTTCTGAGAAACCACCATTCCGCGCTATGGTTCCGAGCCCGAGAAGGTAGGGCCCTGGTTCGTCGAGAAGCGCACTCTTGTAGGACTGTCCCCGGTGCAGTTCGACTTTCCCCGCGAGAGTCGAACGAATCATGAGACCCTCCTCAGCTGCGCGATCACGACGTCGGCGAGCCGCGCCGACGTCGCGAACTGCGCCTCGAGCTCTGTCCGCAACCGTGCGAGCTTCTCATCGATCGGCTCGCCATCGTCCTCAGCCTCAGCCGCCCCGACGTAGCGCCCCGGCGTCAGTGCGTAATCTGCCGCCTTGATCTCGGCGAGCGTCGCGGAGTAGCAGAACCCGGGGATGTTCTCGTAGGCGGTCGGGCGTTTCGACTCGGTCGCTTCGCTCTCCCGCTCAACGACCGGGGGGCGGCCGAGCCAGTCGTGGTAGGTGTCGGCGATGCGGGCGATGTCCTCATCCGAGAGCGCGCGCTCGGCGCGGTCGACCATGTGGCCGAGGTTCCGGGCGTCGATGAAGAGCACCTCGCCTGCGCGCTTCCCCTTGTCCTTCGCGAAGAACCACACGCACACCGGAATGCCGGTGGAGCGGAACAGTTGAGTAGGCAGCGCGACCATGCAGGAGACCAGGTCGGCTTCGACGATCTCGGCGCGGATCTGGCCCTCACCACCCGAGTTCGACGACATCGAGCCGTTCGCCATGACGACGCCGGCCTGACCGCCGGGTGCCAGCTTCGACAGGATGTGCTGGATCCACGCGTAGTTCGCGTTGCCCGCCGGCGGCACGCCGAATCGCCAGCGCGGGTCGGACTCGTTGCGTGCCCAGTCTTTGATGTTGAACGGCGGGTTGGCCATGACGAAGTCGGCCTGGAGGTCGGGGTGCAAGTCGCGGGCGAACGTGTCGCCCCAGCGCGGGCCGAGGTTGCCGGTGAGCCCGTGGATGGCGAGGTTCATCTTCGCCATGCGCCACGTGCGCTCGTTGAGCTCTTGCCCGTAGACCGAGATGTCGGATCCTTCGCCGTGGTGGGCGTCGATGAACTTCTCAGCCTGCACGAACATGCCACCCGACCCGCACGCGGGGTCGTACACGCGCCCGTGCGTGGGCTGGAGCATCTCGACGAGCACGCGCACGACACCGGCGGGCGTGTAGAACTCCCCGCCTCGTTTACCCTCCGCAGCGGCGAACTTCTCGAGGAAGTACTCGTACACCTCACCGAGCAGGTCGCGGGCGCGCCGCCCGTCGATCCCGCCCTGGCCCTGCGCCGTGAACCGCGCCGAGTTGAACAGATCGATCAGCTCGCCGAGTCGGCGCTGGTCGACGCTGTCGCGGTTGAAGATGCGCGGCAATGTGCCCGACAGTTGCGGGTTCGCCTGCATCACGGCATCCATCGCCTCATCGATGAGCGCGCCGATCGACTTCTCGGGTGCGTCCATCGACGGACCGAGGCCCTTCGCGTTCTCGGCGAGAAAGCCCCATCGTGCGTTGGCAGGCACCCAGAACACCCCGCGTCCGGTGTACTCGTCGGTGTCGTCGATCAGCTCCGCGATCTGGTCGTCGTCGTACCCGTCGGCGGCGAGTTCGGTGCGAATACCCGCGCGTCGCTCGTCGAAGGCATCCGAGACGTACTTCAGGAACACGAGGCCGAGGATGACGTCCTTGTACTGGGAGGCATCCATCGAGCCGCGCAGCTTGTCGGCCGCCTTCCAGAGCGTGTCCTTCAGCTCTTTCATGGTCGACGGCGCCGCGGGCGCGGCTTTCGGTGTGCGGGGCATGGATGATCCTTACTGCGTGTCTGCCGCATCCGCGGCGTGGTCCAAGTCGATCATGGTCACCGCGCCCGACGTCGCGCCGGCGACGATCAAGGCGGCATAGTCGGTGAGGCGCGCGGCGCGAGCCTCGAGGTCTCGGCGGGCGGTCGTGATGTCGGCCAGGGCTTGTCGGAGCGGTGCCATCGTGCGCGGGGCGACGCGACGCAGCGTCCATCGCGTCCACGCCCCAGGCGCGGCGGGCGCGCCTGTGATGTCTGCGGCGACGATCTCGGGCACAAGGCCACCGGGATCCGCGGCCTTGATGCGCAGCACACGGGCCGGGTAGGCGACGACCTTCGAGCCGTCGGTATCGACCCACGCGGCGGCGGTGGGGCTGGTGCGGAAGATCACGTCGCCGGGGCGCGTCAGCTGCGCCGAAGGGTGCCGGCTTGCGAACGCGAGCTGGTCGACGCGCATGCGGCCGATCGATGCGGGCGCGTCGAGATCGGATGCGGTCACGACGATGAGTCCTTCCGGACCGAGCAGATCAGGGTCAAGGCGGGTGCCCTGAACCCTCCTCAAGTGTCCGGCATTGATGAGCTCCGCCACGGACGTGGCGAGCGGGACGTCGTGCGGATCGGGCACGATCTCGATCGGCTCGATGTCGGAGCGAACCGCCTGGGCCGCGATGTCGAGGAGGGCAGGAAGCTCTGCCGCGTCCTCGGTCGAAGTTGCGAGTCTTCGCGTCGCCGATGCCACCAGGGAGCCGCTTCGTGCCTGGAGCGACGTCGTGCGCACAAATGCCGCGAACCGGAACTGATGCGCGCGCAGACCCTGACCGCTGCCCATGCCCGCCATGAGGTCCGAGATCAGGTCGGCGCGCGTCGCGGGGGTGAGTTTCACGCCGGTGAGATCTGCGACCGCGGTGATTCGCTGCGCGGGTGCGACCTCGGCTGTTGGCTCGCCGAGTATCCAGAGAGCGAGGGACTCGCGCACCGCGCTGTCGACGAGCCCGGCCGACAGGCGCGCGATGCCTCGCACCCGGCCGGAGCGAAGGATGTCTGCGCGCGCTTGCTCTTCGGTGGGCGCCAACGGGTCGACGAGCGCCCGCGCTGGGCCGATGACAACCGCGGTATCCGCGCTCCGTAGCGAGAGGGAGACGTCGTCCACCGCTCGCAAGATCGCGGCCACGTCCTCGCCACGACCAGAAGGAACACGGGCGACGACGACCCAGCTGCGCGCCGGGTCGGCTTCGTCGGCGACCCAACGATCATCGACGAGCAACTGACGTCGGACGTGGCGAGACTCCGCGCCGAGCGGCAGAACGATGTTCACGTCGTCACCGAGCCGGCTCGCGACCGACGAGGACAGCGCGGCGTCCCTCGCATCCAGCGTCACAACGGCGTCCTCACCGGCGAGGGCAAGAGCAGCGTCGGCGACCAGGGCGATCGCGTCGGCAACGAGCGGCCCAGCCGATCCCGCAACCCGGTCCGAAGCGGCGTGGCGGCGGGCGACAAGCGCCAGCGCGGCCGACGACGAGTACGCCGCATCGACAAGGCGGGTGGCGTAGGCGAGCCACGGCGCTCCCCGGTCCACGTGAGCGAAGATCTCACGCCGCAGCAAGCGATCTTCAGGGTCGGCCGCGGCGGCGGCCTCTTTGACCTCTGAACGCGTGAGTTCGGCGAGGTCGTCGACCTGCGCGCACAGCGCAATGAGTGCCTGCAGCTCGGCGACGGCGACCTCGTCGGAGAAGGAGAAGTCCGAGGGAGCTGCAGCCGCCGCCGCGTCCCCACGTGCCTCCGGGTTGTTGCCATGTCCGGTGCGCACAAGCCAGTCGGCGACCTGCTCGGCCTCGAAACCGGCCCGGCCGCCCTCGACGTTGATCGCCCGCGGGAAAGGATCCGGGGACGACGCGAACCTCGACCGCCACATCGATGCCACGGGTCGCTGCACACCCGCCAGCCGGGCGACGCCGGCCAGGTCGATGAGGAGCGAAGGCGCTGTGGACATGAAGCCAACCTACTCCGACATTGAGAATTTGGTCCTCATCACATGATAAGGCGACTTATCAGCGCCTTTTTTGTGCGCAGACATCCCTGTGACCCACGATCTGCTTGGCGGCATCACGTCGCTGTCGCAGGCGGAGCACTGTTGGGGCCGCCCCGCCTGCGGGATCCGTTTTCCGCCCCTTTGGAGACACCCATGACCCACACCACACCGACCACATCTGCGAACGAGATCAAGTGCCCGCATTGCGGCACCCTCTTCACCATCGACGAGGCGCAGTACGCCGACATCCTGCAGCAGGTGCGAACCGCCGAGTTCGAGCACGAGCTTCACGCACGTCTCGCGGAAGCCGAGAAGACCAAGGCCACCGAGATCGCTCTCGCTGTAGCCAACGCAACACAGCAGGCGCAGAAGGCGAGCGCTGCCAAGGACAGCGAGATCCAGCAGCTCGCCTCCGCGCTCAAGTCGGCGGCGACCGACCAGGAGCTTGCTGTCACGAAGGCTCGGTCGGCGGCGGAGAAGAACCTCCACGAGGCGAAGAGCAAGCTGGATCTCCAGGCGGCCGAGCAGAAGGTCAAGGAAGCCGCGCTCACGGAGTCGCACGCCAAGGAGCTCGCCCTGAAGGACGAACTCATCGCCCGCTACAGGGACATGAAGGCGAAGCTGTCGGTAAAGCTCCTCGGCGAGACCCTCGAGCAGCACTGCGAGGTCGAGTTCAACCGCATGCGCTCTCTCGCGTTCCCTTACGCGACGTTCGGGAAGGACAACGACGCCTCCGCCGGCACGAAGGGCGACTACGTCTTCCGAGACTTCAGCGACGACGGCGTGGAGTATGTGTCGATCATGTTCGAGATGAAGAACGAGTCCGACGCCACGGCCACGAAGAAGAGGAACAGCGACTTCTTTGCCAAGCTCGACAAGGACCGCAAGGACAAGGGCTGCGAGTACGCGGTGCTCGTCTCGATGCTCGAAGAAGACTCCGAGCTCTACGCCGGCATCACCGATGTTTCGCACGAGTACCCGAAGATGTTCGTCGTTCGTCCGCAGTTCTTCCTGGCGATCATCGCCCTGCTGCGCAACGCCGCGCAAGACACCATCGTGGTCAAGGCCGAACTCGAACAGATCAAGAAGCAGAACATCGACATCACCGACTTCGAGTCAGAGCTCGAAGGCTTCAAGTCGGCGTTCGGTCGCAACTACCAGCTCGCCAAGGGCAAGTTCGACACCGCGATCAAGGAGATCGACAACGCGATCGATCGGCTCCAGAAGGTCAAGGACAACCTGCTCAGCTCCGAGAACAACCTCCGCCTCGCGAACGACAAGGCTGCTGCACTCACGGTCAAGAAGCTGACCAAGGGGAACCCGACCATGGCGGCCAAGTTCGCCGAGCTGGACACGCCCGACGAAAGAGATGCTGCGTAGCGCTTCGCGGTGGGAAGCCGATGGCACGGCCGTCACCGCGCTCCACAACATCGTCGTCCTCCGACAGCGAGGCGAGGAAGCGGCTTGTCCAGGCGACAGCGCGAGACCCGCAGCTACCAATTGCCAATGCGAGGCACAGCGCGGGTTCGATTCCCGTCAGCCCCTCCACTTTCTTGCGCGCAGCGCCTCTTGGTATCTTTCCCGCGGGTCGCGCACCGTGCGCGAGCGAGGAGCGCGGGAGCATGACGCAGGACGCCGCACCACCCCTTCGTTTCGGCCTCCGCCGGATGACGGCCCGCGATCCCGGTGAACGGCACCGCGCCGCGAGCCCCCTGGAGCTGTTCTTCGACCTCGTCTTCGTGGTCGCCGTGTCACTGTCGTCGCAGCAGCTGCACCACATGGAGTCGGAGGGCGCGCTGGGCGTCGCCGTCCTGAGCTACATCATGGTGTTCTTCACCGTCTGGTGGGCGTGGATGAACTTCACCTGGTTCGGCACGTCGTTCGCCGTCGACGACTGGCTGTACCGCGTGATGACGATCGTCCAGATGGCCGGCGTCCTGGTGCTGGCCAGTGGCAGCGCCGCCGCGATGGAGCACCAGGACTTCACGATCGTGACGCTCGGCTATGTGATCATGCGCCTCGCGATGGTCGGGCAGTGGCTGCGCGCGGCGGCATCCGTACCCGCGTACCGCCGCGTGTGCCTGAGGTACGCGGGCGGAATCGCCCTCGTGCAGGTCGCGTGGGTGCTGCGCCTGCTGCTGCCCCCGGGCGCCGGCACGATCGCTTTCTTCGCGCTCGTGCTCGCCGAGGCGCTCGTGCCCATCTGGGCCGAGCACCGCGACCACGCCCCGTGGAACGCGCATCACATCACCGAGCGCTACAGCCTGTTCACCCTGATCCTGCTCGGCGAGTCGATCCTCGCTTCGGCGGGCGCGATCATCGAGGCCGTGCAGAAGCAGGACCACCTCGCCGAGCTGATCGTCGTGTCGGCGGCGGCGCTGGTCATCGCGGCGGGCATGTGGTGGGTGTACTTCTCCCGCGAGCACACCGGACACATCCGCACCCTCGCCTCCTCCCTCCGCTACGGGTACTTCCACTACGTCATCTTCGCCGCGGCGGGTGCTTTCTCGGCGGGCATCGAGATCGCCGTCGACGCCATCGGCGGCGAGGCCCACCTGTCCGACATCGCCGCGCACGCCACCCTCACCGTGCCCGTGGCGCTGTTCATCCTCGGGATCTGGGCACTCACGCTGCGGACCCGGTTGACGGCGGCCGGCAACACGCTCCTGCTGCTCGGGACGGCCGCCGTCGCCGCCGCGACGTTCGTCCCCTCGACGATCGGGATGCTGCTCACCGCCGCCGCCGGCACGGTCACCGCGGTCGTCGCCGTCGAGATCGGCCCGGCCCCTCGCGGCGCGACTCAGAGGCAGGTGTCGACGACGGTCTGATCGTCCAGCACCGCCACGATGCGCTCCGCGAGCGGCCAGTAGGGCGCGTAGTGCTGCGGATCGCGGTTGATCTGCACGCGATGCGCGACCTCGGTGGGTGCGGTCTCCGATCGCTCCGGCTCGGGCACGTCCTCGACCATCGCCCGGTAGAAGAGCGTGGCGGCGGTGTACGGGTCCAGCCGTTGCTCCCGGCTCCCCCAGCCGTCCTGCTGCTGGAACAGTCCGATCGAGGTCGTCCGGGAGCCGTCCGGATTGGTGACGCCGTCCGTCTCCCAGTCGCCGTAGTCGATGTTCTGCAGACTCGACTCCCCCAGCGCGGTCATCACGGCGATGGTCTGATCCCGCGCGGACAGGCCCGCATCGCGCCCGGCGGCCACGATGGTGCGCGCGTTGTCGAGCTGCTCCCGACCGAAGCCGTCCGCCTCGGCGCAGACGGCCGCGTGATGGATCGACCGCCCGATCGCCACGCCCGCGATCCCCAGACCCACGGCGAGCACGGCGGCCACGGCGAGCGCGATCGCGCGCCGGCGGCGCAGCTGACGGCGGCGTCGGGCGCTGACCGCCGGGCGGCGGCGGCCCGCGGCTCGGCGCGACGTCGACGGGCGGCTGCTCACCTGCGGCATCCTGCCACGCCCGGCTATCCGCCAGCCGAGCGGGGGCTGAGATCGCCCCCCGTCACCGCTGTCACCCGACCGGTTCGACACCCTCGTCCGCGCGCCGTCCGGCCGAGCGCACCGCGCCGATCGAGGCGGCGATCACCAGAGCGATGCCGACGACCTCCAACCACGCGAGATGCTGACCGAGAAGCACCCATCCGGCGAGTGCGGCGACGGCCGGGGCGAGACTCATGAGCACGGCGAAGGCCGCGGCCGGAAGACGGCGCAGGGCGATGAGCTCGAAGGCGTAGGGCAGCGTCGACGACAAGAGCGCGACGGCGGCGCCCAGCCCGAGGATCTCGGGCCGGAGGAGCGCAGCACCGGCATCCACGAGGCCGAACGGGAGGGAGAGGACGGCGCCGACGGTCATCGCGATCGCCAGCCCGTCGAGACGAGGGAACGCGGCGCCCACCCGCGACGACGCGAGGATGTAGAGCGCCCAGCTCGCCGCCGCCCCGAGCGCGAACAGCACGCCGTCGAGGCGGAGCCGATCCCATCCGCCGCCGGCGAGGGCGACGACGCCGGCGAACGCGAGCAGCGCCCAGATCCAGGCCGCCCTCCCGCGGCCGGCGATGATCGAGAGGGCGAGCGGGCCGAGCACCTCGATCGTCACCGTGACCCCCAGGGGGAGCCGCTCGAGCGCGAGATAGAACAGCCCGTTCATCATCACGAGCACGACGCCGAACACCACCACGTCGCGCCACGCGGCACCGCCGCGACCCCGCAGCCGGGGACGGGCGACGATCAGGAGGATCAGGGCCGAGAAGACCAGCCGCAGCATCACCATGCCGAGCGGGCCGACGTGCGGGAAGAGGGTGACCGCGATGGCCGCGCCGCCCTCCTGGAAGGCGAGCCCGGCGACGACGAGCGCGACGGCGGCCGGAGCCGCGGACGCCCCCGCGCGACCGCTGGTCACCGGCGGCGGATCACGGGATCGGGCAGACGGCGACCGCCGCGACCTGGGCGGCCATGTCCTCGGCGGTCCACGGGAGCCCCGCCTGCGGGGCCGTGCGCCCCGAGGCGGCGGGCGCCTTGGAGGCGATCGCGGCGAGCTCCCAGGCGAGGCTCCGCACGAGATCGGCGGAGGCGCGGGAGTTGTTCAGCGTCACGACGACGCTCATCCCGGTGTTGCGGTCGGCGAAGGCCGCCGTGAGCGCGCCGGGAACCGCTCCGTACTGCCCGACGAGACTGCCCGCCTGGTAGACGCCGCCGCGCGCCGTGAACCACGACGGGCCGTCGGCGACCGCCGGCAGTGCGTTGTCGAAGCGGCCGGCGGCGTCGTAGGGGCGCAGCCCGAGGGCCAGCGCCTGGACGTAGCGGCTCAGATCGGCGAGATCCGTGATGACACCGGATGCCGTGAACCCCGCCGCCGGCGAGAGGTCCTCGATCGGCGTCGGAGCACTGCAGGCCGCGCTGCCGTCTTCGGCGTTGCCCGTCCACAGCCCGGGCAGCTGCGCGGAGCCGGTGCTCGGGAAGGAGCTGTCCGACATGCCGTTCGGGCCGAAGACGTAGTGCTGGTAGAGCTGCGCGGAGCTCTTGCCCGACGCGCGCTCGAGCGCGAGACCGAGCAGCACGTAGCCGGTGTCGGAGTCGGCGAAGACCGTGCCGGGCTGGGCCGTCGAGCCTCGCGACATGCCGTAGCCGAGAAGCTCGCGGGGGTTCCACTGCCGGGCCGGCGTCGCGCGGGTGCGCGTCTCGATCGACGGCCCGTACGACGCGAGTCCCGCCGTCGAGTCGCAGAGCTGGCCGAGGGTCACGCCCCCCTGGTCGCCGAGACCCGCCACGTACTCGCCGGCCGTGTCGTCGAGGCTGACGACGCCGTCGTGCACCAGCCCGTAGAGCACATCGCAGGTCATCGACCGCGTGGTCGCTCCCGCGTGGAAGGTCATCGTGTCGCTGACGGCGGCGCCCTCGGGCGCGGTCGTGCCGACGCCCGCCTCCCACACGCCCGACCACGGCACCCGGACGCCCACGACGGCTCCCGACGCACCGGATGCGGCGAGGGCGCGCTCGACGGCCGTCTGCAGCTGTCCTTGCACGTCCGCGGGGATGGCGGCATCCACCTGATCGGGCAGCGGCAGCGAGACGGAATCGTCCGACGAGCACGCGGCCAGCGCGATCGCCAACGCGAGCGTGCCGGCTACAGCCGCGAGACGTCGCGATCGACGAAGACCCCGCATCCTCACCCCCTGATCAGTTCTTTCAGCGTAGAACACGATGCGCACCGGACCGGACGCCGTGACACTCCTGTGACGTTTCTGTGAACGGATTTCGCCGGCGGCCGGTCGCGGGGCGCGGCGGCGCCGGCTCTAAGGTGGGTGCCATGGCGCACACCTTCGACGACGACGCCCTCGCCGGCGTGCTCGGTCACATGAACGACGACCACTCCGACGACAACCTCCTCATCGCCCGCGCCTTCGCTCCGCTCACCGATGTCGTCGGCTCCGAGATGATCGGATTCGACGGGGCGGCGGGCCGGTGGCGCGTCCGCCTCGCCGACGGCACCGAGGACGTCATCGTGGTCCCGTGGCCGGGCGGTGCCATCACGGAGCGCCGTGAGGTGCGCCGCGAGATCGTCGCGCTGTACGACGAGGCCTGCGCCCGGCTGGGGATCACGCCGCGCCCGCACTCCTGAGCATTCTCGGAGGCAACCTTCAGTTTAGGTGAGCCTTAGTTTCAGATACACTGACGGCTGTGACCGAGCCGATCCCGTTCTCCACCGCCCTGCGCGAGCGTTCGCGCTCCGCCCACTCCGGCAGCGAGCACGCCGGCTTCATGGACGACCTGATGCGCGGTCGCGGCACGCGCGACGACTACGTCGCCCTCGTCGCACAGCACTGGTTCATCTACGACGCCCTCGAGACCGCCGCCGAGACGATGCGGCACGACCCCGTCGCCGCCCCGTTCATCAGCGACAAGCTGACGCGGCTGCCCGCGATCGAGGCCGACCTGGCGTTCCTCATCGGCGACGACTGGCGCGCGCGCATCGAGCCCCTGCCCACGACGCGGCGCTACGTCGAGCGGATCCGGGAGGTCGGCACCAGCTGGCCCGGCGGCTTCGTCGCCCACCACTACACCCGGTATCTCGGCGACCTCTCGGGCGGCCTCTTCATCGGCAAGCTGATGGCGCGGCAGTTCGGCTTCGAGACCAACGGCATCGGCTTCTACCTCTTCGACGAGATCGCCGATCCCGCCGCGTTCAAGGATGTCTACCGCGAGCAGCTCGACGCGGTCGCCTGGGATGCCGCCGAACGCGAGCGCGTCATCGACGAGGTCCTGACGGCATACCAGTTCAACACCGACCTCTTCGTCGACCTCGCCGCCGCGAAGGCCGCGACCGCGGCATCCGCCTGACCGCGCGTTTCGACTCCTCGCTGCGCTCGTCGCTCAACGACCGGGTGCGACCCCCGGTCGTTGAGCGAGCGCAGCGAGTCGAAACGCCCGAGGGTCAGAAGCCGGCGGCGCGGACCCCGGCCATGAAGCGGCGGACGTCGGCATCCACGAGGATGTCGCTCGGGCGGAGCGGCCGTGAGAGGTACAGGCCGTCGAGCGAGGTGAGCCGCGACAGCGCGACGTACGTCTGTCCGGGGGCGAAGGCGCCCGAGCCGAGGTCGATGACGGCGCGGTCGTAGGTCTTCCCCTGCGACTTGTGGATCGTCACGGCCCAGGCCAGGCGGAGCGGGAACTGCGTGAACTCGGCGACGATGTCACGCGTGAGCTTTCGCGAGGCCGGGTCGTACGCGTAGCGGAACCTCTCCCACACGGCCGGCTCGACGTCGACCTCCTCGCCGTCGATCTCGACGCGCACCGTGCCACCCGCGATCCGGGTCACGGTGCCGATCGACCCGTTCACCCAGCGCGGTCCGTCGCCCCGCGTGCCCACGTCGTTGCGCAGGAACATCACCTGGGCGCCGACCTTGAGCTGCAGCTCCGTGTCGGCCGGATACGACGCCTCGCCCCGGCCGAAGTCGCCGCTGATGTCGGCGCGCGCCGTCTGCACCGGCCCGGGCAGCGCGTCGAGGTGACGCTGGTTGATGCGGGAGACGATGTCGTTGCGCGTGGCGAGGGTGATGATCGGAGGCTCGCCGTCGACCGGCTCCGGGACGGGACGAGCCCCGGCGGCGTTGAGCATGCCGGCGATCTCCGCGGTCACGACCCCGTGGCGCACCGCGTTCAGCATGGCCTTGAAGCCGTTGTCGGCCTGCCGGTGGATCTCGCGCAGCTCGCGGATGTGCAGGGGCGCGCCCACCCGGCCGAGGTCGAGCAGTCCGTCCGAGCGGATCGCGGAGCCGTCGGCCGACGGTCCCGCCCACACCTGCGCGTCGAAGAACCAGAACGACCGGTAGTGATCGTTGATGTAGCGCAGCTCATCACCGCGCGGGGGCACCGGTGACAACTGGTAGGGATCGCCGAACATGATCACCTGCACCCCGCCGAACGGCTCCGACCGGCGGCCCCGGGCCTGGCGGAGGGAGCGGTCGATGGCATCCATGAGGTCGGCGTTGACCATGGAGACCTCGTCGATCACGAGTGTGTCGATCGCCTTCAGCACACGGCGGGCCGGCTCGGACTGGTCGAGCTCGCTGTCGGCGATGAGCCCGATCGGCAGCCGGAAGAGCGAGTGGATCGTCTGCCCCTCGACGTTCAGCGCCGCCACGCCCGTGGGCGCGCACACGGCGATCTGCTTCTGCGTGTTCCACGCGAGATGCTGCAGGAGGGTCGACTTGCCGGTACCGGCCCGTCCCGTCACGAACACGTGCTCGCGAGTGTCCTCGATGAGGCGGAACAGCTCCTCCTGCTCGGCGGACAGGGCGGGGATGCTCACCGGATCCATGCTAGCCATCAGCATCCGTTTCCTAGACTGGACCTGTGGACGGGGTGGTGGGTGTCGATGCGCGCGCGGCGCAGACGCGAGGCGATGCCGCGTCGCTCCGCTCCTCCGCCCGCCGCGGAAGCCGCCGGCTGGCCCTGGACCTGACCGCCCTCGCCGTGGTCGGCGTGCTGCTGCTGGCGGCGGTCGGCGCGGCGACCGTCACGATCTACCGCGATCTCTACAGCCCCGGCGCTTTCGTCACCCGGTATCTGGAGATGCTGAGCCAGGGCCGCGCGCCGGAGGCGCTGGCGCTGCCGGGCGTCACGATCGACTCCACCGATCTGACCTCCGCGGGCCTGCCCGCCGACGCGAGCGAGGCGCTGCTGCGCCGCGCGGCGCTCGCCCCGCTCAGCGACATCCAGGTCGTGAGCGAGCAGGAGAGCGACGGCGTCGAGGTCGTGACGATGTCGTACCAGGCGGGCCCGCACCGCGGCACGTCGACCTTCCGCGTGGAGCGCTCCGGCTGGGTCGGGCTGGCGCCCACGTGGCGGTTCGCGCAGAGTCCTCTCGCGGTGATCGACCTGACGCTCCGCGGCGCCACCGCGTTCTCGGTCAACGGGTTCGCGGTCGACACGCGGCAGGTCTCGCCGGCCGGTGCGCAGGCCGATCCGCTCGCGCCGGTCGCGCTCCTCGTCTTCTCGCCCGGCCTCTACTCCATCTCGGTCGACACCCCCGTCTCCACGAGTGCGGGGGTCGCGGTCCTGTCCGACACGCCGCAGGCCCAGGTGCCCGTCGACATCCAGACGCAGCCGACGACGCAGTTCGTGGCGGTCGTGCAGGACCGCGTCGAGTCGTTCCTGACGGCGTGCACGACCCAGCAGGTGCTGCAGCCGACGGGGTGCCCGTTCGGACTCCAGGTGCGCAACCGCATCGTCGAGCCGCCGGTGTGGTCGATGGTCACGCAGCCCACGATCACGCTCGAGCCCGACGGCGCCGGGTGGGCCATCGCTGCAGCGGATGCCGTGGCGCACGTCGTCGTCGACATCAGATCGATCTTCGACGGCACCGTCCGTCACGTCGACGAGGACGTGCCGTTCCGGGTCGGCGGGACGATCACGATGCTTCCCGACGGCACCGCCTCCATCCAGGTGGAACCCGCGAGCTGAGGACGCGGTCGCCTCAGCGCGCCGCGCGGGCGTCGCGTTCGGCGAGCTCGGCGAGCCGGGCGTTGTAAGCCTCCAGCTCGGCGTCGCCGGTGCGGTCGGCGTGACGGTCGCTGCGCCGCTGCGTCCGCTCGTCGGAACGGCTCCACTGGATCGCGACGGTGATGGCGAGGATGAGGGTCGGGATCTCGCCGATCGACCAGGCGACCCCGCCGCCCGTGTACTGATCGACCAGCGGCGCCTCGCCCCACGTGCGTCCCATCGAGCCGAACCACTCCGCGACGAACAGGCCGGTGGACATCATGATCGCGATGCCGAAGAACGCGTGCATGGCCATGACACCGATGAGGGTCAGCAGCCGGAACGGATAGGGGTAGCGCAGCGGCACCGGATCGATGCCGACGAGCGACTGCACGAACAGGTACCCCGAGATCAGGAAGTGCGCGACCATCCACTCGTGGCCGATGTGGTCGTAGAGGGTCCAGCGGAAAAGGTCGGTGTAGTAGAACGCCCAGAGCGACCCGATGAACATCGCCGCGGCGAACAGCGGATGCGTGATCACCCGGGAGAACGGCGTGTGCACCGCCCACAGGATCCACTCGCGACCGCCCCGCGTGCCGTCGTCGCGCTTGGCGATGGCCCGGGAGGCCAGGGTCACGGGAGCCCCGAACACGAGCATCATCGGGATCGCCATCGACAGCAGCATGTGCCCGATCATGTGCATGCTGAACAGGTAGTCCTGATACGCGTTGATCGGTCCGCTCGTGACCCAGAACAGCGACAGCAGGCCGAGCACCCAGAGCACGGTGCGGTAGATCGGCCAGCGGTCGCCGCGGCGGTGCAGGCGCCACACCCCGGCGAGGTAGAAGAACAGCCCGAAGCCGACGGCGAAGACCCACAGGATGTCGATGTCCCACTGCGTGAACCACTGCGTGATGGTCAGCTCGGGCGGTAGCGGCGTTCCGGTCAGGATCTCGGCCGGCGTCTTCACCTCTGGCAGGGTCGTGTCCACGGGCGGCGGGGTGCGCGAGAGCGCCACCGCCGCACCGCTGGCGATGCCCATGAAGACGAGCTCGAGCGTCACGAGGCCCCAGAAGCGGCGCGCCGCGGCATCCTGGCCCGCCCGATCGGCGCGGGCGATACGGGCGATCACTCCCGTGCGGTACCGCGCGCCCAGCGCGCCCAGCAGCAGCAGCGCGACCACTTTCACACCCAGCAGGGCGCCGTACGGCGACAGCAGATAGCGGGGCTCGACGACGCCGACGGCCGCGCGGGCGACGCCCGACAGCGACACGACCACGAAGGCGACGAGCGCGAGGCTCGAGTAGCGGGTCAGCACCGCGCCGAGCTCCGCGACGCGCAGCTGCGGTCGCAGCACGATGAGAAGCAGCAGGCCGCCGAGCCAGACGGCCGCGGCGACGATGTGCAGCACGAGCGCCGAGACGGCGATGTTGTGACCGGCCTCGTCGCCCGAGTGGCCCTGCGTCGCCATGGGCACGAGGCTCGCCGCCGCCAGCACCGCCACGACGAGCGTCGACGTCCACCCGCGGACGGCGAAGGTGAGCACCGTCAGGCCCGCCCCGGCGATCGTCGTGAGCGACCACGCGCGGCCCACGTCGGTCTCGACGAGGAAGCGTCCGAGCTGTCCGCCGAACTCCGCACCGACGTCGGGGGTCGCGTTGAAGATGCTGAGGAAGGTGAAGAACGCGGTGAGCCCGCTGGCCACGGTGAAGAGGGCGGCCGAGATGGACGCCGTGTCCAGCGCCGCGTCGAACGTGCTCTCCCCGGCCCGCAGCGCGAAGAGCGCGAGCACCAGGGCACCGAGCATCCCCGCCGCCGACAGGTTGACGGCGAGCGTCACGAGGGGAAGCCCCCAGCGCACGACGGGACCGGCGTCGCCGATGAGCAGGGGCGCGGCCCCGCCCCCGTACAGCAGCCCGAGCACCAGAGCGGCGAGGGCGGACGCGACGAGGATCGCGGGGCCCGCGAGGCGCAGCGCACGGGTCGAGATCACCCGTCCAGCCTACGCGGCGCCGGACACACGAAAGGGGGGATGCCGAGCGGCATCCCCCCTTCGCAGGACCGTGCTTACTTGACGGCGGCCTTGAGCTTCGAGCCCGCGGTGACCTTGACGCGCTTGCCCGCGGCGATCTTGATCTCCTCACCCGTCTGCGGGTTGCGGCCCGTGCGGGCGGCCGTGGCGACCTGCTCGAACGAGAGGAAGCCGGGGATCGTGACCTTCTCGCCCTTGGCGACGGCCTCGGAGACAGCCGAGAACAGGCCGTCGACGACGCGGCCGACGGTGGCCTGGCTCTCGCCGGTGGCGCTGGCGATGCTCGCGACGAGCTCAGTCTTGGTGATAGCCATTGGGGTTGTCCTCCAGACGGCAGCAGATGCCGCCTTCAGTGAGATCGGACCGGACGCGAGGCGACCGGTTTGGTCGGTTGGACCGTCCCCGAATATACCTACGATCCGCGGAAATCCGCGGATTTCCGGCCCTCAGACGTCATCTTCACCGGCGTGTCGGCCCGGATCGGTGACGGATGTGGCTGATGTGACCGCGGCGGGCACAGCAGAAGGCCCGGCCTCCGCGAGGAGAACCGGGCCTTCCGACGGGTGCGGTGCTTACCAGCTCGACTTGGTCACGCCGGGCAGCTCGCCCTTGTGCGCCATGTCGCGGAAGCGGACGCGCGAGATGCCGAACTTCGACAGGTAGCCGCGGGGGCGACCGTCGATGGCGTCACGGCCACGCAGGCGCACGGGCGACGCGTTGCGGGGAAGCTTCTGCAGGCCGACGCGGGCGGCCTCGCGGGCCTCGTCGGTCGCGTTCGGGTCGACGAGGGTCTTCTTCAGCTCGGCACGCTTCTCGGCGTAACGGGCGACGACCTCCTCGCGCTGGTTGTTGCGCGCGATCTTGCTCTTCTTGGCCATGAGATCAGCGCTCCTCTCGGAATTCGACGTGCTTGCGGATCACCGGGTCGTACTTCTTCAGCACGATGCGGTCGGGGTTGTTGCGACGGTTCTTACGCGTCACGTAGGTGTACCCCGTGCCGGCAGTCGACCGGAGCTTGATGATCGGACGGACGTCCTGAGCCTTCTTCGCCATTAGAGCTTCACACCCTTCGCGAGGAGGTCCTTCACGACCGACTCGATGCCGCGGGCGTCAATGACCTTGATGCCCTTGGCCGAGACGTTCAGCGTGATCTTGCGACCGAGCGAAGGAACGTAGTAGGTCTTCTTCTGCACGTTCGGGTCGAAGCGACGCTTCGTCCGGCGGTGCGAGTGCGAGATGTTGTGACCGAAGCCGGGAACTGCTCCGGTCACCTGGCACACTGCTGCCATAGTGATTCTCCTTAGTACCGTGACACCGGACGGTGCCACCCAAGATCCCTTGTCTGCATCCCTCTGAACACAGGGATACGAACTGCGTGCTGGAGTGCGCGCAGACAAAGAGTCAGTCTAGCACGGCCGGGCGTGTCGCCTTGACTCCCGCGAGCGGCCCGGCTCCCCGTCCCCACCGGAACGGCGAGACCGTGGGATCGCCCTCGATCCAGAACCGCCACGGGAACGCGGCGGTGCCCCCGACGCCGGCCACCCCGACCCGCGGACCCGCGGCGACGTCGGTGCGCGGACGGGTCGGCAGCCACAGCCGGGCGACCGCGCCGGCCCACGGCGCTCCCGTGACCGCGTCGATGCCGTCGTGCAGCGGATGCCGGAGCCCCACGGCATCCCCGAGCCGGCCGGGACCCCGCGCGAGGTCGCGGCCGGCGCGGGCCGCGGGGCGCCGCGAGAACGCGACGTCCTCTCCCGCGACGATCTCACCGGCCCGCAGCAGCACGCCACCCGCCTGACCCTCGGGTCCGCACACGACGTTGACGCACGAGTGGATGCCGTGACTCAGGTAGACGTAGAGGTGCCCGGGCGGTCCCCACATCGTGGCGTTGCGGGCGGTCCGTCCGCCGCGCGCATGCGAGCCGGGGTCGGGCTCGGGGCCCGTGCCGGCGCCGTGGTAGGCCTCGACCTCGGTGAGGCGCACCGCGACCACCGCGCCGTCGCTCGCGACCTCCAGCACGCCGTCGAGCAGCCGCGGCGCGACGTCGACCGGCAGCCCCGCGAGCGCCGCGCGCGTGGCCGGGACGAGACCCGTCGTCGTCATGGCGTCATCCGCGCGGAGGGGTCTGGCACCACGAGATGTCGAAGCCGGCGAGCGCGCCCACCTCGGTGCCCGCGTCGGCCCCCGTCAGCGCGACGACGTGCGTCCGCACGTGGGTCGGGAGGGGGAGGCGGTAGCCGTCGTACGGGTTCGACACGGCATCCGGCGCCACGAGGAAGGCGGCGTAGCGCCCGCTGGGCGAGACGCACGACTGGATGAGGATGTCCTTCGGATCGACCGAGAACACGGGGGTCGCCGCCCCCGACGCGTCGACGACGTTCACGGTCGTCGACCGCACGGTGAACCCGTCGACGACGGCGAGCACGCGCAGGGTGCTCCCGTCGGTCATCGGCGTCATCTTGTTCGTCTGGCCCAGCGCCTTGTCGGTGGGCGGCAGCGGCACCTGGGTGGCGGTCGCCAGATCGATGGCCGCCGGTCCCTCCACACGCTCGATGATCGCGGTCGTCGTGCCGCGGGCGATGCCGTCGATGGAGACGGCCGTCCCCAGCGTGACCGGGTCGCCGCCCGACGGGGAGATGAGGGTGAGGGCGCCGTCGTAGGTGAGCATCAGGATGCTGTCGGTGCCGGGCACGAAACGCCAGTCGTCGACCCGCGACTCTCCCCCCGTGCGTTCGATCATCGTGGGTGCGGCATCGGACTGCGCGGCGGTCAGCGACGCCGTGAAGAGGCGGGCCTCGCGGGCGCCGGGAGTGCCGACCGTGGCGTCGGTGAACGTGTAGCCGATGAGATCGCCGCGATCGGCGCTCTGCAGATCGGTCACGGTGCCGTTGCCGGGCAGTGCCAGCTCGCGGACGTTGCCGCCGTCGAGGTCGGTGACGACGAGGTGGGAGGTGTCGTCGTCGCCGAGGGTCGACATCACCAGGTGGCCGGACGTCGCGCGGAAGTCCTCGATGTGGGCGTTCGTGTAGACCGGCTCGGGGTCTTCTCCGGCGAGGTCGGTGCGCAGGATCGTGTCGCCGCCGGTGCCGCGCTGGAGCACGTACGCGTGGAGGGGCGGTGTCGTGAAGCTGTGCTCGACGGCGGCCGTCGGCCCGCCGCCCACACCGACGAGCCCCGCGATCGTGACGGTGTAGGAGGTGTCGTCCCACAGCGGCTGGGTGAAGCGGATGCCGACGCTGCGCCCCGACGTGTCGACCGTGAACGGCGCCGCGGGAGAGACCGTGACCTGTGCGGGTTCGACCGTCGCCAGCGACTGCGTCGTGGTGATGATCAGGCGCGAGCCGGAGGCGCTCGCCGCGGCATCCGGGTCGACGCTCACGTTGGTGACGCGCGGCCCCTGCGCGACCGTCACGGCGGAGCCGGCGAGCCCGACGACGGCGAGGGCGCCGACGACGAGCGCGAAGCCCGCGAGGAAGGCGCGGGAGCGTCGCCGGCGCGTGCGCTCGCGGCGCGTCGCGCGATCAGTACTCATACGGGTCCTTGGGCTGGTCGACGGTCTGCACCGACGCCGGCTGGATCTGCAGGCGCCCGTCGGCGTCGCGGATCGTCCCGGTCACCGTGACCCAGGTGCCGGTCGACGGGATGCCGTCGGTGAGCGCGACCGGCACGCTGGCCGGCTGCGCGTCGATCACGCAGTGGGTGATCACGAGCCGGGTGAGCCCGAAGCCGCCGTCGGTGGGCGTGACGAAACCGGTGAGGGTGATGGTGTCCCCGTCGAACGCCTCGGGGTTGGTCGCGGTCGCGAACACGCTCGCCCACTCGCCGACGCCGAACGTCGACGTGTCGCCGGTCGACGCGAGGGCCACGGTGTCGGAGCCCTGGAACAGCGGCGGCGCTCCGGTGTCGCGCTGCATGGCGAGCTCGGCCGACAGCGTCGCCGGGGGTGTGAGCACGATGGCGGCGACCACGCCCGTGGCCAGGATGCCGCCGCTCACCGTCGCGGCGGTGCCCCACACCGAGCGCGCCTCGTGCCCGTGGTCGTCGCCGTGGTCGTGTCCGTCGCCGTGCTCATGCTCGTGCCCGTCGCCGTGGTCGTGCCCGTGATCGGCCTCCGCGCCGCGCGGCAGCGCGAAGCTGAGCACGGCGCCGACCAGTGCGAGGATCGCCATCGGCACCGCGAACCAGTTCGACGAGGGGTTGATGTAGAGCGCGAGCTGACCGGTGAGCCACAGCACGACCGTGACGGCGGAGAGGCCGGCGGCGAGGCCGACACCGAGGAGCCGGGATCCGAGGAGGTCACGCAACGAGGTTCACCACCGATCCGACGGCGATGGCGAACAGCACGACGACGATCACCAGACCGCCGAGGACCTTCGTGCGGAAGGTCGTGCGCAGCAGCGCCAGCATCTTGACGTCGACGAGCGGTCCGACCAGCAGGAACGCGACGATCGAGCCGGGCGTGAACGTCGAGGCGAACGAGAGCGCGAAGAAGGCGTCGACATTGGAGCAGATGGAGACGATCATCGCGAGCGCGATCATCGCGATGATCGACAGTGCGGGGTTGGAGCCGATCGCCAGCAGTGCCGAGCGCGGCACGAGCACCTGCACGGCGCCGGCGATGGCGGAGCCGATGACGAGAGCCGGCATCACGGCGCGCAGTTCCACGACGAACTGGGCGAGGCTGCGCTGCGCCTTGCCGGGGCCGCCGCCGTGGGCGGCGTTGTCGAGCGAGAGCTCGCAGCTGGCGCGGAAGCGGTCGGTGATGAGGCCGTCCGGGTCGGGATGCCGGCTGTACAGCCATCCGATGAGGTTGGCGACGGCGTACCCGCCGAGCAGGCGGGCGATGAGGATGCCGTCGTCGAAGCCGAACGCCTGATGGGTCGTGATGATGACGATCGGGTTGACGATCGGCGCCGCGATCAGGAAGGTGAGGGTCTCGGCGACGCCCAGTCCGCGCATCATGAGGCCGCGGGCGAACGGCACGTTGCCGCACTCGCAGACCGGGATGAGCATGCCGAGCAACGACAGCACGGCGCGGCGCGCCCACGGCGCGCGCGGCATCCACCGTTCGATGACGCCGGCAGGCACCCACACCTGCACGACGATCGACAGCAGCACGCCCAGCACGACGAAGGGCAGCGACTCGATCAGCACGCTGATCGCGAGGGTCAGTCCGTCCTGCGCCCTCGTCGGAAGCGACGGCCCGGGCGAGAGGAGAGCGATGACGACGAGCGTCGCGACGACCAGCACGCCGATGCCGACGGCCACCGCGGTGCGGACCGGCGCGGCGCGCACCTCAGTCGACACGGTCTCCGGGGCTCGCCGCCGCCCGTTGCGCCGCGCAGGCCGCGCACACGCCGAAGATGTCGACCACGTGCTCGGCCTCGGTGAACCCGTGCGCTGCGGCGGTGCGCTGCGCCCACGCCTCGACCTCGCTGGCCTCGATCTCCACGGCGAGCCCGCACGAACGGCAGATCAGGTGATGGTGGTGGCCCGTGCTGGTGCAGGCGCGGTAGATCGCCTCGCCGTCCGGGCTCTGCAGCTGGTCGGCCTCGCCGCTCGCGGCCAGCGTCGCCAGGGCGCGGTAGACGGTCGCGAGACCGATGCCGGTGTTCTCGTCGCGCAGGGTGGCATGCAGCGTCTGAGCGCTGACGAAACCGGTGGCGTCGCTCAGCGCCTCGCGCACGCGATCGCGCTGCCAGGTGTTGCGCTGGGCCATGCGGCGAGTCTACCCACGGGGTCTTGGAGCGGGCTGGACACGGCGCAGCCCGCCCTCACGCCTCGACACTGCCCCGCCGACGGACCCCGTCGATCGCACGACAGACGAGGTAGATGAGGAAGGACAGCGTCGTGATGTACGGGCTCACCGGCAGCGTGCCGGCGATCGCGAGGAGGATGCCGCCGACGGCCGCCGTGACGCCGAAGCCGGCGGCGAGCAGCGGCACCGCGACGGGACCGTTGGACACGCGCATCGCCGCCGCGGCGGGGGTGACCAGCAGCGAGAGCACGAGCAGTGCGCCGATGATGTGGACGGCGACGGCGACGACGATGCCGAGCAGGAGCATGAAGGCGAAGGACACGACCGTGGTCGGCACTCCGCGGGCGGCGGCCGACTGCGGGTCGAGGGAGTCGAAGGTCAGCGGGCGCCAGATCAGCAGGAGCGCGACGAGCACGATGGCGCTCAGCACGATCAGCACGGTGAGCTGATCGCTCTGCACCGAAACGATCTGGCCGGTGAGCAGGCTGAAGCGGTTGGCGCTGCGCCCGTTGTAGAGCGAGATGCACAGGATGCCGATGCCGAGCCCGAAGGGCATGAGCACGCCGATGATCGAGTTGCGATCGCGCGCCCGCGCTCCGAGCCATCCGATGAGGCCGGCCGCGACGAGCGATCCGAAGATGGAGCCCGTCACGACGTCGAAGCCGAGCAGGAGCGCGGCGGCCGCTCCGGCGAAGGAGAGCTCGCTGATGCCGTGCACCGCGAAGGCCATGTCGCGCTGCATGACGAACACGCCGATGAGCCCGCCGACGATGCCGAGCACGGCTCCCGCCCACACCGAGTTCTGCACGAGCGCGAGGATGTCGCCGTAGCGCGAGAGCCCGCCGAAGAGCGCGTTCGCGATGTCGTCCATGTTCACGCGACAGCTCCCGGTGCGGCGGCGTCGCCGTGGTGATGGTGGTCGGCATCCGAGTCGGGGGCGCCGACGACGACCAGTCGTCCCCCGACGCGCGCGACGTGCACGGGCGTGTCGTAGAGGGCGGTCAGCGTCTGCGAGGTCAGCACCTCGTCGGGCCGGCCCAGCGTGAAGCGGCCGCCCGTCAGGTAGAGGATGCGGTCGACCTTCTCGAGCACGGGGTTGATGTCGTGGGTGACCAGCAGCACCCCGGCGCCGCTCGCGGTGCGGTAGCGATCGATCAGATCGATCACGTCGCGCTGGTTGGCCAGGTCGAGGCTCGTCAGCGGCTCGTCGCACAGCAGCAGGCCGGGCTCGTCGGCGAGCGCCTGCCCGACGCGCAGCCGCTGCTGCTCGCCACCGGACAGCAGGCCCACGGGGCGGTCGGCGAAGCCGGTCGCCCCGACGGCGTCGATGAGCTCCTGCACGCGCCGACGGTCGCCGCGGCGCGGCAGGGGCGGACCGAAGCGGTGGCCGTCGACGCCGAGGCGCACGAGGTCGCGCCCGCGCATGGCCGTGTGCCGGGGCAGCGGGCGCTGCTGGGGGATGTAGCCGATGCGGCGGTTGCCGGCGCGACGGACGCGCTCGCCGAGGGCCTCGATGGTGCCGCCGGTCAGCCGCTCCAGGCCTAGCACGGCACGCAGGAGCGTGGTCTTGCCGGCCCCGCTCGGGCCGAGCACGGCGACGAGCTCGCCGGGCTGGAGCTCGAGGTCGAGGCCGCGCCACAGCTCATGGCCGCCGCGCGAGAGCGCGGCGGCCATGATGCGAAGGGGTGAGGATGTCGCCGGGGTCACGAACCCAGGGCGCTCTTGATCTGCGTGGCCATGTCGGTCATCCACGATACGTAGTTCTCGCCCTCGGGGAGCAGTTCCGACGCCTTGATGACGGGAACGCCCGCCTCGCCGGCCTTCGTCTCGACCTGCGTGGTCTCCGCGCCGGCCGCCTGCGCGTTGACGAAGACGATCTTCACCGACCCGCCGCCGACGAGGGTGAGCGCGTCCAGAAGGGTCGCGGGAGGCACGTCCTGCCCCTCCTCGACGGCCTCACTGAAGGCGGCGGGCGTGACGTTCGTCAGACCCGCGGCTTCGGCGAGGTACAGCGGCACCGGCTCGGTGACGAAGATCTCGGTGCCGGTGTGGGCCGCCGCCACCTCGGTGAGGATCGGCGTGACCTTCGCGTCGATGTCCGCCCGGAACGCCTTCGCGTTGGCGGTGAACACGCTCGCCTCCGCGGGGTCGAGGGCGCCCAACTGGGCGGCGATCTCGTCGGCGACGGCCGCGATGGTCTGCGGGTCGTAGAAGACGTGCTCGTTGAAGCCGTCGACGGCCTCGGACGGGTCGGAGCCCGTCCATTCGCGGGAGAACGTCACGGCGCTGATGAGCGGCGCGTCCGACTTCGCGGCATCCTTCAGCGTCGCCATGAACGGGTCGTAGCCGCCGCCGTTCTCGATGAGCAGCTGCGCGTTCTGGATGTCGAGCTGGTCGGCCGCCGTGGCCTCGAACTCGTGCGGGTCCTTGCTCTCGTCGGCGATCAGGGCGGTGACCTCGACGTGCTCGCCGCCGATCGTCTTCGCGATGTCGCCGTACACGTTGGTGGAGGCGACGACGGCGATCGTGCCGTCGGCGGAGGCGGAGGGCGTGGAGGACGCACCGGTCGAGCTGGAGCAGCCGGTGAGCGCGAGGGCGGATGCCGCGGTCAGCGCGGCGAGGAGGACGACGGGACGCTTCATGTCCCCCAGAGTACGGCTAGTGATAATCGTTATCAAATCCGGGCGGCCCGAAATGCTGTCAATCCGGGCTCTCGGCTTGAACGAGCGCACCGCGCGACGTCAGGCTGTTGTTCGGCCCCCGCGCCGACGGCGCACGCGGACGGCCCGTCACCCCTTTCCGACCGTGACCTCTCCGGTCGTCGCCTTTCCGTTCCGAGGAGCCGTCATCTCACCCTGGACTCTTCTGCTGCTCGCCCTCGGCGTATCGGCGGATGCCTTCGCCGTCGCCCTGGGCAAGGGCCTCCAGCTGCGGGCCCACGTGCTGCGCACGGCCCTCGTCTTCGCGACCGCCTTCGGTGTCGCCCAGGCGGTCATGCCGCTGCTGGGCTGGCTGCTCGGCTCGACCTTCGCGGACGCCATCGCCCCGTTCGACCACTGGATCTCGTTCGGCCTGCTCGCGCTGGTCGGCGGAAAGATGCTGTGGGAGGCCCTCACCCCCGACGCGCCGACGGAGGCCGGGGAAGCCGAACATGTCCACGACGTCGAGGCGTTCACGACCCGCGAGGTCGTGCTGCTGTCGGTCGCCACCAGCATCGACGCCCTCGCCGTCGGGGTGTCGTTCGCCTTCCTGAACGTCGACGTCGCGGTCGCCGTGACCGCGATCGGTCTCGTGACGTTCGCCCTGTCGTTCATCGCGGTGTTCATCGGCTACCGCATCGGCACCCGCTTCCGCCGGCCCGCCGAGATCCTCGGCGGACTCGTGCTGATCGGCATCGGCACGCAGATCCTCATCGAGCACCTCACCGCCTGAGCGTCGGGGACGGCTGCGGCGGTCCTGGCGCTCCTGGCGCTCCTGGCGCCTATCGCTCGCGCTCGCCGTGCCCGCTCTCGAGGGCGATCACCTTTCGGAGGCGACGCTCGAAGTCGCTTCCCCCCTGATACGTCGCGCCGAGGAAGGCGTCGACCAGCTCACGCGCCACCTGGGTTCCGACGACACGTCCTCCCAGACAGAGCACGTTCGCGTCATCGTGCTCCACGCTCTGGTGCGCCGAGTAGTGGTCGTGCGCGAGCGCCGCACGGATGCCGCGCACCTTGTTCGCGGCGATCGACACCCCGACGCCGGAGCCGCAGATCAGAATGCCGCGGCTTCCCTCCTCGCTGCGCAGGAGGGCAGTGGTCAGCTGCGCGGCGACGTCGGGGAAGTCGACGATCGCATCGTCTGCGGGTCCGATGTCCCGCACGGGCACGCCCCGCGCACGCAGGTGCGTCAGGAGGTCGCGCCGGAGATCGTGCCCTCCGTGATCCGAACCGATGATGACCGTCATGGGACTGCCCCTCCTGTCGAGTGGAGATGCCGGAGCGCCCAGCCCGACGCGGGGCGCTCCGGCATCGTGCGGATGCCGAGGTCAGCGGCGCTGGGCCGCGGCCTCCATGATCTCCAGCCCCTTCGCGTTCAGCTCGGGGATCGCCGGCATCTCGTCGTAGACGCCCGCCCCGACGAGGAACTCCGCCGTCTTGGTGAGGCTGTCCGTGAAGGCGGTCCCGCGCATCTGCTCCAGCGCCTGGTCGAAGGTCAGCCACTGCCGCGCGTCGAGAGCGTACGTGGCCTCCTCGTCGGTCGCCTCGATTCCCATCTCCTTGAGGAAGACCTGGAACGTGGCCAGCACCTCGTCCCGAGGCGTGTCGATGATCCACTCGTTGGCCTTGTACACGGCGTCGACCCACGCCGCGGCGGCATCCGGGTTCTCGGCCCAGAAGCGGGGTGTGACGACGTACGGGTCGAGGATGGACACCCCCGCCTTCTCCCCGTCGCACACCTGCACGTACTTGTCGGGGTCCGCCAGGAGGGGCGCGTTGTTGACCGAGAACAGGACGGCGGCGTTGATGTCGTCGTTCAGCATCCCGTTCGCGATGGCGGCCGGATCGAGCGGGACCGTCTCGATGTCGGCCGCGGCGACACCGAGTGCGTCGGCGCAGGCGTAGAGGAGCTGGGCGCTGGTGCTGTTCGCGACGACGCCGACGGGCGTCGTGGCGAGCGCCGTCGCCGGATCGGTGCCCGCGAGGACGTCCTTGTCCATGAAGAGGATGAGGTTGCGGTACTCGTCCATCATCGCTCCGGCGGGGAGCAGACCCCAGGTCTTGTAGCCGCTGATGAGCGGCGGACCGCCCATGTACCCGACCTGCCAGTCACCGGCCGCGCCCGATGCGAGCAGGGCCGCCCCGCTCTCGGCGATCTGGAAGTCGACGTCCAGGCCCGCCTCCTTGTAGTAGCCGAGGTCCTGGGCCAGCCACAGCGAGAACCCGGTGGGCTGCGCCTGCGTCGCGATGGTGATGTGGGTCACGCCGTCGGCATCCGCCTGACCGCTGCCCCCTCCCCCCGCGCAGCCGCTCGCGGTGAGGGCGATCGTCGCCAACGTGGCGACGGTGGTGAGGACTCGGATGCTGGTTCGCTTCTTCTTCATCAAACACTCCTTTGTGGTGGACGGGCTTCTGTGGGGAACGGGCTTCGGGTGTGCGGATCAGTCGTCCGTGACGATCTCTTCCCGGACGAGCGACCAGATCCGCTGGCGGATCTCACTGAAGTCGGCGTAGCCCATCGCCGCTTCGATGTCTGCCGCGCGCCACTCGGCATCGCGGGGGACGTGGATCTCCGCTTTGATGCGTCCCGGGCGCGCGCTCATCACGATGACGCGGTCCGCGAGATACACGGCCTCCTCGACGCTGTGCGTGATGAACAGGACCGTGTACCGATCGTGGCGGTGCAGGCGTGAGACCTCCTCCTGCAGGAGCGTCCGCGTCTGGGCGTCGAGCGCGCCGAACGGCTCGTCCATCAGGAGGATCTCCGGCCGCACGACGGGGGCGCGGGCGATCGCCACGCGCTGCTGCATGCCGCCGGACAGCTCGTGGGGGTACGAGTTCCTGAACTTCTTGAGTCCCATCAGGGCGAGCTGTGCGTCCACGCGGCGCTCGCGCTCGGCTTTCGGCACCCGCGCGACCTTGAGGCCGAACTCGATGTTGTGGAACACGGTCTGGGAGGGGAAGAGCGCGAACTTCTGGAACACGACGCTCCGGTTCGGGCCCGGCTGACCGGCGACCTTGCCGTCGACGAGGATCTCGCCCGTGGTCGCATCCTCCAGACCCGCGGCGATCATCATGAGCGTCGACTTGCCGCACCCGGACGGGCCGACGATCGTCACGAACTCACCCTCCGCGATGGAGAGGTCGCATTCGGCGAGCGCCTGCACCTCGCCCCTCTTGGTGACGAACCGCTTGGAGACGCCGCGCACCTGCATCTTCGGGACGGTTCCGCCCTCGAGGGGGACGGCCGCGGCGGTGGGGCTGTCGGTGGAGATGTCGTTCATGGGTCAGTTCCCCTTGTTCTTCGGCGCCCACGAGAAGAGCAGCCGCTGGATGCGCTGGAGGATGATGTCGAAGACCGTCGCGACGACGGCGATGCAGATCATCCCGACGATGATGATGGGCGTGGACAGGTTGGCCTGCCCCTGGAGGATGAGGTTGCCGAGGCCCTGCTTGCCCACGATGAGCTCGGCGCCGACGAGCGCCATCCACCCGTTTCCGAATCCGATGCGCACACCCGTGAAGGCGGATGCGGCGGCCACCGGGCCGACCACGGAGGCGAGGATCCGCGCCGAGCCGGCTCCGGTCGTGCGCGCCGCCTTCACGAGCAGAGGGTCGACCTGCGTGACGCCGAGGCGGCTGTTGATCACGATCGCCGGAAACGCGGCGATGAAGACGACGAGCGCCTGCGCCGACGTGTTCGCGCCCATCCACAGGACCGCGATGGGAATCCAGGCGAAGGGCGGGATGTAGCGCAGCAGCTCGAAGACGGGCGCCACGATCGCGCGGACGACCGGGATCCACGCGAGGATGAACCCCAGCGGCACCCCCACGACGATCGCGATCAGCACACCGCTCAGCCATCGGCCGAGCGACGCCAGGACATGGCCTCCGAGCGTCGCGCCGGCGAACGGCTCCACGAGGACCTGGACGAACTTCCCGGCGACCGCCGACGGCGACGGGAGCACCCGTTCGGGAACGAGCTGGAGGACGTCGGTCGCCACGATCCACAGGATCATCAGGCCCACGAGCGTCCCGGTCGTCCAGACGATGGCACCGGTGTCGAATCGTGCAGCGCGCCGCGGTCTGTCGACGACCGCGTTGGTCACGGTGGCGGGAAGGTCGTTCACGACGGTCATCGCCGTCCTCCCGGGGTGAGCAGCTTCATCAATGCGGACAACAGCGCTCCGATCAGTCCGATGGTGATCATCGACACCAGCAAGATGTCGGTGTCGAGGGTGCGCGAGGAGTTGAGGGCGACGTATCCGAGTCCGCTGAGCGCGCCCAGCAGCTCGGCGGCGATGACCGTCGTCCAGGCGTTTCCCATCGCGATCTGACCGCCGGCGAGCAACGTGGCCATCGCCGTCGGGATCACGACGCGTCCCAGGATGGTCAGCGGCGGCGCCCCGAGGACGCGTGCCGCGTTGACGAGGGTGGGCTCCACCGAGGTGACGGCGTGGATCGAGTTCAGCGTCCAGGGAACGATCGCGGAGACGAACACCACGAACACCCGCGAAGGATCCCCGATGCCGAACCAGACGAGGGCCAACGGGATCCACGCGATGGGCGGGATGGGTCGCAGCAGCTGGAAGATCGGGTAGACCGTCCACCGGGCCTTGCGCGACCAGCCGATCCACACTCCGAGAGGGATGCCGACGGCCGCCGCGAGCAGCCAGCCGGCGATGACGGTGGTCAGGCTCGAGACGATGTGCCCGCCGAGCGTCGAGCCCAGGTAGGGACGTTCGATCAAGCGGACGGCGGCATCCCACACGTCGCCCGGCGAGGGCAGGAAGAGCGGGGAGATCGCGCCTCCGGGACGTGTCACCCACGCCCAGACGGCGATCAGTGCCACGGCGGAGCCGACCGAGATGAGCAGGGACGTGAGCTTCCTGGGCTCGCGGCGCCACACCGGCTCCAGCGAGGGCCGGCGGCGGCGGGGGACGTCCTTGAGCGCGAGCGTCCTCGTCGTCGTCATCGGGCGTCCTCGGCGGTGCGGGAGGCCGGATCCGCGGACGCGGCCAGCACGGCGACGGTGCGCTTCGCCCCCTCGCTCCACAGGGAGTCCAGCGCCCGCAGGTAGGGATCGGTGAAGGCGGGCTCGTCCGCGAGGGAGCCGAACAGCTCCTCGTTGCGCAGGAAGGCCAGCGGGTCGTCCCGGCGGGCCCGCGCCGCGGCCATCACCTGCTCCTTGAGCGCGTCGACGACCTCGATCGCCTTCCCGCTCTCGTCGACCCCTGCCGCGTACCGCGCCCAGCTCGCCACGATCGCGGCGGAGAGGTGCACCTGGCCGCTCCGGGCGAGCTGATCGCGAACGACCGGCAGGAGCCACTTGGGGATGCGGTTGGAGGAGTCCGCACACAGCCGAGCGAGGGTGTCGCGCACCTCCGGGTTCTGGAAGCGCTCGATGAGCGTGTCCTTGTAGTCGGTCAGATCGATCCCAGGGACCGGCTCGAGGGTCGGCGTGCCCTCCTCGTCCATGTATCGGCGCAACAGGCGCTCGATGTCGGGATCCGTCGCCGCCTCGTGCGCGAAGGTGTAGCCCGCCAGCACCCCGAAGTAGCACATCGCCTGGTGACTGGAGTTGAGCAGACGGAGCTTCATCAGCTCGTAGGGATGGACGTCCGCGACGAACTGCGCGCCGACGCGATCCCACTCCGGTCGATCGTTCACGAAGTCGTCCCGGATGACCCACTGTTCGAAGGGCTCGCAGACGACCGGCCACGCATCGTGCACGCCGATGGCCGCGTCGTTCTCCACCCGGTCCGCGTCCGAGGTGACCGGCGTGATGCGGTCGACCATCGTGTCGGGGAACGTCACGTGCCGCTCCACCCACGCGCCGAGCTCCGCATCCCGCCGGCTCGCGAACGCGCAGAACACACGCCGGGCGATGGCGCCGTTGCCCTGGACGTTGTCGCACGACAGGACCGTGAAGGGCGGAATGCCTCGGTCCCGGCGGCGCGCGAGCGCCTCGGTGACGATGCCGAACACCGTGCTCGGTCGCGTCGGGTCTCGCAGGTCGGCGACGACGGCGGGGTTGGCGAAGTCGAACTCGCCCGTCGAGGCGGAGAAGTTGTATCCCCCCTCGGTGACCGTCAGCGAGACGATGCGGATCTCTGCGGAGGCGAGCCTCTCCAGCACCGCCTCGATGTCGTCGGGCGCGAACAGGTAGTCGACGATGCTCCCGATGATGCGACGCTCGCGGCGGCCGTCGGCGTGCGTGAGCACGAGGGTGTAGAGGCCGTCCTGCTCGCGCATGACGTCGCGCATGTGCGCGTCGGTGGGCAGCAGGCCGATGCCGCAGATGCCCCACTCCCGCGCCTGCCCGCGCTGCAGGAGGCGATCGACGTACATCGCCTGATGCGCGCGGTGGAAGCCGCCCACGCCGATGTGGGCGATTCCGGCGGTGACGGCGCTGCGGTCGTAGGTGGGCCGGGCGATGTCCTCCGGCAGTGCCGCGAGGGTGTCTTGAGTGAGTCGCTCCATTGCGAGGCCTTTCTGAGGGTGCGGGGTGTTCAGCGGGCGAGCCAGCCGCCGTCGACGGCCAGGACGACGCCGTGGATGTAGGCGGCCGCGTCGGAGGCGAGGAACAGCGCCGCGCCGGCGATGTCCTCGGGGGTCCCCCATCTGCCCGCGGGGATCCGGTGGGAGACCTCTCGCGAGCGCGCCGCGTCGGCCTTGAGCTCTTGGTTGAGCTCGGTGTCGATGTATCCGGGGGCGATGGCGTTGACGTTGAGACCGCGACCCGCCCACTCGTTCGACAGCGCCTTGGTCAGCTGCGCGACGGCGCCTTTGGAGGCCGCATAGGCGGGAGCGCGGAAGCCGCCGACGAACGACGTCATCGATGCGATGTTGATGATCTTCCCCGCCCCGTTGCGCAGCATGTCGCCGCCCAGCGCCTGACTCAGCCGGAACACGGCACGCAGGTTGATCGACAGGATCCGGTCGAACTCGTCGAGGGGGAAGTCGGTCGAGTCGTGCCACGCCTGCAGTCCCGCGTTGTTCACCAACACGTCGACGCCGCCCGCGGCCCGCACCTGCGCGATGACCGCTTCCACGTCGTCCGGCAGGGTGAGATCCGCCGCGATCCGCCGCACTCTCGCCGCATCGCCCGCCCGGTCGCTGCGCTGCACCGACGTGACGTCCGCGCCCGCGGCGACGAAGGCGTCGACGATGGCCTGACCGATGCCGCGCGAGCCGCCGGTGACGAGGACGCGCGCGCCGGAGAAATCGAAGGCGGCCGTGCCCGATCCCGTGTTCGAGGTCATTCTCGTCCCAATCATTCGAGCGGTTGAGGTGCTCGTATGATCATTTGTACGGGATGACGCCGCCCCGCGCAAGAACGAGATCGCGCGGGGCGGAACGGGGTCAGGCGCTCACGCGCTCAGGATGGCCTCCGCGAGCCGCCGATCGGCGATCAGCTCATTGACGTAGCCGGCACGCGTGGCGGCGATGGTGGCCTCGGCACGCGCCGCCCCGAAACTGCCGGCGATCAGCCGCGGGATCCTCGCGAGCTGATCCAGGGGGATGCCGACGACGCGATTGCCGATGACGGAGTCCTCCGGCACACCGTCGGCGTCGAACAGCCGCCCGTTCATCTCGCCCACCACGCCGAGCTCGCTGGCGCGAGCGCGGTCGCGCTCCGAGGCGGCCGCGTACACCGCGGACTCGTCCGGACGCCACGCGCCGATCGAGATCGCCGCGACGTCGATCGCATCGAACATCGCCGTGGCGGCGGAGATCATCGGCTGGCCGAGGAGCGAGCGCAACGCGCCTTCGTCCGTGACGAGCAGCGGAGACGGGATCGCATAGGCGGCTCCCCCGGACGCGCGCGCGATCCGGCGCACGAGCTCCGAGCTGTCGGGGAGATCGGCGCTGTTGCCGGCATGTCCGGCGAGCTGGACGGTCACGCACTTCGGGAGACGTTCGAGGTGCCGCGTCATCGCGACGAGCGCACGGCTCCACGACATCCCGATGACGTCGCCGGGGTGGACGGTCTCCTCCAGGATCCGCGCCATCGTGGCGCCGATGATGTCGACGACGTCGGCCGGGTCGGAGGAGTCGACGACCCATGCCGCGGTCAGCCCCAGCTTTGCCCGCAACCGCTCGCTGAGCCCGAGGTTCACGCCGTCCAGCGAACGCACCTCGATCTTGACGATCTCCAGCTCACGCGCCCGTTGCAGCAGCCGGGCGACCTGGAATCGACTGATCCCGTGCTGCTTGGCGATGTCGACCTTCGACTCGTCCTTCAGGTAGTAGGCGTGAGCCACACGGGTGATGAGTTCCTTCGAGAGGAGCGGGTCGGTGGCGGCGATGTCGGTCATTGTGGCTTCCTTGCACATGCATCACGTGGCGGGGTAGAACAGTCAGCATCCAGTGTGACACAAAAGCGCTCATATGAGCGACTCTGATTCGAGAGGCATGACGACCATGAGTAGCTCCACACCCCGCCCCCTCGGCCGCGTCGTCGTCACCGGAGCGGGCGGCGCGATCGGCGGGGCCATCGTGGCGACGCTGCGGGAACGAGGCTACGAGGTCTTCGCCACGGATGTCCGCCCCTCCGCTGGCGACTCCGCCGGCGTCGTCGCCGCAGATCTCAGCGATGCCGATGGCCGCGCCGTCGTCGCCACCGCGCTCGAGGGCGCGGTCGGGCTCGTGAACGCCGCCGGCATCGCACTCTCCGCCCCCGTCGACGAGATCACCGACGACATGTGGGACCGCACGATCGACGTGAACGTGAAATCGGTGTTCCATCTCTGCCGCGCCGCCGGCACGGGACTGGTCGACGGCGGCGCGATCGTGAACATCGCCTCGACCTCGGCGCACCTCGCGCGCTTCCCCGCCTCCATGGCGTACTCGGCCTCGAAAGCCGCCGTGGTGAACCTCACCAAGGCGTTCGCCCGGGAGCTGTCGCCTCGCATCCGCGTGAACTCGGTCTGCCCGGGCCTGATCGCGACCCCCATGCAGACATCCGTCATGGAGAAGGTCGCCGAGGACACGGGCCGCGCCCTCGCCGACGTCCGCCGCGACGCGGCCGCCGGCATCGCGCTCGAGCGTCTGGGCTCGACCCGCGAGGTGGCCACCGCGATCGCTTTCCTGCTCGGGTCGGACGCCGCGTACGTCACGGGAGCCTGCCTCGACGTCGACGGCGGCCTCAGCATGCGGTGAGCGCTCATACGAGCGGCAAAATGGGATAAAGGCTCTCATATGTGAGCACCTGTGCTAGCTTTCCCTCAGAGTTCGAGCCTGCGTCAGGCACGAGAGCCGTGTGAACGAATCGGAGATGATTCATGCCTCAGTCAGACACCCCGCCGAATGTGGTGTTCATCATCACGGATCAGCAGCGCTGGGACACCATCGCCGCGCTCGGGCACTCGCATGCCATCACGCCCCACCTCGACCGCCTCGTGCGGGAAGGCACCGCCTTCACCAACATGTACGTGACCTCACCGTCGTGCGCGCCCTCCCGTGCGAGCCTGTTCACCGGCCTGTACCCGCACACCACCGGCGTCTACCGCAACGACGACGTCTGGCGACACTCCTGGGTCGAGCGCGTCGCCGCTCAGGGCTACCGCTGCGTGAACGTCGGGAAGATGCACACGTTCCCCTATGACGCCGCCGTCGGATTCCACGAGCGCCACGTGATGGAGAACAAGGATCGCGGCAATCCCGAGCTGCCTTTCCTCTTCGACAACTGGGACAAGGCGCTGTGGAGCCACGGGTACGTCAAGCCCGACCGTCGGACGCTGCGCGACGTGCCCGACTACCAGGATCGTCTCGGGGCGTTCGTCTGGGAGCTTCCCGAGGAGCTGCACGTCGACAACTTCGTCGGGAACATGGCGCGGCACTGGGTGGACGTCTTCCCGGGTCTGACGGACCTCCCCTTCTTCCTGCAGATCGGCTTCCCCGGGCCGCATCCGCCCTACGACGCCGTGCCCGCGCATCTCGATCTCTTCGAGGGGCGAGAGGTGCCGGAGCCGGTGAACTCCGCGGCCGACCGTGACGGCCAGCCGTCCGTGCTCAAGGCCCTCCGCACCGAGCACGTGCGCAACGACCACGACTCGGTCGTGCACGACGAAGACCCCGAGCGGCACCGGAGCCTGCGACAGCGCCGCCACTATCTCGCGAACATCTCCATGATCGACGCGCAGATCGGCCGCCTGCTCGACGCCCTCGAGGCACGGGGAGTGCTCGACAACACGGTCGTCATCTTCACCTCCGACCACGGAGACACGCTCGGCGACCACGGCCACAGCCAGAAGTGGACGATGTACGAGGGAAGCGTGCGCGTGCCCGCCATCGTGTGGGGCCCGAAGTTCGTCCGCCAGGGATCGCGGGTCGACGGCCTCGCCTCGCTCTTCGACCTCGGTCCCACGATCCTCGAGCTCGCCGGCGCGGACATCCCCCCGTGGATGGAGGCCACCTCACTGCGCGGGGCGCTGACCGGCGACGGCTGGGAGGGACGCGCACACGTCTTCGCCGAGCACGCCCGCGACATGATCCTCACCGAGACGGCTCTGATGACCATGGTGCGGGACACGGAGTGGAAGCTCGTGGAGTTCATCGACTCCGACGAGGGTCAGCTGTTCGACCTCCGCACCGACCCGCACGAGGAGCACTCGCTGTGGGACGATCCCGCCGCAGCCGGAACCAAAGCCCGCCTGAAAGAGGTGATCTCCCGCTGGCGCGCGGAGAGCGCCCTCAGGACGGCGGGCTGGGCGTCGTCCTCCGTGTGAACGGGCGCCCACCCCCCTCAGGAGTCGGCGGCGATCGCGCGGATGACGCGCGCCAGCAGCGGACCGAGGGTCGCCTCGGCCGACTTCCCGGCCTCCAGCACCTCCTGGTGGCTCAGCGCCCCGGACTGGAGGCCGGCGCCGAGATTCGTGATCAGCGACAGCCCGAGGACCTCGAGCCCCGCCTCGCGGGCGGCGATCGCTTCGAGCGCGGTGGACATCCCGACGAGGTCGCCGCCGAGGCCGCGGAGCATGCGGACCTCGGCCGGGGTCTCGTAGTGCGGACCCGTGAGCTGCACGTACACGGCCTCGCCGAGCTCCGGCGCGACGGCGTGCGCGAGGGTGCGCAGCCGCGACGAGTAGAGGTCGGTCAGATCGATGAAGCGGGCGCCGGTCACGGGAGACAGCGCGGTGAGGTTGATGTGATCGGTGATCAGTGCCGCCGTGCCGGGGATGCGGTCGGGGTCGAGGGCGCCCGCGCCGTTGGTGAGGATCATCGTCTTCACACCCGCGGCGGCGGCCGTGCGGACGCCGTGGACGGTCGCGGCGACGCCGTGTCCTTCGTAGAAGTGGGTGCGCGCGCCGAGCACGAGCACCCGGGTCCCGTCATCCGTGACGAGGGAGCGGAGCGTTCCGGCGTGCCCCTGGACGGCGGAGGCACGGAAGCCCGTGACCTCGGCGGCGGGGATGTCGGCGACGGTGGTGCCGAGGTGCTCGACGGCCGTCTTCCAGCCGCTGCCGAGCGTCACGGCGATGTCGTGCTCGGCGACGCCGGTCAGACGTGCGATGTCGGCGGCAGCAGCGGCGGCCTGGTGGGTGGGGGACGGTTCAGACATCGGGGAGCCCTCTCTGGGTCGGATCGGTCATTCGGAGGCGAGGATGACGTCGGCGCGCTCGCGCGCGTCGTCCTCCTGCGGCGAGGCATCCATCGTCACGAGCGCGATCGTCTGCGCCGGCAGGGCGATGGTCTGCAGCGGGCTGAATCCGGAGACGACGCCGGCACCGACGTCGAGGCCCCAGAAGGAGAGGTGCGAGGACGACGTCGGGATCACCAGCTCGTCGGATGCCGGGACGTCGTCGATCGTCAGACGGACGCGGGCCCGACGGTCTTCCGCGGCGTGCAGAGTGAATCCGACGGTCTGCGCATCGGGCGGGATCGGCCGGTCGCCGACCAGCGCCAGGTGCGTGTCGAGGAGCTTGTGCTCGAAGCGCAGCACGCCGCCCTGCACCGACAGGAAGTAGCCGCCCTGCGCGTTGCCGGAGGACAGGATGGTTCCCGTGAGGGCGCTGACGTCGGCGGCGAGCCGGGCGCGGACGGTCAGGGTGCGGTGGGAGCCGGTGACCCCGGTCGCGCCGGGGACGTGGCTCTGACCCGGACGCAGCTCGAGACGGTCCTGCGCGATCAGCCCGTGCGGTCCGGCGAGCTCGATGAGAACGCGCAGCGGGCGGTCGTCGAGCGGCAGGACGTCGTGACGGCCCGCCTCCTGCCACCAGAGGTCCTGAAGCCGGCGGAGCACGTCGGGGTGCTCCGCCGCGACGTCGCGCGCCTCGGCGAAGTCGGTGCGCGTGTCGTAGAGGCGCCAGGTGTCGTCGGCGTACGGCGCGCCGACCTCGTGAGCCGTCACCGCACGCCACCCGTCGTGCCAGATCGCGCGGTGGCCGAGCGTCTCCCAGTACTGCGTGGTGCGGCCGACGGGGGCCGTGGCATCCACGATGCTCTCGGCGAGACTCTCACCGTCCATCCCGTCGGGAGCGGTCGCCCCGATGAGGTCGTAGAGCGTCGGTGCGAGGTCGACCACGTGCATGAACTGGGTCCGCACCGCGGCCCGCGACGTCTCGGGCGTGGAGATGACGAGCGGCGAGCGCACGCCGCCGAGGTCGACGAACTGCTTGTAGCGCCGGAAGGGCGTGTTCCCCGCCATCGCCCATCCCTCGGGATAGTGCGCGCCGCCGGTGACCGAGCCGACCCTGTCGAGCTCGCCGACCATCGCCGCCGCGGGGCGACGGATGCCGCTGTACGGTCCGTTGGTGTCGACGTCGCCCGTCGGGCCGCCCTCGCGCGAGGCGCCGTTGTCGGAGAAGAGCGCGAACACGGTGTCATCGGTCTGACCGAACTCCTCCAGGGCGTTCAGCAGCCGTCCGATCTGCGCATCCGTGTGCTCGAGGAACCCGGCGAAGGCGGACTGCAGGTGGGTGAACACCTCGCGCTCGGCGTCGGTGAGCTCCTCCCACGCGCTGACGCCCTCGTTGCGCTCGGTCAGAGGCGTGCCCGACGGGACGACGCCGGTGAGGATCTGCCGCGCGAGGCGCTCACGTCGCGTCTGGTCCCACCCCTTCGCGAACTCGTCGAGGTACTTGTCGATGAACGCGCGCGGCGCCTGGAACGGCGCGTGGGTCGCCCCGAAGGCCACCTGCAGGTAGAACGGATCGTTCGGCCGGAACGAGAGGTGGTCGCGCAGGTACGAGATCGACCTGTCGACGAGATCCTCGCTGAGGTGGTACCCGTCCCGCGTGGGGGTGGGGACGGCGTGGTTGTCCTCGTAGAGCTCCGGCTCGTACTGGTCGGTGCACCCGTCGAGGAAGCCGTAATAGCGGTCGAAGCCGAGCGCCAGCGGCCAGTTGCCGTGCGGACCCGCGGGAGTGATCTCGTGGAGCGGGGCGAGGTGCCACTTGCCGACGAGATAGGTGCCGTACCCCTGCTCGCGCAGCACCTGCGGCAGCACGGGCGTTCCCGCCCGCACCGATCCGCGGGAGTTCGGGAAGCCGGTGTCGGTGTCGGCGAGGAACCGCATCCCGACGGCGTGGTTGTTCTTCCCGGTGAGGAAGGAGGCCCGCGTCGGCGAGCACAGGGGGGTGACGTGGAAGTTGCTGTATCTCACCCCGTTGTGCGCGAGCGCGTCGATGTGGGGGGTGGCGATCTCCGAGCCGAAGCATCCGAGATCGGACCACCCCGTGTCGTCCAGGATCACGACGACGAGGTTCCGTCGCGGCGTCGTGTTCGGCTCGGGCCACCACGGGACGGAATCCGCCACGGTGGTGCCGACGGATCCGCGGAAGGAAGGGTCGAGGGTCGTCATCGGTGACTGCTTTCTGCGGGGGACGGCACGGTCACCGGGTGGCCGGGGCCGTCGCGGGCGCGCTCGGGGCGGCGATGGAGACGGTGTGGCGCGGCTTCACCGTGATGGTGAACACCAGGGCGATGACCGCGATGAAGGCGATGTACATCGACACCGTCCAGGTCGCGCCGTTCGCGGCGCCGGTGAGCGCTTGAGCGATCACCGGGCCGAAGCCGCCGCCGAGCACGGTTCCGAGCTGGAAGCCGACGGACATGCCCGAGTAGCGCACGCGCGGCGGGAAGTAGTGGGCGAACAGGGTGGCCTGCTGGCTGAACAGCGTGCCGATGATGAGACCGGAGATGCCGGTGGCGAGGAACAGGCCCCCGACGGTGGCGGTTCCGATCAGCAGGAACATCGGGAACGCCCACAGCACCAGGGCGACCAGCCCGACGACGAGGACTGCACGCTGGCCGACACGGTCGCCGAGACGACCGGCGATGGGCGTGATGATGAGGCTCGTCACCGACGAGAGGATGTTGGCGAGCAGGACGACCGTCGGGTCCATGCCGAGGACGTTGGAGGCGTAGCCGAGGACGAACACGCCGACCACGAGTCCGAGGGTGGCGTCGCTGGCGTGGATGAAGACGGCGGCCAGGATCTGCGCGGGATAGCGACGGACGGCCTCCCAGACGGGGACCTTCACCTTGTCGTCGGCGGCTTCGATCTTCTCGAACTCGGGGGACTCGTCGACGCTGAAGCGCAGCCAGATGCCGACCAGCAACAGGATCGCACTCGCCAGGAACGGCACGCGCCAGCCCCACTCGACGAGCTGTTCGAGGCCGATCGTGGCCGTCAGCAGCGCGACGGAGCCGCTGGACAGGATGACGCCGATCGGCGCACCGGCCTGCACGACACTGCCGAAGAAGCCCCGCTTCCCGTCGGGCGCGTGCTCGACGGCGAGGAGGGCGGCGCCGCTCCACTCCGCTCCGATGCCGACGCCCTGCGCGACACGCAGGACGACGAGGAGGATCGGGGCGACGACGCCGACCTGGGCGTAGGTCGGCAGGAATCCGATGATGAGCGTGACGCCACCGGTGAGCATGAAGCTGAAGAGCAGGATCCGCTTGCGGCCGATGCGGTCGCCGAAGTTGCCGAGGATGATGCCGCCGAGCGGACGGGCGATGAAGCCGACGGCGAAGGTCCCCAGCGCGAGGAGCGACGCGACGCCGGGGTTGTCCTGGGGGAAGAACACCCGCCCGAAGACGAGGGCGGACAGCGTTCCGAAGACGAAGAAGTCGTAGTACTCGAGGATGGAGCCGATCGTGGCGCCGGCGAGGGCGCGGGTCGACATCTGCTGCTTCGTGAGCACTCGCGGGTGGTGCGGTCGGTTCATCGGTCACTCCAGTGTGAGGCGGGGCGGGAAAAATATCGCTGGAATCGATTCCGGGAATCGATTCCGCTACGGTAGGGGATCAACAGGGCATCATGCAAGCGGTGTTCGATTCCGCCCCACCGTCGGGAACGCGAACGTCCACCGGATACCGTGGTGTGACCACGACGTGAGGAGGAACTCGCATGGCTGCATCGCGACCGGCCACCTCTCCGTCGGCCCCTTCCCCGGGGACGGCCACCATCCTGGACGTCGCCGCGTTGGCGGGCGTCTCGCGCACCACGGTCTCACGCGTCCTCAACCATCCCGACCTCGTCCCCGCCGACACGATCGCCCGCGTCGAGGGCGCGATCGACGAGCTCGGCTTCCGGCCGAGCAGCCGCGCCCGCGGCCTGCGCACGGGACGTTTCGACACCATCGCACTGCTGGTCGGCGATGCGTCGCAGCCGTTCCAGAGCGCCGTCGCGAAAGCGGTCGCGCGCGCCGCGGAGGCACGCGGCCTCAACGTGCTGCTCTGCGATCTCGATCACAGCGAGGAGCGGCTCATCACGTTCCTGCGTCAGCTTCCTCGTCAGGGCGTCGACGGGATCGTGATCTCCACGGGCGACGACGTGTCGCGCTCCCGCGCGGGCGCTGTCATCGCGGAGACCCGCGCCGGCGGAACGCCGATCGTCATCTCCGGCCGCCTCCCCGAAGACGACCTGTTCGGCGTGGGGGTGGACTTCACGTCCATCGCCGACGCGGCCACGACCCGGCTCATCGAGAACGGGTCGCGGCGGCCGATCCTGCTCATCGGCGACGCCGACACCTACGTGGGTGCGCGGTGGGCAGCCGGCTACCGCGCCGCGGTCGAACGAGCGGGCCTCGATGCCGTCGTCCTCCAGACGCAGTACTCCGACGCGACCTCCACCCAGCTCGTGCTGCGCGAACTGTCAGCGAGCACGCCGGCGGACGGGATCATCGCGGGCACCGTACCGCTCGCGCTCAGTGCGGTGCGCGCGGCGCACCACTGCGGTCGCCTCGTGCCCGACGACCTGGCCATCATCGCGTGCGAGCAGGTCGGACTGGCCGAGCTCGTCACGCCCGCGGTGTCGACCATCGGCGTCACGGCCGAAGCCAGCGGCGAGGCGCTGGTCGAACACCTGTCCCAGCTGATCGCGGGCCGCAATCCCCCGCACGCGACGCTGCCCTACGTCCTCTCGGAGAGACAGACCACGCGGCATCCGGCAGAAGGCGAGACCAGGTGAACCCGCGCGCAGGCCGGACCCTCCGGTGGATCTACCGGCACGGTACGGAGCCCGACCCCCGGTTCACCCTCGCGAACGAGCGGACGTTCCTCGCCTGGATCCGCACGTCGCTCGCTCTCATCGCGGGCGGGGTGGCACTGGAAGCGCTCGGGCTTCCGCTGCATCCCGTTCTGCGCCTGACGGCCTCCCTCATCCTCCTCGCCGCCGGAGCCGCGCTGCCGCTGCTGGCGTGGGTGGGCTGGGGCCGGGCCGAGAGGGCGATGCGGCAGCAGACGCCCCTGCCCGTACCCGTCGTCGCCCTCCCCCTCGCGGTGGTCCTCGCCGTGGTGACCGTGCTGATCGTGCTCGGGCTCCTCATCGCCTGAATCGCCATGACCGAGATCTTCGACCCTGGGCTCCAGCCGGAGCGGACGCTGCTGGCGTGGCGGCGCACCCTCCTCACGATCGGCGGAGCGGGGCTCATCGCGCTGCGGCTGCTGCCGTCCGCGCTCGGCCCCTGGGCGCTGCCGGTCCCGCTCGCGATCATCGCCACCGCCGTCGCCCTCCACCTCCTGAGCGAACGACGGTTCCGGCACACGTATCGCGAGCTGACCGCCAATCGCGTCGTGCCCACGGTCGGGATGCTGACGCTCGTCCTGGCCGGGCTCGTCGCCGGCGGTGGCGTCACCGCGATCGTCGCCGTCCTCGTCCTGGCCGCACAGCACACACCGGGGGCACCATGACGACGGGACAGGACGGCGGGTCGTGCGGGCCGAACTGCTCGTGCGGAGGACCGCGACGCGACGCGTTCGTCGCGCTCGGCCCGGTGCGCCGCGCGGACGACGGTTCGGCGAGGGCCGCCGCCCACGACATCGAACAGATCCACGTGCCGGCGGGAGCGTTCCTGATGGGCGACTCGTCGGGCGATGCGAACGTCGGCGACGGCGAGATCCCGGTGCATGCCGTCGAGCTCGCCGCGTTCGACATCGACGCGACCACCGTGACCAATGCGTCCTTCGCGGCCTTCGTGGAGGCGACCGGATACGTCACCGACGCGGAGGCGTTCGGCTTCTCCGCCGTGTTCCACCTCGCGGTCGCCGCCCCCGCGGAGGACGTTCTGGGCAGGGCGCCGGGAACGCCCTGGTGGATCGGCGTGCGCGGGGCCGACTGGCGGCATCCCGGAGGGCGCGCGTCGACGGTCGACGATCTGCCCGACCACCCGGTCGTCCACGTGAGCTTCAACGACGCGATCGCCTACTGCGACTGGGCCGGACGCGCGCTGCCCACCGAGGCGCAGTGGGAGTGCGCCGCTCGCGGCGGGCGGGAGTCCGAGAAGTACCCCTGGGGGGAGCGCGAACCCGGGACCGACGGTTGGCCCGTGAACATCTGGCAGGGCGAGTTCCCCCGCGTGAACACGATGGACGACGGCTATCTCACGACCGCCCCGGTGCGCTCGTTCGCCCCCAACGGCTACGGCCTGTGGCAGCCCGTGGGCAACGTCTGGGAGTGGTGCGCAGACTGGTTCGACCCCGACTACTACGCGCGCTCTCCGCGGGTCGACCCGCGGGGGCCTGCGACCGGCACCTCCCGCGTCCTGCGCGGCGGGAGCTATCTGTGCCACGTCTCGTACTGCAACCGCTACCGGAACTCGGCGCGCTCGCAGAACACGCCGGACTCGTCGATGGGCAACGCGGGCTTTCGCACGGTCTCGCGTCCGCGCTGACGCCGGACGGAGAGTCGGGATGCGCGGTGACGCCGCCGTCCGCCGGCGCGCCCGCGTGCGTGATGTCAATCGCGGTCGTGCACATCGGGAAGGCCCTCGCCGCTCAGAAGGGGGGCGGGTCGTTCGGTCTGGCGGTGGTGGGGACGAATCTGACGAGGCTGGGTGGGCGGTCTTCGTAGTGTCGTCCGGTGGGTGAGGTCCATTGGAGGGTGCCGTGGCCGAGGTGTCGGACCCGCCAGGCGGTGTGGTGCTTGACGGTGTGGTGGCGGCGGCAGAGGTGGGCGAGGTTGTCAGGTGCTGTGGGGCCGCCGTCTGCGGCTGCGGTGGTGTGGTCGCGGTCGCACCGGTGGGCGGGGCGGGTGCAGCCGGGGGTGCGGCAGCGTTCATCCCGTGCAGCCAGGTAGCGGCGGATTTCCGCGCTGGGTCGGTACCGGTCGACGGCGATGGGGATGCCTGTGGTCGGGTCGGTGAACACCCGATCCCAGCCGGGGGCGAGCCCGGCGAGGCGGCGGGCGGTCGTCGGGTCGATGGGCCCGTACCCGGTGAGCAGGGGCGGGCCGCTGTTCGGGTCGCCGGCGAGGGTCAGGGCGGGGACCGTCACCTGGATCTGCGCCGTCACCGCTTCCACTCCGGCACCGGTGGCTCGGGTGGAGGCAGTGGCGGTCAGGAGCAGGTCGGTGAGGATGTCCGCACGCACCTGCGCCAGCGTACGGGTGTCCTTCACGGCGGTCGTGGCCGTGCGCGTGGTCGTGCAGGTCGCGTCGGTGGGGCGGGCGGGGCCCGTGATGAGCGTCTCGCCACACGGGCCGCCACTCGTGCCCCGCGCGACGCGCGTGTTCACATCGGTGTCGACATCGGTGTCGACATCGGCGAAGGCATCCGCGTCGGTGACATCCGCCTCACCGTCGCTGTCCTCGTCGGTCTGATCGAGGATCGCCCGGCCCCGGGCGGTCAGGGTGTCGTGGATGGCGTGGGCGAGCGGGGCGGGAAGATCCGCGATCAGCCGGGCCATCCCATCCTCCAAGGCGAACAAGCGCACGGATCTCTCGTCGTACGCGCGCTGCGCGGCCTCGGTGAAGGCGGCTGGGTCGATGGTCGCGGCGATCGCCTTCGCCGCCGCGCTCATCCGCGCTGGCGACTCCGACCGGGCCGCCTCCAGGGCGAGGGTCTCGTACCGCGCCCGGTCCGCTTCAGAGGTAAGAAGCGTGCCCGTGCGGCTGATCGCCCACGCATGACCCGCATCGATCTCCCCGCCCGCCCACACCTCAAACGTCCGCGGGAACAGGGTCGTCAGCAGGTACGCCTCCGACATCCGCCGTTGCACACCCCGATCCGACACCCGCAACGCCATCGCGAGCTCCAACGCGACCTCCCGCAACGGCAGATCCGCGTCCGACGACTTCACCGACCGCCCCTGTTGCTGCGCCTCCTGCCTCAGCACCGCGGCACGTTCCGCGACCACATCCACTGCCGCGGCCAGCAACTGCGCCTCCGCGGCCTGCGCCCGAGCCACACACCGCCGCGCATCCACGACACCGGCCACCACGGCATCCAACCCGGGCCAGGTCGTATCACCCTCACGTGTACTCGACAGCGCGTGCATCATCACCCCTGACCCGGCCACAACCGGAGGACAGGACCCGCAACAGAAGGTGGGCACGCGCGGGGTTTCTTCACCCCACTATAGAACAAACATTCGAAACACGCAAGAGCGACATCGAAACGGTCCGCTCACGCGAGGCCCGGAAGCGCCGCCGCGAGACCGTGCACGAGGATCTCCACGCCGATCGCGAGGATGAGGAAGCCCATCACGCGCGTGATGGCGCCGACGCCCGTCGCACCGAGCTTCTCGGTGAGGGGCGTCCCGTAGCGCAGCAGCACCGCGATCGCGGCGGCGATGACGAGCACGGCCGCGACGATCGCGACGCGGTCCAGGATGCCGGGATTGCGCGCCGCGAGACCGACGACGACGCCGATCGCGCCCGGGCCGGCGATGAGCGGCAGCGCCATGGGCGAGAAGCTGATGTCCGTCTTCGTCGCGGCGTGCTCCTTCTCGGCATCCGAGGCCCCCGCCCCCAGAGCGCGCGGCACGACCATGCCGAACCCGGCGTGCATCACGACCAGGCCGCCCGCGATCTGCAGCGCCCCGAGCGAGATGCCGAAGAACTCGAGGATCAGCGTGCCGAGAAGGGCGAAGACGGTCAGGATCACCGCGACGTACACACCCGTGAGCCACGACTGCCGGCGGCGGTCCGCCTCGTCGAGATGCGCCGCCAGCCCCGCGTAGGCGGCGACCGCGCCGATCGGGTTGGTGATCGGGACGAGCGCCGCGAGCGCGGCGACGAAGACGCTCAGCATGCCTTCATTGTGGTGCAGCCGGCCCGCTCGATCAGTCCAGCAGCAGCGCGGGCTCCTCGAGGATCGACGCGACATCGGCGATGAACCGGCTCATGCCGTCGCCGTCGATGACGCGGTGATCGAACGAGCCCGAGACCGTCGTCACGAACCGCGGACGCACCTCGCCGTCGACGACCCACGGCTTCTGGCGGATCGTGCCCATCGCGACGATGCCGGACTCCCCCGGGTTGATGATCGGGGTCCCGGCATCCATCCCGAACACACCGATGTTCGTGATCGTGATCGTGCCGCCCTGCTGGTCGGCCGGGGTCGTCTTGCCCTCACGAGCGGTCAGCGTCAGCTTCTCGAGCGCCTTCGCGAGCTCGCGGAGGTTGAGGTCCTGCGCGTCCTTGATGTTCGGCACGAGCAGGCCGCGGGGCGTCGCGGCGGCGATGCCGAGGTTGACGTAGTTGCGCACGCGGATCTCGGCGGAGCCGTCCTCCTTGTCGATCCACGCGGCGCCGATCAGGGGCGTGCGCCGGACCGCCCAGATCACGGCGCGCGCCATGATCAGCAGCGGCGACACCTTGATGTCGGCGAAGTCGGGCGAGGCCTTCAGCCGCTTGACGAGCTCCATCGTGCGGGTCGCGTCGACATCGGTCCACACCGAGACGTGGGGCGCCGTGTAGGCGGAGCGCACCATGCCGGATGCCGTGGCCTTGCGCACGCCCTTGACCGGGATCGCCTCCTCACGCTCGCCCACGGGCGGAGCGGCGGGCGCCGGCGCGGAGACCGGGATCGTCTGCTCGCGCTCGGCGGGAGCGACCGGCGTCGCGATGTTGCGGAAGACGCTCGCCTGCTCCGCGTGGCGCACGACGTCGTCGCGGGTGACCTCCCCGGCGGGACCGGTCGGGGTGACCTCCGACAGCGTGACCCCGAGGTCGCGCGCGAGCTTTCGCACCGGCGGCTTGGCGACCACGCCGACCGACGCCCGCACCGTCTCGCCCCGCTCGGCGGGGCGCTTACGGCGGGAGGTGGCCCCGGCGCCCGTGCCGTAGCCGACGAGCACCGCACCGCCGTCGTCGTCGGATGCCGCGGCCTGCTCGGCCGGGGCGGGAGCGGATGCCGCGGCATCCCCCGCGTCGCCGGCGATGGTGATGATCGCCGCGCCGACCGTGACGGTCTGCCCCTCGGGCGCGAGCAGCTCGCCCACGGTGCCGGAGAACGGCGAGGGCAGCTCGACGAGCGACTTCGCGGTCTCGATCTCGACCAGCACGTCGTTGACCTCGACGGCGTCACCGGGCGCGACGCGCCACTGCACGATCTCGGCCTCGGTGAGTCCTTCACCGACGTCCGGCAGGTGGAAGATCTGCTCGCTCATGTCGTGGTTCTCCTTCGCGGCGGACGTTCAGTAGGCGAGGGCGCGGTCCACGGCCTCGAGGATGCGGTCGGCATCCGGGAGGTACGTGCCCTCGAGCTTGGCGGGCGGGAACGGCACGTCGAAGCCCGACACGCGCAGCACGGGCGCCTCGAGCGCGAAGAACGCGCGCTCCATGACGGTCGCCGCGACCTCAGAGCCGACCGAGGTGAATCCCGGTGCCTCCTGCGCGTAGACCATGCGGCCCGTGCGGCGCACCGAGTCGAGGATGGGGCCGTAGTCGATCGGCGACAGCGAGCGCAGGTCGATCACCTCGCACGACGTGCCCTCGCTCTCGGCGAGCGCGGCGGCCTGCAGGAGCGTCGTCACCATCGCGCCGTGGCCGACGAGCGTGACGTCGGTGCCGCGGCGCACGAGGCGCGAGGCGTGCAACGGCAGCGGCCGCTCGTCGACGTCGACGTCGCCCTTCATCCAGTACTTCGCCTTGGGCTCGAGGAAGATCACCGGGTCGGGGGAGCGCACGGCATCCTGGATCATCCAGTACGCGTCGTTCGCCGTCGACGGCGACACGACCCGCAGGCCCGCCGTGTGCGTGAAGTACGCCTCCGGGCTCTCCTGGTGGTGCTCGACCGCGCCGATGTGGCCGCCGTAGGGGATGCGGATGACGACGGGCATCTGCAGCGCGCCCTCGTGCCGGTTCGTCAGCTTCGCGAGCTGTGTCGTGATCTGGTCGAACGCGGGGAAGACGAAGCCGTCGAACTGGATCTCCACGATCGGCCGGAAACCCGCCATCGCGAGACCGATCGCCGTGCCGACGATGCCCGACTCCGCCAGCGGCGTGTCGAGCACGCGCCGGTCGCCGAACTCGGCCTGCAGGCCCTCGGTGACGCGGAACACGCCGCCGAGACGACCGATGTCCTCGCCCATCAGCAGGACGTGGTCGTCGGCGGCCATCGCGGCGCGCAGGCCCGCACTGAGGGCCTTGGCCAGGGGCATGGACTCGACCATCAGACGCCTCCCTCCAGCGATGCCTCGTAGGCGGCGAGCCAGCGCCGCTGCTCCACCATCAGGGGGTGGTCCTCACTGTAGACGTGGGCGAACATCGAGTCCGGCTCGATCGTGCCCAGGGCGTTGGTGCGCACCCGCACGTCGTCGGCGTAGGCCTGGGCGGCGGCATCCACGTCTTCGAAGAAGGATGCCGCGGCCCCCCGGCCCTCGAGGTACGCGCGCATCCGCGCGATCGGGTCGCGGCGGGCCCACGACTGCTCCTCGTCGGAGGTGCGGTACTTGGTGGGGTCATCGCTCGTGGTGTGGGCGCCCATGCGGTAGGTCATCGCCTCGATCGCGCGGGGACCGTCGCCGGCGCGCGCCTCGTCGAGCGCGAGCCGCGACACCGCGTAGCTGGCGAGCACGTCGTTGCCGTCGACGAGGATCGACGGCATGCCGTAGCCCTCGGCGCGGCGGTACAGCGGAGCGCGCGACTGGGTGGCGACCGGCACCGAGATGGCCCAGTGGTTGTTCTGCAGGAAGAAGACCTGGGGCGTGCGGTACGTGTTGGCGAACACCATCGCCTCGTGCACGTCGCCCTGGCTGGACGCGCCGTCGCCGTAGTAGACGACGACGGCCTCGTCGCGGTTCGCGTCACCCGTGCCGGTGCGGCCGTCGAACACGAGCCCCATGCCGAAGCCGGTGGCGTGCAGCGTCTGCGACCCGAGCACCAGCGTGTAGATGCGCACGTTGCCGTTCTTCGGGTCGGTGGGGTCCCACCCGCCGTGGGTGAGACCGCGCATCACACGGATGATGTCGATCGGGTCGACGCCGCGGGTCGTGGCGACGACGTGCTCGCGGTACGAGGGGAAGAGGTGGTCCTGCGGGCGGGCGGCGCGCACCGACCCGACCTGCGCGGCCTCCTGACCGAGCGACGGGGGCCACAGTGCGAGCTGGCCCTGTCGCTGCAGGTTGGTGGCCTGCCGGTCGAACGCGCGGACGACGACCATGTCGCGGTAGAACGTCTCGAGCTCGGCATCGGACAGCGCATCGATGAGCGGCAGGTAGCGCTCGGCTTCGGGCGTGGGGGCGAACGTCCCGTCCGCCGCCAGGACGCGCACGAGGGCCGGGTCGTCAGGCGGGGTCATGTTCCCACGCTAACGCCCTCCGCATGCGTCGTACTGCATGGGATCGACAACGGGAGCCGCGATCCGCCGTGCCCGCGCCACAACGCGCCGGGGCAAATCGCGCGACGGGGAGTTTCGGACGCCTCTGGCGACCGAAACGGCGTGGGGGCGGGTTTCGGGCGCTCGTGGCGTCCGAAACTCGGGCGAGGAGGCCTCAGCGCGGCGCGACGGATGCGGCGACGCGCACGATCGTGTCGAGCGCCTCGTGCTCGCCGATGGAGATGCGCACGCCGTCGCCCGCGAACGGGCGGACGATCAGCCCGGCCTCCTCGAACGCCGCGGCGACCTCGAGCGCGCGCTCGCCGGCGGGCAGCCAGACGAAGTTGCCCTGCGCCTCGGGGACGTCCCAGCCGGTCTCGCGCAGCCGCGCGGCGAGGTCGTCGCGGTGCCCGGCGAGGGTGCGCACACGGTCGAGCAGCTCGTCCTCGGCGTCGAGGCTCGCCAGGGCCGCCTCCTCGGCGGCGGCCGTGACCGACAGGGGGATGCCGGTGCTGCGCGCGGCCGCGAGGATGCGCGGGTCGCCCACGGCGTAGCCCACGCGCAGGCCCGCGAGGCCGTAGGCCTTCGAGAAGGTGCGCAGCACGACGACGTTCGGGTGCCCGGCGGCCAGCACCGCGGGACCGGAGACGGCGTCGGGGTCGGTGACGAACTCCGCGTAGGCCTCGTCGAGGACCACCAGGACGTCGGCCGGCACCCGGGCGAGGAAGGCGTCGAAACCCGCGGCGGTCACGACGGGACCCGTCGGGTTGTTCGGACTGCACACGATGACCATGCGGGTGCGGTCGGTCACGGCATCCGCCATCGCCTCGAGGTCGTGGCCGCCGTCCACGTCGTTCGGAACCGTGACGGCGGTGGCGCCGGCGACCGTGGCCAGGCTCGGGTAGGCCTCGAAGGAGCGCCACGAGAAGAGGATCTCGTCGCCCGGTCCGCTCGTGGCCTGTGCCAGCTGGAAGAGGATCGACACCGATCCGGCCGCGATGTGCACGGCGTCGTCGCCCACCCCGAAGCGCTCCGCCAGGCGCGCGCGCAGCCGCGGCGACGACGCGTCGGGGTAGCGGTTGACGGCGACCGCCGTCTGCACCGCCGCCACGACGCTCGGCAGCGGCGGGAACGGGTTCTCGTTGCTGGACAGCTTGAACGCCTCCGCACCGGCCTGCTTGCCCTGCTTGTAGGCGGGGAGGGCGGCGATCTCGGGGCGGATGCGGACGGGCAGCTCGGTCACGGGACGAGTCTACGAGGGCGCCGCTCGACGCGTGCGGGACGACACCTTCCCGGCGGCGCGGCCGCGTGGAACACTGGAGGGACCATGCGCTTCATCGTCCGCGTCGTCGTCAACGCCTTCGCCCTCTGGGTCGTGACGCTCCTGCCCGCCCTCGAGGTGGGGGTGACCCCGTTCGCCCCCGGCGAGACGCTGCAGCTCGTGCTGACCCTGCTCGCCGTCGCGGCCATCTTCGCCCTGGTGAACACGATCATCGGGACGGTCATCAAGATCGTCGCCTTCCCGCTGTACATCCTGACGCTCGGACTCATCTCGTTCGTCATCAACGGCCTCCTGCTCTGGATCACCGCGTGGGTCACGAGCTCGTGGGGCTGGGGGCTCACCGTCGGGGACTTCTGGCTCGGCGTCGTCGCGGCGATCGTGATCTCGCTCATCAACTGGGTCTTCGGCATCCTGCTGCGACCCCAGGAGAAGAAGCGCCGCTGACCGGCGTCCTCAGAGCCCGCCGGAGCGTCGACGCACGCGTGCGTCGTCCGCCGACGAGGTGCGGCGGGCCCCGTACACGATCGACGTGCCTGTCACCGCGCCCGCGAGCGGCGCGAGGCGGTCGCGCACCGCGGCGACACGCGGGTCGGACGCGGCGTCGACGAGCCCGGCGGTGTCGCGATACGCGTCGAGGCCGTGCACGACCAGCATCGCATCGGTCCACGCCGGAGCCGGGTGGGCGGTGCGCTGCACGACCAGGCTCTGGGTCGAGCCCGACACCCCGGGCGGACCGCCCACCGCCAGGGCCGCGACCGGATCGTCGGTGTGGCGGATCGTCAGGGACAGCACCCCCGCCGGAAGCTCCGCCTGCACGGGACCCGCGATGCCGATCTGGGTGCGCACGTCGTAGCCGCCCTGACGGGCCAGATGCGCTCCGATCATCGCGCCCTGCGAATGCCCGACGACGTGCAGCCGATCGCCCGCGACCGCTCCCGCCGCCGCGAGCGCCCGTTCGACCGCCTCGTACGACGACGACTCCTCGCCGAAGTACAGCTGCACGTTGGATGCCATGTCCCACGGCTCGTCGCGGTCGACGGCCGCCCGCGTGCCGCCGATGTAGACGAAGAACTCGCGCTCACCGGACGCGAACCGGTACTCCTCGACGCGGACGCGCGCCCCGTCGAGCCCGTCCTCCCCCGGCATCCGGTCGATGATCTCGACGAGCGAGCGCGGAGCCGCCGCGGCGCCGGGGGCCCGGTGCCGGCTCAGCTCCACGACGGATGCCGTCGCCCCCACCGGCCGCAGGGGTGGCGCGTCGGCGGGGATCGTGCCCCGGTCGGCCGCGCGGACGGCGCCCGTGAGCAGCGTGAGGCTCGGGCCGAGCGGGCCGTAGACGCCGAGCATCCCGGCGGCGGCGCGCATCTGACCCTCGATCTCGGCGTGGCGGCCCTCGCTCCACGCCTCCGCGAGGTGCGCGGCCTCCGCGGCGACGTCGGGGGCGACGGCGAGCCGCCGGGCGGCGAGCCGCAGGCCGTCCGCGCCGTCCGCGCCGCCCGCGCCGCGGATGCGCGCGAGCGCCTCCTGCTCCGCGAGCTCGTAGACCTCCGCGAGTCTGCGCACGCTGCGCGCCAGAGCGGCGGCCGCGTCTTCGGCGGCGCGCGCCCCGCCCTGCGGCGACGCCACCCAGAGCCCGCCCGCGAGCGACGACGCGTGCGCGCGTCCGAGCACATCCCCCGCCTCCGCGAGGCGTGCCGCGAACAGGGCGAGCGTGGCCGCGAGGTGTCGGAGCGTGTCCGTGTCGACGACCACCAGCCCGCCGGATCGGATGTCGACGTCCCCCGTCATCCCGCCGCTTCCGCCAGGGCGCGGCAACGCTCGCGCCGCAGCGAACGCTCCCACTCGTCGATCTCCGCCGCCGCGGCCGCCAGCAGCCGGGTCCAGGCGACGAGCTCATCGCGCAGCGGCGCCACGGCGGAGTTGCCGCCCGGAACCTCGTCGATCAGCGCGGGAGCGCGGGCACGGACCTCCGCCAGCAGCGCGCTCGCCTCCCGCACCTGGGCGAGGGCGCGGTCGATGTCGTCGACGCGGTTCACCCCCCGATCGTCCCGGAAGCAGCGGCGGCAGCGGACGACGTCCGGGGGAATGTGGACGTTCCGGCGCACGCCGCCGCGGGGGAGGAGGACTCGGGCGACGACGCGAGTCCGGGCACGGAGCACTTTCGGCGCGGGAGCGACCTGCTCCACAATGGGGAGGTGACTCGCCGCGCCGCACCTTTCCGCGTCGTGTTCGTCTGCACCGGCAACATCTGCCGTTCTCCCATGGCCGAGATCGTCTTCCGCGACGTCGCGGAGCGCGCCGGACTCGGCGACCGCGTCGTCTCGACCAGCTCGGGAACGGGTGATTGGCACGTCGGTGAACGGGCCGACGCGCGCACGCTCGACGCGCTCCAGCGCCGCGGCTACGACGGCGCGCGCCACCGCGCCCGGCAGTTCACGCTCGACGACTTCGAGAGCAACGACCTCGTGGTCGCCCTCGACCGGTCCCACGAGCGCATCCTGTCGACCTGGGCGCGAACGACGGCGGATGCCGACAAGCTCGCGCTCCTGCTGTCGTTCGACGCCGACGCCCACGGCAACCTGGACGTCCCCGACCCGTACTACGCGGGGCCGGAGATGTTCGACGACGTGCTCGGTATGATCGAGAGCGCGAGTCGGGCGCTCTTCCGGCAGCTCGAACCGGCCATCCGCCCGTGCTGAGCACGTCACCCTGAGCACCGGCCGCGCGTCGACAGACACCGTGATCGGAGCCCGCGTCGTGACCACCGCGAACACCCTCGCCCACCAGCCCCTCAGCCCCCTCGACGGCCGCTACCGCGGCGCCGTCTCGGGCTTGTCCGCGTACCTCTCCGAGGCCGGCCTCAACCGCGCACGTGTCGAGGTGGAGGTCGAGTGGATCATCACCCTCACCGATCGCTCCCTCTTCGGCTCGGCACCGCTCACCGACGCGCAGAAGGATTCGCTGCGCGCCCTCTACCGCGACTTCGGGCAGACGGAGATCGACTGGCTCGCCACGACCGAGTCGGTGACCCGGCACGACGTCAAGGCCGTCGAGTATCTCGTCCGCGACCGACTGCAGACCCTCGGGCTCGAGGCGGTGGCCGAGCTCACGCATTTCGCCTGCACGAGCGAGGACATCAACTCCGCCTCCTACGCCCTGACCGTCAAGCGTGCGGTCGACGAGGTGTGGCTGCCCAAGCTCCGTGTCGTCATCGATGCCCTCGGCACCCTCGCGCACGAGCACCGGGATGCCGCGATGCTCTCGCGCACGCACGGTCAGCCGGCGACGCCGTCGACGATGGGCAAGGAGCTCGCCGTCTTCGCGTGGCGCCTGGAGCGCGTCGCCGCGCAGATCGCGGGCGGCCAGTACCTCGCCAAGTTCTCGGGCGCGACCGGCACCTGGTCGGCCCACCTGGCCGCGGCTCCCGAGGTCGACTGGCCCGAGCTGTCGCGCACGTTCATCGAGGGCCTCGGCATCGACTTCAACGTGCTGACGACGCAGATCGAATCGCACGACTGGCAGGTCGAGCTGTACGACCGGGTCCGCCACGCCGGCGGCATCCTGCACAACCTGGCCACCGACATCTGGACCTACATCGCGATGGGCTTCTTCGCGCAGATCCCGGTCGCCGGGGCCACCGGGTCGTCGACGATGCCGCACAAGATCAACCCCATCCGGTTCGAGAACGCCGAGGCGAACCTGGAGATCTCGGGCGGCCTGTTCACGACCCTCGCCTCGACGCTCGTGACGAGCCGGATGCAGCGGGACCTCACCGACTCGACGACGCAGCGCAACATCGGCGTCGCCTTCGGCCACTCCCTCCTCGCGCTCGACAACCTGCAGCGCGGTCTCACCGAGATCTCCCTCTCGCGCGACGTGCTGCTGGCCGACCTCGACGCGAACTGGGAGGTGCTCGCCGAGGCCATCCAGACCGTCGTGCGCGCCGAGATCGTGGCGGGCCGGTCGCAGATCACCGACCCGTACGCGCTCCTGAAGGAGCTCACGCGGGGCCGCCGGGTGGGCGGCCCGGAGCTGGCGGAGTTCGTGCGCACCCTCGACATCGGGGATGCCGCGAAGGAGCGCCTGCTGGCGCTGACCCCCGCCGGCTACATCGGCCTCGCCGACGAGCTCGTCGACCGCGTCTGAGGGCGTTTCGACGCGGCTCTGCGGTTCCCGCGAGAGGTCAGTCGCGCGGCGCGGAACCGTCGTCGGACGCGTCGGGGGATGCCGCGGCATCCGCATCGTCGACGAGCACGCCGTGGTCGACCTCGCGGGTCACCTGGGCGGGGTCGACGGCGAGCATGCACAGCGCGATGATCACAAGGGTGGCGATGAACGCGATCCCAGCCACCACGAGCGCCACGACCACGACGTGCACGCGCTCGTCGCCCGTCAGGTCCTGGAAGAAGCCCATCGACACGAGCGTCACGAGACCGGCGAAGAGGGCCGCGGCGAAGGCGAAACCCAACAGCTGAACCGGCTTGAGGAGATCACGGCGGGTGGTGCGCGGCGTGCTCATGCGGATTCTCCTGACGAGACGGGCTCCGCGGCGATCGGGCGGCGCGGCGAGAAGCCGGCGATGCCGAGGAAGACGGCGATGACGGCGGCGTACCCGCCGAACAGACCGACCCCGATCGTGATGCCGGTCAGCGTGAAGCTGCGCCCGGCCTCGGAGATGAAGTATTCGAGACTGTAGGCGGGATTGACGAGGAGCAGGGCGACGCCGAGCGCGAGGGTCACCGCACCGATCAGGATGCCGTCGCGGCCCTCGTCGCGGTACTCGCCCCGCCGGAGGCGGATGCCGCCGACCAGCTCGGCGATCCCGGACGCCGCCGCCCAGACGATGACGACGACGAAGAAGAGCGCGGTCGAGCGCAGCCCCGGGATGCCGGTCGCCATCCCGGCCACGAGCGTCAGGACACCGAGAAGGACGGGCGCCGCGCGGCGCTCCCGCGGGTACACCAGCCCGGCGCCGATCAGCAGCACGAGGGCGGTCGCGATCGCCCAGCCGCTGAAGACCGCGAGGCCCACGGCGGCCGAATGGTCGGGCGAGAACGTGACCATGACCGCGGCGACGGCGGCCAGGAGCGCCCGGCCGAGCTGCACATGACGCACGTCGAAGGCGCGCGTCGGGCGCTCACCGGCACCGGTGGTGCGGGAGGCAGCGGGGGCGTCGTCGGACACGTCGGACTCATCGGATCGGGGAAGGCGGAACCTCACCAGTCTAGGTCGTCCGCCGCCGGGATCCGCCTCCGCCCGCCACGGCACCGCGCCGGCGCGGCCTCAGCCGGCGGCCGCCTCCACGAGGGCGCGGAGCTTCTTTTCCACGGCGGGAGTCACCGCGACGACGGCGAACGAGGTCGCCCACATGTCGCCGTCGTCGAGGAAGGCGTCCTCCTGGAAGCCGACCGTGCCGTAGCGCGTCGCGAACTTGCTCGCCGGCTGATAGAACACGACCACCTTGCCGTCGCGGGCGTAGGACGGGAAGCCGTACCAGGTCTTGGGCTCGAGCTGGGGAGCGACCTCGGAGACCACGCGGTGCAGCAGCGTCGCCACCTCCCGGTCGGTGCCCTGCAGCCCCTCGATCGCCTCGACGCACGCCTCCAGCTCCTTCGCGAGCTTCGCGGCGCCCTTGAGGCCCTTCGTCGTGCGCAGTTCCTCGGCGCGCTGGCGCATCGCCGCGCGCTCGTCGTCGCTGAATCCGCCGGTGGTGTCGGCCATGTCGGTCCTCTTCTTTCCTGGTCGGCGCTCAGGCCGCGGGAGGGGTCTGCTGGATGCGGATGAGGTTGCCCGCGGGGTCGCGGATCGCGGCATCCCGCAGACCGTAGTCCTGATCGGTGGGCTCCTGCACCACGTCGGCGCCCGCGGCCGCGATGCGGGCGAATTCGGCGTCGAGGTCGTCCGAGGCGAGGTTCACGCCGAAGTAGCTCCCCTTGGCGACCAGCTCCTGCAGGGCGAGCCGCTCGTCGTCGCTGATGTCGGTGCCGACCGCGACCGGATGCAGGACGATCGCGGTGTCCGGCTGACCCACGGGACCCACGGTGATCCAGCGGAGGTCCTCGTAGCCGACGTCCAGACGCACCTCGAACCCGAGCACGTCGCGGTAGAACTCCAGCGACGCCTCGGCATCGACGTGGGGGAGGAAGGAGGAGTGGATGCTGATACCCATGCGGCTCACGATAGGCCCGGTCGCGGGCCCTCCGCTTCTCGATTCCTGATCGGTCTGGTCAGCCGGCGCGCGATGCACGGCAGCATCCCCGCGCGCACGGGAGCACCGCGCTCCCGGTAGCGCCCGGGCGATACGCCGACGAGCTCGGTGAAACGCGTCGTGAACGTGCCCAGCGACGCACACCCGACCGCGAGGCTCACCTGAGTGACGCTCAGCTCGGTGGTGCGCAGCAGCGTCATCGCGCGCTCGATCCGCCGGGTCATGAGGTAGGAGTACGGCGTCTCCCCGTACGCCCGCCGGAACTGGCGCGACAGGTGGCCGGCCGAGACGTGCACGGCGCGCGCCAGGGCGGCGAGGTCGAGGGGCTGCGCGTAGTCGCGGTCCATCATGTCGCGGACCCTCCGCATCCGCACCAGCGTGTCGAGGTCGATCCCCGAGGTCACGGCCGTGCGGGCCCCCGGGCACCGTCGCCGGCGCGGATCGCCTCCACGGTCCGGAGCACCTCCAGGCTGCGGCGCTGGTCCGGGGCCGGGTCGGCGTCGCCGCGCACGAGCGCGGCGAAGCGGGCGACCTCGAACCGCATGTTGTTGTCGGGGCCGTCGATCTCGATCTCCTCGCGGATGCCGGAGAAGAGGTCGAGCACGAGACGGCGGGGCGCCGTGATCTCGTCGATCTCGATCGTGCCCAGCTCGCCCTGGATCTCGTTCGGTCGGCGCGAGGCCCCGATCTTCGAGAACGCGATCTGCGCGACGAAGCCGTCGTAGTCGAGCACGGCGGCCCCGGCGCCGTCCGCACCCGTCGCGATCGCGACCGTCGCCCCGAGCACGCGGGAGGGCGCCCCGAACAGCTCGATCGCGGCGCTGAGCGGATACACCCCGAGATCGAAGAGCGCTCCGCCGGCGAGCGCCGGATCGAAGATGTTGGGCGTCTCGCCGGCGAGCACGAGATCGTACCGCGCCGAGCGCTGGCTCTGCCCGAACGACACGAGGCGCACCGCGCCCACCCGCGGCAGCAGTTCGCGCAGGCGGCTCATCCCCGGGTCGTAGACGTTGCGCATCCCCTCGAACACGACGACCCCGCGATCGCGGGCGTCGTCCACGAGACGCGCGAACTCGTCCGCCGTCGGGGTCGCGGGCTTCTCCAGGAACACGTGGACCCCCGCCGCGATCGCCGCGGCGGCCTGCGCCGCGTGGGCCCCGTTCGGCGAGCCGACGTAGACGGCATCCACCTCGCCCGTCGACAGCAGCGCGTCGAGATCCGTGCTCACCCGGTCGATCCCGAGCCGGTCGGCGAAGGCCCGCCCGCGGTCGGCGTCGCGCGAGAACACGACGTCGATGCGGATGCCGGGCGTCTGCGCGACGGCATCCGCGAACTTCTCGGTGATGGTGCTGGTGCCGATCGTGGCGAGTCTGATCACGCCCCCAGGATAGGCGCGCGGGCGTCGCCTCCGGAATGGATGCCGCGCGCCGAGGGTTGGGCCTGAGCATGAAGGCACTCGTCTACTCAGATTTCGGCGGAAACGATCGTTTCGAGCTCACCGAGCGGGAGGAGCCCCACGTCGGGCCCGACACGTTGGTCGTGCGGGTCGTCGCCGCGGGCATCAACCCCGTCGACTACAAGATCCGCGAGGGCTACCTGCGCGGCCTCATCGACAGCCAGCTGCCGGCCGTGCCCGGTTGGGACGTCGCGGGCATCGTCGAGAAGACCGGACTGGACACGCCCGAGTTCGCCGTCGGCGACCCGGTGCTCGCCTACGCCCGCGCCGACGTCGTCGGCCACGGGTCGGTCGCCGAGCTGATGCCGGTGCCGGTGCGCGCCGCCACCCGCAAGCCCGACGGGCTCTCCTTCGAAGCGGCCGCCGCGCTCCCGCTCGCGGGGCTGACGGCGCTGCAGACGCTCGAGCGCGCCGCGGTCGGCGCGGGGCAGAACGTGCTCATCCACGGCGCCGCGGGCGGCGTCGGGTCGTTCGGCGTGCAGCTCGCGCGGCTGCGCGGCGCGCGGGTGGTCGGGACCGCCTCGGAGCGCAACCACGCGTACCTGCGAGAGCTCGGCGCCGAACCGGTCGTCTACGGGGACGGGCTGGTGGACGCGGCCCGGGCGCTCGTGCCGTCGGGGTTCGACGTCATCGTGGACTTCGTCGGCGGGTCGACCCTCGACACCACGCGCGAGCTCCTCGCACCGGGCGGCGTGGTCGCCTCCATCGCCGACAGCCGGGCACGCACCGAGTTCGGCGGGCACTACATCTGGGTGCGACCGGATGCCGCCCAGCTCGGCGAGCTCGCGCAGCTGGCCGCGGCCGGCGACCTGCGCGTGGAGATCGCGTCGACCTACCCGCTCGACGAGGCGGCCGCCGCCTACGCGGAACTCGAGGAGGGCCACACCCGCGGCAAGATCGTCGTCACCGTCTGATCCCGCCGGGCGGGGCCGGCTGAGGCTCAGGGGCGCAGCGGCAGCAGGGCGGCGAGGTCGGCACGCGTGCCCGATGCGTGGATCCGGCCGGCGGCCACCGCATCCGCCCACCGCTCGGCGCCGGTCGCGAGAGCGATCCACGTCGCCGCATCCGTCTCGACGACGTTCGGCGGCGTGCCGCGCGTGTGCCGCGGGCCCTCGACGACCTGCACCGCGCCGAAGGGCGGCACCCGGACCTCGACCGTGTTGCCGGGCGCCTTCTCGGCGAGCAGCTGCAGGAGGTAGCGCACCGCGGTGGCGAGGGCGGTGCGCGCCGGCGGCGTGCCGGCATCCGCGGCCTGGGCCACCGCGGCAAGCGCGTCGCGGCCGTCGCCGGTGGAGATCTTGCGGACCATCCCTCCACGCTAGCCCGTGACGAACGTCGGATCTGCGGGCCCGGCGACGGCGCGGCCCGCGCCCTGGCGCGGCGTGCGGCGCCGGGCGGCCGGGAGTTCCGACGATCGTCACGCAGCCGCGGCGCGACGGGCCCGTCGGTAGGCTGGCCGGGTGCGCATTCTCGTCCTCGGTTCCGGTGCCCGCGAGCACGCCATCCTCCTCGCACTGAAGGGAGAGGGCGCCGGGCACGAGCTGTTCGCCGCCCCCGGCAACGCCGGCATCGCCGCCGACGCGACGATCGTCGCCGACCTCGACGCGAACGCGCCCGCCGCGGTCACGGAGTACGCGAACGACCACGACATCGACCTCGTCATCATCGGCCCCGAAGCGCCCTTGGTCGCGGGCGTCGCCGATGCCCTGCGCGAGCACGGCGTCCCGGTGTTCGGGCCCGGGAAGGCGGCGGCCCAGCTGGAGGGCTCGAAGGCCTTCGCGAAGCGCATCATGGATGCCGCCGGGGTGCCGACCGGGCGCGCGACGCGGGCGACGACCCGCGCCGAGGTCGAGGCGGCCCTCGCCGCCTACGGCGCACCGCACGTCGTCAAGGCCGACGGTCTGGCCGCCGGCAAGGGCGTCGTCGTGACCGACGACCGCGACGCGGCCCTCGCGCACGCCGACACCTACCTGCCCACCGGACCGGTGCTCGTCGAGGAGTTCCTCTCGGGCCCCGAAGTCTCCCTGTTCTTCGTGAGCGACGGCGACACGGTGCGGGCGCTCAGCCCCGCCCAGGACTTCAAGCGGGCCTTCGACGGCGACGCCGGCCCGAACACCGGCGGCATGGGCGCCTACTCTCCCCTGCCGTGGCTGGCCGACGGCTTCGGCGGCGAGGAGGCCTTCGTCGCCGAGGTGACCCGCACGGTGGCCGAGCCGGTCATCCGCACCCTGGATGCCGAGGGCACCCCGTTCATCGGGCTGCTGTACGCGGGACTCATCCTGACGGCCGACGGCATCAAGGTCATCGAGTTCAACGCGCGCTTCGGCGACCCCGAGACCCAGGTGGTCCTCGCCCGTCTGACGAGCCCGCTCTCCCGGCTGCTCATGGCGGCCGCGTCCGGGACGCTCGAGGACGAGCCCGCGCCCACGTTCGCCGACACCGCGGCCATCACGGTCGTGCTCGCGAGCGAGGGCTACCCCGAGGCGCCGCAGACCGGCCGGGTCATCACGGGCACGGATGCCGCGGCATCCGTCGCCGGCGTGCACCTGGCGCACGCCGCCACCGCCGACCGAGACGGCGCACTGGTCGCCACCGGCGGCCGGGTGCTGAACGTCGTCGCGACGGGTGGCACGTTCGCCGAGGCTCGCGAGCGCGCCTACGCCGCTCTCGGCGAGATCGCGCTCGAGGGCGCGCACTTCCGACGCGACATCGCCGCCCGGGTCGCCGTCGACTGACGGCCCGGACGGCGATGGCGTGCGCGGCGGCGCGCGATCAGCGCTTGTCGAGGTGCGGCGGGCGCTTCATGAACAGCACCGCCACGACGCCGATCAGCATCACGATCGCCGGCAGCAGGATGGTCTGCGCCATCGCGCTGGAGAACCCGTCGACGACGAACGAGGGCAGCTGCCCCGAACCGAAGTCGCCGCCGGTGTCGGATGCTCCGGGGAGGTTGGCCTCGAGCCGCGACTGCATGAAGGCGGCGATGGCGGCCGAGCCCAGCACCGAGCCGATCGTGCGCGTCGTGTTGTAGATGCCGGCGCCGGCGCCCGCCTGACGCGGCTCCAGGTTGCGGGTGGCCGTCGTCGCCAGCGGCCCCCACATGCCCGAGTTGCCGATGCCCATCATGAGCGACGGGAGCAGGAACATCCAGATCGGGGTGTCGGCGTGCATGAGCGACGCGTACCAGAACAACGATCCCGCGACCAGGAGAAGACCCGGCACCAACAGCACGCGCGCGTCGACGCGGTCGAGCAGACGTCCCGTGAGCGGCGACAGCACACCGGCGGCCACGGCCATCGGCACGAGCAGCAGCGCGGACTCGGTGGGGGTGAGACCGCGGGCCAGCTGCACGAAGAACATGAGCGGCAACGACATGCTCGTCACGGTGAAGCCGACCGTGGCGATCGTGATGTTGGCGACCGAGAAGTTGCGGTCGCGGAAGAGCCCGAGCGGCACGAGCGGTTCGCTGCGCGTCTTGGCCTGCTGCCAGATGAACACGGCCATCACGAGCACGCCGCCCGCGATCATCGTCCACACCCACGCGGCCCAGTCGAAGTGCTCGCCCTCCTGCAGCCCGAACACGATCAGGAAGAGACCGATCGCGCTGAGCACGACGCCGATCAGGTCGAAACGGTGCTCGTGGGTCGGGAGGTTCGGCACCAGCATCCACGCGAGCACGAAGCCGATGACGCCGACGGGCAGGTTGACGAAGAAGATCCACTCCCATCCCAGGCCGTCGACGAGCAGGCCGCCGGCCAGCGGGCCGACGAGCATCGCGACGCCCGAGGTGGCACCCCACAGGCCCATGGCGGCGCCGCGGGCGTTCGGCGGGAAGGTGCGGGTGATGACGGCCATCGTCTGCGGCGTCATGAGTGCCGCGCCGAGGCCCTGCACCGCGCGGAACACGATGAGCATCTCGAGGGTCCCCGACAGGCCGCAGCCGAGGGAGGCGAGCGTGAAGATCGCGAGTCCGATGAGGTAGATGCGCTTCGGGCCGAACCGGTCGCCGAGGCGCCCGGTGATCAGCAGCGGCACGGCGTACGCGAGCAGGTAGGCCGAGGTGACCCACACGACGTTGTCGAGGTTGTTGGTGGACGGGTCGAGCGCCGCCTTGATGGCGGGGTTCGCCACCGAGACGATCGTGGTGTCGACCAGGATCATGAAGAACCCGATGACGAGCGCCCAGAGGGCCGGCCACGGGCTGCGTTCGGGGGTGGGCGCGGGCGCGGTCACGTCGCGCGTGCGTTGTTCGGTCATGAGCGTGCGGCTTCTCTCTGTGCCAGGTAGCGATCGGTTTTCTCGTGTGATCCCCACACGAAGTCGGGGTGGGCGAGCCGGCCCAGCAGGGCGGCGAGCCAGTCATGGTCGGCGGCGAGCAGGGCCCGTTCGCGGTCGATCTCGAGGAGGTACTGCTCGACGACGGGCGCCCCGGCATCCCGCGCGCCGCGGATGCCGTCGGCCAGCTCGTCCCGCGCGGCGGCGAGCGCCGCCAGGCGTGCCGTCAGCAGCGCCACGGTCTCGTCGCGGTCGAGGTTGTGGGCCTCGGCGAGGGCCACCCGGAACTCGACGGGCCGGTCGATCAGCGGGAGCTCGCGGCGCACCCACTCCTCGACGGCGCGATGCCCGGTGTCGGTGAGGGCGTAGGTCGTGCGCTCCGGACGGTTCCCGTCGCGGTCGACGCCGACCTCGGCGACCAGCCCGTGCTTCTCGAGCCGTGCGACGGTGTGGTAGACCGTGCCGTTGGTGATCGCGACGATGCGGTCGTCGCGGCGGTGCCGCAGGAGCCGGATCATCTCGTAGGGATGCATGTCGTCCTCCCGCAGCAGCGCGAGAACCATCACCCCCAGCGGTGTGAGCCGGTTCATGGCGGTCTTCACGGCGACTCCTTCGATGATCGTTCGACTACTCCATATCGACTAGTCCACGTGGACTATACCGGGATTTCTCCCGGCGCGCTAGCGTCTGCTCATGGGCCCCGACGCGCGCACCGTCTTCGACGACATCGCCGCGGAGTACATGATGCTCCCGGGCGTCGACATCGGTCCGATGTTCGGCAGCGAGGGCCTGCGCATCCGCGGAAAGGTCTTCGCCTTCCTGGGCTATCGGTCGGGACTGATCGCAAAGCTGCCCGAAGAGCGGGTCACCGCGCTCGAGCGGACCGGCAGAGCCGAACGCATGACCATGCGCGGCCGCGCGATGCGCGAGTGGGTCTTCGCGGGTCCGGACGCCCTCGACCTCTGGCCCGATATCGTCGCGGAGGCGTACGCGTTCGTCGACCGCATCACGCCGCGCTGAGCAGCCCGCGCGCACCGCGCCACCCCGCGATAATGGACGCGTGACCGACGCCTCCTCGAACTCCGACGCGCCCTCCTCCGCCACCGACCTGCCCGGCTGGACCCACGTCTACTCCGGCAAGGTGCGCGACCTGTACCGGCCCGAGCCGGCGGCGGGCGCACGGGCCGACCGCATGCTGGTCGTCGCGAGCGACCGCGTGAGCGCGTTCGACCACGTCCTCAGCCCCGGCATCCCCGGCAAGGGCGAGTTGCTCACCACGCTCAGCCTGTGGTGGTTCGACCAGCTCGCGGGCGCGGACGGCGGCCGCCGCATCCCCAACCACCTCGCCGCCACGCATGCGCTCGCGCCCGCGTCGGACGACGCGGTCGACCTCGTCCCCGCCGCCGTCGCCGGACGGGCGATGGTGGTGCGCAGCCTCGACATGCTGCCGATCGAGTGCGTCGTGCGCGGCTACCTGACCGGCTCGGGCTGGAAGGAGTACGTCGCCGAGGGGACGGTCTGCGGCATCCCCCTGCCGGCGGGCCTGCAGGACGGCGACCGCCTCCCCGAGCCGCTGTTCACCCCGGCGTACAAGGCGCCGATGGGCGAGCACGACGAGAACATCTCGTTCGCCCGCACCGAGGAGCTCGTCGGCGCGGAGCGCGCGGCGCAGCTGCGCGACCTCTCGCTCGAGATCTACCGGCGCGCCGCCGCGACCGCCGAGGCGAAGGGCCTGATCCTCGCCGACACGAAGTTCGAGTTCGGCGTGGATGCCGACGGCGTGCTCACCCTGGCGGACGAGGTGCTCACGAGCGACTCGTCGCGGTACTGGGATGCCGCGGCCTGGGCGGCCGGTTCCACCCCCGCGGAGCGGATGGCGAGCTTCGACAAGCAGATCGTCCGCGACTGGCTCGCCGCCGCGTGGGACGGGCAGGGGACGCCCCCCGAGCTGCCCGCGGAGATCGTCGATCGCACGGCGGACAAGTATCGCGAGCTGCTCGAGAAGCTCACCGGCTGACGGAGATGCGCGCGGCACCGGTCGATGCGTGAGCGGGCGGGATGCTCAGCCCCGGATCGCCTCCGCCGGGTTCGCGCGAGCCGCCGCGAGCGCGGGATACGTGGCGGAGACCACGCCGGTGACCGTGCCGAGCAGAAGCCCCACTGCCGGCAAGGTCGGGTCGAGGACCGGCACCCACCCCTGTATCGCGGCCGTCACGAGAAGGGTGAGGATCCCCACGGCTCCTCCGGCGATGCCCCCGGCCGCGCCGATCACCGCTCCCTCCAACGTGAACATGCGCCAGATCGCCGATCGACTCGACCCGATGGCACGGCGTAGGGCGATCTCGGGCGCTCGGCTGCGCACGGAGAGGTACATCGCCGTGGCGGCGCTCAATGACGCGAGCGCGAGCAGAACCACCGAGCTGACACCGATCAACGTCGCCAGATCCTCCCCCACGCCCGTGCGCAGCCGGCGCAGGTCGGCGACCGTGGACACGCGCACCGCGGCGGGGTTGCCGGGGTCGAGGCTGAGCGGGATGGCCTCCGCGACCGGTGCCGGCGAACCGACCCGAGTGCGCACGAGCAGTTGCGGTGCGCCGTGGTGCACGGTGTCGTAGAGAGCCGCCGACGCGATGACCCCGCCGGCCACCCCGCTGTCGCGCCCCGGTGCGCTGACGACGCCCACGATGTCCACGGCGACGTCGTCGATCCAGATCCGTTGCGTCGAACCGGAACCGACCACGCCGAGCCGTGCGGCGGCGTCCGCTCCGAGGATCGCCACCGGCCCCGCCCAGTCGTTGTCGAGAAGCGCAGCGGCGTGGGCGGGAGACACCTCGATGCCCTGAGCGTCCAGGTAAGCGGCATCCGCGATGACGACGTTCCCGGTGAACCGGTCCTGACCCAGCCGAGGGCTCTGCGCCAGGGCCGTGACGGTGGCGTCCCCCGAGGTGATCGCCGCGGAGAACCCCGCTTCCTCCACGCCGTCGAGCAGACGGATCCGGCTCAGGTCTCGATCGATGTCCTCCAGCGTGGATCCCGTCGGCTCCACGGTGATCTCATCGAGACCGGCGGTGGTGATGCGCTGGGAGACCTGGGCCGCGGCGCTCTGACTGATGCCGAGGGAGGCGACCAACCCCGCCGTGCCGAGGAGGAACGCGAGGAGCAGGAGCAGCGCGCGCACCGGCGCGTTGGCGTGGTGAGACACGGCTTCGAGCGTCTCGTCCACCACCGTGCGCACTCCGCGGCGCAACCTACCGGCCCGCGCTTCGGGGGGCGGCCCGTCCGGGCCCGCGTCGGGGCGGAGGCGGAACGGGTCGTCGTCGACCGGCTCCGCGTCCGTGAGACGCCCATCGGACAGCCGGAATCGTCGGCCCGCCTGCGCGGCGACGCGCTCGTCATGGGTGATCATCACGATGGTCGTCCCCGCCTCGTTCAACGAACGGAGGTAGTCGAGCAGACGCCGGGAGTTCGCGGAATCCAGCGCGCCCGTCGGCTCGTCCGCGAGGATCAGACGGGGTGACGTCGCGATCGCACGAGCGATGGCGACCCGCTGACGCTCACCTCCTGAGAGGTTGCGACCGAGCGCCCCGGCGCGCGAGAGCAGGCCGAGACGCTCCAGCGCCAGCGCGACCTCCACACGTCGTCGCGCCAACGACACCGACTGCACCCGCAGACCCAGCGCCGCATTCTCGGCGGCGGTGGCATCTCCCATGATGTGCGACGCCTGGAAGACGAACCCGATCGCCCGCGAGCGCAGCGCGTCGCGCTGTCGTTCGCTGAGCGAGCGCACATCCACACCGTCGACCACGTACTCGCCGGCATCGGGCTCGTCCAGGAGGCCCAGCACATTCAGCAACGTGGACTTCCCGGCTCCGGACGGGCCGACGATGGCGACGAACTCGCCCTCGTAGACGTCGAAGCTCACGTCGCGCAACGCCTGCACGGAACCGCCGGAACCGCCGAAACCGCCGAAGGAGCGTCCGACTCCCCGCAGCCTCAGCAGGGGAGCGCGACCCGGCGCGCCCGATCCGCTCATTCCGGCATCCCCAGCCGCATGCCGACGCGAAGCCGATCGTTCGGAGCCACCGCGACCCATCCGCCGGCTTGTGCCGTCACCTCGACCGCGATCCGGCCCTCCGCCGCGGCGGCCGCGCTCTCCTCAAGGCCCTCCTCGGCCTCGGCGGCACGCTCGCCGGCGCTGCGGAACCCCCGCACGAACGTGCCCTCATCGTCGGTCTGGACGGCCACCAGCGGGACCGCGAGACCGGTCGGCTCCGGCGCACGCGAGCGCACGGTGAGCGGTTGCCCGGCGTCCGCGACCAGCGACGGCGGCAACGCGACGGAGATCTGCTTGCCCCCGGCCCCGGAGACCGCATCCGTGCTGAACTCGCCGATGGCGAGCACCGTGGACGAGACGGGGGCGCCGCCGCCGGCAGACACCATCACCTCCTGGCCGACGGTGAGCCGGTCGGCTTCGAGCAGCGTCGCCCGGGCGACGAGCGTCGGGGGCGCGGTCTGCACCGTCATCAGCGGCGTCTCACCGTCGAGAACGGTACCCACCTCGGCCGCCCGCACGAGGGTGCCGTGATCGACGGGAATCCGGGCGAACTCCCGCCAGCGAATCGTCTTCCCCTCCGTATCCGGAGACAGCTGGTAGCCGCTCGCCGTGTACAGGCGACGCATCGCGTCGATCGTCCCCTCGTCGAGGACGCCGGTGACCGTGACGCCGCGGTAGTCGAGGTCGGCCAGCATCACCTGCAAGGCGCGCACGTCGGCCCCCTCGGCGCCGACCTGCAGATCACGGTAGAGCGGAGTGGCCGCCGGCACGGTGATGACGGGCCGACCGGAGACCTCGGCGACGACGGTCCCGTAGTCGATGAGATCGCCCGGCAGGACGCGCATCGCGCTGACGACGCTCCGCTCGGCGCCCAGAAGGTACTCGGGGCCCCGGACGATGTCGTAGCTGGCACCGGCGACGACACCGGCCGACAGTTGGAGCTCGGCGGCGACGACCCGCTCTTCGACGAACAACGTCGGCTCGACGCGCGTCGTCGCGTTGTCGACCGCCTCTCTCTCCGGCGCCACCAGCATGGCTCCGGCGACGAACGACGCGGCCAGCATGACGATCACCACCGCCACGAAGGCGATGATCCGTCCGGGGTGCTGCACGCGGCGGAGCCGGACGATCGCTCCCGTCGCGGAGCCTCTCGTCTCGGAGGCGTCGTCACCGGTGGGCTCGGATGAATCGGTGGGTACCATCGTCGTCGCTTTCCTGGGAGCCGGACGGCTCGACCGTAACCGACCGCACGCGGCGGCGTCGGCGTGCCCCGCGCGGTCGCGAGCATCGCGCCACGGCGCGGACGACCCGAGATGACGCGGACTTCCGGCGTTGCCCGCGGATCGTGCCGTGGGCCGGGGCCGCCGAATCCGCGCGCCTTTTTCATCCGACCGAGTGAAATCTCGCGACGGATTTCGCTCGCGGACCCGCTCCGATCCGCGCGATCACGCGGCGGGCGCGGGAGAGGCCGTCGACGCGCCGGAACCCCGCCACCCGCATTGGCGCTAGCTTGCCGCCAGCGAGCCGATGCCACGCTCGCCCGTCGCCGACAGGCACGACACAAAAAGGGGAGATCGACCATGAAGAAAGCACGTCTCGGATTCGCCATCGCGGCCGCCGTCGCCGGCGTCGTCGCATTCGCTTCGCCCGCGCAGGCCTCCATCGTCATCTACGACGACATCATGTACGGAGGGGGATCGCGCGACCTCGGCAACGGCCTGCAGGTGGCACTCGGGAGCTGGAACGACCGCGCGAGCGCCGTCAAGATCAGCGGAACGACCGCGAAGCTGTATGAGCACGAGAACTACGGCGGCGCCTCCACGCCGACGTGGAGCTCGAACAAGTCCAACCTCGTCGACCACCACTTCAACGACCTCACCAGCAGCGTCTACTGACGCCGCACGGCACCACACCGCGAAGAGATTGGTCGGCGATCGATGACATCCCGCTCGGCATCCGTGATCCTGCTCGCGATCGTGGGGATGGCCGCACTGAGCGGCTGCTCCCCCACCAGCCCGCAGACGGAGGACGACTGGGGAGAGGTCTCGATCGCCGACTATTCGCATGTCACGGCGCGTCTGAACTATGAGACCGGCACCGTGGAGATGCCGTTGGACGCCGTGCGAGCCGTCACCCCCGAAGTGGCCAACAAGAGTCGCCGCGCGATCTGGGCCGTCACGGACGCGTGCATGGCCGAGCACGGGCACCCGCGGGTGAGCGCGGACGTCTCCTGGCCCGCCATCGCCCCCGACGAGGATCGTCTCTACGGGCGCTGGAGCACGGCGCTCGCGAGTCGATTCGGTGCGGTGCCGTCACCGGACACGCTCGAAGGGTTCCGCATCGACACCGTGGCGCGCGGCGTCGCCTACAACTCGCAGCTCACCCCGTGCTGGGACGGGATGCAGGAAGTGCTCGCGCCGGAGCTCACGTTCATCGAGAGCTCGACCAACGTCGACTATCAGGTCTACCGCCAGGCGGCGCGCGCGACGCTGGACTCCCCCGAGGGCAAGGCCGCCCTCCAGAAGCGCACCACGTGCATGGAGAACGAGGGCGTCGTGGTCGATCCCGAGACATCCATGCCGAGCTCCGACTACGGCACGGGAGAGCGGGCCGACGAGACGATGGTGCGAGTCGCCGTGGTCGCCGCCCAATGCAGCGAGCAGACCGGGGCCATCCAAGAGCTGTACGACCTCACTGCGCGCTATCAAGCCGCGTACATCGACCAGCGCGAGGCGCAGTTCGTCGCCCTCGAGGAGCACGCGACAGCGGTCGAGGCGCGACTGGACGAGGTGCTTCGCGATCCGGATGCCGCGTGGGCTTCGCGGCCCGCGGGCTGACGCACGATTTCTCACCGACCGACTTTCACGGCGCGCGTGCGCGGCTCACAGCCGGCTCCCAGGTAGCCTGACCTCGGCATCCCGCCACCCCGACGACCACCGGATCTCGACGACCGAGGAGCACGCGCATGCCCATCTGGACCCCGCACGGAGACGGCCGCACCGTCGAGCCCGGTGCCGTCGTCAAGCCGCACGAGCGGCTCGGATGGCCGGCCACGATCGCCATCGGCGCCCAGCACGTGGTCGCGATGTTCGGCGCCACGTTCCTCGTGCCGCTGCTGACGGGCTTCCCCGTGTCGACGACGCTGCTGTTCTCCGGCCTCGGCACCCTGCTGTTCCTGCTGCTGACGGGCAACCGTCTGCCGAGCTACCTCGGCAGCTCGTTCGCGTTCATCGCGCCGATCCTCGCGCTCGGCCCCGGCGACGGCAAGGCCCTGCAGACCGGTGAGCAGATCAGCCAGGCGCTGCTGGGCGTGTTCGTCGCGGGTGTGCTGCTGGCCGGCATCGGCTTCCTCGTGCAGGCGACCGGCACCGGCTGGATCGAGCGGCTCATGCCGCCCGTGGTCTCGGGCGCGATCGTCGCCCTGATCGGGTTGAACCTGGCGCCGGTGGCGTGGACCAACTTCCAGCAGGACGCACTGCTCGGCGCGATCACGCTGGCCGCCTGCATCCTGTTCGCGGTGTTCTTCCGCGGGTTCCTCGGGCGCATCTCGATCTTCCTCGGCGTCGTCGTCGGCTACGTCGTCGCCGCCCTCCTCGGCCGGGTGGACTGGTCCGGGGTGGCGGATGCCGCCTGGATCGGCCTCCCCCAGTTCCACCTGCCGGCCTTCGGCGACGCGCACGCCTGGGCGATGCTCCCGATGTTCCTGCCGGTGATCCTCGTGCTCATCGCCGAGAACGTCGGCCACGTCCGCGGTGTCGCGACGATGACCGGCGACGCCTCGATCAACAAGCGCACCGGGCGCGCGCTCATCGCCGACGGCCTCGCGACCACGATCGCCGGTCTCGGCGGCGGTTCGGGCACCACGACCTACGGCGAGAACATCGGCGTCATGGCCGCGACCCGCGTGTACTCGACCGCGGCCTACTGGGTCGCCGGCATCGTCGCGATCCTGCTCGCGTTCTCCCCCAAGGTGGGCGCGGTCATCTTCGCCATGCCGGCGGGCGTGCTCGGCGGCGTGACGACCGCCCTCTACGGCCTGATCGGCGTCATCGGGATCAAGATCTGGGTCGACAACCAGGTGGACTTCTCCCGCCCGGTCAACCAGTACACCGTGGCCGTCGCGTTCGTCATCGCGATCGCCGGGTTCACGATGAACCTCGGCACGCTGAGCTTCGGCGCCATCGTGCTCGGCACCGTCGCCGCCCTCGTGATCTACCACCTCGGCAACGCCATCGCGCGGGCGCGCAAGACCGGCGCCGACGACGGCGGCCCGATCGTGCCCATCGGCCCGCTGGGCGGCGATCCCGAGAACGTGGGCTGAGCCCGCGGCATCCGCCGCCGGATCAGGCGGAGGCGCGGACGACGAGCTCGGTGGGCAGGATGGTGACGTGCGGCGGCGTGCCGCCGGCGAGGATCGACAGCAGGACGTCGGCCATCTTCTCGCCCTGCTCGTGCGAGGGCTGGCGCATCGTGGTGAGCAGCGGGTTGACCGTGCGCGCGACGGGCGAGTCGTCGAAGCCGATGATCGCGATGTCCTCGGGCACGCGCACGCCCGCCCGCCCCAGCGCGGCGAGGGCGCCGCGCGCCATGAGGTCGCTCGCGACGAACAGGGCGTCGAACGGCACGCCGGAGTCCAGGATGCGCTGCATCGCGGCCGCCCCGCCGTCGGCGGTGAAGTTGCCGTCCTCGACGGCGGCCGCCTCCAGCCCCGCGTCCGACAGCGCCTCCTGGTAGCCCACGAGACGGTCGATGCCGGCCGGCATGGTGACCGGCCCCGCGATCGTGGCGATCCGGCGGAATCCGCGTCCGATCAGGTACGCGGTGGCCTCGCGGCCGCCCGCGACGTTGTCGACGTCGACGTAGAAGTCGCGCTCGCGCTCGCGCACCGGGCGACCGCCGTACACGACCGGCACGACGTGCGCGATGCGGTCGATGAACGTGTCGCTGGTGTGGTGCGACACGACGATCGCGCCGTCGACGGCACCGCTGCGCACATACGCCGAGGTCTTGTCGCCCGGGTCGTCGCTCGCGATGATCAGGTTCAGCACGTACTCCGAGCGGCTGAGCCGGGCGTTGATGCCCGAGACGATCGAGGCGAAGAACGGGTCGCCGAAGAACCGCGTGGTGTCCTCCGGGACGACGAGGGCGATCGCCATCGTCGCGCGGCTGGCGAGCGAGCGCGCGGCCCGGTTGGGCACGTAGTTGAGCTCGGCGATGGCGCGCGTGACCGCCTCCAGCGCCGCCGGGCTCACGGCCGTGGAGCCGTTGACGACGCGGGAGACGGTCGACCGGGACACCCCCGCGGCGGCGGCGACCTCTTCGATGGTCGGTGCGACTCGCGGCGTGTCGATGGTCACGGCTACCTCTGAAGGCTGGAGATCTGAGTGGGGGTGATCTGGACGGCGGGTCGGGGCAGCGGCACCGCCGCGTCCTCGATCGCGCGAGCGTCGATGACCCGACGATACTCCAGCGCGCTGTCCTTCGCGGTGCGCACCTGGGTGGCGTAATCGACGTGCACGATGCCGAAGCGCTTGGCGTATCCCCAGGCCCACTCGAAGTTGTCCAGGAGCGACCAGTAGAAGTAGCCGCGCACGTCCACGCCGGCATCCGCCGCGTCGAGGATCGCCTCCAGATGACCGAGCAGGAAGCGGGTGCGCTCGACGTCGTGCACGCGCGCGACGCCGTCCTCCACGACGAGCTCGTCGTCGTACGACGCGCCGTTCTCGGTGACGTACAGGGCGGTGCCCGCGGGCGCGGCGTACTCGTCCCCCACGCGCTGCAGGAGGCGGGTGAGCCCCTCGGGCTGCACCTCCCAGTGCATGTTGGTGCGCGGCAGGCCGCGGTCGTGCCAGTAGATCCCCTCGTGCGACGGGAAGGGGGATGCCGCCGGGCGGTCGGTGGGCGCGTCGCCGGGAAGCGGCGGCTCGGGGTCGGGGGATCCTCCGACGAACTCGCCGTGGTAGTAGTTCACGCCCAGCGCGTCCAGCGGCTGGGAGATCGTGGCGAGGTCGCCCGGCCGGTTCGCCTGCACGAGGGCCTCGATCGCCTCCGGAGCGACCGCGCGGATGTCCTCGACCACGTCGGCCGGGTACTCCCCCCGGAAGATCGGGTCGAGGAACCAGCGGTTGAACTGGCCGTCGATGCGCCGGGCGGCGTCCGCGTCCGCAGCATCCGCCGGGTCGACCGCGTCGGCCACCGTGAGGTTGAGCGTGATGCCCAGGCTCAGGTCGGCGTCGCGCTCGCGCAGCTCGCGGACGACGGCGCCGTGGCCGAGCAGGAGGTGGTGCGCGGCGAGCACGCCGTCGGTCACGCTGTAGCGCCCCGGCGCGTGGATGCCGGCGGTGTAGCTGAGGAAGGACGAGCACCACGGCTCGTTGAGGGTCGTCCAGTTCTGCACCCGGTCGCCGAGGGCGTCGTGCACGCTCAGGGCGTACTCGACGAACTGCTCGCTCGTGGAGCGCACGGTCCAGCCGCCCTGCTCCTCGATGGCCTGCGGCATGTCCCAGTGGTACAGGGTGAGCCACGGCAGGATGTCCGCCGCCCGCAGCTCGTCCACGAGACGCTCGTAGAAGTCGAGCCCCTTGCGGTTGAGCGGTCCGCCGTCGGGGCGCACCCGCGACCACGAGACCGAGAAGCGGTAGGTGTCGAGCCCGAGGTCCTTCATGAGGGCCACGTCGTCGCGGAAGCGATGATAGTGGTCGCACGCGACGTCGCCGTTGTCGGCGGCGATGACCGCTCCGGGCACCCGGCTGAACGCGTCCCAGATGGAGGCCGTGCGGCCGTCCTCGAAGGCCGCACCCTCGATCTGGTAGGCGGCGGTGGCCGCGCCGAAGAGGAAGCCCTTCGGGAACGGGCGCGAGAACTCTGTCATGAATCGACCTTTCTGAAGCGGTCCGGGCCTCAGCCCTTGACCGCGCCTTGCATGATGCCGCTGACCAACTGTTTGCCGGCGAAGACGAACAGGATCAGCAGAGGGATGGTCGCCAGGAGCACCCCCGCCAGCACGATCGAGTAGTCGATGAAGTAGTTGGACTGCAGCAACGATAGAGCCACCGGAAGCGTGGGGTTCTGCCGATCGAGCACGATGAACGGCCAGAAGAAGTTGTTCCACGCCGACACGAAGGTGAACAGGGCCAGCATCGCCGCCGCGGGACGCGCGGCGGGAAGGCCCACGGTCAGGAACGTGCGGAACGAGCTCGCCCCGTCGACCCGAGCCGCTTCGATGAGCTCGTCGGGCACGGCCTGGCGGAGATACTGCGTCATCCAGAACACGCCGAAGGCGCTCACCAGCGCGGGCACGATGATCGCGCCGAGCTGGCCGGTCCAGCCGAGGTCGCTGAAGAGGATGTACAGCGGCACGACGCCGAGCTGCGTGGGAACGGCCATCGTCGCGATGACGAACACCAGCAGCCAGCTGGAGCCCTTGAACTTCAGCTTCGCGAACGCCCACCCGGCCAGGGTGGAGAAGAACACGACCGAGATCGCGATCAGGCCGGAGCTGATGATCGAGTTCCACAGGGCGACCCAGAAGTTCACCGCCGGGTCGTTGACGACCTTCGCCGCGTTGGCGAGGAAGTTCCCGCCCGGGATCCACGACATGTTGGGGTCGCGGATCGTGTACGAGTCGCCCGAGCCGATCAGCAGCGACCAGTAGAACGGGAAGAGGCTGCCGACGAGCACGGCGGCGAGGCAGGCGTAGACGATCCAGCCCGGGCGGGTGCCCTTGACGTGGCGAGGACGGCGCGTCCTCGCACCCTTCTTGGGGGCGGGCAGCGCGTCGTCGACGACGGGGACGGCCTGTTCGTTGAGGACGCTCATCGCGTCACCTCCGCTGATTCGTTCGTGCGACGGGGTTCGGATGCCGCGGCGCGGTCGGCCGCCACCGCCGCGCGGGCGGCCCGCGCCGCGGCGCGCATCTGGGCGCGGGTGAGGCTGTTGCGACTGCCCTCGTCACGCACGAGGTTGCGGGTGATGAAGAGGTTGATGATGCCGATCACCAGGATGATGAGGAAGAGGATCCACGCCAGCGCCGCCGCGCGGCCGAGGTTCCACTGCCCCCACCCGATGTCGTACAGCCAGAGCGAGATCGTCAGCCACTGGTTGTTCGCGCCGCCGGTGCCCGTCTGGTCGTACATGCGCGGCTCGTCGAAGATCTGCAGGCCGCCGATGGTGGACGTGATGATGACGAAGATCAGCGTGGGCCGGAGGCTGGGCAGGGTGATCGCGAAGAACTGACGCACCTTGCCGGCGCCGTCGACGGTCGCGGCCTCGTAGTAGTCGCGCGGGATGGCCTGCATCGCCGCGAGGAGGATGAGGGTGTTGTACCCGGTCCACCGGAAGTTCACCATCGTGGCGATGGCGATGTGGCTCGCGAAGGTGTCGGAGTGCCACATGACCGGGGGCAGGCCGATGCTGCTGAGCCAGGTGTTGATGATGCCGTACTGGTCGCCGAACATGTTGGAGAAGACCAGGGCGACGGCGACGGGCGCCATCACGTACGGGACGAGCACGCCCATCCGCCAGAAGGTCTTGGCGCGGATGTTCTGGTCCAGCAGCGCTGCGATGACCACGGCGGCGATGAGCTGCGGCACGGACGAGAGCAGGAAGATGCTGAAGGTGTTGCGCAGCGCCGCCCAGAACTTCGGGTCGGAGATCACCGTGGCGTACTGGTCGAACCCGACGAAGGTTCCCGAGTTGCGCACGAGGTCCCAGTCCATGAAGGAGATCACCGCGGTGTACCCGATCGGGAAGAGCCCGACGACGAGGAACAGGATGAAGAACGGGGAGATGTAGAGGTAGGGCGAGAGCTTGAGATCCCACGAGCTCAGCCGGCTGCCGAAGCCGATGCGCTTCGGGGCGCGGGAGGTGGTGGTGGTCACGGCATGTCCTTCGGGAGTCGATGGGCACCGGTCGTTGAGCGAGCGGGGCGAGTCGGAACGCCCGAGCGGGCGGGCGTTCCGACTCGGATGCCGACGGCATCCTCGCTCAACGACCGGTGAAGGGGATTACTTGATGGCGGCGACTTCCGTCTGCCACTGGGCCCACGAGGCCGCCTTGTCCTGCGTTCCCTCTTCGACGCGGGTCAGAGCCTTCTGCATCGCGTCGTTGATCTGGAAGTAGAACTGTCCCTTGAAGGGCGAGACCGTCACCGCGTTGGCACGGTCGGTGAGGATCTGGCCGACCGGAGCGTTGTTGAAGAACTCGTTCTTCGAGCTCAGCAGGGTGTCGGACTTCATCGCGTCGACCTGGCTCGGGAACGTACCGGCCGCCTCGAACGCCTTGAGCTGCGTGTCGGGGCTGGTGAGCCAGTCGGCGAGCTGCTGCGCGGCCGCGACGTTCTTGCCGTTCGCGGGAACGGTCAGGTACGAGCCGCCCCAGTTGCCGCCGCCGCCGGGGAAGACGTTGGCGATGTCCCAGCCCTTGACGTCCTTGGCGTTGCCGGAGATGACGCCGAGCATCCAGCCCGGGCAGAGCATCGTGGCGAACGAGCCGTTGGACAGGCCCGCCATCCAGTCGTCGGACCACTGGCTGAGGTGCGCGGACTGCGTCGCGGAGGCGTCGAGCACCTGGTTGTAAATGGTCTCGACCTTCGGGTCGATGTCGATCTTGCCGTCCGAGGGGTTCTCGTACGCGGCCTCGATCTGGTTGACCATGCCCTGGTACGTGCCGCCGGCGGAGTCGAAGAACGCCTTGCCGGTCGCGGCGGTGTACTTCGCGCCGGTGTCGAAGTAGGTCTTCCAGTCGCCGGTCAGCAGCTTCGCGACCTCCTCGCGGTCGGTCGGCAGGCCGGCGGCGGCGAACAGGTCGGAGCGGTAGCAGACGCCCTCCGGCCCGATGTCGGTGCCGTAGCCGATGAGGTTGCCCTGCGCGTCGGTGGCGGCCTTGACCTTCCAGTCGAGCCAGCGGCTCTTCAGGTCGGTGGGGACCGGCGCGAGCAGGTCGGAGTACTTCATGACCTCGGGCAGCCAGTCGACCTCGATGGCCTCGATGTCGGCCAGGCCCGTCTTGCCGAGCTTCTGGAAGTAGTTGGCGCGTGCGTCGTTGCTCGTCGCTGCCTTGTTGTGGACGATCGTGACGTTCGGGTGCTCCTTCGTGTACTCGGCGAACAGGGCGTCCGAGTATCCGAAGTCGTTGAAGGTCGCCACGGTCAGCGTGACCTTCTCGTTGGGATCGGCCGTCGCCGCCGTGCCGCTGCCGCCGGCACAGCCGGCGAGCACGAGGGCGGAGGTGGTCAGGGCGCCGGCCACGAGGCCGATGCGCCGCAGTGCGCGTGTGTTCACGTGTCACTCCTTTGTGGATGTGTTGCAGGTGCGTGTTCGCGTTCCCGCCCTCCCGCGCCATCGCATCGATGTGGGAATGGGAGCGCTCTCACCGGACAGCGACGACGTTATGGGATCGCTCCCAGGAACACAAGGGAGCGCTCCCATGAGTGCATCACGGTTGTGTAACGGCAGCCGTGACAATCCGGCCGCGGCCGCCCTCCCGGTCGGCTCCGCGAAGGCCGCGCGCGCCCGTAGACTGGTGCCGACCCCTCCCTCGATCCGCGGTGCGCCGGCCCACCGGCATCCGCGATCGCGGGGCGACCGGAAGCCGCGGCCGTGCGCGGCCCACAGGAGGACCGAATGCCCACCATCGTCGTCGACGTCATGCCCAAGGCCGAGCTGCTGGACCCGCAGGGCAAGGCCGTGGCCGGCGCCCTGGACCGCCTCGGCGTCGAGGGCTTCTCGTCCGTCCGGATCGGCAAGCGCTTCGAGCTGACCGTCGACGTCGCCGACGAGAAGACCCTGGAGACCGTGCGCACCCTCGCCGCCGACATCCTGTCGAACGCGGTGATCGAGGACGTCGTGGGCATCGAGGTCGTCGAGTGACCGCCCGCATCGGGGTCATCACCTTCCCGGGCTCGCTCGACGACGGCGACGCGCACCGCGCGATCCGCCTCGCCGGCGCCGAGCCCGTCGCCCTGTGGCACGGCTCGCACGACCTCGAGGGCGTCGACGCCCTCGTGCTCCCGGGCGGCTTCAGCTACGGCGACTACCTGCGCGCGGGCGCGATCGCCGCACTCGCGCCGATCATGTCCGAGGTGAAGGATGCCGCGGCGCAGGGCATGCCCGTCCTCGGCATCTGCAACGGCTTCCAGATGCTCGTCGAGGCGCACCTGCTGCCCGGCGGGCTCATCCGCAACGCCCACCAGCAGTTCATCCGTCGCGACCAGCGCCTGCGCGTCGAGAACGCGACGACCGCCTGGACCTCGCAGTTCGAGGCCGGCCAGGAGATCACGATCCCGCTGAAGAACGCCGACGGCGGGTACATCTGCTCCACCGAGACGCTCGAGCGGATCGAGGGCGAGGGGCTCGTCGCCTTCCGCTACCTCGGCGTGAACCCCAACGGCTCGCTCGACGACATCGCCGGTCTCACCAACACGCGCGGCAACGTGGTGGGGCTCATGCCGCACCCCGAGCACGCGGTGGAGCCCGGCTTCGGCCCCGACACCCCCGAGGCCATGCGCTCCGGTGTGGACGGTCTGGCCTTCTTCACGTCGGCGATCGCCGCCGTGGTGGGCGCCGCCGCGTAAATCCGCGACGCGGGCGCCCCTGCGGTCGCGGCCCTCGCCGGGGCGTAGCCTGGCCGAAACATGGCGCCGATATCGTCGCGGCATGACGGCACTCGCGACCTCCTACACGGCCTCCCTGCCCGGCTGGCTCATCGCCGACCTGGACGCCCTGCCGACGGCTCTGCCCTCGGCCGAGGAGCAGATGCGCCTGGTGAACGAACTCGCCGACCGCAACTGGCGCGCGGGCAACGGCGGCCCCTTCGCCGCGATCGTGGTCGACGAGTCGACGGGCGCGCTGGTGTCCGTCGGCGTCAACGTCGTGCTCGAATCCGGCGTCACCTCGGCCCACGCCGAGGTCATGGCGCTCGCGCTCGCCCAGCGCGCCCTCGGACGGTGGGACCTCGGCGCGGGCGGCGCCCACCTGACGCTCGTGGTCAACTGGCGCCCGTGCGTGCAGTGCTACGGCGCCACGATGTGGAGCGGTGTGCGCTCTCTCGTCGTCGCGGGCGAGGGCGACCTCCTGGAGGAGCTCACCGGCTTCGACGAGGGCCCGATGGTCGACGACTGGGCCGCACAGTTCGAGCGGCGCGGCATCCGGGTGCGCACCGGCGTCGGCTACGACGACGCCGTCGCCGTCTACCGGGCCTACGGCGCGAGCGACGCGGTGGTCTACAACGCCCGCGGCGCCGTCGAGGTCTGACCCGTGCGCCGTCAGCGCGGCAGGCTCACACCGCGCTCGGCCGCGTACTCCTGGACCGCGGCGACGAACCCGGCGCGGCGCGCCGGGGTCAGCCAGGACGCCTCGAAGGAGTTGATCGCCAGCTGGGCGAGGTCGGCCTCGGTGAGCCCGGCCTGCTGCGCGAGCGCGACGTAGTTCTCCGCGACGTACGCGCCGAAGTAGGCCGGGTCGTCGGAGTTGATCGTCACGCGCACGCCCTCGCGCAGCAGCGTCACGATCTCGTCGGCCTTCATCTGAGCGGTCACGAACGAGTTCGACACGGGACAGCACGTGAAGCCGAGGCCGCGCTCCTTCGCGATCGCGATGAGCTCCGGGTCCTCGACGATGTTCGTGCCGTGGTCGATGCGGTCGACGCGGATGTCGCGGAGCACCTCGCGGATGTTGTCGATCGAGCCGACCTGGTCGATGTCGCAGTGCATCGTCAGGAAGAAGCCCTCGGCCTTCGCCCGCGCGAAGACGGCGGCGAACTTCGACGGCGGGTTGTCGCGCTCGTCGGAGTCGAGCCCGACGCCCACGATCCACTGCTTGTAGGGGAGCGCCTCCATGAGGGTCGCCATGGCGAACTCGGCGGAGAAGTCGCGCAGGAAGCAGAGGATCAGCTCGGCGGAGATGCCCAGCTCGTCCTGAGCCCGCACGGCGGCGCGGCGGTAGCCGCCGATGACGGCGGAGAAGGGCACGCCGCGGCTGGTGTGCGCCTGCGGGTCGAAGAACATCTCGGCGTGGACGACGCCCTGCTCCTTCGCGCGCAGCAGGTACGCCCAGGCCAGGTCGTGGAAGTCGTCCGCCGTCTGCAGCACCTCCATCGCCGGGTAGTAGACGGCGAGGAAGCTCGTCAGGTCGGTGAAGTCGTAGGTGGCGCGCACCTCGGCGACGCTCGTCTCGGCGAGGTGGATGCCGTTGCGTTCGGCGAGCGCGAACTTCAGCTCGGGCTCGAGCGTGCCTTCGAGGTGGAGGTGGAGCTCTGCTTTGGGCAGGCCGAAGGCGAACTCGGCGAGGTCGGACATCGTGGACCTTTCGGGGCGGGGGATCAGGCGCGGTCGGACATGCCCATGCGGGCGAGGAGGACCGCCTCCAGGATATGGACGAGGTTGTACAGCAGCAGCGCCGCGACGGTGATCACCGCGACCGACGACCACAGTGCGGAGAACTGCGCGGCGGCGATGTAGCCGCCGAACGCGCCGCCGATGCCGCCGCCCACGGCGAGCCACTCGGCCAGCAGCGCCCCGGTGATGGCGCCGGGCACCGAGATGCGCACCGCCGCGAGCAGCGAGGGCAGCGCACTGGGCAGCGCGACCTTGCGCAGCGTCGTCCACGACGATCCGCCGTAGACCTCGACGAGGTCGTTCATGTGCGCCGGCGCGGACTTCAGGCCGAAGGCGATCGTGACGAGGGCGGGAAAGAGCACGACGATGCCGCCGAGCACCGCGATCGTCGCGAAGTCGCGGGCGAAGATCAGGATGATGACGGGGGCCATCGCGATCAGGGGCACCGATCGCAGCAGCATCGCGAGCGGCATCAGGGCGTGCTCGACGCCCGCGCTCAGCTGGAACAGCGCGGCGACCAGGATCGCCACGAGCAGCCCGGCGACGAAGCCGATCGCGGCGTGGCCGAGCGACACCCACAGCTGGCCGAAGACGGTGGCCCGGTTGGCCTCCGCGGCGGGAACGGTGAAGAGGTAGTTCCACACGTCGAGCGGTCCCTTGCCGACGTACGGGCTCACCCGGAACGCCCACAGCGCACCGGCCCACAGCACGAGCACGGTCACGACCGTCAGCACGAGGGTGAGCACGCTCGACCCCAGCGCGCGCAGTGCGCCCGTGCCGCTCATCGGCGCGCTCCCTTCGCCCAGGGCGCCACGAGGCGGGCCACGAGGCCGAGCAGCGCGTAGCCGACCAGCGCGACGGCGCCGGAGACGAGGGCGAGCGCCCAGACGCGCGGGGCGTCGAGCGCCTGCTGCGCGGCGATCATCGCCGGCCCCACACCGAGCTCCACCTTGCCGAAGAACTCGCCGAGCACGGCGCCGAGGAAGGCCGCCGGCACGGCGATCTGCAAAGCATTGAGCACGGACGGCAGCGCCGCGATCAGCCGGATCTTCCGCAGCTGCGTCAGCCGGGACCCGCCGTAGACGGCGACCACGTCGAGGCTGGCCCGGTCGGCGGCCTTGAGGCCGAGCAGCGCGCCGACGACGGTCGTGAAGAAGACCGCGAGGGCGGCGAGGAAGGATGCCGTGCCCGACGGCTCGCCCGGCTTGGGCACCGGGATGATGACCACGAGCAGCATCCCGATCGCGACGATCGGGATGCAGTAGGTGATGATCGCGAGCTGCATCACCACCCCCTCCAGGCGCGGCACCACGAGCACGAGGGCGGAGAGCAGCAGCGCGAGGCCGTTGCCCCACAGATACCCGGTTCCCGCCTCACTGATCGTGACGGAGAAGTTGCGGGCGAAGTACGACCATCCGCTGTCCACGATCTCGGCGACGACCTGCGGCGGGGTGGGGATGGCCTGGACCCCGCCCGGGCCGACGCGCGCGAACACGGTGGCGGCGAGCACCCACCACAGCAGGATGATCCCGACGCCGCCCAGCACGCCCGTGAGCCAGGCCGGGAGGCGGACGGCGCGGCGGGTGAGGCCGCGCGTCATCGCCTGGTCAGTGGTCATCGGCCGCGGCGCCTCCCGCGCCGAACAGCAGCTCGGATGCCCGGTCGACGTAGGCGTGGAACTCCGGCGTGCGCATCATCTCGGGCAGCCGCGGACGCGGCAGGTCGATCTCCATGACCTCCTTGACGCGACCCGGCCGCGGGCTCATCACCGCCACCTGATCGGAGAGGAAGATCGCCTCGGAGATGCCGTGCGTCACCATGAGGGTGGTCGCCGGCTTCTCGGTCCAGATGCGCAGGAGCTCGAGGTTCAGCTTCTGCCGCGTCATGTCGTCGAGGGCCCCGAAGGGCTCGTCGAACAGCAGCACCGACGGCTTCATGATGAGCGAGCGCGCGATCGACACGCGCTGACGCATGCCGCCCGACAGTTGCGCCGGCTTCGCCTTCTCGAAGCCCTTGAGCCCGACCAGCTCGATCATCTCGCGCACGTAGTCGCGGTCGACGGGACGGCCCGCCACCTCGAACGGGAGCTGGATGTTGGACTGCACGCTGCGCCAGGGCAGCAGTGCCGAGTCCTGGAACGCGATGCCCAGCTCCCCCGCCTTGCGCAGCTCCTTCGGGCTCTTGCCGTCGACGCGCGTCGTTCCGCTCGTGGGCTCCTCCAGCCCCGCGAGGATGCGCAGGATCGTGGACTTGCCGCAACCGGACGGCCCGAGCAGCGACAGGAACGATCCCTGATCGGTGTGCAGATCGGCATCCTGCAACGCCACCACCTGCGTGCGACCGACCGTGAAGGTCTTGTTGAGTGCGGTGATCTGCAGACCGGTGCCCGGGCTCATCGCCTGGGCACCGGTCCGGGTGGCCGTGTCGGTCACGAAAGCTCCGTCGTCCCCGGCCTCAGCCCGCGTACGCGACGAGGCTCGGGTCCTCGGCGTAGACCTCGGAGAGGAGGCTGAGGTCGAACAGGTCGGATGCCTTGAGCGTGATGCCGGCGCCGGCGAGGCTCTCGATCGTCATGCTCTGGAGCTTGTCGGAGATGGTGAACAGGCCGTTGGCAACGGTCTCGTCCGAGACGACGAGCTCGTTCTGCGCCTTCGATCCGGCGAGCGTCTTGGCGGGGTCGAGCCCGAGGTCGGCGCCGTACGTCGACATGGCCAGGTCGGCACCCTCCTGCGGGTCGGCGAGCGCATCCTTCCAGCCGCGGATCTCGGCCTTGAGGAACGCCTTGAGCATCTCGCGCTTGTTGGCGATGGTGTCGTCCGTCGCCGCGACGGTCTCCGCGACGAAGGGGAGGCCGTTCTCGGCGAACGGGAGGTTGGTGGTCGCGATGCCCTTCATCTCCAGCGTGATCGCCTCGTTCGTGAGGTACGCGACGAAGCCGTCGACCTCGCCGTTGACCAGCGGTGCCGGGTCGTACTGGACGGGGACGATCGTCAGCTCGGAGGGGTCGATGCCGTTCGCGCTCAGCAGCGCCTTGAACAGCGACGCGTTGGAGTCCTGCACGCCGATCTTCTTGCCCTTCAGGTCGGCGGGGGTCGAGATGTTGCCGCCGCTCTTGAGCGAGAGGATCGTGAAGGGGTTCTTCTGGAACGTCGCGCCGATGATCTTGACCGGCGCCCCCTCGTTCGCGACGGCTGCGCCGACCGACACCGAGTCGCTGAGGGCGACCGTGGCCGTGCCGCTGGCGAGCTCCGCCACACCGGTGGACGGACCGGGGACGAGGTTCACCGAGGAGAACCCGGCCTCCTTGTAGTACCCCTTGCTGTCGGCGATGTACTCGCCGGCGAACTCCTCGTTCTTGATCCAGCTCAGCTGCACCGTCAGGTCGCCGTAGTCGGCCGCGGCCGACGCGGACGGGTCGGACGACGACGCCGACGAGGAGGAGCAGCCGACGAGGGCGGCGACGGCGAGGGCGGTGCCCGCAAGGGCGGCGGCGGCGCGGCGAGCGCGTCGCGAGGAAAGGATGCTCATGTGCTGTGATCTCCGTGTTCTTGACGGTTCTCTTCGGGGCGAGGACCTCGTGCGCCACCGGCGCGACTGCAAGCGACGCTAGGAGATGCACGTTTCGCGGACATCGGGGGTCTGTTTCGGGGCGGTTACGCCTCCGTCGGACGACGGTCGACATCGCGCCCGTGCCAGAGGTCGGCGCACTCCACCGTCTCCGCGCCGTGCGCGCGCAGGTAGCCGCCGGCGCCGCGGTCGGCACGCAGCGACGCCCCCAGCGGGCCCCAGTGGTCACGGCCGATGAGCACGGGATGCCCGGGAGCGCCGGCGTAGCGCGCCCGGCGGAGACTGCTCGGCCCGGCATTCCGCATCACCCGACGGCAGGCGGATGCCGGGAGCTCCGGGACGTCGACCGGCACCAGCAGCGCGGCCGCGGCGGCGGTCCCGGCGGCCGCGTCGAGGCCGGCCCGGACGGAGGCCGACAGCCCCTCGCGCCACCGCGGGGCGCGGACGACGACGGCCTCGGGGGGCACGTGGACGGCAGCGTCGTCGGCCGCGGCGCCCAGCACCACGAGCACCGGGTCGCACCCGGCGGCCCGGAGCGTCTGCACCGCGCGGGCCAGCCACGGCTCGCCCGCGGCGTCGCGCGCGAGCGCCTTCGGCCCGCCGAAGCGGGTGCCCGCACCCGCCGCGAGCACGATGGCGCAGACGGTCACCGACGCTCCACCGGAGCCCGCGGCACCGCGCAGACCACCGCGCGCGGCGCTCCGGGCCGCTCGCGCGTCGGCGGCGCCGGGTCGGTGCCGCCCGGCGCTGCGGGCCGCTCGCGCGTCGGCGGCGCCGGGTCGGTGCCGCCGTGGATCGCACCGGCGAGGGTCGACAGCGCAGCGCCCGACCCCCCGTGACGGTCGGCGACGATCTCGGCCAGGATCGACAGCGCCGTCTCGTCGGCCGAGACGGCGCCGAGGTCGAGGCCGATCGGAGAGCGCAGGCGCGCGAGCTCGCGGTCGCCGACACCGGCCTCGCGCAGCCGCCGCATCCGGTCGTCGTGCGTGCGCCGGCTGCCCATCGCGCCGACGTAGTCGGCACCGGAGGCGAGCGCGACGCGCAGCGCGGGAACGTCGAGGCGCGGGTCGTGGCTGAGCACGCAGATCGCGGTCGGGCCTTCGAGACTCTGCGTCGCGAGGTAGCGGTCGGGCCAGTCGACCACGACATCGGCTCCCGGGAAGCGGTCGACGCTCGCGAAGACCTCCCGCGGGTCGACGACCACGACGCGGTGGCCGAGGGCGGCGCCCAGCCGGGCGAGCGCGACGGCGAACTCGACGGCGCCGACCACGATGAGCCGTGGCCGCGCGCCGACCTCGACGACGACCGCGTCGGCATCCGTACCGGCGTCGCCGTCCTCGTCCCCGGCCTCGATGACGAATCCCGCGCCGGTGAGCGGCCCCGACGTGACGAGACGGAACCGGGTCGGGATGCCGCGGGCATCCCGTTCGGCCAGCAGCGCCAGCTGCGCCGCCGCCGCACCGGTCGGCGGAACCGGGCGCACGAGGACGTCCACCGCCCCGCCGCAGGTCAGGCCGATCGCGAGGCCCTCGCCGTCGCTGTAGCCGAAGGTCTCGACCGAGGCGTCGCCGGTCGCGATCGCCTCCAGAGCGCGCTCGTAGACGGCGCCCTCGACGCAGCCCCCGGACACGTTGCCGAACACCCCGGCCGCCGAGACGATCATGCTCGAGCCGACCGGACGCGGCGCGCTGCCCGACGTGCCGACGACCGTGGCGATCGCGAACGCTCGCCCCTCGCGCACCCATCGGGCCGCCGGGGACAGGATCTCGCGCATGGCCGCCACGCTAACCACCGCTCGTTGCGGGCCTGTTGCGGGCGCGTGAAACACGGGCGAAACGGCGCTCTGTTTCACTCGATCACCATCGGGCCCGCGCAGGCGAACGCGCCGCGCACCCATCGAACGAGTAACGGAGCAGCACCATGGACATCACCACCGTCCGCGCGTTCCGCCTCGCGCACACCCGCGACGACCTCGTGCTCGCGCCCGGAGAGGTCGTCATCGCGGGCGGCACGTGGCTGATGAGCGAGCCGCAGCCGGGGGTGACCGGCTTCGTCGACCTGACCGGGATGGGCTGGCCCGACATCGAAGTCGCCGCGGACGGCCTGCGCATCGGAGCCACCTGCACGGTTGCGCGTCTCGTGGCCTTCGCCGCGGAGGCACCGATCGAGTGGACCGCCGCGTCCCTGATCCCGGATGCCGCGAATGCCCTCCTCGCCTCGTTCAAGATCTGGAACACCGCCACCGTCGGCGGGAACGTCTGCCGGGCGTTCGCCGCCGGCGCCATGGTGTCGCTGTGCGTCGCCCTCGACGGTGTCGCCGAAATCTGGAGCGGGGCGGGCGATCGCGAGCTGCCGGTCGCGGAGCTGGTCACCGGCAACGGGACGACAGCGCTCGCCCCCGGTGAGGTGCTGCGCAGCATCCGCCTGCCGGCCGCCGCGCTGCGCTCGCGCGCCGCGCTGCGCAAGATCGCCCTCGCCGAGCACGGGCGCTCGGGTGCCGTCGTCACGGGCCGCGTCGACCCCGACGGCACGAGCGTCTTCACGGTCACGGCGGCCACGTGGCGCCCGACCGTGCTGCGCTTCCCCGCCGTGCCGGATGCTGCGGTCCTCGCCGCGGCGGTCGACGGCGCCGCGGGCTACTACACCGACCCCCTCGGGTCGGCGGACTGGCGCCGCGGCGTCAGCGCCGTGCTCGCCGAGGAGATCCGGAGGGAGCTGACATGAGGTGGACCGTCGACGGCGCCGAGAGGGATGCCGACCCCCGCCCCGGCCAGTGCCTGCGCACGCTGCTGCGCGAGACGGGGCACACGCAGGTCAAGAAGGGCTGCGACGCCGGCGACTGCGGCGCCTGCACGGTGCTGCTGGACGGCGAGCCGGTGCACTCCTGCCTCATCCCGGCGGTCCGCGTCGAGGGACGCGCCGTGACGACGGCGGCGGGGCTCGCACCCGGCGACGAGCTGCACCCCGTGCAGGAGGCGCTCGCCTCCGGTTTCGGCTTCCAGTGCGGGTTCTGCACGCCCGGCATGAGCGTGACGGCCTCCACCCTGTGCGCGTCGGATCTCGACGACCTCGACCGACGCATGAAGGGCAATCTCTGCCGCTGCACCGGCTACCGTCCGATCCGCGAGGCGATCATGACGGCCGTCCGCGAGACCGGACCGTCGCGCCGCGAGCGGGTCGTCGCTCCGCCGGAGGCGCCGCTCGTGGGGCGCTCGGTACCGCCGGAGGCCGGGCCGCGGCTGACGCAGGGACGCGAGCCCTTCACCTTCGACCTCGAGCCCGGTCATCCGGCGACCGACGCGCTGGTGCTGCGGCTGGTCACGAGCCCGCACGCCCACGCGCGGATCACCGGGATCGACGTCTCCGCGGCTCGCGCCGTTCCGGGCGTCGTGGCCGTCCTGACGCACCGGGACGTGCCCGACGTGCGCTACTCCACGGGTCGGCACGAGCACCGCACCGACGACCCCGACGACACGCGCATGCTCGACGACGTCGTCCGCCACATCGGCCAGCGGGTCGCCGCGGTGGTCGCCGAGACCGCCGAGGCCGCCGACGAGGCGTGCCGGCTCGTCCGCGTCGACTACGCGCCGCTGCCCGCCGTGTTCGATCCCGACGAGGCGCGACGACCCGGCGCCCCGCTGCTGCACCCTGAGCGCACGCCCGACGACCGCGTCGACGAGGCGGGACGCAACGTCATCGTTAGCGTGCACACCGGCCCCGACGTCACCGCGGCCCTCCGCGCGAGCGCCGTGACCGTCAGCGGCACCTGGCAGACCTCGCGCGTGAGCCACGCGCAGCTCGAGACCCACGGATCGATCGGCTGGATCGATGACGAGGGTCGCCTCGTCATCCGCTCCTCGACGCAGGTGCCGTTCCTCACGCGCGACGAGCTCGCCCGCATCCTCGGGCTCGACCGCGACCGCGTGCGGGTGCACGCCGCGCGCCTGGGCGGGGGCTTCGGCGGCAAGCAGGAGCTGTTCACCGAAGACCTCGTCGCCCTCGCGGTGCTGCGCACGGGCCGGCCGGTCGCGTTCGAGTTCACGCGCGCGGACGAGTTCCAACGCGCCGCCGTGCGGCATCCGATGCGGGTGAGCGTCACGCTGGGCGCCGACGACGAGGGCCGGCTCACGGCCATGGCGATCGACGTGCTGAGCGACACGGGCGCCTACGGCAACCATTCCCGCGGCGTGATGTTCCACTCGCTCGCCGAGTCCACGACGATCTACCGGGTGCCGCTCAAGCGACTGGACGCCGAGGTCGTCTACACGAACAACGTCCCCTCCGGCGCCTTCCGCGGCTACGGGCTCGGGCAGATCGTGCTCGGCGTGGAGTCGGCCATGGACATGCTGTCCGAGCGGCTCGGTATCGACCCGTTCGAGCTGCGGCGCCGCAATGCGGTGACACCGGAGGACGATCCGGAGCACGACGACCTCGTCTGGGGCAGCTATGGGTTCGACCAGTGCCTCGACCTCGCCGAGTCGGCGCTGCGGCGCGGCAACGGGGCCGAGGCGCCCGCGGGCTGGCTCGTCGGTGAGGGCGTCGCCGCCGCGATGATCGCCACGATGGCGCCTTTCGGCCACATCGCGCACACGAGCGCGACGCTGCGCGCCGACGGCACCTACCTGGTGCGCGCCGGGACGGCGGAGTTCGGCAACGGCACGACGACCGTGCTCCGCCAGATCGCCGCGACCGACCTCGCCGCCGATCCCGCCCGGATCGCCCTGTGGCACGCCGACACCGACGCGGTCGCGCACGACACCGGCGCGTTCGCGTCCGCCGGCATCACCGTCGCCGGCAAGGCGCTGCACGCCGCGTGCCTCGCCCTGGCGGCGCGACTGCGCGACGACGCGGCGGCGCTGACCGGCACGGATGCCGCCCACGCCCGACTCATGCCCGACGGCGTATACACACCCGCACGAGTGGTGTCTTTCGCCGAGCTGACGGCGGACGGCGAGATCTCGGCCGACGGCAGCGAGGCCGGCGAGCAGCGCTCGCTCGCCTTCAACGTGCACGCCGTGCGCGTCGCGGTCGATCCGCGGACGGGCGTCGTCCGCATCCTCCAGTCGATCCAGTCGGCGGATGCCGGATTCGTGATGAACCCCGCGCAGTGCCGCGGCCAGATCGAGGGCGGCGTCGCGCAGGGGATCGGCAGCGCGCTCTACGAGGAGGTCATGGTCGACGAGGGCAAGGTCGTCACCCCGGTCTTCCGGCTCTACCGCGTGCCCCAGTTCGGCGACGTGCCCGAGACCGAGGTCTACTTCGCCGACACCGCCGACGAGCTCGGACCCTTCGGGGCGAAGTCGATGAGCGAGTCGCCGTACAACCCGGTCGCGCCCGCGATCGGCAACGCGATCGCCCGCGCGCTCGGCGCCCGCCCGTACGTCCAGCCGTTCCGCCGCGACCGCGTCTGGCGCCTGGCGTCGCCGCACCGCGACGCCTGACCCGGCCGGGGTGGGGTGGGTCGGGTGGGGCTGGGGCGGGGCTGGGTGGGGCTGGGCGGGGCGGCGACCCGAACTGCAAGGCCTCGCGGCCGACACGCCGACCCCAGGCCCACGGATGCCGCGTGTCGCCCAGCATCCCTTGCAGTTGGGTCGACCTGAGTCGGGCATGGCGGCGGCATGGGGGGAGCAGCCTTGCCGACGCCCCGCCTCGCCCCGGCCGCCTCGCCTCACCTCGCCCGCGACCGAACTGCAAGGCCCCGCCGCCGACACGCCGCCCCCCGGGGCCGCGGACGCCGCGTGTCGCCCAGCATCCCCTTGCAGTTGGGTCGAGCTAGGTGTGGCGAGGACCGCGCGCGGGCGAGTAGCGGGCGGGCAAACTCGGTGCCCTCTCCGGGCCCCGGATCCCGCAGCCCGGCCGCCTCGCCTCGCCTCGCCCGCGACCGAACTGCAAGGCCCCGCGACCGACACGCCGCCGCCCAGGCCGCCGATGCGGCGCGTCGCCCAGCATCCCCTTGCAGTTGGGTCGAGCTGAGTCGGGCACGGATGTCGGGGGGCGAGTGAGCAGCCTTGCCGACGCCTCGCCTCGCCTCGCCTCGCCTCGCCTCAAGCGCGACCGAACTGCAAGGCCCCGCGACCGACACGCCGGCCCCAGACTCATGGATGCGGCGTGTCGCCCAGCATCCCTTGCAGTTGGGTCGAGCTGGGTCGACCTGGGGCGGGCAGCGAGCAAGGGCCACGCCCGACGGGGCAGGGCGACCGCGGCCGGCGGGGTCAGTGCGGGTGGCCGCGCAGCGGGAGGACGGCGGCCGGCAGCTCGTGCACCTTCGCCGACGCCTCCTCGGCGAGCGGATTGGTCGAGACCCCGTCGGCGTTGACGAGACGTCCGCCGACGTAGACGGCCTTGAGGTTTCGCGGACTCATCGCCAGCACGTACGAGCGCACGGGATGCCAGAGCGGTCCGACGTCGGGGCGGCGCGGGTCGACCACCACGAAGTCGGCGAACTTGCCGACCTCGAGCGAGCCGACCCGATCGGCGACGCCCATGATCTCCGCGGAGCCCAGGGTGTGCAGGCGCAGCATCCGCTCGGGCATCATCGACAGCGGGTCCTTCGTGCGCGCCCGCTGCGCGTAGATGCCGATGCGCATGTTCTGCCAGGGGTCGCTCACGTCGGTGCAGGCCTGGTCGTCGAGGCCGACGCCGACCTTCATCCCCATCTCGAGCATTTCGGGTACGAGCGCGGTCCCCGACGCGAGGCGCCCGTTGGATGCCGGTTGCCACGACATCGCCGCACCCCCGGCGACCGACTCCGCGATGATCTCGGGCGTCGTCTGGATGAAGTGGCCGAACACGAGCCCGAGCCCGAGGGCGCCGGCATCCCGGTAGAGCGCGAACTTGGACTGCTGGTGCTCGACGGCCTCCGGCGACTCCAGGAAGTGGGCCTGGTTGGTGACCCCGAACCGGCGCATCGCCTCGACCTCGAATGCCGCCGCATCCGGATGCGGCGACCACTGCACCTGGCCCATGATCGACGAGCCGAGGGCGAAGTCGGCATCGAACGTGCGGGTGTGGGCGACCTCCGCGGCGAAGCGGTCGAAGACCTCCTCGGGGGTGCCGGCGGTGACGTCCATGCCGGCGGCATCCACGAAACGGATGCCGGCGTCGCGCGTGCCGTCCGCCTGGCGCCAGTGGTACTCGAGGCCGCGCAGGCCCGCGGTGCCGGTGCGCTTGCCGTCGACCATCGGCTCCCAGGCCTGCAGCGGGTCGGTGAAGTTGTACGCCGTCGTGACCCCGTTCGACAGGAAATCGAGCGAGCCGTGCAGCGTCGCCCAGTAGAGCTGGTCGGCGCTCATGTGCGCGGTGGTGCCGAGCATCGCGTCGCACCAGCCGTAGAGGGTGTCGGCGACGCCGAGCCCGCGCAGGCCGCTCGTGAACAGATGCGAGTGGCTCGACACGAACCCCGGTGCGACGAAGGCTCCCGCGACGTCGAGCGTCTCGTCCGCGATCGTCCCGAGGGGCGGCGTGCCCGCACCGAGCGCGGCGATGCGGCCGTCGTCGCCCACCAGCATCCAGCCGTCCTCGATGTAGCCCGGGTCATCCGTGCCGGCGGGGACGGTGATCAGACGGGCGTGCGTGACGAGGAGCGACATGCTCTGCACGCTAATCAGGCCATGTTTCCGACCTGTCACGGCACGGAAACACCCGTGCACGGCCCGGAAACACGGGCGGATTAGCGTCTGTGCATGTCGCGATTCACGGTCACGGTCTTCTGCGGATCCTCCCCGGGCTTCGACCCGGTCTACGTCGAGGCGGCCCGCGCCGTCGGCACGGCGATCGGACGCTCCGGCATGGCGCTCGTCTACGGCGGCGGCCACGTCGGACTCATGGGCACGGTGGCGGATGCCGCCCTCGCGGCCGGCGCGGAGGTCACCGGAGTGATCCCGCGGGCGCTGCGGGCGCGCGAAGCCGTCAACGAGGACCTGACCGAGCTGATCCTCGTCGACACGATGCACGAGCGGAAGATGCTCATGGCCGACCGCGCCGATGCCTTCCTGGCGCTTCCCGGCGGACCGGGGACCCTCGAAGAGCTCACCGAGCAGTGGACGTGGGCGCAGCTCGGCATCCACGACAAGCCCGTGGGAGTGCTCAACGTCGACGGGTACTTCGACCCGCTGCTCGCGTTCGTCGCCAACATGCGCGACCGCGGCTTCACCCACCCCCGCTACACCGACATGCTCGTCGTCGCGACCGAGGCCACCGAGGCGCTCGCGCGTCTGCGCGACTACGTACCCCCGGCGCGCACCGCGGCCTCGCCCGGCGCCGAGATGACCGGAGCCCTGTCGCTGCCCGTGCGTCCCTAGCGCTTCCGGCGGCATCCGGCTCGGAGCGAGAAACCACTCTCGCACCGAGACACCCCCGCAGCGAAGGTTTCTCGGGGCGGAAGGTGTTTCTCGGGGCGTCGGGCCGGCCCGCGGCGGTCAGACGCGCTCCCGCCCGCGCAGCAGGACGGCTTCGGCGAGGGCGCGGATGCCGTGGGCCACATCGCCCGCGGAGACGGACTCGTCGGGGTGATGGCTGACCCCGTCGGGGTTGCGCAGGAACAGCATGCCGACGTCGGTCACGGCCCCCAGCGACATGCCGTCGTGCCCGGCACGGCTGAAGATCACGGGCGGGGCGTCCGACCGCGGCGGGAGGGTCGCGCGGATGCCGCCGGCCACCACGTCCTGCAGCAGGGGCGCACAGAACACCGCCGGCGCGCTGTGCACTTCGCGTGAGCGCCAGCGCAGTCCGCGGCGCCCCATGATGTCGTCCAGCTCGCGGGCCAGCGCGTCCCACACGCGGTCGCGTTCGCCGTCGAACTCGCCGCGCAGATCGAGCGAGAACTGCACCTCGCCCGGGATCACGTTGACCGCCCCCGGGAACGCCTCGAAGCGGCCCACGGTGCCGACGATGTGGTGCTCGGCGGAGCAGATCCGCTCCACGGCCAGGGCGGCCTCGCTCGCGCCCAGCAGCGCGTCACGACGCATGTCGTACGGCGTCCCGCCGGCGTGACGGGCCTCACCCTCCACCACCAGCTGGAACCGCCGCGCCGACGCGATCGACGAGACGACGGCGAGAGGCTCCCCGGCCCGGTCGAGCTCGGGCCCCTGCTCGATGTGCGCCTCGAGGTACCCCACCAGCTCGTCCGGTCGCCGCGCGGCCTCCCCGACCCGGGCGGGGTCGAGCCCGAACTCGAGGAACGCCCGGCGCAGGCTCACGCCGTCGGCATCCGCCAGCTCCCACCACGCGTCGTTCCACGTGCCGGCCACGGCAGACGATCCGAGCAGCGCCTTGCCGAACCGGGTGCCCTCCTCGTCGGAGAAGGCGACCACCTCGATCGCGAACGGCAGCGGCACGGTCCAGCCCTCGCCCGCCGGCACGCGCAGCAGCCGCACGACCTCGAGCGCCATCAGCACCCCCGCGATGCCGTCGTAGCGCCCGGCGTCGAGCACCGTGTCCAGGTGCGAGCCCAGCATCAGCGCGGGCGCCGCCGGGTCGCCGATCCGGCCGACCTGATTGCCCGCGGCATCCTGCCACGTGCGCATGCCCAGCTCGCGCATCCATTCCGCCGCCAGGCGATTGACGCGGGCGTGCTCGGGCGAGAGGTAGACGCGCTCGATGGATGCCGCATCCGCGCTCACCCGCGCGAGCTCCTCGCACCGGGCCATCACGCGTCGCGCGGCGGCGGCGATGTCATCGGGCGCGGCGCGCAGGAGGGATGCCGCGGTCACGGCGCCCCCGTGGGAGCGGGCGCGCCGGGGGCGTGCAGGGCGGCCGGGGCGGCGGCGAACACGTCGGCCGCGGCCTCGACGCCCCCACCCGCCGGCACCGCGGCACCGAAGCGCCGCAGCACGCTCTCGAGGGCGGCGAGGGTGGTGAGCACGGCATCCTTGCGCGCGTTGTAGCCCATCGTGCCGATGCGCCAGACCTTGCCGTGGAGCGGCCCGAACGAGGTGCCGATCTCGATGCCGAAGTCCTCGAGCAGGGCCGACCGGGCGGCATCACCGGGAACGCCCTCCGGGATCTCGACCGCCACGACGTTGCTCATCTTGTGGCCGACGTCGCCGAACACGACGAGGCCGAGCGCCTCGACGCCGGCGAGCATCGCGCGTCCGGCGAGCTCATGGCGGGCGATGACGCCCTCGCGACCCTCGACCAGCAGCAGCCGGGCGCACTCGCGGGCGCCGTAGAGCATGCTCGTCGCCTCGGTGTGGTGGTTCAGGCGGCGGGGGCCCCAGTAGTCGAGGATCTGGCCCAGGTCGAAGTAGTTCGAGCGGACGAAGTCGGCCGACGACTCGTCGCCGGGCTCGCGGATGCCCGCCTCGACCTTCTTGCGCGCCCGGATCACCTCCACCGCCCGCGGGCTCAGCGTGATCGGCGACGATCCGCTCGGACCCCCCAGGCACTTCTGCAGCCCGGCGGTCGCGGCATCCAGCCCCCAGGCGTCGGCCTCGAAGGCGTTCCCGCCCAGCGAGGCGGTGGCGTCGGAGTAGAACAGCACGCCATGGCGGCGGCAGAGCTCGCCGACATCCTCCAGCGGCTGGAGCATCGTGGTCGAGGTGTCGCCCTGCACGAGGGCGAGCAGCGCCGGCTTCACGCGCACGATCGCCTCCTCGATCACGGATGCCGGGAACACCTGACCCCAGTCGGTCTCGATCGTGTGCACCTCGGCGAGCGCCCGCTCGGCGATCTCGGCCAGCAGGTGCCCGAAGCGGCCGAACACCGGGACGAGCACCCGGTCGCCGGGCTTCACGAGCGAGACGATCGCGGCCTCGATGCCGGCACGGCTCGTGCCGTCGACGAGCAGGGTCGCGTCGTTGTGCGTGCTCCAGACGCCGCGGTACAGCTCCTGCGTCTCGGTCATCGTCGCCGTCATGAACGGGTCGTACTGGCCGACCAGCGGCGCCGACATCGCGGTGAGGACGCTCGGGTACGCCGAGATCGGCCCCGGGCCCATGAGCAGACGGGCGGGCGGGGCGATCGGGCCGGGAAGGGCGGTGGTGCTCATACGGATTCCGTTTCGGTGATGCGGGCGTGGAGGGCGCGGCCGAGGCGCACGAGGGCGATGTCGGTGCCGGCGCGCGAGACGAGGCTGACGCCGACCGGAGCGTCGCCGCGGTCGGTGGCGACCGTGAGCACCGGCACCGACAGCGCGGGGAGGCCGCCGACGGCGGCCGGCGTGGTCAGCCGCAGGGTGTTCTGGCGGACGGCATCCACCTGCGCGCCGGTGGCCGCGCGCGATGGCGCCGGTCCGGGCACCGTCGGCAGCAGCAGCACGGCGTCGCGGACGTGCGCGTGCAGTGCCTCGCGCAGCGGGGCGAGGGCGGCGCGGGCCGCGGCCTCGTCGGCCGCGGTCACGGCGGCAGCCGTCCGGAAGCGCTCGGCCACGGCGGGCCCGGTCGAGCCGGGGTGGGCGCGCAGCCAGTCGCCGTTGTTGCGCCAGGCCTCTGCACCCTGCACCGTCCGGAACGGCACGAGGTAATCGTCGAGGTCGCCCAGCGCGATCTCCTCGACCGGCAGGCCGGAGGCCGCGAGCATCCCCTCGAACGCCGCGCGCGTGGCCGGGTCGGCCGCCGCCAGGGCTTCGACCGGCACGCGGAACCGCCACGGCAGGTCGTCGCCGGAGGCACCGAACACCGATGCGGTCGAGTCGGAGCCGTCGTAGCTCAGGCACCAGTCCGCGACGGCCTGCAGCGTCGCGCCGTCGCGGGTGAGCCACCCGACGGTGTCGAACGACTGCGCGAGCGGGAGCAGGCCCTGGCGCGGCACGAGGTCGTGCGTCGTGCGCAGGCCCCAGAGTCCCTGGTACGACGCCGGCACCCGCACCGACCCGGCGGTGTCGGTGGCGAGGGCGACGTCGGCGTGGCCGAGGGCGACGGCGGAGGCCGGACCGCTCGACGAGCCGCCGGGGAGCGCACCGGGCACCGCGGCGTTGGGCGGGGTGCCGTAGTGTGCGTTGTCGCCGGCGATCGAGTACGCGAACTCGTCGGTGCGGGCGATGCCCCGCAGCGATGCCCCGCCGCGCAGCAGATCGCCCACCGCGGGCGCGCTCGTGGTCTCGGCGCGAGCCGAGGCGAGATAGGCCGGGTTGCCGGCGCCGATGCGATAGCCCTTGATCGCGAAGAGGTCCTTGACGGCCACGGTGAGACCGGCGAGCGGTCCGTCCCACGCGCCCTGGTACAGCGGGTCGCCGACGGTACGCCAGATCGAGCGGTCGAACGCGGCCGAGCGCGGCGTGACGTGCGCGGCGGTGATGAGCCACCGGCCGTCGATCAGCTCCCACACCTGCGTCTGCAGACCGGTGCCGCCCGTCGCGAACCGCGACACCGCGACGATGAGCGCGACCCCGTCGGCGAGCGGCCGGTACTCGACGCGCTCGATGGTGCGGGCCGACACACCGCCGCGAGAGCCGCGGAACGCGCTGATCGCGTCGTGGCCGACCAGCAGTCCGGCGCCGTCGCCGCGGAGAGTGCGGTCGCCGGGCGCGAACGCGGCATCCAGGGCGTCGAGGTCGTTCGCCAGGATCGCCCGCTCGTACGCCTCGAACGCCGCGCGCAGGTCGTCGGGCAGGGGCTGGTCGGCGGTCATCGGTGGCCTCCCCGCCGGTGTTGCTGTGGCGTCGGTGGTGGCGGTGGTGGCGGTGGTGGCGGTGGTGTCCCGAACTCCTCCACCGCGGGCCGCGCAGGCCGCGGGAGGTGCTCAGGGCCGGGCAATCCGGTCGAGATGGAGGAGTTCGGGGCGCACGCGGCACGCGAACCCGCCGCCGCGACCGCCGCGGAGTCGCTCGGGCAGCCGATGACCCGCCCGGGGGCTTCGCGCGCCGCGCGCGCGCCGGACTCCTCCACGCGCGGGGGCGCGGGCCGCGTCCGGGCGCCCCCGCCCCGCAACCGCAGCGAGTTGGAGGAGTTCGGGACCCCGACCGCGGCGCCCGTCCCCGCCACCCCGGTCACGCCGGGGCTCCCGACGGCGCCGAGGCACCCGGCACCGACCCGGCGGCGGAACCGGCGGCGGGCCGGACGGCGGCGAAGTCCGCCTCGCGGATGCGCGCGTGCACGCCGCAGACGATGTCGACGACCTGCGAGATGTCGAAGTCGGTCGCCGCCGACAGGTAGGCGTAGGCCAGGTGCTCGGCCATGCCGTACCGCGCCTGCAGCAGATCGAGGGCGGCGCGCACCGCCTTGCGCATCGCCTCGTCGAGATCGACGTCGAGCCCGGTCGGCACGAGGTACTCGTCGGTGCGGACGAGCGGTCCGGTCACCTCGCCGAACGCGGCGAGGGCCTCGGCCCGCGGCACCACGTCGAAGCGCAGCGTCGCGCGCAGCGACGCCTCCAGGGCGGTCAGCGCCACCTCGCCGTCGCCCTGCGCGAAGTGCGGGTCGCCGACGTAGGCGAGCGCGCCGGGCACCTGCACCGGCAGGTACAGCACCGCACCTTCGACGAGCAGGTTGATGTCGATGTTGCCGCCGTGCGCGCCGGGCGGCACCGAGTGCGGCCGCTCCTCGCCGGCGACGGCGACGCCCATCGTCCCGAGGAACGGCGCGAGCGGGAACCGCACGACGCGCTCGCCCCCGTCGACCAGGGGCAGGATGCCGCTGCCGTCCGACACCGGCGTGAACACGCTGACGTTCTCGGTCCCCCGCGGGAGCACACCGACCAGCGCGCCCTTGCCGTGCCGGTTGGAGATGACCCCGTAGGGCACCCGTGGGGCGAGGTCGACGACGGTGATCTTCAGCAGATCGCCCACCTCGGCGCCCGTGACGAAGACGGGTCCCGTGACCACGTGCGGACCGTCGGCGAGCGCATCGCGCGGGACGGTGGCGGCGATCTCGATCGCGTCGGTGAGCACGTGCGCGGCCGCCACTCCGTGCCCCGTGAAGTAGCCGAGCGGATCCTGCCCCTGATCGGGGAGGATGCCCTCGTGGCTCACGGTGTCCATGGTCACCGTCTCGCCCGCCGCGATCGTCAGCACCGGTGCGTCCGCGGCGCAGGGCAGTCGCCCCCACAGCACCGTCGCCGGGGATGCCGCGACGTAGTGGTCGCCGGGGATCGCCCCTTCGCGGGGCTGCAGGATCTCGAGGGTCTCGGTCATGATGTCGCTCCTTCGCGCACGTCGTCACCGGCGAACGCACCGGCACGGGGACCGGCACCGGCCAGCAGTTCCACGCCGGGCCGGGCCCGCGCCTCGTCATCGCCGGCGCGGTACACGACGGTACCGCCGACGAGCGTCGCGACGACCCCGCCGCGCAGCTCGCGGCCGTCCCACGGCGACAGCTTGTGCCGGTACAGCAGCCGCTGTGCGTCGACCGTCCACGACCGCTCCGGGGCGAACACGGTGAGGTTCGCCCGCGCGCCCGGCGCGATGACGCCGAGTCCCGGCATCCCGGCGATGCGCGCCGGCCCGGTCGTGAACAGCGGCAGCAGGCGCTCCAACGGGATGCCGCGGCGCGCCGCCGCGGTCCAGACGCTCGCGAAGCCCGTCTGCACGCCGGCGATGCCGCCCCAGGCGAGGCCGAAGTCGCCGCCGCCCGCGGTCTTGAGGGCGAGCGTCGCGGGCGAGTGGTCGCTGACGATCGCGTCGATCGTGCCGTCGACGACGCCTTCCCACAGCAGGTCCTGGTTGACCCGGTCGCGGATCGGCGGGCAGCACTTGAACGCGCTCGCCCCGTCGGGCACCTCTTCGGCCGACAGCGTGAGGTAGTGCGGGCACGTCTCGATCGTGAGGCGGATACCCTCCGCCTTCGCGGCGCGGATCAGGTCGAGCGCGTGCCCGTCGGCGACGTGGACGATGTGCGCACGGCCGCCGGTGGCCCGGGCCGCGTCGATCACCGCCGCGATCGCGGCCTCCTCGCTGACGGGCGGACGACTGCGCAGGAACGCGTCGTAGTGACGACCGAGCTCTCCGTCGGGTCCCGCCCCGACCTCGACGGCGGCCTCGTGCAGGTGGGCCTCGTCCTCCGCGTGGGCGATCAGCAGGCCGTCGAAGGCGGCGAGCTCGGTCAGCGCGGCGCGCAGGCCCGCGCCGTCGAGGTGTCCGAACTCGTCGATGCCGCTCGGCACGAGGAAGCACTTGAAGCCGACGACGCCGGCATCGGCCAGCTCACGCAGGCTGCCGAGGTTCTCGGGGACCGCGCCGCCCCAGTAGCCCACGTCCACGGCGAGCTTTCCGCCCGCGGCGGCCCGCTTCGCGGCGAGCGCCGCGGGCGTGGTGGTCACCGGCACCGAGTTCAGCGGCATGTCGAACAGGGTCGTGATGCCGCCGGCGGCCGCGGCGGCGGTGCCCGTCGCGAAGCCCTCCCAGTCGGTGCGGCCCGGCTCGTCCAGGTGCACGTGCGAGTCGACGAGGCCCGGCAGCAGCACCTCGTCGGGAGCGAGCACCACGACCTCGGCGGATGCCGCGGCATCCGCGTCGTCGAGCCCGTCGAGACCGCCGAGCCCGTCGAGACCGGCCACCTCTGCGATCACCCCGTCGACGATGCGCACCTGCGCGGGGCGGAACCCTCCGTCGATCCACGCGCGCTCGGCCCGGATCACCCTCACCTCTGCCACGGCGCCGCCTCTCTCGGGAATGGGTCCGACGCTAGCGAGGCGTCGTTTCGCGGGTGTTTCCGCCCGGACGCGCCGGGCTCGAGTGTGAAGCTATAGCTTCATCTTCGCGGCAGGATGTCTCCCGTGTAACGAGCATGTGAAGTCGCCCCTTCACAGATGACGAATCCGGGTCGAATCCCCGGCACCGGGCCGACGGGATGCCGCCGCCCGCTACGCTCTCGACCATGAGCCGCCTGTCCGCCGTCGACGCGTCGCACACCGCCGCGCCCGCGGACGCCGCTGATCGCGCGGCCGCCGGAGACGGCGACGGCGTGGGCGAGCGCCTGCGCGCGCTGCGGATCGCCCGCGGCATGTCGGCGCGCGACCTCGCGAGACGGCTCGGCATCTCGCCCAGCGCTGTCTCGCAGATCGAGCGGGGCGTCATGCGGCCGAGCGTGTCGCGCCTGATCGCCATCACCGACGAGCTCGACGTGCCGTTGACGTCGGTGTTCGACCCCTCCGGCGCACCGGCCCGGACGGGCGCGACGAGCTTCGGGCTGCGCCGCGCCGCCCACGACACGGCGATCCTCCTCGACGACGGCGTCGCCTTCCGCCGCATCTCCCCGGTCGCGACGCCCGGGGTGGACTACTTCGAGTCGACCTATCCGCCGGGGGCGACGGCGCACGGCGAGGGCGGACTGTTCCGCCACGAGGGCTACGAGATCGGCACGGTCGTCTCGGGCGAGCTGACCGTCGACTTCGACGACGAGCGCGTGGTCCTGCGCGCCGGGGACGCGATCAGCTATCCCTGCTCGCGTCCGCATCGACTCCACAACACGTCCTCCGAGCCGGCCGTCGCCCGCTGGCTCATCGTCCACGGAGCCCACTGACATGACCGACGTCCTCGCCCTTCCCGACTTCGACACCCTCGACCCGGATGCCGCGGCCTCCCTCGTGCGCGTCTGGGCCGCCGTGCCCGCGTGGATCGACGCGGTCGTCGCGGGACGCCCCTACGGCACGCGGGCTGCGCTGGCCGCGCGCGCGGACGAGCTCGCGCGCGCCTGGACGCGCGCCGACTTGGACGGCGCGCTCGCCCACCACCCGCGCATCGGCGACAGACCGCAGGGCGCGAGCGCCGAGGCGCACGCCTCGCGTCACGAGCAGGCCTCGATGTCGACGGCGGAGGCCGCGACGGCCGCCGCGATCGCGGCCGGCAACGCCGCGTACGAGGAGCGCTTCGGCCGGGTGTTCCTCATCCGCGCCGCGGGTCGCAGCCCCGAAGAGATGCGCGCGGAACTCGAGCGACGGCTGCACAACGACGACGAGACCGAGACCGCGGAGGCGCTCGACCAGCTGCGCCAGATCGCGCTGCGACGACTGGAGGCGACGATCGCATGAGCCACGTGACCACGCATGTGCTGGACGGGGCCGCCGGGGCCGCGGCATCCGGCGTCGAGGTGACCCTCGTCGACGCGGACGGCGACGCCCTCGCCGCCGGGAGTACGGATGTCGACGGCCGCCTCGCCCTCGGCCCGGAGGAGCTTCCCGCCGGCACGTACGCGCTCGTGTTCCAGACCGGGGCGTACTTCGCGGCGCGCGACACCGCGACCTTCTACCCCTCGGTCACCGTGACCTTCGCGGTCGCCGACGGCCGGCACCACCACGTGCCGTTGCTGCTGAGCCCCTTCGCCTACTCCACGTACCGCGGCACCTGATCCGCTCCGGTTCCGGCGGGACCGCCCCGGGCGCGGGATGCCGCGCGGTTACCCGGGGGAAACGTCGCGGTGACACGGCATCCGTAGCGTGACGGACATGAAGGTGATCGTCGTCGGAGCCGGTGTCGGGGGAACGAGCGCGGGGATCGCGCTGCAGAGACTCGGGCACGAGGTCGTCATCTACGACCAGATGCGCGAGAACCGGCCCGTGGGCGCGGCGCTGTCACTGTGGCCCAACGGCGTGAAGGTGCTCAACTGGCTCGGACTCGGCGACGAGGTCGCAGCTCTCGGCGGCGACATGGCCGACATGGTCTACCTCGACGGGCACACCGGCGAGACGATGTGCGACTTCTCGCTCGCGCCCGTCACGGCCCAGACCGGGCAGAAACCCTACCCCGTCGCGCGCGCCGACCTGCAGGCGCTGCTGATGGAGCGGTTCGGCCTCGGCGGCATCCACCTCGGCAAGCGACTGACCGACGTCTCCGACGACGGCACGACCGTGACCGCGACGTTCGCCGACGGCACCACCAACACGGCCGACATGCTCATCGGGGCCGACGGCGCGCGCTCGATCGTGCGCGCCTACGTGCAGCCCGACGGGGCGCCGCCGATCGAGCGGGAGTACTCGGGATACACGAACCTCAACGGGCTCGTGCCGGTGTCGGAGACCATCGGGCGCGCCACCGCCTGGACGACCTACGTCGCCGAGGGCAAGCGCGCCGCCGTCATGCCGATCGCGGGCGACCGCTTCTACTTCTGGTTCGACATCCCGCAGCCGTCGGGACTCCCCTACGAGCGGGGCGACCTCACCCCTCTGCTCGAGGCCTTCGGCGACTGGGCGCCCGGCGTGCAGGAGCTGCTCTCCGCGATCGACCCCGCGACCTCGCTCAACCGCGTGGAGATCTGGGACATCACCCCGTTCGACACCTGGACGAAGGGGCGGGTCGCCATCCTCGGGGATGCCGCGCACAACACCGCCCCCGACATCGGCCAGGGAGCGTGCTCGGCGCTCGAGGACGCGTTCGCCCTCGGCATCGCGTTCGCCACCAACACGCTCGACGTCGCCGACACCCTCCGCCGCTACGCCGCGATGCGGGTCGAGCGGGCGGGCGAGCTCGTGCTGCGGGCACGCAAGCGCGGGTGGGAGACGCACGCCTTCGACCCCGCCGTGACCGACGCCTGGTACGAGAGCCTGCGCGGCACCGACGGCGCCGGCATCATCCGCGGCATCGTCGGCAACATCGAGGACAGCCCCGTCAACCTCGGCGGCGGGTTGCTGCCCGGCTGAGCGGGTCGCTGGGGGCGGGTGGGGGCGGGGCCGGTGTTGCCCCTCCCGACCGAACTGCAAGGGATGCCGCGCGACACGCCGCTACACAGGGGCACCGGCGCGGGGTGTCGCCGCTGACGCCTTGCAGTTGCGCATGTTGGTGGGCGACGGCATCCGCCATCGCCCTTCCCGACCGAACTGCAAGGGATGCCGCGCGACACGCCGCCGCGCAGGGGCACCCGCGCGGGGTGTCGCCGCTGCGGCCTTGCAGTTGCGCACGTTGGTGGACGACGGAAGGGCGGCGGCATCCGCTCGATGCGGCGGCATCCGCCATCACCCTCTCCCGACCGAACTGCAAGGGATGCCGCGCGACGCGCGGCTGCACAGGGGCACCGGCGCGGGGTGTCCCCGCTGAGGCCTTGCAGTTGCGCATGTTGGCGGGCGGCGGGGCAGGGCGGGGCGGACCCAGTCTGAGTGGTTCGCAGGCGGTCAGCACGCGAACGAGTCACCGACCGGTCGTGCGGCGGCATCCGGGCCCACCCGCGGCATCCGCCTCGACCGAACTGCAAGGGATGCCGTGCGACGCGCCGCCGCACAGGGGCACCGGCGCGGGGTGTCGCGGCTGCGGCCTTGCAGTTGCGCGCGCAGCGGCCGCAGCGCACGGCGCAGCTAGCGCGCGGAGGGGTCAGAGGCGGCGGGCGATGGAGGCCGCAACGGTGAGCCACGCGTCGCGGCTCTCGGGCGAGAGCGCGTCGAAGTCGATCGGGCCGCCGTCGACCAGCGCGGCGTCGAACGGCACGTGCACGACCTCGGCGGTCACCTGCGCGAAGTGGCGCTCGAGGCGGTCGGCGAGCTTGCGGTCGGGCTTCGCAGACGGGGCGGCGAGGATCGTCACCGCCTCGTCGATCTTGTGATCGAAGCCCTTCTCGCGCAGGCCGTCGAGGAGCCACGCGGCGCTGGCCGCCGTGTCCTCGCGCACGGTCGAGACGATGACGAGCTGGTCGGCGGCGGCGACGGCCGCGACCCAGTTCGACGCGCGCATGTTGTTGCCGGTGTCGACGATCAGCAGTCGGTAGTAGCGCGACAGCACGTCGTGCAGGCGATCGAATCCGGCGGCGTCGATGGTCGAGGATGCCGCGGCATCCTCGTCGGACGCCAGCACGTCGAACCGCGCGTCGACCTGCGTGCGCACGTAGGTGTCGAGGGCGGCGAGGCTGGCACGGTCGGGCGTCGTGAAGCGGTCGAGGTCGTCGAGCAGGTCGACGGCCGTGCGGTGGTGGGGGGCGTGCTGCGCGCGCCAGCCGAGCGTGCCCCGGGTCTCGTTGTTGTCCCACGCGAGGGTCGCACCGCCGCGCTGGGTGCCGAAGGTGGCGGCGAGCAGCAGCGTCGACGTCGTCTTGTGCGCACCGCCCTTGGGGTTGAGGACGACGATCGTGCGCGGCGCGTCGAGCCGGCGCTGCACGAGGCGCTCGCGATCCAGCCGCGACTGCTCCGCCTTTCCGGGCCGCGGGGAGATCGCGCCGCCGGTCAGACGCCGGATCGCGCCGCGCCAACCCTCGGTCGCACGCGGCCGCGCCCGGTCGGCTCGAGAGTTGAGCAGGTCGTCGACCGTCGGCGTCGCGCGCTGCGCGGGGCTGCGCTGAGCGCCCTCCCGCCGCGTCGCACCGCTGCGCAGCGGTCCGTCGACCGTCGCTGTCGCAACGGCGGTCGTCGCCGACGTCGCCGGGGCGGCGGCCACGGGCTCCGCGGCGGTCTCCGCCGGAACCGGCTCCGCGACCGCGGCAGCGGGGGCCGTCGACAGCGGCACCGCCGAGATGGGGGCGGCGACCGAGGATGCCGCGACCGAGGAGACGTCCTCGGCCCCGGGGGTCGCGGCCGGAGCGGAAGCCGCAGCCGCAGGAGCGGAGGCCGCAGCCGGAGCGGAAGCCACAGCCGGGGCCGTGGCCTCCGTGAAGCTGCCGTCGGGGCTGACGACGAGCGCCCACCGAGTGGCGCCGTCGACGACCGTGGCGGTCACCGGCTCGCCGGCCGACGCGGCCATCAGGCGGATGGACTCCACGATGCGACTGCGCAGCCCTTCCTGCGTCGAGGCGAAGACCTCGTCGACCTCACCGGCGAGATGGATCTCGGCGGCGGTCTGCGAGGTGACGAGGACGGTCGGTTCGTAGGTCACGCCTACGAGTATCCCATCGACGCCCGCACAACACCCGGGAAGGGGGCTCTCACGCCCCGGCGAGCAGCTCGTCGACGGTGCGTCGCCAGTCGGCATCCCCGTCGGTCGCCGTCAGCGTGAAGCTGCGCTGTGCGACGTCGAGCTCCACCGTCACACGATGCGCGCCCTGCTCCCACCGGAGCAGGCCACGGGTGTCGGCGAGGTCGGCCGTGAACGCGCCGTCGAAGGCGGGATGGGCCGCCCGCAGACGCAGCAGCTCCCCCAGCGCCCGCACGACGGGGCGTTCGAGCTCGAGGTCGATCTCGTCGGCGGTGTAGTGGTGGCGGTTCACGTCGCGGCCGACCCCCGTCGCACGCAGCAGCTCGACGTCGTTGCGGCCCGCGAACAGTCCCACGTAGTACACCTGCGGGATGCCGGGAACCATGAGCTGGACGAGTCGGGCGAGCAGGTAGGCGCGGTCGTCGGCGCCCACGGCGTCGTAGTAGGTGCAGTTCACCTGGTACAGGTCGAGGTTGGATGCCGCGGCTCCCGTCGCGAGGCGACTCGTGCCGCCGCTCGCGTCGTGGATCGCCTCGACGAGCGCGTCGATCTGCGCCGGGGCGAGCAACCCCGGGACCCCCGGCTTCAGGTCGCTCTCGCCCACGTCGACGATGCCGATGCCGTCGTGCGTGTCGAGCACCGTGATCGTGTTGGCGGGGCGCACGTCGAGCCACTGCGCGAGGGGACGCAGGTCGTGCGCGTGCAGAGCGTGCAGCAGCAGCGGCGGCAGCGCGAAGTCGTAGACGTAGTCCACGCTGCGGGCGATGTCGATCTGCTGCGTGAAGTGCCCGTGCACCTCGAGCAGCACCTGCATGCCCCGGTCGTGGGCGAGCTCGAGGATGCGTCGCGTGTACCGATCGGTGGATGCCGTCATGAAGCAGTCGGTGCCCGCTTCCTTGCCCGTGTAGCCCACGGCATCCAGGCGCAGCATCGTGACACCGGCGGCGCCGAGCGCGTCGAGCACCGAGGTGAGGTAGTCCCAGGCGACCTCGGTGCGCAGGTCGATGTCGACCTGGTCGGCGGTGAAGGTCGTCCAGACGAGACGCTTGCGCCCGCCCAGCTCCATCACGGTGAACGGCAGACCGGGCCGCGGGCGGTAGATGCGGGCCAGGTCGTCCTCGCGGGCGCCGTCCGGGAAGACGGCGTCGAGCGTGAGGAACATCGGCGCCCAGGGCGAGGCGTCGCCGCGACGGCGCACGTCCAGGAAGGCGTCGGAGTCGGCCGAGACGTGGTTGACGATCACGTCGCTCATCACGACGGCGTCGCCGCTGAGCGCGCGGACGTCGTCCCACGTGCCCAGCCGCGGATCGATGCGGGTGTGGTCGCGGGGGTCGAAGCCCGCGTCGACGCCGTCGAACGGGGTGAAGTAGGGCAGGAGGTGGATGCCGCCGAACATCCCCGACAGTCGTGTGTCGAGCATCTCCTGCACGCCGGCGACGGTTCCGGCGAGGCGGTCGACGTAGGTGATCAGCTGCGGGGGCGTGCCGTTCATGACGGGGTTCTCTCTCTGGGTTCTCGGGTGGGATGCGGAGCGCTACGCGCGCCGGAGGAGACGTCGCAGCCACGCGCGGCGAGCGCGGCGGGCTTCGCGCGACAGCGGCAGCCACGGCGCCATGAGGTCGAACGCGTGCGTGCCGCCCGGCCACACGTGCAGCTCCGCGTCGCCCCCCGCGCGCCAGATGGCATCGGCGAACGCGACGCACTCGTCGCGGAAGGTCTCGGCGGAGCCGACGTCGATGAAGGTCGGCGGCAGACCCGCGAGGTCGTCGGCGAGCGCGGGCGAGGCATAGGCCGACACGCGGCCGGCTCCGTCGGCGCCGCCGAGGTACGCGGCCCAGGCGACCTCGTTGGCCGCGCGGTCCCACGACCCGTGGCCCGCCATCTGGATCGCCGACGCCGACGCCGATCGGTGGTCGAGCATCGGCGCCTGCAGCAGCAGGCCGGCCGGCCGGGGACCGCCGTGGTCGCGGGCGTACAGTGCGAGCGCCGCCGCGAGGCCCGCCCCGGCGCTCACCCCGGTGAGGACGATGCGGTCGGGGTCGATCTGCGCGGGCGCGTCGGGACCGGCCAGCCACCGCAGGGCGGCCATGGCGTCGTCGAGCGCGGCGGGGAAGGGGTGCTCGGGAGCGAGCCGGTAGTCGACCGACACCACGGCGCAGCCGACGCGGTCGGCCATCGCGGTCACGGCGGGCATCTCCGAATCGGGGGTGCCCGACACGAGGCCGCCGCCGTGCAGGTGCAGCAGCACGGGTACCGGGCGGGGGCACTCCACCGGCAGCGAGACCACGACGGCCACGTCGCCCGTCGCGCCCGGGATCGTGCGCGCGGCGCGCGTGAACGCTCCGTGCTGCGTGAGGTCCGTCATCGGTGCCACCGTCGCGCTCTCGCGCACCCGCACGATGTCGTCGGGGGTGATCGAGACGACGATGTCGTCGAGCTCGTCGAAGGCGCGGGCGACACCCGGGTCGAGCGGCGGCCGCGGGCGGGCCGACGGCGGCGGCGTCATCCCTTCACCGCACCCTGGAGCAGCGCCGCGACGAACTGCCGCTGGAACACCAGGAACACGATCAGGGTCGGCAGCAGGATCAGGATCGACCCGGCGCACAGCAGCGGGATGTCGGTGCCCCACTGACCCTGGAACGCGCCGAGGGCACCGGCCATCGTCCGCTTGGTCGGGTCGTCGACGAGCACGATCGCGAGGAGGAACTGGTTCCACGTCCACAGGAACAGCAGGATCGCGAGCGAGGAGATCGCCGGACCCGACAGCGGCACGTGGATGCGCCAGAACAGCTGCCAGGTGCTGGCGCCGTCGGTGCGGGCGGCCTCGGTCAGCTCGTGCGGCATGTTGACGAAATGCGCCCGCATCCACATGACGGCGAACGGCATGAACAGGCCGATCAGCGGCAGGACGATCGCCCACTGGGTGTTGAGGAGCCCGTAGCTGCGGATCTGGTAGTAGATCGGCACGATGATGCCCTCGATCGGGAGGGTCAGTCCCAGCACGAACACGACGAAGAGGGTGCGCGACAGCGGCACTTTGAGGTGCCCGAGCGCGAAGCCGGCGAGCGTCGCGGCGAACAGGCTCACGGGCACGACGCCGAGCTCGATGAGGATGCTGGAGCCCAGCATCTTCAGCATGTCGGCCGACTGGAACGCGAGGAGGAAGTTGTCCCAGTGCGGCTCGTCGGGCCAGGACAGGCCCGCCGGGTAGGTCCCGGGGGCGTGCAGCGCGGTCACGAACAGCGAGATGAACGGGATGATCGTCAGCGCCATGACGACGATGAGCAGGAGGCGGCCGGTCCACACCTCGACGGCGGAGGTCTTCATCAGCTCTCGTCCTTTCCGCGGGTGAGCTTGTTCAGCGGCAGCACGACGGCGAGCACCAGCAGGGTGAGCACGACCGCGAGGGCGGAGGCCTGGCCGACCTGCCGCTCGAAGAACGCGAGGTAGTAGATCTCCAGACCCGGCACCATCGTGCTGCGGCCGGGGCCGCCCTGGGTGGAGATGTAGATGATGTCGAAGCTGCGCAGGGCCCCGATGACGGTGATGAGCACGGCGACGCCGAGCTCCTGCCGGATGGCGGGCAGGGTCACCGTGAAGAACTCGCGGATGGGCCCCGCGCCGTCGATGCGCGCGGCCTCGTAGAGGGCGGGATCGATCTTGGTCATGCCGGCGAGCAGCAGCAGCATGCACAGGCCGAGCGAGACCCACGCGCCGATCACGCCGACGGCGGGCAGAGCGGTGTCGAAGTCGCCGAGCCACGCGCGGGTGATCCCGCCGAGCCCGATCGCGCTGAGGAACTGGTTGACCGCACCGTCGGCGGCCAGCAGCCACGTCCACATGATGCCGGCGGCGACCAGCGGGATGACCTGCGGGAGGAACAGGACGGTGCGTGACACGGAGGCCAGACGACTGCCCCCGAGCTTGCGGATCAGCGCAGCGGCGACGAGCCCGACGGTCACCGGGATGATCGAGAAGTACAGGATGAGCGTCAGCGCGTTGACGATGGGTCCGAGCAGCTGCGCGTCGGTGAAGATGCGCACGTAGTTGTCGAGCCCCGCCCACGTGGCGGTCGTGACCCCGTTCCAGTCGTAGAACGAGTACTGCACCGTCGAGGCGAGCGGCACGAGCACGAAGAGCGCGTAGAAGACGAAGGCGGGTGCGATCAGCGCGAGACCGACAACCGCCTCCCGCGACCACCGCGCGCGTCGAGCGCGGTGGTCGCGGGCCGGGGCGGCCGCACGGTCCCGCGCAGCCCGGGCCTGCCCGGGCTGCGTGGACGTGCTCATGGGTCAGCCCTTCTTGCTGCTCAGATAGTCGGTCTGCACCTGGGTCAGAAGGCCGGCCGGGGTCTGCTTGCCCGCGAACAGCTCCTGCAGGTTCGGCGTGAGGCTCTTCGCGTAGATCGAGCCGGTGGCGTTGGCGATGAAGTCCATCGAACCGTTGTTCTGCGAGAGTTGCGCGCCCGCGGCCAGGGTCTCGGCCGTCACGGTGCCCTCCTTGACGGCGGGCATGAAGGCGTCGGCGGGACCCATGGGGTGCGAGCCGCCCTTCTCCACCGCGATGGTGCGCGCCGTCTCGTTCGTCGCGACCCAGTTGAAGAAGAACGCGGCGCAGTCGGGGTGCGCGGCCTTCGCCGACACGCCGTAGGTGAGCGGAGCCGACATGGCGCCGTTCTGGCCGCCCGCCTCGAGCGGGGGCGACAGGAAGAAGCCCACGTCGCCGGGCATCTGGGTGTCGAAGTTGCCCGACTCCCAGTCGCCGTCGAAGATGAACAGGCTCTGGCCGCTCGTGAAGCGGCTGATCATCTGGGAGTAGTCCATCGAGTTGGCGTCGTCGGCGAAGTAGCCCGCCGTGATCCACGAGTCGAGGTGCTCCGCGGCCTTGACGTTCTCCGGAGTGTCGATCGTGGCGTCGTCCTTGAGGAAGATCCAGTCGTTGATCGCGCTCGGCTTGCCATAGCTGGCCATCAGCGCCTGGAGCGGGAAGGCGAGACCGCCGGTCGCCCCGCCGTTGAACTGCGCGATCGGCGTGATCCCGGCATCCTTCGCCTTCTTCAGGTAGGAGTCGAACTCGTCGAGCGTCGTCGGGGCGGAGGTCATGCCGATCTGCGCGGCGAGCTTCTTGTTGTAGAAGACGCCGGTAACCGAGTAGTTGACGCCCATCGCGTAGAGGGAGCCGTCGCCGCGCTGACCCTTGTCGTTGACCCGCAGCTGCTCGAGCTGCGACGACGGCCACTGGTCCCACCCGTAGCCCTTGGCGTAGCCGTCGAGGTTGTAGAGCAGGTTGTCGTTCACGAGGTCGACGATCGTGGGGAGGCGCATGATGTCCGGCGGCGAGTCGACGAGCACACGCGGGGCGTTCTGCGTGATGACCGCGAACTGGTCTTCACGCGTGTCGAACGTGACGTTCGGGAACTGCTTGGTGAACTCCGCCGTGAGGTCGTTGAACAGCGGGAATCCGGTCTCGACGTACGCGCTGAGGGTGACCGGATCGGTTCCACAGCTCAGGACCACGTCGCTGGACGCGGCCGGGGTGCTGGAGGTGTCGGCCCCGGGAGGAGCGCAGGCGGTGAGGGCCACTCCTGCGATCACGGTCGTGGCGACGACAGCGGAGGCGCGCATGCGCTTCGTGTTCGACATCATTGTCTGCCTTTCCATGCAGTTTCTCGGTGCGAGGATGGAGTTTGCTGCTATACCGATTCAGCTCGCGTGCTAAAACGTACTAGCGGAGATCGACGCGCGCAACCCCCTCATCGAACCGGGGACGCCGACGACGGAATCAGGGAGGACCGCGTGGTCAGGAAACGGGTGACCCTGTCGCAGGTCGCACAGGAGGCGGGGGTCGCGGCATCCACGGCCTCGCTCGTGCTGGCGGGCCGCGCCGACGAGCTGCGCATCTCCGCCACGGCGCAGGAGCGCGTGCGCGAGGCGGCCCGCCGGCTCGGGTACCGGCCGAACGCGCTGTCGGCCGGCCTGCGCACCGGCTCCACGCGCACGCTCGGCTTCGTCTCGGACTCGGTCGCGTCGTCGCAGCTGGCCGGCGAGATGATCCGCGGCGCCATCGAGGCCGCCCGCGCCCGGGGCTACATGGTCTTCGTCGGCGAGACGGGCGGCGACGGCCAGCTCGAACGCGACCTGCTCGACGCGATGTTCGACCGCCAGGTCGACGGCATCGTGCTCGCCACCATGCTCACCCACGCCCGCACGATCCCCACCGCCGCGACGCGGATGCCGACGGTGCTGCTCAACATCGAACCCGACGGCGGCACCGATCTCGTGCAGGTGCTGCCCGACGAGTACCGCGCCGGCCGCGAGGCGGCGCGGCTGCTGGTCGACACGGGCCACCGCCGCATCCACCTCATCGGCGTCGGGGACGACCCGGCGCACGCGCACCCGTTCGCCCTCGCCGCCGCGCAGCGCCTGCGCGGCGTGCTGGACGTGCTGGCCGAGGAGGGGCTGCGCGTGGCATCCGCTCAGCCCGCCGGCCAGTGGCTGCCGCCCGAGGGCTTCCGCCTGACCACGGCGCTCGTCGAACGGGGCGAGCCCGCCGACGCCCTGCTGTGCTTCAACGACAGGCTCGCGATGGGCGCATACCAGGCGCTGCAGGAGGCCGGGGTACGGGTGCCCGACGACGTGTCGGTGCTGTCGTTCGACGACACCCCGTTCGCGCGCTGGCTGCGACCCGGGCTCACGACGTTCGCGTTCCCGCAGCGGGCGCTCGGCCGGCGGGCGACCGACGAGCTCATCGACCTGATCGAGCGCGCCCGCGAGGACGGGGACGAGGCCGGGGGCCCCGGTGGGGCCGTGCACCTGATCCCGCTGCCGCTGCGCACGCGCGAGTCGGTCGCCGAGCGCGGCTGACCGGGGGACCTCAGACCCGGAACACCGAGTGGACCGGACCGCACACCTCGCGTCCGCCGAGCTCGACCAGCTCCATGAGCACGGCGGTTCCCGCCAGCTGCAGCCCCAGCTCGTCCAGGAGCTGCTGCCCCGCGCGCAGGGTGCCGCCGGTCGCGAGGATGTCGTCGACGAGCAGCACGCGCGTTCCCGGGGCGAGGTCGGCGCTCATCTCGATCTCGGCCGTACCGTACTCGAGCGCGTAGGCGACCGACGCCGCGGGACGCGGCAGCTTCCCCGCCTTCCGGATCGGCGCCATACCGACGCCGGCCGCGATCGCGACGGCTCCCGCGAGCATGAAACCGCGGGCCTCGATGCCCGCGACGACGTCGAAGCGCCCCGCGAACGGCTCCACGACGGCATCCACCACCGTGCGCAGGGCGACGGCGTCGGCCAGCAGAGGAGAGATGTCGCGGAACAGCACCCCGGGTTCGGGGAAGTCGGGGATGCCGGCGATGAGCGATTCGGCGTGGGCGAGAGCCTCGGAAGTCACCGGTCAAGGCTAGCCGCCGGTACGCGCGGCCCCGCGCGCGGCGGCGCGGCCCGGGTTTGTCGGGGGCCGCGGCGCGGGGCGCGTGACGAACGTCGGAGTTTCGGTCGGGCCCGGGCTGGGTGGCGCCGTGTCGGCGGCGGCCGGCGGCGGACCTCCGACGCTCGTCACGGGGCCGGCCGGCGCGGCCCGGGTTTGTCGGGGGGCCGGGGCGCGGCGCGGCGGGGCGCCGGGTTAGTCGGGGGCCGCGGGGCGGGGCGCGTGACGAACGTCGGAGTTCCGGTCGACCCCGGGCCGGGTGGCGCCGTGCCGGCGGCGGCCGGCGGCGGATCTCCGACGCTCGTCACGGCCGGCCGGCGCGACCGCCGGGCGCCGCCACAGCGGGGTGCGGTGCGGCCCGACTGCCCGGGCTCCTGTCCGCCGCGCGCCCCGGGACCCGTGACCCCGTGCGCAAGCGCTTGCGCTATTCTGGTGCGCATGACGTCGCAGCTGACCTCCTCCCTTCCCGACATCGGCGAGAGCCGCCCGGGCGCCGAATGGTGGCGCACCGCGGTGATCTACCAGATCTACCCGCGGTCGTTCGCCGACGCGTCCGGCGACGGCATCGGCGACCTTCCCGGCGTGACCGCGCACCTGGACGACCTGCGCGCGCTCGGGGTGGACGCCGTGTGGCTGAGCCCCTTCTACCGTTCGCCGCAGAAGGATGCCGGCTACGACGTCGCCGACTACTGCGACGTCGACCCGCTGTTCGGCACGCTCGCCGACTTCGACGCCATGCTGGCCGCCGCGCACGACCGCGGCATCCGCGTGATCGTCGACCTCGTGCCCAACCACAGCTCCGACCGGCACGTCTGGTTCCAGGAGGCGCTCGCCGCGGCCCCCGGCAGTGCCGCGCGCGCCCGCTATCTGTTCCGCGACGGCAAGGGCGAGAACGGGGAGCTGCCCCCGAACAACTGGGAGTCGGTCTTCGGCGGCCCGGCCTGGACCCGCGTCACCGAGGCCGACGGCACGCCGGGCCAGTGGTACCTGCACCTGTTCGACACGAGCCAGCCCGACTTCGACTGGTCCAACCCCGAGGTGCAGGAGGAGTTCCGCGGCATCCTGCGGTTCTGGCTCGACCGCGGCGTCGACGGCTTCCGCGTCGACGTGGCGCACGGTCTGGTCAAGTCCGACGGCCTGCCCGACCACCTGCCCGCCGTGGATGCCGACAGCATGGGCGGCTCCGACGAGGACGTGCCCTACTGGGGGCAGGACGGCGTGCACGAGATCTACCGCGACTGGCATCGCGTGCTCGCGGCCTACGACGGCGACCGCGCCCTCTGCGCCGAGGCATGGCTGCCGACCGTCGACCGCACGGCGGAGTGGGTGCGCTCCGACGAGATGCACCAGGCGTTCAACTTCCCCTATCTGATGACCGAGTGGGATGCCGCGGCCATCCGCGAGGTCATCTCCGAGTCGCTGCGCGCGTTCCCCGCGGTCGGCGCCCCGGCGACCTGGGTGCTCTCCAACCACGACGTCGTGCGCCACGCGTCGCGGCTCGCGCTGACCGCCGAGAACCCGCAGGGCCACGGCATCGGTCCCGACTCCCCCGGCCAGCCGATCCCCGAGGTGGGGTTGCGCCGTGCCCGCGCGGCGACGGCGGTCATGCTGGCGCTTCCGGGCTCCGCGTACCTCTACCAGGGCGAGGAGCTGGGTCTTCCCGAGGTCATCGCGCTGCCGCCGGAGTCGCGGCAGGATCCGACGTGGTTCCGCACCGACGGCGAGCGCTACGGCCGCGACGGATGCCGCGTGCCGATCCCGTGGACGTCGGATGCCCCGGCCTACGGCTTCAGCCCCGACGGACAGTCGTGGCTGCCGCAGCCCGCCGAGTGGGCCACGCTCGCCCGCGATGTCCAGGAGGGCGACCCCGATTCGACGCTGTGGCTGTACCGCACGCTGCTCGCGACGCGACGCGCGGAGGGCCTCGGCGGGGCGAGCCTCGAGTGGCTGGACGGCTACGGCGACGACGTGATCGCGTTCCGCTCGGGCGCGGTCACCGTCATCGCCAACGCCGGCACCTCCCCGGTCGCCCTGCCGTCGGGCACGGTGCTGGTCGCCAGCGAGCCGTTCGACGGCGCGGAGCTTCCCGCCGATGTCGCGGTGTGGATGCTCGCGGACTGACATGACCGGCATCGAGGAGGTCGCGCGCGCCGCCGGCGTCTCCACGGCGACGGTGTCGCGCGCCCTCAGCGGCCGGGGCCGACTGTCCGAGGCGACCCGCGCACGCGTGCGGGCCGCGGCCGCCGATCTCGGGTATGTCGTGTCGGCCGCGGCATCCACGCTCGCCTCGGGGCGCGCCGAGAACATCGGCGTGATCGTGCCGTTGCTGGATCGCTGGTTCTTCGCGACGGTGCTCGACGGCATCGCCGCGCAGCTCGCGCCCCGCGGCTACGACATGACGCTCTACAACCTCACCGACGACCCCGCCCAGCGGCGCAACCTGTTCGAGACGTCGCTACGGCGGCGGCGCGTCGACGGCCTGATCGTGCTGTCGGTGGAGCTGAGCGCCGACGAACTGCGCCAGCTCGACGAGCTGCCCGTGCCGGTCGTGGGGCTCGGCGTGCCGCACGCCGAGCTGAACGGGCTGCGGGTCGACGACACGGCGGTGGGCCGGCTCGCGACGGCGCACCTGCTCGCGCTCGGGCACCGCGACATCGTGCACCTCGGCTGGAGCCTGCCCGACGATGCGGGCGAGACGCTCGACATCCCCACCCGGCGGCGTCGCGGGTTCGCGCAGGCGATGACGGATGCCGGGGTCACGGCGCCCCGTTTCGTCGCGGCCGACTTCACCGTCGACGGCGCGCGGCGCGTCGCGCGCGATCTCCTCGCGGGCCCCGACGCGCCCACGGCGATCTTCGCCGCGTCCGACGAGATGGCGTACGGCGTCCTTTCCGCGGCCCGCGAGCTGGGTATCGAGGTGCCCGGCCGGCTCTCGGTCATCGGCGTCGACGGGCACGAGCTGGGAAGTCTGTTCGACCTGACCACGATCGCGCAGTTCCCGCATGCCCAGGGCGAGCGGGCCGGTCAGGCGGTTCTCGCGGCCCTCGGCGTCGACGGGGTGCCGATACCCTCGGCATCCCTGCCCTTCGAGCTCGTCGCGCGGGGTTCCACCGCGCCGCCGCGCTGACCGGCCCGGCCGGCGGGCGCGCCGTGCTCGCTGTTCCGTATTCAGTCTCCGCCGCGGCCGCTCGGCGCCCGTGCCGCGGAACGACGCGGGCCGTGCCGGATGCCGCGGCCGCCCAGACTGAATACGGCATGGGCATGCCGTAACGCGACGCCGCGTACTCTCGATGGCATGAGCATCGACCTCGAAGCCCTCTACATCGACCTGCACCGCCACCCGGAACTGTCCTTCCAGGAGACCCGCACCGCGGGCGTCATCACGCGCGAGCTGACGGCGCTCGGGCTCGACTACGTCGAGGGCCTGGGCACGACCGGCGTCGCGACGAGCATCACCGGCACCGGCGCGGGCGAGGGCCCGGTCGTGTGGCTGCGCGCCGACATGGACGGCCTGCCCGTCGCCGAGCAGACCGGACTCGCGTACGCGAGCACGGCCCGCGGCGTCGACCCGGCGGGCACCGAGGTGCCGGTCATGCACGCGTGCGGACACGACATGCACGTGACCGCGCTGCTGGGGGCGCTGGAGCGGCTCGCCGCGACGCGCGAAGAGTGGTCGGGAACGGTCGTCGCCGTGTTCCAGCCCGCGGAGGAGTACGGCGCCGGGGCGCAGGCGATGATCGCCGACGGCGTGCTCGATCGCTTCCCGAAGCCCGACATCGTGCTCGGCCAGCACCTCACGCCGCTGCCCGCGGGCACCATCGGCGTGCGCCCGGGAACGCAGATGGCCGCCTCCGACGGCCTGACGGTGCGCCTCCTCGGACGCGGCGGCCACGGGTCACGCCCCCACGCCACGATCGACCCGGTCGTCATGGCGGCGGCGACCGTCATGCGCCTGCAGACCATCGTGTCGCGCGAGATCGATCCGCGGGAGATGGCCGTCGTCACCGTCGGCTCGATCCACGCCGGCCTGAAGAACAACATCATCCCCGCCGAGGCGAAGCTCGAGCTGAGCCTGCGCTACCCCGACGATGAGGCGCGCGCCGACGTGCTGGCACGGGTGGAGCGCATCGTGCGGGCGGAGGCCGCGGCATCCGGAGCGGAGCAGGAGCCGGTCATCACGACCGACCACTCGCTCCCGCCGACGATCAACGACCACGACGCCACCGCACGCCTGACCGCCGCCTGGGACCGCGCCTTCGGCGAGGGCACGGTCGTCGACCCCGGCATGTTCACCGGCAGCGAGGACGTCTCGTGGTTCGCCCGCGAAGCGGACGTGCCGCTCGTGTACTGGTTCTGGGGCGGGCTCGACCCCCAGCAGTTCGCGGATGCCGTGGCCCGCGGCACCGTCAACGAGGACATTCCCACCAACCACTCGCCGTTCTTCGCGCCGCTGCTGCATCCCACCATCGAGCGCGGGGTGGACGCGCTCGTCGTCGCCGCCCGGGAGTTCCTCGGATGAGCCTCGAAGACCTCTTCGGCCCTCAGCCGGACGAGCCGGAACGACCGTCACCGGCGGGGCGCGAACCGAAGCCCCCGCGCGAACCGAAACCCCCGCGCGAGCCCCGCCCGCCGCGCGAACCCCGCCCGCCGCGCGAGCCGAAACCGCCGCGCGAACCGCGCGATCCGAGTGACGGCCGATCGCGCGGCACGCTCGTCCTCGGCATCGTCGCGGGCGTGCTGGCCGTCGCCGTGGTGGCGGTGCTCGGCTTCGCCCTCACCCGCCCGTCCGACTCGGCGCAGCCCGCGGGTCCCGCGCCCGCCGATTCGTCCGCGGCGGCGTCGGTCCCGGCATCCACCCCGACGCCGACACCCAGCCCGACCGACGCGACCGCCCTGGGGCTCACGCTGTCGGCCACCGGCTTCACGCTGCAGACGAGCTCCGGGGCCCCGCTCACCTACCGGTGGGCGGACGATCCCACGGCCGCGATCGCCGCGCTGACGACGGCCTTCGGAGCCGCCCCCACCCAGCGGACGCAGGCCGGCGACGGCTCGACCCTGCCGGACTACACGGTGTACTCGTGGAGCGGCTTCTCGCTGTTCGAGATGGTGCCGACCGCGGCGCTCACGCGCGAGAGCTTCTCGCAGCCCGCCTACGCGCTGTTCACCGCGAACGAGGTCAACGGGGTCGCGATCACGGCGGAGTTCGGCCTGAAGATCGGCATGACCGCGGACCAGGTGCGGGCGCTGACGCCGCCGCCGGCGAGCGAGACGGCGCGCGCGTCCGGCAGCATCCGTTTCGGGTTCGACCCGCAGCGGTCCTCGTTCAAGAACGGCGTGCCGTCGTACAGTGTCTTCGCCGACACCGACGGCGCGGACGGCCCCATCGGGACGATCCTGTACTTCTACGCGCCGCAGTAGCCCCCGCCGACGGGGCGGCCGCCGGTCCGGTCGTCCCGTCCCGCATTCACGACTGCGGAGCGCCGTGCCCCGCCTCCGCGGAGGAGCCCTCCGGCGCGGTCGCCGCGACCGTCTCTCCGGCCCGACCGCTCTCGCGTGCGTCGACGAGCTGCTGGCCGGTCAGCAGTCCCGGCAGGCCGCGCCCGCCGCGCGTGGTGAACACGAGCACCACGGATGCCACGACGAACACGAACTGGGCGATCGACCAGGGCGCGGGCAGCAGCCCGAGCAGGAGGTACCCGCCGATCCCGGTCAGGAAGCGCAGCGGCCGTGACACCGGCGCCGGCAACGGCCCGCCCCGGTAGCGCAGCTCGACGGCGAGATCACCGGGTGTGCGGCCCGTCGCGAGCACCACGACGGCCCAGACCGCGATCGGCGACGCCGTCATGACGAAGCGGCCCGCGGCGCCGTCGAGCACGGCGGCGTGATCGCGCACGACGTACTCCAGGAACACCTGGACCGCGATCGCCGACCCATAGGCGACGAGGCCGCTTCCCAGCAGGTCGCAGAACATCGCGAGCAGTCGCCGCCCCCGCGTGACCGGATGCGGACGCGACCCGGCATCCGCCACCCGGCTGCCCCACAGGCGTCGGGGCACGAGGAAGCCGACCAGCGAGCCGACCACGGCGCCGACCGTGTTGGTCAGCAGGTCGTCGACGTCGAACACGCGGTACGCGCACGGGTACAGCCCCCACACGCCGGTCAGTTGCGTGGTCTCGATCGTCAACGACACGAGGGCGCCCGTGACGAAGGCCACGAGGATGCCGCGGCCGCCGAGCACCCGGAGGAAGAAGCCGAGCGGCGCGAACAGCAGCACGTTCAGCGCGAGCTGGAGGACGGCGAAGTCGGTGAGGCTCCGCGCACCGCGCAGGTCGTCGACGAACGCCCAGACATCGAGGTTGACCCCGGCGCAGGCGTACACCTCGGCGTCGGGAAGGGGAAGGAGCGTATACGTCCAGATGGCCCAGAAGTAGACGAGGGCGGCCGCCCACAGCGCGAAGCGGCCGACGGTGAGACGCCCGCGACGGCGGTAGCTGAGCGCCACGAACGGCACGAACAGCACGATCCCGACGACGAATCCGATGCCGATCGCGACCGCACCGGAGTAGACCTCATTCCCCATGCTCCGATCCTCTCAGCCGCGCGCGCGGATTCTCACGCACGCCGGGATTGCGCGGCGTCGCGCGACCGCGTAATGTCGCCCGCCGTGACAGACGACAGTCGCGGCCCCGGCGAAGAGACGCCGATCGCCAAGCGCATCCTGATCGGCGAGCCGCTGACGAGCGAAGAGCTCGAGGGACAGCTGCTCCCCAAGAAGATGGCGCTGCCCATCTTCGCCTCCGACGCCCTGTCCTCGGTGGCGTACGCCCCGCAGGAGCTGCTGATGATCCTCCTCATCGGCGGGACGGCCTTCCTCGCGCTCAGCCCGTGGGTGGCGACGGCCGTCGTGGCGCTGCTGATCGTCGTCGTCCTCAGCTACCGGCAGCTCATCAAGGCCTACCCCTCCGGCGGCGGCGACTACGAGGTCGCCCGCACCAACCTGGGCGAGAAGGCGGGCGTCGTGGTGGCGGCGGCGCTGCTGGTGGACTACATCCTCACGGTCGCCGTGTCGGTGGCCTCGGGCGTCGACAACATCATCTCGGCCCTGCCGAACCTCGATCCCTGGCGGGTGGAGCTGGCCGTCGGCTTCGTGATCCTGATCATCCTCGTCAACCTCCGCGGCGTCCGCGAGGCCTCGACGGCGTTCGCGATCCCCACCTACCTGTTCATCGGGTCGGTCATGCTCATGATCGGCACCGGCCTCGTGCGGTGGATGCTGGGGGATGCGCCCATCGCCGAGAGCGCCCAGTTCGCGGTGCAGGCGGAGGATCTGAGTCAGGCCGCCCTCATCCTCCTGGTGCTGCGTGCGTTCTCCAGCGGCTGCTCCGCCCTCACCGGCGTCGAGGCGGTGTCCAACGGCGTGCCCGCCTTCCGCCAGCCGAAGATCCGCAACGCGCAGACGACGCTGGTGCTGATGGGCTCGATCGCGATCACCATGTTCGCGGGCCTCACGATCCTTGCGCTCGTCGCCGGGGTCCACTACTCCGAGGACCCCTGCCGTCTCATCGGCTTCAACTGCCAGGCGCTCGTGCAGCCCAGCCTCATGGCGCAGGTGGCCGCGGCCACCTTCGGCGGCGGAAGCATCCTGTTCTACGTCGTGCAGGCGGCCACGGCGGCCGTGCTGCTGCTCGCGGCGAACACGGCGTTCAACGGCTTCCCGCTGCTCGGCTCGGTGCTCGCCCGTGACGGCTACGCGCCCAAGGCGCTCAACACGCGCGGCGACCGGCTGGTCTACTCCAACGGGATGATCGTGCTCGGACTGGCCGCCGTGCTCGTGCTCGTGATCTTCCAGGCGAAGCTGACGACGCTGATCCAGCTGTACATCATCGGCGTGTTCGTGTCGTTCTCGCTGGGCCAGCTCGGCATGGTGAAGCACTGGCGCCGGGAGCTGCGTCTCCTCTCGCCCAAGGCGGTCAAGCCCCGCCGCGAGGCCGTGTCGGGCCTGTTGATCAACTCGCTGGGCGCGACGTTCACGATCGTCGTGCTGGTGATCGTCACGATCACCAAGTTCACGCACGGCGCCTACCTCGTCTTCATCGCGATCCCGCTGCTGTCCTTCCTGATGATCGGCGTGCACCGGTACTACCGCGATGTCGAGCACGAGATCGCGATGGACGACGACGTGCACTACGGCTCGACCGGTGACGTCGCGATCGTGCTCGTGGGCAAGCTGCAGAAGCCCACGGCGAAGGCCGTCGACTACGCGCTGTCGGCCAAGCACGAGAAGACGCTCGCGGTGCATGTCGCCGTCACCGCCGAAGAGGCGCGTGACGTGCAGGACGAATGGCAGTTCCACCGGATGCCGATCCCGCTCCTGGTGATCGAGTCGCCCTACCGGCAGTACGCGGCACCGCTCGCGCAGTTCATCGAGCAGTACCGCAAGAAGCACGGCCCGTCGGTGATCACCGTCTACCTGCCGCAGTACATCGTCGGCCATTGGTGGGAGACCTTCCTCCACAACCGGCGGGCGCGCCGCATCGCGCAGCAGCTCATGCTCGTGCACGGCGTGCAGATCACCCTCGTGCCCTGGCTGCTGGACTCGTCGGAGCTCATCTACGGGCGCCGTTCGCGGCCGCTGCCGGGCGACGACCGCGCCGGGCGCATCACCTCGTACGGACTCGTCGCCCACACGGACGACGACCACTGAGCGGCGGCCGAGGCCGGGCCGCGCTCCGGAGCCGTGCGCTGTGCCGGGGCGTAGCCTAGAGGGGTGACTTCCGCGACCGCGTCCCCCGTTTCCGCCGCACCCGTGGCGGCCCTCGACGCCTCCGCGATCAAGAGGGACTTCCCGATCCTCGGCGAGCAGGTGAACGGGCATCCCCTCGCCTACCTCGACTCCGCCGCCACCAGCCAGAAGCCGCTGGCCGTGCTCGACGCGGAGCGCGACTTCCTCACGCACGCGAACGCCGCCGTGCACCGCGGCGCCCACACGCTGGCCGCCGAGGCGACCGAGCTCTTCGAGGACGCCCGGGCGACCGTGGCGGGCTTCGTCGGCGCGCAGCCGGAGCAGCTCGTGTGGACGAGCGGGGCGACCATGGGCCTCAACCTCGTCGCATACTCGATCGGGAATGCGGGACTGATCCGCCCCGGCGACGAGATCGTCACGACGGCCGTCGAGCACCACGCGAACCTCATCCCCTGGCAGGAGCTCGCGGCCCGCACCGGCGCCGTGCTCCGCCACATCCCGGCCCACGACGACGGCACCCTCGATCTGGATGCCGCGGCATCTCTCATCGGCGAGCGCACCCGCGTCGTCGCGTTCACGCACGTGTCGAACGTGCTCGGCATCGTGAACCCCGTGGCCGAGCTGATCGCCCTCGCCCGTGCGGTGGACGCGATCACGGTGATGGATGCCTGCCAGTCGGCCCCGCACCTTCCCCTCGACCTGCCTGCGCTCGGCGTGGACCTCGCGGTCTTCAGCGGCCACAAGATGCTGGGACCCTACGGCGTCGGCGGTCTGTACGGACGCACGCCGGTGCTCGAGGCGCTGCCGCCGTTCCTGACGGGCGGGTCGATGATCACGACGGTCACGCTCGACCGGGCCGAGTACCTGCCGCCGCCGCAGCGCTTCGAGGCGGGCACGCAGCCCGTCGGGCCGGCGATCGGGCTGGCCGCGGCAGTGCGCTACCTCGACGGCATCGGCCTGGAACGAATACATGCCCACGAGAGCATGCTCGCGGAGCGCATGCGCGCGGGGCTCGTGGAGATCCCCGGCATCCGCCTGCTCGGCGACGCCGCGGGGGTGGAGCGCGTGGGGTTGTGGGCGTTCGACGTCGACGGCGTGCACGCGCACGACGCCGGGCAGTATCTCGACGCGCTCGGCATCGCCGTCCGGGTCGGCCATCACTGCGCCGCGCCCCTGCACAGCCGTTACGGCGTCACCGCGAGCGTGCGCGCGAGCACGGCGCTGTACAACACGACCGACGACGTCGACCGCCTGATCGAGGCCGTCGGCGGCATCCGCCCCTACTTCGGAGTCTGACATGAGCGATCTCGACGCCCTCTACCGCGAGCTGATCCTCGATCACTCCAAGCATCCGCAGCACTTCGGCCTGGCCGATGAGGGCGATGCGCCCGCCGTCGCCGGCACGATCGGCACCTCGTACCAGAAGAACCCCGTCTGCGGCGATGAGATCACCCTTCGGGCCCGCGTGGACGGCGAGACGATCGCCGACGTGCAGTGGGAGGGTCGCGGCTGCTCCATCTCGCAGGCGTCGGCCTCGATGCTGGCGGACCTCGTCGCCGAGGAGGGCCTGACCCGCGCCGAGGCGCTGCAGCTCGTCGAGGGGTTCCGCGAGGCGCTGCGCTCGCGCGGCACGATCGAGCTCGACGAGGAGGTCTACGGCGACGCCGCCGCCCTGTCGGGGGTGTCGAAGTTCTCCGCGCGCGTCAAGTGCGCGATGCTCGCCTGGGTCGCCCTCGAGGACGCGATCGCCAAGGCCTGACCCTCTTCTGCCGAGCCGCTACGCCGCGGCCGAGCCGCTACGCGCCGGCCCGCCCGCGGCATGGCGGCTCGCACACCGCGTGGCGGCTCGGCGGGGTGGCGGCGGGGTTACTCGGCCAGGAAATCCAGGGCGGCGGCGCGGAAGACGCGCGAGCCGGGGGCGTTGAAGTGGTGGCGGTCGGGGATCTCGACGAAGCGGCCCTGCGGGCACGCCGCGGCGAGCGCCTTCGAGCCCTCGATGATGCCGTCGAGCGATCCGGTGGCGAACATCACCGGCTGCTGCGGCGCGTGCGCGGGGTCGGGGTCGACGGTCTTTGAGGACCGCATGCCCTCCGCGATCGCCAGCAGCGCGCGCAGGTCGTTGCCGGGCACCCGCTCGGTGAGCGCGATGTAGTTCTGCGTGACGCGATCGGTCACCGGGGTGCCGTCGGCGATGAGGGCGCGCACCTGGGCGAGGTCGAGGCGCGCGAGCGGGATGCCGTCGGGGACCCCGCCGAGGACGGCCCGCGGGATGCGCGGGGCGATGTCCTGCACGACCTCCCACCCCACCCGCGCCCCCAGCGAGTAGCCGACGTAGGACGCCTCGTCGACGAGGTAGGTGTCGAGCATCGTCTCGACGTCGCCGGCGAGCTGGCGGATGTCGTAGGCGCTCGGCTCATGCGGCTTGTCGCTCGCGCCGTGACCGCGCTGGTCGAGCGCGAGCACCCGGTAGCCGGCGGCGGTCAGGTCGCGCACCCACCCGGTTGCGACCCAGTTGTCCTTCGTGCTCGAGGCGAACCCGTGCACGACCACGACGGTCGGCGCGTCCTCGTCACCCCACGAGTACGTCGCGATGCGGTAGCCGTCGCCGACCATGAGGTACTGCGGGTCGGGCATCTGCGTGAGGTTCTGAAGGGGAGCGGTCACGGTATCCATCCTGCCGCCTCTGCGGTCGCCGCGACGCTGCGGTGCGCGTCAGTCCTCGACGCGCACTTCCTTCCAGAACGCGACGTAGCCCGAGAAGTCCTTGCCGACCCGGGCGATGCCGCTCTCGTACGGGTGCGGGTACGCCCAGGCCCGGTCGGCGAGCAGGCCGTCGGCGCCGCGCACCGAGTAGTACTGGCACTCGCCCTTCCAGGGGCACGTGTAGGGAGTGGGACTCTCCTCCAGGAGATCCCAGTTCACGCTCGACGGCGGGAAGTACCAGTTGCCCTCGATCGAGATGAGATCGTCGCGGTCGGCCTCGGCCACCGTCGCATCGCCCAGAACTGCCTTCATCGCGTCCTCCGCTTCGCTCGGGTCCCACCCTTCCACCGCCGGGGCCGGGCCGCAACGAGGTCGGCGGCCGGCTGCTGCGGTAGCGGGATGGGCTGGGTGACCACGGCATCCACCACCATCGACCCGTCGGTGGGACCGATGACGGCGATCGGGGTCGTGAGGGTCGGCTCGTCGGGGTCGATCGGCATCCGCTCGAGGGCGCGGTGGGCGCGGACGTAGGCGGGGATCAGGATGACCGCGGCGCCGATCCAGGCGAGCGGGTTGCTCCACACCACGCCGACGAAGCCGAAGAGGTGGCCGAGCACGACGGCGGCGCCGACGCGCATGACGAGCTCGACGAGGCCCGTGACGGTCGGGATGATCGTGCTGCCGAGGCCCTGCAGCGTGCCGCGCAGGATGAACAGCACGCCCAGCGCGGTGTAGCTGGCGCCGTTGATGAGCAGCATGAGCGCGGCGAGCTGCACGACCGTGTCGCTGCCGTCGCCGACGAACAGACGCACGAGCGGCGCACCGAAGGCGATGAGCAGCGCCCCGAGGACCACGGCGGCGATCAGTGCCATCCACACGGCCTGCACGACGCCGCGGCGGATGCGGTCGGGACGGCGCGCACCGAGGTTCTGTGCGGCGTACATGGATGCCGCGAGCCCGAGCGACTGCAGGAGCGCGACGGCCAGGCCGTCCACGCGCGACGCTGTCGTGTAGGCGGCGACGGCATCGGCGCCGAGGGTGTTGAGAGCCACCTGCACCGTGAGGGTGCCGATCGCGATGATCGAGGCCTGGAAGCCCATCGGCAGGCCGAGGCGGAGGTGCTCGGTGAGATCGGCGCGGGTCACCCGCCAGTCGAGGCGACGCATGTGCAGCACCGGCAGCCGGCGCCGCACGTACTCGAGGCACAGCAGCACCGACAGCGCCTGGGAGACGACGGTCGCCAGCGCGGCGCCTCCGACGCCGAGCTCCAGCGGGCCGACCATGACGATCACGAGGGCGACGTTGAGGGCGCACGCGATCGTGAGGAACACGAGCGGGGTGCGCGAGTCGCCGATGGCCCGGATGATCGCCGACAGATAGTTGAAGCCCATGATGGCGCCGGCGCCGAGGAAGCTGATCTGGGCGAACACGGTCGCCTGCTCCATCAGCTCGGGCGGGGTCTGCAGCAGGTGCAGCGCCGGGCCGGCGAGCAACGGCGCCGCCACGGTCAGCACGAGCGTCGTGAGGGCGGTGAGGACGGTCCCCGCCGCCACCGAGCGTCGCACCGCGCCGAGGTCGCGCGCGCCGAACGCCTGCGCCGTCGGAATGGCGAACCCGCTCGTGAGGCCCCATGCGAAGCCGAGCAGCAGGAACAGCAGGCTTCCCGTCGCGCCGACGGCGGCGAGGGCGTCGACGCCGAGGTGACGGCCGACGACGATGGCATCGGCGAACTGGTAGAGCTGCTGCACGACGTTGCCGATGAGCAGGGGCACCGCGAAGGCGAGGATGACGCGCCAGGGGCTACCGGTGGTGAGAGAACGTGACATACGACCGGGTTCGAGACGGGGGCGGAAACGGCGAAAGGCGCTCCGGAGGGGAGCGCCGGGTCTCAGGCTATCGAATCGATTCGGAGGATGCAAGCCCCGGCATCCGCGAGCCGGGTCGTGCGCGGCCGGTACTGTTGCTGGCATGTCCGTGGGTCTGCTCGCCGTCGTCGATGACATCCTCAGCGCGGCGCTCAAGGCGTCGGCGAAGTCGGCGGGGGTCGTGATCGACGACGCCGCCGTGACCCCGCAGTACGTGCAGGGGCTGTCGCCCGCGCGCGAGCTGCCGGTGGTGGGGCGGATCGCCCTGGGATCGCTCGCGAACAAGTTCCTCATCATCATCCCGATCGCGATGGTGCTCACCGCCTTCGCCCCGTGGGTGCTGCCGTGGCTGCTCATCGTCGGGGGTGCGTACCTCTGCTTCGAGGGCGCCGAGAAGGTGCTCGAGTGGTTCGGCTTCCACCACGGCGGTCACGACGACGAGGGCGGGCGCGACGAGAAGCGCCTGGTCAGAGGCGCGATCCGCACCGACCTGATCCTGTCGACCGAGATCATGCTCATCGGCCTGTCGAACGTCGACCCGGAGCTCGACTTCTGGCTGCGCCTCGCCGTGCTCGCCGTCATCGCGCTCGCCATGACCGCGCTGGTCTACGGGGCCGTCGCACTGCTGGTCAAGATCGACGACATCGGCCTGAAGATGGCCAAGAGCTCGTCGGCGCGCGTGCGCCACACCGGCATGCGGGTGGTGCGGTCGATGCCGGGCGTCTTCCGCGTCATCTCGATCGTCGGCACCGTCGCGATGCTCTGGGTCGGTGGCCACCTGGTGCTCGCGAACCTCGGCGAGGTCGGCTGGCACGCGCCGGTGGAACTGCTCCACGCGGTCGAGCACGCGCTCGAACCCCTCGGGCCCGTGGTGGTCTGGGTCGGCGACACCTTCGTGTCGGCCGTCGCGGGCCTGGCCGTGGGTCTCGTGATCGTCGGCATCGCGCTGATCATCGGCAAGGCCTTCGGCAAGAACCTCAGCTTCAGCGAGGGCCACCGCGCCCCGCACGGCGAGACCGACTGACGGCGACACCCCGCGGCCGAGCGGGGCGCCCTGCGGCCGAGAAACCACATCCGCCCCGAGAAACCGTCGGCGCCGTGGTTTCTCGGGGCGGATGTGGTTTCTCGCGTGAGGGGGAGGGGGCGCGGCGGGGCGGCGGGCGGCGTCAGTCGAGCGTGATGAGAGGGTCCGCGCCGTCGGGGCGGGTGACGTGGATGCCGCGGGCGTCCGCGACCGTCCACGTGGGCGCCGCCTCGGCGGCGTGCGGACCGACGCCGATCACGCGCATGCCGGCGGCGAGTCCGGCGGCGATGCCGTTGGCGGAGTCCTCGACCACGATGCAGCGCGCGGCATCCACCCCGAGCGCGGCAGCGCCGGCGAGGAATCCCTCCGGGTCGGGCTTGCTGCGGCTCACGTCGGCGGCGGCGATGACGACGGGCGGCAGCGGCAGCCCGGCCGCCCGCATGCGCGCGGTCGCGAGCTCCGTGGTCGCCGAGGTGACGAGGGCGTAGGGCAGGTCGGCCGCGGCGAGCGCGGCCAGCAGGGCGGCCGCGCCGGGGATCGCGACGACCCCGTCGGTCTGGGCGGTCTCGAGGGCGAGCAGCGCGGCGTTCTCGGCGAGGTTGACCTCGTGCGGGCGATCCGGCAGCAGGAGCGCCATCGAGTCCTGCCCCTGGCGGCCGTGGATGATCGACAGGGTCCGCGCCGGGTCGACGCCGTGATCGAGCGACCACTGCGTCCACAGCCGTTCGACGACGGCGTGCGAGTCGACGAGGGTGCCGTCCATGTCGAGCAGCACGGCCGATGCCGAGGTGTCGATGCGGGGGACGGATGCCGGGACGCGCAGCACCTCCCAGCCTCCCCCGAGCGGCGGCACGTGCCAGCCGGCGTCGACGGCGCCGGAGGCGGCACGGCGGATGATGGCGCGGTGGGGGGAGGTCGTGTCGACGACGTGCACGAGGACGCTGCCGTCGTCGCCGCGCTCCCCGCGGGTGGCCAGGCGCAGGTGGGTGGCGCCGGGGGCGCCGTCGGGGGCCGGGCCCTCGACCGCGACCTCCTGCCAGAAGGGGGCGACGGGAAGCGTGCCGACGTCGGGCAGCACCAGGCTCCACCCGTCCGCCGTGTCGTCGAGGACGAGCCCCGCGGAGGCGAACGGCTCGGCGCTGACCGCGAGCCGGTCACGCGCGGTCCACGCATCGCGCGGCACGGCAGGGGCGGTCACGGCCAGCGCGCCTGCGCCCGCCCCGGCAGCGGGGGTCGCGGCATCCGCCCCGCCCGCCGCATCCGCGACCTCGACGGCCGCGACGAACGCCCAGAACGCGCGCAGCGTCGCCTGGGTGTCGAGCGTGGCGCCCTGGTAGGCGATGACGAGGTCATGCTCGGGAAGGACGAGACCGAACTGCCCGGCGGCGCCGTCCAGCCGGAACCCGTGACGGCCGCGCCACACCTGGTAGCCGTAGCCGACCGCCCAGTCGTTGACCTCGCCGTCGGCGGCCACCGGACCGTCGAACGCCGCCGTCTCCGACCAGGGGCGCGACAGCTCCTCGACGTACCAGGCGGGTGCGACCTGCACGCCGTCGAAGACGCCGCCCGCACCCAGCATGATCGCGGTCCGCGCGAGGTCGTCCACCGTGAGGTGGAAGCCGGAAGCGCCGTGCTCGATGCCTCCGTACGGCGACATCCAGCGCTCCCCGATGCCGAGCGGGTCGAGCAGCCGCGGGCGCAGGTAGGTCGTGAGCGGCTCGCCGGTGAGGGCCGTGACGATCACGGAGAGCGTGTGCGTGGCCGGGGAGTTGTACGCGAAGTGCGTGCCGGGCGCGAACGCCGGAGCCTCCCGGAGAAGCACGAGCGGGTCCGCGCCGATCCGGTCGATCTGCTCCGCGGAGTGCCCGGTGTTCATCGTGAGCAGATGGCGCACCGTGATGCCGTGCGGGTTGTCCTCGCCCACGGCGATGCCGGCCGAGTCGTCCAGTCGCAGCCGGCCCTCGTCGGCGAGGAAGCCGATCGCGAGGGACGTGTACGTCTTGGATGCCGAGTACACGAGCGCCGGCCGCTCCAACCGGTACGGAGCCCACGCGGTCTCGAACGCGACCTCTCCGTGGCGGGCGACGAGAAGCGCGTGCGGGTCGAGGCCCTCGGCCGCGAGCCTCTCCGCGAGCGCCAGCACCGCGGCCTCGGGGATGCCGAGCTCGACAGGGGTACGACGCGGAAGCGGCCGGGACGAGAGGGGGCGACGGGACTGCGGCGAGGAAGTCATCTCCCCCACTCTACGAGCCGCCCCGGACGGGCCGGCCGCCGCGCGGGGCGCTCCCCGTAGAGTCTGAGGATGAGCCGGATCGTCGTCCTCGGCAGCGCCAACATGGACCTCGTCGTGCGACAGCCGCGTCTCGCGCGGCCGGGCGAGACGCTCGCGGGCACGTCGTTCGCCACGGGGCCCGGCGGCAAGGGGCTCAACCAGGCGATCGCCGCGGCGCGGGCCGCCGGGTCCGCGGACACCGTCGCGTTCCTCGGGTGCGTCGGCGACGACGCGTTCGGCCACCGGCTCGTCGAGGCGTTGCGCGCGGCGGGTGTGGATGCCGACGGCATCCGCACCGTGACCGCGCCCGCGGCGGCCGGGTCCACCGGGGTCGCCGCCATCAGCGTGACCGACGACGGCGAGAACGCGATCGTGGTGGTCCCGGGGGCGAACGCCGACGACGCCCTCACCGACGCCGACCGGCGCGCCATCGCGGGAGCGGCGTTCCTCCTCGTACAGCTGGAGCGCCCGCTGACGCTCGTGCGCGCGGCTCTGGAGCTCGCGCGCACCGCCGGTGTGCGGACGGTGCTCACCCCGGCGCCCGCCGTGCCCGCGGCCGCCGAGCTCGTTCCGCTCGCCGACATCGTCATCCCGAACGACGGCGAGGCCGCCGTGCTGCTGCGGGCGCTGGACCACGAGGGGGCGGTGGGCGACGGCCCCGAGGCGGCGGCCCGCGCGCTCAGCGCCCGCGCCGCGGGCGGCGACGGCAGCGGCATCGCCGTCGTCACGCGGGGTGCAGCCGGGGCGATCGTCGCCCGGGCCGGCACCCTCCTCGCGCCCGTCGCCGCCCGCGCCGTGCACGCCGTCGACACCACCGGCGCCGGCGACACGTTCGCGGGAGTGCTCGTCGCGTGGCTCGCCGACGGCGCCGAGCTGACGGACGCCCTCGCGGCGGCGAGTGCCGCGGCATCCCTCGCCGTGACCCGCCCCGGCGCCGCGGCGGGCATGCCCACCCGCGACGAGATCGTCGCAGTCCTGCGGGGCTGAGCGCGCTCAGTCGCCGAGCGTGCTCAAGACGGTGTCGAGGGCGGCGAGGAACCGACGCGCGTCGGGCTCGGTCAGCACGAGCGGCGGCTTGACCTTCAGCACGTTCTGCCGCTCCGACGCCGGCTGCACGATGAAACCGTGCTCGCGCAGCAGGTCGCAGACGCGCGCGGCCTCCGCGCGGGCCGGCTCGAGGGTGTCGCGGTCGCGGACCAGCTCGATGCCGAGGTACAGGCCCGTGCCGTGCACCGCGCCGATGAGCGGATGCCGCTCCGCCAGCGCGCGGGCCCCGTCGGCGATCACGCGGCCGACCCGGCGTGCGTTGTCCTGCAGCCCCTCCGCGTCGATGATGTCGAGGATCGCCGATCCCGCGACGGCGCTGACGGGGGTGCCGCCGGCCGACGAGAAGAAGGTCCCCTCCCGCGCGAGCGCGTCGACGATCTCGCGGCGGGTGAGGACGGCTCCCAGCGGGTAGGCGTTGCCGGCGGCCTTGGCCACCGCGACGATGTCGGGGACGAGCCCCTGCAGCGTGCTCCCCCAGAACGCGTCGCCGAGGCGCCCGTAGCCGACCTGCACCTCGTCGGCGACGACCAGGCCGCCGTGGGCCCGCACGGCGTCGGCGACGGCGGTGAGATACCCGCGCGGCGGGATGACGCCGCCGGCGTTGCCGAGCACCGGCTCGCAGATGAACGCACCCGCGGGGCGGCCCTCCGCGGCCAGGGAGCGCGCGAGATCGGCGACCTCGCGCGCGTAGGCGGCCCCGGCATCCGGCCCACGGTGGCGACCCCGGTAGGCGTTCGGGGCGTCGACGAGGTGCACCCAGTCGGGTCGCGAGTCGGCGGCGTGCGGATTGTCGAACGCCGACGTGCTGACGGCGTCGGCGGCGCTCGTCCACCCGTGATAGCTCTCGCGCACCGCGATGACATCGCGCCGGCCGGTCGCGACGCGGGCGAGGGTGAGGGCCAGATCGACCGCCTCCGAGCCGCTGTTGACGGGGATCACCGTGTCGAGCGACGCGTCGGGGGCATGGGCGACGAGCCGCGCGGCGAACTCCGCGAACGCGTCGTAGAGGAAGCGCGAGTTGGTGTTGAGCAGGTTCAGCTGGCGGGCGACACGGTCGGCGAACTCGGGGTGGGCGTGACCGATGGCCGAGACGTTGTTGACGAGGTCGACGTACGCGCGGCCCTGCGTGTCGACGAGCAGCGCACCCCAGCCGCGCTCGATCTGCGGCGGCTCGGCGTAGAACCGTTCCGCGGCGGCGCCGATCGCCTCCTCCCGCACCCGTCGGGCGCGGCGGGTCGCAGCCACCGGGTCGGCCACCCGCGGCACGCCGAGGATCGGCGACGGATCCGCGGCGCCCGGCGTCTGGTCCTCCCCGTCGGCGTCGACGAACGGGGCGGCCGGTGCGGCGTCGCGCAGGCGCCGGGTGATGCGCAGGCGCCCGAGGCCCGGCTCGGCCTCGGCGACACGGCCGAGCACGGCCCCGGCATCCACCGCCTCGCCCGCCGCGACCTCGGCGGCGAGGTCGACCCCCTCGATCCGCAGGACGACGCCCGCGTCGTGGAGCTCCACCGCCCCGGCGCCCCCGTCGACCTGCGTGAAGCCGCGGAAGGGCGCGGCGACCGCGGCGCCCGGACGCGTCCACAGCTCGACGCAGCGCGCCCGCGTCGCCGCGGACCGCGTGGTGTCGGTCGACACGCGGCTCAGCCGGCTCTCGCCGTAGCGGAGCACGGCGATCGGCGCATCGTTCAACGCCTCCCTCACGAGCTCCTGCTCGATGCCGGGCACGGTCCAGCGGCCCCGATCGAGAAGCGGACTCCGGATGCCGAGATCCACGGTGGCCGCGGCATCCCCCCGCGCCAGCACGGGCCGGTAGGCGACGCCCCGGCGGTGCGGCCGCCCGGCCGCGAGACGCAGCTGCGCCGTCACCTCGGACGACGGCACGCGCGCCGTCCGCGCGAACACCTGCCACTCGTGCTCGACCCGCTCACGCGCGTAGTCGTTGCCCGGGTCGATGCGCAGCTGGCTCCACCCGCTGACGGCGAGCACGGCGCCGCGCAGCACGACGAGGGGCCAGAGGGCCTCGAGCTCGGCGTCGGCGAGGTGCGCGTGCGCATCGAAGCCGGCGACGGCCCGGCCGACGATCGCGAGGTCGTCGGTGCGGCCCATGAGGTCGGCGAGCAGCATCGCGAGCTCGGCGGCCCGCCACGACGTCGCGACGTCGCCGAGGTCGATCACCCAGTGCCGTCCCCGACGGTCGCGCATGACGTTGTCGGCCGTCAGGTCGCCGTGGATCACCTGACGCGGGAGGTCCGCCGCGACACGGTCCAGCTCGGCCGCCGCACGCCGGGCCGCGGTGAGGCACTGCTCGCGCCGATCCTCCGGCAGGTCGTCGATGAGCTGCTCGACGACGGCGAGCGCGTTGCCCAGCTCCCATTGCAGATTGCGGTCGGTGTCGTCGGCATCCAGCCCCGCGAACGCGGTGGTGACCTCCGCGACCAGCGCGCCGAGCTCCTCGGCCTGGGCCCCATCGGCGTCGGTGACGTCGGACAGCGGCCGGCCGTCGACGATCTGGAACCCGGCCACGCGGGCGATCTGCCCGTCGGCGCAGATGATCTGCGTCGTGCGGGCGGCGTCTGCCGTCGTGAGCACCTCGGGCGTGAGCAGCCCCTGGGCGCGCAGGCGGTCCGATGCGGCGATGTGCAGCGCGACCGCGGCCGCGTCGACGGTGGGGTGGAAGATCTTGACGAGCAGACCCGCGCCGTCGGCGCCGCGCACCAGGAAGTTGCGATCCTGCTGACTGCCCAGCTCGGTCAGCTCGCCGTCGACGCCGTACTCGCGACGAGCGAGCGCCCGCACCTCGTCGAGGTCGACGTCGGGTCGGGCCAGCAACCAGTTCTCGGTCATCGGGAGCACGTCCTTCGGATGAGGGCGGGTCGAAACGGATGCCCGGCCATCGCGCGACGGCCGGGCACCACGATTCTGGCGGATGCCGCCGCGTCCGTGTGTCCGGATCGTCGCCCGTCGTCGGTCAGTCGGTCCGCCGCGCGGGGCTCGCGGGTCGGGCCGGGTGGCTACGGAGCCGCGAGCGCCGCCACCAGCTCGGTCGCGTAGGGGGCGCCCTGCGCCGTCGGGCTCCACGCGATGCCCAGCGCCCGCACGCGCCGCGGCCGGAGGGGCAGGTAGACGACCCCCGGATCGTCGCGACCCGGGGTGCGCGGGAGGATCGAGACGCCCAGACCGCCGGCGACCAGGCTGCGCATCGTGTCGATCTCGCTGCTCTCGAAGGTCACGTTCACGGCGACGCCCGCCTCGTCGAGGATGCCGGTGACCACCGCACGCAGCTCGGCGATGCGCGAGAAGCCGATGAAGTCGCGACCGGCGAGGTCGCCGACCTCGACCCCGTCGGCCGCCGCGAGCGGGTGCCCCGCCGGGACGGCGATGCACAACGGCTCCTCGGCGAGGGCGAGCCAGCCGATGTCGTCGGACGCCGCGGACGGCGCGATCGGCGCGGTGCTCAGCGCGACGTCGATCGCATCGAGCGCGAGCCAGCCGTAGAGATCGCGGGCGAAGCCCTGCCGCAGCGAGACGCGCACGTCGGGCCGGAGCGCGCGGAAGCGCTGCACGACGTCGGGCACCATCCACCGCGCGACCGAGTGCAGGAACCCGACGCGCAGCAGCCGCCCCTCCTCCGCGATGAGCTCGGCGTGACGGCGGGCCGCGTCGAAGGCGTCGAGCACACCGGCCGCGTCGGCGCGGAAGGCGAGGCCGCCGGCGTTCAGCTCGAGTCGCTTGCCGTGCCGCGCGAACAGCGGCATCCCCACCTGCGCCTCCAGGCGGGCGAGGGCGCGCGAGACGTTCGACTGGTTCACACGCAGCTCGGCCGCGGTGTCGCGGGTGTTCTGCGTCTCGGCGAGGGAGAGGAAGATCCGCAGTGCCTGCTCGTCCATGCGCCTCATTATGCGCCAGACGCATCACACGGGCGCGTCAGATCATTTCCGGACACGACACCGGCGGATCACGATGGAGCCCATGGCCGCCAGCGTGCTCGACCGCACCCCCACCGGCTCGATCGCGCGCCTGGCCGCCGGAACGCCCTCCTACCGCCGGGTCGTCGGCCTGCTGGCCGCCGGCGGCCTCGCGAACTTCGCGATCATCTACTTCCCGCAGCCGCTGCTGCCCGCGATCGCGGCGTCGTTCCGGGTGGATGCCGGAGCGTCCGGGCTCGCGATCTCCGCCACGACCGCGGCCATGCTGCTGGGACTGCTGCTGTCGGGCCCGCTCTCCGACCGCATCGGGCGCGTCACCGCGATGAGCGGCTCGCTCGTGCTCGCCGGAGTCCTGTCGGTGTCCTGCGCCGTCGCGCCCACCTGGGAGCTCTTCCTCGCCCTGCGCGCCGCCGGCGGCCTCGCCCTGGCCGTCCTGCCCGCCGTCGCACTCGCCTACCTCCGCGACGCCGTGCGCGACGACGCGCACGGGCGCGCGAACGCGCTGTACATCTCCGGCACCGCGGTCGGCGGGGCCGTCGGGCGGCTCGCTCCGCTGCCGCTCGCGGCCCTCGGAGGCTGGCAGACGGTGAGCATCGTGCTCGGCGGCGTGAGCGTCGTCGTCGGCGCCCTGGTGTGGATCGCACTGCCCCGCGACGGGGCGGCGCCCCTCCCCCTCCGACTCGGCGACCTGCTCGGCGGCACGGTCGCCTCCCTGCGCGACCCCGTCATCCTGGCGGTGTGCGCCGCCGGTGCGCTCGCGATGGCGACGTTCGTCGGGCTGTACAACGCCGTGCCGTTCCGCCTCGACGGGCCGCCCTTCTCGCTCGGAGCGGCGGAGGTGTTCGTCTACCTCGCCTACCCCCTCGGCATCCTCGCGCCGGGGCTGTTCCACCGGATCTCGCGCCGCCGCGGTCGCGCGGTGACATCGCTGCTCGGCGCCGCCGCCACCCTCGGCGCGATCGGCCTGCTCGTCTGGCCGGACGTCGTCGCGGTGTTCGCGGGACTCGGGCTGCTGACCGCGGCGTTCCTGGGCACGCACTCGGTGCTCAGCGGCTGGGTCGTCGCCCGCGCCCAGGCGACCGGGCGCAGCACGTCGCGCGCCTCGAGCGCCTACCTGCTCACGTACTACCTGGGCAGCACCGTGGCGGGGACGGCCTCGACCCACCTGTTCGCCGGCGCCGACTGGACCGCGGTGATCGTGCTCGCCGCGGCGCTGACCGCGGCATCCGCGGTGCTCTTCCTCGGGCTGCGTCTGCGCCGCGCCGGCTGAGCGTGCCGGCGCTCCCGCGCGCACCCCGTGTCACGAGAGCACGACGAGGCGCTGGGTCGCGCGGGTCATCGCGACGTACCGGTCGACGGCGCCGGTGATCCCCCCGCCGAACCGGTCGGGATCGACGAGCACGACGAGGTCGAACTCGAGGCCCTTGACCCGCTGCGGATCGAGCGACGCCACCCGCGGTCGTGATGCGAACGCGGGTGCGCCGATCACCACGGCCGTCCCCTCCGCGCGGTCGCGCTCCCACGCGTCCAGCACCGCCTCCAGCTCGTCCCGCGACCCGTAGGCGACCGGAATCCCGGTGCGGCGGATCGACTCCGGGACGTTCGCATCGGGCAGCGCGGCGCGGATGACCGGGCCGGCGACGTCCATCACCACCTGGGGCGTGCGGTAGTTGACACTCAGCGACGTGACGTTCGCCCGATCCAGGCCCACCCGCGCGAGCCGCTCGCCCCAGGTCTCGGGGAAACCGTGGCGCGCCTGCGCGCGATCTCCGACGATCGTCACGCTCCGCGACGGGCACCGGCGCAGCAGCATCCGCCACTGCGCGTCGGTGAGCTCCTGCGCCTCGTCGATGACCAGGTGCGCGAACGGCCCGGCGTACGGGTCGCGCTCGGATGCCGTGGGCTGCGCGAGCGTGCCGCGCAGATCCTGCCCGCGCAGCATCGACATGATCCGCAGGTCGCCGTCGTCGGCCGCGATCAGGTCGCTCACCACGTCGGACATCACCCGGCGCTCTTCGGCGGCCGCACGGCGCGCCCGCCGCTCGCGCACCTCGCTGCGCGGATCGCCGACGCCGCGGCGGGCCGCATCGAGCAGAGGCAGATCGACGTCGGTCCACGCGGGCGGCGCACCGCGCGCGACGAGCACGTCGACGTCCGCGGCCGCCAGCCAGGGTGCGCAGCGTCGCAGCAGCTCGGGCGTCGAGAGAAGCCCGCGCAGCAGCGCCTCGGGATCCAGCAGCGGCCAGGCCCGATCGAACAGCGCCCGCAGCTCCTCGTCGTTCTCCAGCGTCTCGCGGGTCGACTCGTCCTCCTCCCAGCCCGAGCCGTACGCGTCGAAGTCGTCGCGAGGACGGGACGCCTCGCCCCAGCCCTCCCCCCAGGCATCCGCCGACCCGCCACCGCCGTCGCGCAGGTCGTCGTCGATGCGGTCCTCGAGCAGGTCGAGCAGGCGATCCCAGGCCCGCGCGCGGTGCGCGTTGTGCGGCAGCTCGTCGGCGTCGGCGAAGATCTCGGACCACTCCGCGGGCCCCACCACGACGGTCCCCCACGCGGTCTCGATCGCGGTCGCACGCGTCGGCGGGCGCTGCCACCGGCGCACCGCGGCGTCGACGGCGTCGACCACGCGACCGTCGCCGAGCAGGCGCCGGATCTGCGGATCGGCCTCCTCCGCCGCCTCGGCGCCCCCGGCGACGAGATCGTCGACGGCGCAGACCAGCGCGCCGTCCTCCCCGAGGCTCGGCAGCACGTCGTCCACGTAGTCGACGTACGGGCGGTGCGGGCCCACGAACAGCAGCCCGCCGTGTCCGGCCCGCATCCGCGCATCGTCGTAGAGCAGGTACGCGGCGCGGTGCAGCGCGACGACCGTCTTGCCCGTCCCGGGGCCGCCGTCGACGACGAGCGCGCGCCGGGAGTCGGCGCGGATGATCGCGTCCTGGTCGGCCTGGATCGTCCCGAGCACGTCGCGCATCCGGGGCGAACGGCTCGCGCCGAGGCTCGCGATGAACGCCGACTGGTCGTCGAGCGCGCCGCTGTGGTCCACGCCGTCGTCGGCGAACACCTCGTCCCAGTAGTCGACGATGCGTCCCTCCCGCCAGCGATAGCGGCGCCGGCTCGTGAGACCGAGCGGACGCGCCGCGGTCGCGGAGAAGAACGGGGCGGATGCCGGGGCCCGCCAGTCCGTCAGCAGCCGCTCCTCCGCGGCATCCGCGAGACCGAAGCGCCCGATGTAGGTGACGGTTCCCGCCGCATCGACCATCCGGCCGATGCAGGCATCGAGGCCGAAGCGGCGGAGGATGCGCAGCCGCGCCGTCAGGCTCTGCACCTCGAGGTCGCGTTCGAGCGCCCGCTGGCCGCCGCCGACGGCCTCGCGCTGCAGCGCCGCCGTACGCTCCTCGGTGCGCCGCACGTCGGCGGCGAGGGCCTGGGCGATGGCGGCGAACTGCTGCTCGTCCCGGCCGATGAGCAGCGGATCGGCCTTGCGGTGCAGCCGTGGCGGCAGATCGAACACGCTCTTCGGAGTGTTTCCCGTCGGCATCCGAATCCCCTTCCCGCGCCGCAAAAGACGGCGCGACCTGCGATTCTGCCCCACGGAGGGGCCCTTGCGGCAAGCCCCCCTCCGCGCGGGATAATGGAAAGGGCAGGCCGGATGGCGTGAAATGTACTCATGCGAGCAACCGTCATGTTCGGCGCCGGAGACGTCCGCGTCGAGAACGTCCCCGATCCCGTCGTCCAGCAGCCGACCGACGCCGTCGTGCGCATCGTCCGCGCGTGCGTCTGCGGCTCCGATCTGCACCCGTACCATTCGATGGCCGAGTCGTCGAAGGGCCGGCGGATGGGGCACGAGCTCATCGCCGTCGTCGAGGAGACCGGCGCCGAGGTGACGGCGGTGCGCCCGGGCGACTTCGTGATCGTGCCGTTCGTCTACTCCGACAACACGTGCGTCTTCTGCCGGGAGGGCTTCCAGACCTCGTGCCTGCACGGCGGGTTCTACGGCAGCGGGCGCGTCGGCGGCCTCCAGGCCGAACGGGCCCTCATCCCCCAGGCCGACGGCACCTTGGTCGTCGTGCGCGACGTCGATCCGGATGCCGCATCCGACGCGCTGCTCGCCTCGCTGCTGACGCTCTCGGACGTGTACCTCACGGGTTATCACGCCGCGCATCTCGCCCGGGTCCGCGCCGGGCAGACGGTCACCGTGATCGGCGACGGCGCCGTGGGCCTGTCGGCGGTGCTGGCCGCCCGAACCCTCGGGGCCGAGCGGATCATCCTGATGGGTCGGCACACCGACCGCACCGATCTCGGCGTGGAGTTCGGCGCGACCGACGTCGTCGCGGAGCGGGGAGCCGAGGGGATCGCGCGTGTCCGCGACCTCACGAACGGCGAGGGCAGCCACGTCGTCATCGAGGCCGTCGGCCACATGCCCGCGTACGAGCAGGCGTACGGTGTCGTGCGCCCCGGCGGTGTCATCTCCCGCGTCGGCGTGCCGCAGTACGAGAGCGCACCGGTCGGATCGGCGTCGCTGTTCGGCAAGAACATCACGCTGACCGGAGGGGTGGCCCCGGTGCGCGCCTATCTCGACGACACGATCCCGCTGGTGCTCGACGGCACGATCGATCCCGGCCGCGTGTTCGACCGGATCATGACGCTCGACGAGGCGCCCGCCGCCTACGCCGCGATGGACGCGCGCGAGGCGCTGAAGGTGATGCTCACGCGTTGAGCAGCTCCCAGGTGCCCTCGGAGATCACCTCGACCGCGCCGTCGACGACCCGGATGGCCGTCTGGTCGTCGATGGCGTAGGCGCGCGCCCCGAGGGCGGCCGCCCATCGGTGCGCCGCCGCGGTCGTGTTCCCCGTCCAGCCCGGGTAGTCGAGGTGGGGGAAGATCGAGAAGTCGACGAGGCCGAGCGTCTCGTCGGTGCCGCCGGGGTCGCGGTCGACGAACTCCGGGCCCACGCGGGGTGTGAGCGCCATGCTCCCGGCACTGATGCCGACCCAGACGGTGTCCTCGAGCTCGGGCAGCAGATCGCCGAGCCCCGAGGTGCGGATCCACTCGGCGAGGTACACGGCCTCACCCCCGTCGACGAGCAGGGCGTCGGCCTGGCGCACCCACGGCATCCACCGCTCGGGCGCGATCGTCGGCAGTGCGGTGAGCTCGAGCACCCCGACGGAGCGCCATCCGAGTTCGACGGGACTGGGGATGCCGTCCGGCCAGGTGCCCGCCGTGGATCGCCAGACCGTCTCGGGCGAGCACATCGGCTGCCCCCACTGGGCCGTCGGCACGAACAGCGCGGAGCTGTCGGCGATGGGTTTGCCGAGCATCTCCTCGAGGGTGCGGCGGATGCTGTCGTTGGTGACCCCGCCCGAGGTCAGCAGGAGCTTCATACGCCCAGTCAACCGTCTGCGGCGGCGCACGGCCAGGGGCCGCCCTCGCCGGGCGCGCGGGCTCAGCGCGGTCGGGAGCGCGGCGGCACGGGGTCGTCGACTGTTAGCGTTCGTGGGTGACCTCGACTCCGGATGCCTCCGCCGCCCCGACCGGACCCGCACGCTCGATCCGCGTCTCCGCCGCCGTGATCACCGACGCGGACGGCCGCCTGCTCCTCGTGCGCAAGGCGGGCACCCGCGCGTTCATGCAGCCGGGCGGCAAGCCCGAGGCCGGCGAGGATGCCGCGCAGACGCTCATCCGCGAGCTCGCCGAGGAGATCGGGCTGCGCCTGACCGGTGCCGACCTCACGCCGCTCGGCGAGTTCACCGCGCCCGCCGCGAACGAGCCGGGCTTCGCCGTCGTCGCCGACGTCTTCCGTGTCGACATCGGCGATCAGCAGCCCGTGACGGATGCCGAGATCGAGGAGCTGCGCTGGGTCGACCGGGCCGCGGCATCCGCTCTGGAGGTCGCGCCGCTCGCGGCGGCCTACTTCCTGCCGGAGCGCTGAGCGCGCCGACCGGTCAGCGGCCGGTCACCACGGGCTCTTGCGGTAGTCCTTGAGGAAGATGCCGAACAGGTCTTCGCCCGCCTCGCCCCGCACGATCGGGTCGTAGACGCGGGCCGCGCCGTCGACCAGGTCGAGCGGTGCGTGGAAGCCCTCCTCGGCGAGGCGCACCTTCGTGTAGTGGGGGCGTTCGTCGGTGATCCAGCCGGTGTCGACGGCCGTCATGAGGATGCGGTCGGTCTCGAACATTTCGCGGGCGCTGGTGCGCGTGAGCATGTTCAGCGCCGCCTTGGCCATGTTCGTGTGCGGATGCCCCGGCCCCTTGTATCCGCGGCTGAACACCCCCTCCATGGCCGACACGTTCACGACGTACTTTCGCCGCGCGGTCGACGCCGCCATGGCGGGGCGCAGGCGGGAGACGAGCAGGAACGGCGCGGTCATGTTCGCCAGCTGCACCTCGAGCATCTCCAGCGGCTCGACCTGGTCCACCGACTGGGTCCAGCTGTTGATGTGGTTCTCGTCGGGCACGAGACCGCCCGCGTCGATGGCGGTACCGGCCGCCAGGCGCTCCAGCGACGACGAGCCCGCCGCCATCGCCTCGGCGGTCAGCTCGTCGGCCGTGCGGGCCGCGGCTGCGAGGATGGGGTGGCTCGACACCGACTGCGCGAGCGCGAGGGGATGCGCGTCGTTGGTGTGGCCGAAGGTCAGCAGCTCCGGCAGGGGTCCCGTCGGCAGCGGCGCGAGCTCGGCATCCACGAGCGGCTTGTAGGCCCCGGCGGAGCGGCGCACGGTCTGCGCCGCGTTGTTGATGAGGATGTCGAGCGGTCCGTCGGCGGCCACGGCATCCGCGAGACCGATGACCTGGGCGGGATCGCGCAGGTCGATGCCGACGATCTTGAGCCGGTGGATCCAGTCGGCGCTGTCGGGGAGGGCCGAGAAGCGGCGGACGGCGTCGCGGGGGAAGCGTGTCGTGATCGTCGTGTGCGCGCCGTCGCGCAGCAGCCGCAGCGCGATGTACATGCCGATCTTCGCGCGGCCGCCGGTGAGGAGGGCTCGCCTGCCGGTCAGGTCGGTGCGGGCGTCGCGCTTGGCGTGGCTCATCGCCGCGCAGTCGGGGCACAGCTGGTGGTAGAACGCGTCGACGGTCGTGTACAGCTCTTTGCAGATGTAGCAGGCGCGCGGCTTGATGAGCTCGCCGGCGATCGGCGCCGCCGTGCGCGCCGCGAGCGGGATGCCGCGGGTCTCGTCGTCGATGCGGTCGGGGGCGCCCGTGGCGGTGGCGGCGACCACCGCGCGGTCGGCGTCGGCGATGCGCTGGCGCTTCTCCTGACGGGACAGGCGCTTGACGTCCTTGTACATCTTTCCCGTCTGGCGGCGCAGGGCGATGTACGCGGGGTCGTCGCGGTCGAGCTGGGATGCCGCGTCGATGACGCGCAGCGCGATCTCGAGCTCGGCCGGGTCGATCGTCGCCGCGCTCGGGTCGGTCGTCGGCGGTGCCGAGGCGGAGCTCTCGGGGGTGTTCGCGGGGTCGGCGGGACTTTCGGGCACGCCAGAGTTTACCCGGGCACGCCCGGGCCGGGGGTCGGTGTGCCCGGGCCGGAGGCGGCGCGGCGGTCGAGTGTCAGCCCGCGATGCCGAGGAGCTGCTTCGCGGCGGCGACCGCGGGGCCGCCGGAGATGCGCGGATCCTGGTTGAGGGCCCCGGAGGTGATCGCGACGGCGAGCCCCGGCACGTCGACGTTGGTCACGAAGATGCGCAGGTCGCCGGTGTTCTTCGTCAGCCAGGCGATGCCGCCGCGCGCCTCGAGCGCGGCATCCGCGACATAGTCGGAGCCGATGGCGGCGATGTCCTCCTTGGCGGCGACGTCGACGGCGCCGTTGTTGGTCGTGACCGTGATGCTGACATTGTTGACGTCGTCGCCGATCGCCGAGATCCAGTCGCACTGCACGGTCTGGCCGTCGTTGTCCGCACCGTTCGGCTCGAGCCCGTCGAGCGCCGAGCCCAGCAGCGACCCCATCGCGGCGCAGTCGGGGTAGCGGCCGAGCACGTCGGCGAGCGCCATGGTCGGGACCGACGGTGCGCTGCCCCCGCCCGCGTCACCACCGCCGTCGCCTCCGTCGCCGTCGCCGGGATCGCCGGTGCTGCCGGTGGGCGTCGCGGCTCCGACGGCGCCCGAGCCGGAGACCGACGGCGATGACGCGACGTCGGCCGCGGCGGCGCATCCCGCGAAGCCGAGAGCAGCGGCGCCGAGAAGGAGGACGAGAGCGGTACGGGGTACGAAGCGGGGGGCTGTCACCCGGGCATCCTAGCCAGCGTCACGAACCCGCCACGGAAGTTCTCCACAGCCCCCTCGCCTCGGCAACCTGGGCTCGACCGCTGCCGCGATCGTTGACTCGGCGCCGGTGCCGTGCGAGCCTGACGGTCAAGCACGCTCGCGGGAGGCAGCCATGGTCGAAGGCACGAAGCAATCCCCCTGGGATCTGACCACCGCCCCGGGCACATCCCGCTACAGCATCTACCGGGATGATTCCGCCGACCCTCCTGTGCTGTTCTGCCACGTGGGCACCACCTGGCTCACCTACCACGCCCGTGCCGTCGAAGATCTGGCGCAGTGGCTCGCGGCGCAGGGGGATTGGGTTCCACTCGGAGCCGCGGATGAGAACAAGCCGGCATCTCCCGGAACGATCGAAGCGTGGGCTCGGGAGCCCACGAACCCTGTCGGTGGGTGGTACGGCCTGCGCAAGGGGTATCGAGGACGGTTCGCCATGTACGTTCCTCCGCTCTTGGAGCGGCTGGGTCTGATCGAACTGACGCACGACCCCCGCAACAACAAGGCGCGCGCGATCGTCTGATCGTGCAGGTTCGCGCGGCCCCGCCCGCGGTGCCCGAACTGCAAGGGATGCCGGGCGACCCGCCGCGGCATCCGCTCGCCCGGCGGCGCGCCGCCCGAGAGACCTTGCAGTTCGGGCGCCCCTGAGGTCACCCCGCCGGCTCAGGCCGCGGCGACCCACACGGTCGTCTCCCCCGGCACGACGCCCCCGTCGATCGGCGCGCTCGACAGCACCACACGCTGCCCCGAGGCGAGGGGCAGCGCGAACGGCTCCACGCCGAACACCGTCACGACCTCCCACCCGTTCGGGCGGCGGAAGCGCAGCACGTCGTCCCGGCCGGTCTCGACCCATTCCAGGTGCTCCGGCGCGAGCAGCTCGTGCCGCAGGGCGAGCGCGCGACGGTAGAGCGAGAGCGTGGATGCCGGGTCGCCCTCCTCCGCCTCGACCGACACGTCCGCGAACCACGACGGCTGCGGCAGGTGCGCGCCGCCCGAACCGAAACCGAACGAGGAGCCCTCGCGGGTCCAGGGCAGCGGCACGCGGCATCCGTCGCGCCCGTACTGCTCCTGGTGCGTGCGGAAGAAGGTCGGGTCCTGACGTTGGTCGGCGGGGATCTCGGCCACTTCGTGCAGGCCCAGCTCCTCGCCCTGGTACAGGTATGCCGATCCGGGCAGCCCGAGCAGGAACAGCGACGCCGCGCGCGCACGCCGCAGTCCCCCGACCCGATCGATGACCGCTTCATCGGCGCCGGCTTCGAGCCAGCCCCCGCCGTGTCGGTTCGGCACGGCGCCGTCGATCTCCTCGACCCGCGGCAGTGCGTAGCGCGTCGCATGCCGGAACACGTCGTGATTCGACAGCACCCACGTGCTCGACGAGCCGGAACGGGCCGCGAGGGCGATGTTGTCGGTCACGATCCGGCGGAACTCGCCCGCGTCGAACGACGCGCGCAGCAGGTCGAAGTTGAACGACTGGCCCAGGCTCTCCGGGCTCGCGTACTTCGGCACCCGGTCGGAGGCGACCCAGGCCTCGGCGACGGCGGTGCGCGGCGGGTCGTACGCGTCGAACACGCGGCGCCACTCGGCGTAGATCTCGTGCACGTCATCGCGGTCGAGCAGCGGGTGCGAGCCGTCGACGGGCAGCGCCGCGAGCTCGGCCGCGGACGGCAGCGGCTCGCTCAGATCCTTCGTGAGCATGTGCGCGACGTCGATGCGGAAGCCGTCGACCCCGCGATCCGACCAGAACCGCAGCGTGGTCAGGAAGTCGGCGCGCACCTCCGGGTTGCTCCAGTCGAGGTCGGGCTGCTCGATCGCGAAGCTGTGCAGGTACCACTGCCCGTCGGCGACGCGCTCCCACGCCGACCCGCCGAACGCCGCGGTCCAGTCCGTGGGCGGCTCGGATCCGTCGGGGCCGCTTCCCTCGCGGAAGATGTAGCGCCGCCGTGCGGCCGATCCTCGACCTGCGGCGAGGGCCTCCTGGAACCACGCGTGCCGGTCGGACGTGTGGTTCGGCACGATGTCGACGACGATCCGGATGCCGCGGGCATGCAGCGCCGCGACGAGCTCGTCGAAATCGTCGAGCGTGCCGAGCCGCGGATCGACGTCGCGGTAGTCCGCCACGTCGTAGCCGCCGTCGGCGAGCTCGGAGGGGTAGAAGGGACTGAGCCAGACGGCATCCACACCCAGCTCGGCCAGGTAGTCGGCGCGCGACAGGATGCCGCGGAGGTCGCCGATGCCGTCGCCGTCGGCATCCGCGAAGCTGCGGGGGTAGACCTGGTAGACGACGGCCTGGCGCCACCAGTCCCGATCCTCCGGGCGGGAGAGCGCGGGGCGGTCGGAGACGGAGAGCAGGGCGGACATGCGGGACCTTTCGCTATGGGAGGGGAGGTGAGAGACGGGATCAGCCCTTGACGGCGCCCTGGGTGACGCCCTCCATCACCCAGCGCTGGGTGAAGAGATAGGCGAGGATCGCGGGCGCCATCGCCATGAGGTACGACGCGAACGACACGTTGTAGTTGTTGCTGAACTGCGTCTGGAAGAGGTTCTGGCGCACGGGCAGCGTCTGCAGCGCCGGGTCGGAGATGATGAGCGACGGCATCATGAAGTCGTTCCAGGCGTAGAGGAACGCGAAGATGCCGACGGTCGCGCTCATCGGTGCGAGCAGCGGGAAGATCAGCTTCGAGAACGTCTGCCACGTGGTGGCGCCGTCGATGCGCGCGCTCTCCTCGAGCTCGATCGGGATCGACCGCAGGAACGCCGTGAACAGCAGGACGCTGAAGCTCAGCTGGAACATCGTGGCGAGGATGATAACCCCGAACGGGTTGTCCAGCCCGACCCGGCCGGTGAGCTGGATCTGCGGTAGCGCCACGACGGGGAACGGGATGAACATCGCGGCCAGCAGGTAGAAGAACGAGTACCGGAACAGCCGCCGATCCCAGTTTCGCACGATCGCGTACGACGCGAACGCGGCCAGCAGGATCGTCGCGACGACGGTGCCCGCGGTGACGAACAGGGAGATGCCCGCCCCGACCGGGAACGTCGTGAGGTTCCACGCCTCGACGAAGCCGTCGAAGCTGAACGGCGCGGGCAGCGAGAACGCGTTGCCGTCGACGGCCTGACCGGTCGTCTTCAGCGACATCGAGATCGTGACGTACAGCGGCAGCAGCACGGTGACGGCGCAGAGGATCAGGACGACCGTGGTCGACCAGCTGACGCGCTCACCGCGGGAGGCGGGGCTCTTGCGACGGCGGTCGTCCGCGGGCGCGAAGGCCGCGGCATCCTCGGCGACGAGGGCGGGTTGCGTGGACATCAGAAGGCGTTCCTTCCGCGAGTCAGCGAGAGCTGGAGCAGGGAGATGAGGATGGCGACGACGAAGAAGATGGTCGCGTTGGCCATCTGGTAGGCGTAGTCGCCGCCGTTGAAGCCCGCGATGATCGTCATCGCGACGCTGCGGGTGGCGGTGCCGGGGCCGCCGTTGGTGAGTCCGACGATGATGTCGTACGCGTTCAGGAAGCCCTTGAATCCCAGGATGACGTTGATGACGACGTACCCGGCGACCAGCGGCAGGGTGATGCGCACGAGCTGCTGGCCTTTGGAGGCGCCGTCCAGCGCCGCGGCCTCATAGACGTCGCCGGGCACGGCGAGCAGGCCGGCGATGTAGATGAGCAGCGTCCCCGGGATCGCCTGCCACGCGGTCACGATCACGATCGCGACCCAGGCCAGGTCGGGATCGGCGAGCAGGCTCGTCGACAGCGCCGGGATGCCGAGGGCCTCCCCGACCGACGGAAGCGAGTTCGAGAACAGGAAGTTGAAGACGTAGGCGATGATGATGCCCGAGATCACCATGGGGATCACGAACACGGTCCGCAGGGCCGTCTTCAGCCGGATGCGGGCGGTGAGGCCCACCGCGAGCAGGAACGCCAGCACGTTCACGACGATCACGGTCGCGATCGAGAAGCCGATCGTGAACAGGTAGCTCTGCAGGATGGCGGGGTCGCTGAACAGGGCGATGTAGTTGGTCAGCCCCGTGAAGTGCCACTCGCCGATGCCGATCGAGTCGGTGAAGCTGAAGAAGATCCCCACGACGCCCGGCACCGTGATCGCCAGCGTGAACAGGACGAGACTCGGGAGCAGGAAGAAGTAGTAGATCGGCTCGACGCGCCGATGGCTGCGCCGGGCGGTGCGGTCACCGGCGGTGACGATCGTGGACGTGGTCATTGCCCGGACTCCTCTGTCTCGGTCGTGGGGGCGGGTGCGCGGAAGGCGAGGCGCGCCCAGTCGGCATCCATCGTCCGCAGCGTCGCCTCGGGGCTCGCGCCCAGCACGACGGCCTGCACGTAGTTGAAGACGGGGATTGTCTTGGGCACCAGCACCGACGGCCCCTGGTAGACCTTGCCCGCCGTGTAGAAGGGGATCATTCCGGCGATGCGGGGATCGTCCGGTGCGGGCGCGTCGGTGGTGGGGGTGAAGCCGAGCTGCGCGGCGTTGTAGGCCTCGATCGTCTCGGGGCGGTACAGGTACTCGAGGAAGTCCCGCGCGGCATCCTTGTGGCGGGAGCCCTCAGGGATCATCGCCGCGAGGTCCATGTTGACGCGCACGCGGAGGTCGGCCGGATCGTCGGTCATCGGCAGCGGGAACGTGCCGAGGTTCAGGTCGGGCGCGGTCTTCGCGATCTCGCTGAACGCCCACGGTCCCTGCAGGTACATCGCCGCCTCGCCCTTCGCGAAGGCGAGGTTGCCGTCGCCGTAGCCGCGACTGGCGGCATCCGCGTTGACGAACTGCGACGTGAGCTGCGTCATCTTCTCCAAGGGCGCGGTGAAGTCCTTCTGGAACGAGGTGGCCGCGTCGGGCCCGACGGCGTCGCCTTCCGCGGCGAGGCGGTTGAAGAAGTCGACGACGTCGACCGAGCCGCCGACCGAGTAGTCGTACCAGCCCTGTCCGACCGTCCAGTCGTCCTTGAAGGTCGCGTAGAACGGGGTGATGCCGGCCGCCGTCAGCTTCGCGCAGGCGGCGAGCAGCTCGTCCCACGTCGTGGGCACGTCGATGCCGGCCTGCGCGAAGAGGTCCTCGTTGTAGATGACGGATGCCGCCATCACCGAGTACGGCAGCGCGCTGACGCGACCCGGGCACGAGCCGTACTGGTCCATGAGGGCCTGCAGGTCGTCGCGGGTCGTGGACGCCGCGGTCGTACCGCTCAGGTCACTGAGGGCGCAGCGCTGCACGAAGCGGGCCGTCTCGTAGTTGTAGTTCGCGAGCATGATGTCGGGCGGGTTGCCGCGGACGAAGCTCGCCGAGACGACGTCGACGCCGGAGGTGTCCATCTCGACGCGCACCCGGTCCTGCGACGCGTTGTACCGGTCGACCACGCCGTTCATGAAGGCGAGGGCCTCGCGCTTGCTGAAGGTGAAGCGGATGGTTTCGCGCCCGTCACTGCTGCACCCCGCGAGGAGGGTGCCCGCCAGGGCGAGAGCGACGCCGGCGGCGACCGCCCGCAGCGCTCGAGAGGTTCTCACAGACACCGTCGTCCTTCCGTCCGGCGGCGCATGCGCCGCCTCTCGAGATTCGATCCAGATTAGATTTAGTGGTCGAATCAATTGGATGGCAATACTCTGACAGAACACCCGCGGAGAGGTCAAGAGTGAATCAGACGGTCGTCGAGAGCGGCACGGGGCGCGCCAGCGTCGACAGCGTGCTCGACTTCGCGTGGGATGCCGGGGCCTTCACCGCGACCGACGCCATGCAGGCGGCGTCTCTGACGCGATCGACCGCGATCGAGGCGATCGACACCCTCATCGAGGCGCAGGTGCTGCGAGAGCTGCCCAACGCCCGCGATGCCGGCCAGTACCGCGCGGGGCGCCCGGCGCGCCGATTCGAGCTGCGCTCCGATGCCGGGGTCATCGTCGCCCTCGACGCCGGTGACACGCATCTGACCGCCGCGATCGCAGATCTGGCGGGCGAGACGATCGTCCGCTCGCAGATTCCGCTGTCACCGGCGCAGAGCGTGGACGACCGTCGTGCGGCGATCGTGGGGCACGTGCAGGCGACCCTCGCCGACGCCCGGATCACGGCCGACCGCGTGCTGGCGCTGTGCGCAGGGGTCGCCGCACCCGTGACGCGTCGCGGCGCCTCGCCCCCGCATCCGGAAGGCTTCTGGGAGCGCACCAATCCGGGGCTGATCGACGCGCTGCACGACTGGGCAGACGTGGTGGAGGTCAAGAACGACGCGCAGCTGGCCGCTGCCGCCGAGGGCACCGACGGCGGCGCGGTCGGATGCCGCGACTACGTCGCCCTGCTCGCGGGAGAACGCCTGGGCGCCGGCGTGGTCGTCGACGGACACCTCCTCCACGGCGCGCACGGCGGGGTCGGGGAGATGTTCGCGTTCGACTACATCCGCGACGTCGACTCGGCTTTCGGGCTCGGCCCGTCACTCGAACGGCACGCGCGCGAGCTCATCTCCCGGGCGGTCGCCGGCGGGGCGGAGGCCGGCGAGGCGGAGGCCGGCGATCGGCGTGCCGGGCTGGCCGCGCTCGACCCCGCCGCCGTGCACGGGCGGGAGGTGCTCGAGCTGGCCGCCGCCGGCGATCCGCTCGCCCGCGAAGCCACGGATGCCGTCGGTCGCGTGCTCGCGCGCATCGTGGGCGTTCTCGGGAACATGTTCGACCCCGAGCGCGTCATCGTGTGCGGGGCGATCGCCGACGGCATCCAGCCCGTGCTCGATGCCGCGCAGCGCACGCTCGCCGCGCAGATCCACCTTCCCGCGCCGGCGCTGCTGAGCTCGACGCTCGGTGGCGACGTCGTCATCCGGGGCGCGCTGGCCCGGGCGCGCGAGTGCGCCCGCACCGTCGCCCTCCCCCGGCGCGTCGCCCGGGCCGCCCGCCCCGCCTGACCCCCGCCGCCGGCGGCAGGGCTCGGTGTTGCGCGGCCCGGCCTGGCCTGGCTCGGCCTGAAGCGGAGCCCAACTGCAAGGGATGCCGGGCGACACGCCGCGGCATCCGCTCACCCCGCGGCGCGCCGCGCGACAGACCTTGCAGTTCGGGACGCAGGAGGATCGACGGGCGCGGCGAGCCCTTGCAGACCGGGCGCCGCACGGGCGCCGACGCGGACCGCCACCAGCCATCGCACGCCGCACGCACCCCAACCTGTCCCGCGCCGCCGCCCGGCCGCGCCCGACCTGACCCGCCGCAGCCTGAAGGGGAGCCCAACTGCAAGGGATGCCGGGCGACACGCCGCGGCATCCGCTCACCCCGCGGCGCGCCGCGCGACAGACCTTGCAGTTCGGGACGCGGGAAGATCGACGGGCGCGGCGAGACCTCGCAGACCGGGCGGGTCAGCCCCGCGGGGTCTTGATCAGCGCGCCGGCGACGAGGAAGACGATCGCGGCCGCCGGCTGCACGAGCGACCAGACCACGCCGTCGAACCCGAACGGAAAGACCGGGTTCCACACCACGGCGATCACGGCGAAGACCGCCGCCCACACCCACTGACGCGCCTGCACGGCGAACCAGCCGACGATCAGCGCCAGGATCGCGACGACGAAGAGCACGACGATCCCCCAGCCCGCCGTCAACAGCACGGGCGCGAGGAACAGCACGGCGGCCGCGATCAACGCGGGGGCGAGGGCGTTGCGCTGGAACGTCGGCTCGCTCGGCTTCGCGCCACTCATGCGGTCGCCTCCGACACGGCATCCACCGCAGGATCGATCATCGTCATACCGGCAAGCGTGGCACGGTCGAAGGCGGGCAGCAGCGCGGCGGCCTCGGCGAGCGAGATCGTGCGTTGGATGAGATCCTGCGGGCGCAGTCGCCCGGCCGCGATGAGCTCGAGCATCGCCGGATAGTCGACGGCGGCCATACCGTGGCTGCCGAGCAGATCGAGTTCCCAGGCGATGGCCCGCGCCATCGGCATCCCCGACAGCCCGGTCTCCGACGGCAGCAGCCCGACCTGCACGTGGCGACCGCGGCGACGCAGGCTCAGCACGGCATCCGTCGCGGTCTGTTCGGCGCCCACCGCGTCGATCGACACGTGTGCGCCTCCCCCGGTGATCCGGTGGACGGCGTCGGGCACATCCGTCCCGTCGGCGAGCACCACGGCGTCGGCGCCCAGAGCGGATGCCGCGGCCAGCGCCGCCTCCGTACGGTCGACGGCCAGGACGTGCGCACCGAGCGCGCGGGCGATCATCACGACGCTCAACCCCACCCCACCGGCCCCGACGACCACGACCCATTCACCGGGCTGCAGCCGGGCGCGGGCGGTCAGGGCGCGAAACGCCGTCGCGAACCGGCATCCGAGTGAGGCGGCCGCGGCGAACGACACGTCGTCGGGGATGCGCACGAGGTTGGTGTCGGCGGCGTGAAGGGCGACGCGCTCGGCGAACGAGCCCCAGTGCGTGAACCCGGGCTGCTGCTGGTCGGGGCACACCTGCGCGTCGCCGGCGCGGCACCACTCGCACGCCCCGCAGCCGCACACGAACGGCACGGTCACCCGGTCGCCGACCGCGAAACGCTCGACCCCCGCGCCCGTCTCCACGACGACCCCGGCCAGCTCATGGCCCGGAACGTGGGGCACCGCGATGTCGTCGTGGCCCACCCACGCGTGCCAGTCACTGCGGCACAGACCTGTCGCCCGCACCTCCACGACGACGCCGCCAGCGGGTGCGACCGGGTCATCGACCTCACGCACCTCCAACGGCTCGCCGACGGCATCCATCACCACTGCACGCATCCGGGCCCTTTCGTCCCCTTCACGCTAGCCGGTGACGCGGCCCGTCCATTCCTGACCGTTTGGCACCAATCGTTGCCGTTTCCCCAGATCCGCGCGGGAAAGGAGCATACTGCACAGACAGGAGATCATTCTCACGTCGTCGACGGCTACCCTGTCCTCCCCCCTTCAGACAGGTGCCGCCATGGCCACATCCCGCTCGTTCCCTCCTTTTCTCACGGTCCTCACCGGCCTCGCTCTCGCCGCGTCGCTGGCGATGATCGCCAGCTCGTCCGCGTCGGCGGCAACGGTGATCGACGGCCCGGTGGACCTCGGCACGGCCGCGCCCTACGGTGTCCTCGGCGCCAGCGCCGTCACGAACACCGGACCCACCGTCGTGAACGGAGATCTCGGAATCTCCCCGGGCACCTCGATCACGGGCTTCGGGGCCGCACCGGACGGCGTCGTCAACGGCACGGTCCATCAGACCGACGCTGTGGCCGATCAGGCGCAGAGCGACGCCACGACCGCGTACGACGTCGCCGCCTCGCTGAGCCCCACCCAGACGGGCATGACGGAGCTCAACGGGCTGTCGCTCACGCCGGGTGTCTACTCCGGCGGCACCCTCGGCCTGGCCGATACGGGTGAGTTGACTCTCGCCGGCAGCGCGAACTCCGTGTGGGTCTTTCAGGCCGCCTCGACGTTGACGATCGGCTCGGGCACGCGCATCATCATCACCGGTGGCGCCAGCTCCTGCAACGTGTTCTGGCAGGTCGGCAGCTCGGCGACCATCGGCACCGGTGCGCAGTTCCAGGGCACCGTGCTCGCTGACCAATCGGTCACCGCCACCACGGGCGCGGTCGTCGTCGGACGACTCCTCGCCCGTAACGGCGCCGTGACGCTCGACACGAACACGATCACCGCGCCGAGCGGCTGCCCGAGTCCCGGAACGCCGTCGGAGACCATCGCTCCGGTGATCACCTCGGCCGGGCCGACCGGCGCAACCGCCGGGACGCCCTACTCCTTCACGGTCACCGCCACCGGCAACCCCGCCCCCACGTTCACGGCAACCGGCCTGCCTGTCGGGCTGAGCCTGGACGGCGCGACGGGCGTCATCTCGGGCACCCCCACGACACCGGGCACATCGACGGTGACGATCACGGCATCCAACGGCACCTCGCCGGACGATACGACCGTCGTTCAGGTCACCGTCGCCCCGTCGGCGACCGCGCCTTCGGCGAGCCCCCTCTCCCCTCCGGCGGGTGGTGACGTCGGCGGCGACCACTCCCCCGCGGAGCTGGCGGCGACAGGCGGCGACTCCACCGTGCCGCTTGCTGCGGCAGGCCTCCTTCTCGTGGGCTGCGGCGCTCTGACCACGATCGCTCGTCGACGTCGGTCACGACGTATCTGAGTTCCCCCCCCCAGCCCGCTGAACATCGAAGGAACCCCATGAAGACCGTCATCGTCCTCCTCGCCATCTGGCTCATCCTCAGCATCGTCGGCTTCGCCATCGAGGGGCTGTTCTGGCTCGGGATCATCGGCATCGTGCTCTTCCTCGCCACCGCGGCCTTCGGCGCTGTCCGCCGCTCCGCCGGCAAGGCCAAACGACGCGCCTGATCCACCGGCGGCATCCGCCCGCCCGCCGGGTGTCACCGGCACGCACGGCGGGTCGCCCTGTCAGACCGTCGCGGCGGTCCCGTCCGGCTGCGCGACCGGAGCGGACGCGAGGGGTGCGGCCGGTGCGGCGGCATCCGCGTACGCCCTCGCCTGGCGCACGAAGAGCATGAGCCACGCGAACAACAGGCCGGCGATGATGAACTCCGACCCGGTGAGGTTGTAGTAATCGACGGGTACCCAGAGGGCGACGGCGACGAGGATGCCCGCGACCACCAGCACCGAGAAGACCGCGATATCGCGGCCGATCCCGGGCACGAGGGCGAGCAGGCAACCCACGAGCACGCCGAAGACGACGACCATCCCGGATGCCGCGCCCACGTGAACCGGGAAAGCCATGGCATCCGGAACGAACCCGGCAACCATCAAACACAGGCCGATCACCGCGAGCAGCCAGGCGAACAGTCGTGCACGCCGCTGCGCGGTCTCGACGTGCGCGCGCAGTCCGATCTCGAGATCGTGGGCGACGAAGTTCGCGAGCGCCGTGATCACCGCACCGGTCGTGATGAGGGAGAGGTTGAACTGGTAGCCGGCGTATCCCGACTCGTTGCCCAGTTCGGAGAAGTGGAACCTCCACCAATCGCCCTGTGAGGCGCTGACCATGCTCGCCAGCGTGCCGATGAACAAGACGAGAGTGGCCAGGGAGGCGACCCCGGTCGAGGTGACCCGCGCGCCCGAGGCCGACGCGACGTAGGTCATCGCTCCGACGGCAGCGGCGGCGAGGGCAGCGGCACCGAACGGGTCGATCGTGAGGCCGCGGAATCCCAGCTGGAACAGCTCCGCGACGGCCACCACCACCAGCGCCGCGAGCATCATCATCGCGGCCGACAGCGCGATCAGGTCGGTGGCCCGCTTGGCGCGCGGCAGAGTGTTGCGCCACGCGAGATATCCACGGCGCCGTTCAAGGGCGAACGAGACGGCGAAGGCGGGACCGGCCGCGATCGCCGCGAGCAGCGCCGCCAGGCTCCCGACGGATTCGCCGCCGCCGAGCGGCATCCGCACCCCACCCATGACGAGCACCGTCGCCGCCGCTGCGACAAGAGCGGCGCCCAGCGCCCACCGTGTCGCTCGGGCCTCGACCGTCGGGGAGAAGCGGGGCGTCTCGGATGCCGCGTGGTGCGTCCGTCGCGCGGGAGACGTCCGCCATCTGCTCACGCGTCGAGCTTACTTTCGGCCCCGCCCGCACCGTCCGCCGCCGGGCCAGGACTTCGCTCGGCCTGCTCCGGCGGCAGGCGGCCGGCCTGCTGCCTTCCACCCATGACCCGAACTGCAAGGCCACCGCGGCGACACGCCGCCCGGGCGCGCGGCGCACCGGCGTGTCGCCCGGCATCCCTTGCATTTCGGATGCCGCCGGGCCACGCCCGCGCCCCACCCCACCCCACCCCGCAGGCGCTCAGCGCGCGGGCCGCACCACGCGGTAGCGCAACGCCTGGATGCCGCGGGCCCACCGGTGGCTCGAGACGAGTTCGAGGCTCGTCGGACCGACGCCCCGCGGATAGAACGGGGTGCCCCCGCCGAGCAGGATCGGGTACACGACGCTCCGATACTCGTCCACGAGTCCGGCCGCGGCCACCGCGGCGGCCAGGGTCGCGCCCCCGATCGCGACCTCCCCGACCTCCTCGTCGTCGCGCAGGCGCGCGACCTCCGCGATCAGGTCGCCGCGCAGCAGCGTCGTGTTGCGCCCGGGGGCGGCATCCAGGGTCGACGACACGACGATCTTCGGCAGCTCGTTCCAGACCTCGGCGAACTCGCGCTCGAGCGGATCGAGGGTGGACGCGACCTCCGGATCCTCCCAGTACCGCATCGTCTCGTAGAGACGGCGCCCCAGGAAGTGAGCGCTCAGCCCGCGGACCTCCTCGAGTGCCGCCCGGAAGATCTCCGCGTCGGGAACGCCCCAGTCGAAACGGCCCTCGGCATCCGTGATGTAGCCGTCGAGCGAGTGCGACATGGAGAACACGATCAGTCCCATGTTCCGCTCCTTCGCGTCGGTGCCGTCGCTGTGCGCCCGAGGCTACACCGAGCGCCCGCGGCGCGACACGGGGTCGGCCGCCGCGGCCAGCCTCCGATTCACACGGATGCCGCGGTCAGCACGCTCCCGTTCGCCGCGCGCGGCACGAGGCGCTCGAGCTGGGTCACGTGGCGCGGCTCGAGCTCGGCGAGGGTCGAGACGCCGAGCAGCTTCATGGTGCGCTCGATCTCGCTGCGGAGGATCTCGATCGTGCGGTCGACGCCCTGGCGTCCACCGGCCATGAGCCCGTACAGGTAGGCGCGGCCGATGAGGGTGAACGTGGCGCCCATCGCGACCGCGGCGACGATGTCGGCGCCGTTCATGATGCCGGTGTCGATCATGACCGTGGCATCCTTGCCGACCTCGCGCACGACCTCCGGCAGCAGGTGGAACGGGATCGGCGCCCTGTCGAGCTGGCGGCCGCCGTGGTTGGAGAGGATGATGCCGTCGACGCCGCGGTCGATCAGCCGCTTCGAGTCCTCGACGTTCTGCACGCCCTTGACGACGATCTTGCCGGGCCACAGGCCGCGGATGACGTCGAGGTCGTCGTAGCTGATCGTCGGGTCCATCGCCGCGTTCAGGAGCTCACCGACGGTTCCTCCGGTGGTGGACAGCGACGCGAACTCGAGCTTGGGCGTGGTGAGGAAGTCGATCCACCACCACGGGCGCGGGATCGCGTTGATGATCGTGCCGACGGTCAGCTGTGGCGGGATCGAGAAGCCGTTGCGCTTGTCGCGCAGGCGCGCGCCCGCGACGGGCGTGTCCACGGTGAACTGCAGGGTGTCGAAGCCCGCGGCCGCCGCGCGCGTGACGAGTCCGTACGAGATCTCGCGCTCGCGCATGACGTACAGCTGGAACCAGTTGCGCCCGTGCGGGTTCGCGGCCTTCACGTCCTCGATCGAGGTCGTGCCGAGCGTCGAGAGGGTGAACGGGATGCCGGCGGCGCCGGCGGCTCCCGCCCCGGCCGTCTCGCCCTCGGTCTGCATCAGCCGCGTGAAGCCGGTGGGGGCGATGCCGAAGGGCAGCGCCGAGGGGCCGCCGAGGATCTCGGTCGACATGTCGACCTCCGCCGCCGGACGCAGGATGTCGGGGTGGAACTCGATGTCCTGGAACGCCTGACGTGCCCGGGCGAGCGACAGCTCCCCCTCCGCGGCGCCGTCGGTGTAGTCGAAGGCGGCCTTCGGCGTGCGGCGCTTGGCGATCGTGCGCAGATCGGCGATCGTGAGCGCGGCATCCAGTCGCCTCTTGCGCGCGTCGAGCTCAGGCTTCTTGAACTGCATGAGTTCGAGCAGCTCGGCGGGCTTGGGCAGCTGGCGCTTGATGGGTGACATGACGGGCCTTTCGGATGCGACGACGCACGGTCATGGAGAGGTCTGACCTCTAGCGCACGGTATTCGACGCGCCGTAGGCTGTCAAGCGGGGACGAAAGGCGGCACGATTCGCGATGACGGACGACAGGACGGCATCGCCGTGGCGACCGGTGAAGAAGGCCCGCGCCCACGAGCTGGTGATCGAGGCGATCGAGGACCGGATCCTCTCCGGCGCGCTCCAGGTCGGCGACGCCCTTCCGCCCGAGCGCGAGCTGTCGGCCAGCCTCGAGGTCAGCCGCGCCGGCGTGCGCGAAGCCGTGCGCGTGTTGGAGGCGCAGGGCGTCCTGCGATCGCAGCCCGGAGCGGGCGCCACCGCGGGGACGTTCGTCGCCGCCCTCCCCCGCGACGCGCTGACCCGCTTCCTCCGGCTGCACGTCGCGCTGTCGAACTTCACCATCCAGGACGTCACCGACGCGCGTGTCGTCCTCGAGCGCGCCAGTGCCGCCTCGGCCGCGCGCCGGCTCGACGACGCCGCGCGGACGCGGATGATCGACGCGCTCGATCGGATGGATCAGCCCCACTCGTCGCGGGACTCCTTCAACGACGCCGACACGCAGTTCCACCTGGCGATCGCCGAGGCCTCGGGAAGCGCCCTGTCGGCGGCGCTCACCGCCGCCATCCGCAGCGCGATGAAGGTGCCGATCCTCCGCGCCGCCGAGCGCACCGAGGAGTGGCCCGAGGAGTCCGACCGGCTGCGCGCCGAGCACCGGGCGATCTTCACCGCGATCGACGGCGGCGACGCCGATCGGGCCGCCGATCTCGCGGAGACCCATATCCGCCGCGCGGCATCCGTGCTGTTCGGACTCCCGACGACCGCGGGAAGCGTGCCGGCCGGCCGCCGATCGGAGGCCGACGGGCCGATCGTCGCACCCCGCCGGTAACGTGGAGGGAATGCCCCACGCCCCGCTCGTGACCCTGCGCGCCCGCACCGCCGCGGACGTCGACGCGCTCTACCGCCTCACCGCCGACCTGGAGACGTGGGAGGAGCGCACACCGTCGCGGCCCTCCCCGTTGACCCGGTCGGCGTTCGAGAAGCGGCTCACCGACACGGCGAGCGGACCGGGCACGCGCAGCATCGAGTTCGTGATCGACGTCGACGGCGCCGCGGTCGGCAGCGTGAGCCTGTTCGGATTCGACGACCTCGCCCGTCACGCCGAGATCGGCATCGCCGTGCTCGCCGAGCACCGGGGCCGCGGCATCGGCAGCGCCGCCCTGGTGAAGATGGTCACCTTCGCATTCGTGCGCTGCAATCTGCGACGCGTGCACCTGCAGGCCATCAGCTCCAACGTCGGTGCGATCCGCGTGTATGAGAAGGCCGGCTTCGAGGTCGAGGGCAGGCTGCGCGAACACGCGTGGGTGCGCGGCGCCTATGAAGACATGGTCGTGCTCGGCCTGCTGCGCACCGACTGGGAGCGCACCGACCGCTGAGGTCGCGGTCCGCTATCGCGCGGCGTCGTGCGCGGGCGGCACGAGCGTGCCCTGATGGAAGCGCAGCCGCGGCGTGGCGCCACCGACGTCCCAGAGCGACGAATGGCGACTGCGTCCCGACGGCGTCGTGAGCCGGTAGGTGATCAGCACGAGATCCGCGGACTGCTGCCGGAACTCCCATCGGTCGGTGGGAGGCTCGGCGCGTCCGCCCTCCTCGGCGAGCGCGGCCACCACCTGGTCCCGCGTCCACAGGATGCCGGAGCGCCCGATCTCGACGAACGTCGGATGCAGCAGAGCGCTCACCCGTGCGGGATCGCGGCGCACGTCCGCGCGCAGCAGCGCGATCTCGGCATCCTTCACCGCGGCCCACTGCGGTACGCCGTCGTGGCGCACCAGGCGGACGACGTGGATCGGATGCCCGGCCATGGTGCGATCGCGCTCGACACCGTCGCGGACGAAGCCGTTGCGGCGGTAGAAGGCCTCGGCCCGCGGGTTGTCGTCCAGCATCCAGAGGTGGGCGGGGTCGGTGCCGATCGCGGCATCCAACAGGCGCTGCCCGACGCCGGCGCCGGATAGCTCGGCGAGAACGTAGATGCCCTCCAACTCCCGCGGCGTGGGGCGGTCGTCGTCGCGCCCACCGGAGGCCGTGGACCAGCCGACGACACGTCCGTCGACCTCGGCCACGAAGACGTCCGTGGTGTCGTCGGCGACGATCGCCGCCCAGCGCTCGACGCGCGGCTCCACACGCAGTCCGGCGAGGAGGTGAGCCGGCAGTTGACGCGCGTAGGCCTCGCGCCAGGCCTGCACGTGCACCTCGGCGATGCCGCGGGCGTCGTCGACGGATGCCGGGCGCACGCGCAGATCGCGCCGGTCGAAGCTCGTCCTCATGCCGACATGGTCCCAGACCGGTGCGACCGCGACTTTTCGACACTCGCGTCATGATTCACGCTAATGCCCATCTCATGAATGCGGCGGTGATGGTTTCCCGCCGTGTTCGGGCCTCGATGAGCTGGGGGGCTCGTCACCCGCAGACGCCGCCTTCCCCAGAGGCCCGTGCTGCGGGGCGGGGTGGCGTTCCGCGCCACCCCGCGGCCCGAACTCTCCGCGCCCCCGACCGGCGGGCACCCGTCACGTGGTCAGCGCGGCGTCGACGAGCTCGAACACCGCCGGATCCCACGTGAGCGCGCGCTCCCACGGGAGATCGAAGCCGTTCGCGAAGAAGATGCTGTGCACGTCGTCGTCCACCGTGTGTCGGCGCACCTGCGGCAGCACCGCGGCGGGGACGTCGGTGGCGAGCGCGCTGCGCAGCGACACCAGGCCGTCGTGGGGCCACAGCCGATCGGGCTCGCGGTACGCGCGGAAGTGGCCGCCGCCGATGACCGTGACCGCGACATTGTCCAGCACACCCTGCTGGGCCGCGTTCCACTCCGCAAGGAAGTGAGCCGACACCTCGGCGGCCGCGCCCTGCGAGTTCTGCGCCGCGTACCCGGGCGACGCCTCGAGGATGCTCAGCGTCGGCGGATCGTCGTGCGCATCGGCCGTGGTGATATCGCCGCTGAGGACGTCGCCGAGCAGGGATCCGTGCCAGGGCGTTCCCAGGGTCACCAGGTGTGACACGGCGGGCCCTCCGCGTCCGATCTCGCGCAGCGCCGCCCGGCAGAACAGTCCACCCATCGAGTGCGCCACGAGCCGGACCGACGAGACGCCGTGCTCCTCGCCCAGCCACCCGAGGAACGCGGCCAGCCTCACCCCGGCGGCGTCGATGTCGCCGACCGCGTTGATCGTCATCGCGGCGGGAAGGACGTCGGCGACGTCGGAGAACCCCTGCCAGCCGGTGTCTTCGCGCACCTCGCCGTCGCCGATGCGCGCCGGCGCCGTGAACACCGCGGCGTGCCGCTGCAGCAGATGGGTGCGCAGGGCCGTCGACGTGTTGCCGGCGGCGAGACCCTCGCCCGCGGCACGCTCCGCGCTGGTGTACGGGGTGACGGCTGCTCCGCCGGACACGAGCACCACAGCATCCACGTCGACGTCCTCTCCTCGGGCGACACCAGCCTAGATCCCGGCGCGCCCGCGGCGCGGAGGTCTCGTGCCCGACCCGCCGCGCTCAGGCGACGTCGTGCGGCTCGACCGCCAGGCGGTCCCGACGCGTCTTGGCGAGGCTGGCGATCGTCGCGACGGCGATCGTGGCGGCGATGACGACGAGCGAGAGCCAGATCGGGATCTCGGGGATGATCGTCACGTGCTCACCGCCGTTGATGAACGGCAGCTCGTTCTTGTGGAGCGCGTGGATGAGCAGCTTCACACCGATGAACGCGAGGATCACCGCGAGGCCCTGCGCGAGGTAGACGAGACGCTCGAGCAGTCCGCCGATGAGGAAGTACAGCTGGCGCAGCCCCATGAGCGCGAAGGCGTTCGCCGTGAAGACGAGGTAGGCCTCCTGCGTGAGCCCGTAGATCGCCGGGATCGAGTCGACGGCGAAGACGAGGTCGATGAAGCCGATCGCGACGATGACGAGCAGCATCGGGGTGACGAAGCGGCGTCCGTCCTTCACGACCGTGAGCTTGTCGCCGTTGTACTCGTCGCTCACCGGCAGCACCCGGCGGACGAGGCGCATGAAGCGGCCGTCGGCGGGGTTGGACTCGCCGTGCGCGAACGCCTGGCGGTAGGCGAGGAACAGCAGCAGGGCACCGAACAGGTAGAACACCCACGAGAAGTTCTCGATCAGGGCCGCACCGACGGCGATGAACGCGCCGCGCATGATGAGGGCGATGACGATGCCGATCATCAGCACCTTCTGCTGATAGATCTTCGGCACCGCGAAGCCGGTCATGACGATGAGGAAGACGAACAGGTTGTCGATCGACAGGGCCTTCTCGGTGAGGTAGCCGGCGAAGTACTCGCCGCCGTAGGTCCACCCCGAGACCACACCGACGCCGACGCCGAACAGCAGCGCGAGGCCGATGTAGAACGCCGACCACCGGGCCGACTCGCCCACCGTCGGCTCGTGGGGCTTGCGCACGTGCGCGAAGAACTCCCACACGAAGAAGGCGATGGTGACGGCGATCGTGACGATCCACACGAGCGGCGTGATGTTCACAAGGGTCTCCCGAAGAATGGCGTGACGTGGTCGACGCCAGAGTCTCCTCCATCCCTGATCGGGACCGGGCGGCCCGGGCCGCATGCGACCGTAATGACGAACCGTCCGTCTCGGAGTACTCCCCCTGGACTGGAGTCAGAGTAGGGCAGCGGGGTGACGCGAACCTGGGAAGTCGCCGGATGGCGACGGATGCCGCGCCGGCGCGGCATCCGCGTCACGACGCCGTACGGATGCGCACCTCGCGCTCCATCCGCTTCTCGTGGCGGGCGCGTCCCTTCACCGCCTCGGCCTCGCGGTTCTTCGGGGGCGCGGCGGTCACGAGCGCGTCGAGGAGGCGCCGCGTGGCCACGGCGATCTCGTCGACCGCGGCGTCGAAGGCTTCCGCGTTCGCGCGCGACGGACGGGTCGACCCGCTCACCTTGCGGACGAACTGCAACGCGGCCTCGCGGACCTCGTCATCGGTGGTGGGAGGTTCGAAGTTGTGGAGCACCCGGATGTTTCGGCACATGCCGAGAGCGTAGACCGCAGCGGACGCGGCCGACAGGGCCTCGTTCAGTCGGCCGCGGGGGCGGCGTAGCCGGTGCGGATCTCCTCGATCAGAGTCGGGCGCGCGGGCGTCCAGCCGAGTGCGCGCGCCCGGCGGCCGTACCCCTGCTGGTCGAGCATGAGGGCGTCGGCGAAGGGGGTGCCGAGGCGCTCGCGCGACGCGGCGGCGCCTTCGGGCACGACCGGGCCGTCGGCGAAGGCCTCGCCGATTTCGGCCACCGTCGGGTTGTGTCCGCTCAAACCCAGCACGCGTCCGACGGGGGCCGGGCCCTCGATGACCCGCGCGTAGAGGTCGGCGAGGTCGTCGACGTGCACGGTCGCCCAGTGCTGCGTGCCGTCGCCGACGACGGTGAGGCGACCCTCGGCATCCCTCGGGGCGTCGGCCAACGACGCCGGGATGCCGCCGCCGTGCCCGTACACGATGCCGGGCTCGACGATCGTGAGCGCCAGGTCGGCGTCGGCGAGGCGGGACTCGACCGCCTCGCGCCAGGCGACGAGGGCGGGCGGGGCGAACGGCGTCTCCTCGGTGAGGTCGGTGGACGGGCCGTGGATCCAGAGCCCGCCGGTGTGGATGTACGGCTTGCCGGCGCCGCCGAAGGCGGAGATCACGGCGTCGGCGACGGCGCTGTCGAACTGCGGCGAGCTGCCGTCGCCGGGCGCGGCGGTGTGGATCGCGGCATCCGCGCCCTCGAGGATCGGGGCGAACCAGGCGGGGTCGGTGATGTCGCCGACGACGGCGGTCGCACCGGCCGCGGTGGCTTTCTGCGCCGACGACGCGCTGCGCACGGGCGCGACGACCTCGTGGCCCCGCTCCCGGAGAGCGGCGAGAACGGAGGAGCCGATGTAGCCGGTGGCGCCGGTGAGCACGATCTTCATCCCGCCATCGTAGGCACGTCCGGGGGAGGCAGGGGCGGGCGGGGACGGCGGGCCCCCGCTCACGTCGTGCGGGCGCGGGCGGGGCGCGCGATCGCGAAGAAGGCGAGGGCGACGACCGCGGCGGCGAGCATGACCACGGCCAGCGGGACCGCGGTCGTCGATCCGCCGAGGCTCACCAGCGGCGAGACGAGGGCGGCCAGGCCGAACTGCAGCGCCCCGACCACGGCCGAGGCGGTGCCGGCCGCCTTCGGGACGGCCGCGAGGGCCAGCGCGGTGCCGTTGCCGAGCACGAAGCCGAGGCTCCCGGACAACAGGAACAGCGGCACGGCGAGCAGGGCGACGGGGGCGGCGGTGACAGCGAGGACGGCGAACGCGACGGCGGCGACGAGCACGCCGCCGAGCCCGGTGCCGAGCACGGCCCGCACCGAGCGCGTCGCGACCAGCTTCGCGGAGACGACACTGGTCACCATGAGCACGAGGGCGTTGATGCCGAACGCGATGCCGTAACCCGCACTGTCGAGCCCGATCATGTCCTGATAGACGAAGGGCGAGGCGGAGATGTAGGCCATCATGGCGGCGAACGCGAAGGCGAAGCTCGCCGCGTAGCCGATGAAGGTGCGCGAGAGCATCTCACGCGCCCCGGACGACGATCCGCGGCGCTCGGCGCGGAGGGCGTCGCGCCGCTCCTTGAGGTGGGTCTCGCGCACCACGACCAGGACGGCGACGAGCATCACGACCGCCAGCCCCAGCACGATCGCGAGCAGTCCCCGCCATCCGACCGCCGCCGTGAGCACGCCGCCGACGAGCGGTGCGATCACGGGCGCCACGCCGCCGACGATCATCATCAGCGAGAAGGCGCGCGCAGCGGGCCGTCCGGTGGCGAGGTCCGAGATGATCGCACGACCGATGACCATGCCGGCGGCACCGCCGAGCCCCTGCACGAAACGTGCGGCGATGAGGACGCCGACCGTCGGGGCGAAGACGGCGATGACGCTCGCGGCGACGCACAGCACCGCGCCGGCGACGAGCGGGGCGACGCGTCCGAAGCGATCGGAGAGCGGGCCGAAGACGAGCTGGCCCGCGGTGACTCCCAGCAGGAACGACGTGAGGCTGAGCTGGACGGCGGTCGCGGAGGTCTGCAGATCGGCGGCCATCTCCGGGAACGCCGGCAGGTAGAGGTCCGTCGCGAAGGGCGCGATCGCGCTGAGCAGACCCAGCACCACCAGCAGAGCGGGCGTGATGGGGCGGGATGCGTCGGAGTTCGCGTCCGGGAGGGCGACGCGTTCGGCGGTGGATGAAGAAGAAGTCATAGTTATGAAACTATAACTAATTCTCACGGCGGAGGTAAGCTGTCCGAGTGACGTCGGTGCCGGATGCCATGTGGGGTGATTTCGCCGAGCTCGTGCTCCGCGTGGCCCGCGAGCTCGATCCGCACGGCGTCTCGGCCGGGCCGGACGTCGTCGCGCTCACCGGCACGGAGATCCTCGCGATGCGCTGGATCGACGGGCATCCGGGAACATCCCCCAGCGCCACCGCCGTTGCCACGGGGCTGCGGCGCAGCAACCTGAGCACCGCGCTGCGGGAGCTCGAGCGCAAGGGGATGATCGAACGGCGCGGCGCGCCGAACGACGGCCGGCAGGTGCAGCTGTTCCCGACCGACCTGGCCATCGAGAACATCGGACGACTGCGCGCGTGGTGGTCGCAGAGCCTGGCGCGCGCGCTGCCGGCGGATGTCGACGAACGCGAGCTCGACGCCGCGATGCGCCTCCTCGCGCGCATCGACGACGGGATGCACCCGCCGATGCAGCCCTGAGGCCGACGCCTCCGCGCCGTCAGGGCTTCGGGCGGAGCGCCTCGAGGGCGGCGAGCACGAGATCGAGCCCGAAGAGGAACTCCTGGGACGGGTCGTACCCGATCGCCAGGAGGTGCGCACCGGACTCGTGCAGCGAGGGATACAGCTCCGCCGGCACCTGGGGGAGATACACCTCCTCGGTCATGTCGGCGAGCTCCTCGGCCGTGCCGAACGGCAGGCTCGCCTCCTGCAGCGCGTAGCCGTAGACATGACTGCTGAGCAGCCAGTTCGCGTGGGTCGCCATCTCGACCGAGAACCCGGCGCGGCGTAGGCACGCGGTCACGGCCTCGCGGTGACGGAGGTTCGCGGGCCCGGGCGACGTGCGCGACTCCATCAGACTGATCGCCCACGGATGCCGGGCGAGCACCTCGTGCGCAGAGACCGACTCGGCGCGCATCGCGACCGTCCAGTCGACATCGAGGGAGGGCAGCGCGATCTCGTCGAAGACGACATCGATCATCGCGTCGAGCAGCTCCTCCTTGTTCGCGACGTAGTGATACAGCGACATGGCGCCGGCGTCGAGCGCGGCGGCGAGTGCGCGCATGCTGAGTCGCTCCACCCCCTCGCGGTCGGCGATGCGCATCGCCTCGGCGACGACGCGCTCCTTGCTGAGACCGGCGCCGACAGGCGTGGGCGGGCGTCGTCGCGCCATCGATCGGGCTCCTCATCGCATCGAAGGACTTGACAATCGTACAGCGTACGTCCGATAGTACGGTGTACGACGTACGGTGTACGAATCCGCCGCTCACGACCACCAGGAGATCTCATGACCACCCCCGCCTCGCCGGATCCGTCGGCTGCCGTGACCTCTCCGGGGCGGATGCAGGCGCTCGTGCAGGAGCGATACGGGACGCCGGAGGTGCTGTCGCTCGTGGCCGTCGAGGTCCCGACGCCCGGCCGGCGGGAGGTGCTCGTCGAGGTCGGCGCCGCATCCGTGCACCCGGGGGACTACTTCGTGATGACGGGCCGGCCGCGCCTGGTGCGACTGGCGTTCGGACTGCGGCGGCCTCGCCGGCGCACCCCGGGTATGGACCTGGCCGGCATCGTCCGAGCGGTGGGTGCGGAGGCGACCTCGGTGCACGTCGGAGACCGGGTGTTCGGGTGGACGACGACGGGCGCGCTCGCGGAGTACGCCACCGTCCGCGAGGATCATCTCGCGCCGGTTCCCGCGGGCGTCGCCGCGGCAGACGCAGCCGCGGTCCCGACATCGGGGATGACGGCGCTGCAGGCGCTGCGCGACGTGGCGCGGTTGACGGCCGGGCAGACGGTGCTGATCACCGGGGCCTCCGGCGGCGTGGGGTCGTTCGCGGTGCAGATCGCGAAAGCGCTCGGCGCCGAGGTCACGGCCGTCTGCAGTGGGCGCAACGCCGAGCTCGTCCGCCGCCTCGGCGCCGATCACGTCATCGACTACGAGACGACCGACGTGACCGGCGGGAGCACGCGGTTCGACGTGATCCTCGACAGTGTGGAGGCGAAGCCGCTCGCGGCGATGCGGCGGATCCTCACCCCGACCGGAACGCTCATCCCGAACAGCGGTCGCGGCGGCGCCTGGATCGGGCCCCTCGGTCGCATCGCCCGCGCGCGTCTGCTGTCAGCGCTGACGCGCCAGCGACTGCGGCCGTTCACCTCCCTCGGCCGCCGTGACGATCTGGTCGCGCTCGCGGAGATGCTCGCGAGCGGCGAGATCACGCCGGTCGTCGATCGGAGCTACGCACTGACGGATGCCGCCGACGCCCTCCGCCGGGTCGCGACCGGGCACACGCGCGGCAAGCTCGTCGTCATCCCGTGACGCGGCATCCCTGGACCACACCCACCACAGCCAAGGAGAACCCATGTGCACCACGCTCAAGACCCGCGCCGCACTCGACGTCGCATCGATCCCCACACCGGTGAAGCTCGCCGCCGCCTGGACCAGCTTCATGTTCCTGTACGTCTACGTCGACGTCTTGAACTTCTACAAACCGCATGTCGTCGCCGGCATCCTCGACGGGATGGTCTGGCAGTTCGAGGTGAACCCGCCGCTGCTGACGGGGATGCTCGCCTCGGTGATGGTCCCGGCGGTGATGATCGTACTGTCGGTGACCCTCCCGCCGCGGGCGAACCCCATCGTGAACGTCGTAGTGGCGTCGCTGTACGTGCCGTACTCGGCGTTCAACATCGCCGGATCGACTGCCGAGTGGCTACCGTTCTACGTGCTGTCCATCGGGGCGGAGCTGGCGCTACTGGTGTTCATCGTGCAGCGCGCGTGGACCTCAGTTTCTCGCCGCGAAGCGCTCGTGCTCCGCACCGATCGGTGATTCCGGACGCCGCGGACATGACCCTCATCGCCAGGTGGCGGTGTCGGGATCGATGTCCGCGGCGCCCGGGCTCTCGTCGATCGCGCGGCTCAGCCAGCGGGCTGGCCCCGGGCGCACCGCGGCTTGAATGCCGTGATCCTGCTCACCGATCATGCCTGCGTGATCGTCGTCGAGGTCGTGCAGCTGGGTGATGGGCTGCGCGAGTTGCGAACCCTGCACCCGCAGCTGGCGCAGTCGGCGGCCCAGGCGACGGCGAGGTGCCGGTCGGGCTCGCTCCAGGATTGAGGGGGAGAGCATCTGCTTACGCGGCCAACGGAGGTGTTCGCGCGGCGGCCCCGCGCGTCGGCGGGCGGGGAGAATGGCGTGATGACCCATCGCGCGAAGAAGCCCACGGCCACCATCCCCTGGATCGTGATGGTGCCGTTCGCGGTGTCGGGCGTCATCCATCTCGTGCGGCCGGGCGTGTTCACGCCGATCATCCCGCGCGTGCTGCGCCGGTGGGATCGGCCGCTGGTGATCGTCTCGGGGCTCGCCGAGCTGGCGTGCGCGGTGGGGCTGATCGTGCCGGCGACGCGCGTCGCCGCCGGGCGAGCGAGTGCGGTGGTGCTCGCCGCCGTCTGGCCCGCGAACATGCAGATGAGCGTGGACCTCGGCCGCCGGGCAGCGCGCCGACGCACGCCGACGGCATGGGCCGCGTTCGCCGTATCGCTGGTGCGGCTGCCGCTTCAGGTCACGTTGATCCGACGGGCGCTCGGGAACTCACACTGAGCAACGCTCGAGGGTGCCGAGCCGACGGTGCGCGGTCAGACCCAGACGAGGATTCCGAGGATCGCCAATGACCCCGCCGAAGCATCGGCGGGCGATAACCCCAGCACGTCGGTGCCGCCGAAATGCTCCTCGGCGGCGATGAGCGCCGCGCTTAGGCCAGTCGCAGCAACGACCCCCTAACGCGCAATGTCCGCAAGTGGAAGTGGTGTGTGACCTCCAGCACGTACTTCGACGCGTTGCGTCGGTGCCGTCGCTAGTGGCGGTTCGATGCGCTTGGGACGATCTGAGTGCGTCAGCTCGACTCGGAGAGTGTCGCGTCCACGACCGAGTCGTCGTGGAGATCGTCGTCCTGAATCAAGAGATAGTTGCGAACTGCGGGATGGACCCTAAACCGAACTGGCCTTGATGTCGATTCAGCCATTCGGCGAGCGACGAGGAGCTGACGTTCCGCGTCTGTGCGTCCTTCGACGTGCAAGAACTCCCCCGGCCTCGTCTCGATGCCAAGAATCGAACTCTGGACGAGCCACTGAGCGCTTCATCTCCGCGTGGCACATCGGCGAGCAGGATCAGCAGATCATCCTCGGTGAAGGTGGCATTGAGGCCAGCGAGTCGGAACAGCGCAGCGTCGAGATCGAAAGCTTCCGCTTCGCTCTCCACCAACAACGCCTCGACGGCGAAACGGGAGTACTGCTCTTCCGCGAAGAGGATGTCGGAGGCCGTGATTCGACGATGCTTGCGATTAATTGCTGTGGTCAGTGCTTCGTTCGCAAGGTAGATGAGGTCGCGCGGCCTTGGGAGCACCTTCCACATTAGGTAGTCGCGCGTGCGGAGCCCGCGGACTTCCGGATCGAAGATCTCGGACCACATATCGAAGACCTTGCCGTTGCGGCGCCGCTCCTTGTTCGCCGCGTAACGCTCCTCAAGCACCCGTGCTAGGAGCTCCTCATCGTTCCAATGCACGGTTGCGACGCCGATCTTGTCGGGTTCTCGAGCGAATCGCTTCAGCGAGTCGTAAATGTCAGATCGTAAGAATACGGCCATCGTCACATTTACCGACGAGTGGCTCTGAGTTGGCTTCGCGAAGTCTTTTTCGAGCTGCCCGATGGCGACCAGCAGCCCCAAGATGAACTTTGACAACGTCTCGAAGTCTGCGCCCTTCTCCCACGCCTTGTCGAGATTGTCAATCAGGACTGCAACACGATCAAATTCCTTGAGGTTGGCCCCAAGAAGTCCTCTGAGTCGATTTACGCGGTGCAGGCGCAGCTGACGAGAGACAAACTCAGTCGCACCTTCTCCGTGACGCTTGGCCTCACGCGTGAGGTCATTCAACACGTTCTCCAGCCTGGTGGCCATATCTTCTGACGGATCCAGACCGAGTTCGTCGATTTCGGCTTCGAGTTCCTCGAGTTCCCGACTCACTCCCATAAACCCGACACGTTCACGGGAGAAGGAGACCATCCTTAGAGCGATCTCGGTGTAGAGCAGATATGTCCAAAGGCTGATGACAAGGTAGTCAGACGTGCCGTGCGTCGACAGCGTACGAATCGCGTCAGCTAGTCCAGACAGCTCATATGCAGAAGGCTTGATCGGCACAACCAAGATCCGACGATCACGGCGTAGTTCCTCCGCCGTCTGCGTCATTGTCGCAGTCTTCCCAGTGCCCTTGCGGCCAACGAAGACTTTCGTTCGACCTGCTAGGACGGCTTGAAACTCGCTCGTGCTTATGAAGTAGTTAGCGAGTTCTACCCGCTCGTACTCAGCAACATACTCACCAAAAGATCGAATCGGAAGTTCAATGTCGAGGGCCAAGCGTCCGAGCCGACGACTCGATCCCGGAGACTTCGGGAGTTCGCTCAGCCAGCGGTCGACCCTCGTGATCAATTGAGCCGAGCCGCTGTACTCGAATGTCAAATCCTTGTAGTCCAGCGGGATCGAGCCGTCCTTCTCTGCGACAAGAAGGATTGGGAGCTCGAAGCCGTGAGCAATCCCGGCCAAGAAGCTCACTCGCGCGTTGTGCTCGGTCGACTTCACCCTCCGGCGCGCCATGAGGTGGAAAAGAGTTGCGGAAGACCGGTAAATCTCCTTTACATAGAAATCCAACGGCGCAAGCCCCAAGTCGTCGGCCGCCCCAAGAATCTTGATGTGGCCCTGGCGATCGAGGTGTTTCTCGAGCGAGGAGGTCGCCTCGAATTTGAAAGGCGTCGATGGAGCGAACAACGCGTCCGGCTCCCGTGGCTTCCCGTTAAGGAGGAGGCTATCGATCAAAGTGGTGTCGTCATCGATGGCCTGTGCTTGAGCAAATCGCCCCGCGACCGAGTGGCTGTTGCCCTGGTAGTTCAGCCGACCAACTGTTGCCAGGATCCCGAGATCGCGCCAGTTGCGCGCTGCGTCTGCGTCAGTCTCGTCGACTGCCAGCCAGACACGCTTCCCGAGGGCGAGCGCATACCCAGCTTCGAACAGGACGTTGCTGTTGAGATCGCTCACCTCCGCGATCACGTGGTCGGCATCCTGGATCGCGGAGCAGATTGTCGGGATCAGCCCGCGACCCTCAATGTCGAGATCCTCCCATGTCGTGGCGGCGATGCCAGTGGCCCTGAGCAACCCCGCCGAGTTCCGCATAGTCTCGGCCCGCAGGGCGTCCGCGGACGAGTATGCAAAGAAGACGTTGTTCACTAAACCCCCTCTGGTGAACTCTATAGCGACCGCCGGCCGCGGTGGGTTGGGTCGTGCAAGCCGCCGGCCGTGATGATGTCCCGAGTGTGGCCATGGATGTCGAAGCCGTCGGGCATCGATCCGAGTAAGTAGTCGATCGCGAGGCATCGCTATATGACACGCCGGCAAGCCCAGCGAGACTGACATGCAGAAGAAGCGGCATCGACGAGCGGTGCGCCCTTGACCATCCGTCTCGACGCCTGATGACTGTGCCCAGGATGCGCACGAGCTCCCTCACTGATGAATTCTGAGGAACAAAGCCCATCCTCACCAACGGTCTTGAGGGCGAAGCGCCCTTCTACGACCTGCGACCTATACCACTTCGGCGCGGAACCGACGCCTACTGTAGGTTCCCGGTCAAGGTGGCGGAGAACTCGGGGATTCCACGCTAATTGGCAGCAGTTTCGTCAGCAGGATTCCGCGCGAAATGGCAGATCCCTACATAAGAGTAGGAAGTCCACTTAGACTTGACGTCCGCCGCCGCCGTCCGATCGCCCGCGCGATCATCCTCCCGTGCTGGGGATGAACGCGCGGTTCATGACTGGTATCCGAGCACCGTGGTCATGCCGGTCTCGGCGTGGTAGATGTTGTGGCAGTGCGCGACCCACTGGCCGGGGTTGTCGGCGTCGAAGTCGACTGTCAGGGTCTGGCCCGGGAGGATGATGGAGGTGTCCTTCCGGGGGCCGCCGTTCGCGTGCTGGTAGGTGTGGCCGTGCAGGTGGAACGGATGCCACATCTCGGTGTCATTGCGGATCCGCAACTGCACCCGCTCCCCCATACTGACCGCGTGCGCGTCCCGCAACGGGTCGTTCATGTCGAACCGGCGCCCATTGATCCCCCAGTCGTACGCCTCCATCCCCCCGGTCAGCGCGAGGTGCACGACCCGGTCGGGGGACGCCTGGTGCAGGGTGACGGAGGCGGTCGCGCTCAGTCCGGCAGCGGTGCCGACCCTGCCGGTGCCGAGCTCGGCGACGGGGACGTCGCTGGCCGGAGCCGTGCCAGCGGCGGTGCGAACGAGCGCGAACGCGCGATCCTGCTTGCCTTCCGCGTCGGCGACGACAGGGAACACCCCATCGTCCAGGGTGACCTGCAGGTCGTAGCGTTCGCCCATCCCGATCAGGACACTGTCGACCTCGACAGGATCCACCGGGAACCCGTCGGTGTGGGTGATCGTCAGGGTGTGGCCGCCGATCGCGAACCGGAACGCGGTGTCGCTGCCGGCGTTGATGACACGGATCCGCACCCGGGCACCAGGAGTGCCGGTGAATTGGGCGGGGTCGGCTTTGGGTTTGCCGTTGATGAGGTAGTGCGGGTAGTAGACGTCGCCGGCGTCGCCGCCGAGCAGGTCGGAGGTGGCGCCCATCAGCAGGTTCCCCATCCGCATGAACATGTCGCCCATCCCGCCCATGTCTCCCATGCCCTTCGAGAGGTCGGTGAGGACCTGGTCCGGGGTGGCGGTGACGCCGTCGAGCCAGTCGTCGAGGATCAGCACCCATTCGTCGTCCCACGTCACCTTCTCGTCCGGGTCGTCGATGATGAGCGCACCGTAGAGGCCGTGGTCCAGTTGCGGGCCGACGTGGGGGTGGAACCAGTAGGTGCCCGGATGCGGGGTGACGAACTCGTATGCGAACTGTCCGCCCGGGGCGATGGGGGCTTGGGTGACCGGAGGGACCCCATCCATGTCGTTGCGGAGGGCGAGTCCGTGCCAGTGCACGGAGGTGTCCGCGTCGAGCTGGTTGCGGACGGTCGCTTTCAGCGTGTCGCCTGCGGTGAGCCGGATTACCGGGGCGGGGATACCTCCGAACGCCCAGGTGGCGGCGGCGGTACCGGCCAGGTCGAGCGTGGTGGGGGCGGCGGTGAGGTCGACGGTGGTGACTCGGCCGGTGCCGCCGCGGTTCTTCTCCGTGCCGGACACCGCTGCGCCGGTGGGTGTCACCCATTGCGGCGCGGGGGTGCAGGAGGCGAGCACGGCTGCCGCGACGGCGCCCAGTCCGAGTCCGAGCACACCTCGTCGGGTCAGCAGCATCGGGGAGGACGGTGTGGGAGAGAGCGGACGGTCAGGCATGTTCGGGCTCCTTCTGCATGGTCGTCGCAGCGGGCGCCTGGGCGGGCAGGCGGAGCCGCTTGAGGAGGAGGGCGTTGACGGCGACGATCACGGAGGAACCGGACATCGACAGGGCGGCGATCTCCGGGGACAGCATGATCCCGAACGCCGGGTAGAACACGCCGGCGGCGATGGGGAGGGCGGCGGCGTTGTATCCGATGGCCCAGCCCAGGTTCTGCCGCATCTTTCGCAGTGTGCCCTTGCCGATCTTGAGTGCGATCGCAACATCGAGCGGGTCCGAGCGCATCAGGACCACGTCGGCGGTCTCGATGGCGACGTCGGTGCCGGCGCCGATCGCGATGCCGAGGTCGGCCTGGGCGAGGGCGGGGGCGTCGTTGACGCCGTCGCCGACCATCGCGACCTTCTTGCCCGTCTTCTGCAGCTCGGCGACCTTCGCGGACTTGTCCTCGGGGAGCACATCCGCGATCACGGTGTCGATGCCGAGGAGAGCGGCGATCCGGTCGGCGGTGGGCTTGTTGTCCCCGGTGAGCATTGCGACCTCGACGCCCTGCTCGTGGAGAGCGTCGATCGCGGTCTTTGCGGTGTCCCGGGGTGCGTCGGCGAGACCGATGATCCCGGCGACTTGCCCGTCCACGGCGAACAGGATCGCGGTGCGGCCGGACCCAGCCAGGTCCTGCTGAGCGGCCTGCACCCCGCTGATGTCGATCCCCTCCCCGGTGAGAAGGCGCGGGTTGCCGAGGACGACCTGTCGACCGTCGACGGTGGCGATCGCGCCCTGCCCGGTGACGTTTCGGAACGCGGTCGCGGTGCGACGGGGGATGTCGCGGGTGTCGGCGTAATTCACGATCGCTTTCGCCAGAGGATGCTCGGATTCCCGCTCCAACGCGACCGCGAGGGAGAGGGTCTCGAGCTCGTCGCTGCCGACGGGGATGTAGTCGGTGACCTCCGGCTCCCCCTTGGTGAGGGTGCCGGTCTTGTCGAACACGACCGTGTCGATGTGGGCGGCGGTTTCGATCCCGGAGGCGTTCTTGAACAACACGCCCCGTTTCGCGCCGAGCCCGGTGCCGACCATGATCGCCGTCGGCGTCGCCAATCCGAGGGCGTCGGGGCAGGTGATGACGACGACGGTGATGGCGAACAGGATCGCCATCGGGATTGCAGCGCCGGCGAGCAGCCACACCAGGAAGGTGAGGGTGCCGCCGATCAGGGCGACCAGGACGAGCCAGAACGCTGCCCGGTCGGCGAGGCGCTGTCCGGGGGCTTTGGAGTTCTGCGCCTCCTGCACGAGCTTCACGATCTGGGCCAACGCCGTGTCCGACCCGACTTTGGTGGCTGTGACGCGGAGGGTGCCGACGGTGTTCACGGTCGCTCCGATCACCTCCGACCCGGGCGCTTTGTCCACCGGCATGGATTCGCCGGTAACCATCGACTCGTCCACCTCGGACTCTCCGGATTCCACGACACCGTCGGTGGGGATCTTCGCCCCCGGCCGCACCAGCATCAGATCCCCCGGGACGACCTCGCTGGTGGGGATCTCGACTTCCTGCCCGTCACGGATCACGACCGCCTGCGAGGGTGCGAGCTCCAGGAGGGTGCGGATGGCGTCGTTCGCGCCGCCGCGGGCGCGCATCTCCACCCAATGCCCCAGCAGCACGAAGGTGGCAAGCACCGTGGCGGCTTCGTAGAACACTTCACCGCCGCCGGTGAGGGTGACCGCGAGGGAGTACAGCCAGCCGGCGCCGACTCCGACCGCGACGAGCACCATCATGTCGAGGGTCTTCGCGCGCAGCGCCCGGTAGGCGCCGTCGAAGAAGATCCACGCGGAGTAGAAGATCACCGGCAGCGACAGGATCAGCATGAACACGTCATCGCGCAGCCCGAACGGGGCCGGCACCTCGAATCCGATCACCTCCCGCCCGATCGGAGACCATAGGGTGATCGGGATCGACAGGATCAGCGCGACCAGGAACCGGTTGCGCATGTCGCGGATCATCGCGTCCATCGACATCCCGCCGTGGTGCCCACCGTGGCCCATCATCTCCTGCGCACTGTGACCCGACGCTGCACCATGATCGTGCCCACCCGCGGCCGCGGTGTGACCGGCGTGCTCGACGTGGTGACCGGCTTGCTCACCGTCATCCGCCGTCGCCGACGGGGCGTGCGTGTGGTCGTGGCCAGCGGCGTGATCGTGGACGGGGTCGTCGTGATGGCCTGCGTGACCCTCGTGGTTTGCGTGGCCTGTGCGATCCGTGTGGCCTTGGCGCGCGTCGTGACCCGCCTGCGGTTCTTGTGCGCCGTCGGCTGAGGGGCCGGCGTGGTCGTGGGCGCCGTGGTCGTGTGCGTCGCCGGTGGGAGGGCAGATGTGGTCGGGGACGGACTGGCCGGCGCAATGGTAGCCGCAGTCGATGACCCATTGCTGGAGGTGGGCGACCGAGGTGGTCTCGGGGTCGTAGGTGACGGTCGCGGTCTGTGAGACCGGGTTCGCGTCGACAGCGATCACTCCGGGTTGTCGGCTCAGGTGGGCTTCGGTGACGTTCTTGGAGGTCGCGCGGATCATGCCGCTGACCTGCAGGGTCACGGTTCTGGTGTCACTCATTTCGGTTCCTTCCGGATGGCGGGGTCGGTGGTGTCGGGGTGGGGCCATTGCCAGTCGGCGACGGCGGGGATGTCGGTGCCGTGCTCACGGGTGTGGGCGCGGGCATGCAGGCGGGCGTCCTGCAGCTCCTGCCGCAGCTCCGCGTGGCGGGCGGCGAGGCCCGGGACGTGGTCGAGGACGTCGATCGCCAGCCGGTACCGGTCGAGGTCGTTGAGCATGACCATGTCGAACGGGGTCGTGGTGGTGCCGCGCTCCTGGAAGCCGTGCACGTGCAGGTTCTGGTGTCCGGCGCGCTTGTAGGTGAGTCGGTGGATCAGCCACGGGTAGCCGTGGTAGGCGAAGATCACCGGCTTGTCGGGAGTGAAGATCGCATCGAACTCCCGGTCCGGGAGACCGTGCGGGTGCTGGTCCTCGGATTGCAGCCGGGTCAGGTCGACCACGTTCACCACCCGCACTCTCAGGTCGGGGATGTGCTCGCGCAGCAGCGCCGCCGCGGCGAGGGTCTCGAGGGTGGGGACGTCGCCGGCGGCGGCGAGCACCACATCCGGCTCGGTGCCTTCGGTTTCGGTGCCCGCCCACGGCAGGATCCCGAGCCCGCGGGTGCAGTGCTCGATCGCCTCGTCCATCGTCAGCCACTGCGGGGCGGGCTGCTTCCCGGCGACGACGACGTTGATGTACCCGGCCGAGCGCAGGCAGTGGTCGTAGGTGGACAGCAGCGTGTTCGCGTCGAACGGCAGGTAGACGCGGACGATGTCGGGGCTCTTGTTCAGGGCGAGGTCGATGAACCCGGGGTCCTGGTGAGAGAACCCGTTGTGGTCCTGCCGCCAGACGTGGCTGGAGAGCAGGTAGTTGAAGCTCGGGATCGGGTCCCGCCACGACACCTCCCGGGCCGCTTCGAGCCATTTGGCGTGCTGGTTGAACATCGAGTCGACGATGTGGGTGAACGCCTCGTAGCAGTTGAACAGCCCATGCCGGCCGGTAAGGACGTAGCCCTCGAGCCAGCCCTGGCACTGGTGCTCGCTGAGCACCTCCATCACCCGCCCAGTCGGGGCCAGGTGCTCGTCGACGGGCTCCACGGCCGCGTTCCACTGCTTGCCGGTGGCCTGGTAGACGGGTGGGGCGAGCCGGTTGGAGGCGGTCTCGTCCGGGCCGAAGATGCGGAAGTTGTCCGGGTTGTCCCGGATCACCCCCGCCAGCCACTCGCCCAGCACGCGGGTCGCTTCCCCGGTTCCCGCACCCCGCTCGGCCGGGTCGACCGGCTGCGCGTGCTTGTGGAAGTCCGGGAGCCGCAGCGGGACGGTGAGTTGTCCGCCGTTGCCGGCCGGGTTCGCGCTCATCCGCCGATCCCCGTCCGGGGCGATCGCGACCGTGGCCGGGCGGGGGGCGCCGGTCACGTCGAACAGCTCGTGCGGGCGGTAGGACGCCAGCCAGTCCTCGAGGATCCGCAGGTGCTCGGGATTGTCGCGGACCTCGGCGAGCGGCACCTGGTGTGCCCGCCAGGTGCCCTCCACCGGCAGACCGTCGATGATCTTCGGGCAGGTCCACCCCTTCGGGCTGCGCAGCACGATCGCCGGCCACGCCGGCCGCCCCTCCAACGTCCCGGCCGCCGCGGCGGCCTTGATGTCCGCGATCTCATCCAGCACCGCATCCAGGACCGCCGCGAACGTCGCGTGGGACTCCTGCGGGGTCTCGCCATCGAAGCCGACAGTGACGACGTGGGGGTGATGGCCGTAGCCGCGCAGCAGCGCGACCAGCTCTTCCTCGGGGATGCGGGACAGCACGGTCGGGTTGGCGATCTTGTACCCGTTCAGATGCAGGATCGGCAGCACCACCCCATCCGCGGCGGGGTTGAGGAACTTGTTACCGTGCCACGCGGTCGCCAACGGCCCGGTCTCTGCCTCCCCGTCACCGATCACGCAGGCGACCAGCAGGTCGGGGTTGTCGAACGCGGCCCCGTAGGCGTGCACCAGGGAGTAGCCCAGCTCCCCGCCCTCGTTGATCGACCCCGGCGTCTCGGGGGACGCGTGCGAGGGGATCCCGCCCGGGAAGGAGAACTGCCGGAACAACGCCCGCAGCCCCTCTTCGGTGCGGTCGATGCCCGGGTAGCGTTCGGTGTAGGTGCCGTCCAGGTAGGCGTTGGCGACAATGCCGGGTCCGCCGTGCCCGGGCCCGGTCACGTACAGGGTGTTCAGGTCGCGGTCGCGGATGGCGCGGTTCAGGTGGGCGTAGAGGAAGTTCAGGCCCGGGGTGGTGCCCCAATGGCCCAGCAGCCGCGGCTTGATGTCGTCCCGGATGAGGCGGTGGCGCAGCAGCGGGTTACCCTGCAGGTAGATCTGCCCGATGCTCAGATAGTTCGCCGCCCGCCACCACGCATCCACCGCCGCCAACTGCTCGGCGGTGGCATCAGTGGTGCGGTGCGCCCACGCGGGGGGTGCCGGTGTGGGGGTCATGGTCGGTCTCCTTCCGATCCGCGGCCGCTCGGGTCGCGCCAGGTGCGAATGACGGTGGTCATGGTGTTGCCGCCGGGATGAGAACGGTGGCGGTGGTGTCGCGGATCCAGACCACGCCGCGGTCATCGACCAGGACGATCGCACCGTCCCCGGTGACCCCGAGGGCTTGGACGGTTCCCGTGGTGGTGCCGACGTCCTCCCAACCGGTGCCGACCAGACGTCGCAACATCCCGTCGGTGTCCACTCCGACCACCCCACCGGTTGGGTCGGTCTCCACCAGGTACAGCACTGGCGCGTCCGGCGCCGGGGTGAAGGTGGCGCCACCGTCGGTGCTGTGCTGCAGCCCGTCCTGGGTGGCGGCGTACAGGGTGCCGTCGGTCGCGGCGGCCAGGTCGACGGCGGGCAGCTCGGCACCGTCCGCCCAACTCTGCCCGCTGTCGCTGCTGGTGCGCAGCAGCGGGCGGGAGGATCCGATCCCGTACAGGGTGCCGTCGCCGGTGACGGTGAGGACGTGGAAGTCTTCTTCCCCGGTGAACGCGACCGGTTCCCACGAGGCGCCGGCGTCGAGGCTGCGGATGATGCCGAGGTTGGGGGCGCCGAGCTCCGCCGGGGTGGACTGGCCGGGGTGTCCGGACGCGTAGAGGGTGTCACCGGTAGCGGTCAGTCCCATCGCGTCCAGATCGATGCCACCGACCGGGCCGGTGACGGTGCCGTCCTCGCCCAGCGTGTACAGGCCGGTGTGGGTGCCCAGCAGCACGGTGCCGTCACCGTCGTCGACGATGCCGTGCACATGCCCGAACCCGGCCGCGGTGCTCGCGGGTGCATCGGGCTCCGCAGGGGTGGTGCTGCAGCCCGTGAGCAGCAGCGCGACGGTGACGGTGGCCGTGATCGCCAGTCTGCGGGTGGTGGGAGAGATCATGAACGGAGGGCCTTTCCGTGCGGGTACGCCGGATACCGGTGACCGCACAGGGGTCGAGGGTGGGGCCTCGGACGGGAGCGCGGGTCCCGTCCGAGGGGTACCGGGTCAGAGGCTGGCGAGGATGTCCTGCATCGTGGTGATCTCGGCGGTCTGCCCGTCGATGATCTGCTGCGCGAGGGCGGCCACGTCCGTGTTCTGTCCGTCGGTGAGCACCGACTGCGCCATCGTCACGGCGCCCTGGTGGTGAGCGATCATGCCGTTCAGGAACAGGCGGGTCGCCTCGACCCCGGTCGCGGCATCCAGAGCGGCCATGTCGTCCTCCGACATCATCCCGCCGCCCATGTCCATGCCGTCCATCCCGGACATGGAGTCGTCGTACGGGACGCCCCACTCCTCCAGCCAGCCCTTCATGGTCTGGATCTCCGGGTCCTGTGCGGTCTTGATCTGCTCGGCGAGGGAGACGACTCGCTCGTCGATGCCGTCTTTCGCGAGGATCTGATCGGCCATCTCGATGGCCTGCTGGTGGTGCGGGATCATCATGGTCACGAACATCTCGTCCGCGGCGTTGAACGCGGCGGCGGACTGGGAGGGGGCGGTGCTGGTCATCCCCCCGGAGCCGTGGTCCATGCCGGGCATGGTGCCGTCGGTGGGGGCGCAGCCGGCGAGCACGAGCACGGTGGCCAGGGCGCCGGCGGTCAGCGTGAGAGTACGAAAACGCATCAGGGGTGTCCTTGTCTATTCAGTCGGTGAGGGTCTGATCAGTGCCCGGGAGGGCAGGGTGCAGCATCCCCGGCAAGGGTCGCCGGGGTTCAGGCGGAATCAGGTGCGACTGATGGACAGGACAAGCAGTGAAGGCGGGCGGGGATGCGGCAATCCGGCCAGCAGAGTCCGGGTATGGGAGCGCGAGCGGGCTACGGCGTATGTGAGAAGGGCACGGGACGTCGGGGCGAGCAGGACGATCACCGCGGCCAGCAGCGCCAGCACGCACACCATCATCAGCATCGAGTGATCCGGCATCCCCGCAGGGCTGCCGCACCCGTCCTGGCAATGCCCTCCAGCGCCCTCCGCCGCAGCTGCGGTCATCGGCGTATCGTCGGCGGCGGCTGGTGCGGAGCCGACCTGGCTGTGCGTGCTCATCGCGCTGGTCTCTGATGCCAGGTCGGGCTGGTGGGAACCGGTCAGGACGTGCATGGACAGCAGCCCGGTGATGATCGCCAGGGCGATCGGAGCGGCCAGCAGGAGCCGTCGCACCCCGGGGGTCAGACGCGCGTGCGAGCGAATCACGTTCACGACCGACCTCCTTCCCGTCCAGGGTAGCGGTGCCTTGCCTCCGCGACACGGTCAGAACACCACGCACGGGAGCGGGTGCCCCCTACCACTCAGCATATACCCATCCGGGGTATCCAGGATGGGTATCGCTTCGGGGATGGCTACCCGCCCGGGGTATGCTGGGCGTGATCGAGGAAGGGGCGTCGACGGTGAACCAGGTGGTGGCGCGACGGCGGGCACTCGGGTCCCGGCGTGCCCTGTGGTTCTACCTGGCCGCGGTGACCGCGATCATCGCGGGGCTGCTTGCGATGCATTCGCTGAGTCTGGAAGAGGACCAGGCGGGCACTGTCGTGTCCGCCTCCGCAGTCGTTGCGGCCCCCGATGCCGCCGCTGATGTCCTGGTCAGCGGGGTGGCGACGCCCTCGTGCGATGAGACGGTCTGCGGGACGTCTCATGCTTTCGCTGCCGTGACGTGTCTGCTCGCGTTGCTGACCCTGCTCATCCTGGTGCTCCCGGCCCGGGACGGGTGGATGTCGCTGCTGGCGTGGCTGCGATCCCTCCCCGGCAGGTCGGGCTCGTTCACGTCCGGGTCGCCTCTTCTGCGGCCCTCCCTGATCGTGCTGTCGATCAGCCGCACCTGATCAGCACCCCGCCCGCGCCCGCCGCCTGAGCCGCCGCCGGCGCGTGATGTCGCCGACGGTCCACGATGTGCGGCCCGCAGGCGAGCGCGACCCGTCTGCGGCAGCGCCATGGGTGATCCGATCCCGGATTCTCGCCGTGCACTCCGGGCCGCGGCTCCCGGTTGGACCGTGTGACGGCGACCGTGCGCACCTTCATCGTCCCCCTCATCCAGGAAAGTCTTGTATGCCCGAACCCGCCCCCTCCACCCCGACTCCCGGTACCGGGACGCGCCGTGCGGCGAGAGCCGCCCTGTCTTCCCCACCCGTCCAGACGCGACGCGATCGACGCCGTCGGCCCACCCGTGCCGCCCGGACACCTCGACACGCGCCGCGCCGCACGCTCACCCGATCCCGGATGCTCGCCGGCGCGGTGATGCTCCCGGTCGCGTCGATCGCCGGACTGCCGTTGCTGATCCCGTTGACGCCGGAGCCGGTGTTCGCCGTCGAGGCGACCCGCACCCCGGTGCGCGCCCAGTCGTTCACCACCCCCGACACCGTCACCGGGACGGTGATGGTGCGCGGGGACTACACGGTGGCGGTGACCGCCCCCGTCGGGACCGAGTCGTACGCGCACACCGCGGACACATTCACCAACGACCCGGCATCGGCGGTGCAGTGGCCGTTCACCGTGGGAGTGCCGATCAGCAGCACGTTCGGGTACCGCACCCCGCCATGCCCGTCCTGCTCAAATTTCCATGCCGGACTGGACATGACCCCCGGGATCGGCACCCCGATCCAGGCGATCGCCGACGGGGTGGTCACCACCGCGACGGAGCAGGGCGGCGCGTACGGGGTGTACGTGGTGATCCGGCACGAGATCGACGGGCAGGTCGTGGAAAGCGCGTACGCGCACATGCGGGAAGGGTCCCTCGCCCTGACCCCGGGACAGACCGTGCGGGTGGGGCAGATGGTCGGCCGGGTCGGGGACAGTGGACGCAGCTTCGGCGCACACCTGCACTTCGAGATCCGCACCGGAGGCGAAGCGGTGGACCCGCTGGCGTGGCTTCCGGCGAGGGTGAGGTCCTGATGGACGCACTCCTCATTGTGGCTCCGGCGCTGATCCCGAGCCCGGGGATCAGCTTCGTGCAGGTCGGTCCGTTCCAGATCCGGTTCTACGCGCTGGCGATCCTGGCCGGGATCGTGCTGGCGGTGCTGATCACCGGCCGTCGGCTGCGGGCGGTCGGGCACCCGGCCGGGGTCGTGGTGGATGTGGCGATGTGGGCGGTGCCGTTCGGGATCCTCGGCGCCCGGATCTACCATGTGCTCACCCATCCCGGCGACTACTTCTTCCCTGGCGCGGACCTGTGGCGGGTGCTCTACATCTGGGAGGGCGGGATCGCGATCTTCGGTGCGATCCTGGGCGGGCTGGTCGGGATTGTGATCGGCACCCGTCGCGCCGGGATCCCGGTGCTGCTGTTCCTGGACGCGCTCGCGCCGGGGATGCTGGTCGCCCAGGCGGTGGGGCGGCTGGGGAACTACTTCAACCAGGAGCTGTTCGGCCCGCCCACCGCCTTACCGTGGGGGTTGCAGATCGACCCCTCAGCCCCCGCGATCCCGCCGGGGACCCCGGCGGGGACCCTGTTTCATCCGCTGTTCCTGTACGAGCTGCTGTGGAACCTGGCCGGTGCCGCCGTGATCGTGCTGCTCGAGCATCACCGTCGCCGGCACGGCCGGATCACGCTGGGCGCCGGGCGGAGTCTGGGCGTGTACCTGCTGTGGTACGGGGCGGGGCGGGCGGTGCTGGAGTCCATCCGGCTGGATCCCACCGAGCTGCTCGCCGGCGGGCTGAAAGCGAACGTGCTCACCGCCCTGGTGGCCGCCGTACTGGGGGTCGGGCTGCTCGCCCACGCCTCCTGGCGCGCCCGCCGCCGCGCACCCGTCCGGGGGAGGGGGGATGCGCGTGTCGATCCGCAGTGAGCAGGCCCCGCAGCTGCCCGCCGATCACGTCGACCGGCCGGTGGACGAGCCCACGAATCCGCGCCTGAGCGTGTCGGGGTGGGCGCGGTGGGCGTGGCGGCAGCTGACCAGCATGCGCACCGCCCTGGTGTTGTTGCTGCTGCTCGCGGTGGCCGCGATCCCCGGGTCGTTGATCCCGCAACGCTCCTCCGACCCGAACGGGGTGATCCAGTTCGACAAGACCAACCCGGGCTGGATGTGGGCGGTGGACCTGCTGCAGCTGCACGACGTGTTCGGGTCGGTGTGGTTCTCCGCGATCTACCTGCTGTTGTTCGCGTCGCTGATCGGCTGCGTCATCCCCCGCATCCGCCACCACCTGACCGCGCTGCTCGCCCCGCCCCCGGCCACCCCCCGCAACCTGTCCCGCCTGCCCGCCCACACCCGCCGCGTCCTCCCCGACACGCCCCCCGGTGCGGTCTTGGACGCGGCCGAGAAGGCGCTGCGCCGGCAGCGGTACCGCACCCGCCGGGTCCGCGGCGACGACGGACGGGACTCGGTCGCAGCCGAGCGCGGCTACCTGCGGGAGACCGGGAACCTGCTGTTCCACGTGGCGCTGCTGGCGGTGCTGGTCGTGGTCGGCGTCGGCGGCGGGTTCCGGTTCACCGGGCAGCGGGTGCTGGTGGAGGGGCAGACGTTCGCGTCCACCCGGATCGCGTACGACTCGTTCACCGCCGGCCGGTTCATCACTGACACGCAGATCCCGACGTTCTCCCTCACCCTGGACCGGTTCCGCGTCGACTACGTCCTGGACAACGTCAACGCGCTCGGCATGCCGAAGACGTTCGACGCGCAGGTCACGACCACCACTGGCGGCACCCGGCAGGCCTCCAGCATCCGGGTCAACGAGCCGCTGTCGGTGGCTGGCACCGACATCTATCTGCTCGGCAACGGGTACGCCCCCACCCTCACCGTCCGAAACCCGGCCGGGAAGATCGTGTTCCGTGACACGGTCCCGTTCCTGCCGCAGGACGCGAATTTGACCAGCTTGGGCATCGTGAAGGTTCCCGACGGGCTGGCCGAGCAGGTCGGCCTGGTCGGGATGCTGTACCCCACCCGCGCGACCACCGCCTCTGGGGCGTTCGCGTCCAGCTACCCGGACCTGCTGGACCCGGTCGTCACCTTCAACGTGTACGTCGGCGACCTGGGCCTGAACACCGGGGTCCCGGTGTCGGTGTACGCACTGGACACCAGCACCCTCACCCAGATCGCCGGGCGCGGCACCCCCACCCCCGCCCTGCAGTTGGTCCCCGGCACCCCGGTTCCGCTGCCGGACGAGCTGGGCACGATCGAGCTCGGCCCGATCCCCCGATTCGCGTCGCTGGAGATCGCCGCCGACCCCACCCAAACCCCCACTCTGATCGCCGCGGTCGTCGCGATGGCCGGGTTGGCCCTGTCCCTGTTCGTGCCCCGCCGCCGCCTTTGGGTCCGCGCAACCACCGGCCGGGACGGCGGCACGGTGCTTGAGGTCGCCGGGCTCGCCCGCGGCGACGACCCCCGCCTGCAACCCACCGTCGACACCCTCGCCACCCGCCTCACCCCTTCCCCCGCACCCCTTCGAGGAGGCTCTGATGACCCCGTTCCTTGACGCCCTGTCCCTGCTGCTGGTGTACTCGGCGATCGCGATCTACGCCGCCGCATTCGTCGCCTACACCCTTCACCTCGCCCGCCGCGCCAGCACCCCTGCCGTCCCGGTCACCGTCCGGGTGCCGGTCACCGCCGGCGCCACCAGCACCACCGACCCGGACCTGGCAGGCACACCCACCGCCCCCGCCCCCGACACCGCACCCGGTGCCGCCGCTGCCCCGGGGGGCGGACGGGGGGCGGGGAAGGCGGCGCGGGTCGGGTTCGTGTTGACCGTGCTGGGCTGGGTGTTCCATCTTGCCGGGGTGGTGCTGCGCGGGGTCGCCGCGGACCGGGTGCCGTGGGCGAACATGTTCGAGTTCTCCCTCACCGGCACCGCCCTGATCATCGCCACCTTCCTGGCCGTGTCGCTGCGGGTGCGGCTGGCGTACCTGGGCAGCGCCGTGCTCGGGCTGACCGTGCTGCTGCTCGGCGTCGCGACGGTCAGCTTCTACGTCCCCGTCGTCCCCCTGATGCCCGCCCTGCAGTCCGGGTGGCTGGTCATCCACGTGCTGGTCGCGCTGCTGGCGACCGCGTTCTTCGGGCTCGCGTTCCTCGTCTCCCTCACCTACCTGCTCACCACCCGCCGCCGCGGCCTCCCCTCCCGGCTCACCCGGCTGCGGGACAGTCTGCCCGGGCCGGAGGATCTGGACCGACTCGCATACCGGCTGACGATCGTCGGGTTCATCCTGTGGACCTTCACCCTGATCGCCGGGGCGATCTGGGCCGGCCGCGCCTGGGGCAGGTTCTGGGGGTGGGACGTGAAAGAGGTGTGGACGTTCATCATCTGGGTGCTCTACGCCGGATACCTGCACGCCACCGCCACCCGCGGCTGGGCCGGCACCCGCGCCGCCTGGCTGTGCATCGTCGGCTTCGCCGCCGTGCTGTTCAACTTCGGCGTCGTCAACGTCTTCTTCACCGGGCTGCACTCCTACTCCGGACTGTGACCCGCCCCCTGCGAAAGGACCGCTCATGACCCGCACCACCCCCCGCCCCGCCCCAGCTGAGGACCCGCAACGCGCCTGGCGGCGACACCGCCTGCTCGTCCGGGTCGGCCAGGCCCTGATGGCCGCCGGCGCGATCGTCGCGATCATCCACTGGCTCGCGCACCTGGAAGTGTTCGGCCCCGGCCAGCCCTCCGGCTGGCTCGACCTGGTCGCCGGGTACCCGACCGGGGCGCTGCTGCTGATCACCGGCGCCATCCTCGCCGGCCGCCGCCGCCCCACCAGCAAGAGCACGAACACCTGACCGACCGGAGTGATCCCGCATGCGCACCCCCACCACCCTGACACGCCCACCCCGCCGCGCCGTCACCGCCGCCGCGGTCGCCGTGTTCGGCGCGCTCGTCCTGCTTCTGGCCGGGTGCACCGCCCAGACGCCCGGCCTGTTGTCCTCCTCCCCGTCCCCGGGGTATCTGTCCGCGGACGAGACCGTGCGGGAGATCCCCGCCGACCAGCGCGACGACCCGGTCACCTTCACCGGCACCACCGACACCGGGGAGCAGGCGGATTCCACCGCGTGGGCGGGTTCGGTCGTTGTGGTGAACTTCTGGTACGCCGCCTGCCCGCCCTGCCGTGCCGAAGCGCCCGACCTGGAAGCCCTCGCCCAGACCTACCAGCCCGACGGTGTCGTGTTCATCGGCGTCAACGTGCGCGACAGCGCCGACACCGCCGCCGCGTTCGAGAACCAGTTCGGCATCACCTACCCGTCGATCCTGGACGCCACCACCGGCACGGTGCAAGCCGCGTTCGCCGGGAAAGCCGCCCCCGGCGCCGTGCCCACCACAATCGTCCTGGACCGCACCGGCCGGATGGCCGCCCGCATCATCGGGCAACTGCCTACCCGCACCACCCTCGCCGCCCTCATCGACACCGTCCTCGCCGAGACGAGCCCCTGATGGGGGAGATCATCACCGCCGGCAGCATCTGGGCCGCCCTCCCCCTAGCCCTCCTCGCCGGGCTGGTGTCCTTCGCCTCCCCCTGCGTGCTCCCCCTCGTGCCCGGCTACCTCGGCTACCTCACCGGCACCACCACCACCGCGGGGGTCTCCCGGTGGCGGGCGCTGGCCGGGACCGGACTGTTCACCCTCGGCTTCTCCGTCCTGTTCATCGGCTACGGGGCCGCGTTCGGCGCCCTGGGGGCCTGGCTCATCCGCTGGCAAGATCTCCTCACCCGCATCCTCGGGATCGTGGTCCTGCTGATGGGGCTCGTGTTCCTCGGCGTGTTCCGGCTCTTCCAACGCACCGCGAAACCCGCCATCCACCCACCCAGCGGGCTGGCCGGAGCTCCCCTGCTCGGCATCGCGTTCGGGCTCGGCTGGACCCCGTGCCTGGGCCCCACCCTCGCCGCGATCTCCGCCCTCAGCCTCACCACCGGCAACCCCGCCCGCGGCGCCCTCCTCGCCGTCACCTACTGCCTGGGCCTGGGGTTGCCCTTCATCGCCGCCGCCGCCGGCCTGAACTGGGCCACCGGAAGCATCACGTTCCTGCGCCGCCACATCCGCACCATCAACATCACCGGCGGGGTCCTCATGATCGCCACCGGCATCGCGATGATCAGCGGAGCCTGGACACTCCTCACCTCCAGCATCCAGAACCTCATCGGAGCCACCGTGCTCCCCCTCTAACACACCTCTAACACCCCGCTGCCGCCGGGAGCGGGGCCATGGCGTTAGCCGCCAGGGCCGGACCGGCTCCCTGCCGCATCACAGAAAGGACAGACCATGCGACCACACGGCAGCCGTGACCGCGCCCCCATCCCGTCCGAGCCGGACCCGGCCCGCGGTTCCCCGGCGCTGGGGGCAGGGGGCGTCTGGGTCGCCGCAGCGGCCGCGGCCGCCGGGGTTGGGTCGGCGTATTGGGACGACTCCTGGCACACCACCCTCGGCCGGGACAGCACCTTCATCCCTCCGCACCTGCTGCTGTATGCGTCGATCCTCACCGTCGGGGTCGTGATCGCCGGCTGGGGGTGGCGGCGGCTGGCCGCGACACGATCCGTGGCCGCCGTGTTCCGCACTCCCGGGTTCGCCCTCGCGGTCGCTGCGGCGGTCGCGACCGCGGCGGCCGCGCCCGCCGACGCGTTCTGGCACACCGCGTTCGGGCGTGACGCGGTGCTCTGGTCGCCCCCCGCACCTGCTGTCGGTGATCGGCACCCTGTGCGTGCTGATCGGCCTGCTCACCGGCACCGACCGGCACGTGCCCGCCCCGCCGCGGATCGCCCTGGCCGCAGGCGTGCTGGGGGCGGCGCTGATCATCGTGATGGAATACGACACCGACGTGCCCCAGTTCACCGAGACCCTGTACCTGCCGCTGCTGCTGGCGACCACGCTCGGCGCGGCATGGGTGATCACCACCCTGGTCCCCGGCCGCACCCGCCTTGTCCTCGTCGTCGCCGTGTACCTGGTGTTCCGGGTGGTGCTGTGGGTGCTGCTCACCACCTCTGGGTGGCTCGCCCCCGACCTGCCGGTCGCGGTGGCCGGGCTCTTCCTGCTGGCCCTGCCCGTCCCCCGGTGGCGGTGGCCGGTGGCCGCCCTCGCCGTGACCACCCTGCAACTGCTGGCCTCCGGGACCGGGATCAGCAGCGTCCCACCCACCCCCGTCGCCTGGTCCGCCGTCGGCACCACCACGGTGATCATCGTCAGCATGATCGCCCTCACCGTGCGGCCGGGGACTCGCCTCCGATCCGGCGGCGCGGCCGCGGCCCTCACCCTTCTGCTGGTCGCCCTCGCCCCGCCCCCACCCGCGCAGGCGCACGACCCCGGCCAGGGCACCGCCTACGGCACCGCACAGATGACCGTCACCGGCGACGGCACCGGGCAGCTGACCGTCACCATCACCGGCATCCGCCTCACCGACGACACCGACCTCACCCCGTCCCGTCTGGTCGCCCGCCGCACCGGAGAGGACCTCACCGCGCCGCTGCGCGCACAACCCGGCACCCCGCCTCCCGGTACCTTCACCGGGGAACTGGCACTGCCGTCACCGGGGCTGTGGTTCGTGTACGCCCAGTTCGCCACCGGCGAACGCACCCTCGAGGTGTGGGTGCCCGTCGATCAGCAACTCACCGGCCCGCAGAGCCAGCAGCGCAACCTCTACCAGCCCGTCACCGCCCTCACCCCGTCACCGGGGCAGATCATCCTCGGCGCCGTGCTCCTCGCCGTCTCGACGGCACTCACGGTCGCCGCGGCCGTCACCGTCGCCCGCCGCCGACGCGTCCTCCCTCCCGCGACCACCTGACCACGGCGAGGTCACCGCGCCCCGTTGCGGGCGGGCGGGCGATCTCGGCCTCCGGCAACCGAAACGGTCGGGCACGATGAGCTGGGCACCCCTGGCATCCGCCTGCTGTGCTGCCGGAGGGCGCGGACGTGACTCGACGCGGCAACGGCGACCACAACGGCGGCGGTTCTTCGGTTCGTGGGGTTATTCGGTGACGTTGATGATCATGGTCAGGCCGCCAGCGCCGTCGGTTTCGACGTTGTTGTTGGTGGTGTGGTGGTTGATGTGGCAGTGGATGAGCCACTGGCCGGGCTCGAGCGCGTTCCAGAGCACGTCGTAGCGTTGTCCCGGCCCGACGTTGATCGTGTCGGCCTGGAACTGCTGCGCCGTGGTGAGGGCCGCCCCGTCGCGGGCGACGACGGTGAACGGGCCGCCGTGGATGTGCATCGGGTGGATGTCGTTGGTGTTCGAGCCGATGAACCGCACCCGGAGGGTCTCCCCCACCTTCATGTCGATGGTCTCGGTGCCCGGGTACGCCTTCCCGTTGATGGTGAAGTAGTTCGGCATGCCCCCTTCCATCGGCATCGCCGGATAGGTCAGCCCCTCCCGGGACAGCCACTCCTGCAGCTGGATCGTGTACTCGCGATCGGCAGGCGGCTGCAGGCCAGGGTCGGCGGGGTCGATGATCAGCGCCCCGTACAGGCCGAGGGCCTGCTGCCGGTCGGCGTGATCGTGGGAGTGGTAGAAGAACGTGCCCCACTGCTTCACCGTGTACTCGTACCGGTAGGTGTCGCCGGGTTGGATGGGATCCTGGGTGATCCCGGCGGGCCCGTCCATCTCGTTGGGCACGTCCAGGCCGTGCCAGTGCACGGTCGTGGACTCGTCGAGCTCGTTGGTCACGTCGATGCGGATCCGGTCGCCCTGGGTGACCTGCAGCCGAGGCCCCGGGATCTGCCCGTTGTACGCGTACGCGTCGACGGTGACGCCGGGGAGGATCTCCCAGCGGATCTGCGACACGGTCAGCTCGAAAACCTTCACCCCGTCCTCGATGCGGGCAGGTTCCAGCACCTCATCACCGCGGGTGTCCACGTCGTACGCGGCGGTCGCGGCCCGCGGGTCGACGGCGGCCATGTCCCGCATCGCCTCGGCGGGAGTGTCACGGGTCATGATCATCCCGGGCGGCATGATCAGCCCACCGACGTCGTGCGCGCTCAGAGTCATGTTGACGGCGTTCGCGGGGGCGACCATCCCGACCACGAGCGCGATCGCGGAGAACGCGCCGACCACGGTCAGCTGCGGCACGGTCACCCGGCCGGCGCCAGACGGCTGGTGCGCCTCATGCCCCGACCCCGGCGATGACGCACCGCCCGCCGCCTGGTCGTGGCCGGCGTGCGCCTCCGGCGGCTGCGGGTTGTGCTGCGCGTGCGCGTCGTGCTCCTGGGGGTGGCTGGCGGGCTGGGGGCGGACGGTCATCAGGCCGTGCTTGAGGCCCTTCTTCACCATCCACACGTTCACGGGGTAGGCGAGCACGAACCCGACCGCGATCCCGAAACTCATCACCGCCCAGAACAGCAACTCGGTGGGCAGCATGGCCCGCATGTCGCGGCCCATCATCAGCAGCGACATCACCGGCGCCATGCCCGCCATCATCAGGTTCATGCTGATGAACTCGGGCAGGAACGAGCGGCGCACGTTCTGCCAGTAGCTGCCGCCCATCATGTTCTTCATGAACAGGGCCTGGAACACGAACAACCCGAACGCGAACCCGGCGGCGTACTCGATGATCAGATCCAGCCACATCGGCAGGCCCAGCGACGCGACGACGACGGCGGCGACGATGATGCCGGTGGCATCGCCCGCGACGCAGTGAATGGTCGAGCCGATGCCCTGCTTCCACAGCGGCCGGGTGAACTCCTCATGCTCTCCCGGCCGTGGCTCCTTGTCCGCGAGCACATACAGCAGCGCCCCGATCGGCCCCAGATAGAGGGTGACCAGGATGAAGCCCCACTTCATCACCGCCGGCTCCGGGTTGTGACGGAACTGGTCCACCCCGACCCAGACGGTGCTGATCGCGACCAGCACGAACCAGGCGACCAGGAAATAGTCGATCGGTTGAATCAACCTCGCCCGCCTCTCCCTCGCACACGACTCCCCCACACCTTATACCCCCTATAGGTATTCTTTCAATCGGCGCCGCCTCGGGTGCCGACGGGTGCACGTGCCCGGTGGGGCGAACCTGACGCAGCCGAGACGATCGCGGCGGAGTTCAGCGACCCGTGCCGTCCTCAACGGCGCCGCCGAAGAAGTCCGCACCGGCAGACTCGACCCCGACGGCATCACGGCGATCCTGCTGCCCGCCTTCACCGACACCACCGCACCCCGAGGGCACTGATCCTTCCGCTCAGGAGACGGACGTCGTTCGGCGATAATCGAGAACGACGTGCCGGTGGACGCGATGTGGCTGCTCTGTCGGCGAAGGCGTGGAGGGCCTGCGGGCGGGATCCGGGAGACGCAAAGGTCGGATTGGTACAGTGAGGGACTATGCCCCGCGACCCCCGATCCCGGCCCGACCGGGTCATCGCGGCGGGGTGGTGGTCGGGGCGGCTGCTGACCATCCTGGGCCTGGCACTTGTGCTCATCATCGGCGGCTGGACCACCTCCCACACCACGGCTGACGCGCACGCCGACACCAGTGCGGGCTCCCCCGTCGCGACCGGCTCTACCCCACACTCGGGGGCACCGGTGGAGGGCCGGACGGCGTCGTCCTCTGCGGGGGTGTCCGTCGATGCGTCCGGGGCGTGGGGGTGCCTGATCGGGGTGGTGTGCACGCTGCTGGTACTGGCGGCCGTGACGGGGTTGCGGTTACAGAGCCGGCTGCGGATACTGCGGGTATCCCGTCCGGTGCGCGCGCCGCTGCTGGTGCCGGTGCCCGTGTCGCGGCGTCCGGCCGCGCCCTCACTGCTGCTGTTGTCGATTTCCCGAACCTGAGATCCGGCATGCCGCCCACCCATGGGCGGCATCTTCCCGCCCGCCCGTGTGCGGGCGCTGTGTGATGCCGATTTCTAGGTTTGGAGAATGTCTTGACGACCCGTATCACGGCGGCCCCCGTCGCCGGTCCAGTGCCGACGGCTGCGGCCGGTCACCGCCGCCCACCCGGCCCCGCTCGGCCCCGTCCGGCCCCGTCCCGCCGCGGCGCCGGCGCGATCATCCTCCGTCCGTTCCCGCCCCGGCCCTCTTGTGCGGGGAGGGGGTGGTGATGCGGTCGGGGTTGACGCATCGGCGGGCGATCATCGTCGGGGCCGGGCAGGCCGGGCTCGCGGTGGCCGCCGCGCTGATCGGGTTGGGGTTCCGGCCGCAGCAGGAGTTCGTGGTCGTCGACGCCGCCACGGACCGGCAACGCAGTTGGGCGTCCCGGTGGCATTCGATGCGGCTGCTGTCCGACGCCCGCCACAGCACGCTTCCGCTCCGGCCGCTGCCGCTGGACCCGCACGAGCATCCCCGGGCCGATGAGATCGCGAACTACCTGGACCAGGTGCAGCACACCCTGGGGGTGGACCCGTTCTGGGGGTTGCGTGTGGTCGGGGTGGAACACCGCGGTCACGGGTCGGTGCTGCAGCTGCAGACCGCGGAGGGCGACGTGCAGACCCGCAACGTGGTGTGCGCGACCGGCGCCGCCACCCACCCCCGCATCCCTGCGTGGGCGCAGCAGCTGCGGGTGCCCGGGGTGGTGCTGCACAGTGCCCACTACCAGTTCCCCCGGCAGGTGCCCACCGGGCGGGTGCTGATCGTCGGCGGAGGGAACAGCGGGGTGCAGCTGGCGCGAGAGCTGTCCGCCTCCCACGAGGTCACCCTCGCGGTCCGCACCCGACGGCCGCACCGACCCGCCCGTACCTTCCCCGTCCACGCCCGGGCAGGCTCGTCCTGGCTGGGTCGCCCACCCGCCGTGCAGCCGGTGTTCGGCGACAGCTACCATGCGCTGCGTCACGCGGGTGTGGCGGTCGCCCCGGCGGTGACCGGCGCGGACGGCGGGCAGGTCACGTTCGCCGATGGCAGCACCCTCGCCCCGGACTCGGTAATCCTCGCCACCGGGTACGACCCCGGCGAGGACTGGCTCCCCGCCGAGGCGACCGCAGCCCGGTCCCGCCCGGCGATGACCGGGCTGCCGGGCTTGTTCGTCGCCGGGATCCCCGCCCACAGCCGCCCCGGAGCGGACACCCTCGCCGGGGTGTCCCGGGACGCCGCCGTAATCGCCCGCACCATCGCGGACCGGCCATGACCGCCACCCCGACGACCCTCCAGGACCCGCACGGACGCCCCCAACCCACCCCGCCGAACCGCCGCGCCCGGGCGGTGATGCCGTTGGCGATGGCGTTGCCGGTCGCGGCAGCCGCGGCGGTGCTGATGGATCTCGCCTACCCGGAGGTGGGATTCTGGCCGGCCGCGTTCGCCGCGACCGGGCTGCTGCTTCTCGCCCTGATCGGCCGGAGCGTGTGGGGGGCGGTGGCGGTCGGGGCGGTGTTCGGGTTGCTGTTCTTCGGGCTGCTGGTGTCCTGGACGACCCGGTATCTCGGGCCGGTGCCGTGGGCGGCACTGACCGTGGTGGAAGGGACCCTGACCGCGGTCGGGATCATCCCGCTGGCACTCGCCTACCGGTGGGTGCCGCGCGCCGCCCCCGGCCCGGTCGGACGCCTGCTCCTGCTGCCGGGCCTGCTGGCCGCGTTGTGGACGGGCCGGGAGGTGCTGCTGGGCGCCTGGCCGTACGGGGGGCTGCCGTGGGCGCGGCTCGGGATCACCCAAGCCGACAGCCCCCTCGTTCAGACGGTGTCCTGGGTCGGGGTGAGCGGGCTCACCTTCCTGATGGTCTTCACCGTCGCCGCCGCGATCGAAACCATCCGGACCGGCCGGTGGCGTCGCCCCTTCCCCGCCGCCGTACCCGCCGTCACCACCCTGATGCTGGTCCTGGTCCCGGCGTTTCCCACCACACCGGCCGGGACGATGCGGGTCGGGGCGGTGCAAGGCAACGGCCCGTCCGGGTACTTCGACCAGCGCACCGTGGGGGCGATCGCCCGGGCGCAGGGAGACGCGACCGGCCCGGTGCTCGACGCGGATGTGGATCTGGTGGTGTGGCCGGAAGGGCTGGATGCTGACCCGTTCCAGACCCCGTGGCTGGCGGAGTACCTCACCGGCATCAGCACCCGGGCAGGTGCCCCGCTGCTGGCGAACGCGGCCACCACGGCGGGCGGCAACATCTACAACACGTCGTTCCTGTGGGACCCGGCCACCACCGGTGCCACGCCGCAGCGGGAGCAGGTGCAGACGCACGCGAAACGCCACCCGGTGCCGTTCGGCGAGTACGTGCCCGACCGGGCGTTCTACACCCTGCTCGCCCCCGACCTGGTCGGGCTGCTGCAACGCGACTACGCGCACGGCACCGACCTGCCCATGGTCACCGTCGGCGACGTGCCGGTGGGGTTGGCGATCTGCTTCGACGTGATCTACGACGAAGTCATCGCCGAGAGCGTCACCGCCGGCGCGGAGCTGCTGGTGTTCCAGACCAACAATGCCGACTTCCGCGGCACGGACGAGAACCTGCAGCAGCTCGCGGTCGCCAGAATCCGCGCGGTGGAGACCGGCCGCACCGTGGTGAACGTCTCCACCGTCGGCGCCAGCCAGATCATCCGCCCCGACGGCAGCACCCTCACCGGTCTGCCCGCCGGACAGGCCGGGGCGATGATCGCCGACACCGACCTGCGCGCCGGGCTCACCCCCGCCGTCCTCATCGGGCAAGGCGTTTCCACTGTCACCCTATGGGGTGGGCTGGGTGGTCTCGCCCTCACCGGTGCGATCGCCCGGCGGCGACGCCCCCCTGCCGTGGCCTGACCAGGCATGCCCGCCAGACAACCCGGGGCTATCCGACGGGCGGGAGGACGAGGCGGCGGATCTCCGCAGCGATCAGGTCCGATTCTGTGGCGGGGATGTAGTGGCCGGAGCGGGCAGCGACCACGTGCCGGCCCTGCCGGGACTGTGCGGCCCGATACCGCCCGGCGGCGGTCGCGGCATCCCGGACCCGTCGCGGCATCCCGTCCGCGAGACTGCCGGAGATGACGGTGACCGGGACATCGGGCAGCACCGGCGGGTCGCCGCGCCAGGCGTGCAGCTCGGTGAGGAACGTGCGCGCCTGCCGACCCTGGGTGACCACCACCGCGGGCCGGAACGCCTCCCGGTGAAGATCCGCCCGCACATCCTCGGGCATCCCCTCCCCGAGGAACCGGAAGAACCGCTCCAGCAACCCCACCCGTGCCAGCACCCACTCCACGGCGATCACGATCTTCTCCCCGACCCGGAACGGCACACCGAACTGCTGGGTCGCTGCCTCGTCGGTCGGATCCACCAGCACCAGACCGGCCTCCCGGTCCGGGCGGCCGGTCTGCTGCCTGCCGCACGATCGGGCCGCCCGCGGAATGCCCCACCTGCACGAACCCGCTGCTCGGCTCGAGGCCGTCCAGCAAATCGTTCAGGTCGTCGGCCATCCGGTCCAGGGTGCGCCCTGCACTATCCGGGGCGGACCGGCCCAGCCCTGCCCGGTCATACACCACGGCCCGCGTGAACGCGGCGACCCGGGTCTGCAGCAACGCCCAGGTGGAGCGGGTCGCCGCCCATCCCGCCTCGAACACCACCGTCGGCGCCCCGGGGGTCCCGGCCGGGGCGGGCAGCACCATCGTTTACAGGGCGCGCTCGTCACGGGTGCGCACCCACACCGGCTCCCCCTGCGTGTGCACACGCTCCCCCGCCATGACCCGCCCTACCGGTCCGTGCCCTGGCGGGAGGCGCCGGTCGCGGCGCGGTGGGCCTTCTCCCGTAGGGCCAGCAGGGCGAGGGTGTCGTCCTTGATCTGGGTGCGGCCGAGGATGCCCCAGTGCGCGCTGAGGTGGTCTTCGAGGTAGCGCAGCACCCGGGCGAACGGGACGGTGTGCCACGGCGCCCCCGCCCCGGGCGGGGAGGTGGGGTTGCCGAACACGACCGTGCGGATCGTGTGCCCTTCCGGCGCCACCGTCCGTCCCGTTTCCAGCAGTTCGGCGACCAGCCGGGCGGCATCGGTCGGGGCGCAGCACCCGAACCGGGTGAACGCGGCTTCCAGCACGGCCGGGTCCCGCATCGCCGGGTTGGGGTGCGGGCGGCCTTCCTTGACCTCGCCGAGGATCATGTCCGCTCCGCCCCCGGCGCCCAGGGCCGGGTCCAGCGGTGCGTCGACGGTCCCGGACGCTCCCGGTGCGCGGTGCAGCCGTACGGCGAGGATGTCCAGGTCGGTGATGGTGCGGGGACCGCCGGGACCGGTGGCGTCCAGCACGGGGTATTCGGCGACGGTGAAGTAGCCGTTGACCCGCAGGTACGCCTGCACCAGCCCGACCGCCGTGTCCACCCTCTATCTCCGACCGGGTTATCTGGCCGGTCAGGCGGCGTGCGCGTAGCGGGCCGGGTCGGCGTCGAACAGCGGCCCGCACTCGGCGCAGCAGAACCAGTACCGGCTGCCCTGGTAGTCGCGGAACAGGCCGCGCTGCTCGGCCCAGGCCGGGTCGACCTGGTTGCCGGGCATCACCGGACAGGTCACCAGGTTCGTCGCCCCCGCCGGCGGCTCGTGATGGTGATGCTCGTGCGCACCATGCTCGTGCGCACCATGCTCGTGTCCTCCATGGTCGTGCCCGTGCGTGTGGTCGTGCCCGGAGTGGTCGTGGTCGTGGTCGTGGGACATGGTGTGTCTCCTTCTCGAGCGATGGTTAGGCCTGGACGGGCGCGGGCTCTCGGGTGGCGGGGGCGCCGGCACGGGTTGGGGTGGGCAGGGGGCGGAAGCGGCGCAGGCGGAGGCTGTTGGTAACGACGAACACGCTACTGAACGCCATTGCCGCGGCGGCGAGGATGGGGTTGAGCAGGGCGAGCATCGCGACCGGGATCGCGGCGACGTTGTACGCGAACGCCCAGAACAGGTTCCCCTTGATCGTGCCCAAGGTGCGGCGGGCCAGCCGGATCGCGTCCGGGACCAGCATCAGGTCGCCGGAGACGATGGTCAGGTCCGCGGCGGTGATGGCCGCGTCGGTGCCGGTACCCATCGCGATCCCGAGGTCGGCGGCGGCGAGGGCTGCGGCGTCGTTGACGCCGTCGCCGACCATCGCGACCACCCGGCCCGCGGCCTGCAGGTCGCGGATGGTGTCGAGCTTGCCCTGTGGGGTGACCCCGGCGCGGACGTCCTCGATCCCGGCCTGGTTGGCGATCGCGCGGGCGGCGCCGGGGTTGTCGCCGGTGAGCAGGATCGGGGTCAACCCGAGCTCTCGGAGCCGGGTGACCGCCTCACGGCTGGTGGGTTTGATGGTGTCGGCGACGCTGATCGCCCCGCGCACCTGCCCGTCCCACGCCACCACCGTGACCGTCGCTCCCGCCGCCTCGTCCGCCGCGATGGTGTCGGCGAGCTCGGCGGGGATGGGGAGCGCCCATTGGGTGGTGATCCAGGAGGCGCGGCCGGCGGCGACCAGGCGGCCGTCGACGATGCCCTGCACGCCCTGCCCGGCCACCGCGGCGAACGATTCCACTGCCGCGAGCGGGCCGCTGGCCGCGTTGGTGATGGCGCGGCCGATGGGGTGTTCGGAGCCGTGCTCGAGCGCCCCGGCGACCTGCACCAGCTCCGTCTCGTCGGTCCCTGCGGCGGGGTGGGTGGCGGTCACGGTCATGGTGCCGGCGGTGATGGTGCCGGTCTTGTCCAGCACCACGGTGTCGATGCGGCGGGTCTGCTCCAGCACCTGCGGTCCGCGGATGAGGATGCCCAGCTGCGCGCCTCGCCCGGTGCCGACCAGCAGCGCGGTCGGGGTCGCGAGCCCGAGCGCGCAGGGGCACGCGATGATCAGCGTCGTCACCGCGGCGGTGAACGCGACCTCCGGGGAGGCGCCGACCAGCAGCCACACCGTGAACGCGACGATGGCGAGGGCGATGACGATGGGGACGAAGATCGCGGAGACCCGGTCGGCGAGGCGCTGCACCTGCGCCTTCCCGGTCTGCGCCTCCTCCACCAGCCTGGCCATCCGGGCCAGCTCCGTGTCCGCGCCGACCCGGGTGAGCTCTACCAGCAGTCGGCCGCCGGTGTTCACGGTCGCTCCGACCACCTTCGAGCCGGGGGCGACTTCGACGGGGACAGACTCGCCGGTCAGCATCGACTCGTCCACCGCGGAGACACCCTCGGTGACGACACCGTCGGCGGGGATCTTCTCCCCGGGCCGCACCACCACGATGTCGCCGGGCACCAGCTGGGCGACGGGGACGCGCTGTTCGCTACCTGTGCGGAGGACGACGGCGTCTTTCGCACCCAGCTCCAGCAGGGAGCGCAGAGCCTCCCCGGATTGCCGCTTCGCGCGGGTCTCCAGGTAGCGGCCGAGGAGGATGAACACCGTCACCAGGGCGGCGACCTCCAGATACACCTCGTGGCCGCCGGCCTGCGGGGTACCGACGAACGTGACGCTCATCCGCATCCCCGGCATCCCGGCACCGCCGAAGAACAGGGCGTAGAGGGACCAGCCGAACGCGGCCAGCACGCCGAGGCTGATCAGGGTGTCCATCGTCGCCGCCCCGTGGCGGGCGTTGATCGCCGCGGCACGGTGGAACGGCCACGCCCCCCACACCACTACCGGTGCCGCCAGGGTGAGCGTGAGCCACTGCCAGTAGGTGAACTGCAGGGCGGGGATCATCGACAGCACCGCGACCGGCACCGCCAGCACCGCCGAGACGATCAGCCGCTGCCGCAGCGACGCCAGCTCATCGTCCCGCGGGATGGTCTGCTCAGCCGTGTCGGGCACAGGCGGGGCTGGGAGGCTCGCTCCGTACCCCGCCTGCTCGACCGCCGCGATCAGCTCCTCCACCGGCACCGGGGCCTCCGAGTGCACGCGGGCCTTCTCGGTGGCGAAGTTGACCGTCGCCTCCACCCCGGGCAGCTTGTTCAGCTTCCGCTCGACCCGCGTCGCGCACGACGCGCAGGTCATCCCGGTGATGTCGAGATCGACGTCCAGCGTGCTCATGAGGCTGCGGCGAGGCTGTACCCGGCCTCCTCCACCGCCGCCCGCACCCGCTCCGCATCCACCGGCGTCGCGCTGGACACCGTCACCGTGGACACGCCACCGGCGTGCAGATCGACCGCGACGTCGGAGACACCGTCGATCGCGGAGACCTCCTCGGTGACGCTACGCACGCAGTGCGCGCAGGTCATCCCCTCCACCAGGAACTGCGCCGACATGGTCTCACCCGCCGCCGTCTGCTGCGCCGGCGCGCCGGTGTCGGTGGCTGCCGTGGCGTGGGAGGTGGGGCTGCAACAGGCGCAGCCACCGCCGGTGCTGGTCGCCTGCAGGCCGAGGTCCTGGAATCCCTGTCCGGTCATGATGTGCTCCCTTCAAGAGCGTTGAACGATGTGAGTGGGGACGACGTTAGGAGCGCACGAGGCGCGCGATCGCGGCGTTCGCCTCGCGGAGCTTCTCCTCCGCGAGCGGGCCGCCTTCGGCGGTCGCCTGCGCGACGCAATGCGCGAGGTGGTCTTCCAGCAGCGACAGCGCGACGGACTCCAGCGCCTTCGTCGCCGCCGACACCTGGGTCAGCACGTCGATGCAGTACACGTCCTCGTCGATCATCCGCGCGATCCCGCGCACCTGACCCTCCGCGCGGCTCAGCCGCGCCAGCAGCGCCGGCTTGTTGTCCACATACCCGTGTGCCATCTCGCACCTCCACCCACAATCTACCATACCCTGTAGGGGTACAGGGTGTAGGGTGAGGTCATGACCGGCATCCAGGAGCCGCGGCCCGCACAGACCACCCGTTGGCACGTCGTGACGGGCGGTCCCAGCTCGGGCAAGACCACCACGGTCAACCTGCTGCGGGGCCGCGGGTACACGACCACAATCGAGCACGCCCGCCACTACATCGACCTGCAACGGATCACCGGGCGCAGCACCGCGGAGGTGCGGGCACGGCAGAGCGAGTTCCAGCGCACCGTCGTCGACATGCAGATCGAGCAGGAACGCTCCCTCGACCCGCAACAGACCGTGTTCCTGGACCGTGCTCTGCCGGACTCGCTCGCCTACTACCGCTTCCTCGGCCTCGCCCCCGGCACCGCCCTGCTGGGCGCGCTGGCCGGCGCCCGGTACGCGACGGTGTTCCTGCTTGACCTGCTCCCGCTGGCGTCCGACTACGCGCGCACCGAGGACCCCGCCGCGCAGCGGCGCATCCACGACCTGCTCGGGCTGGTGTACCAGGAGCTGGGCTTTCCCGTCGTCACCGTCCCCGCACTCGCCCCCGACGCGCGCGTCGACTTCATCCTCGAACGAGCATCGGCCGGCACTCCAGCCGAGAGGGGCGTGAGCTGATGGGCGCGGGGAGTAGCCGGTACCGGCAGATCGGGGCCGTGCTGCGCCGGCACGGACTCGGCGTCCTGGCCGGCGTGCTGGGCCTGGGCGGCTTGGTGCCGTTCCACCGCGGCGCCCTCGGACACGCCCGGCAGGAGGACCCCTACACGAACCCCGAGCATGTGCGGGTCGCGTTGGAGGAGCTCGGGCCGACGTTCGTGAAACTGGGCCAGATCCTCTCCACCCGGCACGATCTGCTCCCCGCGGCATGGGTCGCCGAGTTCGCCAAACTGCAGGACGACGTCGCCGCGGCACCGTGGGAGGGCATTCGGGACGTGCTCCGTGAAGAGCTCGGCGCCGACCCAGAGCACGTGTTCGCCCAGTTCGACCCGGTGCCGCTGGCGGCGGCGTCCATCGGGCAGGCGTACGCGGCAACTCTTCACGACGGCACCGAGGTCGTCGTGAAGGTGCGCCGGCCCGGCGTGGTCGCGCAGGTGCATGAAGACCTGGACATTCTCCGCAACCTCGCCGACCGCGCCGACCGGCGCTGGGATGCCATCCGGCAGTACGACCTGCCCGGGCTGGTGGAGGAGTTCTCCCGCACGCTGCGTGCCGAGCTGGACTACCTGCAGGAGGCCCGCAACGCCGAACGGTTCGCGCAGGAGTTCGCCCACGCGGCGCGGGTGCGGATTCCCCGCGTGCACGGGGAGACCACGACCTCGCGCGTGCTGACCCTGGAGCGGATGAGCGGGGTGCGGATCGACGACCTGGAGGGCCTGGACGCCGCCGGCATCGACCGGGTCGCACTCGCGCGGCTGGGTGCCGACATCGTGCTCACGATGGTGTTCGACAACCGGTTCTTCCATGCCGACCCCCATCCCGGGAACATGTTCGTGCAGCCCGACGGCGCGCTCGCGCTGATCGACTTCGGGATGGTCGGGGAGCTCACCGAACAGACCACGGACGGCCTCGCCGGCATCGTGCTCGCCTTCACCCGCGACGACCCGGACACCCTCACCACCGCCCTGATAGAACTCTCCCGGACCGCCGACGTCGTCGACCGGGCAGGGCTGCGGCAGGCGATCACCGCGTTCACGGCCCGCTACCGGGGCCGTTCGCTGTCGGAGATCAGCCTCGCAATCATGCTCCAGCAGCTGCTCGGCATCCTGCAGCAGCACCAGCTGCACCTTCCGCAGGAGACGGCGCTGCTGTTCAAAGTGCTGATGATGGCCGAAGGGACCGCGGCGCGGCTGGATCCGGACTTCCAGATGCTCGACGCCCTGCAGCCCTACGCTGAGCAGCTCACCCGCGCCCAGCTGTCCCTGCCGGCTCTGGCCCGGCGATGGGCGCGCGCGGGAGCCGACACCGGGGCACTGCTCACCGAGCTGCCCGCCACCCTGAGCCGGCTCCGGCATCTCCTCGAAGACGGCGGGTTCGAGGTGCACCTGCGCGCGACGGAGCTGGAACCTCTCGTCGGGCGCGCCGAACGCGTCGGCAACCGTGTCGTCGCGGGAATGATCGCCGCCGCGCTGATCAGCGGGATCGGCACCCTCGTCGGCGGGAACACGAAATGGCGCTCCCGGGAAGGCGTCCTGATCGGCGCCGGGACCGGCACGATCGGCGCCCTCGGCAGCTATCTGCTGTGGACGCTGCGGCGCCGCCGACCCCGCCCCTGACCCGCGCACGGCTCAAGAACACCACGAAAGGAGACGAAGATGGACAGGATCAGAGTCGGCGTCAACGGGTACGGAGTGATCGGCAAGAGGGTCGCCGACGCCGTCCACGCCCAACCCGACATGCACCTGGTGGGCGTCGCGGACATCGTCACCGACTGGCGAATACAATCCGCCGTCCCGCGGCTGCCCGTATTCGCCGCCACCCCCGACGCGCACAGCGGCATGGTGGACACCGACATCCGCCCCGAGGGAACCCTCGACGATCTCCTCGCGCAGAGCGACGTGATCGTCGATACGACCCCCAAGCACGTCGCCGCCGGAAACCTGCCCCGCTACCAGGCGGCGGGAGTAAAGGTGATCGTGCAGGGCGGGGAAGCGCACTCGACCACCGGGCACTCCTTCGTCGCCCAGGCCAACTACGCCACCGCGCTCGGCCGGGACCTGACCCGGGTGGTGTCCTGCAACACCACCAGCATCGTCCGCGTCCTCGGCGCGCTCGAAAACGCCGGGCTGCTGCTGCGCGCCCGCGGGGTTACTGGTAGGGCCGAATGTCGCAGGGTGCACTATTCATCCTGGGATTAATTCAGTCAACACTGTATGATCAGTGCATGCTGACCATTGCTCCACGTCTCGACGTCATGAACCGGCTCGGCCGGGCCATGGCGGACCCGACGCGCTCCCGGATACTGATGACCCTGCTCGACGGCCCCAGCTACCCGGCGGTGCTCTCGCGTGAGCTGGAGCTGACCCGCTCGAACGTCTCGAACCACCTGACCTGCCTGCGCGACTGCGGCATCGTGGTCGCCGAGCCGGAAGGGCGGCAGACGCGCTACGAGATCGCGGACCCGCACCTCGCGGCGGCGCTGACCGCGCTGGTGGACGTGACGCTCGCGGTGGACGAGCACGCGCCCTGCATGGACGCTTCGTGCACGGTGCCGGGCTGCTGCGGGACGGGAGCGGGCGCGTGAGCGCGGCGTGCGGCTGCGAGCACGACGAGCCTGAGACCGCAGTCGGCGAAGAGGCCGAGGAGGCGGAGCGCCGCTGGTGGCGGGACCGCGGGATCATGGTCCCGGTCTTCTCCGGTGTGGCGTTCCTCACCGGTCTGGCGCTGGAGTGGTCCGGGATGGAGATCCCTGCGCTGGTGCTGTTCTGGATCGGCCTGCTGCTGGGCGCGTCGACGTTCACGCCGGGCGCGATCCGGAACCTCTTCAAGGGCAAGCTCGGCATCGGGCTGCTGATGACCATCAGCGCGGTCGGCGCGGTGATCCTCGGCTACGTCGAGGAGGCCGCAGCGCTGGCATTCCTGTACTCGATCGCCGAGGCGCTGGAGGACAAGGCGATGGACCGTGCCCGCGGCGGGCTGCGGGCACTGCTCAAGCTCGTCCCGGAGACCGCCACCATCCGCCGCGACGGCGTCTCGGTCGAGGTCGCCGCGAAGGATCTGGCTGTCGGGCAGCTGATGTTGGTGCGGCCGGGTGAGCGGATCGCGACCGACGGCGTCGTCCGCACGGGACGTTCCAGCCTGGACACGTCCGCGATCACCGGGGAGTCGATCCCGGTCGAGGTCGAACCCGGCGATGCCGTCTCCGCCGGCGCAATCAACACCGCCGGGGCACTGGAGGTCGAAACGACCGCGGCAGGCACCGACAACTCACTGACCACGATCGTCGACCTCGTGGAGAAGGCTCAGGCGGAGAAGGGCGACCGCGCCCGCCTCGCCGACCGCATCGCCCGCCCTCTCGTCCCGGGCGTGCTGATCCTCGCCGCCCTGGTCGCGATCATCGGCTCGCTGCTCGGCGACCCGGAGCTGTGGATCACCCGCGCCCTGGTCGTGCTGGTCGCGGCATCGCCCTGCGCACTGGCGATCTCCGTGCCGCTGACCGTGGTCGCGGCGATCGGCTCGGCGAGCAAGTTCGGCGTGATCATCAAGTCCGGTGCCGCGTTCGAGCGGTTCGGCGTGATCCGCCACGTCGCCGTCGACAAGACCGGCACCCTCACCCGCAACGAGCCCGCCGTCACCGCCGTCCTCACCGTGGACGGTGTGAGCGAGGCGGAGGCGCTGGCGTGGGCGGCCGCTCTGGAGCAGCACAGCACCCACCCCCTCGCCGCCGCGATCACCGCCGCAGCGCCGGATGCCCCTGCGGCGGAGGGCGTGACCGAGCAGGCCGGGCACGGCATCGAGGGCGAGCTCGCCGGCGCGCGGATCACCGTCGGCAGCCCGCGCTGGCTCGACGCCGGGACCCTCGGCGACCGGGTCGCGGGGCTGGAGGAGCAGGGCATGACAGTCGTGATCGTCCACCGCGGCGGCGTCCCGGTCGCCGCGATCGGCGTCCGCGACGAGCTGCGCCCCGAGGTCCCTGAAGTGGTCCGCACCCTCGCGACCCAGGGCATCGGGGTGACCATGCTCACCGGCGACAACGCCCGCACCGCCCGCGCCCTCGCTGCGCATGCAGGGATCGATGACGTCCGCGCCGAGCTGCGCCCCGAAGACAAGGCCGCCGCGATCGCAGAGCTCGGTGCGAAGGGGCCGGTCGCGATGATCGGCGACGGCATCAACGACGCCCCTGCGCTGGCCGCCGCGGACATCGGGATCGCGATGGGCGCGACGGGCTCCGACGCCGCGATCGAGTCGGCCGACGTGGCCTTCACCGGTCACGATCTGCGGCTTCTCCCGCGCGCGTTCGCCCATGCCCGTCGGGGGCGGCACATCATCAACCAGAACATCATCCTGTCGCTGCTGATCATCACCGCCCTGCTCCCGCTCGCCCTCTTTGGCGTCCTGGGGCTTGCGGCGGTGGTGCTGGTGCACGAGATCGCCGAGGTGATCGTGATCCTCAACGGCCTGCGCGCCGCGTCGACGCGGAAGGCAAGCACGTGACCGCGCAGGACGTCGCCGCCGCGTGACGGCTTGATCCGGGACCATGCGGATGACCTTTAGATTTCACATCAGAGTTCGCGCGCGTTGATCGGCGACTTGCCTGCTGGCTAGGGGCCTATCGGGCGGGCCGCATGCCGGGGTCTAATGGCCATGATCATTTGGTTCCGGTTTCCCTTCGCCTCGGGTCTGTCTTCGTTATGGTCGGGCGAAGGGGCGGGCAGCAGTCGGGGTCGTTTTCGCGGCGGTGTCGCCTGGCACGCGCTGTCATCACGATGCTTGCAACCACCGCGAGGATCAGGAGTGCGGCACCGCCCGTGATCACCCACGGGTTGCGGAGGAGGGTGCCGATCCCTGTGATCGTGCCTCCGACGACGAGAAGTGGAAGGAGGGCGCAGCAGCCGACCACGAGCAGTGCGGCGACGGCCCCAAGGAGCAGGCCACGGCCGCCTCGCTGGTCGTCCTGGTTGGGAGGCATTGGTGTTCTGTCCTCTCGTGGTGCCGTCTCAGCAGCAGGTCTCGGGACCGCAGCAGCTTCCAGACAGTTCGTCGGCACCGGTCCGGGGGCGCTCGAGCATCTCGGTGATCAGGGTGCTGCCAACCTCGAAGGCATCGGCGACCGTGAGGATTTGGGCCATCGGGTGTTCCGTGAGCCATCCGGCGGCGTCCTCGCGGGAAGCGAAGTAGTGGACCTGGTTGCAGAACGAGGAGCGAATCGAGTGCATGGCCTCGGGGCTGACCAAGGACACCACCGCGGTCGCCGGTTCCACGCTAGTGACACCGGCGGTCGAGTCGACGGTGACGCGGATCGTGTCGCCGCTGGCCGGGGAGATCGATTCGACCCGGGCGGGCCGATCGAGGAGCGGGCGAGGCTCCAGTTTCTGATGGGGTGGATCCGCTGTCTGGCGCGCGGTCAGGCGCAGCAGGACAGCATCGACACATCGGTGGTGAAGGCCTTGGCTACGATCCGGATGCCTTCGGCCGTGGTCAGGTACGGGGCCCACGCGTCGGCGACCTCGGTGATGGTCTTGCCGAGGATGTGGACACCTGCGGCGGCGAGTTCGCCGGCGTCCTTGGCGACCGCGGTCAGGCCGAGGATCTCGCCGGTGTCCGCGTTGGCGACCATCTTGATGAACCCGCGGGTGTCCCGGTTCACCAGCGCGCGGGGCACGTACTCCAGTGGCAGGACACGGCAGTCGCAGCGGATCCCGGCCGCGATGACCTCCTTCTCGGTCATCCCGACCGCGCCGACGGCAGGGCTCGTGAATGTGACCCGCGGCATCCGCGTGTAGTCGACCGACGTGCTGGCGTCAGTGAAGGCGTTCTCGGCGACCAACGTGCCGTGCCGGGCTGCGACGTAGACGAACTCGGGGTGCCCGGTGACATCCCCAGCCGCCCAGACGCGAGGGTTGGAGGACTGCAACTGGTCGGTGACCACGACCTCTCCGGCCGCGCCGGTCTTCACTTGCACGGTCTCGAGGTTGAGCCCGTCGGTGACCGGGGCGCGGCCGAGCGCGACGAGGATCTCGTCGGCACGGAACTCCTGCACGCCGCCCGAGACCTCGGCCGCGGCGACGATCTGGCCGGTGCCCGGGTCGCGGGTGACGCGGGTGGGGATGGCGCGGCGGACCACTCGGATGCCCTCGTCGGCGAAGATTTCCTGCAACGCCTTGGAGACTTCCGGCTCCTCCTTCGACGCCAGCCGGGACCTCACCAGCAGAGTCACCTTCGAGCCGAGCCGGGCGAACAACTGTGCCATCTCCAGCGCCACATAGCCCCCGCCGAGCACCAGCAGCGAGTCAGGCACCTCGGACAGCTCCATCGCCGACGTCGAGGTGAGAAAGTCGACGCCGTCCAGCCCCTCGATGGCAGGAGCCCACGGGCGGGAGCCTGTGGCGATGAGGTAGTGGGCGGCCTCGATGGTTTCGACGGTGCCGTCCGCGGCGGTGACCTCGAGGACCGACGCATCCGGCGTGCCGGCGAACGCCGCCTCGCCCTGGCGGACCGGCCAGCCGTAGGCTTCTGCCACGTCGATGTACTTCTCACTCCGCATCGCCTCGACCAGGTCCTGCTTGCCACCCACCAGCCCGTGCATGTCTACCGGGCCAGCGGTGGCGGCGATCCCCGGGAACCGGGAGCCCGCATCCGCGGCCACGTGGCGGGCCTCGGCGGCCGCGAGCAGCGCCTTGGACGGAACGCACCCCGTGTTCACGCACGTGCCGCCCAACGTGCCGCGCTCGATCATCACCACCGACTTTCCCAGTGTGGTGGCGCGGATCGCCGCGGCGAATGCCGCGCCACCCGACCCAATCACGGCCAGATCAAACCTCGATGGCATCCTTATTCCTCCCTGGACATCTTGGAACATCCCGCTGATACACTCATCATGAACCTTCCACCACAGGGGAAGGTCAAGCACGAAATTTGCGACCAGCGAAAAGGGGGGGCGGGGAATGCGGATCGGAGAGCTCGCCGACGCGGCCGGCACCACGGCGAAGACGTTGCGGTTCTACGAGGACCAGGGGCTCCTGCCGCCGGCCGGGCGCACGCCCAGCGGCTACCGCAACTACACCGCCGAGACCATCGCCCGAATCGACTTCATCCACCGCGGCCAAGCCGCTGGACTCACCCTCGCCCAGATCCAGCAGATCCTCCACATCCGCGACCACGGCCAAGCGCCCTGCAGCCACGTCCGCGACCTCCTCGACGCACGCCTCACCGATATCGACCAGCAGCTCAGGCAGCTCCACGACCTGCGCGACACCCTCGCCGGGCTCCGCGACCAGGCCGAGCACGTCGAGCCCGACACGTGCAGCTCGGATCAGGTCTGCCGCTATCTGTAGCCAAGCCCGGGGGTCTGTCCGATAATTCAGGCAGTCCCACTGGAGGCGCAAGCGTAGCGGGAGGCCATTGGTGCTCAGGTCGAGGTTGAGCGCAGCGCGGGATAGTCGGACCATTCGCCCCCGGAGAGGCGTGCCCAGGCGGCAGCTGATGACGCCGTGATGCCGAGCAGGTCGGACACGATTCGAGGATGCAGTTGTCGGGTGAGGTCCATCAGCGCGGTGACACGAGCGCTGCCGGCGAGGAGTCCTTCTTGACGGAGTCGACGGCTGAGCGGCCCGGGGGTGATCGGTCGGCCCGGGTTCCTGCCCGGGAAGAGCCAAGTGTCGGAGCGGTTGCCGTCGAGCAGCTGGACCATTGCTTCGGCGAGGACTTCGGGCAGCTCGATCGGTTCAGTTCCGACCGTCAGCGTCATGGGGCGCGCGGTCGTATCGACTTGTGCGCGGGTGATCGCTGCGATGCGGGTCAGGTGGAGCCCGTAGAACAGGACGAGCAATCCGCTGACTCGCGTCACGGGATCCATGTCGTCTCGCGTGATGAACGCGCGTGCCATCGTCCACCGATGGTCGGCGGCGTAGTCGCGCCCTTCGAGGCGATGGCTGCGGAACTCGACCCGGAGGCGGCTCAGGCGGTGCCGTCGCAGCCACCGGGTGAACGGCGCGAGGGCATCCCGTTGTGAGGGCGAACCGGTGAGGAAGCCGTCGAGAGATCGCTGCGGGTATGTCGTCAGCGTTTCGCCGCTCGCGCGGATCTGCTGCAGGAGGGCCGCGCACCGCTTCAGCGCCGCACGCACCTTCTGATAGGTGGAGCCGGATCGGACGGCCGTAGCTGGTCTGCCCCTGAGTGATCTGCCCGACGGCAGCAGCTCCCAGGTGCAGTACCGCCGTAGGAGGAGCCGGTCCTCGGGATGGGGGACGGTCGGAAGCCACCGTTGGAACCAGTGCTCGAACCTCGCCGCTTGGATGTCGAAATCGGGCAGCACGCCTGAGCGGATGAGGAGCGAGAGCAGGAATGCCACGGACTGGCCGGCGTGCGCTCTGGTCATGATCGCGTCCGCGGTGAGGGGCAGCGTGCCATCGGCGAGCTCACGGAGGACGACCGCACAGCGGCTCTTGTACAGCCACCGCTCGAGGGAGATCGCACTGCCGTGGTGCGTCACCAGATACTCCGCGAGCGGGTGCAGCTCGGGGCGGATCTCTCCGCTGTCGTCAGCAAGCAGTTGCTGGATGGCGATAGGTCGCCGGCACTCTACGCATAGCCGGTGCTTGCGCACCTCTTCGATCGTCCCGCATCCCGGGCATGCCATCGTCACGGGAGCTCCTGCGCACTCGGCGCAGACCTTGTGCCCATTCATGAAGCCAGTGAGGAACACCTTCCGCCCGCACTCCGGGCACGGCTGGGGGCGTCGCATCGCGTAGTAGCAGCGGGCGCAGACCCGTCGGCCGTCCAGGTGCGTCGCTACGCGGCCCGGCTCCCCGCAGAGCTCGCACATCTTGACCGGCGCGGTGTAGCACGCGAGACAGACGAGCGCGGGGCGACGGACGATAATCGTGGCGTTCTGCCCGCATCGCGAGCAGTCGCCGAACGACCGCGGATCGGCTCGCCAGCAGTCCCGGCAGAACCGTTGCCCATCGACGGTGCGCTGCACGGGCTGAACTCGTCCGCATCTGGCACACGCGACCGATCGGGCATTCCGTTCACAGCGCGAGCAGTGGCGACCGCCGGTCTGCGTCTTGTGAGGCATCCGAACGGCACGTCCACAGGAATCGCATGTAGGCAAGACGACCCGCCCGGCACCCTCGTTCACGAGAGCGTGGGCCAGATCCTGCACCGTCACCGGTACGTTCCGGTGTCGCCCTTCGAGGACTCCAGGTTGTTTGAGGAGTGCGAGTTCGAGACGCCGTTGGGTGAGCGGCACGGGTGCGACTTCAGCCACGATCTCAACAAGGCGCTCCACCGGGATCTCCGGCGCGATCGCGTGGACGAGCCCGGCGACCTCAGCAACCCTGGGCTCCTGCGGAGGCTTCGCCACCGCGGCCTACTTCGAGCGCGGGCGACGGATCGTGGCCCGCACGGGCCGCAGATCGCCGATCGCACCCCGCGTCGCCTCTTCACCCACCGCGACCGGGGCCGCAGCCTCCCGGCGGGTGACCTGCACGAGGTCGTCGAGCGAGCACTCCAACGCGTCGCACAGCGCGGCGAGCACGTCGATGCGAACCCGCTGCGGTGCTTGCGTCACCAGTCGGTACACCTGTTCCCGGGACAGGTCGACGCCCCGCTCCTCGAGCAACGGCTTCAGCTTGGAGGTCTGGAAGATCCCGCGCGAGGCCATCACGCTGCGGAGGCTCCATGCGGTCTCGAGCTCAACGGTCATCTGCTTCTCCTTCGATGAGGGCCTTCAATGCGTCCGCGAGTACCCGGTTCTTGAAGTCCGAGCTGACGGAGGCGTAGATCGAGGTCGTCGAAGCATGCATGTGCCCGACCTGCTCCTGGACGAATCGGTCGGCGTAGCCGAACTCGAGCAGGTGCGTCACGTACGAATGCCGGAGGCTGTGCAGAGTCAGGGCCTTTGACAAGCCGGCCTCGTCCCGCAGCTCCGCGAACCGCCGGTCGAGATAGCCGGCCGACAGTCGGGTGCGGCGTTCCGTCACCCACAGCGCGTCAAGACGGTATCCACGCCACCCGCGCAATTGTCGACGGCGGGCTGCGGAGCCGCGTGATCGTACTCACGACGTTCGACTTGGACGAGTACGCCTTCGGGGCACTCCGCGCGGGGGCGAGTGCGTTCCTCGTCAAAACTGCGACACACCAAGAACTCGTGGACGCCGTACGCGTCGTCGCTCGAGGCGATGCCATCGTGACGCCCCGCATCACACGGCAGCTCATCGACGCCTACACCGGCCGCGACCAGCCCGTCCCGGGCGGACAGGGCCTCTCGGTTCTGTCCCCCCGAGAACGCGACGTTTTCAACGCGATCGCGCTCGGCCTCTCCAACGGCGAGATCAGCCAGGCACTGCATCTCTCACCCGCAACGGTGAAGACGCATATCAACCGAATCTTCGCCAAGCTCGGCGTCCGCGACCGCGTGCAGGCTGTGATTCTTGCCCACCAGCTCGGGTAGACCATCGGTGGTCAAGCGAACTGATGCGCGAACGCGACGGGGCTGAGCCCTAGACGCCGCGGTGCCGAAGTGAGACACTTCTCTGTTCTACTTCGGGAGGTCCCCATGGGCGACGATGAACCGGCGGTCGATTGGGAAGGCGTCATCCGCGAGATGATCACGCGTGCGACCGAGACGGCACCCACCGAACCGGGCGTCTACAAAATGCCGTGTGGGGAGTGTGTGGTCGACTTCTTCATCACAGCTGAGGGCGAGGAGCACTGGCTCGTCGCCGGGGACGAACGCGCCTACACACGTGAGACCGTCGCGATCGCCCGTCACGGAGACCACCCATGGGAGCGGCTCTACACGCTCGCTGACGCGGCAAGGGAAATGGCGAGACTCGCCGCGGCAAGCGGTGGCGACATCGACCGGGTGCTCGAGGAGCTGGTCGAAGCGATCGACGACCGCGAGGTCGAGCGCGTCGTGCGTGAGCGCGACGGCATGAGCAGTGAACCGCTCGAGGATCTGGCGGCGCGCTTCGGGGTCGACCTCGATGATCTCTAGGAACATCTACACCCGTCTAGCGAAACGATAGATATCCCTAGATTTCTCGAGGGCCACGCTCATCGAAGGAGGCCGGTGTGAGCCAGTATCCGTGGTTTGACTTCGACCAGGTGGACTTCGTCACCTCGGACCAGCACTTCAGCCACGCACGGATCAGCGAACTCGCCGACCGCCCGTTCGCGACCGTGGAAGAGATGAACGCGGAGCTGGTGCGACGGTGGAACGAGGTCGTGGGACCGGACGACATCGTCCTTCATCTCGGTGACCTCGCGCTCGGACCGATCGAGGAATCTGTCGGGCTGACCGAGCACCTGAACGGGCGACGATTTCTCGTGCCCGGCAACCACGACCGAGTTTCGCCGGCAACACAGTCAAGGCGCGCGATCGAACGATTCGCCCCGCTGTACGAGGCGGCCGGGTGGAGCATACTCCCCGAGGTCATCGAGGGCACCCGCCGCGGGTACCGGATCCTGGCATCCCACTATCCCTACAGCGGCGACTCGCACGGCACCGACCGGCATACGACGCACCGCCCACGCGGCGACGAGGGCGTTCCGCTGCTGCACGGTCACACGCATGCCCGCGATCACGGCCCCCACGGGCACGAGTTCCACGTCGGCGTCGACGCCCACGACTTCACGCCCATCCGCTTCACCGTCATCGACGAATGGATCCGCAGCCTGCCGGACATCGAGACACGACTGCAGGCCGCAACTCGGGAAGCGCGCACCGTGCTCGCCGATATCGTCGGCGGCGAAACCCCGGGCTCGGACGCGCTGTTCTACACACAGGGATACAACGAGCTCGTCATCGTTCTCGAGGAGCTTCTCGCCGCGCTCCCTCCCGACGAGGCGGACGGGTAGCCGGGAACAGGTCGCCGTTCGCGGTGGGGCCGGATCGGAGAGTGCGCGTCTCGGTCCGGTAGCGCACCCATCCCTGCCTTCGCCAATGCACCATCACGAGGCTCCGGACTGCGCGTGACGACCACGCCTCCTCGTGGTCGGCGTAGTCGGGGTCTTGTGCGGCGAGCTCGGTGAACAGCTCGCGGAACGTCGGCGGTTCGCCGTGCTCGCGGGTGTACCGGTGGATGATCTTCACAGCGCGACGCGCCCAGCTCGGCGCGCTCTTCGCTGACGTGAGCTCGGTGAACAGCGGCGCCAGGTGAGGTGCCGACCACGGCTTTTCGGTCCACCCGGAGTTGTTCCACTGCATCGTGTCGGGCTGGAGGACCGGCTCGCCATCCTCGGTAGAGCCGGGGCTCACCGCCGCGCCTCGGGGTCGACGGACGCGCGCAGTGAACCAGCGGGCGTGGTCGGCGGGGAGCTGAGCTCAGTCTGTGACCCGGCGTCCTCCGTCACGGCCATCAGCGCCGCGGTGTACTTCTCCCCTGTCACCTTCATGCGCTCCCGTGCTGCCCGTTGCAGACGACTGGAGGTCCGCTTCTTCTCGGTCATGATGCCTTCTTCTCTTCGGTAGGTGATGTGGTCTGGGTATGGGGGTCGGCGGCGAGGGCGCGATGGAGCTCGCGAGCGAGCCGTTCGCCGAGTGGGGTGAGGCGCATCGGCCTGTTGCGTGCCGCGGCAACGAACAGGCCCCCGCCGACGTCGGCGCCGAGGCTTGCGAGCTGGGCGCTCAGTGAGCTTTGGGTCGTGCGGATGGTCGCCGCGGCGGCGCGCACGTTGTCGTGCTGTGTGGCGATGAGGAATCGGCGCGCGCGTTCGATGGGGTGGCGGCCGACGAGGGCGCGCTGGAGGAGCCGTGACCGGCCGGCCAGTGGGTGAGGGGTGCGGTCGTGTGGGCCGGGTCGCATCGTGATGCCTGCCGCTTGGATGCGGTGCGCGATCGTGGGAGCGCTGCAGCCGACGAGCGCCGCGATCTGTCGCAGCGTCATCCCTTCCTTCTCGTACCGCTCGCGCAGCCAAGCCTCGTCGATGACGAACGTGGTGGGCCGTCCGCGGCGGAGGGTGCTGTTGCCGTCGGCGAGCACACGCGACACCGTCTGCCGCGATACTCCCGTCCGCCGTGCGAGCTCATAGGTGGTCGCGCCCTCACCGTATTGGGCGATGAGTTCGCGGCTGCGAGATGGTGTGTCGAGTGCGCCACGGACGGGTCTGGCCGTCGCCCACTCACCGACGGGGTCGCTGCGGACGGCGGGTTCGATGTGCGTCGACAGCGGGGGCGCCCAGCTGAGTGGCTCGTCGATCCCTCGGCGGAGCAGGAAGGCGCGGCCGATATCGTTCAGCTCGCGGCGCACGGTGTCCGGCAGCGTCTTCGTGAACGTCGTGACCGTCCGCGGAGATATCCCGGCCGCGTCCCATGCTTCCGGTGCGCGTCGCATCGAGTTGCCGGTGATGGCCCGGTAGAGGTGGGCGCGCGCATGGCGGTGTCGGGCGCCGGAGCCGGGTTGGACATTCAGTCGGGCGCACAGCTGCTGCCATTCCTCTTCGGGAAGGAGTTCAGTGCAGTCGAGTCTGCGGCGGCGTGCGTAGTCGATCGGTGTCTCGTGGCTGTCGAGGTAGGCGGCGAGGTTGAGGATCGCCGCGAGGGCGGGCGTCTCCGCGCCCGGCCTCCCGAACTCGCGCATCACATGAGTGACCTGACGAATGGGCGCCGTCGAGTCCAGGAGGGCGAGGGCAGCGGAGTGGGTCAGCCGTGTGCCGGTGAACACGACGGCCGCGGCCAGCGCGGAGGCGGCGACGTCGCCGTTGATGCGGCGTGGGGTGAGCGCGTTCGTCCATTCATCCCAGAGTTGTGCGGGCACCTTCCGTGCCCGCTCTTCCGGGTTTACGTCCGAGGCTGGCGCAGCTTGTAGGAACAGCGTCGGTCGTCGGGTGCGTCCGAGGGACGCGGCGATCAGTCGCTGCAGCTGCGGCGTCTGACCGGTGTACGACGTGCTCACCGCGAGGCGCCCAGCCAGCAGCCGAACCGCACGGTCGGGGTCTTCGAGTGCGGCGATCGCGATCGTCGTACCGACCGCGCCGCCGGCCGCTGTGGGCGGTCCCGCCCACGTCCACTCATGCTTGTCTCGAGGCACCGCCGCGAGGAGGTCCGTTTCCAGCTCTGGCATGTCGAGGTCGCCGCCATCGCAGAGCGTAACTCCTGCGGCGCGGGTGAGGAGACGGATGTCTTCGAGGACGGTGATCGCGGGTTGCGGGGCGTCCGCATAGATCCCGAACCGGCCCTCGCCGGTGGAGAGGATCTGCATCATTCGGCGCTGTGCGTGGAGCGCCGGGTCGGGTGCGGCGATGCGTTCGGGATGCGCGGTGAGGTCGCCGCGGCAGCGGCTCGCGATCGGGCCCGTCCCGGCACCGGCGACGGGATTGTGGCAGTGCCCGGGATGTGGGATCCCGGCGAGCGGGTGCCCGGTGTGACGCGGTGGCTTGTGGCACACCGGGCAGTTGTCGGCGAGGATGCGGCGGTGTCTGACGCACGCGAAGGTGAATGGGAACTGCCACGACATCCGCCACCTGCCTCCGGAGTCCGCCAGGCATTCGGGGCAGTACCGTCCCGCCATCCCGCCGACGGGGCAGCGGAAGCTGATCCGTCCCTGCCGGGTGTAGCGGATCGCGTGGCGTGCGAACCGCATCCGCGTCATCTCCTGGAACTGCGCCGCCGGGATCCCCGTCGACCGCTCCAGCCGGGACGCCTGCTCATCGGTGAGCTCGGTCGCCCACTGCGCGGCCATCCACGATGTCGCTGACACCGCCCTGCCGCCCTCCTGCTCCACCAGGCCGAGCGCGCACGCCATCTCCGCGACAGTCGCGCGGTTCGCGGCCGCCGAGGCCTCCAGCCAGGAGTCGAACGGCTCATCCGGCAAGGGGCGGACCCGGAACGGAAGGACGCGCACGGCACCGGCCGTCTCGCTCATCAGGCGGCCTCCTCGCCGGTCTCTTCGGCGCCGTCGCTCTTCAGTCGGCGTCGGCGCCGCTCACGGCGTGCCCGATCCTCTTGGTCGTGCTTGGCCTGCAGCTCGGTGCGCTCCGTTTCTGCTCCCTCGTCGATGCGGATGTCGTCGAGGAGCTTCCGGTCGATCCGCTCGGCGCCGGTGCGGATGGCGCGGGACGCGCCGCGGCGGATGAGGTCCATGAGCGAGCCGATGTTGCCGGTGGTGCGGGCAAACAGGTACCGCGACATGTCGACGAGCATCCCTTCGTGCGCGTCCGCGAGCACGAGGGCCTGTTCGATGTGCCAGAGCAGGCTGTCCCACTCCTGGCGGGTCTGCTTGGTGCGCAGGCTGTACGGGTCGAGGCTGAGCACGGTCCAGCGGCGGAACGTCTGCGCCATCGCCGCTTCCTTCCCGGTCGCGCCCTCGCCGACGAGGCCGCGTTCGCGGAGCGCGACGCCGGCGAACAGGAAGGTGGCGCTGTACTCGTTGGACAGCCACTTCAGCTGGTTCGCGACCTCGACACCGTCGCGGGTGCGCATCTGGATGAAGTGCAGATCGTCGATGATCACGAGGCGGGTGTCGTGCCGTTCGATGCAGTCCGCGGCCGCCCGCGCCAGATCTCGGCCGGCCATCGAACGGTGCAGGATGCCCGCGGTCGCGGGGTGGGCGTAGAACCCGAGGATCATCATGTGCAGGCCCTTGATCGTGAGGCGCCCTGGGACGGTGATGTGGCAGACCGGGAGGTGGAGGATGTCGCGATCCTCGTCGAGGTACTCGCCCACTTCCGCGATCCGCTGACGGTGGAAGTCGCGCCCGAACGTGTTGACCACCGTCGACTTCCCGAGGGCCGGTGGGGCGTCGAGGGCGGCGGCGGATTTGACCCGGTCGGAGTCCTGCAGGTTGCTGTCCAGGATGTCGCCCAGTTGCAGGTGCACCCCGTGCACCTGCCGGGTGCGCAGCAGGATGTTCGCGTGCCACGCCCGCCGGTCCGCGTTGTACCGCGCGAACTCGTCCGGGCCGAGCGATCCGAGCTGCTCGGTCGTTAGCAACGCGGGCTTATCGCGCGGGGGACGTTCGGCGAAGTCCTTCCATCCCTCGTAGGTCGACAGGCTCCGCTGCCGGCGAGGCGCGTCGTGCTCGCCCGGGACTGTGGCGGTCATTGGATCATCTCCATCGGCTCGAAGTGGTAGTCGGATCGGATCGTGGGCTCGTCGATGTCGTCCTCGTCGTCGTCATCGCCCGTTTCGGGAATGTCGACGCGCTTGCGTGGGTCGCGGACCTCGCCGGTGAGCTCCCGTCCGAGATCTGTGGTGGGGTTCAGTTCGGCCTCGAGCATCCGCTGCACGGTGCGCAGCGACCACACCCCGTCAGCCGCGGGATCCTTCTCGTTGAGCTGCGCGGCCATGCGGGAACTCATCCGCCTCTCCGATGGGGTGAGCGCGCGTCCCGCGCCCCAGTCCTCGAGCAGCTGCGCGGCGACGTCGTCGACCTGAGAGGGGCGACCCTGGCGGATCGCGATCTTCTTCGCGTACTCCAGCGCGTCGAGGCTGAACGGTGTGTCGAAGGCTCCCTTGTGCTCCCACTCGAGGGTGTGCCAGGTGCCGTCCTCGGGGTCGTGGAAGTAGATCTGCGTCAAGTCGTCGGGGTTGACCACGAACGGCCACTCCGTGCCCTTGTCTCGGTGGATCGACCGGGCGCGGTTGCGGTACTTCGCGACCGAGTCTCCGGTGTAGCGCAGCTTGTGGATCTCGACGCCGTAGTGATTGAACTGCCGTTTCACCACCGGCAGCAGCTCGAGGAGAACGCTCCGGTCGATCGGCATCCGCAGTTGCCCGGCAACGGCGAGCCCCTGGTCGTATCTCTCGGCGGGGCTGAGCTTGACGCCGGGGAGGCGGGGATCCTCGAGGGAGTCGTGGGGTCGGAGGTGGTAGACCGTCGCGACCCATTCGCGGATGATCTGCTCCAGCTGCGGGACCGTGTAGACCGCGTCGGCTTCGACGTCGTCGCCGCGGCCGCCGACGTCCGCGCCCTTGTAGCCAGGGAGTTCCTGGAGGAACGTGTCGAGGGTGCGGAAGAACCTCTCGACAGGGCTCTTGTCGGTGGGCTGGTAGACGCGGGCCGGCTGGATGGATATGCCCAGGCGTGCGCACGCGCTGGTCACGTGCTCCGAGAGGTACGGTGCGCCGTGGTCGACGATGATCGTGTCGGGCAGGATCCCCGCACGGACGAACCGCGGGACGCGGATGCGCGTCGGGTCGACGAGCACGGAACCGGCGACACCGTGGAAGGGCCATCGTGCGCTCGTGCCCCACTCCGCGGGAGTGTCGAAGGGTTGGCACGCTTCCATGAGCACGCCGGATACGTCGATGGATTTCGTTGAGCCGGGCGTCAGCCGCATGCCGAGAATGCAGCGGGAGTAGAGGTCGATCGCGACCGTGAGGTCTGCGGCGACCCACTTGCCCGTCACCGGGGCCACGGCGAAGACGTTGAGCGGCGTCGTATCGAGGAGAACGTATTGGCCGGGCGCGGTGGCGTGCAGGCGTCCGTACGGAGCGGGCGGCCGGTTCGCGTTGGAGCGCTTGCGCTTGGTGCTCCCGGAGAAGGTCGCGCGGCCACGGGAGAGCTCGTCGAGGATCTTGTATGCGGCGCTTCGAGAAGGGGCGGCGACGATACCTGGCCCGTGGGTGCGGTCGGCTCGGGCGTTGACTCTCGCGATGATGATGCTTTTCGCGACCTTCGACTCCGGCGTCTGCTCATCGATGACCTCACGTGCCGCCGTGACCCAGCGGTCGTCGAAGTTGACGAGCAGATTGCCCGGCTGCGCCTTGCGGTGATCGATCAGTCCGATCTCGCCGGCATCCTTATACCGCGCCACCCACCTCGCGACGGTCCGGCGACCCTTACCGAGCTCGAGCGCCTTCGCCGCGATCCGCTCCTCGATGCGACGCTCCGGATGGTAGGCGAGCTTCGGTTCGCCCTCACGTGCGATCTCGGCCGCCCCCGACCGGTAGCCGGTGAGGACCTCTCGCACATGATCAGCGCGCTCGGCGGACACCGCGCGGGCCGCGTCGCTGGCATCGGCCCAGACGACACCCAGTGGAGCCGCGTCCTCATCGCGACTGTTTCCGGGGATGCGTGTCGTACCTCCCTCAGCGCGGGGGCGCAGGAGGTCGATCATCCGCAGGCGCCGAACCTGCCCAGTTCGGGTACGGACGATGACCGCGCCCTCGCAGATCTCCGCAACGGTGCAGGCATCGCCGTCGTAGACGATGTCCACGCCGGGTTTCAGGGTCCACGTGCTGCTCATCGCTATCTCCTTCAGGTGTTGAGGGGGTGGTATCTCAGGCCCGCGTCACGATGCTCGTGGCGCTCAGAAGTCGAGTCAGGTCGGTGCTCAGCCGGCGAGCCCACAGCAGGTGCAGGACAAGCGCGCGTGCTGCGAGAAGCCCGCCGGCGACGGCCGGAATCGCGCGCACCGCCTCGCCGAACGCCATGGGCGATCTCAGCTCGCCGAGCGCGCCGGTGACGTCGCCGTCGGCGAACTGGAAGGGTCGGCGGTAGCCGGCAAGGAACTCGACGTTGCGCAGCAACACCTCATCCGGCTCGGATTGGACGCGGTACTCCCACCCGTGGGGTTCGATCACGCGCCGCGACCAGCTCAGCGAGTCACGCACCTTCGGGATGGTGAGCTTCGCGGCGGGCTTCACATCCACCACGCAGACGGTTTGGTCCGCGTGGACGATCAGATAGTCGGGAATGTGGCGACGGCGTGTGCCCTTGTCCTCCCCCTCGAGGAGGAACGGCTGAGACAGGATCCAGTCGACGCGAGGGTCGAAGTCGGCCAACAGCAGGTTCGCGTACTCGAGCCGCGACTCGTATCCGACATGCGATTGCATGGTTGCCGACCAGTAGCTGCCCGAGAAATGCCGCTGCCCCCGGTACCAGCGGAAATCACGCCACGGGACGGCGGCGTCGAAGACGCTCAATCGAGCTGACTGCAGCGGAACAACGTCCACCTCGCCACCCGCTTTGCGAACCATCAGCCCGACATCCGCCGGGAACGCTCCGCCCCGCGTCCCGAGTTGCTCGCGCTCCGTCATGAAGCCAGCGTGAGGGTCGAATCGGTCCGGGAGAATGCACGCTGCCGCCATAGATTCGCGAAATACGATTCAGGATCTCACTCTTGCTATCACGGGTTAATTCGGTATATGCGAGTCACGAATACTAGTGAATGTGACATTCACTGTAGTGGACGTCACATAGATAACAAGTCACCGTCAGGGATACAAATATAGGGACCACAAAATCAACGCCCACAGGCCGGCCTGAAGCCCACGTCGGCCGCGTGTGCGACACTCAAGGACATGACCATGTTGGAGCCCATCGCGCCGGAGGAATCCCGGCTCGTCTTCGGCAACAGCTACATGTACAGCGTCATGGTCGAGATCGCCGGGCTACGCGGCGAGAAGTTCTCATCGAAGACGATCACCGACGCCACGCGGCTCTCCCCTGGCATCGTGCACCCACTGATCCAGAAGCTCCGCCGAGCGAACTTCATCGAGTTCGTCGAGCGCGTGCCCGGAGAGCGGACCATCCTGTACCGGGTCCGCGGGAATCCCTGGTGGAATGCGGCGAGCCAGTACGTGGAGGAGCAGAGCACAGCCGAGGAGCGTTCCGCGTCCTGACGGCGACGGTCACCTACGGGCTAGGCCCGCCCGACCGTCTGCGCGCGGAACCACGCGTCTCACCTCGCGGACTGGATCATTTGTCGAAGCGCGGCGGGGAGCAGGGAATCGACTCCTGTGTCGTCGACCAGCGCGGCGAAGTTCGACCAGACGACAGTACGGACAACCGCGGGCGCGAGGCCGAGCGCCCGCGCTATCCCGGCCTCGACCGGTTCCACCCGGCCTGGTCGGCGTGGGCTTTGGGAGAAACGATCACCGCTGGGATGATCGGTCTCGACAAGTAGACGTTCTCGCGGGATAGCTCGGAGCACGTCGGGCGAGCGGGTCATCGAATAGTTGACCGAGAAGTAGCAGCCCAACGCGACAGCCTCCCGAGTCTCTTCAGGCGTGCCCAACCACCAGTGCAGAACGGCCCCCGCACGCAGGTGAGATGCACGCAACACCTCAAGTACAGCGCTGGTCGCCCGGTAGCTATGAATTGAAGCGATCCGAGGGGAGGTCTCGACCGCCTTAACGATGCGTTCGAACGTCGCCCGCTGGGTGTCGCGTGGAACGCGGGACGCGCCATCGAGTCCCACCTCCGCAACATATGAGGTCGACTGGAGCATGGTCGCAAAGCGATCCGGATCGAATCCACGATCGGCGCCGACGAGACCCGGGTGACACCCCACCCCCCATACGCTGGCGCGATCCGAACGCGACTCCACTTGCGCGTATTCGTCGAGTGACCGGGTAGCGATCAGGACAACCGCGCCCAGCTTTTCAAGCTCGAACGGCGCGATGTCCAACGCGACGTGCGCGTGCGTGTCCAGGGGAGGTAGGCGTCTCATCCCAGATAGTTTTCCAACTCGGCCAAGCCCCGTGCGTATAGGGTCCGCGCGTCGGCGACGGTGAGGGCTGGGGGCAGTGGGGTTGTCATGAGGAAGCTCTCGTCCACGCCCGCATCGACGAAGTCTCGGACCGCGTTTTCGATCGACCGCTGCTCCGCATACTTCGCGAAGCGTCCTCCGCGGTCGGCGAGGTACGGGGTGGCATCGGAAAGATCTGCCGCGGCAAACGCGGCGCGACGAAGGACACAGCCGAAGCACTTTCCGCAGTGCGAACCACTGGCGACCTGACCCAAGTACTGCTGGTCGCTGTGCGAGCAGGAGTTCGTTGCGCTGAGGAATGCCGCGGCACGATCCGCGCCGACCAGCTCGACGACGCGTCGGTACTCATCGCCCTTCGTCAAGGCTTGGAAGGGATTCTCAATTTCGCCGTACCCGCCCAGATCTGTCAACAGTGAGCCCACGCGCCAGAGGAACCAAGGCTGCGTCGTGCGGGTCGACAATGCTCCCACCCGCTCTGGGCCAAGTGGGGGGTTGATGGAGGCGAAGCCGTTCTCGGCGATCCACAGGCCGCGGCCACTCTGGCTTGCCACTGCCAGCCCGAGCGCGAGGAACAGCAACGATCGCGAGCGGCTCGACGGTTCCCGTCGAAATCGTGTGCCGTTGAGGCGATGTGTTCTGCGTTGCAAATGCACCTGGTAATGGTGGATGGTCGTCCCGCTGAACAGCGCCTCCAGGGCGGCGGCGACACGCTGCTGCGGGGCGCTCGCTCCCGCACCCGAGCTTGAGTGGGAGACAAGCCGCTGCCCTTCCCCGGACCGGAGCGATGCCGCGGACACCAGCGCGCCGGATGCGGAGTCCGCGCCGCCGCTGACCAGAACCGTCCGAGCGGCCGTGTCGGGCACCAGCACACCACTCGTCTCGGAGGCGGCGAGTCGGGCGAACTGCAGAGTCCACCGGTCGCCGGTGAGGAACGCGAGCGTGCGTTCCAACTCCGCCGCGACGGCCTGCCACTTCTCCGCGTGGATCACCGGCACGGTCAAGACTAGGGCGTGTCTGACAAAGGTTGAGGGGATCGGTTGAGACGCTGGAGCGGTGACGCGGTTTCGGTTGCTTACGGATGCTCAGTGGTCTCTGATCGATGGGATGTTGCCGAGGCCGACGGG
>NZ_JACBGF010000010.1:0-952 GCF_021401375.1 Microbacterium sp. NFH-22A-Y | reverse complement strand
CTAGGGCGTGTCTGACAAAGGTTGAGGGGATCGGTTGAGACGCTGGAGCGGTGACGCGGTTTCGGTTGCTTACGGATGCTCAGTGGTCTCTGATCGATGGGATGTTGCCGAGGCCGACGGGTCGCCCGGGTCGGAAGTTCTCGGACGCGCGGACGATGCTGGAAGGGATCATTTACCGGTATCGGTGCGGGATCGCGTGGCGCGATCTTCCTGCAGTGTTCGGCCCGTGGCAGACCGTGTGGACCTGGCATCGCAGGCTCGCGACCGAAGGCACCTGGGACTCGATCGTGCAGTCGCTGATCGCGCAGGCCGACGCCGAGGGGCTGGTGGACTGGTCGGTATCGGTGGATTCGACGATCACGCGGGCGCATCAGCACGCGACGAACACGAGTCGCCCCACAGGGGGCTGTATCGAATTACACGAATCCGGGCGTCGAGCCGCCTGATCATGCTATCGGCCGCTCCCGGGGCGGCCTGTCGACGAAGATCCACCAGCTCGTTGACGGGAAGGGGCTGCCGCTGGTCACGGTGATCACCCCCGGACAGGCCGGTGATTCGCCGATGCTGCTGCCCTTGCTGGATCAGCTTCGCGTGGGTCGCCCCGTCGGTCGCCCTCGCACCCGCCCGGACGCGGTCCGGGGCGACAAGGCGTACTCGTCCCGCGCGATCCGGTCACGCTTGCGGGGGCGTGGGATCAAAGCCGTGATCCCCGAGCCCCGCGACCAGCAGGGGCACCGGAAGCGTCGCGGTTCACGAGGCGGAAGGCCTGTCGGGCTCGACACCGACGACTACAAGAACCGCAACGTGATCGAACGCCGGTTCTGCCACGCCAAGCAATGGCGAGGCCTCGCGACCCGCTACGACAAACACGCGATCACCTACCGCGCCGCCGTCCTCATCCACGCCGCCATCGCCTGGACCAGAACGCTGTCAGACGCACCCTAGCCGGCTG